>NZ_BJMN01000034.1 GCF_006539185.1 Streptomyces gardneri
GGCCGGCTGACGCCGGCCCGCCGGTGGCCCCGGCCGCACCGGTGACCCCGGGAAGATTTACTTGCAGACGCGCATTATTGCGCTGCTTCGTCTACCCTGGTTCATGAGCCGCTCCGGCGCCGAGGAGACCGAGGAGAGACCATGACCGCGACGGACCCCGCACTGACCGCGCTCGCCCAGCGCTGGTGCGCCCTCTCCCTGCTGCACGGCAGGATCGAGTCGCACATCGAGCGCGCCCTGGAGTCCGGACACGGTCTGAGCGTCCGCGAGTACTCCCTTCTCGACGTCCTCAGCCGCCAGCACAGCGGCCCCGGCGGCCACCTCCAGATGAAGCAGGTCGCCGACGCCGTCGTGCTGAGCCAGAGCGCCACCACCCGGCTCGTCACCCGGCTCGAGGACCGCGGCCTGCTCACCCGCTACCTCTGCGCCACCGACCGGCGGGGCATCTATACCGATGTGACCGAGGCCGGCCAGAAGCTCCTCGAAGAGGCCCGCCCCACCAACGACGGCGCTCTGCGCGAGGCCCTCGACGAAGCCGCGCAGAACCCCGAGCTGGCCCCGCTGGTCCAGGTCGTCGAGGGCGTGGGCGTCACCGTCTGAGCCGGACGATCCGAGCCGGAAGATCCCAGCCGGAAGAGGAGCGGCGGCAGAGGGGGAGCGTGCGTACGCTGCGAGCATGAGCGATCTTGAGATACGCCCCGCCGTCGCCGCCGACCTCCCGGCCATCGTCGCGATGCTCGCCGACGACCCGCTGGGTGCGCAGCGCGAGTCCCCCGACGACCTCTCCCCGTACCTCGCCGCCTTTGAGCGCCTCGCCAACGATCCCCACCAGCACCTCGTCGTGGCGGTCCGCGGGGAGAAGGTCGTCGGGACGCTTCAGCTGACGCTGGTCCCCGGGCTCTCCCGCAAGGGCACCACTCGCTCGATCATCGAAGGCGTCCGCATCCACGCCGACGAGCGCGGCAGCGGACTCGGAACCCAGCTCGTCGAATGGGCTGTCGAGGAGTCCGGCCGTCAGGACTGCGGACTGGTTCAGCTGACCTCCGACGCCACACGCACCGACGCCCACCGCTTCTACGAGCGGCTCGGCTTCGAGGCCTCTCACGTGGGCTTCAAGAAGAACCTCTGAGGCTCCCGTGGACGGACAGCGCGCCAGGCGACGGCCCGGCGCGCTGTTTCACGTGAAACACGAGGTGGGGCACGCGGAGGCGCTCACCGCAGGACGGCTCAGAGGCCGCGCCAGCCCGCCTCGTCCACGCCGCCCGGCACCGCGTCCCCCGGCTCGTACGGCTCCCGGGTGAAGACGAAGGACCCCAGGTCGAGATGACTCACGCTGCCGTCGGGGCGCCGCACCGCGCGGAGCGTCTCCCCCGCGTAGTAGCCGTTGAGCCCGACCCAGCCGCCTTCGGGCAGCGCACGGAACCTCGCCCGCCGCCCGGCTCCCCTCAGCGGCTCCAGCACCACGGAACGCTCGGGCCCGAGCCGGAGCCCGTAGGAGTACGTGCCCCAGTACCAGGGCCCCGTCAGGGAGAGCAGCTCCTCGTCGACCTCGGCCTCCGGAAGGGGGCGCCAGGGCTCCGGGAACCTCGGCTCGGCGTCCGCCACGATCCGTACGAGATCGGCCGCCACCGCCGCCGTCAGCGGCCCGGAGGTGGCATTGGCGAGGGCGATCCCCGCCAGTCCGTCCTCGACGCTCACCCAGAGGCAGGCGACGAAGCCCGGCAGCGAGCCGGTGTGGCCGATCAGGGTCCGGCCGTCCCTGCGCAGCAGCTGGAGACCGAGCCCGTAGCTCCCCTCCCAGTCGCCCTCGCCGGCGGGGGAGGCGGGAGCCCGCATCTCCTCCACGGAGGCCGCCGCGAGGACCCGCTCGTCGCCCGCCGCGAGCAACACGGCGAAGCGGCCGAGGTCCGCAGCCGTCGACCACAGCTGGCCGGCCGGCGCCATCAGCCCCAGGTCCTCGGACGGTTCGGGAAGCATCACATCGGCCCAGGGATGCACCGCCCAGCCGCCCGCGTGCGGGGCGACCGGGTCGAGCGTCGTACGGTCCATCCCCAACGGCTCCAGGATCTCGCTCCGCAGCGCCTCCGCCCAGGGGACTCCCCGCACCTCCTCGACGAGTGAACCGAGCAGCGTGTAGCCGGGGTTGGAGTAGTGGAAGCCCCGCCCCGGGGTCCGGAGGGAAGGCCGCTCCCCCAGGACGTCGGAGAGCTCCGGCCGCAGCGCGGCGGAGGACCGCTCCCACCACTGGCCGGGCGTCTCGGCAGCGAGACCACCGCTGTGGCCGAGGAGCTGAGCGATGGTCACCTCGCCGACACCCGTTCCCTTGAGGTGGCGTTCCAGCGGATCGTCGAGGTCGAGCAGCCCCTCGTCCCTCAGCCGCATCACCAGCACGGCGGTGAACACCTTGGTGAGGGAGCCGATCCTGAACTGCGTGTCGGCGTCCGGCGCGTGCCCGTCCACGCAGCTGCGCGAACCGCTCCACACCAGCGCCCCGTCACGGACCACCGCCCCGACGAACGAGGGCGCACGCCCCTCGGACTGGGCGACCGCCACGCGATGCAGAAGAGCGCGCTCGGTACCGGGCAACAAGGCTTCGAAGGATGTCGTCATAGATCCCATCCAACGTGATGTCACATCCGAAGCTTCCCGATCCGTCCCATGGACATCACCGGATGGCCTCGGAAGGGAGCACGGACATGAAGGTTCTGCTGGCAGGAGCAAGCGGCGCACTCGGCCGGAGCGCCACCCGGCAGCTGACCGCTGCCGGACACGAGGTCGCGGGGCTCGGGCGGGGTGCCACGAACACGTTGCGCGCCGACCTCCTGGACGCCGACGCGGTCCTCAGGGCCGTGGACGGGCTCGCCTTCGACGTCGTCGTCCACGCGGCGACCGCGCTCAAGGGCGAGACGATGGCACGCCACCAGAGCATGGTGCCGACCAACGCCCTGCGGACCCGTGGCACCGAGAACCTGCTCGACGCCGCCCGGGCGACCGGCGCCCGCCGGTTCGTGGTCGAGTCGATGATGTTCGGCTACGGGTACGGCGACCACGGCACCGGCCTCATCACCGAGGAGAACACCCCCTTCGGTCCGCGCGGCACCAACACCTGGCTGGAGCGTCACGTCGGCGCCATGCGGGCCAAGGAGCAGCTGGCCTTCACCGCGGAAGGCCTCGAAGCGATCAGCCTGCGCTTCGGCTTCTTCTACGGCGCCGAGGTCACCGACAACGACGTGGTCCCCCTCCTGCGCAAGCGCTCCCTGCCCGTGGTCGCCGACCGCGGACTCGCCTTCTCCTGGGTCGACATCGACGACGCGGCACGGGCCGTCGTCCTCGCCACCGAGGGCGGCACCCCGGGCCAGGCCTACAACATCGCCGACCGCACCCCGCTCTCCTTCGGCCGACACCTCCAGGAGGTCGCCGCGGCCTTCGGCGCCCCCAAGCCCCTGCGAGTCCCCCTCTGGCTGCTCAGGCCGGCGCCCCTGGCCCACACGGCCATGACCTCCCAGCTGCGCCTGGACGCGAGCAAGGCCGAACGGGAACTCGGCTGGTCGCCCACCCACGACGACAGCCTGGCGGGCGTACGGGCCCTCGCCTCCGCCCACCGAGCGGCCGTCTGAGGCGGGGGTCAGGTCTGGGCCATGTCCACGAAGCGCGAGTAGTGGCCCTGGAAGGCGACGGTGATCGTGGCCGTCGGACCGTTTCGGTGCTTGCCCACGATGATGTCCGCCTCGCCGGCCCGCGGGGACTCCTTCTCGTAGGCGTCCTCGCGGTGCAGCAGGATCACCATGTCGGCGTCCTGCTCGATCGAGCCGGACTCACGCAGGTCGGAGACCATCGGCTTCTTGTCGGTGCGCTGCTCGGGACCACGGTTCAGCTGGGAGAGCGCGATCACGGGCAGCTCCAGCTCCTTGGCGAGGAGCTTGAGGTTTCGCGACATGTCGGAGACCTCTTGCTGACGGCTCTCCTGCCGCTTGGAGCCGCCCGACTGCATCAGCTGGAGGTAGTCGATGATCACGAGCTTGAGGCCGTTGCGCTGCTTGAGCCGACGGCACTTGGCCCGGATCTCCATCATCGACAGGTTCGGGGAGTCGTCGATGTACAGGGGCGCCTGGGAGACGTCGGGCATGCGGCGAGCGAGCCGCGTCCAGTCCTCGTCGGTCATCGTGCCGGAGCGCATGTGGTGGAGCGCGACCCGGGCCTCCGCCGAGAGCAGGCGCATGGCGATCTCGTTGCGGCCCATTTCGAGGGAGAAGATGACGCTGGGCAGGTTGTGCTTGATGGAGGCAGCCCGGGCGAAGTCCAGGGCGAGGGTCGACTTACCCATGGCGGGACGGGCCGCGATGATGATCATCTGGCCGGGGTGCAGTCCGTTGGTGAGCGAGTCGAGGTCGGTGAAGCCGGTCGGCACACCCGTCATCTCACCGCTGCGGGAGCCGATCGCCTCGATCTCGTCGAGGGCCCCCTCCATGATGTCGCCGAGCGGCAGGTAGTCCTCGGTGGTGCGCTGCTCGGTGACCGCGTAGATCTCGGCCTGCGCCGAGTTCACGATCTCGTCGACGTCCCCGTCGGCCGCGTAGCCCATCTGCGTGATCTTGGTGCCGGCCTCCACGAGGCGGCGCAGGACGGCGCGCTCGTGGACGATCTCGGCGTAGTACGAGGCGTTGGCCGCGGTCGGGACCGACTGGACCAGGGTGTGGAGATAGGAGGCGCCGCCGACGCGGGTGATCTCACCGCGCTTGGTGAGTTCGGCGCCGACGGTGATGGGGTCGGCCGGCTCGCCCTTGGCGTACAGGTCGAGGATCGCGGAGTAGACGGTCTCGTGGGCGGGCTTGTAGAAGTCGTTGCCCTTGATGATCTCCACGACGTCCGCGATGGCGTCCTTGGAGAGCAGCATGCCGCCGAGGACGGACTGCTCGGCGTCGAGATCCTGCGGGGGGACTCGCTCGAAACCGGAGAGTCCGCCGTCCCACGGGCCGTCGTTGCCGCGCTCGTGCTGGTCGTCGCGCCCGCGGCCCCGGCCGCGGCCTTCTCCTCGGGTACGAGTGGGCAGCCGGTCGCTCGGTCCGCTGTCGGCCCAGGGGTCGTCCATGGGCTCGGGAACGCTCACCAAGCCACCTCCTCCGTCCGCTCCGCGGACCTCGCCGTGCCACTCTTTCTTACGCCACGGCCTTGATCAACGAGTGGCTTTGCGACCGCTGCTGGCGCGTCGGGCGCCGGACCACGGTAGGCCCGCGAGGAGCGTCAGCCAATCTGGTTATCCACAGGGCCTGTGGGTGAACGGCCAGATGCTGTGGAGAACTCCCCGGATCCTGTGCACGGAGCGGGGGACAGCCATGTGGACAAACTCATAGCACCCCCACACTCACCCATCTGACCTGCAGTTTTTCCATCCACGGCCTGTGGGGGAGAAAAAGTTCTCCACCCGGACCAAGATCAGAACAAACGGCCCACACCCGAAGCCCCGCGCCATCGCGAAGTAATGGTCTACTAGGCATTGCATCTCTTACCTGTGGAAGATTAGATTGACCGCATGATCCAGGCCCCCGCGACCTCCAAGGCCGTCCGCCGACAGCACGACCGCGAGATCGTCTCCCTCGCCCTGCCGGCCTTCGGTGCCCTCGTCGCCGAGCCGCTCTTCCTCATGGTCGACAGCGCCATCGTCGGCCACCTCGGCACCCCCCAGCTCGCGGGTCTCGCGATCGCCGCCGCCCTGCTGTCCACCGCCGTCAGCGTCTTCGTCTTCCTCGCCTATGCGACCACGGCGGCCGTCGCACGACGCGTCGGCGCGGGCGACCTCCCGGCCGCCATCCGACAGGGCATGGACGGCATCTGGCTCGCCCTCCTGCTCGGCGCCGCCGTCGTCGCCTTGACCCTGCCCACGGCGCCCTGGCTCATCGATGCCTTCGGCGCCTCCGACACGGCCGCGCCCTACGCCGTGACCTATCTCCGGATCTCCAGCCTCGGCATCCCCGCCATGCTCGTCGTCCTGGCCGCCACCGGCGTCCTGCGCGGCCTCCAGGACACCCGCACACCGCTCTACGTGGCCATCGGGGGCTTCGCCGTGAACGGGGCGCTCAACGTCGGACTGGTCTACGGCGCGGGTCTGGGGATCGCCGGCTCGGCCTGGGGCACGGTCATCGCCCAGTGCGGCATGGCCGTCGCCTACCTCGTCGTGGTCGTACGGGGGGCCCGGCGTCACGGCGCCTCTCTCCGCCCGGACCCGGCCGGCATCCGCGCCTCCGCCCAGGCCGGCGCCCCTCTCCTGGTCCGTACGCTGTCGCTCCGTGCCGTCCTGATGATCGCCACCGCCGTCGCGGCCCGGATGGGTGACGCCGAGGTCGCCGCCCACCAGATCATCCTGTCCCTGTGGAGCCTGATGGCCTTCGCCCTCGATGCGATCGCCATCGCGGGCCAGGCCATCATCGGCCGCTATCTCGGCGCGAACGACGCCGAGGGCGCACGTCAGGTCTGCCGCCGCATGGTCCAGTGGGGCGTGGCCTCCGGAGTGGTGCTCGGCGCGCTTCTGATCGTCGCCCGCCCCCTGTTCGTCCCGCTCTTCACCAGCGACACCACCGTCCAGGACACCCTGCTCCCCGCCCTGCTGGTGGTCGCGCTGTCCCAGCCGATCTCCGGTGTCGTCTTCGTCCTCGACGGAGTCCTCATGGGCGCGGGCGACGGGCCCTATCTGGCCTGGGCCATGCTGCTGACCCTCGCGGTCTTCGCCCCGGTCGCCCTGCTCGTTCCGGTGCTCGGTGGCGGGCTGACCGCCCTCTGGTGGGCGATGACCCTGATGATGACCGTCCGGATGGTGACGCTCTGGCTGCGCTCACGCTCCGGCCGCTGGATCGTCACAGGCGCCACCCGCTGAGCGTTTCACGTGAAACAGCGGAAGGGCCGCACCCCGAGGGGTGCGGCCCTTCCTCACTGCTGAGCGCAGAGCGCCAGTGGCAGCGTTACGCGGCGACGATCTCGACGCCGAGCTTCGCGGCAACGTCGGCGTGCAGACGCACGGACACCTGGTGCGAGCCCAGGGTCTTGATCGGCGAACCGAGCTCGACGCGACGCTTGTCGACGTCGGGGCCACCCGCGGACTTGATCGCCGAGGCGATGTCGGCCGGGGTCACGGAGCCGAAGAGACGGCCGGCGTCGCCGGAGCGAACGGCCAGGCGCACCTTCGTGCCCTCGAGCTGGGCCTTGATCTCGTTGGCCTGCTCGATGGTCGCGATCTCGTGGATCTTGCGGGCGCGGCGGATCTGCGCCACGTCCTTCTCGCCACCCTTGGTCCAGCGGATCGCGAAACCACGCGGGACCAGGTAGTTGCGAGCGTAGCCGTCCTTGACGTCGACGACGTCGCCGGCGGTGCCGAGGCCAGAAACCTCGTGGGTCAGGATGATCTTCATTTTTCGGTCACCCTTTCCTTATCGCGCGGTGGACGTGTAGGGCAGCAGCGCCATCTCACGGCTGTTCTTGACGGCCGTGGCGACGTCACGCTGGTGCTGCGTGCAGTTGCCGGTGACGCGGCGGGCACGGATCTTGCCGCGGTCGGAAATGAACTTCCGCAGCATGTTCGTGTCCTTGTAGTCCACGTACGCGGTCTTGTCCTTGCAGAACGCGCAGACCTTCTTCTTAGGCTTGCGCACAGGCGGCTTCGCCATGGTGTTTCTCCTGTGTGATCAAGAAGTGGGGATACGAGCTGCTTCGAGGGCGTGTGCCCTAGAAGGGAGGCTCGTCCGAGTAGCCGCCGCCGGAGTTCCCACCCCAGCCGCCGCCTCCGCCGCCCTGCTGGGCACCGGAACCGCCGGAAGGAGCACCGGTCGCCCACGGGTCGTCGGCGGGAGCACCGCCACCACCCTGCGGGGCGCCGCCGCCGGAGTTTCCACCCCAGCTGCCGCCACCCTGCTGCTGGCCACCGCCGCCGTAGCCGCCCTGACCACCGCGACCAGTGGTCTTGGTGACCTTGGCCGTGGCGTTCTTGAGGCTGGGGCCGACTTCCTCGACATCCAGCTCGTAGACCGTGCGCTTGACGCCCTCACGGTCCTCATAGGACCGCTGCTTCAGCCGGCCCTGCACGACGACGCGCATGCCTCGCTGAAGCGACTCGGCGACGTTCTCCGCCGCCTGACGCCAGACCGAGCAGGTGAGGAAGAGGCTTTCGCCGTCCTTCCACTCGTTGGTCTGACGGTCGAAGGTGCGGGGGGTGGACGCGATACGGAACTTCGCGACCGCCGCACCGGACGGGGTGAAGCGCAGCTCGGGGTCGTCGACAAGATTGCCGACGACCGTGATGACGGTCTCGCCTGCCATGGGGGAACCTCTCGGCGGGATTGCTTCTGGCTGCTTGTAGCTACTCGAACCCGATGACCTCTGAGCTAGAAGCTCAGTGGGTCTCGGGGCGGAGGACCTTGGTCCGGAGGACCGACTCGTTCAGGTTCATCTGGCGGTCGAGCTCCTTGACGACCGCAGGCTCGGCCTGCAGGTCGATGACCGAGTAGATGCCCTCGGGCTTCTTCTTGATCTCGTACGAGAGACGACGACGGCCCCAGGTGTCGACCTTCTCGACCTTTCCGTTGCCCTCACGGACGACGGAGAGGAAGTTCTCGATCAGGGGGGCGACAGCGCGCTCCTCCAGATCGGGGTCGAGGATGACCATCACCTCGTAGTGACGCATGTGGAACCCACCTCCTTTGGACTCAGCGGCCACGGTCGTTCCGTGGCAGGAGGGTCGTGATGCGTAAGCAACGGTATCCGCCGCCACTGACAATCCCCTCGGTGAACGAGGGGGCCGTCGGGGATCCCGGAGGGATCTGGGCAGACACCGGCGCAGCTGTACAGAGTACCCGCACATCGGCCTGCGGTTGAAATTCCCCGGTGAGGGGACGCAATCTGTACACAACGGATGTCGGCGACGCCTCGATGCGCCGCCCTCGCTCAGCAACGCCAGGAGGTGCCCCATGGCACAGGCAATGCGACCCGACCCCGGCCACTCCCTCTTCGCGACCGACGGCAAGCCCCACCCCCTCCAGGACACCCTGGTCGGCGTGACACTGGTCCTGGGTGTCCTCGCCTTCGTCACCGCGCAGTTCGACAACCTGCACCTGCTGAGCTCCTGGTCGGGCCTGATCGGCATCCTGACCGGTGCCTACGGACAGTTCATCTCCGTGACGACCCGCGAACGCTTCCTGCTGATCGTCGGACTCGGCGCCTCGGCGTTCGGCTTCTACCTCGGCATGGCCCACGGCGGTCTCTTCGGCGGCGTCATCAGCTACTGAGTCGCGGCGGCGCGTCAGGGCGAGCCCAGGGGCACGTCAGGGCGCACACGCCCATCCGGGGCGCTCCCCGGTCACAGTAGGCTTCGGCGCGAGAGCCGGAGCCCCTGACCGATGGGGACACACCTGCCGAGGAGCGCCCCGCATGAGCCTGACCCTGAGGACCATCAGCCGTGAGCAGCATCTGGGATTCATCCAGAGCCAGCCCGCGGCGAGCCACTGCCAGGTCCCGGCGTGGGCTGATGTGAAGACCGAGTGGCGCTCGGAGAACCTCGGTTGGTTCGACAAGAACGGCGAGCTCGTCGGCGTCGGCCTGGTGCTCTACCGCCAGCTCCCGAAGATCAAGCGCTACCTGGCCTATCTGCCCGAGGGCCCGGTCATCAACTGGCACGCGCCGAACCTCGACGACTGGCTGCAGCCGATGCTGGCGCACCTCAAGCAGCAGGGCGCGTTCTCGGTGAAGATGGGCCCGCCGGTCGTCATCCGCCGCTGGGACGCCGCCGCCATCAAGTCCGGCATCCAGGACCCGGACGTGAAGCGCCTCAAGGACGTCGAGGCCACCCACATCGAGCCGCGCGCCTTCGAGGTCGCCGACCGGCTGCGGAAGATGGGCTGGCAGCAGGCCGAGGACGGCGGCGCCGGCTTCGGCGACGTCCAGCCCCGCTACGTCTTCCAGGTCCCGCTCGCGAACCGCTCGCTCGACGACGTCCTCAAGGGCTTCAACCAGCTGTGGCGCCGCAACATCAAGAAGGCCGAGAAGGCCGGCGTCGAGGTCGTCCAGGGCGGCTACGAGGACCTGGCCGAGTGGCAGCGCCTCTACGAGATCACGGCCGTCCGCGACCACTTCCGGCCGCGCCCGCTCTCGTACTTCCAGCGCATGTGGACCGTCCTCAACAACGAGGACCCCAACCGCATGCGGCTCTACTTCGCGCGGCACAACGGCGTGAACCTGTCCGCCGCGACCATGCTCGTCGTCGGTGGCCACGTCTGGTACTCCTACGGCGCCTCCGACAACATCGGCCGCGAGGTCCGGCCCTCGAACGCGATGCAGTGGCGGATGCTGCGCGACGCCTACGCGATGGGCGCGACCGTCTACGACCTGCGGGGCATCTCCGACTCGCTCGACGAGACCGACCACCTCTTCGGGCTCATCCAGTTCAAGGTGGGCACGGGCGGCGAGGCCGTCGAGTACGTCGGCGAGTGGGACTTCCCGCTGAACAAGCTGCTGCACAAGGCGCTCGACATCTACATGTCCCGCCGCTGAGTCGCGTCGCTTCGGCGACGGTTCCGTAGTCTCGTACATATCTTTGATACACCGCTGCCACCAGAAAGGTTCCGGGCCGGCCATGGCGCTCTCCCTCTACGTCGACACCGCTCGCTGGCGCGCGCACCAGAAGACGGTCATCGACCAGTTCCCCGGTCTGATCCCGGTCTGCAAGGGCAACGGCTACGGCTTCGGGCACGAGCGCCTCGCCGACGAGGCCGCCCGGTTCGGCGCCGACATGCTCGCGGTCGGCACGACCTACGAAGCCGCGCGGATCAAGGACTGGTTCAGCGGCGACCTGCTGGTCCTCACCCCCTTCCGCCGGGGTGAGGAACCGGTTCCGCTGCCCGACCGGGTCATCCGCTCCGTGTCCTCCGTGGACGGCGTCCACGCCCTGGTGGGCGCCCGGGTCGTCATCGAGTGCATGAGCTCGATGAAGCGGCACGGCGTCCACGAGGAGGAGCTCCAGCAGCTCCACGCCGCCATCGAGGACGTACGGCTGGAGGGCTTCGCCCTCCACCTCCCGCTGGACCGCCCGGACGGCACCGACGCGGTCGAGGAGGTCATCGCCTGGATGGACCGGCTGCGGGCCGCCCGCCTGCCGCTGCACACCATGTTCGTGAGCCACCTGCGGGCCGAGGAACAGGCCCGGCTCCAGCAGCAGTTCCCGCAGACCCGCTTCCGCGCGCGGATCGGCACCCGGCTCTGGCTGGGCGACCACGAGGCCACCGAGTACCGGGGCGCCGTCCTCGACGTCACCCGGGTCGCCAAGGGGGACCGGTTCGGCTACCGCCAGCAGAAGGCCGCCTCGGACGGCTGGCTGGTCGTCGTCGCCGGCGGCACCTCGCACGGCGTGGGCCTGGAGGCCCCCAAGGCGATGCACGGCGTCATGCCGCGCGCCAAGGGCGTCGCACGGGCCGGTCTGGCCACGGTCAACCGGAACCTGTCGCCCTTCGTCTGGGCGGGCAAGCAGCGCTGGTTCGCGGAGCCGCCGCACATGCAGGTGTCGATCCTGTTCGTGCCCTCCGACGCCCAGGAGCCCCGTGTGGGCGACGAGCTGGTGGCGCATCTGCGCCACACCACGACGCAGTTCGACCGGCTCGTGGAGCGCTGAGCCGGTCGAGCACGTTCACCCCCGGGAGTCCCGTTCCGTCACCGGTTCCGGATCCCCGGGGGTGCCCCATTCCACCCGCGGCCCCTCCGCCGCCGGCGCGGCGTGCCGGGCCGGATGCGCCGCCCTGCCCGTGACGAAGACGTCCTCCGCGCCGTCCAGGACGCCCCCCGAAGGGTCGTCCGAGCCGTCCTGCCGGACCGGGTCCTTCTCGGGCAGGAGGATGTCGCGTACGACCATCACGCACAGGTACAGCGTGCCGAGCAGGTGCAGGACGATCGCGAACTGGTAGCCGTCGACCGGCAGTCCCTGCTTGCTGCCGCTGTTCATGAAGGCCAGGTACATCCAGATGCCCAGGAAGTACATGACCTCGCACGCCTGCCAGATCAGGAAGTCGCGCCAGCGCGGCCTGGCGAGGGCCGCGAGCGGGACGAGCCAGAGCACGTACTGCGGCGAGTAGACCTTGTTGGTCAGGACGAACGCGGCGACGACCAGGAAGGCCAGCTGGGCGAAGCGGGGCCTGCGGGGAGCGCTGAACGCCAGGAAGCCGAGGGCGACCACCGCGACCACCATGAGCATCAGGGCGTACATGTTGGCCTTGTCCGGCGTGATCGAGGTGCCCGTGCGCTGGCTGACCAGCAGCCAGACCGAACCGAAGTCGACGTTCCGGTCACGGCTGAAGAGGTAGAACTGCTTCCACCCCTCGGGCGCCATCAGCATCACGGGCAGGTTCACGACCAGCCACGCACCGGCCGCACCGAGCACGGCCGTCCCGTACTCCCGCCACTTCCCCGCGCGCCAGCAGAGCAGCAGCAGCGGGACGAGGAGCAGTATCGGGTAGAACTTCGCGGCCGTGGCGAGGCCGAGCAGGATGCCGAAGCCGAGCGGCCGGCCGCGCGACCACAGGAGGACCGCGGCGGAGGTCAGGGCGACGGCCAGTATGTCCCAGTTGATCGTGGCGGTGAGCGCGATGGAGGGCGCCAGGGCGACCAGGAGGCCGTCCCAGGGGCGGCTCCGGTGCGTCCGCGTCACACAGACCGCGAGGACGGCCGCGCAGACCATCAGCATGCCCGCGTTGACCATCCAGAACGTCTGCTCGCGGTGGTCCATGGTGCCGCTGCCGGGCGTCAGCCAGGCCGCGACCTCCATGAAGAGGCCCGTCAGGACGGGGTACTCCAGAAACGGTATGTCGCCGCTCAGCCGGTCGAAGTAGGGCACCAGGCCGTCGGCGAACCCGCGCCCGGAGAAGAGGTGCGGGATGTCCGAGTAACAGGCGTGGGTGTACTGCGAGGTGGTGCCCCGGAACCAGGCCCAGTTGTAGCAGGGCAGTTTCTGCACCATGCCGAGGGCGAACATCCCGATGGCCACGAGGGCGATCACCCGCACCGGTGTGAACTGACCGCGGCCGGTCAGGGCACGGCGGCCGAAGGGACCGCCGATCAGCTCGCTGCCCGCGGCGGCCACCTCGTCCCGGTGGGTGGGGATGACGGTCCGCGGGCCCTGCGGCCGGTCCTGCGGCTCGCGCGTCTTCTGGAGGCTCGGCATGGGGGACATCCTGCCGTACGTCCCCGGCGAAACGGCGAGGGCCGCCGTGTCCGGTCCGTACGGAAGGTACGGACGGACGCGACGGCCCTCGCCGTGTGCCCCGGGAAGGGCGCGGCCGGGATCAGGGAGTCCAGGCCCCGTCGTCTCCGTTGCCGCCGCCGGGCTTGCCAGTCCCGTTGCCCGGGTCCTCCGTCGTCGCCGAGTCGGTCGGCGTCGGCGCCTCCGTCGTGGTCGGCGGCGTGGTCGTCGGCTCACCCGTGTTGCCGCCCGGATCGCCACCCGGGTCGTTGCAGTCCAGGTCCCAGACGTTGCAGGTCGTCTTGCCCGGCTTCGGCGACCTCGTCGGCCTCGTCGGGGGAGTCGTCGTCGGGGTGGCCGGGGGAGTCGTCGTCGGCGCCTCGGTCGTCGGCGTCGCCGTGGTCTCGGTGGGCGTCGGGGTGGCCGTCGGCGAAGGCGTCGGGCTGGTGGCGCCACCGCCGAAGACCGGCTCGGCGTTCTCCAGGTCCTCGGGCTCGGGGAACTTCACGTCCGGCATGTCCGCGACGGCATCCGTCATGTAGTCGTTCCAGATCTGCGAGGGGAACGACGAACCGTGGATGGTGTCCCGGTCACCCGTGCCGTACATCTCCTCGAACTCGCGGTTCTTCTTCGTCTCGTCGTCGTCGAAGCGGTACATGTCGATGGCGGTCGACAGCTGCGGGGTGTAGCCCACGAACCAGGCCGACTTGTTGCCGTCGGTCGTACCGGTCTTGCCGGCCACCGCGCGGCCCGGGATCGCGGCCTTGCGGCCGGTGCCCTCCGGGTCCTCCACGACAGACCGGAGGACGTCGGTGACGTTGCTGGCGATGGCCGTCGAGAAGGCCTGCACGGTCTTGGCCTCGTGCTTGTAGACGGTCTTTCCGCCCTTGACCACCTTGGTCACCGAGAACGGGTCCTTCTGCTGGCCGTTGTCGGCGAAGGTCGCGTAGGCGCCGGCCATCCGGATCGCGCTCGGGCTGGAGATACCGAGGGAGAAGGAGGGCACCTCGCCCTTGACGAGCGAGTCCTCGCGCAGACCGGCGCTGACGGCGGCGGCGCGGACCTTGTCGATGCCGATGTCCATGCCGAGCTGCACGTACGGGGAGTTGGCCGACTTGATCATGGCGCGGCGAAGGGTCATGGACCCGTAGCTCGCGTCGCCGTCATTGGTCTGGAACCACTCCTCGCCCTTCTCGTTCTCCCAGATCTCGCCGTCGTACTGCCGGATCTTCAGCTTGTTCTTGCCGGAGTAGCGGCTCTTGTCCGGGTCCACGATCGTGCGGGAGGACTCGTCCTGGACGGGACCGAGTTCCTTGTCCCGGACGCCGTACTGCATCGCGGCGGCGAGCACGAAGGGCTTGAAGGTCGATCCGACCTGGGCACCGGTCGTGTCGGCGTTGTTGGTGAAGTGCTTGGTGGCGTCGGCGCCGCCGTAGATCGCGACCAGCGCGCCCGTCTGCGCGTTCACGGAGGCACCGCCGAACTGGACGTTGGTGTCCGTCTTCGGCCGCTTCTTCGGGTCGATGTTCTCGTCGTAGACCTTCTTGACCGCGGCCTCGAGGTCGTTCACCTTCTTCTTCTCGAAGGTGGTGTAGATCTCGTAGCCGCCGCGCTCCAGCTCCTTGGCGCCGATGCCGTCGGTGTTGTTGTTGATGTAGTTCGCCTTGGCCGTGCTGACGAGGTAGCCGATCTGACCGCTCAGCTGCGCGTCCTGCTTGCGCTTCTGGACCTTGGGGAACGCCGTGTACTTGGCACGCTCCTCGGCCGTGATCTTGCCGTCCTTGACCATCTCGTCCAGGATCCAGCTCCACCGCTTGGTGGCCCGGTCGAGGTTCTTGTCGGGCGTGGCCTCGGGGTCGATCTCGGGGTAGCCGGCCGGGTCGTAGTACGTCGCGCCCTTGAGCACCGCCGTGAGCAGCGCCGACTCACTGGCGTTGAGGTGCTTGGCGTCCTTGTTGAAGTACGCGCGGGAGGCTGCCTGGATGCCGTAGGCACCACGCCCGTAGTACGAGGTGTTCAGGTAACCGGCCATAATCTCGGGCTTGCCCACGTCGTTGCCGACCTTCATGGAGATGAAGAGTTCCTTCACCTTCCGGGTGAGGGTCTGCGACTGGTCGTTGAGCCGGTTGTTCTTCACGTACTGCTGGGTGATGGTCGAGCCGCCCTGGGTCTCGCCGCCCTTGGCCATGTTCCACACGGCGCGGCCCATGCCCATCGGGTCGATGCCCGAGTCGTCCCAGAAGGTCTTGTTCTCGGCCGAGACCACGGCCTCCTGCATGACCCTCGGGATCTGCTCGATCCCGACGATCTGACGGTTCGTACCACTGCCGGTCGCGACCATGCGCGAGCCGTCGGCCCAGTAGTAGATGTTGTTCTGCGAGACCGCGGTCTCGTCCGTCTCGGGGATGGTGACCTGGGAGTACGCGAAGACCGCACCGCCCATGAGCACGCCGACGAACACCAGGAAGGTGCCCGTCACGAGCTTCCACGAGGGCATCCAGCGACGCCAGCCGTACTTGTCGTGCCGCGGATAGTCGATGATGCGCTTCTTGCCCGGCGGACGACCGCCGGAGCCCCGCCCCGGACCGCTGCCGCGACCGCCGCCACCGCCACCACCGCGGCGTCCTCCACCGGGACCGCCAGGGCCACCAGGGCCTCCGGGGCCGGCCTCGGCACCCCTTCGACGGCCGCCACGCTGCGCGGCCCGACGGGCCTCCGCGCGACCGCCGTAGGCAGGCGGCTCCTCCCCATGGGAAGAAGGCGGTCCGTACGAGGCCACAGGGGCCCTCGTAACGACATCCTGGGCCGGGGCCGACCTGCGGCCCACCGGCTGCTGGGCAGCGCGCCGTGTCGCCGCGCGGCCACCTGTCGGCGGCTCCTGCGGCGACATTTTGCGACGATGCTCGCTCATCGAACGACTACTCCTCGGGCAGGCGCGTACGCCTGGAAGCGGCAGTTGAGTTCCGGTCCCCCCGAAATGCGCACGGGCGGAACCCCATCGGAGGCCCCTCCGTAACGCAGCCGGTCACCCGCAGCACTGACGCCCCACGGCATCGCTTGGTTCCCGGTGGTCTGCATGCCGCACAGACTACGCACGGCCAAAACCCACGTAGGGCCGGAGTTCACCCCAAATCAGGCAAGTCGATCGCTGTGAATTGACGATGTGACGCCGGTCACGGCGGTCCCACTTGTCGAGACAGTGAGGCCGTTCTATCGTGCTGATGTATCGAGTCGATACATCAGCACGGCATAAGGGTCCCGAGAAGCGGAGGAGGCGACGGATGAGCAGGCGCTCAGGCATCCTCGAGTTCGCCGTTCTCGGCCTGCTCCGCGAGGCCCCGATGCACGGGTACGAGCTGCGGAAGCGCCTCAACACCTCGCTGGGGGTCTTCCGGGCCTTCAGCTACGGGACGCTGTATCCCTGCCTCAAGACGCTGGTCGCCAACGGCTGGTTGATCGAGGAGCCGGGCAGCGCCCCCGAGGAGGCCCTCGCCGCTTCACTCGCAGGACGCCGGGCCAAGATCGTCTACCGGTTGACACCGGAAGGTAAGGAGCACTTCGAGGAGCTCCTCACCCACACCGGCCCCGACGCCTGGGAGGACGAGCACTTCGCGGCCCGCTTCGCCTTCTTCGGTCAGACCGAGCGCGAAGTACGGATGCGGGTGCTCGAAGGCCGCCGCAGCCGGCTGGAGGAGCGCCTGGAGAAGATGCGCGCCTCCCTGGCCCGGACCCGCGAACGACTCGACGACTACACGCTTGAGCTGCAGCGCCACGGTATGGAGTCCGTGGAGCGCGAAGTGCGCTGGCTGAACGAGCTCATCGAGAGCGAGCGGGCGGGGCGGGATCAGCGATCCGGCCCCGACGCCCCCGCTCTGCACGACAACGATTCTGGAGAAACGGGCGGCCTGCCCCGGCACGGGGGCAGTACCCGGCCGGATCCGTCCGACGACACCGCCAAGTGAAACCCTGCGCACAGCAGGGCTTCCACGATCACAACAGGGAGCAACCGGAAATGGGTTCGGTTCGCGTAGCCATCGTCGGCGTGGGCAACTGCGCCGCCTCGCTGGTCCAGGGCGTCGAGTACTACAAGGACGCCGACCCGGCGGCCAAGGTGCCCGGCCTGATGCACGTCCAGTTCGGCGACTACCACGTCGGTGACGTCGAGTTCGTCGCCGCGTTCGACGTCGACGCGAAGAAGGTCGGCCTCGACCTCTCGGACGCCATCGGCGCCAGCGAGAACAACACCATCAAGATCTGCGACGTCCCGAACGCGGGCGTCACGGTCCAGCGTGGTCACACGTTCGACGGTCTCGGTAAGTACTACCGCATGACCATCGAGGAGTCCGCCGAGGAGCCGGTCGACGTCGTCCAGATCCTCAAGGACCGCCAGGTCGACGTTCTCGTCTGCTACCTGCCCGTGGGCTCCGAGGACGCTGCGAAGTTCTACGCGCAGTGCGCCATCGACGCCAAGGTCGCGTTCGTCAACGCTCTCCCGGTCTTCATCGCCGGCACCAAGGAGTGGGCGGACAAGTTCACCGAGGCGGGCGTCCCGATCGTCGGCGACGACATCAAGTCGCAGGTCGGCGCGACCATCACGCACCGCGTGATGGCGAAGCTGTTCGAGGACCGCGGTGTCCGTCTTGAGCGCACCATGCAGCTCAACGTCGGCGGCAACATGGACTTCAAGAACATGCTCGAGCGCGACCGCCTCGAGTCCAAGAAGATCTCCAAGACGCAGGCCGTCACCTCGCAGATCCCGGACCGCGAGCTGGGCGAGAAGAACGTCCACATCGGCCCGTCGGACTACGTGGCCTGGCTGGACGACCGCAAGTGGGCGTACGTGCGCCTCGAGGGCCGCGCCTTCGGTGACGTTCCGCTGAACCTGGAGTACAAGCTCGAGGTCTGGGACTCCCCGAACTCCGCGGGTGTCATCATCGACGCCCTGCGCGCCGCGAAGATCGCCAAGGACCGCGGCATCGGCGGCCCCATCCTCTCCGCGTCGAGCTACTTCATGAAGAGCCCGCCGGTCCAGTACTTCGACGACGAGGCCCTGGCCAACGTCGAGAAGTTCATCAAGGGCGAGGTCGAGCGCTAAGCGCTAAGCGCCACACGCTTGTCGAAGAGGGTCCCCGCGGTGCTGCCCGGGGGCCCTCTTCGTATGTGAGTCTTGCTGCCATGTCCGTCGTACGTGATCTGCGCGTACTCCTGCGCCTGACGAACTTCCGCCGCCTGCTCGCCGTCCGGCTGCTCTCCCAGGGCGCCGACGGTGTCTACCAGGTGGCCCTGGCCACGTACGTCGTCTTCTCCCCCGAGAAGCAGACCTCAGCCACCGCCATCGCCTCCGCCATGGCCGTGCTCCTGCTCCCGTACTCGCTCGTCGGGCCCTTCGCCGGTGTCTTCCTCGACCGCTGGCAGCGCCGACAGGTCTTTCTGTACGGCAACCTCCTGCGGGCCCTGCTCGCCTGCGGAACCGCCGTGCTCATCGTCGCCTCCGTCCCTGACTGGCTCTTCTACGCCTCCGCGCTCTCCGTCACGGCGGTCAACCGCTTCGTACTCGCCGGGCTCTCGGCCGCGCTCCCCCGGGTCGTCGACGAGGAACGGCTGGTCGTGGCGAACTCGCTCTCCCCGACGGCCGGCACCCTCGCCGCGACACTCGGGGGCGGTCTGGCCTTCGGTATCCGGTTGCTCACCGACGAGTCCGACGCGGCGGCGGTGGCCTTCGGCGCCGCTCTCTACCTCCTGTCGGCCCTCGCCTCCCTGCGCATCCCCCGAGGGCTTCTCGGCCCCGATCAGGAGCTCGCCCCTCAGCGAATCGCCTCGGCCCTGGCATCCACGGCCCGAGGACTGGTCGAGGGAGTACGACACCTGGCCGAGCGACGGCCCGCCGCCAGGGCGCTGACCGCGGTGGCCCTGATGCGCTTCTGCTACGGCGCCCTGCTCGTCACCGTGCTCATGCTCAGCCGCTATGCCTGGAGCACCACGGAGTCCGAGGGTCTCGGCCTCCTGGGGATCGCCGTCGCCGCCTCGGGGGCCGGGTTCTTCGCGGCGGCCGTCCTCTCCCCTTGGGCGGTCGGACGGCTGGGGCCCTTCGGCTGGATGACCCTGTGCGCCGGGATGGCCGCCGTCCTGGAGCCGATGCTCGGCCTGTTCTTCGACCCCGTACCTTTCCTCGTCGCCGCCTTCGTCCTCGGGCTCATCACCCAGGGAGCCAAGATCGCGACGGACACGGTGGTGCAGACGAACGTGGACGACGCCTACCGAGGTCGGGTGTTCTCCCTCTACGACGTGCTGTTCAACGTCGCCTTCGTGGCTGCGGCGGGCATCGCCGCGCTGATGCTGCCACCGGACGGCCGCTCACCGTTGCTGGTCGTCCTGGTGGCGGTGCTCTACGCGGCGATCGCGCTGGTACTGCACAGGAAACGCACGGAGGGGTGATGTTTCACGTGAAACATCACCCCTCCACCGCCTCGTCGCCGCGGTCTCGTTCGCGCGGATGTTTCACGTGAAACGCGGGTGTTTCACGTGAAACATCACTCCGATCGGCCCGGCTCCCCTCAGCCGCGCGCGGCCCACCACTCCTTGAGTGCCGCGATCGCCTGGTCGTGCTCCATCGGCCCGTTCTCCAGCCGGAGCTCCAGCAGGAACTTGTACGCCTGACCGATGGCCGGACCGGGCCCGATCCCGAGGATCTCCTGGATCTGGTTGCCGTCCAGGTCAGGACGGATCGCGTCCAGCTCCTCCTGCTCCTGGAGCTGGGCGATGCGCTCCTCCAGGCCGTCATAGGTGCGGGAGAGCGCCGTCGCCTTGCGCTTGTTGCGCGTGGTGCAGTCCGAACGGGTCAGCTTGTGCAGCCGCGAGAGCAGCGGTCCCGCGTCGCGGACATAGCGCCGCACCGCCGAGTCGGTCCACTCGCCGTCCCCGTATCCGTGGAAGCGGAGGTGCAGCTCGACCAGCCGCGAGACGTCCTTGATCATTTCGTTGGAGTACTTCAGCGCGGTCATGCGCTTCTTGGTCATCTTCGCGCCCACCACCTCGTGGTGGTGGAACGAGACCCGGCCGTCCTTCTCGAAGCGACGGGTGCGCGGCTTGCCGATGTCGTGGAGCAGGGCGGCCAGGCGCAGCACCAGGTCAGGGCCGTCCTCCTCCAGGTCGATCGCCTGGTCGAGGACGGTCAGCGAGTGCTCGTAGACGTCCTTGTGGCGGTGGTGCTCGTCGCTCTCCAGGCGCAGGGCGGGCAGCTCGGGGATGACGTGGTCGGCGAGACCCGTGTCCACGAGCAGGCCGAGGCCCTTCCGGGGGTGCGCCGAGACCAGCAGCTTGTTGAGCTCTTCCCGGACCCGCTCGGCGGAGACGATCTCGATCCGGCCGGACATCTCGCGCATCGCCGTGACGACCTCGGGTGCCACCTCGAAGTCCAGCTGGGCGGCGAACCGCGCGGCCCGCATCATGCGCAGAGGGTCGTCGGAGAAGGACTCCTCGGGCGTTCCCGGCGTACGCAGGACCCGGGCGGCCAGGTCCTCCAGGCCGCCGTACGGATCGATGAACTCCTTCTCGGGGAGGGCCACGGCCATGGCGTTGACGGTGAAGTCACGCCGGACGAGGTCCTGGTCGATGGAGTCGCCGTAGGAGACCTCGGGCTTCCGGGAGGTCCGGTCGTACGCCTCGGAGCGGTACGTCGTGACCTCGATCTGGTAGCCGTCCTTCTGCGAGCCGACCGTCCCGAAGGCGATCCCGACCTCCCAGACGGAGTCGGCCCACGGACGAACGATCTTCAGAACGTCCTCGGGGCGGGCGTCGGTGGTGAAGTCCAGGTCGTTGCCGAGCCGGCCGAGCAGGGCATCCCGTACCGAGCCACCGACCAGCGCGAGGCTGAACCCGGCCTCCTGGAAGCGGCGGGCAAGGTCGTCGGCGACAGGGGACACACGCAGCAGTTCGCTGACCGCGCGGCGTTGCACCTGGCTCAGTGCGGTCGGGGTGTCTTCGTTGGCGTTCGGCACAACAGAAAAGGGTACGTGCCCCGGTCCACCGCGGCGTCCCCGTTTTCCCCCGGGCCGGACACACGGCCCCATCAGCTGGAGCAGTCCCCGGCACTTGCCCCCGGCGTGCCTCGTTACCATGCCTGGACACAGCAACCGGGAACCATCGAAACCACTGGCACCACAGACAACGACGAGGATGGGCGAACGCGTGGGCGAGGCGGCAGACATTCAGGGAACCGGTCCCTCCCCTGCCCGCCGATGGCTGCGGCGCACCATCACGGTCGCCGTCGGCGCGCCGCTGCTCGCCGGGCTGCTCCAGGCCCCGACCGCCACACCGGCGGACGCCGCCGAGGAGGCCGCCGTCTCCAAGACCGTCGACGTGTCTCTCGACACGCTGTCTCCGACCGCACCTGTGGAAGGTGACACCGTCACCGTCTCGGGGACGGTCACCAACCGGGGCAAGAAGACCATCACCGATGCGACCGTGAATCTACGGGTCGGCCCGATGATGACGAGCCGCAGCGAGATCGACCAGGTGTCGGACCGCACCGGCTACCGCGGCGACAGCGACCCCGCTCCGCTCGCCGAGGCTCCCACCGTCAAGATCGCCCGCCTCGGTGCCGGGCTCAGCGCTGACTTCTCCCTCACGGTCCCGGTCTCCGAGCTCGGGCTCGACGAGTCGGGCGTCTACCAGCTCGGCGTCTCGCTCACCGGCCAGACCTCGAGCCAGCGCTACGACCGGGTCCTCGGCATCGAGCGGACGTTCCTGCCCTACCAGCCGGAAGCCACCGAGAAGAAGACCCAGCTCACCTACCTCTGGCCGCTGATCTCCTCGGCCCACGTCTCGGCGGAGACGGCCACGGACGATCAGCAGACCCCGGTCTTCGAGGACGACGCCCTGGCCGCCGAGCTACGTCCGGGCGGCCGTCTGGAGCAGATGGTCTCGCTGGGCAAGGACCTGCCGGTGACCTGGGTGATCGACCCGGACCTGCTGGCCACCGTCGACGCCATGGCCAACGGCTACCGCGTCAAGGACGGCACCGCCCACGTCCCGGGCAAGAACAAGGCCGTGGCCGAGCAGTGGCTGAACGCGCTGGAGAAGGCGGTCCAGGGCCGCAAGATCGTCGCCCTGCCGTTCGCCGACCCCGACCTCGCTTCCCTGGCCCACCGCGGCAAGGACGTCCCGGGCTCCCTCGGCCACCTCCAGTCGGCGACCTCGCTCGCGGAGACGACCGTCGAGACCGTCCTCCACGTCCAGCCGTCCACCGACTTCACCTGGCCGGTGGAAGGGGCCGTCGACCCCTCGATCGTGGCCGTCGCCACCTCGGCCGGCGCCAACAAGGTGATCGCCCGCAGCGACAGCGTCCGCGACGACCTCTCCTACACGCCGACGGCGGCCCGCCCCCTCGGCAACGGCAGCACGACGGCCGTCGTGAGCGACAAGCTTCTCTCCACCGCCTTCGAGGGCGACATGGTCCGCACGGAGAACTCGACCCTCGCGGTCCAGGAGTTCCTCGCGCAGTCACTCGCGATCACCCTGGAACAGCCGGAGCAGCAGCGCAGCGTCGTGGTCGCCCCGCAGCGGGTGCCGAGCGTCTCCCAGGCGCAGGCGATGGCGACCGCCCTGCGCGGCCTGGCGGCCCAGCGCTGGAGCCATCCGATCGACCTCCAGGCGGCGGCCGTGGCCAAGCCCGACCCGGACGCGTCCACCACGGTGCCCAGCGGCTCCCGGTACCCGAAGAAGCTGCGCGACCGGGAACTGCCCGTCCAGACCTTCCGCGACATGAAGACCACCCGCGACGAACTGGACGACTTCAAGATCGTCCTGACGCTCCCGGACCGTGTCGTGACCCCGTTCGGCAACGCGATCAACCGCGAGATGTCCACCTCCTGGCGCGGTCAGGCCAGGGCGGCCGCCGTCTACCGGAACGACGTCCAGCAGTACCTGCAGGACCTCACCGAGGGCATCCAGCTGGTCGACAAGTCGGACCTCACGCTGTCCGGCCGCAGTGCGACGATCCCCGTGACCGTCCAGAACAAGCTCCTGCAGGGCGTGGACGACCTGGTACTGCGCCTCACCTCGGGCAACGGAAACCGGCTGGAGCTGAACGGCAGGCGATACGCCGAGCTCCCCGTGAAGATCAACGCCGGGCACAGCCAGTCGGTGAAGTTCGAGGCGTCGGCCAACGTCAACGGCCAGGTCCCGATGACGGCCCAGCTCTACACCGCGGACGGCACCCCGTACGGGCAGCCGATGACCTTCAACGTCAAGGTCTCCGAGATCACCGCCACGGTGATGCTCGTGATCGCCGGCGGTGTGCTGCTCCTCGTCCTCGCCGGCGTGCGGATGTACAGCCAGCGCAAGCGGGTCGCGGCCAGGAAGGCCGAGACCGAGGAATCCGAGCCGGGCACGGAGACCGATCCCGAGGACACCGGGAACGGCGAGGACGTCGAGGACGACGAACCCGAGCAGCCGAGTGACCCGACACCGGACACCGGGTCCGAAAGCGGCGACCCGTCGGGCCCGGGTGAGAAAGTGGACCGTTGAGCGATGTCGTGGCCGGTCGGCCGGGGACGATGAGGTGGGGTAACCATGAACGCGCCGTACGACGGTGACCGCGGCCAGGGCGCGGGCGGCACCGCGCCGTCCGGTGGGACGCCCGCGGCACCCCCCGGTTCCGGGTATCCACCGGTGCCCCCCTCCGCTCAGCAGGGCGTCCCCGACCCGCACGGGCAGGACCCCTACGCGCAGAACCCGTACGCCCAGGACCCGTACGTCCAGGACGCCTTCACCCACGACCCGTACCGGGCCCAGGACCTCTCCGCGCAGGACCCGGTGACCGAGGCGCTCTACGACCGCGCCGCGCACCCGCCGCCCCCGCCCGGCACCTACCAGGAGCCCCAGCCGCTCTACCAGCAGCCCGCCACGCCCCAGCACGCCCCGGACCCCCGCGTGTGGGCGCAGACCCCGGCGCCCGAGCCCGACGGCCCCTCGCGTCACCTGCCGTACGGCGACGACGCCCGCACGGTGCAGTTCACCGGAGTCGACGACCTGGTGACCCGCGCCGGCGAGGAGCAGCCCGAGCCGGACGCGTTCGCGCACCTCTACCGGGACCAGCAGACGCCCGGCCAGGTGCCCCCGCCCGCCTCGGAGCCGGACCCCATGCCCGTTCCCGCCCCCGCGCCAAAGAAGTCCGGCCGCGCCTCCGGGCTGCTCAAGTCGAGCGCCGTGATGGCGGCCGGCACCCTGGTCTCCCGGCTCACCGGCTTCGTCCGCAGCCTGGTGATCACCGGTGCGCTCGGCGCCGCACTGCTCGGTGACACCTTCACCATCGCCTACACCCTGCCGACGATGATCTACATCCTCACCGTCGGCGGCGGCCTCAACTCGGTCTTCGTCCCCCAGCTCGTCCGCTCCATGAAGAACGACGAGGACGGCGGCGAGGCCTACGCCAACCGTCTGCTCACCCTGGTGATGGTGGCACTCGGTCTGATCGTCGTGGCGGCGGTCCTCGCCGCACCGGTGCTGGTCCGGCTGATGTCGAACACGATCGCCGACGACGCCGCGGCCAACAGCGTGGCCGTGACCTTCGCGCGCTACTGCCTGCCCACGATCTTCTTCATGGGTGTGCACGTGGTGATGGGCCAGATCCTCAACGCGCGCGGCAAGTTCGGCGCGATGATGTGGACGCCGGTCCTCAACAACATCGTCATGATCGTCACGTTCGGCCTGTTCATCTGGGTCTACGGCACCTCCGCCGAATCCCACATGGGCGTCCAGACCATTCCCGACGAGGGCATCCGCCTGCTCGGCATCGGCACGCTCCTCGGGCTCGTCGTGCAGGCGCTGGCGATGATCCCGTACCTCCGCGAGACGGGCTTCCGCTTCCGGCCCCGCTTCGACTGGAAGGGTCACGGGCTCGGCAAGACGGTGAAGCTCGCGAAGTGGACCGTCCTCTTCGTCCTCGCCAACCAGGCGGGCGTCCTGGTCGTCACCCAGCTGGCCACGGCCGCCGGTCAGGAGTCGGGGAAGAACGGCGCCGGCTTCCTCGCCTACTCCAACGCCCAGCTGATCTGGGGCATGCCGCAGGCCATCATCACCGTCTCCGTCATGGCCGCGCTGCTGCCGCGGATCTCCCGCGCCGCCCACGACGACGACCCGGGCGCCGTCCGCGACGACATCTCGCAGGGCCTGCGCAACTCGGCCGTCGCGATCGTCCCGGTCTCCTTCGCCTTCCTGGCCCTCGGCGTCCCGATGTGCACCCTGCTCTACGCCTCCAGCGGCGTCGAGGCCGCCCAGGGCATGGGCTTCATCCTGATGGCCTTCGGACTCGGCCTGATCCCCTACTCCGTCCAGTACGTCGTGCTCCGCGGCTTCTACGCCTACGAGGACACCCGGACGCCCTTCTACAACACGGTCATCGTCGCCGCCGTGAACGCGGCTGCCTCCGCCCTCTGTTACGTCCTCCTGCCCGCGCAGTGGGCCGTCGTCGGCATGGCCGCCTCCTACGGACTCGCCTACGCCGTCGGCGTCGGCATCGCATGGCGCCGCCTGCGCAAGCGCCTCGGCGGCGACCTGGACGGCACCCAGGTGATGCGGACCTACGCGCGACTCTGCATGGCCTCCGTGCCCGCGGCGATCGTGGCCGGCGCCGTCGGCTTCGGCCTGCTGAAGCTCCTGGGCGAGGGTGCCCTGGGCTCCCTCGTCGCCCTGCTCATCGGCGGAGCAGTCCTCCTGGGTGTCTTCTTCGTCGCGGCCAAGCGCATGCGGATCACGGAGCTGAACACCCTGGTCGGCATGGTGCGGGGACGCCTGGGACGCTGAATCGACGTCCCCGCACAACCATCGGCGGGGACCGCGTGTCGTGCATAGCGTCGGACTGTGGGCACAATTGGCATGGCTGTTGGAAGTGGCGCAACGGATGGGGAGGCAGGACGACGGTGGCGGAACGTAGCACGGCTGCCGTCGACGTGGCCGACAGCGGTGACGAGCCGCTGACCGCCAAGGCGGACAAGGCCGCGACCGACGGGGTGGCGACAACGCAGAAGATGGCGGAGAAGACCGCCGAGGCCACGGGGAGCAAGGCGGTCGAACGACAGAGCGGCGAACAGCCTTCCATCACGGCACCCGAACTGCACAGCGGTCACAAGCTGGCCAGACGGTACCGGCTGGAGGAGTGCGTCACTCGTCTGGACGGCTTCAGCAGTTGGCGTGCCGTCGACGAGAAACTGCGCCGTGCCGTAGGGGTCCATCTCCTGCCGGCCGACCACCCCCGGGCCCGCTCCGTCCTGGCAGCGGCCCGTTCCGCGGCGCTGCTCGGCGACCCCCGGTTCGTCCAAGTCCTCGACGCCGTCGAGGAGAACGACCTCGTGTACGTCGTGCACGAGTGGCTGCCCGACTCCACCGAGCTGACCGCGCTGCTCGCGACCGGCCCGATGGAGGCGCACGACGCCTACCAGCTCGTCAGCCAGGTCTCGCAGGCCATGGCCGCCGCCCATCGCGAAGGCCTCGCGCACCTCCGGCTCACCCCGAGCGCCGTCCTGCGCAGCTCCACCGGCCAGTACCGGATCCGCGGCCTCGCCGTGAACGCCGCCCTGCGCGGCATCACCGCCGAGCGCCCGCAGCGCACCGACACCGAGGCCATCGGCGCCCTGCTCTACGCCGCGCTCACCCAGCGCTGGCCGTACGACAGCGACGCCTACGGGCTCTCCGGCCTCCCCAAGGGCGTGGGGCTCCTCTCGCCCGACCAGGTCCGTGCCGGGGTCCACCGCGGCCTCTCCGAGATCGCCATGCGCGCCCTCGCCAACGACGGAGCCACCGCCTCCCGCCAGGACCGGCCCTGCACCACCCCGGACGAGCTGGCCAAGGCCGTCGCGGCGATGCCCCGCGTCAAGCCGCCGGAGCCGACGTTCCCCAGCCCGCCCGACTATCAGCGCACGACGTACCAGCAGGGCACGTACGGCCGCCCGCAGGCACGTCCCGTCGCCGCCACCCAGCCGGTCATCGCGCCGCCGGCCCCGCTCCAGAGCCGTACCGGCACCGCGCTGAAGTGGGCCGTCTCGGCCCTTCTGATCGCCGCCCTGGGCCTGGGCAGCTGGCAGATCGCCGACCGGCTCCTCGCCCCGGAGTCGACCACCAAGACGCCGGTCACGTCCCCCACGGTCGACGAGAAGCCCGAGCCGCCCAAGCCGGTCTCCATCGTGTCGGCCCAGGACTTCGACCCGCCCCCGCAGGGCAACGGCACGGAGAACCCCCAGGCCATACAGCTCGCCTACGACGGCGACCCCAACACCTACTGGCACACCGTGAACTACCGCGGTGTCGGCTTCGCCAACCTGAAGTCGGGCGTGGGTATGGTCCTCGATCTGGGCACGGCACAGAAGGTCAGCTCGGTCGACCTGTCGTTCCTGGGCAGCACCGAGGTGGAGCTCCGTACCGCGCCCTCCGATGCCTCTTCGGCACCGTCCACGCTCGACGGGTTCACGAGGCAGGCGTCCGGCACGGGCAGCAACGTGACACTGAAGCCCACCGAGCCGGTCACGACCCGATACGTTCTGGTCTGGCTGACGGAACTCCCCGCCAACGACGGGGGCTACCGCGGCAAGCTGGCCGAGATCAAGGTCTTGGGCTGACCACAGCACGGGGAGGGGCTCACCGTTGGACGCTCCGATAGACGAGTCCACAGGCGACCAGGAGCTCTTGGCGCGCCATGTCGCCGGGGACCCGGACGCCTTCAGTGAGCTTGTGCGGCGTCATCGCGACCGTCTGTGGGCGGTGGCCCTGCGCACGCTGGGAGACCGCGAGGAGGCCGCCGACGCCCTCCAGGACGCCCTGCTGTCCGCCTTCCGGGCCGCCCATACCTTCCGGGGCCAGTCGGCCGTCACGACCTGGCTCCACCGCATCACGGTGAACGCCTGTCTCGACCGTGCCCGCAAGGCCGCCTCCCGCAGAACCTCGCCCGTCGACGACACCGACCGGTTCGAGCAGCTCCTGGACCCCCACGAGTCGGCCGAGGCCCCAGCCGAGCGCCAGGACCTCCACCGGCAGGTCCTCGCGGCTCTCGCGCTGATCCCCGAGGACCAGCGCGCCGCACTCGTCCTCGTCGACATGCAGGGATACCCGGTCGCGGAGGCGGCACGTATCCTCGGCGTTCCCACCGGAACCGTGAAAAGCCGCTGCGCGCGGGGGCGGTCACGACTGCTGCCGATGGTCACTCATCTGCGCGCCGACACAGTGGGTAACGAGGCCACCGAAGGGGGAAGGAACCGGACGCCGGGGACATCCGTCCCACCGGTGCCGGGGCCGACGAATACCGGACCGACAGATCCAGCTGCTGTGAAGGGCGGAGGTGGGCGCGCGTGACTTCCACGACCGGCAAGGCCGACACGACACAGCACCCGGACGTCTCGGAGATCTCCGATCTGACCGAGGGGCTCCTGTCACCGAGCCGCTCCGCGGCCGTACGCCGCCACCTGGACGGCTGTCCCCTCTGCGCGGATGTCAGGACCTCTCTGGAGGAGATCCGGGGCCTCCTGGGCACGCTGCCCGGACCGCCCCGCATGCCCGCCGAGATCGCCGGCCGGATCGATGCCGCACTCGCCGCCGAAGCCCTCCTCCAGGCCACCGCGCCCGAGAGCGGCACCCCTGTTTCACGTGAAACATCGCGCCCTCGCACCGAGCCGCTCGCCTCCGGCGCTCCTTCCCCTGCCGCGGAGCGCCCCGCAGGCCGGCCGAGCGCGGCCACCGGGCCCGGCCGCCCCGGAAAGCCCCGTCGCCGCCGGATCGCCCTGGTCTCGACGATCGGCACCGCCTTCGCCGCCGCCGTCCTCGGTACGACCCTCCTCCTCAGCCAGGGCGGTGGCCAGACCGCCCACATCGCGGACGGAGCCAAGAAGGCGGACGCCGGCGCGGTGGCCATGAGCTCCTTCTCCGGGACGCCGGTCGAGGAACGCGTCCACGCGCTCCTGGGCGAGGCACCCGGCACGGCCAAGACCCCCCAGGGAATCGGCCCCGAATCGATGTCCGCGGAGAGCACCGCGGAGAGCCCCCAGCGCAACAGGGACAGTGCTGCCGTCCCCGGCTGCGTCCTGGCCGGCACGGGCCGCAGTGACGCCGTGCTCGCTCAGGAGCGGGGCGAGTACGAGGGCACACCCGCCTATCTGCTGGTCCTCGCAGACCCCGCGGACAGCACCCGCGTGCAGGCCTTCGTCCTCGACGCCTCCTGCGCCGACCGGCCCACGAGCACCGGAAGCCCCGCAGCCGACCTCCTGCTCAGCGAGACGTACCCGCGGTCCTGATCTCATGGGGTGACTCGGCCACGTGCCGCGCGGCAATCTCGGGAATGCATCCCCCGTAGGATCCGTTGGGTGGGGTGAGAGTGACCGAGACAACCGCCCCCGTAGGCAGTGGCAGTCTGCAGAGACGAGGAAGAAACCCGTGAGCGACGTCCGTAATGTGATCATCATCGGCTCGGGGCCCGCGGGTTACACCGCTGCGCTCTACACGGCCCGAGCGTCGCTGAACCCTCTGGTCTTCGAGGGTGCCGTCACCGCCGGTGGCGCCCTGATGAACACGACCGAGGTCGAGAACTTCCCCGGCTTCCGCGACGGCATCATGGGCCCGGACCTGATGGACAACATGCGGGCCCAGGCCGAGCGCTTCGGCGCCGAGCTCGTCCCCGACGACATCATCGCCGTGGACCTGACCGGTGACATCAAGACCGTCACCGACACCGCCGGCACCGTGCACCGCGCCAAGGCCGTCATCGTCACCACGGGCTCCCAGCACCGCAAGCTCGGCCTCCCCAACGAGGACGCGCTCTCGGGCCGCGGTGTCTCCTGGTGCGCCACCTGCGACGGGTTCTTCTTCAAGGACCAGGACATCGCCGTCGTCGGCGGTGGCGACACCGCGATCGAGGAGGCCACCTTCCTCTCGCGCTTCGCCAAGTCCGTCACGATCGTCCACCGCCGCGACACCCTGCGTGCCTCCAAGGCCATGCAGGAGCGTGCCTTCGCCGACCCGAAGATCTCGTTCGCCTGGGACAGCGAGGTCACCGCGATCCACGGCGAGCAGAAGCTCAGCGGCCTCACCCTGCGCGACACCAAGACCGGCGCGACCCGCGAGCTGGCCGTCACCGGCCTCTTCATCGCCGTGGGCCACGACCCGCGGACCGAGCTCTTCAAGGGCCAGCTGGAGCTGGACGACGAGGGTTACCTGAAGGTGGCCGCGCCGTCGACCCGTACGAACCTCACGGGTGTCTTCGGTGCGGGCGACGTCGTCGACCACACCTACCGTCAGGCCATCACGGCCGCCGGTACCGGTTGCTCCGCCGCGCTCGACGCCGAGCGCTTCCTGGCCGCCCTCGCCGACAGCGAGAAGCTGGCCGAGACCCCCGCGGTCTGACCCTCGCTCTTCCTGACTCCACACCCCGCGAAAAACAAGGAGGCCGCCGTGGCCCTGAAGACTGTGACCGACGCTTCCTTCGAAGAGGACGTCCTCAAGAGCGACAAGCCTGTCCTGGTGGACTTCTGGGCCGAGTGGTGCGGCCCGTGCCGCCAGATCGCCCCGTCGCTGGAGGCCATCGCCGCCGAGCACGGCGAGATCGAGATCGTGAAGCTCAACATCGACCAGAACCCGGCCACGGCTGCCAAGTACGGCGTCATGTCCATCCCGACGCTGAACGTCTACCAGGGCGGCGAGGTCGTGAAGACGATCGTCGGTGCCAAGCCGAAGGCCGCGATCCTGCGCGACCTGGCAGACTTCGTCGCGCCGGCGAACGGCTGACACGCTCTCTGTTTCACGTGAAACGTGAAACACGAAAGGCCCGCCCCTCCTGGGGCGGGCCTTTCTCGTGTCCCGAGGTCAGTCAGAGCGGTCGCAGCGCGGGCTCCTTCTGTACGGCGCCGAGAAGCCGATCCAGAGCCATCTCGACGTCCTCCTTCCAGGAGAGCGTCGTCCGGAGTTCCAGCCTCAGCCGGGGGAACGCATGGTGCGGCCGGACGGTCTTGAAGCCGACGGCAAGAAGGTGGTCGGCCGGCAGCACGCAGGCCGGCTCCTTCCACCGGGCGTCACCGAACGCCTCGATGGCCTTGAAGCCCCGCCGCATCACGTCCTTGGCCACGGTCTGCACGACCATCCGGCCCAACCCCTGGCCCTGGTATCCCGGCATGATCCAGGCCGTCATCAGCTGGACGGAGTCAGCCGCCACCGGACTGGTCGGGAAAGCCGTCGACCGCGGCACGTAGGCCGGGGGAGCGTAGAGGACGTAGCCGACCGGCACCTCGTCCACGTAGACCACCCGCCCGCAGGAACCCCACTCCAGGAGAACGGCGGAGATCCAGGCCTCCTTCTCCGTCTCCGGACGCCCCGCCTTCACGGCGGCCTCCCCACTCACCGGGTCGAGCTCCCAGAAGACACAGGAGCGACATCGCCGGGGCAGATCCGGAAGGTTGTCCAGCGTGAGCGGTACGAGCCGACGCCCCACGGCTTCCCCTCGCTTCCCTCGCCCTCGAGCACGGATACGCCTCTCAGAATCGTATCGACCGGTCGATCAAGGGGACACCGCTCCAAGGCAAAGGGCGGGCCGGACTCCGGTGATGACCGGAATCCGACCCGCCCTGGGCGGCCTCACACGCAGCGGGAACGTCAGCCCTGCTCGCCCTGCTGGGCGTTCTTCTGGTCCATGACCTTCCCCTCGCCGGGGGCGAGGGTCGAGAGGATCCGGTCCAGATCGTCCATCGACGCGAACTCGACGACGATCTTGCCCTTCTTCTGCCCCAGGTCGACCTTCACCCGGGTCTCGAAGCGGTCCGAGAGCCGGGAGGCGAGATCGGTCAGCGCGGGCGAGACACGTCCCCCGGCCCGGGGGCCCTTCGGCTTGACCGCGGCGGGCTCCTCGGAGCCCATGAGGCTCACGATCTCCTCGACCGTACGCACGGAAAGGCCCTCGGCCACGATCCGGTACGCCAGCTGGTCCTGGGCCTCCGCGTCCTCCACACCGAGCAGGGCCCGCGCGTGGCCGGCGGAGAGCACGCCGGCGGCGACCCTCCGCTGCACCGGCGGAGAGAGCCGCAGCAGACGCAGCGTGTTGGAGATCTGCGGTCGGGAACGCCCGATCCGCTCCGCGAGCTGGTCATGGGTGCAGCCGAAGTCCTTGAGCAGCTGCTCGTAGGCGTGGGCCTCTTCGATCGCGTTCAGCTGGGCCCGGTGGAGGTTCTCCAGGAGGGCGTCCAGGAGCATCTTCTCGTCGTCGGTGTCCCGGACGATCGCCGGGATCCGCTCCAGACCGGCGGTCGTCGATGCCCGCAGACGCCGCTCGCCCATGACGAGCTCGTAGCGCTCGTCACCGAGCTTGCGCACGACGACCGGCTGGAGCAGGCCCACCTCCTTGATGGAGATGACGAGCTCCGCCAGGGCGTCCTCGTCGAAGACCTCACGCGGCTGATGCCGGTTGGGAACGATGGCCTCGATCGGAAGCTCGGTGAAGTAGGCCCCACCCTGGACCTCCGGGAGAGCCACCTCCGCGGCCTCGCCCCACGACACGTCCGAGTCGGGGGACGGGCTGCTGTGCGGGAGCGTCGCGAGCTTCGCGGCGGCCACGCCCCGCTCCGAGGGCAGCCCGGGGACCGCGCCGGAGGAGGACGCGCCCACCCCGATGCCGACCGCCGGAACCTTCTGTTCCTGCGGGGCGGCGGGGATCAGCGCACCGAGCCCACGTCCCAATCCCCTAGGTCGCTTGCTCACTGGATCCCCTCCGACATGCTGCGCTGGTTGTTCTGGTGCCCTGCATGGGCGTGCTGCGGGTCGTAGTGCATGGCAGCACCCCGCAGGGCGATCTCACGGGCGGCCTCCAGATACGACAGGGCGCCGCTGGAGCCCGGGTCGTAGGTGAGAACCGTCTGGCCGTAACTCGGCGCCTCCGAGATACGGACGGACCTCGGAATGCTGGTCCGCAGCACCTCCTCGGCGAAGTGCGTGCGCACCTCTTCGGCGACCTGGGAGGCGAGCCTCGTCCGGCCGTCGTACATGGTGAGCAGGATGGTCGAGACATGGAGCCCGGGGTTCAGGTGTCCCCGGACCAGCTCGACGTTCCGCAGAAGCTGACCGAGCCCTTCCAGCGCGTAGTACTCGCACTGGATCGGGATCAGGACTTCGGCGCCCGCCACCATGGCGTTCACCGTGAGGAGGCCTAGTGAGGGCGGGCAGTCGATCAGGATGTAGTCGAGCGGCTGCTCGTAGGCCTGGATCGCCCGCTGCAGGCGGCTCTCACGGGCCACCAGCGACACCAGCTCGATCTCCGCACCGGCGAGATCGATGGTGGCGGGGGCGCAGAAGAGGCCCTCGACATCCAGGACCGGCTGCACCACCTCGGAGAGCGGCCGGCTGTCCACCAGTACGTCGTAGATCGAGGGGACCTCGGCGTGGTGGTCGATGCCGAGCGCCGTGGAAGCGTTGCCCTGCGGGTCCAGGTCGATGACCAGGACCCGGGCACCGTGCAGGGCCAGGGAGGCGGCAAGGTTGACGGTCGTGGTCGTCTTGCCCACGCCGCCCTTCTGATTGGCGACCACCATCACGCGCGTCTGGGCCGGTCGGGGAAGTCCCTCACCGGCACGACCCAGGGCTTCTACTGCCAGTTGGGCAGCACGACCAATGGGGGTGTCGTCCATCGGGGGCAATGTTTCACGTGAAACATCCTCCCCCACCGATTCGGTTCGGGGACCGGGGACCGGATCGGTCATCGGTCCCGCGATGTTGGCGTCGGACCGCAAGGATTCACTCTCCTCGGCTTCAGGCTCGCGATGAGCAGAGCCTGCCATGCTTTCGGGGTCGTGAACCAGCGAGGTCGGTGGTTCTGTGGGTGAATCCACCTCAGTGGACAACTCCGTAACCCTCGCGAGTGGCTTCACGCGAGGCTTACGGTCCCGGGGCGTGGCAGCCGCGCGACCGCGGCTGATGATCCCCTGCAGCAGGGAGTGACGTTTCACGTGAAACACCATGCCCCTGCTGCACGGTCGGAGCCGTTCGACACTCCGAAATGGTACGTATGCGACGCTCAGCGGCGTCGACGGGTCTTGCTGGTCCGGGCGGCCTTGGCGCGCTTGGCCGCGAACCGCACACCACCAGGGCTCTCGCCGACTTCGACCCGGACGACCGTGGACAGCGGATCGACGATCCCCTCGCCCACGTGCAGCACCGAGGTCTCCACCACACCGAGCCTGGAGAGCGCGGCGCGGGCGCCGTTGAGCTCCTCCTCCGCGGTGTCGCCCTTGAGGGCCAGCATCTCGCCGTACGGGCGGAGCAGGGGAACGCCCCAGCCGGCCAGCCGGTCCAGCGGGGCCACCGCGCGAGCGGTCACCACGTGGACGGGGGTGATCTTGCCGAGCATCTCCTCCGCGCGACCACGGACCACGGTCACATGGTCGAGGCCCAGCAGCTCGACGACTTCCTGGAGGAAGTTCGTCCGGCGCAGAAGCGGCTCCAGAAGAGTGATCTTGAGGTCGGGCCGGACCAGAGCCAGCGGGATGCCGGGAAGACCGGCGCCCGAGCCCACATCACAGACCGTGACGCCCTCGGGGACGACCTCCGAGAGGACGGCACAGTTCAGCATGTGCCGCTCCCACAGCCGCGGGACCTCGCGCGGGCCGATCAGGCCGCGCTTCACACCCGCGTCCGCGAGAAGCTCCGCGTACCGCACGGCCTCCGGGAAGTACTCACCGAAAACTGTGCGCGCCTGCTCCGGCGCCTCCGGGAGCTCCGCTGCCTCCGTCACGGGAACCGTCCTTCCGTACCGCACGCAATCCCTGCGAGCGCACTGTGGTGGCTGACTATCAGGCTGACAAAGATCGGCCCCGCCTGCGAACAGACGGGGCCGACACTACGAGAAGGATCAGGCCGGAAGTACGACGACGAAGCGCTGCGGCTCCTCGCCCTCGGACTCACTGCGCAGACCGGCGGCGGCGATCGCGTCGTGCACGACCTTGCGCTCGAACGGGGTCATCGGGTCCAGCTTGACCGGCTGCCCGCTGGACTTCACCTCGTCCGCGGCCTTGGCGCCCAGCTCGGCGAGCTCGGTGCGCTTCTGGGCGCGGAAACCGGCGATGTCGAGCATGAGCCGGCTGCGGTCACCGGTCTCACGGTGCACGGCCAGGCGGGTCAGCTCCTGGAGAGCCTCCAGGACCTCACCGTCGCGACCCACGAGCTTCTGCAGGTCGCGGCTGCTGGAGTCGCTGACGATCGAGACCGCGGCGCGGTCCGCCTCGACGTCCATGTCGATGTCGCCGTCGAGGTCGGCGATGTCGAGGAGACCCTCGAGGTAGTCGGCCGCGATCTCACCCTCCTGCTCCAGGCGGGTCAGGGTGTCGCCACCCTCGGCGGCGGAGGTGATGCCTTCCGTCACGGATGGTCTCCTTCTTACTTCTTGGACGACGGGTGCTTGGGCCGCTGCTGGCCCTTGCGCTGACCGGACTTGCCCTGGCGGGAGCCTCCGGAGTTGGCGCGGGGACGCGCGGGCTTGTCGCCCTGCGCCTGGTCCTTCGCCTCGTCCTTCGTCTCGACCTCAGCGTCGGCCTTCGCCGAACCCTGCGGCTTCTTCTCCAGCGAGGTGGTCGCCTGCTCGGCGGCCGGCTCGGAGCCTTCCTCGGCGTCCTTCGTCACGGCCTGCTGTGCTGCGGCGGCCTGGCGCTGGGCCTTGGTCTGGCGCTTGGGCTGCTGCCGCTTGGCGGCGGCGCCGCTCTCGGTCTCGGCCACGATCGTGTCGCTCTTGATCACGGTGCCGTCGGCCTGGGCCGCGAAGCCGGCCTTGGACAGACCCGTGAAGAAGCGGCGCTCGTTCTCGTTGCGGTCGCCGCCCTTGGCGACGATGACCTTGACGACGCTCTTCCGGCGGCGGCCCTTGACCTCACCGTGGTGCGTGACGCTCTTCAGCAGACGTCCCAGGTAGGCGTCCTGCGCCTTGCTGCCCGGGGTCGGGTTCTGGTTGATCACGTACATCTGCTGGCCCATGGTCCACACGTTGGTGGTCAGCCAGTAGACGAGGACACCGACGGGGAAGTTGATACCCATGACGGCGAAGATCACCGGGAAGATGTACATCAGCATCTTCTGCTGCTGCATGTACGGGGTCTTCACCGAGAGGTCGACGTTCTTCATCATCAGCTGGCGCTGCGTGAAGAACTGCGAGGCCGACATCATCACGATCATGACCGCGGTGACGATGCGGACCGAGGTCAGCGAAGCGTCGAGAGCGGCCACCTCGGCAGCGGTGTCCGTGAACTTCGAGGCCAGCGGGGCGCCGAAGATGTGTGCCTGACGGGCGCTGGCGAGCAGCGGGCCGTCGATGACACCGATCTCCTTGCCCGAGGCGATCGAGGACAGCACGTGGTACAGAGCGAAGAAGAACGGCGACTGCGCCAGGATGGGAAGGCACGAGGAGAGCGGGTTGGTACCCGTCTCCTTGTACAGCTTCATCATCTCTTCGGACTGACGCTGCTTGTCGCTCTTGTAGCGCTCCTGGATCGCCTTCATCTTCGGCTGGAGCGCCTGCATGTTCCGGGTCGACTTGATCTGCTTGACGAACAGCGGGATCAGGCAGATACGGATCAGCACCACGAGGGACACGATGGACAGGCCCCAGGCCCAGCCCGTGTCAGGGCCGAAGATCGCCCCGTACACCTTGTGGAACTGGACGATCACCCATGAGACAGGTGTCGTGATGAAGCTGAACAGACTGGCAATCGTGTCCACTAATCAGGCTCCTTGAGCATTGGGCGAGGTCTCGGCGGCCGGGCTCGGCTCGGCGGTGGACCCGCCCTTGTCGCCGCGCAGCGCGTTCCTCAGCATTTCGTGCCAGCGAGGACGCTTCCGCGGGGGGACATGGTCCACACCGCCGGGCGACCACGGGTTGCACCGCAGGATGCGCCAGGCGGTCAGGGCCGTGCCCTTGATCGCGCCATGCCGGTCGATGGCCGTGAATCCGTAGTGGGAACACGACGGGTAGTACCGGCAGACAGGCCCCAGAAGAGGGCTGATCGTCCACTGGTACAGCTTGATGAGAGCCAGCAGCGGGTACTTCATCGCGCGCCCCCTCCCAGCAACCGCTGAAAAGCGGCGTCCAGGTCTCGGGCCAGCTGTGCGTGATCGGCGTCACCGGCTCCGGGCAACGCCCGTACGACCACCAGGCTACCGGGGGGCAGCTCGATGAGTCGGTCTCGGAGGAGATGGCGCAGGCGACGCTTCACCTGGTTGCGTACGACCGCACCGCCTACGGCCTTGCTCACGACGAAACCCGCACGCGTCGGGGGAGCGCTCTCCCCAGGCGCGTGCGGGTCCGTTGCACCGCTGCGTAGGTGGACGACGAGGAGCGGGCGACCGGCCCGGCGACCTCGGCGTACCGCGGTTGCGAAGTCCTCGCGCCGCCTCAGCCGATTCTCGGTAGGCAGCACGTCATGACCTGTTTAAGTGGATCAGGCGGACAGGCTCGAGCGACCCTTGCCACGGCGGTTCGCCAGGATGGCACGGCCGGCGCGGGTACGCATGCGCAGGCGGAAGCCGTGGGTCTTCGCGCGACGACGGTTGTTCGGCTGGAAGGTGCGCTTGCTCACTCGGGGGCTCCAGAAATGATTCGGGTGGTGGCGGGACATCGCCTGGCTGTCACCGTGCGCCCACGAGTAGCTCGTAACGCCCGATAGCACCGCTTCGCGACCACAGAATCGTGATCTTTGCCCATCGGAGGCAGGCGGCAGCAGCCATCGACAACTCGACCTGGTCACGGTACGCGCGGCTACGCCATCCGGTCAAACCGACCTGTCGCCATGGTCCATTATGCACAGGCTGTGGACAACAACTTGAACCACGTCAGCCGCCCCGACTACCGTGGTGAGACTCCACAGTCTTTTCCGTTCTGTCCTGCCCTGTCCTCACGGACCCGTAGAAAGCGTGCCCCGTGGCTGACGTACCTGCCGATCTTGCCGCAGTGTGGCCACGCGTCCTCGAGCAGCTCCTCGGCGAGGGACAGCAGGGGATCGAGGCCAAGGACAAGCAGTGGATCGAGCGCTGCCAGCCGCTGGCCCTCGTCGCGGACACCGCCCTTCTCGCCGTGCCCAACGAGTGGGGCAAGCGCGTCCTCGAAGGCCGGCTCGCCCCGCTGATCAGCGAGACCCTGAGCCGTGAGTGCGGCCGCCCGATCCGGATCGCGATCACCGTCGACGACTCCGTCGGCGAGCCGACCCCGCCCGCGCCTCCCGTGCAGCAGCCCCGCTACGACGAGCGGCCGCAGCCCGAGCCGTACGAGAAGTACGAAGGCTACGGTCACCGTCCGATGCCCGACGACGGGCTGCCCACCGCGCGCCCGGCCTACCCGGACTACCAGCAGCCGCAGCGGCCCGACCCCGGCGCCTGGCCGCGCACCCAGGAGGACCTGTCCTGGCAGCAGCCGCGGCTCGGCGGCTACCAGGAGCGCGCGCCGTACACCGGTCCGGAGCAGTCCCGGCAGACGCATTACGACGAGCCCCCGCGGGGCTACGAGCAGCCGCAGCGGCCCGAGCGCGCCGAGCTGCCCGACCCGCAGGGCCCCGGCGCTCGCCCCGGCCCCCGGCCGGGCGGCGGTCCGATGCACGGCGCTCCCGGTTCCTCCTCCTCGGGGCAGGGCGCCGGCGCGCCGGGTGAGCAGCACGCGCGGCTGAACCCCAAGTACCTCTTCGACACCTTCGTCATCGGTTCCTCGAACCGCTTCGCGCACGCCGCAGCCGTCGCCGTGGCCGAGGCGCCGGCGAAGGCGTACAACCCGCTCTTCATCTACGGGGAGTCGGGGCTCGGCAAGACCCACCTGCTGCACGCGATCGGGCACTACGCGCGGAGCCTCTATCCCGGCACGCGCGTGCGGTACGTGAGCTCCGAGGAGTTCACCAACGAGTTCATCAACTCGATCCGCGACGGCAAGGGCGACGCCTTCCGCAAGCGCTACCGCGATGTGGACATCCTGCTCGTCGACGACATCCAGTTCCTCGCGAGCAAGGAGTCGACGCAGGAGGAGTTCTTCCACACCTTCAACACGCTGCACAACGCCAACAAGCAGATCGTGCTCTCCTCGGACCGGCCGCCCAAGCAGCTGGTGACCCTGGAGGACCGGCTCCGCAACCGCTTCGAGTGGGGTCTCACCACCGACGTGCAGCCGCCGGAACTGGAGACGCGGATCGCGATCCTCCGCAAGAAGGCGGTGCAGGAGCAGCTCAACGCCCCGCCGGAGGTGCTGGAGTTCATCGCCTCCCGGATCTCGCGGAACATCCGCGAGCTGGAGGGGGCGCTGATCCGGGTGACGGCTTTCGCGAGCCTCAACCGGCAGCCGGTGGACCTGGGGCTCACCGAGATCGTCCTCAAGGACCTGATCCCCGGCGGCGAGGACAGCTCTCCGGAGATCACCGCGCCGGCGATCATGGCGGCCACCGCCGACTACTTCGGGCTGACGGTGGAGGACCTCTGCGGATCGTCGCGCAGCCGCGTCCTGGTGACGGCGCGGCAGATCGCCATGTACCTGTGCCGTGAGCTGACGGACTTGTCGCTGCCGAAGATCGGCGCGCAGTTCGGCGGCCGCGACCATACGACGGTGATGCACGCGGACCGGAAGATCCGTGCCCTGATGGCGGAGCGGCGCTCCATCTACAACCAGGTCACCGAGCTCACGAACCGCATCAAGAACGGCTGACGGACCGCCACGACAGCAGTGCCTAAAGGGCGCCCCGGGACCACTCCTGGGGCGCCCTTTAGGCGTTCTCGAACCCGCTCCGGGGAGCTCTCCAACCCGCTCTGGGGCGCTCTTGCACCCGTTCCGGGGCGGTCTCGAACCCGCTCCGGGGGCGCCCCTGTTCGCTGTGCACAGCTGTGTACGAGCGCGGGGTGTTCGATTACTCCGTTCCGGTGGCGGGTTCTCCACAGATTGGGGGATGATCTCCCGTCCACAGGGTGGGGACTGTCGAGTTATCCGGAACGTGTCCACAGGCCGAGCTGTTGACAGGTCATCACCCCAGGTCAAGCCCTTGTGGATTTGTTGGCAACCATCATCCACAGGCTGTGGATGAAATCTTCGTCCACAGGAGGTCCCGAAAGTTGTCCACCGGCTACCCACAGGGGGCCGCCGGTTGCCCACAGCTTCTCCACACTGCTGTCCACTGTTCGGCAACCAAACACCCCCGCTCACCGGGCCGAGTGAAAGCGGTCACACCAAGGGAGACGTTTGGGCTGTGGGGAACCTGGGGAAAGCTGGGGACAGCGCTGGGGAGAACTCCCCATGGCCTGTGTACCGGGTGTGCAGAACTTTTCGGTGTCCACAGAGAGCCCTGGTTTTCCACGGGTTCCACCCACAGGGTCGGTGGACAAAAAACTGGGCCTGACCTGCGAAAACGACGTTATCCACCGTTTCCACAGGCCCTACTACTACTCCCACTTAGAGTTAGCTAGGAATCCGCTTCGAAGTGGGGCCTGTGCACAACTCGCCGCCGGAGCTCCGGCACGCTCTCGTCGCGACTTGACCCCGAGCAGCACCGAGTGTCGGCGGCGTACGTCAGACTGGTTCCCGCAGTCGACGAAGAGCCAGCAACAAGCAGGAGGCGGTTCCGGTGAAGATCCGGGTGGAGCGCGACGTACTTGCCGAGGCGGTGGCCTGGGTGGCCCGCAGCCTCCCGGCCCGTCCGCCGGCTCCCGTGCTCGCAGGCCTTCTCCTGAAGGCCGAGGACGGCGCGCTGAGCTTCTCGAGCTTCGACTACGAGGTCTCGGCGCGTGTCTCCGTCGAGGCCGAGGTCGAGGAGGACGGCACCGTCCTGGTCTCCGGCCGACTGCTCGCCGACATCTGCCGCGCCCTCCCCAACCGTCCGGTGGAGATTTCCACAGACGGTGTACGGGCGACCGTGGTCTGCGGCTCCTCCCGCTTCACCCTCCACACCCTGCCTGTGGAGGAGTACCCGGCCCTGCCGGAGATGCCCACCGCGACCGGCACCGTCCCCGGTGAGGTCTTCGCCTCCGCCGCCGCGCAGGTGGCCATCGCCGCCGGCCGTGACGACACGCTGCCCGTCCTCACCGGTGTGCGCATCGAGATCGAGGGCGACACGGTCACCCTGGCCTCCACCGACCGCTACCGCTTCGCGGTCCGCGAGTTCCTGTGGAAGCCGGAGTCCCCGGACGCCTCCGCGGTCGCCCTGGTGCCCGCGAAGACCCTCCTGGACACCGCGAAGGCGCTCACGAGCGGCGACACGGTCACCCTGGCGCTCTCGGGCTCCGGCAAGGGCGAGGGCCTGATCGGCTTCGAGGGCGCGGGCCGCCGCACCACCACCCGGCTGCTCGAGGGCGACCTGCCGAAGTACCGCACGCTCTTCCCCACCGAGTTCAACTCGGTCGCGGTGATCGAGACGGCGCCCTTCGTCGAGGCCGTCAAGCGCGTGGCCCTGGTCGCCGAGCGCAACACCCCGGTCCGGCTGAGCTTCGAGCAGGGCGTGCTGATCCTCGAAGCCGGCTCCAGCGACGACGCACAGGCTGTGGAGCGTGTGGACGCGCAGCTGGAGGGCGACGACATCTCGATCGCCTTCAACCCGACCTTCCTCCTGGACGGCCTGAGCGCGATCGACTCCCCGGTCGCCCAGCTCTCCTTCACGACCTCCACCAAGCCGGCGCTGCTCAGCGGCAAGCCGGCCCTGGACGCCGAGGCGGACGAGGCCTACAAGTACCTGATCATGCCGGTTCGTCTGTCCGGTTGATCCCAGGTCGGGGGGTCCGGGGGTCGCCCCCCGGGAAGACCCAGCCGGGGCATCGCCTGAGCGGCTGACCCCACAGGTGTGCGCACGGGTCCGGGCGTAGGCTCGGACCCGGGTAAACCGCACACGACGCTTAAGGAATCTCTGATGGAGCTCGGTCTCGTCGGTCTCGGCAAGATGGGCGGCAACATGCGCGAGCGCATCCGCCGCGCAGGCCACACCGTCATCGGATACGACCGCAACCCGGACCTCGCCGATGTCCACAGCCTCGAAGAGCTTGTGGGCAAGCTCAAGGGTCCGCGCGTCGTGTGGGTCATGGTGCCGGCCGGTGCCGCGACCCAGTCCACGATCGACGAGCTGGCCGACCTGCTCTCCCCCGGCGACATCGTCGTGGACGGCGGGAACTCCCGCTGGACCGACGACGAGAAGCACGCCGAGGAGCTCGCGGCCAAGGGCATCGGCTTCGTCGACTGCGGCGTCTCCGGTGGCGTCTGGGGCCTGGAGAACGGCTACGCGCTGATGTACGGCGGTTCCGCCGAGGACGTGGCGAAGGTCCAGCCGATCTTCGACGCGCTCAAGCCCGAGGGCGAGTTCGGCTCGGTCCACGCGGGCAAGGTCGGCGCCGGCCACTTCGCGAAGATGGTCCACAACGGCATCGAGTACGCGATGATGCAGGCCTACGCCGAGGGCTGGGAGCTCCTGGAGAAGGTCGACTCCGTCACCGACGTGCGCGAGGTCTTCCGCTCCTGGCAGGAGGGCACGGTCATCCGTTCCTGGCTGCTGGACCTCGCGGTGAACGCGCTGGACGAGGACGAGCACCTGGACCAGCTGCGCGGCTACGCGTCGGACTCCGGCGAGGGCCGGTGGACCGTCGAGGCCGCCATCGACAACGCCGTACCGCTGCCGGCGATCACCGCGTCGCTGTTCGCGCGGTTCGCCTCGCGGCAGGACGACTCCCCGCAGATGAAGATGATCGCCGCGCTGCGCAACCAGTTCGGTGGCCACGCGGTCGAGACGAAGAAGTAATCCACAGGCTGTGCACCCCGCGGTGCACAGCCGCCGGGGGAAGAAGGTCGGCGCCCACCATGCACGTCACGCATCTGTCGCTGGCCGACTTCCGCTCGTACGCCCGGGTCGAGGTTCCGCTCGACCCGGGCGTCACCGCGTTCGTGGGCGCGAACGGCCAGGGCAAGACGAATCTCGTCGAGGCCGTCGGCTATCTCGCGACCCTCGGCAGCCATCGCGTCGCCTCGGACGCCCCGCTGGTGCGGATGGGCGCCGAGCGCGCGGTCATCCGGGCCGCCGTCACCCAGGGCGAGCGCTCCCAGCTGATCGAGCTCGAGCTCAATCCCGGCCGGGCCAACCGCGCCCGTATCAACAGGTCCTCGCAGGTCAGACCGCGTGACGTGCTGGGGATCGTACGGACCGTGCTGTTCGCTCCGGAGGACCTTGCCCTGGTGAAGGGCGATCCCGGCGAGCGGCGGCGCTTCCTCGACGAGCTGATCACGGCGCGCACACCGCGGATGGCGGGCGTGCGCTCCGACTACGAGCGGGTGCTCAAGCAGCGCAACACGCTCCTGAAGTCGGCGGCGATGGCCCGGCGGCACGGCGGCCGCGGCATGGACCTGTCCACGCTCGACGTCTGGGACCAGCACCTCGCGCGGGCCGGGGCGGAGCTGCTCGCGCAGCGCCTCGACCTCATCCACACCCTGCAGCCGCTCGCCGACAAGGCGTACGAGCAGCTGGCGCCGGGCGGCGGACCGATTCTGCTGGAGTACCGCCCCTCCGCGCCGGGCGCCGGGCTCACCCGCGAGGAGCTGTACGAGCAGCTGATCGCCGCGCTCGCCGAGGTCCGCAAGCAGGAGATCGAGCGAGGCGTCACCCTCGTCGGACCGCACCGCGACGAGCTGCTTCTCAAGCTCGGGGACCTGCCCGCGAAGGGGTACGCGAGCCACGGCGAGTCCTGGTCGTACGCGCTGGCGCTGCGGCTCGCCTCGTACGACCTGCTGCGCTCCGAGGGCAACGAGCCGGTCCTCGTCCTCGACGACGTCTTCGCCGAGCTGGACGCGCGCCGGCGGGAGCGGCTCGCGGAGCTGGTGGCGGGCGGCGAGCAGGTGCTGGTGACGGCGGCGGTGGACGACGACGTGCCGGGGGTCCTCGCGGGGACGCGGTACGAGGTGGCCGGCGGGGCGGTGGAGCGGGTATGAGCGAGCAGCCGTCACTCGGGGCCGGGGCGCCGGAGCAGCCGGAGGGACCCAAGGTCCCCGAGGCCTCGGGCATCGACCTGGCGCGGGTCGCGCTGCGCGCGGCCAAGGAGCAGGCGAAGGCGCGGGGCGCCGCCGCCCAGCAGAAGAACCAGGCCCGGCGCGGGGGCGGGCTGCGCTCCGGCGCGCGCGCCGACGGGCGCGACCCGATGGCGCTCGGTGCGGCGATCAACCGGCTGATCACCGAGCGCGGGTGGGAGACCCCCGCGGCGGTCGGCGGGGTCATGGGGCGCTGGCCGCAGATCGTCGGCGAGGACCTGGCGAAGCACTGCGTACCGCTGAAGTTCGACGACGAGCCGGACGCGCGGGTGCTGACCGTGCAGTGCGACTCGACGGCGTGGGCGACGCAGCTGCGGCTGCTCGCGCCGCGGCTGGTGGCTCGGTTGAACGAGGACCTGGGGCACGGGACCGTGCGGGTCATCAAGGTGCTGGGGCCGGGGGCGCCGCGGCGGGGATACGGGCCGCTCAGGGCGCCCGGCAGCGTCGGGCCCGGGGACACGTACGGGTAAGAGTGACGGGGCGGGGCCTCGGGGTGCGGGTCCGGGCGAAGGGCGCCGCACTGGTCGCGGTGTGCCCACCCTCCCCTGAACAGGGACCCCCGGCCCCGGCGAACGCATGCCTGCGGCGAGTGCGGAACGCATGCCCACAACGGGTGCGGAACGCAGCCCACCGCGGGGGGCGGAGCACCTGCCCACTGGCCGTCACATCCCGAAGCGCTAGGTGGCCGTCAGAGGCCTCTGAAGCCCCTATCCGGATATGGGGAGTCGTCTTGGGTCCGCTCAGGGCGGCACATGCGGACTCAGGGACCGGCAAACCCCCATGAGTGTCGGCGCTACCGGTAGACTGGGAGACAATCCCGCCACCCTGCGGAACATGTCGAACGACGCAGCCGCTCCCGTATGCCCGGAGAACGGCCTGTGCTGTGCCAGAAAGGGCGCTTCGTGGCCGATTCCGGCGACCCCAACGAGAACAACCAGTACACCGCCAGCAACATCCAGGTCCTCGAAGGCCTGGATGCCGTGCGCAAGCGCCCTGGCATGTACATCGGCTCGACCGGCGAGCGCGGTCTGCACCACATGGTGCAGGAGGTCGTCGACAACTCGGTCGACGAAGCCCTGGCCGGCCACGCCGACACCATCGACGTGACGATCCTGGCCGACGGCGCCGTGCGCGTCGTCGACAACGGCCGTGGCATCCCCGTGGGCATCGTGGCCTCCGAGGGCAAGCCGGCCGTCGAGGTCGTGCTGACCGTGCTCCACGCGGGCGGCAAGTTCGGCGGCGGCGGTTACGCCGTCTCCGGCGGTCTGCACGGTGTCGGTGTGTCGGTCGTGAACGCCCTGTCCACCAAGGTCTCCGTCGAGATCCGGACGGACGGCCACCGCTGGACGCAGGACTACAAGATGGGCGCCCCGACCGCCCCTCTCGAACAGCACGAGGCGACCGCGGAGACCGGCACGTCGGTCACCTTCTGGGCCGACCCCGACATCTTCGAGACCACCGAGTACTCCTTCGAGACGCTCTCGCGGCGCTTCCAGGAGATGGCCTTCCTCAACAAGGGCCTGACGATCACGCTCACCGACGAGCGCGAGTCCGCGAAGGCGACCGTCGGTGCCGACGACCCGGACGCCGAGGCGGCCGCCGAGCCGGCCGCGCGCACGGTGAAGTACCACTACGAGGGCGGCATCGTCGACTTCGTGAAGTACCTCAACTCGCGCAAGGGCGAGCTGATCCACCCCACCGTGATCGACCTGGAGGCGGAGGACAAGGACAAGGCCCTGTCCCTCGAGGTCGCGATGCAGTGGAACAGCGGCTACAGCGAGGGCGTGTACTCCTTCGCCAACATCATCCACACCCACGAGGGCGGCACGCACGAGGAGGGCTTCCGTGCGGCGCTGACCTCGCTGATCAACAAGTACGCGCGCGACAAGAAGCTGCTCCGCGAGAAGGACGACAACCTCACGGGCGACGACATCCGCGAGGGTCTGACGGCGATCATCTCGGTCAAGCTGAGCGAGCCGCAGTTCGAGGGCCAGACCAAGACCAAGCTGGGCAACACGGAGGCGAAGACCTTCGTCCAGAAGGCGGTCTACGAGCACCTCAACGACTGGCTCGACCGCAACCCGGTCGAGGCCGCGGACATCATCCGCAAGTCGATCCAGGCCGCCACCGCGCGCGTCGCCGCCCGCAAGGCGCGCGACCTGACCCGCCGCAAGGGCCTGCTGGAGTCGGCGTCGCTGCCGGGCAAGCTGTCCGACTGCCAGTCGAACGACCCGACCAAGTGCGAGATCTTCATCGTCGAGGGTGACTCCGCCGGCGGCTCGGCCAAGTCCGGCCGTAACCCGATGTACCAGGCCATCCTGCCGATCCGCGGCAAGATCCTGAACGTCGAGAAGGCCCGGATCGACAAGATCCTGCAGAACACCGAGGTCCAGGCCCTGATCTCGGCCTTCGGCACCGGAGTCCACGAGGACTTCGACATCGAGAAGCTCCGCTATCACAAGATCATTCTGATGGCGGACGCCGACGTCGACGGTCAGCACATCAACACCCTGCTGCTGACCTTCCTCTTCCGCTTCATGCGCCCGCTGGTCGAGGCCGGTCACGTCTACCTCTCGCGCCCGCCGCTCTACAAGATCAAGTGGGGCCGGGACGACTTCGAGTACGCGTACTCGGACCGCGAGCGGGACGCCCTCGTCGCGCTCGGCAAGCAGAACGGCAAGCGGATCAAGGAAGACTCGATCCAGCGCTTCAAGGGCCTCGGCGAGATGAACGCCGAGGAGCTGCGCGTCACGACCATGGACGTCGAGCACCGCGTGCTCGGCCAGGTCACCCTGGACGACGCGGCGCAGGCCGACGACCTGTTCTCGGTGCTGATGGGTGAAGACGTCGAGGCACGGCGCTCGTTCATCCAGCGCAACGCCAAGGACGTTCGCTTCCTCGACATCTGAGTCGGCCTCAGCTGACCGTACGAAAGGACTGACGACCAGCAATGGCCGACGAAATCACTCCCGGCACCACCGAAGAGCAGGAGCCTGTGCTGCGGATCGAGCCCGTCGGGCTCGAGACCGAGATGCAGCGCTCGTACCTCGACTACGCGATGTCCGTCATCGTGTCCCGCGCGCTGCCCGACGTACGGGACGGCCTCAAGCCCGTCCACCGGCGCGTGCTGTACGCGATGTACGACGGCGGCTACCGGCCCGAGAAGGGCTTCTACAAGTGCGCCCGCGTCGTCGGTGACGTCATGGGTACGTACCACCCCCACGGCGACTCCTCGATCTACGACGCGCTCGTCCGTCTCGCCCAGCACTGGTCGATGCGGATGCCGCTCGTCGACTCCAACGGCAACTTCGGTTCCCCGGGCAACGACCCGGCCGCCGCCATGCGGTACACCGAGTGCAAGATGATGCCGCTGGCCATGGAGATGCTCCGGGACATCGACGAGGAGACCGTCGACTTCCAGGACAACTACGACGGCCGCAACCAGGAGCCGACGGTCCTCCCGGCCCGGTTCCCGAACCTGCTGGTCAACGGCTCGGCCGGTATCGCCGTCGGTATGGCCACCAACATCCCGCCGCACAACCTGCGCGAGGTCGCGGCCGGCGCCCAGTGGGCGCTGGAGCACCCCGAGGCCACGCACGAGGAGCTCCTCGACGCGCTGATCGAGCGGATCAAGGGCCCGGACTTCCCGACCGGCGCGCTCGTCGTCGGCCGCAAGGGCATCGAGGAGGCGTACCGCACCGGCCGTGGCTCGATCACGATGCGCGCGGTCGTCGAGGTCGAGGAGATCCAGAACCGCCAGTGCCTGGTGGTCACGGAGCTTCCGTACCAGACCAACCCGGACAACCTCGCGCAGAAGATCGCCGACCTCGTGAAGGACGGCAAGGTCGGCGGCATCGCCGACGTCCGCGACGAGACCTCGTCCCGCACCGGTCAGCGCCTCGTCATCGTGCTCAAGCGCGATGCCGTCGCCAAGGTCGTGCTGAACAACCTCTACAAGCACACCGACCTGCAGACGAACTTCGGCGCGAACATGCTGGCGCTCGTCGACGGCGTGCCCCGCACCCTCTCGCTCGACGCGTTCATCCGCCACTGGGTGACGCACCAGATCGAGGTCATCGTCCGCCGGACGAAGTTCCGGCTGCGGAAGGCCGAGGAGCGCGCCCACATCCTGCGCGGTCTGCTCAAGGCGCTCGACGCGATCGACGAGGTCATCGCGCTGATCCGCCGCAGCGACACGGTCGAGGTCGCGCGCGCGGGCCTGATGGACCTGCTCCAGATCGACGAGATCCAGGCCAACGCGATCCTGGAGATGCAGCTCCGCCGGCTCGCCGCCCTGGAGCGCCAGAAGATCGTCGCCGAGCACGACGAACTCCAGGCCAAGATCAACGAGTACAACGCGATCCTGGCCTCGCCGGAGCGCCAGCGGTCGATCGTCAGCGAGGAACTCGCGGCGCTCGTCGAGCGGTTCGGCGACGACCGCCGGTCCAAGCTCGTGCCCTTCGACGGTGACATGTCCATCGAGGACCTGATCGCCGAGGAGGACATCGTCGTCACGATCTCCCGCGGCGGCTACGTGAAGCGGACGAAGACCGAGGACTACCGCTCGCAGAAGCGCGGCGGCAAGGGCGTGCGCGGGACGAAGCTGAAGCAGGACGACATCGTCGACCACTTCTTCGTCTCCACCACCCACCACTGGCTGCTCTTCTTCACCAACAAGGGCCGGGTCTACCGGGCCAAGGCGTACGAGCTGCCGGACGCCGGCCGGGACGCGCGCGGCCAGCACGTGGCCAACCTGCTCGCCTTCCAGCCGGACGAGCAGATCGCGCAGATCCTGGCGATCCGCGACTACGACGCCGCGCCCTACCTGGTGCTCGCCACCAAGGCCGGCCTGGTGAAGAAGACCGCGCTGAAGGACTACGACTCGCCCCGCTCGGGCGGTGTCATCGCCATCAACCTGCGCGAGCGCGAGGACGGCAGCGACGACGAGCTGATCGGGGCCGAGCTGGTCTCGTCCGAGGACGATCTGCTCCTCGTCAGCAAGAAGGCGCAGTCGATCCGCTTCACGGCCACGGACGACGCTCTCCGCCCGATGGGACGTGCCACCTCGGGCGTCAAGGGCATGAGTTTCCGAGCGGACGACGAACTGCTCTCGATGAATGTCGTCCGGCCCGGTACGTTCGTCTTCACCGCGACCGACGGCGGGTACGCGAAGCGCACCCCCGTCGACGAGTACCGCGTCCAGGGCCGTGGCGGCCTCGGCATCAAGGCCGCCAAGATCGTGGAGGACCGCGGCTCGCTCGTGGGCGCGCTGGTGGTCGAGGGGACCGACGAGATCCTCGCCATCACGCTGTCCGGCGGTGTGATTCGTACGCGAGTCAACGAAGTCAGGGAGACCGGCCGTGACACCATGGGCGTCCAGCTGATCAACCTGGGCAAGCGCGATGCCGTCGTCGGCATCGCACGGAACGCCGAGGCCGGCAGCGACGACGACGACGTCGACGACGTGGACGGCGTGGACGATGCCGAGGGCGCCATCGAGGCGACCGAGGCCGCGGTGGTCGAGACCGCAGTGGTCGAGGCCGAGGCAGTCGAGGGCACGGAGCCCTCGGCCGGGGAGCACGAGGAGTAAGAGCGTGAGTGGAGCCACGGGCGCCGGATCGGCGGCCGCCGGAGCTTCTGCTGGTGCTGGAGCGAACGGCGCCCGTGGCTCCGCCACGGACTCCCAGGGGGTTGCGGTGACGGATACCCGGGGGCAGCAGCCCTCGTACGAGACCTACAGCGGGCCGCTGCCCGGCGAGCGCGCGGGTGCGCAGCAGCCGGGCGGCCCGTACCACCCGCCGCAGGCGTACGGCGCTCCGGCGCCGGGCGCCCAGGCGGGCGGGACGCTGGGCGGCCAGACGGGCGCCGGAGCCGTGCGCCGGCCGCGTACGGGGGCACGCACCACGCCCCGTACGCGCAAGGCGCGGCTGCGGGTGGCCAAGGCCGACCCGTGGTCGGTGATGAAGGTGAGCTTCCTGCTCTCCATCGCGCTGGGCATCTGCACGGTCGTCGCGGCGGCGGTGCTGTGGATGGTCATGGACGCCATGGGCGTCTTCTCGACGGTCGGCGGCACGATCAGCGAGGCCACGGGCTCGAACGAGTCCAACGGCTTCGACCTGCAGTCGTTCCTGTCGCTGCCGCGGGTGCTGATGTTCACCTCGGTGATCGCCGTCATCGACGTGGTCCTGATGACCGCTCTGGCGACGCTGGGCGCGTTCATCTACAACCTGTCGGCCGGCTTCGTCGGCGGCGTGGAGCTCACGCTCGCCGAGGACGAGTAGGGCGAACGGGGGCCGGGCCGGAACCGATTTTGGGACTGGCCCCCACGTGCGCTAATCTTCAGGAGTCAGCGCGCGGGACACACACCGCAAAGCGCGGCGGGGCTATAGCTCAGTTGGTTAGAGCGCATCCCTGATAAGGATGAGGCCACAGGTTCAAATCCTGTTAGCCCCACAGTGAAGATCGACCCGGACGGTTCCTCCGTCCGGGTCGATTTCGTTTGTCCGGGCAAGACGGGGGCGCGTCGGGGGTTTGAAACTCGTACAGGTCACCGATCGGTATCGGTCGATGTGTAGAGTGGGCGTCAGAAGTCTCCTACGTCAACGAAAGACGAGGTCGCGCGGTGAAGAAGCTTCTCCTGGTCGCACTGGCCGCCATCGGCGGGCTCCTCGTGTACCGCCAGATCCAGGCGGATCGCGCCGAGCAGGATCTGTGGACGGAGGCGACCGACTCCGTGCCCGCAGGTTCGGGTGTCTGAGACGAAATTCGTCTGTGGGTGAAGCCCCGGCCGCGCGTGAGCGGGCCGGGGCTTTGCTTTGCCTGAGCGAACAAATTGCTTGCTTGAGTAAAGGGGAGAAGCGCGTGAAGACGCAGGCCGGCATCGGACGCATGGGCCGGGGGGCAGCGGCTCTGATCGTGGCGGTCGCCACTGTGGGCGCGGTGGCGGCGCTGCCGGGCCAGGCACGGGCTGCCGACGGGGGCGCCCTCCCGCCGTACGCCTTCGACGGTACGGCCCCGCGCGTCAAGGGCGCCGCTTCGAGCTCGGACGCGGCGCAGCTGAAGGTCGGGCAGACCTACCGGGACACGCTGAAGAAGGACGGCAAGGTCTACTACCGCGTCGACCTCGACGACAAGCTCAACAGCTACGTCTCCGTCGTCGCCGTGCCGAAGCCCGGGGGCAAGGTCGAGTACGGCGACGGTTTCAAGGTGAGCATGCAGGACGGCTCCGGCACCGACTGCGGCTACCAGCAGGTGTCGTTCTCCTCGGCCGAGTACGCGCGCCCGCTCGCCGGGTACGCCCGCCGCATCGTCGACAAGGAGAGCTCCACCTGTCAGAAGGCGGGTGCCTTCTACGTGCTCGTCGAGCGCACCTCGAAGCCGACCTCGGCCTCGGACGACTGGGAGCTGGAGATCCGGCACCTGTCCGAGCCGGCCCTGAAGAAGGCCGGTCCGACCGAGCTTCCCGAGGCCTGGTCCTCCGCCACGCCCCCGCCGCCGGCGGGCGGCCCGCAGAAGCGGCAGGGCGGCGCCGGCTTCCACGACGCCGTCTCGCTGACGCAGGGCGAGTGGCGGTCCGACATCCGGCCCGGACAGACGCTCTTCTACCGGGTGCCCGTCGACTGGGGGCAGCAGCTCTTCGCCACCGCCGAGCTCGGCAGCAGCACCGCAGGGGACGAGTACGTCGGCAACGCGCTGGTCCTCTCCCTCGACAATCCGGCGCTCGGTCACGTCGACGAGAGCACCGGGAGCTACGACGGGAAGCAGACGACGCTCGCGCTCGACCCGCAGCGGCCGGTGGCGCACGAGAACCGCACCTCGTACAACGACGCGGCGAACGGCATGCGGTTCGCCGGCTGGTACTACCTGTCGGCCACGCTCAGCCCCGAGATCGCCAAGGAGTTCGAGGACAAGCCGGTGCCGCTGACGCTGCGGGTGAACGTCACGGGGAACGCGAAGCCCGGGCCCGGGTACGACGGCGACCCCGGGCCGTTCGCGGTGACCGCCGGCGACAAGGAGGCGGCGGCGAACGGCGCGAGCGGCGCGCGGGCGGCGGAGGGGAACGACTCCATGCGGCTCCTCGCGGTGGCCGGGATCGGCACCGGGACCGCGCTGCTGCTCGGGCTCGGCGCGTGGACGCTCATGGCGCGGCGGCGGGCGGCTTAGGGGCGATTCGGTGTCGCGCCTGGGCCCCTTGGGGTCAGGTGGGCCCTTGGGGTCAGCGGGCCCCTCGGGCTCAGCGGGCCCCTCGGGCTCAGGTCTGGGCGAGGGCCCAGAAGCCGACCGCGAGGCAGATCAGGGCGAGCAGCAGGACCGGGACCGTCACCTTCGGGGGCGGTCCCGGTCGGCGTACGGGGGTCAGGGGCGCGGTCCCGGGGGCGTACACCGGTGCCGTGTGCTGATCGGGAACCTGAACGGGTCGAGCGGTGTATGGATGAGTAGGGGCCTGTCCGTACGGCCCCGCGGCCGTGGGGGCCTGGTCGAAGGAGGGGGTCGGGTGCGTGACCGGCGGGGGCAGGTGGAAGCTGCCCGTCTCGGAGGGGTTCGGCACCGGGCCGTGGGCCGCCGCAGGCACGGGCTGCTGGTGCTGGGGCTGGTACGGGGGCTGTGCCGGGTGCTGTTGGGGCGGTACGGGCGTGGCGGGCGTCGGTGCGGCGTCGGTGACGGTGGGCGCGCCGAGCGGGCCGGGGACGGCGCCGGGGGCGGCCGGTCCACCGGGGCCGGCGGGGCCTGTCGGGCCCTGGGGGCCGAAGCCGGACGGCAGGGGGCCGATCTGGTCGAAGATCTCGACAGGCGGCTCGTCGGGACGCGGCTCGGGCAGCATCTCGGCGGCGGCGTCGAGGGCCTTGCGCGCGCCCGTGGCCGACCGGAAGCGGGCCTGCGGATCGGGCTGGAGCAGCCCGGCGAGCACCTGCCACAGCGGCTCCGGAATGCCTTCGGGGGCGCTCGGTGTGCCGTACGTGAGGAAGTGCGTGACGAGGGCCTGGGAGTCCGGGCTGCGTCCCTGGAGCAGATAGAGCGCGACCAGGCCGACGGCGAACAGGTCGGCCGTGAAGTCGGGCTCCGCGCCGAGGAGTTGCTCGGGAGCGAAGTAACCGGGCGTGCCGATCACGTAGTTGGTCTCGGTGAGCCGGGGCTCGCCCTTGCGCATGGAGATGCCGAAATCGGACAGCCGCAGGTGCGGCCGCCCGGTTCCGGTGACGTCCAGAAGGATGTTGGCGGGCTTGATGTCCCGGTGCACGACCCCCTCCGCGTGCACCGTGGCCAGACCCGAGAGCAGCTGGTCGAGCAGGGTGCACACGAAGCGGGGCGGCAGCGGGCCGTAGTCCCCGACGACGTGCGCCAGCGAGCCGCCGGCGACCAGGTCCATGGTGAAGAGGACCTTGTCGTCGTCGGCGGCCCAGCTGGCCGGGGCGAGGACGTGCGGATGGTCGATCCGCATCGCCTGCTCACGGACGAAGCGGAGCAGCGTGTGGGCGTCGCTCTGCTGGAGCACCTTGGCCGCCACGTAGCGGCGGCGCCGGTGGTCCCAGGCACGCCACACCGCGCCCGCCCCGCCCCGTCCGATCGGGTCGATCAGCTCGTACCGACCAGCGAAGACCTCACCCATCGCGCTGCGCACGCTCCCCGTCGTGTCGTGTCCCCGCGGTACCGGCCGAGCGCCGGTCCCGCGTCAGTTCTGGTGCGACTCGTAGTGCGCGACCGCGTCCGCGGTGCGCCCCGCGCCGTACACCCGGAGGAACTCTGCCAGTTCCGGGTGCGCCGGGGCGAGGGAGTCCGCCGCGTCGATGATGTCGCCCGCGGCCGCCACGGACCGCAGCAGGGACTGGATCTCGCGGACCACGCGGCGCACGGTCGGCGCGCCGGAGCCGGTGGTGGGCTGGGCCGTGCTGGTGAGGACGGAGCCGCCCTGGGACTTCTTGACCTCGTCCATCCGGTCGGTGGCCTCGGCGGCGCTGACGCTGCCGTCGGCGACCTGGACGGCGAGCTCCTGGAGGGCCTGGACGCGCTGGACGACGGCCGGGTTGCCGATCTTGGCCCGCTGGCCGCTCATCAACTGGGACAGCATGGGCGCGGAGAGCCCGAGCACGGCCGCGAGCCTGGCCTGATTGAGCCCGAGATCGTCGATCAGCCGACGGAAGAGCGCCCCCAACGGCTCCCCGTACCAACTGCGCTGAAGCTCTCTGGCTCTTGCCGTGGCTTCCTGCTGCGCTGCGTCCATTACTTCTCCCCATCCCTTAGGTTCGCCACTGCGAACCTCGATCAGCATCTTACGGAGAGTGGTCGTTGACCGGGAGTCCCTATCCTTTTGCCGGACATGGGGGGAGACCCGGTACGCTGTTCTCGTTCCGGGGCCTTAGCTCAGTTGGTAGAGCGCTGTCTTTGCATGGCAGATGTCAGGGGTTCGACTCCCCTAGGCTCCACGTGATGCACCCCCTTGATCTGCGGAAACGCGATCCAGGGGGTGCTTTTTCGTGCCGTTTCACGGAGAGGCCCTGGGAGGGTCAGTACGCCTCGGGGGAGAGCTCCCGCAGGACCGCCTCGGCCGCCGTCCGGTGCTCGGCGGCGCCGGCCGGGTCCGTCTCGTCGAGCACGACCGCGATCCCTTCGTGGGCCAGCGCCTCCGCGTGCCGGTTGCCCAGCCTCGGAGCCAGCTCCAGGGCCTGCCGGTGCAGCCGCAGGGCCTCGTCCGGGAGGCCCGCGAGCCGACAGGTCTCGGCGTAACCGTCCAGGAAGTGGATCTTCCAGTGCTCCTCGAAGACCTCGTCGAGCAGCGCGAACGCCTCCCGGTGACTGGCCAGGGCCTCCTCGTACCGGCCCATCTGCCGTAGCGCGACCCCCCGGCAGTTCAGGCACCACGCCTGGTTGTGGAGGTGCCCGTCGTCACGGGCCACCGCCAGCGCCCGCCCCAGGTGCTCCACCGCCTCCTCGGGCCGCTCGGGCGCGACGGCCATGCCGAGGGTGATCCGGGCGGTCAGCGCGGGCGGCCACGTGGGCTCGGTGTGGGGGATGCCCAGCACATCCCGGGCCCGTCGCGCCGCCTCCTCCCGCCGGCCCAGCTGGAGCATCGCCCAGGCCTCCGACGCGGCCGCGTGGGCCGCGCCCGTCGGGCTGCCGGCCTGCTCGTACAGCTTCCCCGCCAGCCGGAACAGGTCGAGCGGCTCCTCGACGTGGCCCGCGTCCCAGCTCAGATAGCCGCGGCGCAGGGCCAGTTCGGCCTCCGCCCGGGTGTCCCCCGCACGGGCGGCCTCACGTCCCGCCGCCTCGTACGAGGCGGTGGCCTCCGCCATCCGGCCCGCGTTGTACCGCGCGAAGCCCAGGTCGCTGTGCGCCTCGGCCAGCTGCAGCGGATCCCCCAGGCGCTCGGCGGCGGCCAGCGACCGCTCGAAGAGGTAGTTGAGGTGGGACGTGCCGCAGCGGCGGGCGAAGTACGCCCGGAGGAAGCGCGGCAGCTCGCACACGTGCGTGTCGGCGCCGACGGCGGCGGCCGTCTCGAAGGCGGCCAGGAGGTTCCCGTACTCCGTCACGAGCCAGGTGAAGGCCGCGTTCTTGTCCGCGAACCGTGGCAGCGCGGCCGGGGCCACGCCGGCGGAGGCCGGGCGGCCGGGCGCCAGATACGGCATCGCGGCGTCGGCCGCCGCCGTCGCGTGGACGTAGTAGTCGAGTACGCGGTGGAGGGCGCGCTCCCGCTCGGGCGCCGCGTCCTGCTCCGCCACGGCCCGGCGCGCGTGCTGGTGCACCAGGTCGTGCAGCCGGTAGCGGCCCGGCGTCGGCTCCTGGACGAGGTGAGCGTCCAGCAGGTCCTCCAGGGACGCCCGCGCCTCGCGCAGCGGAAGGTCCGCGAGCGCCGCCACCACGTACGCGTCGAAGGACTCCCCCGGCAGCAGGCCGAGCTGCCGGAACAGCCGGGCCCGGGCGCGGTCGAGCTGCCGTACCGACATGGCGAACGCCGCACCGAACTCGGCGTCGACCTCGCTCTCGCCCTCGCTCGCCCCCTCGGCCATCCGCTCGACGAGGATCCCCACGGTCCAGCCCGGCCGGTGCCGCAGCCGGGCCGCGGCCAGCCGCAGGGCCAGCGGCAGCCGGCCGCAGAGCCGCAGCACCTCGGCGGCGGACTCCGGATCGCGCGCGAGCCTGCTGTCGGGCCCGCCCGGGTCGCCGCTGGCCCGGGCGAGCAGCTCCGCGCTCTCCTCCGGGCTCAGCACGTCGAGCGAGACCGGCGGCACCTCGTCCAGGCCGAGGAGGCGGTTGCGGCTCGTGATCAGGGCGACGGAGGGACCGGCGCCGGGCAGCAGCGGGCGGACCTGCTCGGCGTCGGCGGCGTTGTCGAGGACCACGACGACCCGGCGGCGCGCCAGCTCCGACCGCCAGCAGGCGGCCAGCTCCTCGACGCCCTCGCGCGGGACCTTCTCGGACGGGACGTCGAGCGCGGCGAGCAGCATCCGCAGTGCCGAGTCGGGGTCGAGCGGCGGCCGGCCCTCGGTGAAGCCGTGCAGGTCCACGTAGAGCTGGGCGTCCGGGAAGTCGGCGGCGAGCCGGTGCGCCGCGTGCACCGCGAGACAGGACTTGCCCACGCCCGCCATTCCGTCGACGGACACCGCCCGGTGGCTCTCGACGGCGGCGAACACGGCGGCGAGCCGCTCCTCGCGGCCGGTGAAGTCGGGCACGTCGCGGGGGAGGTCGTTGCGGGGCAGCGGCCGGATCTGCCGGCTGCTCTTCGGAGGCGCGGGCAGCGGGTTCGAGGTCCGCTCCCACAGGGGCCGCAGGGGGCGGGGGTCCCGCTTCACCAGGCGGCACAGGGCGACCACCGCGGGCCAGGGCGGCACGGTCACGCCGTTGAGGTAGCGCGAGAGCGACGAGGAGCTGAGGCCGGTGTCCCGGGCGAGGGCCCGGACGCCGAGCCCGGACAGCTCGTGGAGCAGGCGCAGCCGGGCGGCCAGCTCCTCCTGCAGGTCGGATCCTTCCCGGGGTGCCCCTGCGGCTCCTCCCGTGCCTCTGCCCTGCGAGTCGGCCGGTCGTACGTCCATGGGTCCCCCGTCTTCGCGTCCTGCTGCGGTGGTGCCGTGTTGCTGCGCTCGTCCCGTGTTGCGGTGGTGCTGTGTCGCCGTCCCGTTCGGGGCGAAGTCTTCCGAGCCAACTCGCCGCAGGTCAAGGCTGCTTCACCTGTCCCACGGTGTCCCACCGCGATGGCCGCGGCGAGCGGAACGGGCTGTCATGGAGTCACGCCCCGAGGGAACGGGGCACCGACCCGGAAGAGGTGAAGAGGTGCGGAGCGAGATGCGGTCCCGTATGCAGAACCCCGTCGCCGTGCTGCCCGCCGCGATGCGGCCCGTCCAGGAGCTCCTCGCCGCCGTGCGCTCCGGTGGCGTGGACGGACAGACGCTGGAGCTAGTCCACCTGCGGGTCAGCCAGATCAACGGCTGCGCCGCCTGTGTCGACGGCGGCGCCAGGACGGCCCGTGCGGCCGGCGTGAGCGACGAGCGGCTGGCCGCGGTCGCCGCCTGGCGCGAGGCCCCGTACTTCACGGCGGCGGAGCGGGCGGCCCTCGGGCTCGCCGAGGCCGCGACGCGGCTGGCCGACCGGCCCGACGCGGTGAGCGACGAAGTCTGGGACACGGCCGCCACCTACTACGACGAGAAGCAGCTCGCCGCGATCATCCTCATGGTCGGCGTCACCAACCTGTTCAACCGGCTCAACGCCACGACCCGGCAGATCGCCGGCGCGTGGGGCTGACGCTCCTTCACCTCCGTTCTCGACAGCCCCCATTCGTATCTGCAGACAGAGAAGGAACTCGCCATGACGAACACGCAGAAGTCCACCAAGACGACCGCCAAGACGACCGCCAAGACGACCGCCAAGACGACCGCCAAGGCGACGGCCGAGGCCGAGACGAAGGCCGAGACCAAGGCCGAGGCGTTCACCGCCGAGGAGCGGAGCGCGATGAAGGAGCGTGCCAAGGAGGTCAGGGCGTCCGCGCGCCGTGGATCGCGCGCCGACAAGGCGGCGGAGGAGGAGGCGGCCGTGGTCGCGAAGATCGCCGAGATGCAGGACTCGGACCGGGTCATGGCCGAGCGCATCCACGCCGTGGTCAAGGAGAGCGCCCCCGAGCTCGCGCCGAAGCTCTGGTACGGCATGCCCGCCTACGCCAAGGACGGCAAGGTCGTCTGCTTCTTCCAGAGCGCGCAGAAGTTCAACGCGCGGTACGCGACCTTCGGCTTCAACGACGTGGCGAACCTCGACGACGGCACGATGTGGCCGGCCGCTTTCGCCCTGAAGGAGCTGTCCGCCGCCGACGAGACGCGGATCGCCGAGCTGGTGAAGAAGGCCGTGAGCTGAGGGAATCGGACCAGGTCGGTGGTGGCCACTGATCCGTCCGGGTGGTGTTCATCGGAAGAACTGCGCGGCGGCGGCGTCGTTCCGCGGGAATCGCGGGCCGCATCCACATCATGTGGAAAGTACGTAAAGCGCGCAACTCGAAATGAACCATCCGAGAACGTCACGAAAGTGAGGGGCCATGGCCACCGCCAAGGTCAAGCAGTTCTGGACCGCCTTCATCTCCGTCCTCTTCGCCCTGCTCGCCTCCGTCGGCCTGGCGAGCACCGCCGCCGCGGCCCAGCAGCCCGCCGTGCAGCAGCCCGAGGAGCCGGCCGGCTCCGCCGCCACCGCCGCGGTCCCCGCCACCGGGGAGCGCACCCACGCCTCCGTACCGGCACAGCGGACGCATCGGTGGCCCCTCGCCGGTGACCGCTCCCTGCCGCCCACCATCAAGCAGCGCATCGGCGCCGAGGCCCACGGTTCCTCCCCTTCGGTCCGCCACCGCCACGCGGGTGGTTCGGCCGAGAGCGACCCGGTCGCGCTGACGGAGCTGGCGCTCGCGGCGACGGCGCCGGCGGCGGGCGCGTAGGACGCGGGGAGCCGACGTACGCGCACTCCCCGCGCCCTGTGAAACCGCGAGACCCTCAGAACCCGAAGCCCCACCGACAGACCGAGATGCTCCACCGGCGGACCGTGAAGCTCTGCCGACAGAACCCGAAGCCCCACCGGCGGACCACGAAGCTCTGCCGACAGTCCAAGAAGCCCCACCGGCGGACCGTGAAGCTCTGCCGACAGAACCCGAAGCCCCACCGGCGGACCACGAAGCTCTGCCGACAGTCCGACAAGCTCCACCGACAGACCATGAAGCTTCAGCTACGAAGCACGAAGTTCCTTCGACCGGACCGCAGTGGTCAGCGACGCTCGTCGCGCTCCGCGGCATCGGCATCGGCTTCCGCTTCGGCCTCGGCTTCGGCCTCGATCTCGGCCTCTGCCTGGATCTCGGCCTCGTTCTCCTTGAACTCCACCTCCGGATCGAGGAACCCCCCATTGCCGTCGACGGACGACGACGCGGAACCCTCGCCCACCTCGGTGGGAGCCGGCGGCTCGACCAGCCAGTCGGGATTGGCCTGCTTGTCCCACCACTTCCAAGCGGCGAAAGCGCCGCCGACCACCAAGCCGAGGACCACGAGTCCCTTGGCGAGGCGACCGGCCCTGGCCCGCCGCTCGTGCTTCTTCACGATCTTCTGGATTTCCTTCGGCGTCACCTGCCCGCGCAGCGCGGCCCAGGCGGCGGTGGAACGCGACCCGGCCTCCTCAAGGACGGGACCGGTCGCGGCGACCGCGTGCTCGACACGCGGAACGGTGTAGTCGGCCGCCTGACGGGCGGCTGAGCGGGTCACGTCCGCCGCGCGTTGCGCGGCCGCGTCGACCCGTGGCGGTACGTGCGGTGCGACATACGAGTCGTACTGCGTTCGCGCCTGTGCTCGGGCCTGCTGAGCGGCCCTGGAGACCTTCGGCGCGATCCGCACCTTCGCCTCGTGCGCGTAGTACGTGGCCTGGTCCCTGGCTGTTTCGGCGTACGGCGCCACCACTTCCGCGGCGTGCAGGACGCTCTCCTTCGCCGAATCTGACGCGGCGCGCACGCTGTCCATGCGGGTCACGGGATTCCTCCTCCTCGGTGGCGACGATGTCGGTTTTTCACCTTTCCATCCTTTTCGGAATCATGCCCCTCGGATCGAAGTCCGGCATGCGGGGCGGGCATCCGGGGCATGCGAGGATCGGTGGTCACGCAGAGACAGACGCGATACGACAACGACACGACACATGTGGACGGAAGGCGACCGTGGCCGAGCAGCTGTACGCGATCCTCAAGACCAGCCTGGGTGACATCGAGGTCCGGCTGATGCCGTTCCACGCCCCGAAGACGGTGCGCAACTTCGTCGAACTCGCCTCCGGCGAGCGCGAGTGGACGCATCCCGCCACCGGCAAGGTCTCCTCGGACCCGCTCTACGACGGCACGGCCTTCCACCGGGTCATCAAGGGCTTCATGATCCAGGGCGGCGACCCGCTGGGTAACGGCACGGGCGGCCCCGGATACGAGTTCGCCGACGAGTTCCACCCGGAGCTCTTCTTCGACCGTCCCTACCTGCTGGCCATGGCCAACGCCGGCCCGGGCACCAACGGCTCGCAGTTCTTCGTCACGGTCGGCGCCGCGACCTGGCTGAACCGCAAGCACACCATCTTCGGCGAGGTCGCGGGCCTGGAGAGCCGGAAGGTCGTGGACGCGATCGCGGCGGTCGCGACCGACCCGCACACCGAGCGCCCGCTCCAGGACGTGGTGATCGACTCCGTGGTGATCGAGAAGCGCTGAGGCGGACATGACGGAAGGGACGGAAGGGAAAGAACCTCTCATGGACCCGCAGTCCGGCCTGCCCCGCTGCTACCGCCACCCGGAGGCCGAGACCGGTATCCGCTGCGCCCGCTGCGACAAGCCCATCTGCCCGCAGTGCATGATCTCCGCCTCGGTCGGTTTCCAGTGCCCCGACTGTGTGCGCAACGGTTCGGGGACCGGCCACGCCGCCGGCGCCAACCAGCCCCGGACGCTCGTGGGCGGCCGGGTGGCGACCGACGACCGCCTGGTCACCAAGTTCCTGATCGGGATCAACCTCGCGGTGTACCTGTTGGTCCTGGTGTTCGGGGAGCGGCTCGTCGCCGAGCTCGAGCTCATCGGCTACGCCTACAGCCCGCAGCTCGGCGAGGTGATCGGGGTCGCGGACGGCGAGTGGTACCGCCTGCTGACCGCGACCGTCCTCCACCAGGAGGTCTGGCACATCCTCTTCAACGTGCTGGGACTGTGGGTGATCGGCGGGATCGTCGAGCCCGAGCTCGGCCGGGTCCGGTACGCGGCCCTGTGCCTGCTCGCCGGGCTCTCGGGCTCCGTGCTCGCCTATCTCGTCGCCGCGCAGAACCAGCCCTCGCTGGGTGCCTCCGGCGTCGTCTACGGTCTCATCGGCGCCTGGGTCGTGCTGGCCCGCCACAAGCGGCACGACATGCGGCCGGTGGTCCTCTTCGTGGCGCTGTCGCTGCTCATGACGTTCACCCGTCCGGGGATCTCCTGGGAGGCGCACGTCGGCGGTCTCGTCGCGGGCGTCCTGGTGACGTACGCACTGGTGCACGCCCCGAGGGCGCGCAGGGACCTCGTGCAGTACGGGGCCTGTGGACTGGTGCTCCTGCTCGACCTGGGGCTCGTACTCGCCCGATCCACTGCGCTCACCTGAGCGCAGGGGGCTGTGGAAGAGCTCTTTCCCGAGCTTTCCCCAGAGTTATCCACAGTGCGTGGCGGATCGGCCCGGAGTGCTGGGGAAAGACCGCGCCCCTCGCCTCTGACCTGGTGTTTCTCCAGGGAGGCGAGGGGCGTACTGCGTACCTCGGCAGGGGATCGCGCCTGTGAAAGCGGTCATACCGGCGTCAACGTCGTGCGAGTTATCCACAGATCTTCGTAAGTTATCCAGTGCTGTGCACAACGCTGTGGATAAGTTCAGGGGAGAGCTTGACGAGCCGCCGGTCCAGCCGATATCTCGCGGGTCGCGAGGGCTACTTCCACTGCGTGGAGACGCCGAACCCCGCAGCGATGAAGCCGAAGCCCACCACGATGTTCACGTTGCCGATCGACTTGATCGGCAACGAACCGTCGGTGACGTAGAAGAGCACGATCCACACCAGCCCGATGGCGAACAGCGCCAGCATCACGGGGGCCACCCAGCTGCTGTTCGACAGCTTGATGTTGGTGGCCTGCTTGGCGGGCGTAGGCGTGAAGTCGGCCTTCTTGCGGATACGTGACTTCGGCACGAGGGACTCTCCTGTCGATGCGCTGCGTGACCGCGCAGGGAACTGTGGGCGGCGCCGGGATGTGACGTAGGAGGAAGACTGCGTCCCCCGGGCGTCCGTTAGCGTAGTGGTTCCGCGGCACCGAAGGGGATCAGGGTACGTTGAGCAATTCCGCCGACACTCCCGCAGGGCCGGGCCGCACCACGAGGTGGCGCCCCGTCCGGGTGCTGACCCTTGCCGTCTTCGCCCTCGCCGGACTGATCTTCGTGACGAGTTTCAACACGGCCAAGGGCACAAACATCCGCACGGATGCCTCTCTTCTCAGGCTCTCAGACCTGATCGAGGAGCGCAGCCACAAGAACGCCGGGCTCGACGAGTCCACCTCGGCGCTCCGCTCCCAGGTCGACGGCCTCGCCGCCCGCGACGACGGTTCCACCCGTGCGGAGGACGCGAAGCTCGACGCCCTCGAAGCGACCGCGGGCACCAAGGAGGTCTCCGGCTCGGGCCTCACCGTCACCCTCGACGACGCCCCGCCGAACGCCCAGGCCGCCCCCGGCTACCCCGAGCCGCAGGCCAACGACCTCGTCATCCACCAGCAGGACCTCCAGGCCGTCGTCAACGCCCTGTGGCAGGGCGGCGCCGAGGGCATCCGCGTCATGGACCAGCGGCTCATCTCCACCAGTGCCGTGCGCTGCGTCGGCAACACCCTGATCCTCCAGGGCCGCGTCTACTCGCCGCCGTACAAGATCACGGCCGTCGGCGACCGAGGGAAGCTGAGCAGGGCGCTCAACGACTCCCCGGCCATCCAGAACTACCAGCTGTACGTCAAGGCGTACGGGCTCGGCTGGAAAGTCGACGACCACAAGGCGGTGACTCTGCCCGGCTACTCGGGCACAGTGGACCTCCACTACGCGAAGCCGGTGAGCTGACCGGAGGACTTGCGGGGAGGGGCGCGTGCGCGGTGTCCGTCTCGTCGTGCGCACCTTCAGCGAGCTGTGCCTGACCGTCGGCACCCTGATCGTCCTCTTCGTCGTGTACGTCCTGTACTGGACCGGTGTCCAGGCCCAGAGCGCGAGCGCCGGCCAGATCGACACCCTCCAGCGGGAGTGGGTGAACAACCCGGCCACGGCCCCGGCCACCACTCCGGCCACGACTCCGCCCGGGGACCCGGCCGGGGACCCGGCCGCGGGTTCCCCGGCACCGGCCACCGCCCCCGAGGCCGAGCCGTACGCCCCCGGCAAGGGGATCGCCGTCATGTACGTCCCCCGGCTCGGCAAGGACTGGAAGTGGCCCGTCCTCGAAGGCACCGGCCCGGGCGTCCTGAAGAAGGGCCTCGGGCACTACGCGGCCACCGCGCGGCTCGGCGCGACCGGCAACTTCGCCGTCGCCGGCCACCGCCGCACGTACGGCGACCCCTTCAAGGACTTCCCGCGACTGCGACCCGGCGACGCGGTCGTCCTCACCGACGGGACGACCTGGTTCACGTACCGCGTCGACCGCGGCCCCTACCGGACCCTGCCCACCGACGTCGGGGTCGTCGCCCCCGTACCGAAGCCCCTCAGGAAGAACGCGGCCGGCTACGACGGGCCCGGCCGCTACCTCACCCTCACCACCTGCGAGCCCGAGTGGGGCAGCAGCCACCGGCTGATCGTCTGGGCACACCTCGACACCACGCAGCCGGTGGCCGACGGTCGTCCACAGGCTTTGGACAGCTGACCCTCTACGGCCCCCTCGCCCCGTACTCTGGTCCCCGTAACGAACGGAAGGGGCGGTCGACGGCATGTACGGCTGGATCTGGAGGCATCTGCCGGGCAACGCGTGGGTGCGGGCACTGATCTCGATCGTGCTGGTGCTCGCGGTGGTCTACGCCCTCTTCCAGTACGTGTTCCCCTGGGCGGAGCCGCTGCTTCCGTTCAACGATGTGACGGTGGACGGCCAGTGAGCGCGCGAATTCTCGTCGTCGACAACTACGACAGCTTCGTCTTCAACCTCGTTCAGTACCTCTACCAGCTCGGCGCCGAGTGCGAAGTCCGCCGCAACGACGAGGTCGAGCTGAGCCACGCACAGGACGGCTTCGACGGCGTCCTGTTGTCGCCCGGGCCCGGCGGGCCCGAGCAGGCCGGGGTCTGCATCGAGATGGTCCGGCACTGCGCCGACACCGGTGTGCCCGTCTTCGGCGTCTGCCTCGGCATGCAGTCGATGGCCGTGGCGTACGGCGGCGTCGTCGACCGCGCGCCCGAGCTGCTGCACGGCAAGACCTCCCCCGTCACGCACGAGGGGAAGGGCGTCTTCGCGGGCCTGCCCTCGCCGTTCACCGCGACCCGCTACCACTCGCTGGCCGCCGAGCCCGCCGCCCTGCCGGCCGAGCTGGAGGTCACCGCGCGGACCGAGGACGGCATCATCATGGGGCTGCGCCACCGTGAGCTGCCGGTCGAAGGGGTCCAGTTCCATCCGGAGTCGGTCCTCACCGAGCACGGCCACCTCATGCTCGCCAACTGGCTTGAGCAGTGCGGCGACAAGGGGGCGGTCGGCCGGTCGGCGGGGCTCGCGCCGGTGGTGGGCAAGGCCGTCGCGTGACGACGGGCTCGCCGTGGTTCCGGGAATCGGGAGTCCCCGAGCCGGAGCCGATACCCGTGGACCCGTACGGGCACGGGGAGCAGCCACAGCCTCACGACCCGACGGCGTACGAGCAGACGACATACGGACAGCCGGCGTACGAGCCGACCGCGTACGAGGCGACCCCATACGAGCCGGCCCCATACGAGCCGGCCGCGTACGGGCAGACGGCATACGAGCAGACGGCATACGAGCCCGTCTACGAGGCGCCGACCGCACCCGCGTACGAGGCGCCGACCGCACCCGCGTACGAGGCTCCGTACGATCCTCGACCGGCGTACGACGCCCAGCCCGCCTACGAGGCGCCGCACGAGCCCGCGTACGCCTCGTACGCGCCCGAGGAGACCCCGCAACAGGTCCCACCGGCCCCACGGGACGAGACGGTGGCCCTGCGGGCCGTGGAGACGCCTCCGGGGCCCGGACGGGCCGAGCGGCGCCGAGCGGCCAAGGGCCGCGGCAGCGCCCCCACAGCCACTGCCGGGGCCGCTGGGACCGCCGCGACGGCCGGGGCCGGGTCGCGCCCCCTCTCCCGGGTGGAGGCCCGCCGCGCCGCGCGCGCGGCCAAGGAGAGCGTCGGCGTCGTCGCCAGCCGGATCATCGGGGAACTCTTCATCACCTTCGGCGTCGTCATGCTGCTCTTCGTCACCTACCAGCTGTGGTGGACGAACGTCCTCGCCGGCCAGGAGACCGACCGCGCCAAGGAGCAGATCGAGGACACCTGGGCGAAGGGCCGTGACAGCGGCGAGGACGACAAGCCGGAGGCCTTCGAGCCCGGCCAGGGCTTCGCCATCATGTACATCCCCAAGCTCGACGTCGTCGTGCCCATCGCCGAGGGCATCAACAAGACCAAGGTCCTCGACAAGGGCATGGTCGGCCACTACGCCGACGGCAAGCTCAAGACGGCCATGCCGTCCGACAAGCAGGGCAACTTCGCCGTCGCCGGCCACCGCAACACCCACGGCGAGCCGTTCCGGTACGTCAACCAGCTCAAGCCCGGGGACCCGATCGTCGTCGAGACCCAGGACGCGTACTACACCTACGAGATGGCGAGCATCCTGCCCCAGACCGCTCCGTCGAACGTCTCGGTGATCGACCCGGTCCCGAAGGGATCCGGCTTCACCAAGCCCGGCCGGTACATCACGCTGACCACGTGCACGCCCGAGTTCACCAGCACGTACCGCATGATCGTCTGGGGCAAGCTGGTCGAGGAACGCCCGCGCAGCAAGGGAAAGCCCAAGGCCCTCGTAGGGTGAGACCCCACACCTCCGGACGGGACGACGGGACGACCTAGTGGCACGCGCGCGCAACCGGATCGCCGGGATCATCAGCGCCTTCGGCGAACTCCTCATCACAGCGGGCCTGGTGCTCGGACTCTTCGTCGTCTACTCGCTGTGGTGGACCAACGTCCTCGCCGACCGCGCCGCCGACCAGGACGGTGCCCAGGTCCGCGACCGCTGGGCCGACGGCCCCGGCGCCCTCGACACCAAGGACGGCATCGGCTTCCTCCACGTCCCCGCCATGGGCGACGACGAGATACTGGTCAAGCAGGGCACCACCAGCGCCATCCTGAACAACGGCGTCGCCGGCTACTACACCGACCCGATCAAGTCCGCCCTCCCGCAGGACAAGAAGGGCAACTTCACGCTGGCCGCGCACCGCGACGGGCACGGCGCGAAGTTCCACAACATCCACAAGCTGAAGACCGGCGACTCGATCGTCTTCGAGTCCAAGGACACCTGGTACGTCTACAAGGTCTACAAGAGCCTGCCGGAGACGACGAAGTACAACGTGGACGTCCTCCAGCCCGTCCCCAAGGAATCCGGGAAGACCAAGCCGGGCCGCTACATCACCCTGACGACCTGCACCCCGATGTACACCTCGGACTACCGGTACATCGTCTGGGGCGAACTGGAGCGCACGGAGAAGGTCGACCGCGACCGCACTCCGCCGGCCGAGCTGCTCTGACACCCGGGCGACAACGACCGAGCTGTTCTTACATCCGGGTCACAACGACCGAGCCCCGGCATCCATGGGATGCCGGGGCTCGGTCGTGCTGCGTGCGGGGCGGGTACGGCCGTCAGCCGAAGAAGCCGCCGCCGTCGTTGTCCCCGCCGTCGGGGTTGCCGTTCCCGCCGGGGTTGCCGCCGTCTGCGCCACCGGGGTTACCGCCGGGGTTGCCCCCGCCGCCCACGGTGATGACGGTGACCGCGTCGCCGACGTTGACCATCGAGCCGGGACCCGGGGTCGAGGTGATCACCGTGGCGTCCTCCTTGTCGGAGCCGGACTGGGTGACGACCAGACCCAAGGCCTCGAGCTGCGCCTTGACGTCCTTGAACGGCTTGGTGGCGATGTCCGTGGGGATCTGGACCTGGACCTGCTGCGGGCCCTTGGAGACCTTCAGCGTGACCTGGGTGTCCTTCGGCTGGTCCGTGCCGCCCTGCGGCGTCATGTCGACGACCGTGTCCTTGGGCTGGTCGGAGTCCACGTCCTGCCGGGCCACGTTGGTGAAGCCGACGGCGTTCAGCTGCTGGACGGCCTGGTCGTAGGACCGGCCCTTCTGGTCGGGAAGCTCGGACAGCATCTGCTTCGCGACGGTGATCGTCACCTCGGAGTTCTTCTCCGCCTTGGTGCCGCCCTGCGGGTTCGTGCTCAGGACCGTGCCCGGGTCCTCGTCGGACTCCTGCTGCTCGACCTTGACCTTGAAGCCCTTGTCCTTCAGGGTCTGCTCGGCGCGCTCCTGGGACTGCTCGACGACGTCCGGGACCTCTTCGAGGGGGGCGCCCTCGGAGATGAACAGCTGGACCGTGCTTCCGGTGTCCATCTGCGCGGTGCCGTCCGCGACCGGGACCTGCCGGCAGACGGAGCCCTTGGGCTCGGCGCAGCGCTCGGTGCCGGCCTGGACGGCCTTCACCTGGGCGTTGGCCGCGAGGCCCTCGGCCGCCTTCAGCGGCTGACCGACGAGCTGGGGGACCGGGACCTGCGGGGTCCCTTCCTTCTTGTCGAACAGCGAGACGCCGATGAAGATCGCACCGACCAGCACCAGGACACCGGCCAGGGCCAGCAGGATCGTCGAGGTGTTCGACTTCTTCTGGCCACCGCCCCGGCGCCGGTCCGGACGGTCGTCGTAGCCGTAGCCACCGTCGTCCCCGTTGATCGGGGGCATCATCGAGGTCTGACCCGCCGGGTCGGCCTGGCGCAGCGCGGTCGTCGGCTGGTCCTCCGGGTAGCCGCCGTAACCCCCGCCGTACGCGGGCGCGCCGCCCATGCCCATCCCGATGCCCATCGCGGCGGCGGCCGCGACCGGCTGACCGTCGAGGCAGGCCTCGATGTCGGCGCGCATCTCGTCCGCCGACTGGTAGCGGTAGTCGGGGTCCTTGACCAGTGCCTTGAGGACGATGGCGTCCATCGACGGCGTGATCTCGGCGTCGAAGTTGCTCGGCGCCTGAGGCTCCTCGCGGACGTGCTGGTACGCGACCGCGACCGGGGAGTCACCGATGAAGGGGGGCCGGACGGTGAGGAGCTCGTACAGCAGGCAGCCCGTGGAGTACAGGTCGGACCGGGCGTCGACCTGCTCGCCCTTGGCCTGCTCCGGGGAGAGGTACTGGGCGGTGCCGATCACGGCGGCGGTCTGCGTCATGGTCATGCCCGCGTCGCCCATGGCGCGCGCGATGCCGAAGTCCATGACCTTGACCTGGCCGGTGCGCGTCAGCATGACGTTCGCCGGCTTGATGTCACGGTGCACGATGCCGGCGCGGTGCGAGTACTCGAGCGCCTGGAGGATGCCGACCGTCATCTCGAGGGTGCGCTCGGGGAGCAGCTTGCGTCCCGAGTGCAGCAGCTCGCGCAGGGTCGACCCGTCGACGTACTCCATCACGATGTACGGGATGGAGACCTGGTCGACGTAGTCCTCGCCGGTGTCGTAGACCGCGACGATCGCCGGGTGGTTCAGCGAGGCGGCGGACTGTGCCTCACGGCGGAACCGGGCCTGGAAGGACGGATCGCGGGCCAGGTCGGCCCGCAGCGTCTTCACGGCGACGGTGCGGCCGAGCCGGGTGTCCTGGGCGATGTACACCTCGGCCATGCCACCACGGCCGAGCACCGAGCCCAGCTCGTACCGGCCGCCGAGGCGACGCGGCTCTTCCATAGCTAATCCAGCCCTCTCCGTCTGTCCCGACCGCACCCATGGGTGGTCCGGCGGTGTGTGCTGTTCGCGCATACGCTACCGGCCCCGGGGAGGCGTTCCGCTCGGGGCCGGTAGCTGATACCTGACCGGTACCTGGCTGGTACCCGGCTCGTATGTGTGCGGGGGATCAGCCCCGGTTCTTGATGACGGCCTTCATGACGGCCTTCGCGATCGGGGCGGCCAGGCCGCCACCGCTGATGTCCTCGCGGTTGGTGCCCTCGGCGTCCTCGACGATCACGGCGACGGCCACCGGGGAGCCCTGATCGGTCTTGGCGTACGAGATGAACCAGGCGTACGGACGCTTGGCGTTCTTCTCGCCGTGCTGCGCGGTGCCGGTCTTGCCGCCGACCCTCACGCCGTCCATGTTCAGGTCGGCCTTGGCGCCGGTGCCCTTGGAGACGACGTTCTCCATCATCTGCTGGAGCTTCTGGGCGTTCTCCGGGGAGACCGGCCGGCTCATCTCCTCCGGATCGTTCTGCTTGATGACGTCGAGGTTCGGAGCGACCAGCTTGTCGATCATGTACGGCTTCATCAGCTTGCCGTCGTTGGCGATCGCCGCCGTGACCATCGCCATCTGGAGCGGGGTGGTCGCGGTGTTGAACTGGCCGATGGAGGAGAGCGCGTTGCCGCCGCGGTCGGCCTGCTTGTCGTAGACGGAGGCGGCGGAACGGACCGGCGTGAACTGTTCGGCGTTGAAGCCGAACTTCTCCGCCATCTCCACCATCTTGTCGCGGCCGACGTCGTCACCGAGCTTCGCGAAGACCGAGTTGCAGGAGACCCGCAGCGCCTCGTTCAGGCTCGCGTTCGCGCAGCCGCCCGAGTGGTTCTTCATCGGGACCCTGGAGAGCGGGATCTTCCAGCCCTCGGGGGTCTCGGTCGCCGCGTTGATGTCGGTGACCTTGCCGCTCTCCAGAGCCGCGGCGGCGGTGACGACCTTGAAGACGGAGCCGGGGGGGTAGATCTCGCGCAGCGCCCGGTTCTGCATCGGCTTGTTCTTGGCCCCGTTCAGCGCGACCCAGGCCTTCTCGTCGTTGCTGCCGGCGATGGAGGCCGGGTCGTACGACGGGGTGGATGCGAGGGCCAGGACCTTGCCGGTGGACGGCTCGATCGCGACGACGGCACCGGTGTTCTTGCCCAGGCCCTCGTAGGCGGCCTTCTGCGCGGCACCGCTGAGGGTGGTGACGACGTCACCGCCCTTCTTCTTGTCGCCGGTGAACATGGCGAGGGTGCGGTCGAAGAAGAGCCGGTCGTCGTTGCCGGTGAGGATGCCGTCCTCGATCTTCTCGATCTGGTTGGCGTCGTAGACCTGCGAGGCGTAGCCGGTGACGGGAGCCCACATGGGGCCGTTCACGTAGGTGCGCTTGTACTTGTAGTAGTTGCCGCCGGAGTCGACGGAACCGGTGATCGGCTTGCCGTCGACGATGATGTTGCCGCGCTCGTTGGCGTACCGCTCGATCCGTACGCGGGTGTTCTTCGGGTGAGCGTTCAGCTCGTCGGCGCGGACGAACTGGAGCCAGTTGTCGCGCAGCAGCAGGGCGAAGACGAGCAGGCCGCAGAAGATCGCGACCCGCCGCAGCGGCTTGTTCACGGACGGACCACCTGGGTCATCTCGGCGTCGGGGGACGGGGCGGGCGCGGGCGCGGGCCGCCGCGCGGTGTCGCTGATCCGGATCAGGATGCCGATCAGTGCCCAGTTGGCGATCACGGAGGAACCGCCGTACGCGAGGAACGGCATGGTCATACCGGTGAGCGGGATGAGGCCCATCACGCCGCCGGCGACGACGAAGATCTGGAGTGCGAAGGCGCCGGAGAGGCCCATCGCGAGCAGCTTGCCGAAGGGGTCGCGGGCGGCGAGGGCGGTGCGGATGCCTCGCTCGACGATCAGCCCGTAGAGCAGCAGGAAGACCATCACACCGGCGAGCCCGAGCTCTTCGCCGACGGTGGCGAAGATGAAGTCCGAGTTGGCGGCGAAGCTGATGAGGTCGGAGTTGCCCTGGCCGAGGCCGGTGCCCAGGATGCCTCCGGAGCCGAAGGACATCAGTACCTGGGTCATCTGGTCACAGGCGTTGAGCATGTTCTGGTCGGTGGCCGTCTCCAGGCAGCCGAACGGGTCGAGCCAGGCCGCCACGCGGGACTTCACGTGGCTGGCCGTGGAGCCGACGACCGCCGCACCGGCGACTGCCATCAGCAGACCCATGACGATCCAGCTGGTCCGCTCGGTCGCGACGTACAGCATGATCACGAACATGCCGAAGAACAGCAGCGAGGTTCCGAGGTCGTTCTCGAAGACCAGGATGAGGAGGCTGACCGCCCAGATCGTGAGGATCGGGCCGAGGTCACGGCCACGCGGCAGGTAGAGCCCCATGAAGCGGCGGCTGGCCAGGGCCAGCGCGTCGCGCTTCACCATCAGGTAACCGGAGAAGAAGACGGCGAGGACCAGCTTGGCGAACTCACCCGGCTGGATGGAGAAACCGCCGACGCGGATCCAGATCTTGGCGCCGAACACGTCCGCACCGAGGCCCGGGACGAGCGGCAGCAGCAGCAGGACGAGGGACACCACCATGGAGATGTACGTGTAGCGCTGGAGGACGCGATGGTCCTTGAGCAGCAGCAGCACGCCCACGAACATGGCGATGCCGACCGCCGAGTACATCATCTGGCTCGGAGCGTCCGGGCTGAAGCTCTTGTACAGCCGCATCGAGGTCGCGATGAGCCGCGGCGACTGGTCCAGGCGCCAGATCAGCACCAGGCCCATGCCGTTGAGCAGGGTCGCGAGGGGCAGCAGCAGCGGGTCCGAGTACGGGGCCCACTTCCGCACCACGAGGTGGGCGACGCCCGCGAGCAGGGCGAGACCGAGCCCGTACCCGGCCATGCCGGCCGGGACCTTGCCGTCGATGGCCAGGCCCACGTTGAGGTACGCGAACACCGGGATGGCGACGGCGAACGCGAGCAGCGCCAGCTCGGTGTTGCGGCGGCTCGGCGCCTCGATCGCGCCGATGGTGGTCGTGTTGGTGACAACGCTCATGGTGGTGAAAGGCCCCCTACGGGTGCTTACTGCTTGCCGCAGTTCGAGGCCAGCTTCTGCTCCTCCGCGGTGAGGGTGGGACCCGGCGACGGAGCGGCTGTGGTGGGCTTGGAGTCAGGGGTGGCGGTGCCTTCCGGCGTCTCGGCCGGCGGCTTGCTCGCCTGGTCCGCGGCCTTCTCGGCGGCGGCGCGGCGCTGCTCGGTCTTCTTGCAGGCCGAGGCCTGTGCGGCCAGCTCGGAGATCTTCGTCTCGGCCTTGCCGAGGCTGCCGCCCGCGATCGTGTCCTCGACCTGCTTCCGCTGGTAGGCGGGGAGGTACTTGAGTTCGATCTCGGGGTGGTCCTTCTCGACCTTCGACAGCGAGACCCAGGCCAGGTCCTGGCTGATGCCCTGGTAGAGCGCCACGTGCTGGTCCTTGGAGCCGACGAAGTACTGCGTCTGCGTCCACCGCCAGCCGCCGTAGAGCCCGCCGCCGACGACGGCGAGGGCCAGGACGAGGAAGAAGGAGCGCTTGAGCCACTTGCGGCCGGTGCGCGGCTTGACGAAGTCGTCGTCCGTGTACGACTCGAAGGAGCCCTGCGGCGGCATGCCGCCGTAGCCGTGGTCGTCGCCGCTGCCGGGCGGACCGAAGCCGCCGGCGGGCGGCTGCTGGTGCGGGGCGGGGCGGCCGAGGCCGGAGGCGCGGCCGGCGGGGGTCTGCATCGCCCCGCCGTCGTTCAGCTGGGCCGCCTGGTTCTCGGCGACCGCGCCCACGATGACCGGGGTGTCGCTGAGGTGACCGGCGAGGGTGTCGCCGCCGTCGACGTCGAGGACGTCGGCGACGATCACCGTGATGTTGTCGGGGCCGCCGCCGCGCAGCGCGAGCTGGATCAGCTCCTGCACGGTCTCCTGCGGGCCCTGGTAGCTGGCGAGCGTGTCCTCGAGGGTCTGGTGGGAGACCACGCCGGACAGGCCGTCGGAGCAGATCAGGTAGCGGTCGCCGGCCCGGACCTCGCGGATGGAGAGATCGGGTTCGACGTGGTCACCGCTGCCGAGCGCGCGCATGAGCAGCGAACGCTGCGGGTGGGTGGTGGCCTCTTCCTCGGTGATCCGGCCCTCGTCGACGAGGCGCTGCACCCAGGTGTGGTCCTGCGTGATCTGGGTGAGGACACCGTCGCGGAGCAGGTAGGCGCGGGAGTCGCCGACGTGCACGAGGCCGAGGCGCTGGCCGGTCCACAGCAGGGCCGTGAGCGTCGTGCCCATGCCCTCCAGCTGCGGGTCCTCCTCGACCATCATCCGAAGCTGGTCGTTGGCGCGCTGCACCGCCGTACCGAGCGAGGTGAGGATGTCGGAGCCGGGGACGTCGTCGTCGAGCGTGACGAGGGTGGAGATCACCTCGGAGGAGGCGACCTCACCGGCGGCCTGGCCGCCCATGCCGTCGGCGATGGCGAGCAGCCGGGGGCCGGCGTAGCCGGAGTCCTCGTTGCCCTCGCGGATCATGCCCTTGTGGGAGCCCGCGGCGAAACGCAGGGACAGAGTCATGCGCACCTGCCCTGTCGACGCTGCATCGGGGTACAGCCGGTCTCGACCCACACTGCCCACCCTCCGGTCGCTCCGCTCATTGTCGTACTACTTCCGCAGCTCGATGACGGTCTTGCCGATGCGAATCGGCGCGCCCAGCGGAATCGGTGTGGCGGTGGTGAGGCGGGTCCGGTCGAGATAGGTGCCGTTCGTGGACCCGAGATCCTCGACGATCCACTGGCCGTCCCGGTCGGGGTAGATCCTTGCGTGCCGGCTGGACGCGTAGTCGTCGTCCAGCACGATCGTCGAGTCGTGCGCCCGGCCCAGCGTGATCGTCTGGCCTTGGAGGGCGACGGTCGTGCCGGTGAGGGTGCCCTCGGAGACGACCAGCTTGGTCGGGGCGCCACGGCGCTGCCGCCCGCCCGCGGGCGGCTGCTGGCCGCGCTGCTGCGGAGGCGCGGCGGCCTGCTGGCGCGTGTTCTGCTGCGGCCGGGCGTCCTGGCGCCGCGAGCCGCGCTGGGTCACCCGCGTTCCGAACAGATCGCTGCGAATGACCTGGACGGCCACGATGACGAACAGCCACAGAACGGCCAGGAAACCCAACCGCATGACCGTCAGGGTCAGCTCTGACATTGCCCCCGCTTCACCCTTCGGCTTGCCGGTAAACGATGGTGGTGCTGCCCACGACGATCCGCGAGCCGTCGCGGAGCGTAGCGCGGGTGGTGTGCTGCCCGTCCACCACGATGCCGTTGGTGGATCCCAGATCCTGGATCGTCGAGGGCGTTCCGGTCCGGATCTCGCAGTGCCGGCGGGAGACGCCGGGATCGTCGATCCTCACGTCCGCTTCGGTGCTGCGGCCGAGGACCAGGGTCGGGCGGGAGATCTGATGGCGGGTGCCGTTGATCTCGATCCAGCGGCGGGCCTGGGAGCCCGCTCCCGCCCCGGAGGCCGTGCCGGGCATGGCCACGGGGCCACCCGCCGGGCGTCCCGCGGGAGCCGCGGGCCGCTGGCCGGGAGCGCCGGGAGGCGGCGAGGCGGGCATGGGCGGGGCGCCGGTCGGGGGGTACCCGTAACCGCCGCGGCCCTGCGCCTGGCCCTGCTGCTGGTGAGGCTGCTGATGTCCGGAGGCAGGCGGCTGCGACTGTGACGTACTCGACGCGAGGGTGCGGCTGCGCACCCGGTACAGACCGGTGTCGAGGTCGTCGGCCTTCTCCAGGTGGACCTTGATCGGGCCCATGAAGGTGTAGCGCTGCTGCTTCGCGTAGTCCCTGACCAGGCCGGCGAGCTCGTCGCCGAGCTGACCCGAGTAGGGGCTGAGGCGCTCGTAGTCCGGCGCGCTCAGCTCCACGATGAAGTCGTTGGGGACGACGGTCCGCTCGCGGTTCCAGATCGTCGCGTTGTTGTCGCACTCGCGCTGGAGCGCGCCGGCGATCTCGACGGGCTGGACCTCGGACTTGAAGACCTTGGCGAAGGTGCCGTTGACCAGACCTTCGAGGCGCTGCTCGAATCGCTTCAGGACTCCCATGGGGCACCTCCTCCGTCGTTGTCGTCCTGGTACTGCTTACTGATCGTATCCACGCGTCGGGAAATCGGCTGGTTCCCCTTCTCTGCCCTGTGGACGAGTGTCACCTCTCACAGACCTTTCCCCCGGATCGTAGAGGTGGCCTGTGGACAGTGTCCCGCACCCGGCTGAGGGAGCGGCGGTGGGACCGGGGGTCCGGAGCCGGAGACCGAGTGCGGTCCGTCACCTTCCTCCCTCCTCCTGCCGTTACCCACCCGTTCACAACGGTTCCCGACAGTTCCCGATCGTCCGACCGTTCCCTCCCCTCCATCCGTTCCATCCGCTGCATCCGTTCCACCCGATCCATCCCTTCGCGTCGGCCTGCTTCGCTTTCCTTCCCCTTCCTTCCTCCCCTTCCGCTCCTTCCCCACGCGTTCCCCTTCGGGGTCTCCCTCCGGCCTCCCTCTCTCCTTGTTCTGCGGGAGTGGGGGCGAAACAAGGGATGTGAATCCACGGTCTGCGACGTGCTAATCTTCAGATGTCGCCAGGCGCTCGCACCGAAAGGTGAGAGGGCAGGGAGGCCACCAATGCGCGGGTGGCGGAATAGGCAGACGCGCTGGATTCAGGTTCCAGTGCCCGAAAGGGCGTGGGGGTTCAACTCCCCCCTCGCGCACCAGACGGAAGCCCCGTAGGTCATCGACCTACGGGGCTTCTGCGTTTGTGTCGCAGATTGTGAGCCTTCCCACGTCGCGACTTTTGTCGTCGCGGGGCGAGACGAAAGACGGACGTCCGCGGTCGGGTCCGCTGCCTAGGGTGCGAGCGTGGACGTTATGTCGAAGTCGGGGGACCGGGGCGCGAGCGGCAGCGAGTCCGGGAAAGAGCCAGGGGCCGGGGCAGGGATCGGGCGCGTCATCGGGGACAGGGCCGCCGCCTGGTGGGGATGGTTCTTCGTACCGGGCCAGTGGTCTCGGCGTCGTACCGCGGGTGAGATCTCGCTCGCCGTGGTCCTCGCGCTGCTCGCCGCCGGGAGCGAGGAGCTCCTGGGCGGCGAGGGCCGGCGCCTCGTCGTGGTCGCCGTCGGCGCCGCCGTGCTGTCGCTGCTGCGGCGCAGACTGCCCGCGAGCGTGCTCGTCCTCGCCGCGGGGCTCTCCCCCTTCCTGCCCGGCTTCGGACCCCTGCTGATCGTGGTCGGCTGGTCGGCCGGCCGGTACGTGGAGAGCGCCGGGCGGGCGCTGGCCGCGTTCATGGCCGCCTTCGTCCTGGACGTCGGAGGCACGCTCCTGGAGACCTGGGACCGGCAGCGGCTGCTCACGATGGCCTTCCTCGCGGCCCTCTACTACCTGGGCACGACCCTGGCGCCGGGCCTCGCCCACCGTTACTGGACCCAGCGGCGGACCCTGCTGCACGCCCTCCAGGAGCGCAACGCCCAGCTGCTGCGCGAGCGGACGATGGTGGCCTGGCAGGCGCGGCTGCGGGAGCGGCAGCGGATCGCCCAGGACATGCACGACAGCCTCGGGCACCAGCTGGCGCTGATCGCCGTGCACACGGGTGCCCTGGAAGTGGACCGGGAGCTGAGCGAGCGGCAGCGCGAGGTGGTCGGAGTCCTGCGGAACGCCTCGGTGACGGCGATGCAGGAGCTGCGGGAGGTCGTCGGCATATTGCGCGACGGGATCGAGGCCACGGAAGGAACGGGCTCCGCGCCCGCGCGGGCCGGCGACGAGACCGGGAAGGCGGCGCGGGGGACCGCCGGTATCGAGGGACTCGTGGCGGCGGCCAGGGCGGCCGGAACCACGGTCGGGCTGCGCCGGCTCGGGGAGGAGCGGCCGCTGGCACCGGCCGCGGACCATGCCGCGTACCGGATCGTGCAGGAGGCGCTGACCAACGCCTACAAGTACGCGCCGGGGGCGCCGATCGCCGTCGAGCTGCGGTACGAGCCGGACACCTTCGTCGTGGAGGTCCTCAACGAGGCGTCGGCGGACGGCCCGGCCAAGGACGTGGTGAGCGGCGGACAGGGGCTGACCGGACTCGCCGAGCGGGCCCGGCTGGTGGGCGGCATGTGCCACGCGGGTCCGGCGGACGGAGGCGGGTTCCGGGTGGCCGGGATGCTGCCGTACGGAGCGGCACCCGTCGCCGAGGCAGCGCCTTTGGTCGATGCGGCCGACGACTTCCGGCAGCAGTCGACGAGACCGCTCGTGGGCGATGGTCGTCCGGTCGTGGTCGGACCGGCCGACTGGACGTTCACGGAGCGGGAGCTGGCGATGGCAGTGCGCGGGGGCAAGGGCAGGGGCATGGGCGCGGGCGGCGGGGTCGCCCTGGGGTGCGGGATCGCGTTCGGCGCGCTCGTCCTGCTCGTGGTGGCCGCGGGCTTCGGGCTCTACTTCATGATCGGTTCGCTGGAGAAGGGGATGATCGACCCCAAGGAGTACGACGCGGTCAAGGTCGGCACGGCCGAGCGGGAGGTCCGGGACCAGCTCCCTTCGGGCGACTCGATAGCCACCGCGGGCCTGGGGGGCAAGGGGCCCGCGCGGCCGGAGGGCGCCGACTGTCTGGTGCTGCTCTCCACGGAGACCGGTGAATCCTTCGCCGAGGAGCCCGTTTTCCGGTTCTGCTTCAAGGACGGCAAGCTGATCGAGAAGAAGTCGTACGTGGTCGAGCAGCGGTGACGCTGTCCTCGGCCTCACCGGAGTCGTGGGGGAGTAGCTGTGGCAGGGCAGCCCATCAGGGTCGTGATCGCCGATGACGAGCCCCTGATCCGGGCCGGGATCCGGATGATCCTCATCTCGGACCCGGACATCCAGGTGGTCGGCGAGGCGGCCGACGGCCGCGCGGCCGTCGAGGCTGCGCGGGCGCACGCCGCCGACGTGGTGCTGCTCGACATCCAGATGCCGGTGCTCGACGGCCTCTCCGCGCTGCCGGAGCTGCGCCGGGCCGCGCCGGCGGCCCGGGTGATCGTCCTGACGACCTTCGGGGAGCGGGAGAACGTCCTGCGGGCCCTGGAGCACGGGGGTGCCGGGTTCCTGCTCAAGGACACGGCGCCGGCCGAGCTGATCCGGGCGGTGCGGGCGGCCGCGGCGGGGGACGCGTATCTGTCGCCGGCGGCGACCCGACACGTGGTGGAGCGGCTCGCCACGGGCCGGGAGGCGGCGCGGTCCGAGCAGGCGCGGGTGCGGGTGGCGGCGCTGAGCGAGAAGGAGCGCGAGGTGCTGGCGGTGCTCGGGGAAGGGCTGTCCAACGCGGACGCGGGCCGGCGGCTGCACATGAGCGAGGCCACGGTGAAGACGTACGTGAGCCGGATCCTCGCCAAGCTGGACTGCGAGAACCGGGTGCAGGCGGCGCTGCTGGCCCGGGACGCGGGGCTGTAAGGCCCCCTGCCCGCGGCGGCCTGCCTCGGCCGCGCGGACCGGGTCCGCTGGGTGGCTCGGGTGGGCGGGGTGGCTCGGGTCAGTGCGGGGAGCTGTCCGGGAGGCCGCTCGGGCTCGCGGTGTTGTAGCGGAGCAGGTACGCGGCGAACTGGGCGAGGTCGTCGGCCGACCAGTCCCTGAGGCGCTCCTGATACGCGGCGAGGCGGCTCGTCTGCGCCGAGGCGAGGACCTCGGCGCCCGCCTCCGTGGGGTGCAGCACCTGGACGCGGTGGTCGTCGGGGGCAGGCCGGCGCTCGACGAGTCCGAGCCGCTCCAGAGTGGCGACCTGGCGGCTGACCGTCGACTTGTCCAGCAGGTAGTGGGTCGCGAGGTCCGTGGCCCGGCAGCCGCGCTGCCCGTCGATGTGGGCGAGGAGCGTGTAGGAGACGAGCGGGAGCTCGGGGTGGACCCGGGCCGCCGCGGCGCGGGCCCTGCGCGCGAACGCCGTCAGCTCGCGCTGGATGACGTCCAGCGACGCCTCGCGCGGTACCTCTGCGCCGCCGGTCATGGTGCGCTCCCCTGTCGTCCGTTGTTGCCGCCTGCCGGTTCAGTTGTATAGTACAACGGTTATGTAGTTGTAAAAGCCAACCATGGAGGTTCCGGTGTCCGCAGGACCGAGTACCGACGGCGCGTTGAGGCATGTCCTCGGACATCTGCTCACTCCCCTGCTGATGTGTGTCGGCATGGGCCTGGCCTACCTCGGCGCCTTCCACGCCCCCGCGCCCCACGACCTGCGCGTCGACGTCGTCGGGTCCGGGCCGAGCGCCCAGGTCCTCGCCCAGACGCTCCAGGACAAGGGCGCCGGTGCCCTCGACGTCCGTACCGTCGCCGACCGGGCGACGGCCGTCGCCTCGCTGCGCGAACAGGGCAGCTTCGGGGCCTACATCCCCGGCGAGAAGCCCGAGCTCATCGTCGCCTCTGGCTCCTCCGACACCAGCGCCATGGCCGTGGAGAAGGTGTTCACCAAGGTCGCCGCCGCCGAGGACGCCCCGCTCAAGGTCACCGACGTCGCCCCCGTCGCCTCCGGCGACCCCACCGGCCAGGGCATCTTCTTCCTGCTCGTCGCCCTCAGCATCGGCGCCTACGCCTCGGTCGCCGTCATCGGCGGAGCAGGCGCCGTCCTGCCCATGCGGATCAGGGCCCTCCTCGCCGTCGCCATGTCGCTGGTCGTCAGCCTGATCGGCACCCTGTTCGCCGGACCGGTCTTCCACCTCGTCGACCAGGGGCTCGCCGGGGTCTGGGCGATGTCCTGGCTCTACGCGGCGGGCATCCTGCTCGTCGGCGTCGGCCTCCACACCTTCCTGCGCCGCTGGACCACGCTCGGCGTGATGGTGCTCTTCGTCATGCTCAACTTCACGAGCTCCGGCGGCATCTACCGGCCCGAACTCCAGCCCGGCTTCTTCGGCGCGCTGCACGCCTTCTGGAACGGCGCGGGCTTCGTCGAGGGCGTCCGCAGCCATGTGTACTTCGGCGGTCACGCGCTCGGCGGACACGTCCTCGTCCTCGCCCTGTGGCTCCTCGCCGGAGTCGCCCTCGTGGTGGCCGCGGGGGTCGTGGAGGCCAGGAGGAACAGCGCGGCGAAGGCCGGGGAGACGAGGGCGGAGACGGTCGGGGAGAAGGCCCGGATCGTGGAAGGGGTCGAGGAGGAGATGGAGGAGGTCGTCGCTGTCTGAGGTTGTCCACAGGGCGTTGTCCACAGGGGGAGACGGTCGATCAGGTGCGGCGGTACCGTCAGGGCCGGATGATGTTGGACATCGCATCGGGGGAGGGCATCCCATGGACGAGATCCGGGCCGTGGTGCCGGGACAGCGCGGTACGGACGGGGCGGCGGACGGTGAGCGCGTCCCGCACGTGGCGGGATTTGTGCGCCGCGCCGCCGACGGCGGCGCGGGGGTCTCCCCCAAGGACGTCGGCAAGGAACTGCGCGGCCGGGTGCCTCGCTCCTCGCACGACCGGCCGGCCCTCGCAGCCGACCGGCCGGACGCCGTCCGCGCCGTCGAGGAGTCCAGCCGGGGACGGGTCCCCGAGCTCACGCCGATACGCGTCGGACGGATGGCGGCGAGCCCCTTCGCCTTCCTGCGCGGCTCCGCCGGCCTGATGGCCCAGGACCTCGTCACGACCCCCGTCACCGGGATATCCGCCCAGCTGTGCGGCGACGCGCACGCCGCCAACTTCGGCCTCTACGGCGACGCCCGCGGCCGGCTCGTCATGGACCTCAACGACTTCGACGAGACGATCGCCGGCCCCTGGGAGTGGGACCTCAAGAGGCTCGTCACCTCACTCGTCCTCGCCGGGCGGGAAGTGGGCGCGAGCGAGGAGGTGTGCCGGGCGGCCGCGTTCGACACCGTCGGCGCCTACCGGCGCACCATGCGCCTCCTGGCCCGGCTCCCCGCCCTCGACGCCTGGAACGCGATTGCCGACGAGGAACTCGTCTCGCACACCGACGCCCGCGACCTGATCGGCACCCTGGAGCAGGTCTCGGCGAAGGCCCGGAACAACACCAGCGCCCGGTTCGCCGCCCGGTCGACCGAGGCCGTGGCCGATGCCGAGGGCGGCGGCCGCAGGTTCGTGGACGCTCCCCCGGTGCTGCGCAGGGTCTCCGACGGCGAGGCGGCGGCCGTCACCGCCTCCCTCGGCGCCTACCTGGAGACCGTGTCCGAGGACCGGCTGCCGCTCCTCGCACGGTACGCCGTCCATGACGTGGCCTTCCGGGTCGTCGGCACCGGCAGCGTCGGCACCCGTTCCTACGTCGTGCTGCTGCTCGACCATCGGGGCGAGCCGCTGGTGCTCCAGGTGAAGGAGGCCAGACCCTCGGTTCTGCTGCCGTACCTGCCGGCCGCGGGCTTCACCGTGCCGGACGCCGGCCACGAGGGGCGGCGAGTGGTCCTCGGACAGAAGCGGATGCAGGTGGTGAGCGACCATCTGCTCGGTTGGACGACGGTCGAGGGGCGCCCCTTCCAGGTGCGTCAGTTCCGCAACCGCAAGGGCAGCGTCGACCCCGCCGCGCTCACCGTGGATCAGGTCGACGACTACGGCCGGATGACCGGGGCGCTGCTGGCGCGGGCGCACGCCCACAGCGCCGATCCGCGTCTCATAGCCGGCTACTGCGGCAAGAACGAGGAACTGGACGAGGCGGTCGCGTCCTTCGCCGTCACGTACGCGGACCGCACCACCGCGGACCACGCCGACCTGCTCGCCGCCGTCCGGGCGGGGCGCATAGCGGCGGAACTGGGCGTCTGACCGACGCCCGCATCGGGGGGAGGGAGGGGAGGGGGAGGGAGGGGGAGGCCCCCCCCGAAGGACCGTAGGCTGGGTGGGACGAGCCGGAACGACGACGTGGGCGGGCGTGAACGTGAGCGTGGACCAGGGTGCGAACGACGAGTCCGCGGACGAGCGGTCCGAGGGGGAGCCGTCTGTGGGTGGTGCGCGGGTCGAGGGCGAGCCGTCTGCGGAGGGTGCGCGGGTCGAGGGCGAGGCGGCTGCGGGTGCTGAGGTGCCGGGTGCGGACGAGCGGCCCGAGGCTCGGCTGGAGCGGGCCGTGCGAGTCGCCGAGCAGGCGCTGATCGAGTTCGAGATCGCCGTCGAGACCTTCCGGGTCGAGGTGGAGAACTTCTCGCGGCTGCATCACCAGAGGCTCGGCCCCATGTACGCGCGGCTCGACGAGCTCGACGCGCGGATCGCCGAGGCGCGGGCCGCTCGCACCGGGGACCCGGAGGATCTGCGGAAGGCCCAGGAAGCGCGGGCCGCGGTCATGCCCATGCCCGGGGTGGAGGAGCTCTTCCACGACTGGATCGACTCCGACGGCCTCTCCCCCGAGGCGGCGGCGATGCTCAACGAGCGGCCGGTGCAGGCTCCGAAGCGGGTGCGGCCCAGCGAGGAGGCCCGCCGCCTCTACCGTGAGCTGGCCCGCAAGGCCCACCCCGACCTGGCCCGGGAGGATGCCGAGCGGCAGCGGCGCGAGGAATTCATCACGCGGGTGAACGCCGCCTACGCCCGGGGCGACGAGGCGCAGCTGCGCGGGCTCTCCGACGAGTGGGAGGCCGGTCCCGTGCCGGCCGCGGAGCGGCCCAGCGAGAGCGAGGAGCTGTACGCCCGTCTGGAGTGGCTGGCGCAGCGCAAGGACATGCTGTCCGTGATGGCGCGCGAGCTGGAGGATTCCGCGATCGGCGCGATGCTGCGGATGGCTCCGGACGACCCGGACCGGCTCCTGGAGGAGGTCGCGGAGCAGCTGCTCGCGCAGGTCTCCGAGCGTGAGACCGAGCTTGCCGGGCTGGTGGAGTAGGTTTTTTCCGTGCGCTCGAACTTCGTCGGGCGGTTCTGACGAGAGAAGGCCAGTCCCATGAATTTCTCCCCGCTGCCCTCGGTGGACGCGGCTTCCGTGCCGGCCGATGCGCTGGTGCTGGACGTCCGGGAGGACAACGAGTGGGAAGCCGGTCACATCGAGGGTGCGCTGCACGTGCCGATGAGCGACTTCGTGGCGCGCTTCGGTGAGGTGACGGAGGCGGTGGCCGAGCACGGTCGCGCCTATGTGATGTGCCGGGTGGGCGGCCGGTCGGCGCAGGTCACCCAGTATCTGGTGCAGCAGGGCTTCGACGCGGTGAACATCGACGGCGGGATGCTGGCCTGGGACGGTGCCGGGCGTCCGATGGTGACGGGGAGCGGGAGCCCGGCTTTCGTCCTCTGAGCTGAGCTGAGCTGAGCTGAGCTGAGCTGAGCTGAGCTGAGCCGGCTGGCCGGCTGGCTGGCCTGGGTCGGTTGTCAGCCGAGGGGGTGGGCGGCCAGGAGGTCGCCCAGTGCCTCCTCGTGGGCGGCTGCGGGGCCGAGGGACAGTTCGAGCTGCTTGGCCCAGGCGTGGTAGCGGTGCAGGGGGTAGTCGGTGTCGGCGCCGAAGCCCCCGTGCAGGTGCTGCGCGGTCTGCACCACGCGTCGTACGCCCTCGGAGGCCCAGATCTTCGCGACGGCGATGTCCCCGGCGGCGGGGAGTGCCCCGGCGGCGCCGGTGGAGACGCGCCAGGCGGCCTGCCAGAGGGTGGCCTCCATGGCGCGCAGGTCGATGTAGCGGTCGGCGGTCTGGACGGCGACGGCCTGGAACGTGGCCACGGGGTGGCCGAACTGTTCCCGCTTGCCGGTGTACTGGCTCGTCATGGTGAGGACTGCCTCGCCGAGTCCGAGGGCGAGTGCGCAGGTGCCGGTGGTGAGGAGCTCGCGGAGTCGTTCCCAGGCGCCTTCGGTCTCGATGACCTCGGTGCTGTCGAGGCGTACGGCGTCGAGGCGGAGTTCGGCGAGGAGCTCGCCGCTGGTGGAGTACTGGTCGGCGAGGGTGACGCCTTCGTGGGTGCGGGGGACCAGGGCGAGGGCGGTGCGGCCCTCGGGGGTGTGCGCGGGGACGGCGACGAGGTCGGCGCCGTGGGCCCAGGGGACGGCGTTCTGGAGGCCGTCGAGGGTCCAGGTGGTGCCGTCGCGGTGGGCGGTGACCGCGCGGTCGGCCGGGTCGTGGCCGGTGAGTCCGTGGGAGGCGGCGGTGAGGACGAGTTCGCCGCGGCAGACTCGGGGGAGGAGCGTGGCGGCCGTCGACGGGTCCGCGTACCGGGCGATGGTCATCGCCACGGCGCCCGTCTCCAGCAGGGGTACGCGGGCGAGGACGCGGGCGGATTCGCGTAGCACGAGGCAGAACGCGACGGGGTCGAGTCCGGCGCCGCCGTGCTCGGGGGGCAGGACGAGACCGAGCAGGTCGGCGGCGGCGAGGCGGGACCAGAGGGGTCGGTCGAGGTCCTCGGATACGGCGCCCGGGGTGAGGGCCGGGCTCGGTACCGCGTCGGGTGTGACGCCGGCGAAGACCGCCTTGGCCGCCTCGACGGCCGCCTGTTGCTCTTCGGTGAAGGTGAAGTCCACGGTCCTGCCCTCCCGTTGTCGCTCCTGCTCTCTCTGCCCTGACGAGCCGTCAAGATAGAACAGGTTCTAGCGGAAGGGAATGGCGGCGCCGGGACTCGTCAGCGATCGAAGTCCAACTCCACGTCCGGGGTGACGGGATGGGACTGGCAGGCCAGTACGTATCCGGCGTCGGTCTCGTCGGGCTCCAGCGCGAAGTTGCGATCCATCCGCACCTCTCCGCCGACGAGGAAGGCGCGGCAGGTGCCGCACACTCCGCCCTTGCAGGCGTACGGCGCGTCCGCGCGGGCGCGCAGCACGGTGTCGAGGAGCGTCTCGCCGCGGTCGACCGGCCAGGTGCCGGAGCGGCCGTGGAGGGTCGCGGTCAGGGTCGCGTGCGCGGGGGTGTCGGCGGCGCCGACCGGCGCGGGTGCCGAGCCGTCGTCGACGTGGAAGATCTCCTGGTGGATCCTGCCCCGGTCCACTCCGAGGCCGCGCAGTGCCTGCTCGGCGCCCTGGACGAGCCCGAAGGGGCCGCAGAGGAACCAGCCGTCGATCTCGCCGACCGGCAGCAGCGCGGGCAGCAGGGTGTCGAGCCGCTCGCGGTCGAGGCGACCGGAGGGCAGTCCCGCCTGCTGTTCCTCGCGGGAGAGCACGGTGACGAGCTGGAAGCGGTTCGGGTAGCGGTCCTTGAGGTCGGCCACCTCGTCGAGGAACATCGTGGAGGCGGCGGTGCGGTCGCTGCGGATCAGGCAGAACCGGGCCTCGGGCTCCCGGGCGAGCAGGGTGGCCGCCATGGACAGGACCGGGGTGATGCCGCTGCCGCCGACGACGGCGGCGAAGTGGCCGGGGCGCGGGGTGAGCGCGAAGCGGCCCATGGGTTCCATGACCTCGACGAGGTCGCCGACGGCCAGCTCCTTGAGGGCGTACGTCGAGAACGCGCCGCCGTCGACGAGTCGGATGCCCACGCGCAGGACGGGGGGTTCACCGGCGGGGGCGGCGGGGGCGCAGATCGAGTACGTGCGACGGATCTCCTCGCCCTGTTCGTCCGCGCGGCGCAGGGCGAGGTGCTGGCCGGGGAGGTGGCGGTACGTCTCGTGGAGCTCGGGCGGCACCGCGAAGGTGACGGCCACGGAGTCGTCCGTGAGCCGCTCGACGTCGCTCACCCGGAGCGGATGGAACCCGGCCCGTCCGGCGGCTGAGGGCAGCATCTACAGCTCCTTGAAGTGGTCGAACGGTTCGCGGCATGCGGTGCAGCGGCGCAGGGCCTTGCACGCGGTGGAGGAGAAGCGGCTGAGGAGCTCGGTGTCGGTGGAGCCGCAGTGGGGGCAGCGGATCGCCAGGGTGAGGGGCACGGGGCCGCCGGCCGGGCCCTGGGGGCGGGGCGGGGCGATGCCGAACTCGGCGAGCTTGCGCCGGCCTTCCTCGCTGATGTCGTCGGTGGACCAGGCGGGGGCGAGGACCGTGACGACGGAGACGTCGGGCACTCCGTGCTCGTGGAGGGCGCGCTCGATGTCCGAGGACATCGCCTCTATCGCGGGGCAGCCGGTGTACGTCGGGGTGAGGGAGACCTCGACGCGGCCGGGGCCGGTGACGTGGACGCCCCGCATGACGCCGAGCTCCTCCAGGGTGAGGACGGGCAGCTCCGGGTCGGGAACGGCGCCGGCGATCCGGCTGAGTTCCTCCTCCAGGGCCGTCATGGTCACCATGTCGCGCCCGGGTGGCTGCGGTGCAGGTGCTGCATCTCGGCGAGCATCCGTCCGAAGGACTCGGTGTGGAGGCCCTGTCGGCCGGCGCCCGCGGCCCAGGCTCCGGTGCGGGGGCCGGCGGGCACGGTGAGCGTGGCCTTGCCGAGGACGGCCGTGACGGAGTCCAGCCAGGCGCTCTCCATGGCCGTGTGGTCCAGGTCGAGTCCGTCGACGGGCTGGAACAGCTCGCCGGTGTACCGCCAGAGAGCGTCGCAGGCCCGCTGCATCCGGTCGTGGCTCTCGGGGGTGCCGTCGCCGAGGCGTAGGGTCCAGTGCTCGGCGTGGTCCTGGTGGTAGGCGACTTCCTTGACGGCCTTGGCCGCCAGGCCGGCGAAGGGGCCGTCGCCGGCCGCCAGCTGTCCGTACAGGAGGTGCTGGTAGGTGGAGAAGTACAGCTGCCGGGCGATGGTGTGGGCGAAGTCGCCGTTCGGCTGTTCGACCAGCTGTGCGTTCCGGAAGGAGCGCTCCTCGCGGAGGTAGGCCAGCTCGTCCTCGTCGCCGACGAGGGAGAGCAGGATGCGGGCCTGGCCGAGGAGGTCGAGCGCGATGTTCGCGAGGGCGACCTCCTCCTCCAGGACGGGGGCGGCGCCGGCCCACTCCCCCAGGCGGTGGGAGAGGACGAGGGCGTCGTCGCCGAGGGCGAGGGCGGCGGCGGTGATCGCGGCGGCCTCGCCGGTGACGGGGGCCTCGCGGGTGTCGGGGGTGCTCACAGGTGCTTCACCCCCTCCGGGATCTCGTAGAACGTCGGGTGGCGGTAGGGCTTGTCCGCGGATGGCTCGAAGAAGGGGTCCTTCTCGTCGGGCGAGGAGGCGGTGATCTCCGTGGAGGGCACGACCCAGATCGAGACGCCTTCGCTCCTGCGGGTGTACAGGTCGCGGGCGTTACGCAGGGCCATCTCCGCGTCGGGTGCGTGGAGACTGCCCGCGTGGGTGTGGGACAGTCCGCGGCGGGAGCGCACGAACACCTCCCACAGCGGCCAACCGTCGCTCGTCATGCCTGTGCCTCCCCGTGCTTGCCGGTGTGCTTCTCCGCGTAGGACGCGGCTGCTTCTCTGACCCAGGCGCCGTCCTCGTGGGCCTGGCGCCGCTTGCTGAGCCGCTGGTCGTTGCAGGGGCCGTTGCCCTTGAGGACGTCCCAGAACTCGGTCCAGTCGATGGGGCCGAAGTCGTAGTGCCCGCGCTCCTCGTTCCACCGGAGGTCGGGGTCGGGGAGGGTGAGTCCGAGGGCCTCGGCCTGGGGCACGGCGATGTCGACGAAGCGCTGGCGCAGTTCGTCGTTGGTGTGGCGCTTGATCTTCCAGGCCATCGCCTGCGCGGTGTGGGTCGACTCGTCGTCGGGCGGGCCGAACATCATCAGGGAGGGCCACCACCAGCGGTCCACCGCGTCCTGCGCCATGGCGTGCTGGGCCTCGGTGCCGTTCGACAGGGCGAGGAGGGCCTCGTATCCCTGGCGCTGGTGGAAGGACTCCTCCTTGCAGACCCGGACCATCGCGCGGGCGTACGGGCCGTAGGAGCAGCGGCACAGGGGGACCTGGTTGGTGATCGCGGCGCCGTCCACGAGCCAGCCGATCGCGCCGACATCGGCCCAGGTCAGCGTCGGGTAGTTGAAGATCGAGGAGTACTTCTGGCGGCCGGCGTGGAGCTTGTCGAGCAGCTCGTCGCGGCTGGTGCCGAGGGTCTCCGCGGCGCTGTACAGGTACAGGCCGTGGCCGGCCTCGTCCTGGACCTTGGCCATGAGGATCGCCTTGCGGCGCAGCGAGGGCGCGCGGGTGATCCAGTTCGCCTCGGGCTGCATGCCGATGATTTCGGAGTGGGCGTGCTGCGCGATCTGCCGGACGAGCGAGGCGCGGTAGGCCTCGGGCATCCAGTCGCGCGGCTCGATCCGCTCGTCGGCGGCCACGGCGGCGTCGAACACGGCTTCGTAGGCGGCCTGTGTCGCCGCCACGGCCCCGTCCGACACGCCGGGCGCGCCCGTGGTTCCTGTCGTCCCTGCCGTCACTGCGGTCATCGAACCCCCTACCGACCGATCGTTCGGTTGAATGACTTCAATGGTGAGTCGGCGGCCCGTATGGTGTCAACCCTGTGGATAACCGAGGTGGGCCGATCGGGATCGGGGCGGGATGGACGCAGACGTCGAAAGGGACATCGGCGCGGACGTCGAGACGGGCGTCGGGACGGGCGTCGGCGCGGTTGCCGCGGCGGACTCCGCAGCGGACGCCGTCGAGCTGTCGAAGGGCCCGAACACGGCCGTACAGGGCGCGCAGGGCGGGCCTGCCGGGCCTGCCGGTAGCGGGATCATGGCCCTGTCGCTGCCCTACCAGGTCGTCGCCGCCGTCGCGCTCGCCGTGGCCGGAGTCTTCGTCTGCGTCCACCTGGCGATGGTGTTCCTGCACGTCGCGCCGTCCAACACGCTCACCAAGCGGCACGGACAGGCCGTCGACGACTGGATCTATCCCGAGTTCGAGCAGAACTGGAAGCTCTTCGCGCCCAATCCGCTCCAGCAGAACGTCTCGGTCGAGGTCCGCGCCGAGGTCGTCACGGCCGGCGACGGGCGCCGCACCACCGGCTGGATCGACCTCACCGCACAGGACGCCGCGGCGATCCGCCACAACCCGCTGCCCAGCCACACACAGCAGAACGAGCTCCGCAGGGCCGTGGACTTCTACCTGAACTCGCACTCCGACGACGACAGCCCCAACGGGACGCGCGGCCATCTCTCGGAGGAGTACATGCGCCGGATCGCGATGCTCCGGCTCGACGGCCTCGCCTCCCTCGAAGGGGCCGACGTGCGGCGCGTCCAGCTGCGCGCGGTCACCCGGCCCGTACCTGCGCCCCGGTGGAGCACCGAGAACAACGACGTCACCCCCTCCTACCGCGACCTTCCCTGGTGGAAGGTGACCGACGCCGACCGGCCGGACGGCGCCTCCCGGAGCCGTACCGACGCCGCAGGTCAGAGCCGTGGGGAGGCGGGTCGATGAGCGGCCCCACCGACACGCGCGTGTGTACGCGTGAGCCCTTCGACCGGCGGATCGCCCGTGCCGTCCAGGCCGTCACCGGCCGCGCGCTCGGCCCTCACCAGACCGCGATCGTCCGGATCGGCTTCTCGCTGACCTGGCTCGTCTTCCTGCTGCGCGAGCTGCCCCACCGGCACGAGATGTACGGGCCCGACGGCCCGTGGTCCTGGGAGCTGGCGAGCCGGCTGATCGCCGACAACCGGGCCTTCACCGTGTTGATGTGGTCGGACGGGCGGGTGTGGTTCGAGTTCGTCTACGGGCTCGCCGTGCTCTCCGCCGCGCTGCTCCTCGTCGGCTGGCACACGCGGGCCGTGTCGGTGGTCTTCATGGTCGGCGTCCTCTCGCTGCAGAACCGCTCCGTCTTCCTCGGCGACGGCGGTGACAACGTCCTCCACCTCGCCGCGATCTACCTCGTCCTGACCCGCTGCGGCCAGGTGTGGTCCCTCGACGCCAGGAGGGCCGCCCGTGAGGCCGCCCGTGACGCCGTACGCAGGGCCGCCGGCGAGACGGTCGGGGACGGTCGTAGGGACGTCGTGGGCCCGCTCCTGTGGACCGTGCTCGGCGGCTTCCTGCTCGCCACCACCTGGTTCAGCGACGTCACCGGCGAGTGGTGGCTTCCGGTGCTGCTGTGGGTGCTGTGGCTCGGGCACGGGCTGTGGTGGCTGGCCTGCCGGCTCGCCCCCGGGGAGCCGCGCACCCTGCTCGACGTCCTCGCCAATCTCACGCACAACGCCGCCCTCGTCGTGATCATGGCCGAGGTCTGCCTGATCTACGCCACGGCCGGCTGGTACAAGATCCAGGGCTCACGCTGGCAGGACGGCACCGCCCTGTACTACCCGCTCCACCTCGACTACTTCTCGCCCTGGCCCGAGCTCTCCGAGCTTCTCGGCTCCAGCGGGATCATGGTGCTGCTGCTGACCTACGGCACGGTGATCGTGCAGATCGCCTTCCCGTTCACGCTCTTCCACCGCAAGGTCAAGAACGTCCTGCTGGTCGCGATGATGCTGGAGCACGCCGGGATCGCCGTGCTCCTCGGGCTGCCGGTCTTCTCGCTCGCGATGATCTCCGCCGACGCGGTGTTCCTGCCGACGGTCTTCCTGGTGGCCCTCGGCGCGCGGGCGGCCCGGGGCCGGGACCGGCTGCTGGGGCGGCGGTCCGCCGGGGTGCTGCCCGAGCAGCGCCGTACGGGTGAGGAGCAGGGTCCCCGTACCCTCGTCGGGTGAGCACCACCGAAGAGAAGCCCGGAGCCGAGGCGGCCGACACGGCCGCGACAGTCGAGGCGGCCGAGCCGGTCCAGTACGACGAGGGGTTCGGCACCGAGATCGGCGTCGGGCCGCACCCGGAGCCGTGGCCGGAGGGCGAGCGGTACGACCCCGAGCTGCTCGCCGACGGCGACCGGCGCAATGTCGTGGACCGCTACCGCTACTGGACGCGGGAGGCGGTCGTCGCCGACCTCGACACCCGCCGTCACGACTTCCACGTGGCGGTGGAGAACTGGGGCCACGACTTCAACATCGGGTCGGTCGTGCGGACCGCCAACGCCTTCCTCGCGAAGGAGGTCCACATCGTGGGCCGACGGCGCTGGAACCGGCGGGGCGCCATGGTCACCGACCGCTACCAGCACGTCCGCCACCACCCGGACACCGAGTCGCTGACCGCGTGGGCGGCGGCCGAGGGCCTGCCGATCATCGGGATCGACAACCTCCCGGGTGCGGTGCCGCTGGAGCGGACCGTGCTGCCGCGCCGCTGTGTGCTGCTCTTCGGCCAGGAAGGCCCGGGGCTCACGGACGAGGCACGCGCGCGCGTGGAGATGGTCTGCTCGATCGCCCAGTTCGGCTCGACCCGGTCGATCAACGCGGGGGCCGCCGCCGCGATCGCCATGCACGCGTGGGTGCAGCGGTACGCGGAGATCGAGACGCCCTGACAGCGATGCGGAGGCCCCGTGGGGCCCCCGCACCATGGGAGGTCAGGCCTGGCGGCGGACCTCCACCACCCGGAAGCGGTTCGAGACGAAGGCGCCGTCGCACAGCGCCGCGTTCGCCGCGGGGTTTCCGCCGGAGCCGTGGAAGTCGGAGAACGCCGCCGTCTGGTTGACGTACACGCCGCCCGTGAGGTTCAGGGAGAGCTGAGCCGACTCCTCCAGGCAGACCTCCTCGACCGCGCGCTCGGTCTCGTCCGAGGTCGTGTACGCGCCGACCGTCATCGCGCCCTTCTCGCGGACCGTGCGCCGCAGCAGCTCCAGGGCGTCGGCGGTGGAGTCCACCGAGACGGCGAAGGAGACCGGGCCGAAGCACTCGGAGAAGTACGCGGCCTGCGCGTCGGGCTTGGAACCGTCCAGCTTCACGATCACCGGCGTACGGACGACGGCGTCCGGGAAGTCGGGGTTGACGACCTCACGGGAGGCGAGAGCCACCTCGCCGAGGCCGGCGGCGGCCTCCAGACGCGCCTTCACGTCCGGGTTGACCAGCGCGCCGAGCAGGCCGTTCGCCCGGGCGTCGTCGCCGAGCAGGCCGCCCACCGACGCCGCGAGGTCGGCGACGACCTCGTCGTACGACTTGGGGCCCTGGTCGGTGGTGATGCCGTCACGGGGGATCAGGAGGTTCTGCGGGGTCGTGCACATCTGGCCGCTGTACAGGGACAGCGAGAAGGCCAGGTTGGCCAGCATGCCCTTGTAATTGTCCGTGGAGTCGACCACGACCGTGTTGACGCCGGCCTTCTCGGTGTAGACCTGGGCCTGGCGGGCGTTGGCCTCCAGCCAGTCGCCGAACTCGGTCGAGCCCGTGTAGTCGATGATCCGGACCTCGGGGCGCACGGCCAGGGTCTTGGCGATGCCCTCGCCCGGGCGCTCGACGGCGAGCGCGACCAGGTTCGGGTCGAAGCCGTTCTCGGCGAGCACCTCGCGGGCGACGCTCACCGTGAGCGCGAGCGGCAGGACGGCACGCGGGTGCGGCTTGACCAGGACCGGGTTTCCGGTGGCCAGCGAGGCGAACAGGCCCGGGTAGCCGTTCCACGTGGGGAAGGTGTTGCAGCCGATCACCAGGGCGATGCCGCGGCCGACCGGGGTGAACTCCTTGGACAGCTCCAGCGGGTCGCGCTTGCCCTGCGGCTTGGACCAGTCGGCCCGGCCTGCGGGGGTACGGGTCTGCTCCTCGTACGCGTACGCCACGGCCTCCAGGCCGCGGTCCTGGGCGTGCGGGCCGCCGGCCTGGAACGCCATCATGAACGCCTGTCCGCTGGTGTGCATGACGGCGTGGGCGAACTCGTGGGTGCGGGCCGAGATCCGGGACAGGATCTCCAGGCAGACGAGGGCGCGGGTCTCGGCCCCGGCGTCGCGCCAGGCGGCCGTGCCCGCGCGCATCGCCGGCAGCAGGACGTCGATGTCGGCGTGCGGGTACTCGATGCCGAGCTCCGGGCCGTACGGCGAGACCTCGCCGCCGGTCCAGCCGTCCGTGCCGGGCTGGTCGAGCTCGAAGCGGGTGTTCAGCAGGGCCTTGTGGGCGGCGAGGCCGGCCGCCGCGTCGAGCGAGCCGTCCTCCCCGTAAGCCTTCGGGTGCTCCGGGTACGGGGACCAGTAGGCGCGGGTGCGGATCGTGGCGAGTGCCTGATCGAGCGTGGACCGGTGCTTCTCGGCGAGTCGGTCCAGACGGTCGGTGGTCGGCAGAGCGGTGGCCATGGATGGACCAACTCCTCGTCGAGCTGGGCAGGGAGACGCGTACGGAGTTAGAGTAACCGAACGATCGGTCGGGACAAGGGGGTCCGTCGATCCTGTGGAAAACCCATCGGGGAGGATCACTCCTATGAGCGCCAACGTGACCGTCAGGGGGAGCGACGACGTGACCGCCAGTGAGCCGACCGCCCTCGCACAGGACCGCACCGTCGCCGTCGTCGGCACCGGCACCATGGGCCAGGGCATCGCCCAGGTCGCACTGGTCGCCGGCCATCCCGTACGGCTCTACGACAATGCCCCCGGCCGGGCGGCGGAGGCCGTGGCCGCCCTCACCGCCCGCCTGGACCGGCTGGTGGAGAAGGGCCGCCTGGACGCCTCCGCGCGCGAGGCGGCCGTCGGCCGGCTGCACGCCTCGGAGGAGCTCGCGGAGCTCGCGGACGCGGCGCTCGTCGTCGAGGCGATCGTCGAGCACCTGCCCGTCAAGCAGCAGCTCTTCGCCGACCTGGAGAAGGTCGTCGGCGACGACACCGTCCTCGCCACGAACACCTCCTCCCTCTCCGTCACCGCGATCGCGGGAGGGCTGCGCCTGCCCGGCCGGTTCGTCGGACTCCACTTCTTCAACCCGGCGCCGCTGCTCCCGCTCGTCGAGGTCGTCAGCGGCTTCGCCACCGACGCGGACGTCGCCACGCGCGCGTACGAGACGATGAAGGGCTGGGGCAAGACGCCGGTGCGCTGCGCGGACACCCCCGGCTTCATCGTGAACCGGGTCGCGCGCCCCTTCTACGCGGAGGCGCTGCGGGTCTACGAGGAGGGCGCGGCCGACCCCGCCACCATCGACGCCGCCCTGCGCGAGTGCGGCGGCTTCCGCATGGGCCCCTTCGAGCTCACGGACCTCATCGGCCAGGACGTGAACGAGGCCGTCACCCGCTCGGTCTGGGAGTCCTTCTACCAGGACCCGAAGTTCACGCCCTCGCTCGCGCAGCGGCGGCTCGTGGAGTCGGGGCGGCTCGGCCGCAAGTCCGGGCACGGCTGGTTCTCGTACGCGGAAGGGGCCGAACGGCCCGAGCCGCACACCGCGCCGCCCGCCGAGGCCCCCGAGAAGATCGTCGTCCGCGGCGACCTGGGGCCCGCGGAGCCGCTGGTGGGCCTCTTCGAGGAGGCGGGGATCAAGGTGCGGCGCAAGGGCGGCGGCGGGTTCCTCGTGCTGCCGGGCGGCGGCCGGCTCGTCCTCGCGGACGGCGAGACCTCCTTCGAGTACCACGGCGACGACATCGTCTACTTCGATCTCGCGCTCGACTACGCGCGCGCGAGCCGGATCGTGCTCTCCACCTCGGAGCAGACCTCGGCGGAGGTCCTCGCGGAGGCCGTGGGCCTCTTCCAGGCGCTCGGCAAGCAGGTGTCGGTGATCGGCGACGTGCCCGGCATGATCGTCGCCCGTACGGTCGCGATGCTGGCCGATCTGGCGGCCGACGCGGTCGACCGGGGTGTCGCCACCGCCGAGGACGTGGACACCGCGATGCGGCTCGGGGTCAACTACCCCGCCGGCCCCTTGGAGTGGGCCGGGAAGGTGGGCCACGAGCGCGTCCGGGACCTGCTCATGGCGCTGCACGAGCGCTACCCGACGGGGCGGTACGCGCCGAGCCTGGCCACCGCGCGCCGGGCATACGCCGAGGAAGGGCAGGACTCCTGATGACCACGGCGAAGCGCGACACGTACACCCCGGAGACGCTCCTCTCGGTCGCCGTGCGGGTCTTCAACGAGCGCGGTTACGACGGCACCTCCATGGAGCACCTGTCCAAGGCGGCGGGGATCTCCAAGTCCTCGATCTACCACCACGTGTCCGGCAAGGAGGAGCTGCTGCGGCGGGCGGTCAGCCGGGCGCTCGACGGGCTCTTCGCGGTGCTCGACGAGCCCGGGGCCGTACGCGGCCGGGCGGTCGAGCGGGTCGAGTACGTCACGCGTCGCACCGTGGAGGTGCTGATCGCGGAGCTGCCGTACGTGACGCTGCTGCTGCGGGTGCGGGGCAACACCGCGACCGAGCGGTGGGCGATGGAGCGGCGGCGCGAGTTCGACCACCGGGTGGCCGACCTGCTGAAGGCCGCGGCGGCGGAGGGTGACCTGCGGGCGGACGTGGACATACGCCTGGCCACCAGGCTCCTCTTCGGAATGATCAACTCGCTGGTGGAGTGGTACCGGCCGCATCCGGACGCGGTGGGCGAGCGGGAGCAGCTCGCGGAGACCGTCGCTCACCTGGCGTTCGACGGGCTGCGGACCGCTCGCTGAGCGTTCCCGGTGGCCCGCTGAGGCGTACGGACGGCCCCTTCGGGGGCCGTCCGGCATTTCCGGGGCTGTTCGGGCTTCTTCGGGGCCTTCGGGGCCTTCGGGGCTTTCCGGGTGCTCAGGTGGTGCTCAGGCGGTGGTCAGAGCCGGTGGTCGGTGTTGAGGTCCGTCTCCTCGAAGACCAGCAGCGTGCGGGTGGAAAGCACCTCGGGGATCGACTGGAGCCGGGTGAGCACGAGCTCGCGGAGCGTCCGGTTGTCCGGGGTGTGCACGAGCAGCAGGACGTCGAAATCGCCGCTGACCAGCGCGATGTGCGTGGCGCCCGGCAGGGCCCTGAGCTGCTCGCGGACCGTCCGCCAGGAGTTCTGGACGATCTTGAGCGTGATGTAGGCGGAGGCGCCGTGCCCCGCCCGCTCGTGGTTGACCCGGGCGCTGAAGCCGCGGATCACCCCGTCGTCGATGAGCCGGTTGATCCGCGAGTAGGCGTTGGCCCGGGAGACGTGCACGCGCTCGGCCACGGACCGTACCGAGGCGCGGCCGTCCGTTTGCAGCAGTCTCAGGATGTCGCGGTCGATCGCGTCCAACGGGCGCGGCGGCGGGGCGCCCGTCGGCATGCCGATCGGGGCGCTCAGGGCCTCTTCGGGCACGTCGCCGTCGGCCGCGCCGAGCGGCCTGCCGAGTGCCTCGCCCGGCGTCCCGCCCGGTGCCTCGACCGCGGCGTCGGCCGGAGCCCCGCTCCGATCGACGGCCATTTGTTCATCCGCCATGTCCCCCCGCCTCTCTCCGGTGGACGACCTGCTCCTATCCCAGGCTGTGGAGAACCGTTTGTCCACAGGCTGGAGGTGCCTGTAGCCAAAATGCCTCCACGACCGAACAATCGGTAGGTGAGGCGCGCCACACTCGCGCCACCCGCCTTCGGGTCTTATGCCCGCTCCCACGAGGAGGTGGACTCGTTGCAACAGCGCAGTTCGACAGTCCAAGAGCCGCCCGGTGCCGTTCCCGCCTACCGGCCCACCCCGCCGCCGGCGTGGCAGCCGCGTACCGACCCCGCCCCGCTGCTGCCCGACGCCGAGCCGCTGCGCGTGCTCGGCACGGACGCCGTGGCCGACGCCGACCCCGCGCTGCTGCTCCGGCTGTACGCGGAGCTGATCCGCGGCCGCCGGTACAACGCGCAGGCCACCGCGCTCACCAAGCAGGGCCGGCTCGCCGTCTACCCGTCCACCACCGGCCAGGAGGCGTGCGAGATCGCCGCGGCCCTGGCCCTGGAAGAGCGGGACTGGCTCTTCCCCTCGTACCGCGACACCCTGGCGGCGGTCGCCCGCGGCCTCGACCCCGTGCAGGCCCTGACGCTGCTGCGCGGCGACTGGCACACGGGTTACGACCCGCACGAGCACCGCATCGCGCCGCTCTGCACCCCGCTGGCCACCCAGCTCCCGCACGCGGTGGGCCTCGCCCACGCCGCCCGCCTCAAGGGCGACGACGTGGTCGCCCTCGCCATGGTCGGCGACGGCGGCACCAGCGAGGGCGACTTCCACGAGGCGCTGAACTTCGCGGCCGTCTGGCAGGCCCCCGTGGTCTTCTTCGTGCAGAACAACGGCTTCGCGATCTCCGTGCCGCTGGCCAAGCAGACCGCCGCCCCCTCCCTGGCCCACAAGGCCGTCGGATACGGCATGCCGGGCCGGCTGGTCGACGGCAACGACGCGGTGGCCGTCCACCAGGTGCTGACCGAGGCCGTCGCCCGCGCCCGGCGCGGCGGCGGCCCCACCCTCGTCGAGGCCATCACGTACCGGATCGACGCGCACACCAACGCCGACGACGCCACCCGCTACCGCGCGGCCGGCGAGGTCGAGACCTGGCGGGCGCACGACCCGATCCTGATCCTCGAGCGGGAGCTCACCGAGCGCGGCCTTCTCGACGAGGACGGCAAGCGCGCGGCGGCCGAGGCAGCCGAGACGATGGCGGCGGACCTGCGCGAGCGGATGAACGCCGAACCGGTCCTCGACCCGATGGACCTGTTCTCCCATGTGTACGCGGAGCAGACCGCGCAGCTGCGCGAGCAGGCGGCGCAGCTGCGCGCCGAGCTCGACGCCGAGGGTGAGGCGTGATGACGACCGCGACGACCGGCCCCGCGGCCAAGGCCGCCGGTGCCGGTAAGGCCAAGCCCGCGACGATGGCGCAGGCGCTCCAGCGCGCCATGCGCGACGCGATGGCCGAGGACCCGACCGTCCACGTGATGGGCGAGGACGTCGGCACGCTCGGCGGCGTCTTCCGGGTCACCGACGGGCTCGCCAAGGAGTTCGGCGAGGACCGCTGCACCGACACCCCGCTCGCCGAGGCGGGCATACTCGGCGCCGCCGTCGGCATGGCCATGTACGGACTGCGGCCGGTCGTCGAGATGCAGTTCGACGCCTTCGCCTACCCGGCGTTCGAGCAGCTGATCTCCCACGTCGCGAAGATGCGGAACCGGACGCGCGGCGCGATGCCGATGCCGCTCGTCATCCGTGTCCCGTACGGCGGTGGGATCGGCGGCGTCGAGCACCACAGCGACTCCTCCGAGGCCTACTACATGGCCACCCCGGGGCTGCACGTCGTCACCCCGGCGACCGTCGAGGACGCCTACGGGCTGCTGCGCGCGGCCATCGCCTCCGACGACCCGGTGGTCTTCCTGGAGCCCAAGCGGCTCTACTGGTCGAAGTCCGACTGGTCGCCCGAAGCGCCCGCGCCCGTCGAGCCGATCGGCAAGGCGGTCGTACGGCGGCAGGGCACCGGCGCCACCCTGATCACCTACGGCCCGTCGCTTCCGGTCTGCCTGGAGGCGGCGGAGGCGGCCCAGGCCGAGGGCTGGGACCTGGAGGTCGTCGACCTGCGCTCGCTCGTGCCGTTCGACGAGGAGACCGTCTGCGCCTCGGTGCGGCGCACGGGCCGGGCGGTCGTGGTCCACGAGTCGACCGGCTTCGCCGGCCCCGGCGCGGAGATCGCCGCGCGCGTGACCGAGCGCTGCTTCCACCACCTGGAGGCGCCGGTGCTGCGCGTGGCGGGCTTCGACATCCCGTACCCGCCGCCGATGCTGGAGCGGCACCACCTGCCCGGCGTGGACCGGATCCTGGACGCGGTGGCGCGGTTGCAGTGGGAGGCGCAGAGCTGATGGCCCAGGTGCTCGAATTCAAGCTGCCCGACCTCGGTGAGGGGCTCACCGAGGCCGAGATCGTCCGCTGGCTCGTCGCCGTCGGCGACGTCGTCGCCATCGACCAGCCGGTCGTCGAGGTCGAGACGGCCAAGGCCATGGTCGAGGTGCCCTGTCCGTACGGCGGCGTCGTCACCGCCCGGTACGGCGAGGAGGGCACCGAACTGCCCGTCGGCGCACCGCTCCTGACGGTCGCCGTGGGCGGCACGGGGGCGCCGGAGGAGCTCACGGAGGCCGCTCCGGAAGCCGCTCCCAAGGCGACCGCGGCGGACGCCGTCTCCTCGGAGTACTCGGGCAACGTGCTCGTCGGCTACGGCACGGCGGGGCCCGTCGCCCGACGCCGCCGGGTGCAGCGCGAGAACCCGGCCGTGGCCCAGGCCCCGGTCGCGGCTCCGGCTCCGGCAGTGGCCCGGACTCCGGTCGCGGTGAAGGCTCCTGAGCCCGTCGCCGCACCCGTCGCCGGGCACGACGGGCCGGTGCCGGTCATCTCGCCGCTCGTGCGGAAGCTGGCCCGAGACCGGGGGATCGACCTGCGCGAGGTGCGTGGGTCCGGTCCCGAGGGGCTGATCCTGCGGGCGGACGTGGAGCTGGCCCTCGCGGCCCTGGAGCAGTCGGCCGCCGCGGCCGCTGCGGCTCCGGCCGTCGCCGCCCCGGTCGCGGCCCCCGCTCCGGCCGTCGCAGGGGAGCGGATTCCGCTGCGCGGTCTCCGCGGCGCGGTCGCAGACAAGCTCTCGCGCAGCCGTACGGAGATCCCGGACGCGACCTGCTGGGTCGACGCCGACGCGACCGAGCTGATGGCGGCCCGGCGGGCGATGAACGAGGCGGGCGGGCCGAAGATCTCGCTGCTCGCGCTCCTCGCCCGGATCTGCGCCCACGCCCTGGCCCGGTTCCCCGAGCTCAACTCCACGGTGGACACCGCCGCCAGGGAGATCGTCCGGCTGCCGGCCGTGCACCTCGGCTTCGCCGCCCAGACCCCGCGCGGTCTGGTCGTCCCGGTGGTCAAGGACGCGGGGACGCGGACTGCCGAGTCGCTCACGGAGGAGTTCGCCCGGCTCACGGAGTCCGCCCGGCAGGGCACGCTCACGCCGGCCGATCTGACGGGCGGCACGTTCACCCTGAACAACTACGGGGTGTTCGGGGTCGACGGCTCCACGCCGATCGTCAACCACCCCGAGGCCGCGATGCTCGGCGTCGGCCGGATCATCCCCAAGCCCTGGGTCCACCAGGGCGAACTGGCCGTCCGTCAGGTGGTGCAGCTCTCGCTCACCTTCGACCACCGCGTCTGCGACGGCGGCACGGCGGGCGGCTTCCTGCGGTACGTCGCGGACTGCGTCGAACAGCCCGCGGTCCTGCTCCGCACGCTCTGACAGCGCGCAGCCCCGGTCCGGCCCGTCTCTCTTCTTGGGACGGGCCGGACGTGCGCGGTGCCCGGCGGCCCATACTGCTGGGGTGACCACCGCATACGACGCCGTCGTGCTCGCCGGGGGCGCCGCCAGGCGCCTGGGCGGCTCCGACAAGCCCGGAGTACGGGTAGGAGGCCGGACGCTCCTCGACAGGGTGCTCGCGGCCTGCCCCGACGCCGGCCGGACGGTGGTCGTCGGAGACCCCCGCCCGACCGTCCGTCCCGTCCGCTGGACCAGGGAGGATCCGCCCGGCGGGGGCCCGGTGCCCGCCGTCGCCGCCGGGGTCCGCGAGACGGAGGCCGAGACCGTCCTCGTCTTCTCCGCCGACCTGCCCTTCCTCGACCGGGACACCGTCCGGCGCCTCCTGGAGTCGCTCGCCGCGGCACCCGACGCGGAGGCCGCCGTCCTCACCGACGGCGAGGGCCGCGACCAGCCGCTCGTCGCCGCGTACCGGACCGGTCCGCTGGTACGCGAGCTGACCCGCCTCGCGGACGACGTCCGCGGTCTGGCCCACACACCGCTGCGGCACCTCACGGAGGGGCTCCGCCTCACCAGGGTCGCCGCGGGGCCCCTCGCCTCCTTCGACTGCGACACCTGGGAGGACATCGTCGCGGCCCGGGCCCGCGTCAGGGAGCATGGGACCGTGCTGGACGAATGGATCACCGCAGTCAAGGACGAACTGGGCATCGAGCTGGACGTCGACACCGGCGTGCTGCTCGACCTGGCCCGTGACGCCGCCCATGGAGTGGCCCGCCCCGCCGCGCCCCTGACCACCTTCCTGGTCGGCTACGCGGCGGCGAGCGCGGGCGCCACGGGCGGCCCCGAGGCGGTCGCCGAAGCGGCCCGCAAGGCGGCGGAGCTCGCCAAGCGCTGGGCCGCCGAACAGGACGAGGCCGAGGCTTGATGACTCTCAAGGAGTCCGCCCTCGTGGCCCCCGACACCGCGCCTCTCCCCCAGCCCGCCGAGGAGCCGCACCGCGCCACCGCCTGGCCCGTGGCACGGACGACCGCGGCGGAAGCAGGCGCCGCCGCCCGCGCCGGTCGGCTGGGCCAGGGCGCGCGGGGGCCGCTGGACGTGCCGCTGGACGTGCCGCTCGGCGCGGCGCTCGGCCGGGTCCTCGCGGGGCCGCTCCTGGCCCTCACCGACCTGCCCTCCTTCGACACTTCCGCCATGGACGGCTGGGCCGTCGCGGGGGCGGGCCCCTGGACGGTCCGTGAAGAGGGCGCCGTCCTCGCGGGCCACGCCCCCGACGCCGTACTGGCCGACGGTGAGGCTGTACGCATCGCCACCGGAGCCCGCGTCCCGGCCGGAACGACCGCGGTCATCCGCACCGAGCACTCCCGCACCGAGCACTCCCGCACCGAGCCTTCCCGCACCGAGCGGGGCGATGGGGCGCCCGGTCCGCTCCTGTACGCCCTGCGCGAGGTGCGGGCCCGGCAGGACATCCGTCCCCGGGGCCAGGAGTGCCGCGCCGGAGACCAGCTGCTGCCCGCGGGCTCCGCCGTGACCCCCGCCGTCCTCGGACTCGCCGCGGCCGCCGGCTATGACGCGCTGCCCGTCCTCGCCCGCCCCCGAGTCGAGATCCTGGTCCTCGGCGACGAGCTGCTCACGGCGGGACTCCCCCACGAGGGGCTCATCCGTGACGCGCTCGGCCCGATGCTCGGCCCCTGGCTGGAGGCGCTCGGCGCCGAGGTCCTCGCCACCCGTCGGATCGGCGACGACGCCGAGGAGCTGTACGCGGCCGTCACCGGGTCCACCGCCGACCTGCTGATCACCACCGGCGGGACCGCCGCCGGGCCCGTCGACCATCTGCACCGGGTGCTCGACGCGGCGGGCGCCACTCTCCTCGTCGACGGGGTGAAGGTCCGGCCCGGCCACCCGATGCTCCTCGCCCGGCTCTCGGGGGAGGACCCCCGTCATCTCGTCGGGCTCCCCGGCAACCCGCTCGCGGCGGTCTCGGGGCTCCTCACCCTCGCCGAGCCGCTGCTCGCCGCTCTCACGGGCGGTGCCCGGGAGCCGCACCGCGCCCCCGGCGTCCCCGTCCAGGACGAGGTCCAGGGGCATCCCCACGACACCCGGCTCGTCCCGGTCGTCCGCCGAGCCGACGGGGCCGTCCCGCTCCACTACAACGGACCGGCCATGCTCCGTGGCATCGCCGCCGCCGACGGCCTGGCCGTCGTACCGCCCGGCGGTGCCCGACCGGGTCAGGCACTGGAGATCCTCGGCCTTCCCTGGCCGACGGCGGCGGGGGACGTCCCGGCCGAAGGAGTGTGTTTCACGTGAAACTTCCCAGCCGTGACGTGATGGCCCGCCAAGCGGAGGAGCGGATCGCGGGTCCCCAGATCCGGCTTCCCCGCCGGGTCGTCGAGAAGCCGCTGCGCCAGGTCGGCAAGCGGCTGCTCATGGCGCTCGGCGTGCTGATCGTGACGGTGCTCATCGTCTACATCGACCGCGATGGCTACCACGACAACGCCAACGGGACGCTCGACTTCCTCGACTGCGCCTACTACGCGACGGTGACGCTCTCCACCACCGGATACGGCGACATCGTCCCGTACAGCGACACCGCGAGGCTTGCCAACATCCTGCTGGTCACGCCCTTGCGCGTGCTGTTTCTGATCATCCTGGTCGGCACCACCCTCGAGGTCCTCACGGAGAGGACCCGGGAGGAGTTCCGACTGAATCGCTGGAGGTCCACCTTGCGCGACCACACCGTCATCGTCGGCTTCGGCACCAAGGGGCGGTCCGCGATCCAGACCCTCTGCGCGACCGGTCTCCGCAAGGACCAGATCGTCATCGTCGACCCCTCCAACAAGGTGATCGAGACGGCGAACGCGGACGGCTTCGTCGGTGTCGTCGGCGACGCGACGCGCAGCGACGTGCTGCTGCGGGCCGAGGTGCAGCGGGCCCGTCAGATCGTCATCGCCACCCAGCGCGACGACACGGCCGTCCTGGTCACCCTGACCGCCCGCCAGCTCAACCGGGGCGCGAAGATCGTCGCCGCGGTCCGCGAGGAGGAGAACGCGCCGCTGCTGCGTCAGTCCGGCGCGGACGCGGTCATCACCAGCGCCTCCGCCGCCGGTCGGCTGCTCGGCCTCTCGGTGCTGAGCCCCAGCGCCGGCACCGTGATGGAGGACCTCATCCAGCAGGGCTCCGGCCTCGACCTCGTCGAGCGTCCGGTGACCAAGGCGGAGGCGGGCAAGAGCGTCCGGGAGACCGAGGACCTGGTGGTGAGCGTGCTCCGCGGCCACCGGCTGCTGAGCTACGACGACAAGGCCGCCAGCCCGCTCCAGCCCACCGACCGGGTGATCACCATCGTGCGCGCCGCGCCGGTGACCCCGCTCACCACGCCGCCGCAGGACTGAACCCGGGACGGTCGAGCAAGGCCGTCCGGTAGGGGCCACGCCACGCCGATTGGACCGCGTCGGGCGTGGACCCGCCGGAGTAGCCTCGCGGCCATGCATGCGATCACGATTCCGGAACCCGGCGGTCCCGAGGCCCTCGTCTGGGCCGAGGTGCCCGATCCCGTGCCCGGCGAGGGCGAGGTCCTCGTCGAGGTGGTGGCGAGCGCCGTCAACCGCGCCGACCTGCTCCAGCGGCAGGGCTTCTACGACCCGCCGCCGGGCAGCTCCCCGTACCCCGGTCTGGAGTGTTCGGGGCGGATCGCCGCGCTCGGACCCGGGGTGTCCGCCTGGTCCGTCGGCGACGAGGTCTGTGCGCTGCTCGTCGGCGGCGGTTACGCGGAGAAGGTCGTCGTCCCGGTCGGTCAGCTCCTGCCGGTGCCCGAGGGTGTCGACCTGACCACGGCCGCCGCGCTCCCCGAGGTCGCCTGCACGGTCTGGTCCAACATCTTCATGATCGCCCACCTGCGTCCCGGCGAGACGGTGCTCGTGCACGGTGGGGCGAGCGGGATCGGCACGATGGCGATCCAGCTCGCGAAGGCGGTCGGCGCACGGGTCGCGGTCACGGCCGGGAGCCCCGCGAAGCTGGCCCGCTGTGCCGAGCTGGGCGCGGACATCCTCATCGACTACCGCGAGCAGGACTTCGTCGAGGAGCTGCACAAGGCGACGGACGGGGCCGGTGCGGACGTCATCCTCGACATCGTCGGCGCCAAGTACCTGGAGCGGAACGTGAAGGCCCTGGCCGTCAGCGGCCGGCTGGTGATCATCGGGCTCCAGGGCGGTGTGAAGGGCGAGCTCAACCTGGGGGCGCTGCTCGCCAAGCGCGCGGCGGTCATGGCGACCACGTTGCGTTCCCGCCCGCCGCAGGAGAAGGCGGCGATCGTCGCCGCCGTCCGCGAGCACGTCTGGCCGCTGATCGGCGCGGGCACGGTCCGGCCGGTCGTCGACCGTACGGTGCCGATGCCGGAGGCCGCCGAGGCGCACCGGGTGCTGGAGTCCGGCGACCACGTCGGCAAGGTGCTGCTGCTCGCGCCGCAAGGCTGACCCGGCGTACGCGGCGCCGCAACGGCTGACCGACGTGCACGGCGCCGCACGGCTGACCCGGGCCCACACGGCGCCGCACGGCTGACCCGGGCCCACACGGCGCCGCACGGCTGACCCGGCGTACACGCGGAGGAGGGGCCCGGCACACGAGGTGTGCCGGGCCCCTCCTTCGTACGGTCTTGCGGACCTACAGGTACGGCCCCGAGCGGACTGCGTGGCCGTGGCCGCGGTCGTCGTCGTCATCGTCGTGCGAGGCGCCCGGCGGCAGGGCCCGGCGCATCTGCTCCAACTGGGCGCGGGCCGCCATCTGCTGGGCGAACAGCGCCGTCTGGATGCCATGGAAGAGGCCTTCCAGCCACCCCACCAACTGGGCCTGCGCGATGCGCAGTTCCGCCTCGGAGGGGATCGCCTCGTCCGTGAACGGCAGGGAGAGCCGCTCCAGTTCCTCGACCAGTTCGGGCGCGAGCCCGTCCTCCAGCTCCTTCACGGAGCTGGCGTGGATGTTCTTGAGCCTGACACGGCTGGCCTCGTCGAGAGGTGCCGCCCGTACTTCCTCCAGGAGTTGCTTGATCATGCTGCCGATCCGCATGACCTTCGCAGGCTGCTCGACCATTTCCGTCACCGGGACCTCGCGGGATTCGTCGTCACCCTGAGCGCCGCCGAGCGCCGTCCCGTCCTGTCCCACGATGAGGACCTGGGGGCTCTCCTGCGACCTGTCATTCCTCGGCATCTCCATGCCGCCATTCTCTCGCACACATGCCTCACCACACGGTGTGCCCCTGTACGAGGGTGATCCACCCTCGTACAGGGGCACAGGAAGGCAACGAACCGGCAGGGATCTGTCAGGTCGCCTCGCGCCGGGCCACCGCGCCGCGCGAGCGGGTCACCAGGGCGGCGAGGAGCGCGGCGCCGAGCGGGACGGCGACGAGGAGGCCGGCGAGCGTCTCCCAGGGGATGACGATCGGCACGTACGGCGGGCCCGACAAGCCGTTGTCCCAGCCCTGCCGGATCGCCTCCTCGTAGTAGCCGATCATCTCGCGCTCCTCGGTGAGACGCAGGCCCACCGCCGGCAGGACACCGGCCGCGGATCCGAGGACCACGCCCATCGCCGCGACGACTCCGCACTGGAAGCCGCTGAGGGTCCGGCGGACCCGGGGCGGGGCGCCCACGGCGGCGAGCGTCTTCAGGTCCGCCTCGGCGTCGGCCTGGGCGAGGCCGGTGGCGATACCGGCGGCGCCGATGGTGATGAGGCCCGCGAAGACGGCCAGCGCGATCAGGAAGACGCTGTTCTCGTTGACGAAGCCTTCCTCCACGTGCAGTTCGACGCTGCTGCCGAGCTTGGCGAGCTCACCGTCGAGCTTCTGGCGCGCCTCGGTGTCCGGCATCCGCTCGGTGCTGAAGTACGCGCCCGCCGGCACGGTGGAGAGCCCTGCGGCCTTCGCGGTGGCCGGGGTCATCAGCAGCTGGACGCCGTAGGACTTCTGGCCCTTGGGCACCAGGTACGCGGGGATGGAGCTGATCTTCCCCGGCGCGGGCAGGCCCTTCTCGGCGGCCTTGTCGGCACCGGTCATGTCGGTGATCTGCTTGATGCCGACGGTGCCGTTCTTGTCGATCTCGGCTCGGCCGAAGCTGACGATCTTGCCTTCGGCGAGGGCCTTCGCGGCGCCCGGGTCGTCGACGCCGAGGACCTGGAGGACCTTCGCGTCACCGACGAGAAGACCGCTGTCGACGGACATCCAGCCACCCCTGGAGGTCTGGTCGCACCGCCAGTCCTCGGTGATCATCTTCCGTCGCTGCTCGGGGGTGAACCTTTCGCTGGGGTCGCCGCCACCGGGGGGAACCGTGGCGTACAGCGGGCACTCGTGCGCCGGCGGGAGCACGACCTCGTAGCGGCCGCAGCCCTCGCCGCCGTCCCAGGGGCGGCAGCCCGGCTTGCCGACCGAGACCCGGTCGACGTCGGCGCGGACGTCGACGGGGAGGATGCGCTGGACGGCCTCGCGGACGGCGGGGACGTCCCGGCCGCCTTCCTCCAGGATGAAGGTGGAGACCGCTCCGTGCGGCAGCCGGGCCTCGTACGCGGCCCTGTTCTGCGCCTCGCTGCTGGCCATGAAGGTGGAGACGGCGACCGTGCCCGCGACGGCGGCGAGGACGGCGGCGACGGCGGGTGCCGTACGTCCCCGGTTCCGGACGGCGTCCCGCAGCGCGAGCCGCGGCGAGAGCGGCAGCCAGCGCCCGGTCCGGCCGAAGAGCCCCACCAGGGCCGGGGTCATGGCGACGACGCCGAGCTCGGCGATGGCGGAACCGCCCGCGACGATGACGAACGACTCGGTCGCGATCGACCCGAAGAGTGCGATGGCGGCGCCGACGAGGATGGCCGCGAGGCCGATCAGGGGCAGGACGCGGCTGCTGCGACGGATTCCGCGCCGGCCCGTGAGCGAGGCGAGGACGGTCTGCCGGGACGCGGTGATCGCCGGGACGATGGCGGCGAGCAGGCCGGTCAGGACGGCGAGCAGCGCGATGCCGAGCAGTTCGAGCGGCCGGACGTCGAAGGCGCCGAACCGCTGGTTCATGGTGTCCTCGAGGACCGGCTGCAGCGCCAGCGTGAGGATCACGGCGAGGACGGTGCCGACGACGGCCGCGGCGACGCCGATGACGAGACCGCCGCTCAGCACGATGGCCCGGATGTGGCTGCGGGCACCGCCGTTGGCCCCGACCAGACCGAGCTGGCGTCGCGAGCGGCGGGCGCCGACCGCGAACGCGGGTCCGGCGAGGAGGCAGATCTCCAGCATCGCCAGGCCGACGACGGTGCCGATGGCGACGAGCGCGGCGGCGTCGGCCGCCGGGCTGGAGTCGTAATTGCCCCAGTTCTCCTTCGAGTACAGCGGCACCGCGGAGTCGGCCGGCGGGTCGAGCATGACGGCACGCGAGGTGACGACCACGCCCTTGGTGTTGATCTGCTGGACCGCGTTCCACGTGAAACCACCGGAGTTCTTCACCAGATACGCGGTGGAGGTGCCGGGGGCGGACAGACCGGACTTCTCGACCGCCTTCCCGTACGAGACGAGGAAGGCGCCCGGCAGCGCGTTGACCTGGTCGACGGCGAGCGCGTCGGGAAGTTCGTAGGAGCCGACGATCCGATACGTACGGTCGAAGTTGCGGGCGGAAAGGGTCGAGCCGACCGACAGACCGCTGGACTCCAGGAAGTGCGAGGTCGCCATGACCTCGTCGGTCTTCTCCGGGAAACGCCCCGAGAGGAGGGTCATGATGCCGCGGGCGATCGGGTCGGACGCCTTCAGCTCACGGACCTCGGCCGAGAGCAGACCGTGGGCCGTGGTCAGCTTGGCCGACCCGGAGCGGTCCGTCAGGACCGTGGAACCCGCCGGGATCGCCTTGGCGACGTCGGTGGGGCCGTCAGGCCACGGCTGATTCTCGTACTCCTTGACCGGCGTGTGCATCTCGCCCGGCGGGTCCTGGAAGATCGGGACGCCCTCGACCTGGGCATCCCGGAATATCCCGTCGGCCGTGCCCATCGACCTCTCCACCCGTTCCGCGGGGGACAGTTCGGAGCTGCGGTAGGTCAGATCGAGAGCGCTGACACCCAGGATGGGCAGGGCGATCATCGCGAGGACGAGGGCGCTGCGGCCCTTGGAGCGCCAGGCGTCGCGGCGGGCGATGCGGATCGCGGCCCGCCAGGAGTGGAACCAGGTCTTCACGCCTCCGCCACCTGGCCCGAGAGGAGGGAGTCGGCCTCGCTGCGCACGGTCTGGTCGACGATCGCGCCGTCCCGCAGGAACACGACGCGGTCGGCCCAGGCGGCGAACCGCGGCTCGTGGGTGACCAGGACACCGGCGGCGCCCGCGTCGCAGCGGGACCGGAGCAGGGCGAGCACGGATTCGCCGGTCTCGGAGTCGAGGGCGCCGGTCGGCTCGTCGGCGAGGACGAGACGGCGGTCGCCGACGAGGGCGCGCGCGATGGCCACGCGCTGCTGCTGGCCGCCGGACATCTCGTCGGGGAAGCGGTCGGCGAGGTGGCCGAGCCCCATCTCCTCCAGAGCGGCCAGGGCCTCGACGCGGGCCTTGCGGGCGGAGGTGCCGTCGAGCTCGCGGGGCAGGGCGACGTTCTCGGCGGCGGTGAGCGCCGGGATGAGGTTGTAGTCCTGGAAGACGTACCCGATGCTGCGGCGGCGCAGGGCGGCGAGTTCCTTGACGCTCGCGGTGGTGATGTCGGTGTTCTCGACGATCACATGGCCCGAGGTCGGGGTGTCCAGGCCGCCGGCGATGGTGAGGAGCGTGGACTTGCCGGAGCCGGACGGGCCCATGACGGCGACGAGTTCGCCGGGGTACACGGCGAGGTCGATCCCCCGCAGGGCGTGCACCTCGGTGGCGCCCGAGCCGTGGACACGGGTCAGGTTCTGGAGCTGCAGCACGGGCTGCTGTGTGGACATGGAGGGGTCCCCCTTGGTCGTACGCGGCGTAGCCGGTACGGATCGAGCGGTGGAAGGTGGTGCGGAAGCGGTACGGGCGGTGCGCGCGAGAGTGCGGTCAGCGCGCCCCGGGCGTACCGGTGGTCACGTCGGCCGGGTCGGCCGGTGCCGTCGCGGCCTGCGGAGAAGCTCCCGGGGAGGCACCCGGAGAAGCCCCCGGGGAGGCACCCGGAGAAGCCCCCGGGGAAGCTCCCGGAGAGGCCCCCGGAGAAGCCCCGGGAGAGGCACTCGGAGAAGCCGGGGCCGTCGGGGCGAGCGCGGACAGTCGGATCAGCCGGGACTCGCAGTGGTCCAGCCAGCGCGCCTCGGCCTCGGTCTGGAAGATCAGCTGCTCCAGGACGAGCAGCCAGGCCACGTCGTCCCGTTCCCGCGAGCCCCCGCTCTCGACGGCGACGAGCGCCTGGGCCTTGAGCCGGGTGTAGTCCTGCATCGCCTTCACGGTGTGCCGGCGCTGGGACTGGATGACGTCGCGGATGTCGACGCAGGGCGCACCCACCGCCATGGCGAGCTTGATGGCCAGCTCGTCACGGGCGGGGCTGGTGCGGTCCACCGGCTTCTCGAACCAGGTCCTGAGCTCGGCGAGGCCCGCGTCGGTGATCGTGTAGAGCTCGTGGCCCGCCTCGTCCCGGCCCCCCTGCGCGACCATGCCGTCGCGCTCCAGCCGGCTGAGGGTCGTGTAGACCTGGCCGACGTTGAGCGGCCAGGTGGAACCGGTGCGGGACTCGAACTCCGTACGGAGCTGGGAGCCGTACCGAGGGCCGCGTTCGAGGAGGGCCAGGAGCCCGTGGCGGATCGACATACTCAGTATGTATACCGAGTATGCCGAGCCCCACAACCGTCCTGAGGCGGAAGAGGAAGGTCCGTCTCAAGGGGGACCCGAGGCGGGTGCCACGGCTCAGCGGCGGCGCATCCGGAGCCCCAGGAAGCCGATCCCGAGCCCCATGAGGGCCAGCCCCACCCCCAGGGTGAGGACGGGAATCCGCTGGTCGACGAGGGTGGGCGCGGCCTCGGCCGCCATTCCGGGAGCGGCGGCGGGCCGCGTCTCGCGCACCACCTCGCCGAGGATCTCGTCCTCCTCGCGTACCGCCTCGTCCTCCTCGGTGACCTCTTCGGTGGTCTCCTCGGCGGCCTCGTACGAGCCGGAGTCTGTTGCCGAGTTGGTACGAGACGGGCCGGGGGACGGGGTGGTGGCGCTCGGATGGACGGTGGCCGTCTCGGTGCGGCCGGGCCGAGGGTGGCCCTCTCCGGCCGGCCGGCCCGCCAGGGAGGCGGAGCCGCTGGGGGCGGGGGCGTCGGTGGGAGTGGCGCTCGGGGATGCGGGGGAGGACGACGCGGTGCCGGTCGGCGCGGGTGCCGGCGGGGCGGGCGTGCCGGGGCCGCCGGTGTTCCCGGGTGAGGCGGACCCGGACCCGCTGACGGCACCGGTCCCGGTCCCGGGGACAGGGGAGGACGGGGTCAAGGAGCCGGAAGGCGTCGCGGACGGGGGAGTCGTTCCCGTGGTGGGCGGCACGGTCGGTGCGGTGGGTCCGGTCGGGGTGGCCGTCGTGGGCGGCGCGGGGGGTGTGGACGGCGCGACCGACCGCGTACCGGCGGGGGCCTCGGCCGCGTATGCGAGGGGCGCGGTACCCAGGGCGAACGCGCAGGCGAACGTGCAGGTGAGCGCGGGGCCGAGGGCCCGCGCCCGTGTCCTGCGGAGTGCTGGAGTCACCGGGTGACCCCCCTCCCGTACCGAGCCGCCGAGGTGTCGACTCAGCGTCACATGCCGGGACATTTCCGGCATCCGGGAGGAGGCGGCAGGTGTAAGGGGGGCGGGCCCCTGCCCGCCGTTCCGTGCCACCCCTGCCCGCCCTCTGCGCTACCTCTGCCCGTCCTCGATGCTCCCGCTGCCCGCTTGCGGGGCTACCCCTGCCCGCTCTCAGTCCTACTGGGGCGGGTTGCCCGTCGAGATCTTGAGGGTGAACTCGGCGTCCTCGTCGGTGATGTCCTCACCGGCCGGCGGGTACTGCTCCAGGACCGTGCCTTCGCCGTAGGTCGACTCGTCGACCGGGGTCTGGGTCATGATCTTCCAGCCGGCGGCCTGGACACAGGCCTTCACCGACTGGATGTTCTTGTAGGTGAAGTTCGGGACCTCGAACTTGCTGGGGTCGTCGCTCGACTCCGAAGGCTGCGTGCACTTCTTCATGTCGATGGTCTTGGTCAGGTCGGGACCCTTGTGGCCGGGGGTCGCGGTCTGGGACTGCTCCGTTTCGGTGCCGCCCGTGCCGCCCGCGTTCGGGTCCGTTTCGTTGTCCTTGTTGAGGACGAAGATCAGGCCGCCGACGGCGAGGAGGGCGGCGACGACGGCGCCCACGAGCACCGGGGTGTTCCGGCGGGAGCCGCCGCCCCTCGCCACGGGAGCGGGCGTGGCCATGGGGGCCGGCGTGTGCATCGGGCCCGGGGCGTACGGCGACGGCGCGGGCGCCGGGGTCTGGTACATCGGCGCGGGCGCCGGCGCCTGCTGCGGGTATCCGTACGCCGGGCCGGGCGCGGGCGTCGCGGGGCCGTACGGGCCGGGCTGCGGCGTCGGCGGCAGGTACGGCTGCTGTACGCCGTGCGGGCCGGGCTGCGGGGTCGGCGGCGGGGTCTGGCCGACCGGCGGGAAGACCGCAGAGCCGACGCCCGAACCGCTGCTGACCGGACCGCCCTGGACGATCATCGGGGCACCGGTCTGACCGGCCGAGAGCACCCGAAGGCACTCGTCGCGCATGACCGCGGCGCTCGGGAACCGCTCGTTCGGGTTCTTCCTCAGCGCCCGGGCGACGAGCGCGTCCATCGCCGGCGTCACCGAACGGTTGACGGAGGACGGGGCGACCGGCTCCTCCTGCACGTGCGCGTAGGCGATGGCCAGCGGCGAGTCGGCGTCGAAGGGGAGACGGCCCGTCAGCAGCTGGAAGAGCATGATGCCGACCGAATAGAGGTCGGACCGGGCGTCCACCGCGCGGCCGAGGGCCTGCTCGGGGGAGAGGTACTGGGGGGTGCCGACGACCATGCCGGTCTGCGTCATCGAGGTGACCCCGGACTGCATGGCCCGCGCGATGCCGAAGTCCATGACCTTGACCACGCCGCGCTTGGTCGTCATCACGTTGCCCGGCTTGATGTCCCGGTGGACCAGGCCCATCTCGTGGCTGACCTCCAGGGCGGCCAGCACGTCGGCCGTGACCTTGAGCGCCTTGTCGGCGGGCATCGCGCCGTACTGCCGGATGTCCGCGGCGAGGACCGAGCCGAGCGGCTGCCCCTCCACGTACTCCATGACGATGTACGGCATGACGGCGCCGTCGAGGGTGTCCTCGCCGGTGTCGAAGACCGAGACGATGTTCGTGTGCGAGAGCTTCGCCACGGCCTGCGCCTCGCGCCGGAACCGCTCGCGGAACGACTGCTCGCGGCCGAGCTCCGTGTGCAGTGTCTTGATCGCGACCTGTCGGTCGAGGGCGCTGTCGTAGGCCAGGTACACCGACGCCATGCCGCCCTCGCCGAGGAGGTCACGCAGCTGGTACCGGCCGCCCGCGACCGAACCGCCCGCATAGCGGCCCTGTGCGCCGTCCTGGCTCATCTGTTGCTTCCCCCTACGCGCGCGCGGCGGCGTCGAATTCCGGAATTTCCTGGCCAAGTCTGCCCCAGGGCACCGACACGTCAAGCCGCGTGCCCGTTCCGTGACCCTCCGCACAGAACGCGTCCTCGAAGCGTTCCCGAAGTGTCCGGGGAAACCCGTCGAATTTGCACAGGTGTACGTGGACGGGGTTGGATGGCCGGTCAATCGCGGACCGTGATGTCGTACGGAGCCTGTAGCGTGACGACTGGACACGGCACGACAGACGACGGCGAGGACTGATGGCACCCGAATCCGGATCAGGTGGCGGTGTGCCGGACGCGGCAGCTGAGTCGTGGGGCGTCGGCGGTGTCGTCGGCGACGGCCGGTACCGGCTGACGCACCGTCTGGGCCGCGGCGGCATGGCCGAGGTGTTCGCCGCCGAGGACGTGCGCCTCGGGCGCACGGTGGCGGTGAAGCTCCTCCGCGCCGATCTGGCCGAGGACCCGGTCTCCAAGGCACGCTTCACCCGCGAGGCGCAGTCGGTCGCGGGGCTCAACCACCATGCGATCGTCGCCGTGTACGACTCCGGCGAGGACCTCGTCGGCGGTCGGCCCGTGCCGTACATCGTGATGGAGCTGGTCGAGGGCCGCACCATCCGCGACCTGCTGATCAGTGCGGACGCACCCGGTCCCGAGCAGGCGCTCATCATCGTCTCCGGCGTCCTGGAGGCGCTGGCCTATTCGCACCAGCACGGCATCGTGCACCGCGACATCAAGCCGGCGAACGTCATCATCACGCACAGCGGTGCGGTGAAGGTCATGGACTTCGGCATCGCCCGTGCCCTGCACGGCGCGCAGTCGACGATGACGCAGACCGGCATGGTCATGGGCACCCCCCAGTACCTCTCCCCCGAGCAGGCGCTCGGCAAGGCCGTCGACCACCGCTCCGACCTGTACGCGACGGGCTGTCTGCTCTACGAACTGCTCGCGCTGCGGCCCCCCTTCACGGGTGAGACCCCGCTCTCCGTCGTGTACCAGCACGTGCAGGACGCGCCGGTCCCGCCGTCCGAGGTGTCGCACGGTGTGCCGCCGGAGCTCGACGGCCTGGTGATGCGCTCCCTCGCGAAGGACCCGGACGACCGGTTCCAGAGCGCCGAGGAGATGCGCGGGCTGATCCAGTACAGCCTGCAGATGCTCCAGCAGCAGGGCGGTCACACCGGCACGTGGAACACCGGTCCCGTCGACATGCACGACGGCGGGCACACGCCGGTCGGCGGCATGGCGGCGACGACCGCGATGGGCCACCCCATGCACGGGGAGACCGCGCAGGGCCGGATCCTTCCGCAGATGAACCCGGACGACGGGGGCGTCGGCGCGTACGGCGGCTACGACGGCGGCACGGGCGGCACCGGCGGCTACGGCCAGGACTCGTACGGCTCGAACGGCCGGGGCGGTCGCGGCAAGCTGGTCCTCTTCGTGGCGCTCGCGCTGGTCGCGGTCGTCGCGGGTGTCGTGTACGCCATCGACAAGGCCGGCGACGGGAAGAAGGGCGGCGAGGTGGTGACTCCGCCGACGACGATCTCCCAGTCGCCGTCGACCACGGCTGAGGAGCCCACGCCCTCCGAGGAGCCCACCACCGAGGAGCAGACGCGGGACCCGGACACGTCGACCGGCGGCGGCGCCACGCAGCCGCCGTGGACGCAGCAGCCGACGCAGCAGCCGACCACGCAGCCCCCGACGACGGAACCGCCCACGACGGAGCCCCCGACGACGGAACCGACGGACACCACGGAGCCGACGACGGATCCGACGGACACCACGGAGCCGCCGGTCGACCCGACCGGTGAGCCCACCGGCGGCGACGACGGCGGTGGCGACACCCCGCCGCCGGGCGGCTCCACCGCCACCAGCTGATCCACGGAGCCTTCGCCGGCTCAGCGAGCCTTCGCCGACTCAGCCGGCGAAGGCGTCGCGTACGGCGTCGTACTGCCGGGTCCACCAGACCGCCAGGGCCGACACCGCGGGAAACTGCGGGTCGGCCCTTCGGTCGTGCAGCTGGTAGCGCCAGCGCAGCGTCCAGAAGTCGTTGAGCCGCTCCCACCACACCCGGTGCGCCGCCGCGGCCAGCTCGGCGCGGTCGGCGCCCGTCGCCCGCCGGTAGGCGCGGGCGTATGCCCGCACCTTCTCCAGGGCCAGCTCGCCCCCGGGCCGTACGAAGAAGATGGCGGCCGCCCTGACCGCCTCCTCGGCCCGCGGCCGGACCCCGAGGCGGTCCCAGTCGACGATCGCGGCGGGCTCCGCGCCCCGGTAGAGCAGGTTCAGCGGGTGGAAGTCGCCGTGTACCCAGCCGGACGCGGCGGCCGGCGGCGGCCGGTGGTGGGCGTGCTGGGCGAGCAGCCGGCGGCGCTCCTTCAGCCGGTGCTCGGCGAGCGCGTCGAAGCTGTCGTGTGGCCGGTGCGCGCGGGCGAGGCCGATCAGCTCCTCGATGGCGCGGAAGGTGTCCTCGGGGCGGGCGCTCTCGTGGTCGTCCCCCGGCGGCGGCGACTCCATGACCCGCTCCAGACAGGTGTGGACGTGTCCCAGGAGGGCGCCGAGGCGGCGGGAGCCGCCGGTGGAGAGCTGGGTGCCGTGGCGGTGCCGGCCGTCGACCCACGGGTGCAGGGCGTAGCAGAGGCCGTCGACGACCGCGACCGTACGGCCCCGGCTGTCGGCGAGCGGCGGGGCCACCGGCAGGCCCAGGTCGTGCAGCCGCTGGGTGGCGCGGTGCTGCCGGACGATGGTGGCGCGGTCGGCGGTGGGGGCGTCCAGGTGCTGCTTCAGGAAGTAGGCGCCGCGCGTGGTGGAGAGGCGGTAGCCGCGGTTGAGCAGGCCTTGGGTCACGGGTTCGCAGGAGAGGGGCTCGCCCGCGGCCGCGTAGCGGCGGAGGAGGACGCCGACGGGCGGAGTGGGGGTTACAGATGAGCGCGGCACTCCGCAGATGTTAGATCACGCTACGTGGTGGAGGTGTCGCCCCATGGAGTGCTCCCCGGGATGCTCCGGGGAGTGGTCCGTGGAGTGCAGCTCGACGGGGCGGTCGGCCGGCCCGGCGGGGTGCCCGGCGGAGTAGTCGAGCTCGTGCACGGTCACGAACTGCGGTTCGATCCGCATGTAGACCGGCTCGAAGGGCTCGTCGTCCACGGTCCGGGGCTCGGGCCCGAACGCCGCGAGCTGCTCCTCGGTCGGCTCCACGATCTCCGCGGTGCCCGTGAACTGCACGGACCAGATCTGCTCGGCGCCCGAGTTGAAGTTGTCCGCGCCGTACGCGACGACGCTGCCGTTGCAGGCCCGGTGGTAGCCGAGCCCCCGGTGCATCCGCAGCAGGACGCGTCCCTCGGTCACGATGTGCCGGGCGGGCGCGACGAACGGCATCGCCCGCATGCTCGTCGCCACCCGGCCGTACGACACTCGGCCGAGCAACTCGATGGCGCGGATCTCCTCGGTGGACATGGCTACCACTCTCCGCCACCGGCAACGCGTCGGAAAAGGGGCCCCTGCCCCGCCTTCAAGGGGACGTAGGTCCCGAATCCGGGCCGTGGGCCCCGGGCTGCTCCGTACGGGTGAGGCACGGGTCGCGCCGGGGCCCCCAGGGGGTCAGTGGCGCTCGGCCTGGAGCCGGGCCACGTACGCCGCGGCCTGCGAACGCCGCTCCATGCCCAGCTTCGACAGCAGGCTGGAGACGTAGTTCTTGATGGTCTTCTCCGCAAGGTGGAGCCGCTCGCCGATGACCCGGTTGGTCAGGCCCTCGCCGATCAGGTCCAGGATCTTGCGCTCCTGGTCGGTCAGGTTGGCGAGCTTGTCGTCGCCCTTCGGGTTGTTGCCGTCACGCAGCCGCTCCAGGACGCGGGCGGTCGCCACCGGGTCGAGGAGCGACTTGCCGGCCGCGACGTCCCGCACCGCGTTCAGCAGCTCGTTGCCCCGGATGGCCTTGAGGACGTATCCCGAGGCCCCGGCCATGATCGCGTCGAAAAGCGCCTCGTCATCGGCGTACGAGGTGAGCATCAGGCACTTGATGCCCTCGTCCTGCGAGCGGATCTCACGGCACACCTCCACCCCGCTGCCGTCCGGCAGCCGGACGTCGAGCACGGCGACGTCGGGGCGGGTCGCCGGGATCCTGACCAGCGCGTCTGCCGCCGTCCCGGCCTCACCGACCACTTCGATGTCGTCTTCCACGGAGAGCAGCTCGTGGACGCCGCGCCGGACGACTTCGTGGTCGTCCAGCAGAAATACCCGGATTTTTCCATCTTCGCGCACCCAGTCAGTCTCACATATTGGCTCTTCCCGCGCCCGGGGTGCGCGGGATAACGTGCCGGATGTTCCGGCGACCCTCTTCAGGTCGTTGCCGACGCGCTGACCAGCGACTGTTCCCACTTTTCTCGATTTACTTGGAAATCCAAGCAAAATCGCAGGTCAAGTGGGGTTTCGCGGGAATGCCGCGCTGTGGGTAACGTGCCTAGCACAGGGCTCTCGCCGGGGTACCTGTCACGCCCGACCCCGACCGCATCGCACCCACCCCGTGCGAAGGGTACGGATAAGGCGGAGAGCCGCACTGGCCTACCGGCGAACCCGGAGGCCGGACCGACGGAGGAGCACGTAGTGACCGTGGAGAGCACTGCAGCGCGCAAGACGACGCGACGCAGCAGCGGCACCAAGCGCACCGCAAGCGCGAGCACGAGCACCACCAAGAAGACGAGCACGCGCGCCGAGGCGGTAGCGACGGAGCCCGAGCTCGTCCAGCTGCTGACGCCCGAGGGAGAGCGCGTCCAGCACCCCGACTACGACATCGACCTGAGCGCCGAGGAACTGCGCGGTCTCTACCGCGACATGGTCCTCACCCGCCGCTTCGATGCCGAGGCCACGAACCTCCAGCGTCAGGGCGAACTGGGCCTGTGGGCCTCGCTGCTCGGCCAGGAGGCCGCGCAGATCGGCTCCGGCCGCGCCCTGCGGGACGACGACTACGTCTTCCCCACCTACCGCGAGCACGGCGTCGCCTGGGTCCGCGGGGTCGACCCGACGAACCTGCTGGGAATGTTCCGTGGCGTGAACCACGGCGGCTGGGATCCCAGCACCAACAATTTCCACCTGTACACGATCGTCCTCGGCTCGCAGACTCTGCACGCCACGGGCTATGCCATGGGCATCGCCAAGGACGGCGCGGATTCCGCCGTGCTCGCGTACTTCGGCGACGGCGCCTCCAGCCAGGGCGACGTCAACGAGTCGTTCGTCTTCTCCGCGGTCTACAACGCCCCCGTCGTGTTCTTCTGCCAGAACAACCAGTGGGCGATTTCCGAGCCCACCGAGAAGCAGACCCGCGTCCCGCTCTACCAGCGCGCCGCCGGCTTCGGCTTCCCCGGCGTCCGCGTCGACGGCAACGACGTCCTCGCGTGCCTGGCCGTCACCCGCTGGGCGCTGGAGCGCGCCCGCCGCGGCGAGGGCCCGACGCTCATCGAGGCGTTCACCTACCGCATGGCCGCCCACACCACCTCCGACGACCCGACGAAGTACCGCCGGGACGAGGAGCGCGAGGCCTGGGAGGCGAAGGACCCGATCCAGCGCCTCAAGGCGTACATGGAGAACGAGGGCCACGCCGACGCGGCCTTCTTCGAGGAGCTGGAGGCGGAGAGCGAGGCCCTCGGCAAGCAGGTCCGCGAGGTCGTGCGCGCCATGCCCGTCCCGGAGCACATGGCGATCTTCGACCACACGTACGCGGACGGACACGCGCTCGTCGACGAGGAGCGCGCGGAGTTCGCCGCCTACCAGGCGTCCTTCGCGAACGGAGAGGCCGAGTAATCATGGCTGTTCAGAAGCTTCCCCTCGCGAAGGCGCTCAACGAGTCGCTGCGCAAGGCCCTGGAGACCGACCCCAAGGTCCTCATCATGGGCCTGGACGTCGGCAAGCTCGGCGGTGTCTTCCGGATCACCGAAGGTCTGCAGAAGGACTTCGGCGAGGACCGGGTCATCGACACCCCGCTCGCCGAGTCCGGCATCGTCGGCACCGCCATCGGCCTCGCGCTGCGCGGCTACCGGCCGGTCGTGGAGATCCAGTTCGACGGTTTCGTCTTCCCGGCGTACGACCAGATCGTCACCCAGCTGGCGAAGATCCGGGCCCGTTCGCTCGGCACGGTGAAGATGCCGGTCGTCATCCGCATCCCCTACGGCGGTGGCATCGGCGCCGTCGAGCACCACTCCGAGTCCCCCGAGTCGCTCTTCGCGCACGTCGCGGGCCTCAAGGTCGTCACCCCGGCGAACTCCTCCGACGCCTACTGGATGCTCCAGCAGGCGATCCAGAGCGACGACCCGGTCATCTTCTTCGAGCCCAAGCGCCGCTACTGGGACAAGGGAGAGCTCGACACCGAGGCCATCCCCGGCGAGCTCCACAAGGCCCGGGTCGCCCGCGAGGGCACGGACCTCACCCTGGTCGCCTACGGCCCGATGGTGAAGACCTGCCTGGAGGTGGCCGAGGCCGCCGCCGAGGAGGGCAAGTCGATCGAGGTCGTGGACCTGCGTTCGGTCTCCCCGATCGACTTCGACACGATCCAGGCCTCGGTCGAGAAGACCCGCCGCCTGGTCGTCGTCCACGAGGCGCCGGTGTTCTTCGGCTCCGGTGCGGAGATCGCCGCCCGGATCACCGAGCGCTGCTTCTACCACCTGGAAGCCCCCGTCCTGCGGGTCGGCGGCTACCACGCGCCGTATCCGCCGGCGCGCCTGGAGGAGGAGTACCTGCCGGGCCTGGACCGCGTGCTCGACGCCGTCGACCGCTCGCTGGCGTACTGAGGAGAGCACCGTGACGATCCGCGAATTCAAGATGCCCGACGTGGGCGAGGGCCTCACCGAGGCCGAGATCCTCAAGTGGTACGTCCAGCCCGGTGACACCGTCACCGACGGGCAGGTCGTGATCGAGGTCGAGACGGCCAAGGCCGCCGTCGAGCTGCCGATCCCCTTCGACGGCACGGTCCACGAGCTGCGCTTCCCCGAGGGCACGACGGTCGACGTCGGCGAGGTCATCATCTCGGTGAACGTCGGCGGCGGCGCCGCGCCCGAGGCCCCGGTGGCCGAGGCCGCGCCGGTGGCGGCGGCCCCCGCCGCCCCGGAGGCCGAGGAAGAAGAGCCCAAGGGCCGCCAGCCGGTCCTCGTCGGCTACGGCGTGGCCGCCAGCTCCACCAAGCGGCGGGCGCGCAAGGCCCCCGCGGGTACGGCCCCGGCCGCCCCGGTCCAGGCGGCGCCCGTCGCCGTCTCCGTACCGGAGCAGCTCAACGGGCACGCGCCGGCCGGTGCCCGGCCGCTGGCCAAGCCGCCGGTCCGGAAGCTCGCGAAGGACCTCGGCGTCGACCTGGCGACGGTCACCCCGACCGGCCCGGACGGCATCATCACCCGGGAGGACGTCCACGCGGCGGCCGCTCCGGCGACCACCCCGGCGCCCGCGCAGGTCGTCGAGGCCCCGGCCCCGGCGCCCGTGGCGGCCCCGGTCCCCGCGCAGGTCCCCGCCGCCGCTTCGGT
>NZ_BJMN01000035.1 GCF_006539185.1 Streptomyces gardneri
TCTTCTGTCCGTACGGATCAGAACATGCTGTCCTCGCGGCGGTGGATCTGCTCCACCAGCTCCGCCGCCATCGCCTTGATCGTCTCCAGACCGGCGCGCCCCCACGGCCGGACGTCGGTGTCGACCACGCAGATCGTGCCCAGCGCGATGCCGGAGCGGTCGATCAGCGGCGCCCCCATGTAGGAGCGGATCCCGATCTCGTCGACGACCGGGTTCCCCGCGAAGCGCGGGTAGTCGCAGACATCCTCCAGGACGAGCGCCTTGCGCCGGACCACCACGTGTGGGCAGTAGCCGTGGTCGCGGGCCATGTAGCGGCCGACGCCACCGGTGTTCGCCGCGGCGGCGCCCAGGTCACTGCCCGAGTGGGTGCCCTCGGGGGTGTGCAGGCCGGCGAAGAACTGCCGGTTCTCGTCGATGAAGTTGACCATCGAGAACGGCGCCCCGGTCACGTCCGCGAGCCGGTGGGCGAACTCGTCGAACGCAGCGTCCGGCCGCTCCCCGAGCCCGAGTTCACGCAGCCGCTGCACCCGCGCGGGTGCGTCCTTGTCGATGGGGGTCAGCAGGAGATGACCGGTCGGGTCGTAGGTCATGGCGTGGCTCCGAAGCTCGGCACGGCGGCCGGGATGTTGGTGATCAGATGCTGGACGAGGGTCAGCAGGGTGCGGATGCCGGAGCTGGAGATCCGGGCGTCGCAGACGACGACCGGCACATCCGGCCTGAGGTCGAGCGCGGCCCGCACCTCGTCCGGCTCGTAGCGGTAGGCACCGTCGAACTCGTTGACCGCCACGACGAACCGGATGCCCCGCCGTTCGAAGAAGTCCACGGCGGAGAAACACTCCTGGAGCCTGCGGGTGTCGGCGAGGACGACCGCGCCGAGCGCTCCCTCGGAGAGCTCGTCCCACATGAACCAGAAGCGCTCCTGCCCGGGGGTGCCGAACAGGTACAGCACATGGCGGTCGTCGAGCGTCATCCGCCCGAAGTCCATGGCCACGGTGGTCGTGGTCTTGGACTCCACGCCCTCCAGGCTGTCGGTGGCCGCGCTGACCGAGGTCAGCAGCTCCTCGGTGCTGAGCGGTTCGATCTCGCTGACCGCGCCCACGAAGGTCGTCTTGCCCACGCCGAACCCGCCCGCCACGAGGATCTTGAGCGCGGTGGGGAAGGGGTCGGTCGCGAAACTCTCGTGGCGCTCAGAGCCGTTGTCGTAGGCCATCGAGCACTGCCTCCAGCAAGGAACGGTCGGTTGGGTTGGCGTGGAACCGGGGGGCCCTGGCGGTGAGCGCCCCGCAGTCCACGAGGTCGGAGAGCAGGACCTTGGTGACGACGGCCGGCAGCCGTAAGTGCGCCGCGATCTCGGCCACCGAGGTGGGCCCGTCGCACAGCCCGAGTGCCAGGCTGTGCTCGGGGCCCATGTGGGCCTGCGGGATCGAGCCGGTCGCCATCACCATCGAGAGCAGGTCCAGCGTGGTGCTGGGCTTGGTCCGGCCGCCGCTCACGGTGTACGGCCGGATCAACCGGCCCGCCGCGTCGTCGAGCCAGGGCCCTTCCTTATGGGATGTCACGTTCACTGCCCGATGCCGATGCCACCTGCCGCGCCTGCCGCCTGCCGGGCCGGCGTGATCAGGTACGGACGGACGCTCTTGACGAGCATCGCCATCTCGTAGCCCAGCACGGCCGCGTCCGCCTCGCGCCCGGCGAGGACGGCCAGGCAGGTGCCCGAACCGGCGGTGGAGACGAACAGGAGCGTGGAGTCGAGCTCCACGACCACCTGTCGGACCTCACCGCCGTCGCCGAAGCGGGCGCCCGCGCTCCGGCCGAGCGAGTACAGGCCGGAGGCCAGGGCCGCCATGTGGTCGGCGGCGTCGGGGTCGAGACCGTGGACGGATTTCACGAGGCCGTCGGAGGAGAGCAGAACGGCGTTGCGGGTGTACGGGACCCGCTGGACCAGTCCGCTCAGCAGCCAGTCGAGATCCGAGGAATGGCCGGTCGGCACATTGCTCGCCATGGTGCATCTACTCCTTGTGCGCGTCGCCTGGACGCAGCGGTTCGTGGGGGGCGGGCTGGGATTCGGCAAGGCCGATTCCGCGCTGGAAGGCGGCCATCAGACCGGGGTCGTGCAGGGCGTGGTCCTCGGGCTTGCGGGCCACGGGCTCGTCGCGCAGCTGCGGGACGAGGTGCTCCTGCGCGCGGCGCTTCGGGAGGACGGGCCGGCCGGAGGGCTCGGACCGAGAGGCCACGGGCGCCGGGGGCAGCAGGGGGGCCTGGTGCTCGGCGCCGAGCGACTGCACCGGTATCGAGGGGGTGGAACCGGTGTCCGCGTGGCCGTTGAGGTGGCCGTTCAGGTGCGTGCTCGTACCGGGGTACGCGAGCGGGTCGGCCGACGGAGCCTCCTCGTGACGGGCGACGATCCGCTCCGGGGAGGGCGCGGGCCGGGGCGCGGACGCGGCCATCGGCATGGAGCCCTGGGCGTGCGCCGGGACCTGGACCGGGGTCGGAGCGTGGACCGGTGCCGGTGCGTGGACCGGCTCGGGGGCGTGGACCGGCTCCGGCGCCTGTGCCTGCGGGGACGGGGGCTGGGGCTGCATCTGCACCTGGCCCTGCGGGACCGCCGTGGAGCCGACGGCCGCGGCGGCCTGGCGCTCGTGCTGTGCCAGGCCCTCGGGGTCGGCGCCGAGGAGGCCCTGCGGCAGGACGAGGACGGCCTGGACGCCGCCGTAGATGTTCGACTGGAGGCGTACGGCGATGCCGTGGCGGCGCGCGAGCGCCGAGACGACGAAGAGGCCGATGCGGCCGTCCTGGAGCAGATGCGCGACGTTGACCTGGTCGGGGTCCGAGAGCAGGGCGTTCATCTTGTTCTGCTCGGTGACGGGCATGCCCAGGCCGCGGTCCTCGACCTCGATCGCGAGGCCGGCCGTGACGTACTGGGCGCGCAGCAGCACCGTGGTGTGCGGGGCGGAGAACAGCGTCGCGTTCTCGACGAGTTCGGCGAGGAGGTGGATGACGTCGGCCACGGCATGGCCCCGGAGCGTACCGTCGATCGGCGGTACGAGCTTCACGCGCGGGTACTGCTCGACCTCGGCGATCGAGGAGCGCAGCACCTCGGTCATGGTGACCGGGTTCGACCACTGGCGGCGGGAGATGGCGCCGCCGAGCACGGCGAGGTTCTCGGCGTGCCGGCGGATGCGGGTGGCCAGGTGGTCGACGTGGAACAGGCCCTTGAGCAGCTCAGGGTCCTCGACCTCGTTCTCCAGCTCGTCGAGGAGCTGGATCTCGCGGTGGACGAGGGACTGCAGGCGCCGGGCGAGGTTGACGAAGACCTCGACCTTCTGTTCGTTGCCGACGCTGCTGGAGAGTCGGGACGCCTGGACGACGGCCGCCACGGCGGCCTCGTGCGAGCGGTTCAACTCCTGTGACAGCAGGTCGAATTCGTCGCCTGCGGCGGGGCCGGACGAGAGCGCGGGACGGGGCGGGAGCCCCTCTCCCCTGCGCAACTGTTCGACGATCGTACGCAGTTCGCTCTGGCCGCGGGCGCTGGAGCGGCGCAGGGCGTTACAGCGGTCCAGGACCGCCTTGGCCGCCCGGTCGGCGCCGAGCGCCGCGGCGGTCACGGAGGCGACGGTGAGGGCGGCCGCACCGGTCAGCGCGGCCCAGAGGCCGGGCGTGGGGCTGGCTCCCGTGGAGCGGATGGTGAAGAGGACGGCCGCCGCGCCGCCCAGTGCCACCGCGACGGCGGGGAGCACGGAGGTGCGCAGGAGTTGGGGGCGTATGCGGGCTTCCGTCGGGAGCGGCGCGGGCGTCTGCGACGCCGGGGGGGTGCCGGGTGTGCCGGGGGTGCCGGGGGCGGAGCGGGCGCCCGACCGGCCGTGCCGCCCGCCCTCGCGTCGATCGGACCGCGAGGCGGGTGCGCGAAGTTGAGACATGAGTGTCCTTGGTACGTGCCCAGGAATCGGCGTACTGCGGGGTACAGGGGGCGGACTTCGGAGTGCTTCGGACGAGTCGTTCAGGGGGTCGTTCGGGGGTGCTGTGCGGGGGTGTCGTGCGCGGAGTACTACGAGGGTGGGATGAGCCTACCGATGATCACCAACCACACACTGTAGTCGTCAACCGTTCATGTGCGGTGCGCAGTTGGCAAACTTACCCGTAGAGCGACCCGGTCTGGTATCGCCGTTCGCACGACAGGCCGAGAACCCTCTGGCCGAAACTCGACGGCTCTGTTCCGTCGGACCGGCGAGCGGCAGGAACGGAAGAGGGCGGAGGCGCTCGCGCACCCCCGCCCTCTGCGGAAACGGCCTCCCACCGGAATCCCCCGGAGGCGGCGCGGACCCGTCCGTCCGCACAGCCGTCATGGCGTACGGACGCCCTCCGGCACCCCGCGACCGGCGTCGCCGCCGGGTTCCCCGGGCATCCGTCCGCTACCCGGATTCGCGTTCGCGCCGGTTGCGGCACCACGCCGCTCGTGACCGTCGGTGAGAGCGGAACCGTCCCGGACTCCGCGCGCGGCCGTCCGCAGTGCGGCGACGACGGCGGCCGTCGTGGGGTCCGCGCTCTCGGTCCGACGCGTCGCGGCGAACAGCCGGCGAACGATCGGGCGATCCTCGATGGACGCGGTGCGGATTCCGGGTGCGTCCGGGTCGACGGCCGTCCGGGGGACGAGCGCGGTGGCGAGGCCGGCGCGCGCGAGGGCGAGCTGGGCGGAGATGTCGGCGGTGACGTAACGCGCCGCGGGTTCGAAGCCGGCCTGGCGGCAGGCCTGCAGGACGGCCTGCCCGCAGTCCGTGCCGGATGGTGGCACGGCGAGGCTGTGGGTGGCGAGTTCCCGCAGGGCGAGTGGCCGCTCCCCGATCCGGTCCGCCGCCGTGACGACGAGCAGCGGATCGTCGAGCAGCGGCGAGATCTCGACGCCCTGGGGGGTGGCTTCCGGCAGGTGGTGGTAGCGCTGCCCCAGGACGACGTCGACGGTGCCGAGCGCCAGTTCCCGTAGCTGCGCCTGGTCGGTGACGAGACAGGTCACGGTGAGCAGAGGGTGCTGCGCCCCCAGCGCGGTCAGCGCGGGGGCCACGATGCGGGAAACGGTCGACGGCAGGGCGGCGAGGGTCGTGGCGGTGCCCACGCTGCCCTTGACCGCGGCGACGGCGCTCTCGGCCTCCCGCACGGCGGCGAGGATCCGGTCGGCGTGTTCGACGAGGACCCGGCCGGCCTCGGTCAGCGTCACGGTGCGTCCGTCGGGGCGCAGGAGGTCGACGCCCACGTCGTTGCGCAGTGCGGCCAGCTGCTGGGACACGGCCCCGGCGGTCAGGTCGAGCGAGTGGGCGGCCGCGGTGATGGAGCCCCGGGCGGCGACGGTCCTGAGCATGTTCAGGCGGCGGACATCCAGCATGAATCGATAGATTACCTAAAGGGTCCCGTCAGGAATCATCCTCTTGACCTGCTGGGTCACGGTGGGCGACCTTCGGCGCATGGAGATCATCGACTGCGTCACCTCGGTCGCCCGCCCCATCCACGACTTCGGCGACGAGTTCATGTCCGACGAAGCGACCGCCGCCGTGGGTCTGCGCGCCGGCTTCCCCCCGGGCCGCGCCTTCTACTGCCGCGGCCGGTTCGGCGTGCTCGGCGAAGCACCGGAGGAGGTGGTCCGGTCGGTCCAGGGGTTCCTCGGCCCCGGCCTGGTCACCGCGGGCTGGCGGGCGGGGCGAGCCGTGATGCCGGCGGCGGAGGCCGCCGCGTGCTACGCGGGTGCCGTCCGGCAGTGGGGGCGCGCGCACATTCCCGCCGACGTCGACGTGGAGCACTTCAACCACCTGGCGCACCGGCTGATCGAGGCCGCGGACGGCGACGCGCTGCCCCTGTTCGCCGGCTGGCGCGCTCAGCCCTGCCCCGACAACGACCCGGTCGGCGCGGCCATGCAGCGCGTCCACGTCCTGCGGGAACATCGCGGCGCCTGCCACCTGGCGGCGGTGCGCATGTGCGGGTTGAGTGCGCGCACGGCCATGGTCGTCGACCTCGGCGTGGAGCAGGCGACCTCCTACGGCTGGGAGCGGCCGGAACCCGCCGCCGCGCAGGTGATTCCGCTGTGGCGACGCGCCGAACGGCTCACCGACGAGCTGCAGGCCCCCCTCTACGCCGCACTGACCGCCGGGGAACGCGCCGAGTTCGCCCGTCTCGTCGACGAACTGACCGCCTCCCCCGTCCCCCGCGGCCCGGGTGCGTGACGCCTGCCCCCGCGACGACACCGCCCGCGCCCGATGAGCCCGACCGGCGAGCTCGGGCGTCGGCGGCGGAAACGGTGCGGGGTCTCAGAGGTGGCCGTCCAGGATCCCCTCGAGCTCGGCGGTGGTCAGGGGCCCCGCGCCCTGGGCCACCACCTCTCCGTCCTTCAGCAGGACGCAGGACGGCGCACCGGCGATCCCGTATCGCTTGGTCGCGGCCGGACAGCGCGTCATGTCGGTACGGACGACCACCAGACGGCCCGCGTACCCGTCGGCGACGCCACCCACGACGAGATCCATCTCCCGACAGGGCTCGATCGCCTTGGGCCATGTCCCGATGAAGTACGCGAGGACCGGGGATCCGCTCATCCCGAGGATGAAATCGAACTCCGCGTCCTCACGTGGCTGGTGAACCCGCTTCGCCATGGAGGCTCCTGACCTCGTGTTCCGTCTTTGCCTCCCCATCATCTCCCGCCGCCCGGCCGCGACCCGGACCGCCGTCGTGCCGACGACCGGCGGCTTCGCCGCGAGCGGGCCCCAGCACCTCGGCGACGCGGTAGGCCAGGTTCCCCCAGGGACGGGGAGCGACGACCGGCACGCCGGCCGCCCGGGCCCGCGCGGCGAGCCACCGGCCGTACAGCACGCTGACGCGGGCGCGATGGCGCTGCGGTCCGGCGTCCGGCTCCCTGCTCAGGTAGTTGGCCGTCACCTGCGCCTCGTCGTCCTCGTGGAGGAAGACGGCACGGACCGGGCCTCCGGGCGTCGCCGGTCCCGGCAGGACGTAGTCCCCCTCCAGGATCACCGGGGTGTCGGTGCCCACATGGTTGGCCACCACCGCCTCGATCGCCGGCGCCAGCGCCTCGGCGATCGCGATCTGCCGCTCGACCACCGACTCGGGCGCCTGACCGGCGGCCTCCGGGTGAGTGCGCCAGAAGTGGACCTCCGGCAGGTGCTCGGGCAGGGTCACCGCGAGAAGCGCCTCCACGATGTCGTCGACCTCGACGACGGGGACGTCGTAACGTCGCGCCAAGGCCCGGCCGACACCGGTCTTCCCCATCCCCGACGCGCCCCCGACGACGAGCACCCGCCAGTCGGGAAGGGCCCGCGCCTCACCCGTTCCGCTCAGTGACAGCTGCGTCCGCTCTCCGGACCGCCCCGTCAGAGGCACGCGACCACGCGGTCCCGCGCCACGGCCACGGCCACGGCGGGACCGGTCCCGATCGACGTCACCGCTCTCCCGCCAGGTCGAGATCGTCGCTGCGCGTCTCGGCCGCGACCTCGGCGACACGGGGGCGGCGCCACGGGTGGGCGATCGGCCGGGACACCGAGGCCCACCACGGATCGCCGGGCAGCTTCCCCGCGGGCTCGAACGGCTCGCCGGGCCGGGGGAACGCCACCGCCTGGCCGGCCTCCTCGGCCGCGTCCTTCGTCCACTCCCCCGGCTCCGCCCACGGGTGCGGGGCGAGGTTGAAGGTGCCCCAGTGGATCGGCAGCAGCACGCCGGCCGCCGCACCGCCCTGGAGGTCCAGGTGGGCCCGAACGCCTTCCTCTGGCGTCATGTGGATGTCGGCCCAGAACTCCGAGTAGGCGCCGATCTGGATCATCGTGGCGTCGAAGGGACCGTGCGCCGCGCCGATGTCCTTGAAGCCGGAGAAGTAGCCGGTGTCCCCGCTGTGGAAGATCCGGTGCTCGGGGCCCTGGACGACCCAGGAGGCCCAGAGCGTGTGCTGGCGGTTGCGGATGCCCCGGCCGCAGAAGTGGCGTGCCGGGGTGGCCGTGAGCCGCAGCTCGCCGATCTCGGTGGACTCGTCCCAGTCCAGCTCGCGGAGGCGGGAGGGGGCCACGCCCCAGCGCTCCAGGTGCGCGCCGACGCCGAGCGGCACCGCGAAGATCGTGTCGGTGGTGGCGAGCGCCTTGATCGTCGGCAGGTCGAGGTGGTCGTAGTGGTCGTGCGAGATCACGACGACGTCGACCGGGCCCAGCGCGGCGAGCGGCGCGGGCACCGGGTGGAGCCGCTTGGGGCCGGCGAAGGGGAACGGCGAGCAGCGGTCTCCCCAGACGGGGTCGAAGAGGACCCGGTGCCCGTCGATCTCGGAGAGGACCCCGGAGTGCCCCATCCAGGTGAGGCGCAGCCCGGTGGCCGGCACCTTGGCCAGGTCCGCGACGGTGGTGGGGTGGACGGGGATCGTGCCGGTGGGGGCTCGGCGCGCGCGTCCTTCCTTCTCGAAGTAGATCTTGGCGAACTCCAGGGTGGAGCCCGAGGGCCCGCGGCGGGCCGGTTCGGGGTTCTGGAAGATCCCGTCCGCGAAGTTGGGCGAGCGGCGGATGCGGGCGAGGCGCTCGCCCGCGGGGTCCGCGCCGAAGGCCTCGGGGCGCAGCGCGCGCAGCCGGGCCCGTGGGGAACGGTCGGAGCCGGTACCGGTCACTGGACCTCCTGATCTCTGAGGGGGGTCGTTCCATTATGGGCGGCCCACGACCCGTACGGTCGGGGAGACCGGTCATACTGAATCGTTGTTCAGTAAGAGCCCCGCACGAGGAGACCCGCGATGAGCCCCACCCCGCTCCTGTCCGTCGACTGGACCGACCACGTGACCGGCCGCCGGGGCCATCTGGTCGTCGACCGGCTGGTGCGCGGGGTGGCCAGCGGCGGTCTGCGGATGCGCGAGGGGTGCACGGCGGCGGAGGTCGCCGGGCTCGCCCGCGGCATGACCATGAAGGAGGCCCTGCACTACGACCCCGCCGCGCGGTACGTCCCGCTGGGCGGCGCCAAGGGCGGCATCGACTGCGACCCCCGCTCCCCCGAGGCGTACGGCGTCCTCGTGCGGTACCTGCGCGCCATGCGGCCGTACATCGAGCGGTGCTGGACGACCGGGGAGGACCTGGGGCTGACCCAGGACCTGGTGGACCGGGCCGCCGCCGAGGCCGGGCTCGTCTCCTCCGTGCAGGCCGTTTACCCGCTCCTGGACGACGAGGCGACGGCGCGGAAGCGGCTCGCCGACGCGTTCGCGATCGAGGTGGACGGCATCGGGCTCGACGCCCTCGTCGGCGGTCTCGGAGTGGCGGAGTCCGTGCTCGTCGCCCTCGACCGGGCCGGTCGGGAGCGCGCCGGGACCCGGGTGTCGGTGCAGGGGATGGGCACGATGGGTGGGGCGACCGCCCGGTTCCTGGCCCGGGCCGGGCTGCGCGTGGTGGCCGTCGCCGACGTCCGGGGCACGATCGTGAACCCCGACGGCCTGGACGTCGAGGCACTGCTCGCCGCGCGCGACGACCACGGCACGGTCGACCGCGCGGCGCTGCGGCCCGGCGACCGGAAGGAACCGCGGGACGCCTGGCTCGCGGTCGACGCGGAGGTCCTGGTCCCGGCGGCCGTCTCGTACGCGATCGGCGCCGGGAACCAGGAGAGGATCACGGCCCGCTGGATCGCAGAGGCGGCCAACATGCCGGTCCTGCCGGAGGCCGAGGAGGCACTCGCCGCGCGCGGGGTGACCGTGCTGCCCGACGTGGTCGTGAACTCGTGCACCAACGCCTGGTGGTGGTGGACACTCTTCGGTGACATCGAGGCCGACGCCGAGCAGGCCTTCGACCGGGTACGCCGGTCCATGCGCGAGCTGGTGGGCGGCATGCTCGACCGGGCCGCGACGGACGGCACGAGCCCCCGCGCGGCGGCGCACGCGCTGGTCGCGGAGCGGCTGCCGGTGATCGCCGAGCGCTACGGCTGGTACTGAGCGCTCCGGCCGGTGTTCGGCCCGGCCGTAGATGATCATGCCTTTGTCATGTGCTGTGTAGGCTGCTCCGCGTGGCGAGAGTGCGGTTGAGCGTGGCGGAGCGGCGGGAGGAGCTGCTGCGGGCCGCCGTCGACCAGATCGAGGCCCGGGGCGTCACCGCCGTCCGGATCTCCGACGTGGCTTCGGCACTCGGCGTGAGCAACGCCCTGGTGCTCTACCACTTCTCCACCAAGGAACAGCTGGTGGCAGCCGCCTTCTCGCATGCGGCCGAGGGCGACCTCGCCCGCCTGCGCCAACTGCTCGGCCGGCGCTCCACGGCGGAACGCCGACTGCGCGCAGCCGTCCGCTGGTACGCGCCGACGGGGCAGGCCAAGGGCTGGCGGCTGTGGATCGAGGGGTGGGCCGCCTCGCTGCGCGACCCCGGGCTGCGCGAGGTCGCCGCCTCGCTGGACCGGGAGTGGAAGGCGGCACTGGCCCGGGTGATCGCGGAGGGGGTGGAGGCCGGCGAGTTCCGCTGTGCCGACCCGACCGCGGCGGCCTGGCGGCTCACCGCGTTCCTCGACGGGCTCGCCGTGCAGACGACGGCGTACACCGGCTCCCTCCCGCGCGCCACGCTGCTGCGCTGGGCGGACGCCGCCCTCGCCCGGGAACTCGGCCTGCCCGAGGAGACGGTGGGCGGCGCCCTCGCGGCCGCGCCGGGCGCGGCCGGTCCACACGAGGAGAACGGCGAGGACGACGAGGACGAGGCGAACGGGGGAACCGGGGAGAACGGCCAGGACGGGGCGGCGGGACCGCCCGGCTCCTAGCCTCAGACCAGCTCGAAGACCGCCGAGACGGTGACCTGCTCCTCGATCTCGCCGGGAGCCAGCGGGACACCCGGCTCGTCCGCGGGCATCGAGGGGACGGCGCCGTGGCCGGGGCGTACCGAGTCGCCCTCGCTGAGCGAGACCAGCCGGCCGAGTCGGTGTCCGCTGAGCCGCGCGTGCTGCGAGGCCTTCTCGTACGCGTCCTGGAAGGCGGCCTCACGCGCCTTCACCCGCAGCGCCGAGGGGTCGGCGACGTCGAAGACGACGCCGTTGGTCCGGCCCGCGTCCCCCGTGGCGTCGTTGACCGCGCCGATGACCTGCCCGGTCCTGTCGAGGTCGCGGACCTTCACGGAGAAGGACTGACCGGCCTGGTACCCGGTCACCTTGCTCTCCCCCTGCGTGTTCTGCGTGTACACCGGAGACAGCGAGAGGCTGTCGGTCCGGATGTCCCGGTCGGCGATCCCCTCCTTGCGCACCACCTCCAGCAGGGCCTTGGCAGCGGTGCTCTGCGCGGCCATGGCCTCCTTCGCCGTCTTACGGGTCGCCTCGACCCCGACGGACAGGATCGCCAGATCCGGTGCGGCGGCCGCCCGGCCGCTCCCGGTGACACTCACGGTGGCGGGCGCGGCCTCCTGGGCGGTGGTGCGGAGGGCGGTCCGCTCGGGCGCGGCGGCCAGGGCGGGGCCGGCCGTACCGACGAGCAGCCCGCCGAGCACGGCGGTGGCGGCGAACAGACGGGCGGCGCGGGCGGTCGTCGAGGCACGGGCGGTCGTCGAGGGACGAGCGGTGGAGGTGCGGGCGGTCGTCGGGGCATGGGCGGTCGTGGAAGTGCAGGCGGTCCGGGGCTGGCTGGTCGTCACAGGCGGTCCCTTCGGGGGTGGGTGCCGGGGCTCCGGCGGGCACATCCCAGCACCCGACACCGCCGCCTCCCGCACGCCACTCCTGACCGGCCGCGCCCTTCACCTCTCCGTACCAGCCGTGCCCTGGCCCCGTGCCCGCTCAGGTCTGGACGAGCGGCTCGTACGCCTCGGCGGCGAGTCCGAAGGTCCAGGCCACGCCCTCCCGGGCGGTCCGGGTCGAGGGCGGCACCCGCAGCCAGTACGTGCGGTGGCTGCCGTCCGGTTCGGGCGTGGAGTTGACCACCTCGACCATCACCACGTCCTCGTCGTCGGCGAGTTCGACGCGCCACAGGACGCCCGTCTCGTCGCGGTGCTCGTGCCGGGCGCCGGACACCGCGAGGTAGCGGTCGTAGCCGTAGTACTCCAGCATCACGCGCCGCAGTTCGGCGTTCTCCTCCGCCCGTATCCGCTCGGGGGTGAGGTCGGCGAGACCGGCCAGGAAGTCGGCGGCGACCGGCATGCCCCGCCAGGCGTGGAGGGCGAAGCCGTCGGCGTAGGCGAGGGCCGGTCCGTCGCCGCGGTCGAGGCGGCCGGCCTCGTCCCGGTGGAGCTCGACGGGACGTTCGCAGACCACCGCGACGTTCTCGAAGGGCCACCACCAGCCCGCGTGCTCGGCGACGGCGGCGAGCCCCGCGAGCCGCTCGCCCCGCCCGTCGAAGGCGGCCAGCCAGGCGGCGTCGTGCTGGCCGAGCACCGCGTCGAGCAGCACGAGCCGCACGGCGGTCGCCTCCGGCCCGGACGCGCCGGCCCCCGTACCCGCGGCGGTCTCCTCCGCCGTGGCTCTGTCGACCGTGGCGGCCTCCGTCACCCCGGCCCGGATCCGCTCGGCGAGCGCCCGCGTGAGGTCCCAGAGGCCCGCGCCGGTCGCCTGCCAGTGCGCCGCCCAGCCGGCGGGGCCGAGCGCGTCGTGGAGGCGTCGCCGCTCCTCGGCCCAGGGCCGGGTGCGCACCTCGTCCCGTACCGAACGGCCCGGGTCCGTGAGCCCTCTGACGAGCGCGACGGCCGCGAGCGGCGAGTCCGCCCAGAGCACGCGTCCGGGCTCGGCGAGCCCCGCCGTGCGGTAGGCGAGCCGGACCCCGGCCTCGGCGGCGGCGCGGTCGGCCGGTCCGGTGGCCGCGGCGACGGCCCGCCACTTGTCCTGTGCGGTGGTGTGGTTCATGTCGGTGTCCCCCAGGTCTCTCTCTCGGTCAGTCCGCGACGATCCGGTAGGCGCCGGGCACGTACTCCCGCTGGCGCACCACCCGGTACCAGCCCTTGGGCAGCGGGATCGGAGCGTGTTCCTCGTGCACCACCCGGCCGCCCTCGGGCAGTTCGAGGAGCAGCGGGCCGAAGGGCCCCGGCTCCCGCACGAGTCGGCCGGGCCCCGGAATCGCGTGGGCATGTCCGGTCACCTCGCCGAGGGCGAGGACCAGGCGGCCCCTGGCGTCTCTCGGCTCCCCCGCCGCGGCCTTCGCCCGGGCCGGTACGGCCGTCTCGTCGACGGGCGCGATCAGCACGTCTCCCTGCCGGTACATGGCTCTCCCCTCCCCGTTCGGCATCGATCGGCCGAACACGAGAACGACGCTAGGGGCAGGGTCTGACAATCGCCCCTGGCCCGGTGGAGCGGCCCCGGCGAAGGGCGTTGTCGGTGCCGCTTGGTACAACTCTTGGCATCAGCCGACTCAACGTCATCCGTTGTCTGGAGCACTGTCATGACCATCGGGAAATACCAGCACGAGTTCCACGGCCTTCCCGTGTTCGACTTCCCGGGCGTGCTCGCAGACCCCGACGAGGGCACGACCGCGTCCACCGGGCTGCCCGACGCGGAAGCGGTCGCCTGGCGGATCTCCGCCCCGACGTACAGCGACCCCGGGGACGAGCACTGGGAGCCGCTCTTCGAGCGGTTCCTCAAGACGGTCGACGCGGAGCGGGTGCGCGCGCTGGTCGTCGGGGGCTGGGACGAGCCGTACGAGACCTCGTCCGCCTTCGTCGTCGCGGCGCTGGTCGCCGCCCGCGACCGGCTCACGGGCCTGCGGGCGGTGTTCCTCGGGGACATGACGGGTGAGGACTGCGAGATCTCGTGGATCGTGCAGTCCGATGTGACGCCGCTGCTCGCCGCCTACCCGGCGCTGCGGGAGTTCGGGGTGCGCGGGGGCACCGACCTGCTCTTCCCCCCGATCCGGCACGAGGGTCTGGAGACCCTGGCGGTCGAGACGGGCGGCCTGCCCGCCGCGGTCGTACGCGGGATCGTCGGCAGCGAGCTGCCCGCCCTGGAGAACCTCGAACTCTGGCTCGGAACCGACGAGTACGGCGGCGACGCGACCACCGAGGACCTGGCGCCGCTGCTCGCCGGGACGGGCTTCCCCGCCCTGCGCCGCCTGGGCCTGTGCAACAGCGTCATCCAGGACGCGATCGCCGCGGCCGTGGCCGGTGCCCCGGTCGTCGCCCGGATCGAGCGGCTCGACCTCTCCATGGGCGTGCTCACGGACGAGGGCGCGGCCGCCCTGCTCGACGGGCAGCCGCTGACCCACCTCACCCACCTCGACCTCTCCCACCACTACCTGTCGGAGGCGATGAGCGAGCGGGTGCGCGCCGCGCTCGTCCCGCACGGCGTGACGGTCGTCCTCGACGACGCCCAGGAGCCGGACGACGACGGTGACGGCGAGGTCTACCGGTACGTCGCGGTAGCCGAATGACCGACCGCCCGCGCCTTGTCGTCGTCGGTGATCCGGCGGGCCGCCGCGTCGCGTTCTTCCAGGACGCGCTGCGGGCCGCCGGGCTGCCCGGGGCGCGGGTGGTGTCCTGGCCGGACGTCCTGTGCGGCCGGGCGCGGTTCACCGCCGGCGAGACCGTGCGGCTGGACTCGCCCGGCGAGGACCCGGAGGCCGACCGGCTGCTGCGCGGGGTCGACGACCCGGCCCGGGTCGAGGGCTCCGGTCGCTGGTACGCCCGGTTCACCGCCGCCGTCGCGGGACTCGCGCAGACCGTCGGGGACGCGGGAGCCGCGCTCGTCGACGACCCCCGCGAGCTGGCGGTCCTCTTCGACAAGCGGCTGAGCCACGGCCGGCTGCGGGCGGCCGGTGTGCCGGTGCCCGAGTCGCCGACCTCGGGGCCCGCCGCCCCGGCCGTGGGCGGCTGGGCGGACCTCCGGTCGCTGCTCGACGCGGCCGGTCTCCGGCGGGTGTTCGTGAAGCTCGCGCACGGCTCCTCCGCCTCGGGAGTGCTCGCGGTGGAGACGAACGGCGCGGGCAGGATCCAGGCGACGACCTCGGTGGAGCGCGGCCCGGACGGGCGCCTCTTCAACTCCCTGCGGGTACGGCGCTACACGGGCGAGCGGGAGGTCGCCGCGATCGTGGACGCGCTCGCCCCCGACGGGCTGCACGTCGAGCGCTGGCTGCCGAAGGCCACGCAGGACGGCCGGGCCGCCGACCTGCGGGTGGTGGTGATCGACGGTCGGGCCACCCATGCCGTCGTGCGTACCAGCCGCTCCCCGATGACCAATCTGCACCTGGGGGGCGCCCGGGGCGACCTGGCCGCCGCCCGGGCCGCGATCGGCTCGGCGGGCGGGCGGTGGGAGGACGCGCTCGGCGTGTGCGAGCGGGCCGCCGCCGCCTTCCCCGGCACCCGGTGCGTGGGCGTCGACCTGCTTCCGGCCACCGGCTGGCGCCGCTTCGCGGTGGGCGAGGTCAACGCCTTCGGCGATCTGCTGCCCGGGCTCACGGGTCTGCCGGGCGGCACCGCCGAGGGCCTCGACACCTACGCGGCGCAGGTCGCCGCGCAGTTCCCCGAAGCCCGCACCGCACCCGCGGTCTCCCCCGCGGTCTCCCCCACGAAACGAACGAGCACCACAGGAACGAGCACCACGTGAACCAGCCCGACATGAACGCGATCGTCGGCAGCCACGATCTGCTCCTGGTCACCCTCGACACGCTGCGGTACGACGTGGCGGCCGAGCTGGCGGCCGAGGGGCGCATCCCGCATCTGGCCCGGCATCTGCCCGGCGGGGTCTGGGAGCGGCGGCACGCGCCCGGCAGCTTCACGTACGCCTCCCACCAGGCGATCTTCGCCGGCTTCCTGCCGACGCCGGACGCCCCGGGACCGCACCCACGGCTGTTCGCGGCCCGCTTCGCGGGCAGCGAGTCGACCGCCGACGGGACCTACGTCCACGACACCCCGGACCTGGTCTCGGCGCTCGCCGGCGAGGGTTACCGGACGGTCTGCGTCGGCGGGGTGGGCTTCTTCAACAACCAGCCGCCCCTCGGCTCCGTGCTTCCCGGCCTCTTCCAGGAGAGCCACTGGGAGCCGTCCTTCGGCGTCGCCTCCCCGACCTCCTTCGAGTCCCAGGTGACCCGCGCCGAGGAGGTCGTCGCCGCGCTCCCCCACGACCGGCGGCTCTTCCTCTTCGTCAACGTCTCCGCGCTGCACCAGCCCAACTGGTTCCACCTGCCGGGGGCGACCCGTGAGACCGGGGACTCCCGGGCCACCCACGCGGCGGCCCTCGAATACGTCGACCGGCACATCGGACGGCTCTTCGGCGCGATGAGCAGCCGGCGCCCCTGCTTCGCGATCGTCTGCTCGGACCACGGCACCGCGTACGGGGAGGACGGCCACACCGGGCACCGGCTCGGCCACGAGGTCGTGTGGACCGTGCCGTACGCGCAGTTCGAGCTGGCGGGCCCGGAGCGGAAGGCCTCGGCATGAGCGACCTCACCACCCCGCGGCCGTACCGCAGCTACGTCTACGCCTACCCGCACAAGACGGCGTACCGCCCGCTCCCCGACCCCGCGCCCTCCCTCTCCGCGCTCTGGCGGGACGAGCCGAAGGACGCACTGTCCCTCTACGCGCACATACCGTTCTGCGAGGTCCGCTGCGGCTTCTGCAACCTCTTCACCCGCATCGGCGCGCCCGACGAGCTGACCACCCGCTACCTCGACGCCCTCGACCGCCAGGCCACGACGGTCCGCGAGGCGCTCGGCGACGCGGCCCCGGTGCGGTTCGCCACGGCCGCGTTCGGCGGTGGCACGCCCACCTTCCTCACCGCCGACGAGCTGTCACGCCTGTGCGACATCGCCGAGAAACGGATGGGGGTCGATCTGCGGGCGGTGCCGCTCTCCGTCGAGACCTCCCCCGCGACCGCGACCGCCGACCGGCTCGCGGTCCTCTCCGAGCGGGGAGCGACGCGCCTCAGCATCGGGGTGCAGAGCTTCGTGGAGGCGGAGGCACGGGCAGCGGTCCGGCCGCAGCGCCGCGCGGACGTCGAGTCGGCCCTCGGTCGGATCCGGGACACCGGAGTCCCCGTCCTCAACATCGACCTCATCTACGGGATCGACGGGCAGACCGAGCGGTCCTGGCGCTCCTCGCTCGACGCGGCGCTCACCTGGCGCCCCGAGGAGCTGTACCTCTACCCGCTGTACGTCCGGCCGCTCACCGGCCTCGGCCGGATCTCCCCGGCGGACCGGGAGCGGGCCGACCGCGAGTGGGACGAGCGGCGACTGCGCCTCTACCGGTACGGCCGGGACCACCTCCTGGCCCATGGCTACGAGCAGGTGTCGATGCGGATGTTCCGGCGGACGGACGCCGCTCCCCTCGGCCCCGACGACTACGCGTGCCAGACGGACGGGATGATCGGCCTGGGCTGCGGCGCCCGCTCGTACACCTCGGCGCTGCACTACTCCTTCGACTACGCCGTCGACATGCGCGAGATCCGCTCGATCATCGACGCCTACACGGAGAGCGAGGACTTCTCCCGCGTCGAGGTGGGCCGGTGGGTCGACGCGGAGGAGGCCCGCCGCCGCCATCTGCTCCAGTCGCTCCTCCAGGCCGAGGGCATGCCGGTCGCCGGTTACGAGGAGCGGTTCGGCTCCTCGCCGTTCGCGGACTTCCCCGCGGAGCTGGCCCGGTTCGAGGCCCTCGGCTGGCTCGACGCGGACGCACCGGCGGGGCTGCTGCGGCTGTCGCCGGAGGGGCTCGCGTACTCGGACGGGCTCGGCCCGGAGCTGTTCTCGCCGGACGTGCGGGCCGCCATGGCCGCGTACGAGCCGAAGTAGGGGGCTGCCGTGGATCTGACGCTGCTCTACCGCGGCCCGCTCGCCTCCTGCGACTTCGACTGCCCCTACTGTCCCTTCGCCAAGCGCCGGGACAGCGGTGAGCAGCTGCGCGCGGACCGGGCCGCGCTCGACCGGTTCACCGAGTGGGCCACCGGGCAGACCGGCGACCGGCTGCGGATCCTCTTCACCCCGTGGGGCGAGGGCCTGGTGCGCTCCTGGTACCGGCGGGCGCTCGTCGACCTGTCACGGCTGCCGCATGTCGAGCGGGTGGCGATCCAGACCAATCTGAGCTGCCGGACCGACTGGCTGGCGGAGGCCGACCCGGAGACCGTCGCCCTCTGGTGCACGTACCACCCGGGCCAGACACCGTACGAGCGGTTCCTCGGCAAGTGCCGCGAGCTGGCGGACCGGGGCATCCGGTTCAGCGTGGGCGTGGTCGGCCTGCCCGAGCACCGGGAGGACGCCCGCCGGCTCCGCGCCGCGCTGCCGGCGCACGTCTACCTCTGGGTGAACGCCGCCGAGGGCCACACGTACACGGACGCGGAGGCCGAGGAGTGGACGGGGATCGATCCGCTCTTCCCGTACAGCAGACGGCCGCACCGCTCGGCTGGGCTGCCGTGCCGTACCGGCGAGTCGGTGATCTCGGTGGACGGCGAGGGGACGGTGCGGCGCTGCCACTTCGTCAAGGCCGAGCTGGGCAACCTCTACGACGGTTCCTACCGCTCCGCGCTGCGCCCCCGGGCCTGCCCCCTCGCCGTCTGCGACTGCCACATCGGCTACGTCCACCTGGAGACACTGCCGCTGTACGACGTGTTCGCCGGCGGGGTCCTGGAGCGGATCCCGGCCGGCGGCCCGCCGTCCCCCGGAGGGATGCTCCTCAGAGGGGCATGAGGTCGGGGCGCTTCGCCTCGACGTGGTCGCCCGAGCTCTCGCCGCGCAGCCTGCGCCCGATCCAGGGCACGAGGTACTCCTTGGCCCAGTGGATGTCGTCGCGGCGCACCTCCAGCGTGCCGCGCGGGGGGCGCGGCGGCCACGGCTGGTCCGGGTCGGCGGGCACCGGCAGGCCGATGACCTGGGCGGCGCGCAGGGCGACCCGGGTGTGGCCGTCGGGCGAGAGGTGCAGTCGGTCGTCGTCCCAGGCCCGCAGGTCCTGCACGGACTTGAGGGACCACAGGTCGAGGACCGGGCAGTCGTAGCGGTCCGCGATGGACCGGACGTGGGCGGTGTAGGTGGCGATCTTCCCGCGCAGGTGCTTGAGCACGGGGATGTCGCGGGTGTCGAAGCCGGTGGTCACCATCACGGTGCCGACGGCGGAGGTCAGGTCCGCGACGGCGCGCTCGAAGCGCTCGGCCACGTCGTCGGGGTCGGTGCCGGGCCGGATGATGTCGTTGCCGCCGGCACAGAAGGTCACCAGGTCGGGGGCGAGTTCCTTCGCCCGGGGGACCTGTTCCGCCACGATCTGGTCGAGCAGGCGTCCGCGTACGGCCAGGTTGGCGTAGCGGAAGTCGTCGTGCTCCGGCAGCTGGTCGGCGAGCAGGACCGCGAAGCGATCCGCCCAGCCGACGTACGTCCCGTCGGGCCCGGGGTCTCCGACGCCCTCGGTGAAGCTGTCACCGATCGCCGCGTACGACCCGAATGCGTTCTTGTCTCTTGATCTCGAATCGTCTGCCACGGGAGCACATCCTTCCCTTTCGGATGTGACCTACGCGACCGTAAGGAGGGGTTGACGACGGGTGACATATGCCACCGATAAAGAATGTGCCAAGCCGGAATAGACCGGGGTACACCGGTGGCCCGGCACAGGCGTGCCGGGCCACTCGGGTGACGGGGTGCGTCAGATGGAGACGCCGTGCTGGCGCAGGTAGGCCAGCGGGTCCAGGTCCGAGCCGTAGCTCGGCGAGCTGCGGATCTCGAAGTGCAGGTGCGGGCCGGTGGAGTTGCCGGTGGAGCCGGACAGGCCGATCTGCTGGCCGCCGCTCACGGACTGGCCGGAGGAGACGGAGAGGGAGGAGAGGTGGGCGTACTGCGAGTAGCTGCCGTCGGCGTGCTGGATGACGACCTCGTTGCCGTAGGCGCCGCTCCAGCCGGCCGAGACGACGTTGCCGGCGCCGACGGCGCGGACGGTCGTGCCGGAGGAGGCGATGAAGTCGACACCCGTGTGGTAGCCGGAGGACCACATGGAGCCGGAGGCGCGGTACGGGGTGGAGATGCCGCCGCTGACGGGGGCGACCCAGCCGGCCGAGGAGCCGGTGGACTGGGCGGCGGAAGAGGAGCCGGCGTCCGACTGCGCGGCGGCGGCCGGGGCGGAGGAGCGCTGGCTGCTGCGGGAGGCGCGGGTCTCGTCGGCGGAGCCCTGCGAGGAGTCGCTCTGCTTCGCGGCCTTCGGGGCGGCCTTGGCGGCGGCCTTCGGAGCCGCCTTCGGGGCGGCGGCCTTGGGCGCGGCGCTCTTCGGGGCGGCGGTGTTCTTCGCGCCGAGAGTGAGCTTCATGCCGGGCAGGATCAGCGAGGGGTTCTCGCCGACGACCTGGCGGTTGTCCGCGTAGAGCTTCTGCCAGCCGCCGGCGAGGTGGTGCTCGGTGGCGATCTTCGACAGGTAGTCGCCGCTGACGACGGAGTACGTCTTCGGCGCGGCCTTCACGGCGGCGGGCGCGGCCTGGAGGGCAGCGGGCGCCTTCGCCTGAGCGGCGGCGACGGCCTGAGCGGGGACGGCGGCCGGGGCGGCCAGCTCGGCGGCGTGGGCTCCGGTGGCGCCGAGGAGCGGCAGCGCGACGACGGCGCCTCCCGTTCCGGCGGCGACGAGTCCACGCGTGAGCGGGTTGATCCTGGGACGGCGGTGCTTACCCTTCGCGGGCATGGCGAATTCCTCTCCGGCGCCTACGAGGTGAGCTGTCGGGTTCGGACTGGAGATGCCCGGCCGCGTTCTCACGCGGCTTCACCCCGAGCCGTCCTGTTGTCGCGGGACCGGCGTACTTCCTGGGTCCCCCGCTCCTGCCACGCATGGGATGAGTGCGGATTCCGGACGGTGGCAGGATTCGGCGGTCCGACCGGATTGACGGTGACGCTAGACGAGCCGGGTCGGAGCGAACAAGCCGCAGATTTCCCCCGGCATTACACGGGCCGCATTCCGCACGGAATTCCAGTCACCCTCCGTCGATGACGGTCCCTCGAATTCCTTTTTCCGTACGGCAATTGGTCCGGGCCGTCGGCCACGGTCCGTCACTTCTATGACCCTGCTCACGCGGCACCCCCCATCTCACCTGCAAACAGGGCGCGTTCCGCCTAACGGTCCATTTCGGACAGATCGCCCATTCCCGTCCGAGGGGGTGCGCCGAACCCGCCCCACCTGGATGATTGCCCTAGGAACCGATCTCGCATCGGGCCCCCGAACGACGACCCCCCAGGAGCATCCGTGACGCAGCAGCTGCCGCAGGTCCCGCCCACCGAAGCGAACGAACCCGAGCTGGCCGAGGTCCGCAACTTCCGGGACGTGGGCGGCCTGCCGACGACGGACGGGCGTGCCGTGCGACCGGGCCGCCTCTTCCGCAGCGGCCACCTCGCCCACGCCACCGAGACCGACGCCGCCTTCCTCACCTCACTGGGCCTGCACACCGTCTTCGACTTCCGCAACGAGGCCGACCGCAAGGTCGAGGGCGCGGACGTCGAGCTCCCCGGCGTACGGAACGTGAACATCCCCCTCAACGACCCGGCCGACGGCAAGGAGTTCTGGAAGCTGGTGCGCGACGGCGACATAGCGCAGCTGCGGGAGATCCTGGGCGACGGCAAGGCGGCGACCCGAATGTCCGACTCGTACCGGAAGATGGTGGTCGAGCGGACCTCGGAGCACAGCCGGATCCTGCACTCCATGGCCGAGGAGAGCGTCCCGGCCCTGATGCACTGCGCGGCGGGCAAGGACCGCGCCGGTCTCTCCATCGCGATCACGCTGCTCGCCGTCGGCGTCGAGCGCGAGGCGATCGAGGCGGACTACGTGAAGTCGAACGACCCGCACCGCCGCTACAAGGTACGCCGCAGCTCCACCGCCGCGGACGCGATGTCGCCCGAGGTAATGGAGCTGCTGAGCCCGCTCTTCGACGCGCGGGTGGAGTATCTGCGAGCCGCCCTGGAGACGATCGAGGCGACCTGGGGCTCGGTGGAGACCTACCTGACGGAGGGGCTCAAGCTGGCCCCCGAGACCCGCGAGCGGCTGCGGGAGAGCCTGCTCACCGAGGCGTGACCCCGCCGGGTCAGGGCCTCTCCCGGCCCTGACCCCTACTGGTTCTGACCACCCAGCATGAAGAGCAGGTAGAGGAAGCCGGCGAAGAGGTGACCGGCGATCAGATAGGCGAAGAGGCGGAGCACGAGCCCCTTGGGGAACTTGCCTTCACCGCGCTCTTCGCCGGTGACCGGTGCGGACTTCTCGGACATGTCGGTCCTTTCTTCTCGAACGGGATCACGCGGTTTCAGCGCCGGTGCGGGGTTCCGTCACCGAGGCACAGCTCGGCGACGGGACTCTGCATCAGGGTGTGCACGAAGAGCAGCTCGGCCCCGCCGGAGGTGGCGGCGCCGATGCGGTGCGGGGTCAGCGAGTCGAAATGCGCGCTGTCCCCGGGATCGAGGACGTGGACGGCCTCGCCGAGCGCGAGCCGCACCCGCCCCTCCAGGACGTGGATCCACTCCTCACCGGGATGGACTCGCACGATGTCGGCCCGGGTGGCGTAAGGCACGTGGACGCGCAGGCACTGGAGCGCGCGCCCGGCGCCGCCGGCCTGCCGGTAGATCCAGCCGTCGGCCTCGACGGGCTCGGAGCGGCCGGCCCGGACGACGGGGTCCCGCTCGGGCGGCGCCTCGCCGAGAAGCTCGGAGACCGTCGTACCGTAGATACGGGCGAGGCCGAGCAGCATCGGCAGCGAAGGCTGCCGGTTCCCCGTCTCCAGACGGGAGAGGTGGGCCGGCGAGAGGCCGGCCCGCTGGGCGGCGGCCTCCAGGGTGAGTCCCCGGCGGCGGCGCAGGGCGCGCAGCTGTGGGGCGACGTCGGGCAGGACGTCGAGGGTGGCGGGGTCCGGGGAGGTCTCCCCGGGGACGTGGTCCATGCGTCTATTCCGCCAGGATCGTGCCTCTGAGGCAAGTTTCTTGCCTCAGAGGCAAAGGATCGGTGATCCGTCCGGTTCAGCGCTGTGCCACGGCCTGCTTCACCAGGGTCTTCCCGAAGTCCCACATCAGCCCGCCGCCCCCGTGGGCCTCGTCCATGACCGCCGTGAAGGCGGTGACGAACCGGTCCACGTCCGTCTCGTCGATGATCAGCGGCGGGATCAGTTTGATCACCTCCAGGTGGTCCCCGGAGACCTGGGTGAGGATGTGGTGCCGCTGGAGCAGCGGCACGACGACCATCTGGGCGAAGAGTCCCTTGCGGGCCGCCTGCAGCATCGTCCAGCGCCCGCGCAGCCCCAGCGAGGACGGCCGGCCGAACTCGATCCCGATCATCAGACCGCGCCCGCGGATCTCGTGCAGCAGCTCGTAGCGGGGCACGAGCTCCTTGAGGCGTCCGGAGAGCAGGTCGCCGATCCGGCGGGCGTGGGCGACCGTGCCCTCGTCCTCCATGACCGACAGGACGGCGAGCCCGGCCGCCATGGCCTGCGCGTTCGATCCGAAGCTCGCCGAGTGGACGAGGACCCGGTCCATCGACGAGTAGACCTTCTTGAAGATCCAGTCCTTGCCGAGGGTGGCGCCGACCGGCACATAGCCGCCGGAGAGCGCCTTGGCGACGCAGACGAGGTCCGGTTCGACCCCGTCCTCGTGCTGGTACGCGTAGAAGTCGCCGGTCCTGCCGAGGCCGGTCTGCACCTCGTCCGCGATCAGCAGAGCGCCGTGCCGGTGCAGCAGCTCCTGCGCGGCACGCAGGAAACCGGGCGGCGCCTCGTGGACCCCCTTGCCCTGGATCGGCTCCACGACGAAGGCGGCCACGTCGCCCCGGAGCAGCTCCCGCTCCAGGGCTTCGAGGTCACCGAGGGTGATCGCGGTGTCCGGCAGGAGCGGGTCGAAGCCCTCCCGGAAGCCCCGCTCGCCATTGACGGAGAGCGAGCCCGTGGTGAGCCCGTGGAAGGCGTGGGAGCAGTAGAGGACCCTGGGCCGCCCGGTGGCGTACCGGGCGAACTTCAGGGCGGTCTCCACGGCCTCCGTGCCGCTGTTACCGAAGAAGACGCGGTCGAGGTGCGGGCTGTGCGCGAGCAGCCGCTCGGCGAGCAGACCGGGGAGCGGCTGGCAGTCGAAGCGGGTGAGGTCGGCGAGCTGGGCGTCCAGGACGTCGTGGAGGGCCTTGCGGACGACGGGGTGGTGCCGTCCGAGGCCCATCACGCCGAAGCCGGCGAGCATGTCGAGGTGGTCGACGCCGTCGGCGTCCCAGAAATGGGCGCCCTCGGCCCGCTCGTACACCTTGTCGAAGCCGATGGTGTGGAGCATGCGTGGCAGCTGGTGGTTGAGGTACTTGGCGTGCAGCTCGTAGCGCTCGCCGCCGCGCTCGGCGAGCAGCGCCCGCAGGTCGAACTCCCCGCTCATGCCGACCGCCTCACGCGCTGTTCCCGGAGACGGTCTCCCTGATCGCGCGCAGGGACTCCTTGAGGGACCCCATGGTGGCGAGGACGGCGGTGGGCTCGTAGCCGCAGTGCGCCATGCAATTGGCGCAGCGCGGGTCCTTTCCGCGGCCGTACTTGTCCCAGTCGGTGTCCTCGACGAGTTCGCGGTACGTGGGGACGTAACCGTCGCTCATCAGATAGCAGGGGCGCTGCCAGCCGAAGAGCGAGTAGTTGGGAATGGCCCAGGCCGTGCAGGGGAAATCGGCCTTTCCTTCGAGGAAGTCCAGGAAGAGCGGCGAGTGGTTGAGGCGCCAGCGGCGCCGGTTTCCGCCCGCGAAGGCCTTCTTGAAGAGTTCGCGGGTCTGCTCGACGCCGAGGAAGTGCTCCTGGTCGGGTGCCTTCTCGTAGGCGTAGGCGGGCGAGATCATCATTTCGTCGACCTGGAGGTCGTCGTTGAGGAAATTGAGCACCTCGATGATGGTCTGCGGGGTGTCCGTGTTGAAGAAGGTCGAATTGGTGGTGACGCGGAAGCCGCGCCGCTTGGCCTCCTTGATGGCCGCCACCGCCTCGTCGAACACGCCCTCCTTGGCGACGGATTCGTCGTGGCGCTCGCGCAGGCCGTCGATGTGCACGGCGAAGGCGAAGTACGGCGAGGGCGTGAACTTGTCCAGCTTCTTACGGAGCAGCATCGCGTTGGTGCAGAGGAAGACGTACTTCCTCCTCGCCACCAACTGGCGCACGATCTCGTGGATCTGCGGGTGCATCAGGGGCTCGCCACCCGCGATGGACACCATGGGCGCACCGGATTCCAGGACCGCGCCGACCGCCTGCGCGACCGGCATGCGCTGCTTGAGAACACCCGCCGGGTGCTGGATCTTTCCGCAGCCCTCGCACGCGAGGTTGCAGGCGTAGAGCGGCTCCAGCTCGACGATCAGCGGGAACTTGTCCCGCTTGCGGAGCTTCTGTTCGAAGAGGTAGGTCCCGACCCTGATGGACTGACGGAGCGGCATGGCCATAACTCGTTCACCTCCTGGGGAGCAGCAAAGAACGGTGCCATTCGAAGAACGCGGGAAGGACGGCGCGAAGGACACGGAAGGCTGATATTCCCCCGCGTACCGTGCCGATCCGGACCAGTTCATGTTCTGGAGCGTCCACGACCACCCGGACGGCCGCAACCGGGCGCGCGTCCGGCCCGCTCCCGAGCCGGCCGGCCTCCCGCGCGGTCCGCAGGGTCGCCGCGGACTCCATGTCGACGGCGATCGCGCCGGTGGCCCGCAGCGCGGCCCGCTCGGGGCCGCGCACCACATGGTCGGAGCCGCTCAGCGGGCCGGTGTGGACGGTCCGCCCGGGCACCGCCCTGACCAGCGCCTTCACCAGGAGCTCGGTGCCGACGCAGGGGGTCGTGCCGTCGGGGCCGCGGGTCTCCTCCGCGACGATCAGGTCCCCCGGATGCATGCCCGGGGCGAGTCCCGCGCAGAACCCGGAGGCGATGACGGCGGCGTCCGCCCACCGCTCCTCGCCGAGCACCCGGGCGACGGTCCGGCGGGCATGGGCGGGTCCCATGCCCGTACGCACCACGGTCACCGGGCCCGGGGCGCCGCCGCGGTCCCCGCTGCGCAGGGCGAACTGCTCGATGCCGAGCGCGCAGGCGATCAGCAGCGGTGGCGCGGTGGCGGGGCGGGAGACCGGGCCCGGGCCCGGCTCGTGACCCATCAGCGCTCCTTGCCGGGCGAGGGCTCCCCGTACACGTAGCGCCCGAGCGCCGTGAGGGGGAAGACCTGCCGGTACAGGTGGTAGTTGATGGAGAAGTCCCAGGGGAAGCCGGTCCCGGTGAAGTACGGCTCGTCCCAGGAGCCGTCCTCGCGCTGCGTCTCGGCCAGCCAGGCGACACCCCGGCGGACGGGCTCCGAGTCGCGCTCGCCGGCCGCGAGGAGGGCGATGAGCGCCCACGCGGTCTGGGAGGCGGTGGAGGCACCGCGCCCGATCCACGCCTCGTCCTCGTACGAGCGGAGGTCCTCGCCCCAGCCCCCGTCCTCGTTCTGCACGGTCCCGAGCCAGCGGACGGCCCGGCGTACCGCCGGATGGGAGACGGGCAGTCCGGCGGCGGTGAGCGCGGGGAGCACCGAGCCGGTGCCGTACACGTGGTTGACGCCCCAGCGGCCGAACCAGGCGCCGTTCGGCTCCTGGTTCGCGATCAGCCACTCGATGCCCCTGCGGGTACGGGGGTCCTGGGCCAGCCCCTCGTAGGCCAGCATCTCCACCACATGGGCGGTGACGTCGGCGGAGGGCGGGTCGACGACCTCCCCGAAGTCGCAGAAGGGGAGCTTGTTCGGGAAGGGGCTGGTGTTGTCGGCGTCGAAGGCGGCCCAGGCGCCGTTGCGCGACTGCATGCCGAGGGTCCAGCGGGCGCCCCGGGCGACGGCCGCGTCCACCCGCGCGGGGTCGGGGTGCCTGACCCGGCGCAGGGCGAGCAGCACCTCGGCGGTGTCGTCGATGTCGGGGTAGTTGTCGTTGTGGAACTCGAACGCCCAGCCGCCCGGAGGCAGCCCCGGGCGCCGCACCGCCCAGTCCCCGGTCCGGGTGATCTCCTCGTCGAGCATCCAGTCGACGGCCTTGACCAGGGCCGGATGGTCGGGCGGGAGCCCTCCGTCGGCGAGCGCGATGGCGGCGAGGCAGGTGTCCCAGACCGGCGACTGGCAGGCCTCGATCATGCGGGTGGGGGCACTTCCCTGGCCGTCGGGCCCGGGGGGACCGTCCTCGCGCCAGACCGCGAAGCGGTCGAGGGACTCCAGACCCGCGCGCATGACCGGGTGGTCGAGGTCGTAGCCGAGGAGGTGGAGGGCGATGATCGAGTAGACGGCGGGGGGCTGGATGCCGCCCCAGCAGCCGTCGTTCTCCTGGCGCTCGACGATCCACCGCGCGGCCACGTTCATCGCGGTCCCGCGCAGCGCGCGCGGAGCGATCCGGTGGTAGGCGTGCAGCGCCTTGTCGAGCCGCTGGAAGATCCCGTCCCAGCCGGTGGCCGGGGCGAGCGGCCGGGACGGGTTGGGCCGGGCCGGGTCGGTGTGCAGCTCGTCGAGCGGGAAGGGCGCGGGGCGGACCGGGCGCTTCGCGGAGACCACGGTGAGCGGCACGATCGTCTGCCGGGCCCAGCAGCCGAAGTCGTAGATGTTGAGCGGGAACCACTTCGGCAAAAAGAGCAGCTCGGGGGGCAGCTCGGGCAGGTCCTCCCAGCGCCACCAGCCGAAGAGGGCCAGCCAGATCCGGGTGAAGACCCGGGCGGCGGCGATACCGCCCCGGGCGCGCACCCAGGCGGAGGCGCGGGCCATGTGCGGGGCCTCGGGCGCGTCCCCGGCGAGCCGCAGGGCGACATAGGCCTCGACGGTGGCGGAGACCTCGCCGGGTCCGCCGTAGAAGGTGGCCCAGGCGCCGTCCTCCCGCTGTTCGCGGCGGATGTGGTGGGCCGCCGCGCGCAGAGTGTCGGCGTCGAGGATGCCGAGGAACTGGCGGAGGAGGAGGTCCTCGGCGTCCATGGTGACGTTGGTCTCCAGGTCGCCCTTCCACCAGCCTTCCGAGTCCTGGCGGGCTAGCAGGTGCTCGACGGCGCGCTCCGCGGCCCGTGCGGCGGCTTCGTCGAGGTCCGACGCGGAGGCGTCGGTGTCGTGCGCGGTGCTGGCCGCGGCCGCCCTGGGGCCCACGGCCCCGGCGCTTCCGTCGGTCGTCGCTGTCATGGCTTCCCCTTTGCGGCAGTCGGCTACTTCTGCTTCTACGGGTCTGCCGTCGGCCGGCGCCGGATGGCACCGGCCGGCGACCGCGAACTCATATCAGGGTGATGGTGATCATCTCTTCCGTACGACCACGAAGTCGGCCAGCGCGGTGAGCTGTTCCCGCACGTGGGCGGGCATGTCCACCTCGTGCAGGGCCGCGATCGCGACGGCGTGCTGGCGGCGGGCCTCCTGGGAGGTCCACTCGCGTCCTCCGGCCTCCTCGATGAGGGCCGCCCGGAAGGCGAACTCCTCCTCGGAGAAGGTGTCGAAGTCATTGGACTTGGCGTCCTCGGCGAGCAGCTCGCCGAGCCGCTCGGAGGCCTGTCCGCCCGCGGCGAGGGCCGCGACGACCGGCAGCGACTTCTTGCGCTGGCGCAGGTCGCTCCAGGTCTGCTTGCCGGTGGCCTCCGGGTCGCCCCAGATGCCGAGGAGGTCGTCGACGGCCTGGAAGGCGAGCCCGAGGTGGTACCCGTACTCCTCCAGCTTGTCGGCGGTGCGGTCGTCGGCGCCGCCGAGGACGGCGCCGATGGAGACGGCGCAGGCGAGCAGGGCGCCCGTCTTGTTGCCCTCCATCTCCAGGCACTCCTCGACGGTGACCCGCTCGCGGTGCTCGTAGGAGATGTCCTGGGCCTGCCCGTCGATGAGCTTGCGGCTGGCGGTGGTGAGCCTGCGGGTCGCGCGCCCGGCCTCGACGGTGCCGAGCTCCAGCAGGATCTCGTTGGCCAGGGCGAACAGCGCGTCGCCGACCAGGATGGCCTGGGCGGGGCCGTGCACCTTCCACACGGTGTCGCGGTGGCGGCGCTGCTCGTCGCCGTCCATCAGGTCGTCGTGGAGCAGCGAGAAGTTGTGGACGAGCTCCACGGCGACGGCGCCGGGGATGCCGACCTCGGGCGCGGCGCCCGCGGCCTCGGCGGACAGCAGGGCCAGCGCGGGCCGGACCGCCTTGCCGCCGTCGCCGTCGGCGGGGTTGCCGCCGGCGTCGATCCAGCCGAAGTGGTAGGCGGCCACGGTGTCCATGGGCGCGGCGAGGCGGTCGACGGCCGCCCGCAGTACGGGAGTGGACATGGTCCGCCCCCGCTCCAGCAGTGCGGACACGTCCGCGGTGTCGACGGCCGGATTACCCGGCGGCACAGTCGGCACGGTCTCTCCTCTAGTTCCGGTACTCACAGTCATGCCGCCTCCTGCAGCGGATGGTCATGACGGCGGCCGAGGGTGGAGAGCACTGCGCCCGCTGCGCTGAATCCGCTGCGGACGGCGCCCTCCATGGTCGCGGGCCAGCCGGTGGCGGTCCAGGATCCGGCCAGGTAGAGGCCGGGGACCCGGGTGCGGGCGCCGGGGCGGAGCCGGCCGACGCCCGGGGAGGGGGCGAACGTGGCCGTCCGCTCCCTGGTGACGAAGAAGTCGCGGATCCCGGCGCCTCGGGCGGCGGGCAGCAGCCGCTCCAGCTCCGGGAGGTAGCGCTCGCGCAGGGCGGCGACGGGCTCGTCGATCTCGTCCTGGGCGGCGGACTGGGAGACGGCGAGGTACTGGCCGCCGCCCTTCAGTCCGGAGGAGTCGGTGCGGTCGAAGACCCACTGGACCGGGGAGCCGAGCGCGGTGAAGAAGGGCTGCTTCAGCACCTTGCGGTCGTAGACGACATGGAGGTTGAGGATGGGCGCGGTGTCGATATCGAGGAGCCGGTCGGGGTCGTCGAGGGCGCCTTCGGGCAGCAGGGCGTGCGTCTCGGCCTGCGGTACGGCGAGGACGACGGCGTCCGCCTCGATCGTCTCCCCCGGCACCTCGACGGTCCAACGCCCGTCGTCGGTACGGGAGATCCGCTCGGCCTTGGTGCGCAGCGCGGTGCGGACGCCGAGGGCGTCGAGCTCCTTCGCGGCCCGGGTGTCGTGGAGTTCGCCGAGCGGGACGTGGGCCCAGCCGATGTCGGCGGCGCCGGGCTCGGAGAGGAGTCCGGTCTTGAAGACCATCGCGGCGAGCCCCATGGAGGCCTGCGGGGCGGGGGCGTTGAGGGTGGGGATGCCGACCAGATCCCAGAGGGCCTCGATGGCCCGGGGGGACTGTCCGTGGCGGCCGAGCCAGGTGGCGAAGTCGATGCCGTCGAGCGCCGGGTCGGCGGGGTCGAGCTTCTTCAGGGCGAGCGCGGCCCGCCCGACGGAGGCCCGCTCGGCGAGGGAGAGGTGGGGGTACGTGGCGAGGCTGCGCGCGAGGTGCAGCGGTACGGGGAGGGCGTCGCGGCGGATCCGGCCGAGGCGGGGGCCGCGGGGGTGGGCGACGTCCAGGACGGGGACGTCGAGGCGGTCCTGGAGGGGGGCGAGCCGGGCGCCGTCGACGCGGTCGAGGAACCAGCGGTAGGCGGTGCAGCAGCGGAGGTACACGTGCTGGCCGTTGTCGACGGTGAGGTCGCCGCGGCGGAAGGAGAAGGCGAGGCCGCCGAGGCGGGGCCGGCCTTCGAGCAGCGTGACGCGGACGCCGGACTCGGCGAGCTGGAGCGCGGCCGTGATGCCGGCGAGCCCGCCGCCGACGACGACGGCGTGGGGCTGCCGGGAGTTCCGCTCGGTTCCGTCGGTCGTCACACGGCCTCCGTTCGGGTCGGGGCGGTCGGCGGGAACGCCACGGACAGGGACGCCGCGCTGTTGGGGACCTCGGCGAGGAGCGCCCCGGGCAGGGGCACCGCAGGCAGGGACGCCGGAGCGGCGCTCCGGGTTGCCCTGCGGGCGGAGGCGTACGGGCGCATCAGGCACGCCTCCTGACCGTACGGCGGGCGATGTGGCGGGTGTCGAGCCCGGAGAGCCCGCGCACGGCGACGTACGCCTTCTCCCGGCCCGGCAGCGAGACCCGGCCGCGCAGCACGGCCTCGGGGTCGCGCTCGATGCGGTCGAGCAGCCGCCGGTAGATGCCCGCCATGGCCGCGACGCACGCGCCGCTGCGCCGGTCGAGCATCGGCAGCAGCCGGTAGCCCTCGGCGAACAGGGCACGGGCGCGCCGGACTTCGAAGTGGACGAGCCCGTCGAAGTCGGAGCCGGGCGGCGGGGTCGCGCTCCCGAAGCCTTCCCCGCAGCCGAACTTGGCGAGGTCGTCGGCCGGCAGGTAGGTGCGGCCGTTGCCGGCGTCCTCACGGACGTCCCTGAGGATGTTGGTGAGTTGGAGCGCGAGGCCGAGGGTGTCGGCGTACTCGGGGGCGCGGTCGGCCCCCTGGGCGCCGGGCTGGGTGCCGAAGACGCCGAGCGAGATCCGGCCGATCGCGCCGGCGACGCAGCGGCAGTAGACCTTGAGGTCGTCCCAGCTCTCGTAGGTCGCGCCGCGGACGTCCATGAGGACGCCGTCGATGAGCTCGTCGAGACCGCCGAGCGGGATCGGGAAGCGGCGGGCTGTGTCGGCGAGGGCGACGGCGACGGGGTCGGTGTCGTCCTCCTCGACCTCGCCCGCGCGGACCCGGTCGAGCAGCGCGCGGGTGGCTTCGAGCCGCTCCCGCTTGGCCTCGACGGGGAGCGTGCCGTCGCCGATGTCGTCGACGCGCCGCGAGAAGGCGTACAGCGCGGACATCGCCTGACGCTTGTCGGTCGGCAGCAGCCGGATCCCGTACGCGAAGTTACGGGCCTGCTGCCCGGTGACCGCCTCGCAGTAGCTGTAGGCGGCCAGGACCGGTGCGGACGACTGGGGCTGTCCCTCCACGGTCGCGTTCACCCCTCTCTCCGCGCCCGGAGCAGAACCGCTCCCACGTGGCGCATCAGGCTCGGCTTGGTGGCCTTCGGTGGGCCGGTCAGCACGTCGTATCCGGCGTCGGTGATGGCGTCGAGCGCCGAGAGGCCCCCGCCGGCGAAGCCCGCGAGGAGCAGGCGGAGCCGGCCGTGGACGCTGCCGACGAGCGGGGCGCCCGCGTGCAGCAGGTCGCGGGCCCGCCCGGCCTCGAAGGCGATCAGGGCGCGCACGGAGGCGCCCGCGGTGGGCCGGGCGAGGTCGTTCTCGGTGACGTGGAAGCGCTTGAGGTCCTCGGCCGGCAGGTAGACGCGGTCGTTCCCGAGGTCCTCGGCGACGTCCTGGAGGTGCTCGACGATCTGCAGGGCGGTGCAGATCTCGTCGGAGCGCCGGATCCGCTCGGGGGTGTCGGTGCCGGTGATGGCGAGGACGAGGCGGCCGACGGGGTTGGCGGAGAGCTCGCAGTACGCGAGGAGGTCGTCGTACGTCTCGTAGCGGGTGACCAGCTGGTCCTGGCGGTTGGCGGCGATCAGCCCGAGGAAGGGTTCGGGGGTGAGGCCGCGGCGCCGGACGGTCGGCTGAAGTCCCTGGAGGAGGGGGTGGCGGGGGGTGCCGTCGAAGACGCGACGGAGGTCCGCCTCGAAGGCGTCGAGGAAGGCGAGCCGGTCCTCCGCCTCCTCGGGGTCGAGGCCGAGGTGCCGGGCGTCGGCGCCGCCGGGGGCCAGGTCGCCGTCGCCGATGTCGTCGACGAGTCGGGCGAAGCCGTAGGCGGCCATCAGGTCGTCACGCCAGGCCCGGGGCAGGAAGAAGGGGGCCACGGGGAAGTTCTCGTCCGCGGCCTTGCCGAGGGTGGCGCGCGAGGAGGCGTCGGGGCGCGCCTGCCGGGTGTCCGTCACAGGTCACTGCCCGCCGGAGGGACGGCGAGACCCTCGTGGAGCTGGAGATTCTGCGTCATGGCCGTCACGACTCCCGTTCTACACTGCCGATCCAATCCATCCTATTTCGGACACGCCGCCTACTCCTGCCCGCCGGGCCGTCTCCCGGCGACCCGATGGCCGTGGGGTATCGCCCTACTTGCCTCGAAACAGACCGGTCCAGCTTACGTTGTACGACGGCAGTCGTCGTTCCGGGGTGGCGGGGAGCCGGGACTTCATCCGTACGGGTCGCCAACCCTCCTGCATTGCAAGGGAGTTCGAGACCGGCGGGGTTCAGAGTCCGCGCGTGCCGGAGACGACCATGGCCAGGGTGGATTCGACGACGTCGTCCCTGCGCTGCGCGGGAAGTCGCCTCAGGGGGCCGTCGAGCAGCAGGAGTGACAGTCCGTGGACGGCCGACCACGCGGCGGCGCCGGCCGCGGGCCGGCTGTCGGGCCGGGGGCCACCGACCTTGGCGAGGCCCTCCAGGGCCTCCCTGAGCAGGGTGAACGCACGGATCTCCGGCTCGGGCGACACCCGGCCGCCGGCGGGCTCGTCGGCCTCGGCGGGGCGGGGCACGCAGAAGGCGGCCCGGTAGAGGCCGGGCTGGTCCACGGCGAAGCCGACGTATCCCCGGCAGAGGGCGACGAGCCTGCGCTCGGCGGCCAGGGCGGGGTCGTCGGCGCCGGGCTCGCGGGCGGCGGCCCGCTCCATGGAGTCGGCGAGCCGGCACTGGGCGAGGATTTTGACGGTACGGAGGAGTTCGCCCCGCCCGTCGAAGTGCCGGTAGGCGGCGGTGGGCGAGACGCCGACCCTGCGGGCGGCCTCGCGCAGGACGACCCGCTCGGGGCCCCCGTCGGTGGCCAGGTCGACGGCGGCGCAGATCAGCGCGTTGCGCAGGTCGCCGTGATGATAGGTCTTTCCCCCCGAGATCGCTGCCATGGACTCATCCTGCCCGATGTTGACCACATGAACATTCCAGGTGGACACGCGACGCGCGGAAAACGGAACCGCCCCCACCGGGGGTGGGGGCGGAACGCGAGACATCGGGCGCGGTCAGCGGGCGGTCTCCCGCTCGTACGCCTTGAGGACCTCGTCCGTGGGGCCGTCCATCAGGAGCTGCCCCTTCTCCAGCCAGAGCACCCGGTCGCAGGTGTCCCGGATGGACTTGTTGCTGTGGCTGACGAGGAAGACCGTGCCGGCCTCCTTGCGCAGCTCGCGGATGCGCTCCTCGGAGCGGATCTGGAACTTGCGGTCGCCCGTCGCGAGCGCCTCGTCGATGAGGAGGACGTCGTGGTTCTTGGCGGCCGCGATGGCGAAGCGGAGCCGGGCGCCCATGCCGGAGGAGTACGTGCGCATCGGCAGGCTGATGAAGTCGCCCTTCTCGTTGATGCCGGAGAAGTCGACGATGCCGTCGTACCGCTCGCGCACCTCCTCGCGGCTCATGCCCATGGCGAGGCCACCGAGGATGACGTTGCGCTCGCCCGTGAGGTCGTTCATGAGGGCCGCGTTGACACCCAGGAGCGAGGGCTGACCGTCGGTGAAGACCTTGCCGCTCTCGGTGGGGAGCAGTCCGGCGACGGCACGCAGCAGGGTGGACTTGCCGGAGCCGTTGGAGCCGATGAGGCCGATGGCCTCGCCCCGGTAGGCGGTGAAGGTGACGCCGCGGACGGCGTGGACCTTGCGGACGCCACGGCTGACCTCGGCCTTGCCGCGGCCGACGATCCGGCTGAGGGCCGCGGTGGCGCTGCCCTTGCCTCCGCCACCGGTGTTGACCCGGTAGACGATGTGGACGTCGTCGCAGATGACGGTGGGGACGTTGCTCGGGTTCGGGTCAGCCACGGCCGTACCTCTCCTCGGCCTTCCAGAAGTAGACGAAACCGCCGGCGCCGACGACCAGCGCCCAGGCGAGGGCGGTCATCCAGACGTGGTCCGGAAGGTTCTGCGCGCCGTAGCCGTCGATGAGGGCGAAGCGGATCAGATCCATGTAGACGGCCGCCGGGTTGTACATGAGGATGTCGGCGATCCAGGCCGGCTTGTCGGCGAGCATCACCGGGATCGAGAACATGACGCCGGACGCGTACATCCAGGTCCGCATGATGAACGGCATCAGCTGGGCGAGGTCGGGCGTCTTGGAGCCCATCCTGGCCACGATCATGGCGAGTCCCACGTTGAACACGAAGTGCAGGAAGAGCGCCGGGATCACCAGCAGCCACCGGAGCGTGGGGTAGCTGCCGAAGGAGAGCACGATCGCCACGAGGACGATCATCGAGAACAGCAGCTGCTGGAGCTGCTGGAGCGAGAAGGAGATCGGGAGGCTGGCCCGCGGGAAGTGCAGGGCCCGGACCAGTCCGAGGTTGCCCGAGATCGCCCGCACGCCGGCCATGACCGAGCTCTGGGTGAAGGTGAACACGAAGATGCCGGTGACCAGGAAGGGGATGTAGACCTCCTTGGTCATCCCCTGCCCGGCGCCCAGGATCAGCCCGAAGATCAGGTAGTAGACCAGGGCGTTGAGCAGCGGGGTCGCCACCTGCCACACCTGGCCGAGCTTGGCCTGGCTGTACTGGGCGGTCAGCTTGGCCGAGGAGAAGGCCAGGATGAAGTGGCGGCGGCTCCACAGCTCGCGTACGTACTCGAACAGCCCGGGCCGGGCGCCGCTGACCGAGAGACCGTACTTCGCGGCCAGCTCGGCCGGGGCCAGGCCCTCGTCGACGGACGGGGGCGCGCTCGTCGCGACCGCCCCGCCCTGGTGTGTGTCACTCACAGTCGAAACTTTCGTGTTCAAGATGCGCGGCACGTCGGGTACCACGATGTCAGACGACCGGGGGGCGACCCAGCCGGGTCAGCCGCCACACCGTACGCCACCTCATCGGGCGGCGCGGCCCGCAGGGAGTCGTCCACCCCTCGCGGAAACCGCCGAACCACGCCTTGAGCGCGGAGAGCGAGGGCCGACGTGCCAGGGTGAGCAGCAGCCAGACGCCGAGATACACCGGCACCAGGGGCGCGGGCAGATTGCGACGTGCCAGCCACACTCGGTTACGGGCCACGTTGAAGTGGTACGAGGCGTGGCGGGAAGGTGCCGTAGTGGGGTGCAACAGCACCATGTCGGAACGGTAGTCGATCATCCAGTCGGCGTCGAGCGCGCGCCAGGCGAGATCGGTCTCCTCGTGCGCGTAGAAGAACTCCCCCGGGAGAGCGCCCACTTCGGCGAAGACCTTCGTACGGACGGCGTTGGCGCCGCCGAGGAAGGTCGTCACCCGCGAGGAACGCATCGGGTCGGAGGCGCGCAGCCGCGGCACGTGCCGGCGCTGGGTGGCCCCGGTCTCCGGATCGGCGATGCGGAAGCTGATGATGCCGAGGCGCGGGTCCGCCGTGAAGGCCTGGCGGACGAGCTCGGCGGTGTCCGCGTGGGCGAGCAGCCCGTCGTCGTCGAGGAAGAGCAGGACGTCGACGTCGGTGCCGCCGGGGCCGAAGGCCTCGATGCCGACGTTGCGGCCGGCGGGGATGCCGATGTTCTCCGGCAGGTCGACGGTGCGGACCCCTTCGGGCACCCCGGTGACCGGGGTGCCCTGCCCGACGACGACGACCTCGACGGGGTCGCCCTCCTGCTTGGCGACCGAGTCGATCAGCGCGCGCAGGTCGTCGGGGCGGTTGCCCATCGTGATGACGACGGCTCCCACCTTGAGCGGAGAACTCACGGCCGGCCTCACTTCAGCCTGCTGGAGACCAGGATCGACACCAGGTGCAGCACGGTCTGGAGCAGCGCGATGCCGCAGAGGACGGCGACACCGAGCCGGGAGAAGAAGAGGTCGCCCCGGATCTGATCCGCGATCGCGAGGACCAGGATCAGGAGGGAGGCCTCGATCCCCAGGATCAGCCGGTGGAACTTGAGCGCGGCGGCGGCCTTGCGGGCCAGCGCCATGCCGGAGGAGCGCGGCTCGGAGGCCGACTCCTTGACCGGCGGGAGTCCGCCCTGGTGCCGGGCGACGCCGACGAGGTCGGTCTCCGCCTTGATCAGGATCGCGCCGAGGGCGGCCAGGGTGCCCAGGAAGGCCCACAGCCAGTCGATGCGGCCCGAGCCCCACAGGTCGGCGGCGCGCAGGCCGAAGCCGACGAGGACCGCCGCGTCGCACAGGTACGCGCCGACCCGGTCCAGCCAGACGCCCTGCAGCGAGAACTGCTGCTTCCAGCGGGCCACCTCGCCGTCGACGCAGTCGAGCAGCAGGTAGAGCTGGACCATCAGGACGCCGAGGACGGCGCCCGCGATGCCCGGCACGAGGAGGGCCGGGGCGGCGAGCACGCCGAAGACGGTCATCAGGTAGGTCAGCTGGTTGGGCGTGACCTTCGTGGCCACGAGCCGCCGGGTGATCCGCAGCGAGATCTCCCGCATGTACAGGCGGCCACCCCAGTGCTCACCGCTCCGCCGGTCCTTCACACCCGGAGGGTGGACGACCGGGCGGAGCTCAGCTACCGATGGCTTTTGCATAGTCGGCGTACGCGTCCCTGATCTCGTCGTCGGACAGGTCGAGGTGTTCCAGGATGGTGAAGCGGCCCGGCCGGGTCTGCGGGGCGAAGGACACCGCCTGGACGAACTCGTCCACGGTGAAGCCCATCTCCTCCGGCAGCACGGGCAGCCCGTGCCGGCGCAGGGTCTCGACCATCTGGGCGGTGCCCTCGTGGGCGCCGCGCAGGTGCATGGCGAAGGCCGCGCCGAGACCGCACTGCTCGCCGTGGCTCGCGGCCCGCGTCGGGAAGAGCAGGTCGAAGGCGTGGCTGATCTCGTGGCAGGCGCCCGAGGAGGGACGGCTGTCCCCGCTGATCGACATGGCGATGCCGGACATCACCAGGCCCTCGGAGAGCGTGACGAGGAAGTCGTCGTCGCCGACCCCGCCGGGGTGGCGGAGCACAGCCTCGCCGGCGCTGCGGGCCATGGCGGCCGCGAGGCCGTCGACGGGCTCCCCGTTCACCTGGTGGGACAGCTCCCAGTCGGCGAGGGCGGAGATGTTGGAGATCGCGTCGCCGATGCCGGAGCGCACGAAGCGGATCGGCGCGTCCCGGATCACGTCCAGGTCGATGACGAGGGCGATCGGGGTGGGCACACCGTACGAACCCCGGCCGTTGTCGTTGTCCAGGGTCGAGATCGGGGAGCAGATCCCGTCGTGCGACAGGTTGGTGGCGATGGCCACCAACGGCAGGCCCACACGGGCCGCCGCGTACTTCGTCACGTCGATGATCTTGCCGCCGCCGAGGGCGACCACGGCGTCGTACCGCTTGCCGCGCATGGCGTCGGCGAGCTTCACGGCCTCGTCGATGGTGCCGCCGGAGACCGGGTACCAGTCCGCGCCCGGCAGCTCGGGCGCGAACCGGTCACGCAGCTTCAGGCCCGAGCCGCCGCTGATGGCCACGGCGATCTTGCCGTTGCTGGAGATCCGCTGGTCCGCGAGGAGCGCGGACAGGTCGTCCAGCGCTCCTCGGCGGATGTCGACGACGACCGGCGACGGGATCAGCCGGGTCAGTACTGGCACGCGATCTCACGGCCCTTCGCGAGGTCGTCGTGGTTGTCGATCTCGACCCACTTGACGTCGCCGATGGGCTCGACGTCGACGGTGAAGCCGCGGTTGACGAGCTCCTGGTAGCCGTCCTCGTAGTAGAGGTCGGGGTCGCGCTCGAAGGTGGCCTTGAGGGCGTCGGCGAGCTCCTCGGCCGCTTCGGCCTCGATGAGGGTGACACCGATGTACTCGCCGGTGGCGGTGGCCGGGTCCATGAGCTTGGTGATGCGCTGGACGCCCTTGCCCTCCTCGACGATGACCTTCATCTCCTCGTCGGCGAGCTTCTTCACCGTGTCGAGGGCGAGGATGATCTTCTGGCCCTTGCCGCGGGCGGCGAGGAGGGTCTTCTCGACGGAGACCGGGTGGACGGTGTCGCCGTTGGCGAGGATCACACCGCGCTTGAGGACCTCACGGGCGCACCACAGGGAGTAGGCGTTGTTCCACTCCTCGGCCTTGTCGTTGTCGACGAGGGTGATCTTGAGGCCGTACTTGGCCTCCAGCGCGTCCTTGCGGTCGTAGACGGCCTCCTTGCGGTAGCCGACGACGATCGCGACCTCGGTGAGGCCGATCTCGGCGAAGTTCTTCAGCGTCCCGTCGAGGATGGTCAGCTCGTTCTCGGTGCCCTCGCCGGACACGGGCACGAGGGCCTTCGGAAGCGTCTCGGTGTAGGGGCGCAGACGGCGTCCGGCACCGGCTGCCAGTACGAGGCCGATCATGCTGTTTCTCCTTCGTCGTGAACGGCGGGTGCTCCGGAGGAGACCCAGAAACGGATGGACTCCACGAGCACCACGAGCGCGACGGCGACCGCGAGGGCGGTCAGTGCCAGGGTGAAGTCGTCACCGCGGTCCGCCAGGAGGGCGGCGAGAGCGACCACCAGGAGCGTGCGCCCCTCGTGTCCGCCGGTGACGCGCACCAGCCACGCGGGCGGCGCGCCGGTGCCACCGCGTATGCGGTAGACCGTGTCGTAGTGATGGTAGGCGACCGCCGCGACCAGGCCGAACGCCGCCGGGAGGGCGTGCGCGGAGTCGGAGCGGGCGGCGAGCACGAGAACGGTGGTGTACTCGGCGGCGCGGAAGAGCGGGGGCACGAGCCAGTCGAGGGCGCCCTTGAGGGGGCGGGCGACGGCCGCGCCGGCGAGGACCGCGTAGCCGAGGGCGGCGATCACGGTCTGCCGGTCGCCGAACGGCCGGTCGAGCACGGCGAAGAGCAGCCCGCCGGTCGCGACGGCGGCGAAGACGACCCCGGCGCCCCGGGCGCCCGGACGGCCGAGGACGCGGGCCACCAGGCTCGCCACCGGGCCGGAGTCGGCGAGGTCCGCCAGCGCCTGCGCGGCCCGGTCGGTCCTCTTCGCCTTACGGATCACGGAGCGCAGGACGCGGCCCGCGGTGGTGTAGCAGGCGGCGAACGCGCAGCCGACGAGCAGCGCCCAGAAGACGATCCGGGGACTGGTGGCGGCGGTGAGGACGGCGATCATCGCCCAGCGCTCACCGATCGGCAGGATGATTATGCGGCGGGCCCAGACGGTCCAGCCGACGCTGTCGAGCCGGCCGGAGAGCGCGGCGGTGGCGCTCTTGCCCGCCGTGGCGTCGTAGGTGGCCTCGTAGAAGGCGAAGTCCACGACGTGCCGGCAGGTCATGAGGACCATGGCGCCGAGCGCGAGGGCCCAGACGTCGTCGCCGTTGCGGGCGGCGCCGAGGGCGAGGCCCGCGTAGAAGGCGTACTCCTTGGCGCGGTCGAAGGTCGCGTCGAGCCAGGCGCCCAGCGTCGAGTACTGCAGCGAGTAGCGGGCGAGCTGCCCGTCGGTGCAGTCGAGGACGAAGGAGACGAGGAGGAGGACGCCGGCGGCGATGTAGCCGCCGCGCTCGCCGGTCGCCGCGCAGCCGGCCGCGATCAGCGCGGTGAGCAGCGAGGCGGTGGTGACCTGGTTGGGGGTCAGGCCGCGGCGCGCGCACCAGCGGGCGATGTAGCGCGAGTACGGGCTGATGCAGAAGGTGGTGAAGAAGCCGTCCTGGGCCTTGACGGCCGAGCGGAGGCGTACGGCCTCCTCGTCGACCGCCTCGACGGCGGCGCGCGCCTCGCGGCGGGCCTCGGCGTCGGAGGGCACGGTGGCGACGAGGGTGCCGAGCTGGGGCCGGTGCACGGCGACGCCCTCGGCGTCGAGGGCCTCGGCGAGGGTGCCGGTCAGGTCGTCGGCGGGGCCCTCGGAGCCGGAGGCCCCGGCGGGCACGGTCACGGCCGTCGCGGCGGCCAGCGCTCGGCTGAGCGCGGGGCGGGCCTCGCTCTGCGCGGTGAGCGCGCCGGGCACGGCCTCGGCCGGGAACCGGGGGTCGGTGAGGGCGAGGCGCAGGGCGTGGAGGTGACCGACGAACCGGGGGTCGACGAGCGCGACGCGCTCGCCCGCCGGAACGGATGCCAGCAGGGTGCCGGTCTCCTCGGTGCCGCTGGCGATCCGGACGTCGAAGCCGAGCGACCGCAGATCAGCGTCGAGCGAGGATCCGGGTGCCGGCGGGCCGGTGAGGATGGCGGTCGACAGACGAACTCACTCCTTGGAGCTGACGAGGGGCCTGCGGGCCGTGGCGGCCCGGGGCGCGGCGGTGCGGCCCGGCGCCGGGCGGCGGCACGTCGGCTGAGGCTATCGGATGAACGGAGCGTGAGTTCACCGAGGCTTCGCGGGCAGGACTCCCCCGGGCCCACCCGCGGCCTCACGGGTACGAGAGGCCCTGGGGAGATCGGCCCGGACGAGTGGTGGTCCGGCCTGGGGGTCCCTGGCGGCGCCCGCCGTGCGGGGCCCCTGCCGACCAGTTCTCGCCATGGCCGGTCCTGACGGCATCATCGCAGGTCAGAGCATATGACAACGGTGTTCAGTACCGTGTTGCACATACCCCCCACCCGTAGTTCACTTGCCGTCTGGGGCAGACGGAACGACTCGATCGGGAGGCCATCTCATGGGGGCTGGACACGACCACGGACACAGCCACGGCGGAGCCCCTCCCACGGGCACCGCGGGGGCCGCGTACAAGAACCGGCTGCGGATCGCGCTCGGCATCACGCTCTCCGTGATGGTGATCGAGATCATCGGCGGTGTGGTCGCCGACTCGCTCGCGCTGATCGCCGACGCGGCCCACATGGCGACGGACGCCGTCGGCCTCGCGATGGCGCTGCTCGCGATCCACTTCGCCAACCGGCCGCCGAGCGGGAACCGCACCTTCGGTTTCGCCCGGGCCGAGATCCTGGCGGCGCTGGCCAACTGTCTGCTGCTGCTCGTCGTCGGCGGATACGTGCTGTACGAGGCGATCCAGCGCTTCATGGAGCCGGCCGAGACCAAGGGCGGCCTGACCATCGCCTTCGCCGTGGTCGGCCTGGTGGCGAACATGATCTCCCTCTCGCTGCTCGCACGCGGCCAGAAGGACAGCCTCAACGTACGCGGGGCGTATCTGGAGGTGCTCGCGGACGCCCTCGGCTCCGTGACGGTGATCGTCGCGGCCGGCATCATCCTGGCCACGGGCTGGCAGTACGCCGACCCGATCGCCTCGATCGTGATCGGCCTGATGATCGTGCCCCGCACGATCAAGCTGTTGCGCGAGACGCTGGACGTCCTCCTGGAGGCGGCGCCCAAGGGCGTCGACATGGCGGAGGTACGGGCCCACATCCTGGCCCTGCCGGGCGTCGAGGACGTCCACGACCTGCACGCCTGGACGATCACCTCGGGGATGCCGGTGCTCTCCGCCCACGTGGTGGTGGACCAGGGCGCGCTGGACTCGGTCGGGCACGAGAAGATGCTGCACGACCTCCAGGGATGCCTGGGCTCCCACTTCGACGTGGAGCACTGCACCTTCCAGCTGGAGCCGGCCGGCCATGCGCAGCACGAGGCGAAGCTCTGCCTCTGAGACACCCGGCCTGTTAGTCTCCTCGTACGTACACGTGTGGAGAGGAGCTGAGGTTGATGACCGTCGCGATGGAGGCTGCCCAGTGCGGCAGCGCCCGGTCCAGCTTCAGCTTCCGGGTCACCGGCTGACCTGATCCCGGTTTTCCCACCGGTACGTCACGTCGTCGGCCGGGGCCCTCTCACACAAGGGTTTCCCACGTTGTCCGACAACGCATTGCACGACTCCTTCTTCGCCCTGCACCACGGTCTTCCGCGGCAGGGCCCGGGCTCCGACTCCACCACCCGTCGGCTCCTCGCGCTCGCGGGGCAGCTGCCGGAGCGTCCGCGTGTGCTCGACCTGGGCTGCGGTCCGGGGCGTTCCGCGCTGCTCCTGGCCGCCGAGGCGAACGCCGAGGTGACCGCCGTCGACACCCACGAGCCGTTCCTCGCCGAACTGCGGCAGACCGCGGCCGCGCGCGGGCTCGACGGCTCGATCCGCACCCTCCGCGCCGACATGGGCGCACTGCCTTTCCCCGACGGCTCCTTCGACCTGGTCTGGGCCGAGAGCTCGGTCTTCGTGCTCGGCTTCGACCGGGCCCTGGCCGAGTGGCGCAGGCTGCTCGCGCCCGGCGGCACGCTCGTGCTGACCGAGTGCGTGTGGACCACCGAGGAGCCGGGCCCGGTGGCCCGGGCCTTCTGGGAGGACCACTACACGCTCCGTACCGTCGCCGGGAACGCGGCGGCGGCGGTCGAGGCCGGCTACCACGTCCTCGGGACCGTCCCGCAGCCGCAGAGCGACTGGGACGAGTACTACGTCCCGCTCGCCGAGCACGCCGACGCGGCCGACACCACCGTGCCCGGCATGGCGGAGGCCGTGGCCGGGGCGCGCGCCGAGATCGCGCTGCGACGCGAGCACGGCTCCGACTACGGCTACGCCGGTTTCGTCCTGAAGCCGGCCGATCCGCGCTGGGGGTCCCCCCACGCCCCCGGGCGTAGGGGGAGGGTCCGCGAGGAGTCCGCCGAGGACGCCCCGAGGGTGTGGCGGGTCGTCTCCACGGCCTTCGGGTCGGTGGAGGCACCGTCGGAGACGGAGGCCGATCTGGTCGACAACCTGCGGCTGGACGCCGAAGCCTGGCTGCCCGGTCTGTCGTACGTGGCGGAGGCCCCGGACGGCACGATCGCGGCGCACGCCCTGATCACCCGCTGCCGGGTGAACGGCGCCCCCGCTGCGGCGCTCGCGCCGGTCTCGGTGGCTCCCGAGTACCAGCGGACGGGGGCCGGACAGGCCGTCGTCCGGGCAGTGCTCGACGCGGCCCGGCTCCGGGGAGAGCCCCTCGTCCTCGTCATGGGGCATCCGGAGTACTACCCACGGTTCGGGTTCGTACGGGCGTCCGAGTATGGAATCAAGCCAGGTTTCGAGGTTCCGGACGAGGTCATGATGGCGCTCGTGCTGGACGCCGCCGCACCCGTCCCCTCGGGCACGCTCGTCTATCCGGCGGCTTTCGGGGTCTGACGGCCTCCTGAAGGTCCCTCCGCTCCCACCACACCGGTGTACTCCGGTGCGGTGGGAGCGGCGACGTCCGGCCGACGAAGTGCGGACAAGCCGCTTTTGTACGGCAGACTGGGGTGGCCCCACCGGGCCGAGGACCGAAGCGAAGGACGGGTATGCCGACCACACCAGCCACAGTGGCTCAGATCTCGCCGGAGATCACGTCGAACGGTGTCCAGCCGTCCGGAGCCCCGGCGCCGATCATGCTCGAACTGGTCGACGAGAACGGGACGACCATCGGCACGGCGGAGAAGCTCGCCGCCCACCAGGCGCCGGGTCAGCTGCACCGCGCCTTCTCGGTCTTCCTCTTCGACGAGTCCGGCCGGCTGCTGCTCCAGCGCCGGGCGCTCGGCAAGTACCACTCCCCCGGTGTCTGGTCGAACACCTGCTGCGGCCACCCCTACCCGGGCGAGGCGCCGTTCGCGGCGGCCGCCCGGCGGACCTTCGAGGAGCTCGGCGTCTCGCCGACGCTGCTCGCCGAGGCGGGCACCGTCCGCTACAACCACCCGGACCCGGCTTCGGGCCTGGTGGAGCAGGAGTTCAACCACCTCTTCGTCGGCCTGGTGCAGGCCGAGCCGAAGCCGGACCCGGAGGAGATCGAGGACACCGCCTTCGTGACCGCCGCCGAGCTGGCCGAGCGGCACGCCGCCGCGCCGTTCTCCGCCTGGTTCATGACGGTGCTCGACGCGGCGCGTCCCGCCGTCAGGGAGCTGACGGGTCCGTCCGGGGGCTGGTGACCATCGGCACGTGAGGTGTGCCCCCCGGCCCCGGTGCCATCGGGGCCAGGGGCAGCGCCGCCCAGATGATCTTGCCGCCGCTCGCCGTGTGCTCCACGTCGCAGGCTCCGCCGGCTTCCTGGGCGACCTCCCGGACCAGGAGCAGTCCGCGGCCCCCGGTCTGCCCGTAGTCCGCCTCCAGCGCCTTGGGGCGGTACGGGTGGTTGTCCTCGACCGACACCCGGATCCACTCGGGGCCGATCGCGACCTCCACCGCTATCTCCGGCGACAGCAGCGCCGCGTGCCGCACGGCGTTGGTGACCAGCTCGGAGACGATCAGCAGCAGGCCGTCCATGATCTCGTCGTGGACGGGGACTCGCTGGCGGACCAACAGGTCGCGTACGGCGTGCCGGGCCTGCGGGACGGAGACGTCGACCGCGGGTGCGGTGAAGCGCCAGACTCCTTCGTAGGACGGTGACCGGGTGGGTACACCCCCGTGGGTGTCCACGGTCCGGTTCCCACCCTCGTGCTCGATTCTCGCCACGGATCGAGTCTTGGCAATGCGCGCGGGCAGACCGGCCTACTGACCAGAAGTCGACACTTATCGGCCACCTTCTGATCGGGTGGGTATGCCAACGTCAGTTGTTCGACTGATCGTGTCCGCTTTCTGAAGGCCCCGGATCCGATGGCTCCGGCGCGGTGCCCGGTACCTCTGCCGGCGGCGTCACCATACCGACGATCCGCCTGCCGCCGACGCCGATCGCGATCAGACGGGGCGGCCCCTTCCTGATCGTACGTTCGGGTACGGCGGATAGCATCCGGCCCATGGAGCCGCAGCTGAAGGACAGCGTCACGGACGGGATCGCCACCGTCGTCATCGCCAACCCCGCCAAGCGCAACGCGATGAGCGCCGCCATGTGGCGCGCGCTGCCCGGCGTGCTGGACCGGTTGGCCGCCGACCGCGCGGTGCGGGCCCTGGTCCTGACCGGCGAGGGCGACACGTTCTGCGCCGGGGCGGACATCTCGACCCTGCGGGAGCCCGGTGACGAGCAGCAGAGCCTCGCCGTACGGGCCGAGGAGGCCCTCGCGGCCTTCCCGAAGCCGACGCTCGCGGCCGTCCGGGGCTTCTGCGTCGGGGGCGGCAGCCAGCTCGCCGCCGCCTGCGATCTGCGCTTCGCCGAGGAGGGCGCCCGCTTCGGGATCACCCCCTCGAAGCTCGGCATCGTCTACCCGTCCTCGTCGACCCGCAGGCTGACCGCCCTCGTGGGCCCCTCCACCGCCAAGTACCTGCTGTTCTCCGGTGAGTTGATGGACACCGAGCGGGCGCTGCGGACCGGGTTCGTGGACGAGGTCCACCCGGCGGGCGAACTGGACAAGCGGGTGGCCGAGTTCGCCCGGGTCCTCGTGTCCCGCTCGCTGCTGACCCAGGCCGCCGCCAAGGAGTTCGCCGACGGGCGGGCCGACCGGGACGCCCACTGGGCGGAGCAGGCACGCGGCAGCGGCGACACCGCGGAGGGGGTCGCCGCCTTCCTGGAGCGCCGCGCGCCCCGCTTCACGTACGGGGTCTGAGTACGGGGTCGGGGCCTCAGCCCTCCTTGACGAGGTCCCTGGTGTCCGTGCCCCGCCAGTGCGCGACGATCGCCGCCGGGGCCTTCTCCGGGGAGCCCGCGTCGTAGGGCGGCTGGGGGTCGTACTCGGTGAGCAGCTGGATCGTCTGGGCGACCTCGTCGCCGGCGATCCGGCCGAGCAGGTGCAGCGCCATGTCGATGCCGGAGGAGACCCCGGCGGCCGTGACGTACTTGCCGTCGAAGACGACCCGCTCGCCGGTCGGCTCGACGCCCTGGGCGCGCAGTTCGTCGAAGGCGAGCCAGTGGGTGGTCGCCCGGCGGTCCTGGAGCAGGCCGGCCGCGGCGAGGATCAGCGAGCCGGTGCACACCGAGGTGGTCCAGGTGCTGGTGGCGTCGGCCGCGCGCAGCCAGTCCAGGGTCTCCGGGTCGTGCATGGCCACACGCGCGTCGGGTCCGCCGGGGACCAGCACGATGTCCGGGCTCGGGACCTCGGCGAGGCTCTTGTCGGCTACGAGGGCCAGGCTGCCCTGGTCGTTGCGGACCGGCCCGGCCTCCTTGGCCACGAAGACGGTCTCGGCGCCGGGGAGACGGGCGAGGAGCTCGTACGGCCCGACGGCGTCGAGGGTGGTGAAGCGGTCGTAGAGCAGGATGGCGATCTGCACGGTGGTTCCTTTCGGTGACTCGGACGGCTTGGGCGGCTCGTGTCGGTCGTGTCGGTCGTGTTCGTCGGTCAGGTGGCAGGTACGTGGAAGCGGCGGCGGTACTCCGCCGGGGCGGTGCCGAGCGCCTTGACGAAGGCCCGGCGCATCGCCTCGGGGGTGCCGTAGCCGGAGGTGCGGGAGACCTCCTCGACGCCGCGCGAGGTCTCCTCCAGGAGGCGGCGGGCGTGTTCGAGCCGGACCAGGTCGACGTAGCGGCCCGGCGTCGTGCCGGTCTCGGCCTGGAAGGCGCGGGCGAAGTGGCGGGGCGAGAGGCGGGCGCGGGCGGCGAGGGCCTCGACGGAGAGGTCGCCGCCGGGATGCTCGGTGATCCACTGCTGGAGGTCGCGCAGCGGCTCACGGTGGGCCGTCTGCGCGGACAGCTGGACGCTGAACTGGGCCTGGTTGCCCGGGCGGCGCAGGAAGACGACCAGGTGGCGGGCGACGGTGAGGGCGACGTCCCGGCCGAGGTCCTCCTCGACGAGGGCGAGCGCGAGGTCGATGCCGGCGGTGACACCTGCGGAGGTGGAGAGGCGGCCGTCCCGGACGAAGATGGGGTCCGGTTCGACGTCGACCTCGGGGTAGTGGCGGGCGAGGTGGTCGCAGGCGATCCAGTGGGTCGTCGCCCGGTGCCCGTCGAGGAGCCCGGCCTCGGCGAGGAGCAGCGCCCCGGTGCAGACGGAGACCAGGCGTCCGGCGCGCGGGGCGTGGGTGCGCAGCCAGTCGAGGAGGGCCGGGGCGGGCTCCCGGGTGCCCTCGCCGCCGGGGACGACGAGGGTGTGCGGCGGACCCTCGGCGACCGCCTCTTCGAGGGTGGTGTCGGGGAGCAGCCGCAGCCCGCTGTGGGTGCGGACCGGGCCGCCGTCCAGGGAGGCGGTCCTGATGAGGTACGCGTCCGGGTCGCCGGCGGCGCGGGCGGCACCGGCGAACACCTCGAAGGGACCGGTGACGTCGAGGCTCTGCACGCCGTCGAAGAGGACGACGAGAACGGATCGCTGCGTCATGCCTCCATCCTTGGCGGCCCCCGCGATGTCCGCAACGACGCGCACCCCACCTTTCCTGCCATGGGCGGGAGGGACCGCGTCGCCGGTCCCCGGAGCGCCCGACTGTTCCCGTCGTACCGACCAGTCGGTAACCTTCTGTCCATGACGACGACTGCCCTGCCGCCGCGCGCCGGCCGCCGCTGCCACAACGCCCTCAACCCGCTGCACTCCACGCTCTACTTCTCGCCCGACCTGGACCGCGAGTTCGGCGCCCTCGGCTTCACCGACCAGAGCGCGATGCGGCTCGCCGCGCGCAGCGCCGCCCTCGGCGCGGTGGGCGCGGGCACGGTCGCCGCGACCTTCTACAACTACAACCACGAGCTGCTCTCCCGGCACCTCCCGGCCGTCTGGGACATCGCCTCCCCCGCCGACGTCCTGGCCGCGCGGCTGCGTACCGTCGACGCGACCCTGCGCCGGCTCCTGGGCGAGGACACCGTCTCCTCCCCGGAGATGGCCGAGGCCGCGATGCTCGCCCTGCGCGCCACGGAGGCCTGCACCCGGCACGCCCGGCCGCTCTACTCGGCCCACGCGGACCTGCCGGTGCCGGAGGCCCCGCACCTCGCCTACTGGTACGCCGCCACCCTGCTGCGCGAGCACCGGGGCGACGGGCACCTCGCGGCGCTGCTCACCGTCGGGCTCGACCCCGTCGAGGCCCTCGTCTCGCACACCGCCACCGGCAAGGGCATGGCTCCGCGCTGGGTGCTCGGCTCGCGCGGCTGGAAGCGTGCCGACTGGGAGGCGGCGACGGAGCGGCTGCGCGGGCGGGGCCTCCTCGACGCCGAGGGCGAGCTCACCGAGGCGGGCACGGCGCTCCGAGACGAGCTGGAGGAGCGGACCGACCTGCTGGACTCCGCCCCGTACGAGCACCTCGGCGCGACCGGGGTCGAGCGGCTCACCGAGCTGGGGCGCGGCTTCCTCGTGACGGCGGCGGTCGCCGGCGCCTTCCCCGCGGACCTGGTCGGCAAGGGCTGACAAACGCCCGACGAGGGCGCGGGGACGCGCGCGGGACGGGTCGGTTGCCGCATCCGGGTGACCGACCCGGCACAATGCACGGGGGTGTCTCGCCGATCAGGCCGGATCAGGGAGCGGCGTCTGGTGCGGTGCATCGCAAGGCGCCGGAGGGGTCCCCATAGCGGAGCTATGGGGGCGCTTCGGCAACGCGGCGAGGTGCCGTGCCAGGCGTCGCGAGCCCGGCCTGATCGGCGAGACACCCCCCTAGCAAGCTTGAGGCACGAGAAGGCGAGTCGGGACACCGTGACGACGTCCATCGAAGCAAGGATCGCCGAGGAACTCGGCGTACGCGAGCGACAGGTGAAGGCGGCCGTCGAGCTGCTCGACGGCGGTTCGACCGTGCCGTTCATCGCGCGCTACCGCAAGGAAGCGACCGAGATGCTCGACGACGCGCAGCTCCGCACCCTGGAGGAGCGGCTGCGCTATCTGCGCGAGCTGGAGGACCGCCGGGCGGCGATCCTCGACTCGGTACGCGAGCAGGGCAAGCTGACGGAGGAGCTCGAGGCCCGGATCCGGGCCGCCGACACCAAAGCGCGCCTGGAGGACATCTACCTGCCCTTCAAGCCGAAGCGCAGGACGAAGGCCCAGATCGCCCGCGAGGCCGGTCTGACGCCCCTCGCGGAGGGGCTGCTCAGCGACCCCTCGGTGGAGCCGACGGCCGCCGCGGCCGCCTTCGTGGACGCCGACAAGGGCGTCGCGGACGCCGGCGCCGCCCTGGAGGGCGCGCGGGCGATCCTCACCGAGAAGTTCTCCGAGGACGCCGACCTCATCGGCGAACTGCGCGAGCGCATGTGGGGCCGGGGCCGGCTGGCCGCCAAGGTCCGCGAGGGCCAGGAGGAGGCGGGGTCGAAGTTCGCCGACTACTTCGACTTCGCCGAGCCGTTCACCGCGCTGCCCTCGCACCGGGTGCTCGCCATGCTGCGCGGCGAGAAGGAGGACGTGCTCAGCCTGGACCTCGAACCGGAGGAGCCGTCCGAGACGCCCGGCCCGTCCTCGTACGAGGGGATCGTCGCGCACCGCTTCGGCGTGGCCGACCGGGGGCGCCCCGGCGACAAGTGGCTCCAGGACACGGTCCGCTGGGCCTGGCGGACCCGCATCCTGGTCCACCTCGGGATCGACCTGCGGCTGCGGCTGCGGACGGCCGCCGAGGACGAGGCGGTCCGGGTCTTCGCGGCCAACCTGCGCGACCTGCTGCTCGCCGCACCGGCCGGCACCCGGGCGACGCTCGGCCTCGACCCCGGTTTCCGTACGGGCGTGAAGGTCGCCGTCGTCGACGCGACCGGCAAGGTCGTGGCCACCGACACGATCTACCCGCACGTCCCCGCCAACAAGTGGGACCAGGCGCTCGACAGGTTGGCGCGCCTCGCGAAGCAGCACGCGGTCGAGCTGGTCGCGATCGGCAACGGCACGGCCTCCCGGGAGACCGACAAGCTCGCGGCCGAACTCCTCGCCAAGCACCCCGAGTTGAACCTGACGAAGGTGATGGTCTCGGAGGCCGGCGCCTCGGTCTACTCGGCCTCCGCCTTCGCCTCGCAGGAACTCCCCGACCTCGACGTGTCGTTGCGCGGCGCCGTGTCGATCGCGCGGCGGCTCCAGGACCCGCTGGCGGAGCTCGTGAAGATCGACCCGAAGTCGATCGGCGTCGGCCAGTACCAGCACGACCTGGCCGAGGTGAAGCTCTCGCGCTCGCTGGACGCCGTGGTCGAGGACTGTGTGAACGGCGTCGGCGTCGACGTCAACACCGCCTCCACGCCGCTGCTTTCACGGGTCTCCGGCATCAGCTCCGGTCTCGCGGAGAACATCGTCGCGCACCGGGACGCCAACGGCCCCTTCCGCTCCCGCAAGGCGCTGAAGGACGTGGCCCGGCTCGGCCCGAAGGCGTACGAGCAGTGCGCGGGCTTCCTGCGGATCCGGGGCGGTGACGACCCGCTCGACTCCTCGTCCGTGCACCCGGAGGCCTACCCGGTGGTGCGCCGGATGGCGAAGTCCACGGGCGGCCAGGTCGCGGCGCTGATCGGTGACACGGGCACCCTGCGCTCGCTGCGCGCCGGCGACTTCGTCGACGAGACCTTCGGTCTCCCGACGGTGACGGACATCCTGCGCGAACTGGAGAAGCCCGGCCGCGACCCGCGCCCGGCGTTCAAGACGGCCACCTTCAAGGAGGGCGTCGAGAAGATCGGCGACCTGGCCTCGGGGATGATCCTGGAGGGGGTCGTCACGAACGTGGCCGCCTTCGGGGCGTTCGTCGACATCGGTGTGCACCAGGACGGTCTGGTGCACGTGTCGGCGATGTCGAGGACCTTCGTCAAGGACCCGCGCGATGTCGTGAAGCCCGGTGACGTGGTCAAGGTCAAGGTCATGGACGTCGACATCCCGCGCAAGCGGATCTCGCTGACCCTGCGCCTGGACGACGAGGCGGGCGCGGACGCGCAGGGCGGCGCGCCCAAGCGTGGCGAGCGGGGCGGCGACCGCGCCGACCGGGGTGGCCGTCCGCCGCAGCAGCGGCAGGGCGGAGGGGCCGGTGGCGGTGGTGGCCGCCGGAGCGAGCGCGGCGGCCGGGACGACAGGGGCGGTCGCGACCGCTCGTCGGCCCCGGCGCCGGGCAACAGCGCGATGGCGGACGCCCTGCGCAAGGCCGGTCTCCTGGGCGAGGGCGGCAAGCGCAAGTAGGCATCGGCCCTGAGTGCACGACGAGGCCGCGACCCCATCGGGTCGCGACCTCGTCGTACGTCACACCTGTTCGGGGCTACGGCACGAAGCGCAGCGCCCACTCGGCGCGGTTGGCGACGGAGAGGTCGTCGTCCTCCGTCAGGGGCCGCAGGACAGCGGCGGCCGAGTTCGGGTCCGCCTGGACCAGGTCGACGATCTCGGCGGCCAGACCGTCCTGGTCGTCGCCCAGGTCGACCGCGGAGGCGCGGATCAGGGCCGGAAGGGCGTCCGGGCCGCCGATGGCCGCGAGGACTCCCCCGAGGAGCTCGCGGGCGTAGGCGTTCCGGTCGGTGAGGGCGCGGTCCAGCTCCGCCTGGAGGCGGGGCAGGAGGCCGGCGTCACCCGAGGCGGCGATCTCGTCGGCGAGGTCGATCGTCTCGTCGACGTCCGCGTCGAGATCGTCCAGCATCTCGGTCAGCCGGGTCAGTAGGTCGGTCATGGTGCTGATGCCTCCTGGAATGCACCGTCCACGAGGACGGGGACGGTCGTCGAGCTATCGGTCTCGGCGGCCACGGCCACGTCCTGCGGAAAGCCGTACTCGTACAGTTCACGACCCGAGTCGCAGCCGTGCAAGGCGGCGACCGGGTCCTCCGTCGCCGTCCACAGCGTGGCCGCCGCGCTCGCCTCGGGGGTCGGGGTGCCCGTACCCGCGAGGGCGGAGAGCACCGCTCCCGCGCCGAGCAGGTCTTCGAGCGCGGGGCGCAGCGAGCCGTCGGGCCACCGCTCGCCGGAGGCGATGACGGCGAGCGGGCGGTCCGCGGAGCCGTACCCCCGGTCGGCGAGCCAGCGGGCGACGGCCGTGCGGTTCCGCAGGGAGGCGGCGACGACGGTGGCGCCGTACCCCTCGGCCTCCGCCGCGATCGTGGAGCCGTTCGGGGAGGGCAGGACCAGACGCGGCGGCATCGGCGCGGCGCGCAGGGCGGCCGGGGAGAGCGTCCACGGGTGGTCCGGGGTCGCCTCGCCGCGGCCGACGGCCAGGGTGGCGCCCACGCGGTCCGCGTACGCGGCGGCCGTGGCGTCCCGCCAGCGGTAGGGGTGGACGGCCGCGCCGGCCTCGACGGCGACGCCGACGGAGGTGGTGAAGGAGAGGACGTCGACCACGACGACGCAGGCGGCCGCCTGGGCGAGGGCCCGTGCCTCGACGGGCCCCCAGCCGAAGGAGATCGTCATGCGGTCGCCATCAGAGCTCGGTCACCTTGCCGTCGGCGACCTCGATGCGGCGGGTGGTGCGGACGGCGTCGAGCATGCGCCGGTCGTGGGTGACCAGGAGCAGAGTGCCGGTGTACGTGTCGAGGGCGGACTCCAGCTGCTCGATGGCCGGCAGGTCCAGGTGGTTGGTCGGCTCGTCGAGCACGAGCAGGTTCACTCCCCGGCCCTGGAGCAGCGCGAGCGCGGCACGGGTCCGCTCGCCCGGGGAGAGCGTGGTCGCGGGCCGCAGGACGTGCTCCGCCTTCAGGCCGAACTTGGCGAGCAGGGTGCGGACCTCGGCCGGCTCGGTGTCGGGCACGGCCGCGCAGAACGCCTCCAGGAGCTTCTCGGTGCCGTGGAAGAGCTTGCGGGCCTGGTCGACCTCGCCGACGACGACGCCCGAGCCGACGACCGTGTCGCCGGAGTCCAGCGGGAGGCGGCCGAGCAGGGCGGCGAGCAGCGTCGACTTCCCGGCGCCGTTGGCTCCGGTGACGGCGACCCGGTCGGCCCAGTCGATCTGGAGCGTGACGGGACCGAAGGCGAAGTCGCCGCGGCGGACCTCGGCCTCGCGCAGGGTCGCCACGACCGAGCCGGAGCGCGGGGCGGCGGCGATCTCCATGCGCAGCTCCCACTCCTTGCGGGGCTCCTCGACGACGTCGAGGCGTTCGATCATGCGCTGGGTCTGCCGGGCCTTGGAGGCCTGCTTCTCGCTGGCCTCGCTGCGGGCGTTGCGGCCGAGCTTGTCGCCGTCGGTGGCCTTGCGGCGGGCGTTCTTGACGCCCTGGGTCATCCAGGACCGCTGCATGTGGCCGCGCGCTTCGAGGGCGGCCTTCTTGCCCGCGTACTCCTCGAAGTCCTCGCGGGCGTGCCGCCGGGCCGTGTCGCGCTCGTCGAGGTACGCGTCGTAACCGCCGCCGTACAGGGTGATCTGCTGCTGGGCGAGGTCGAGTTCGAGGACCTTGGTGACGGTGCGGGTGAGGAACTCGCGGTCGTGGCTGATGACGACCGTCCCGGCGCGCAGCCCCTTCACGAAGGCCTCCAGGCGCTCCAGACCGTCGAGGTCCAGGTCGTTGGTGGGCTCGTCGAGGAGGAAGACGTCGTAGCGGGAGAGGAGGAGCGAGGCGAGGCCGGCGCGGGCGGCCTGGCCGCCGGAGAGCGAGGTCATCGGCTGGTCGAGGCCGACGGTGAGGCCGAGGGAGTCGGCGACCTCCTCGGCGCGCTCGTCGAGGTCGGCGCCGCCGAGGTTCAGCCAGCGCTCCAGCGTCGTGGCGTACGCGTCGTCGGCGCCGGGCGTGCCGTCGACGAGGCCCTGGGTGGCCTCGTCCATGGCGGTCTGGGCGGCGAGGACGCCGGTGCGCCGGGCGAGGAACTCGCGCACGGTCTCCCCGGCGCGCCGCTCGGGCTCCTGCGGGAGGTGGCCGACGCTCGCGGTGGGCGGGGAGAGCCGCAGCTCGCCCTCCTCCGGGGTGTCGAGCCCGGCGAGCAGCCGGAGCAGCGTCGACTTCCCGGCGCCGTTGACGCCGACGAGGCCGATGACGTCACCGGGGGCGACGACGAGGTCGAGCCCGGCGAAGAGGGTGCGTTCGCCGTGGCCGGCGGCGAGGTCCTTGGCGACGAGGGTTGCAGTCATGAGGGTACGAATCCTAGGCGACCGTGCGGGCCCGGGTCCGCCGGGCCGAAGGTACGCGGCTCGGGCGGGCCCGGGCGAGCTGGGGCGGGCCCGGGCCGGGCGACGCACCTCCGGCCGCGCGGCCTCGGGCCGGACGGGCTCGGGCCGGACGGGCTCCAGCCGGACTGGCTCCAGCCGGGCAGGGATCCACTCAGCCGAGCCCAGGCCGGACAGGCTCCGTCCGGACGGCGCTGCCGTCAGGCAGCCTCGGGGGGGGCGGGCTCCGCTCAGCTGGGCTCCGTCCGGACGGCGCTCCGGTCAGGCGGCCTCGGGCCGGACCGGCTCCGGCCGGGCGGGCGGGCTCGCGTCTGACGGGCTCCGGCCGGGTGGGCTCCCGTCTCGCGGGCCGTGGTCAGGCCGCGGCGAGTCGTGTGTCGCCGTGGGGTTCCGTCGTCGTCCCGTCGAGGAGGCGGAGCAGCACCGACCGGTAGGTGTCGCCGCGGAAGCGGTACGGGCCGATGCCCGGGTAGCCGTCGCGGGTCAGGTCTACGGGGTCGGCGAGGTCGCCGGTCTGCCAGACGAAGTCGCGCCAGACGACGTCCTCGCCGTCGTGCTCGACGACGGCGGTGACGGCGCCGCAGCCCGGGTCCTCGCAGTCGGGGCAGGAGTGGACGATCCGGCGGCCGGTGGCGTGGAGCAGCGTGCGGACGGTGTCGGCACGGAGCACCGGCGGGAGGTCCGAGGCCAGGGGCGAGACGGCGTCGACACCGTCGACGTCGTCGAGCCGGTGGAGCAGAGGCCTGCCGTCGACCACGAGATCGGGGGTGTCGCGGTGAGGGCCGGTGAGGTCGAGGTTCGTGTACGCGGACGGCATGCCTGAAGTATTTCGCCGCCCCCGGTCCCGATCCATGGCTGTGCGGTCCCGGAAATGTCCCGGTCCCGGTACGGTCCCCGCCATGGACAGCGACGTGATCGTGGTGGGCGGCGGGGTCGTCGGGCTGACGACGGCGGTGACCCTGGCGGAGCGCGGACTGCGCGTACGGGTCTGGTCGCGGGAGGAGGTGACGGCGACGACCTCGGCCGTGGCGGGTGCCCTGTGGTGGCCGTACCGGATAGAGCCTGCGGCGCAGGCCGGGGCCTGGGCGCTCGCCTCGCTCCGGGTGTACGGGGAGCTGGCCGCCGATCCGGAGCGGACGGGGGTGCGGTGGGTGGCCGGGGTCCACGCGGACACCGTCCTGGACACGTTGGGCCCGTGGGCGAAGGAGGTCCCTGGCCTGCGGCAGCTGGCCCCGGAGGAGGTGCCGGGGCCGTACGGCACGGGTCTCGCGGCGCGGCTTCCGCTCATCGACATGCCGGTCCATCTCAGCTGGCTGCGTGGCCGGTTCGAGGCCGCGGGCGGGGTCTTCGAGCGGCGTACGGTCACGGGGTTCGCGGAGGCGGCGGCCCGGGCGCGGGTGGTCGTCGACTGCACGGGGCTCGGCGCGCGGGAGCTCGTACCGGACGCCGGGCTGCTGCCGGTGCGGGGGCAGTTGGTGCTGGTGGAGAACCCGGGCGTCGAGGAGTGGTTCACGGCGGCGGACGAGGGGGCGGGCGAGACGACGTACTTCTTCCCGCAGCCGGGGCGGCTGGTGCTCGGCGGGACGGCCGAGGAGGGGTCGGAGCGGCTCGACGCCGACCCCGTGACGGCGGCGGCGATCATCGCGCGGTGTGCGCGGGTGCGGCCGGAGATCGCGGGGGCGCGGGTCCTCGGCCACCGGGTCGGCCTGCGGCCGGCGCGGGCGGGCGGTGTCCGGATCGAGGCGGTGCCGCTGCCGGGCGGCGGGCGGCTGGTGCACCACTACGGGCACGGGGGCGCGGGGGTCACGGTCGCCTGGGGCTGCGCGGAGCGGGCCGCCGAACTGGTGGGTGGCTGACGGCGCCAGGGGGTGTCCGGCGGCCGGGAACGGCCGCGGGGCGGGTGCGGTTCCTCTCGGACCGCACCCGCCCCGCGCGAGCCGCTACTTCCAGAGCGGCGGGCGGTTGTTGTTCTCCGCGTCGTGGCACTGCTGCGCGCGGCGCTCCAGGGCGTCGGCGCGGGCGGCGGCCTTGCGGGCCTCCGCCATGGCGCCGAGGCCGCGGAGCTGGGCGGCGCGGGTGCGCTCCTTGTGGGCGTCCGACCGCAGCTTGTCGATGTTGCAGGTGATCCTGGCCGCGGCCGCGGGCTCGGCGGCCGCGGTCTGGCCGAGCAGCACGCCCCCGGCGAGCAGCGTCGTGGTGAGCACGGCCGTCAGGGTGCGGCGCAGGGGCAGTGTGTGGCGCATGGTGGTTCTCCAACTTCCCGGCAAGGGACACCGGTTTGAGGCATGGTCAATACCGACCAGTAACTTTACCGGTGCGAAAGTCGGTTTCACGCCAATGCGCACTCCTGGTGCCGGACCGTCAACATTCCTTCACAGGACTCCCACTGACGAGGTGATAGGTCGCGCGCCCGTCGAGGAGGAGCGGGACGAGGGCGCGCTGCGACTGGCGCATCGGCACGAACACCCCGGCACCGTCCGGCCGGACGAGGACCCCGTGCAGGGCGAGTTCGTCGCCCGCCTCGGCGTACTGCTCGGCGTCCAGGCGGTAGCCGCAGGGCGGGTCCGCGAGGATCTCCCCGGGCTCCGGCGGGTCGTTGTCGGCGCCGCCGAGGAAGATCGGGCCCCGGTCGGCGAAGCCCCGGAGCCGGGCGGCTGCCGTGACCGCCGTGAGCGGTCCGCGCCGCTCGTCGACGTAGGCGAACATCCCTTCCAGTGCGACTCGTTGGGTGGCCACCCGGCGCCGGTGGTTACGCGCCGGGTCGTCCTTCTCGACCTCGTCGAGAGCGTCCACGCGGGTCTCGACGAGCAGGCCCGCCGCGTGCTTGATGCCCGCGGTGTTGCGCAGGATCCGCTCCTGGCCGTCGCCCGCGACCTGCTTGAGCGGCTTGCCGGTGAGGGGGTCGGTCCAGATGCCGTAGATGCCGGTGCTGTAGCCGGCGAGCCCGGCGGCGGGCCGTACGTAGGACTCCGACAGCGTCCGGGACTCGTCGTGGACGTGCGGGTCGGCGTCGAGGCTGCGGGGCCAGAGGGCGAGCAGGTCCTTGTCGTAGTAGCGGGGGGTGGCCCCGTACTCGTGGAGGTCGTAGACGAGTTCGGGGCGCCGGTCGCGGATGACGGCGGCGACGGCCCGGGCCTCGGCCGTACGCAGGGCGAGGTGGTCGCGGTTGACGTCGATGCCGTCGCCGTTGCCCCGGGTGTCGGCCTCCCGTCCGTCCGGGTTGGCGGTGGGGACGACGAGGAGGGTGGTCCGGGCGAGGAAGCGCGAGGTCTCCGCGTCCCGGGCGGTGGAGAGGTCGCGCAGCGTGCTCAGGCAGGCCTCGCGGCCCGCCGGCTCGTCGCCGTGCTGGCTGCAGACGAGGAGCACGGTGGTGCGGCCGCTGCCGAGAGTGGCGAGCCGCAGCGGCCGGCCCTGCGAGGTGGTGCCGATCGTGCGCAGCGACACCCGGTCGCTCCCCCGGTCGACGGCCGCGAGGAAGTCCCGCTCCTCGGCCTCCGTGGTCCACCGGACCCCGAGGCTGGTCTCGAATCCGGTGCGTGGCAGGGGGCGCGGGGGCGCGCTGTCCGCCGCCTTGGCGGGGACGGTGACGAGGGGCAGGGTGAGGACGGCGGCACCCGCCGCGAGGGCGAGCACCCGCCGCGAACTCCGGTGCGCGGTACGGAGCCTCGTCGGCGTCGTCGGGCTCGTCGATTCCGAACGGCTCGTCCGGTCCGTCGGGTTCGTCGGCCTCATGGGGCTCATCGGGCGGCTCCTGACGCGGGGAGGCGCGGTCCGCCGACGGCGGCCGGGGGTACGGGACCGGCCAAGGACGGCCGGGCGGTGGGCGCGGGCAGGGCGGGGGCCGGTCCCGTCGTCGCCCGGGCGAACGCAGCCAGGCCGCCGACCAGGGGCAGCTTCGCCGACGTACGGCCGAGGTCGAGCGTCAGTGTCGGCGTGGTCGACGGCGGGTCGATCAGGTCCCGGTCGGTGCCGCCGACGATCAGGGCGAGACGGTGGCCCGCCGGGACGACGTGGTCGGCGGAGGCGAGGTCCAGGGTGAGGGTGTACGCCCTGCCGGGGGTCAGCGGCCGCTCCTCGCGGGGGTCGGCCCAGGTGCCGAGGTCGGCCCAGCCGCGGCTGACGACCGTGTACCCGACGTCCGCCGTGTTGGCCCGGGTCTCCTTGAAGCAGGCGCTGTCGCCGGGGGTGCTCGCGCCCCAGCAGCTGCGGTCGGCCAGCGTCGTGATGCCCTCCCCCGCCGCTCCGTAGTCGCGGATCGTGTCGGGGCCGAGGTCGACGAGGACGGCGGACAGGTGCGCGGTGGCGGTCGTCGGGGTCGCCGTGACCGTCACCTTCGAGGAGCCGGAGATCCGCAGATCGCGGGAGAGCGGCCGGGTGACGAACCCGGCCTTCTCGGGGGTCGGGGAGTCGACGCGGGCGGCCCAGTCCAGTTCGCCGAGAGCGGGGTCGTCGGTGAAGGTCGCGGTGGAGCCGGGGGCTGCGGGCGTCCGGCCGAGGGTGCCGACGCCGGGCTCGGCGCCCGCGGCGGGGCGCAGGGTGGTGGCGGCGGTGCCGCGCGGCGGCCACTGCCGGTCCGTGGTCCAGCGGTCCGGGGCGCGCTCGATGTCGGCGACCGGCTCACGGTCGATGCCGTTGTCGTATCCGAGCAGGTAGTGGTCGAACCAGCGGTGCAGGGTGCGGACCCAGTCGGCGCGCCGGAAGTCGAAGGGGTCGACATGGCCCGTCTGGGAGAGCCAGATCTTCCGCTCGACGCCTTGCGCGGCGAGCGCGTCCCACCACTGCCCGAACTGCTTGGCGCGGACGTTCAGGTCCTGCTGTCCGTGCACGACGAAGACGCTCGCCTTCACCTTCGAGGCGTCCCGCACGTGGTCCCGCTCGCTCCAGGCGGGGGTCCAGTCGCCGCTGTACGGGGTGGCCGCGGCGATCCGCTCCTGGACGGCCCCGCAACGGGTGCGCGCGTCGGGGCTGCTCACATAGTCGGAGAGCCAGCTCGGGTTGGCGTTGTAGAGCGGGGCGCCCTGGGAGTGGAAGTAGTCGTACCAGGACGAGATGGCACCGATCGGAACGATCGTTTTCAGCCCTTCCACGCCGGTGGCGGCCACGCCGTTGGCGACGGTGCCGTCCCAGCTCTTGCCGATCATGCCGACGTTGCCGGTGCTCCAGCCGGTGGCCCCGGCCCTGGTCGTGCCGGTGCGGGTGGTGTAGCCGCGGGCTCGGCCGTTCAGCCAGTCGACGACGGCTTTGGCGGACCGGACGTCGGAGCGCCCGCCGACGTCGTCGCAGCCGTCGGAGCGGTTGGTGCCGGCGAGGTCGACGCCGACGAAGGCGTAGCCGCGCGGGACGAAGTAGTTGTCGTAGAAGAGCGGGAACTGCACGGGGTTCCCGTCGGCGTCGTACGTCTTCTTCTGGCTCTCGTTGCCCCGCCCGCAGCAGGCGTAGTACGGGCTGGCGTCCATGATGACCGGGATCCTCCGGCCCGCGGCGGCGGGCTCCCGGGGCCGGATGATGTCGACGGCGACCCGGTCGGTACGACCGTCCCCGTCGCCGTCGAGGCCGGTGTCGACCCAGACGGACTCACGGATGGCGTCGGCGTAGGAGTGGACGGGCCGTGACTCGCGCGGCGACCCCGCCGAGGAGGCGGTGGGCGCGGTGGGCGCTGAGGGCTCCGGGCTCGCGCCCGCCGGGGTGACCAGGGTCGCGAGCAAGGCGGCCGTGGCCGCGGCCACGAGGGTTCCGTACGGCAGGCGGGCTCCGCGGGTTCTCCGCTTTCGCATCGGCATGCGCCGGAACGTACCCCGGTCAACTCCCGCGCAAAAGAGTGCCGAAGGGATTCAGGGCGATGAGGGTGACCGACGGTTCGTGTCGGCCGAATGGCGATCGTGTGACAGCGGGTCCTCTGGACGTGACGGTGCGTCGGAGGGCTGAATAGGGTCCGAGCTAAGGACCGACGACCACCCGCGCGTCTTACGTTTCTTATGACTTGGGGAGCACCCTTGCACCGCAGAATCATCGTTCCGAGCGCCCTCGCGGCCTCCCTGCTGCTGGCGATCCCGGCATCGGCGGCCGACTTCACCCCCGGGGCCCCGGGCATCGGCGACTCCTACTACCCCGCCAGCGGCAACGGCGGCTACGACGTCTCCCATTACGACCTGCGGCTGAAGTACCAGCCGGAGACCGACCTGCTCGAGGGCACGGCGACGATCGTCGCCACGACGAAGCAGAACCTGTCCCGCTTCAACCTGGACCTCGGCCTGAAGGTCAGCGAGGTCCGGGTGAACGGGCGCCTCGCGAAGTTCGCCACTTCGGGCGACCACGAGCTGGAGGTCACCCCGGCCGTCCCGCTGGAGAAGAACAAGGCGATCTCGGTCGTCGTCCGCTACGCGGGCAAGCCCTCCGAGTTCAAGGTCGACGGCTGGTCGGCCTGGGCCCGCACCCCGGACGGCGGCGTCGCCGCGCAGGAGCCGGACTCGGCCGTCTGGTGGTTCCCGTCCAACGACCACCCGCTGGACAAGGCCACCTTCGACGTCTCCGTCTCGGTGCCGGACGGCACGCAGGCCATCAGCAACGGTGTGCTCCAGTCGCAGTCCTCGCGGCTCGGCTGGACGCGCTTCAACTGGCGCTCGAACAAGCCGCAGGCGACGTACCTGGCCACGCTCGCCGTCGGCAAGTTCGACATCACGACGGACAAGACGGCCAACGGACTGCCCGTCCTCAACGCGTACAGCAAGGACCTCGGCGACAACGCGGGCGCGGCGCGCGCCTCGATCGAGCGGACGACCGAGGTCGCGGAGTGGCTGGAGGGGGTCTTCGGGCCGTACCCCTTCAACTCCCTCGGCGGGTACGTGCCGAACGTGACGAGCGGCTTCGCCCTGGAGACGCAGACCCGGCCGTTCTACAGCCCGCGGCAGTTCGCCAACGGAGCGAACGTGTCGGTCGTCGTCCATGAGCTGGCGCACCAGTGGTACGGCGACAGCGTGTCCGTCCGGGACTGGAAGGACATCTGGGTCAACGAGGGCTTCGCCCGCTACAGCCAGTGGCTGTGGTCGGAGAAGGAGGGCGAGGGCACGGCCCAGGAGCTGGCGGACTACGTGTACGCCACGCGGACGGCCGAGGACCCGTTCTGGACGGTCAAGCCGGGCGACCCGGGCGCGGAGAACCAGTTCCACATCGCCGTCTACGACCGGGGCGCGCTGGCCCTCCAGGCCCTGCGCAACGAGATCGGCGACGAGGACTTCTTCGCGATCCTGAAGGGCTGGCCGCAGGAGTTCGCCTACGGCAACGCGCGCGTCGGCGACTTCGTGCGGTACGCGGAGCGGGTCTCCGGCAAGCCGCTGGCCGGGCTCTTCGACACCTGGCTCTACCAGCCGTCTAAGCCGGCCGCGTCGACGGCGGCCGCGGCCGGCCCGTCCGCCCCCAAGGCGGCCGCTCCGGCCTCCGGTCCCGCCGCGCGGTCGGCGGCCCGGTCGGCGGCTCCCAAGCCCGTGCAGCCGAAGTCGTGGAAGAAGATCGCGGCGACGAACACGGTGCACGACCACGACGAGCACGTGGGCCACGGCAAGCACTGAGCCGGGCCGGGGCCGTCCGTCAGCGCTTCGCGCGGCGGGCGGCCTCGCGTGCCGTCCGGGCCAGGGGCAGGTAGCGCAGCCGCTCGGGCAGGACGGGGACGACGGCCCGGACGACCCGGGCGAACCGGCGCAGCGTGCGCTCCTGCGCGTCCGTCCACTCCAGGCCGATGGCCTCGCGGGCGTCCGGCGGCATCAGGCCCACGGTGAGGAAGGCCCGCAGCCGCAGGAACGGGCGGCGCAGGGCGGGCCAGACGAGCCGGAGGGCCGGCCGGAGGGGCAGGGGGCCACGGTCCGGGGCGGGCACCGGCAGGTCGGGGTCGAGCAGCTCCCGGACGACGACGGTCGCCTCCAGCTCGTCGGCGAGGACCTTCCGGTAGTACGGCCAGAACTCGTCGATCGTCTGCGGCATGTCCCGGTCGTGGATGCCGAGGACGCGGCCGACCTGGAGCCACTCGGCGTACAGCTGCCGTTCCTGGGCGTCGGTGAGGGGGCGGGCGAGGAGGCCGAGGCCGTACCGGTAGACGGGGAAGCCCGTCGCGTGCACCCAGGAGTAGTAGGCCGGGGTGAGCGCGTGGTACGCGCGGCCGTGGGCGTCGGTGCCCTGGATGTCGCGGTGCAGCCGCCGGAGGCGGCGGCCCTCCTCGGCGGCGTCCTCGCCTCCGTACACCCACAGCTGGACCGAGCGCAGGGAGCGCTCGCCGCGGCCCCAGGGGTCGGTGCGGAAGACGGAGTGCTCGTCGACGCCGGCGCCGATCGCGGGGTGGGCGACCTGCATGGTGAGGGCGGCGGGCAGCATCAGGAGCGCCCGGATGTCGCCGGCGACGCTCCACAGCACGCCGCCGACGGGCGGGGGTGCGGGATCGCCGGCCGGGGTCCGGGCGGCGGGCTGCTGCGGGTGGCTCATTGCGGTCGCTCTCCTCACGCGTCCGGCCGTGCGCGACCGGTCTCACACATCCAGACTGCACCCACCCGTCCCATGACGAAGGGGCCGCCGCCCGGGCAGGCGTTCTGCTGCCCGGGTGGCGGCCCCTTCGCGAGGACCGGGGTGGGTCAGGAGCGGTCGGCCCCGACCGGCTCGCCGACGATGCGGGCCGCGAGGGCGTGGGCCCAGGCGTCGACGTCCGCGGTCAGCTCGCGCTCGGCGGCGGCGCGCTCGGTGGCGATCTTCGCGGCACCGGCGGAGATGATGGCGTCGCGCTCGGCGCTGCCCTCGGCGCGGGCGGCGGCGATGGCTGCCGAGCCCTCCTCGATGGCGGCGGAGCGGATGCGCGCGGCCTCGTGGCGGGCCTCGGCGAGCTCCGCCTCGTACTGCTCGCGGATCTGCGTGGCCTCGGAGCGCAGGTCGTCGGCGCGCTCGGTGCCGCCGTCGATGGCGTCCTCACGCTCGTCGAGCGTGCGGCGGATCTTGGGCAGGATCCCCTTCGCCAGGATGAGGAAGGTGAGCGCAAACAACACCACGCCGAGGATGAGCTCGGCCCAGACGGGGTTGAGGGGACCAAGGTCCATTTCGAAGACGGTGGGGTTACTCGCGAGGGTCATGCGCGCATTCTACCTGGATCAAACAAGGACAATTCAGACAGTGGGAGGAGAGTTGGCGCGGTTGTGCGAGTTCGGCAAGATTCCCGGCACCCAAAGGCTACCGGAAGGTAACCACGACTGATTGTATGTGCGGCGCCAGGCCAACCCCCCACCTTCATATGGGAGTTCCCGTGTCCTTCGCCGTGCTCCGCCGCGCCCCCGGCGCCGCCCTCTCGCTGGCGCTCGCCGCCGCCACCCTCGCGGCGACCGCCCCGGCCGCCGGCGCCGCCTCCGCCGCGACCGCCGAGACCCCGCGCCTGAAGGTGCTCTCGTACAACACCTTCCTCTTCTCCAAGACGCTGTACCCGAACTGGGGCCAGGACCACCGGGCCAAGGCGATCCCCGCCGCCCCCTTCTTCCAGGGGCAGGACGTCGTCGTGATCCAGGAGGCCTTCGACAACTCCTCCTCCGACGCGCTCAAGGCGAACGCCGCCGCGCAGTACCCGCACCAGACGCCGGTCATGGGCCGCTCCAAGACGGGCTGGGACGCCACCGGCGGGGCCTACTCGGCCACCACTCCCGAGGACGGCGGCGTGACGATCCTCAGCAAGTGGCCGATCGTCCGCAAGGAGCAGTACGTCTACAAGGACGCCTGCGGCGCCGACTGGTACTCGAACAAGGGCTTCGTCTACACCGTCCTGGACGTGAACGGCAGCCGGGTCCACGTCGTCGGCACCCACGCCCAGTCCACCGACCCGGGCTGCTCGGCGGGCGAGGCGGCGCAGATGCGCAGCCGCCAGTTCAAGGCGATGGACGCCTTCCTCGACGCCAAGAACATCCCGGCGAACGAGCAGGTCATCGTCGCGGGTGACATGAACGTCGACTCGCGCACCCCCGAGTACGGCACGATGCTCGCCGACGCGGGCCTGGTGGGGGCCGACGCCCGCACCGGCCACACGTACTCCTTCGACACCGACCTGAACTCGATCGCCTCCGAGCGCTACCCGGACGACCCGCGCGAGGACCTCGACTACGTCCTCCACCGGGCCGGCAACGCCCGCCCCGCCGGCTGGACCAACCACGTGGTCCTGGAGCAGAGCGCCCCGTGGACGGTCTCCAGCTGGGGCACGCGCTACACGTACACCAACCTCTCCGACCACTACCCGGTCACCGCCTTCTGACCGACCGGACCTGAGGGGCGCCTGCCCGGCTAGTACCCGGCTCGCCCGAAGAGGCTGTACAGCCAGGCGCCGAGGACCGCGGCGACGCAGAGCAGGACGAACCAGGAGCCGGGGCTCGTGTGCCGCGATCTACGCGGCCGCCGCCCCGGCTTCGCCTGCTTGCCGGGCCTGCCCGCCTTCTCCTTGGGCCGTCCCGCGCGGGACGGCCCCGGGGCCGCGTCGGCGCCGGCGGCGACGTCGGCGAGCAGCCGCCGGCAGATCGTCGCCAGCTCCGCCGTCCCGGACGTCAGATCGACCACGATCTCGCTCCGGGCGGGCGCGGTGGTCCCCCCGTCGAGTATCCGCCCGGCGCGCAGCAGCGCCCGGTCCTTGCCCCCGGTCGGGGCGAGACTGATCCAGCGGCGCACGTGCTCGCCCCGGATGACCACCCCGCCACCCCGCTCCCGGTACACGGTATGCTCCCGCCACAGGACGCGGGCCAACTCATCGGCCGTCTCCCTGAGTTGCACGTACATCCGACTCCCCTGCTCCTGTTCCCCCGATACGAACAGCCGCCGACTCTAACCCGCGCCGCCCGCCGCGCCTGTCGTGCCCCGTCCCCGCGCCCCTTACGCGTCGAAGTCGTACACGGTGACCGGTATCCCCCGGTCCACCAGCCTGCGGACGACGAGCGGCCCGACCTCGTCCCAGGTGCCGCCCGCCAGCCCGCAGCCGATCCGCGGCATGTGGACGGAGGCGCCCAGCTCGGCCGCCTTGTCGCCGAGCAGCGCGAGCGCGGCGTCGATCGCCCCGTACCGCACGGGCACGGCCTGGTTGCGCACGGTCCGTATGTCGTGCTGGCCCACGAGGTTGGCCACCCACAGGTCGGGTTCGACCCGGACGAACTGTGCGGCGCCCAGTCCGAAGTCGTTCCCCGCCCGGTCACGGTGCCACTGCCGGAAGGCCTTCTCCGGCTCCGGCCAGCGGCGCGTGAGCGCGACGACGAAGCCCCTGCCCCAATGCCCGGCGTCGTTGCAGACGTGGGCGATGATCCTCACGCCCTCGCCGTGCGGCGCGGTCGCGTCACCTTCGACGTATGTGATCCCGTTCATGTCGATCACGCTACGGACAGCCACTGACAGTGGCGACGGCCTTTTACCCCGTGGTCTTTTACACAGCTGGTGAGACAGCAATACTGTCCAAGTGAGCGACGAGGAGCACGAGCCGAGGTATACGGTCGACGAGCTGGCCGCGCGGGCCGGGGTGACGGTGCGGACCGTGCGGTTCTACGGGACGCGGGGGCTGTTGCCGCCGCCCGTCATCGGGGCCCGGAGGGTCGGGCACTACGGGCCCGGGCATCTGTCGCGGCTCGCGCTCATCGAGGAGTTGCAGCGGCAGGGCATGACGCTGGCCGCGATCGAGCGGTACCTGGAGCAGCTGCCGGCCGACCTCAGCGAGCAGGACCTGGCCATCCACCGGGCGCTCGTGGCCTCCTGGGCGCCCGAGTCGGCCGAGGAGATCACGCTGCGCGAGCTGGAGCGGCGGGCCGGGCGGGGGCTCACCGGGCAGGACGTCGACCGGCTGGCCGCCATGGGGGTGCTGGACCGGACCGCCGACGCCGACACCTTCCGGCTCGACGGCACGCTGCTGCGGCTCGGGGTCGAGCTGCTCGACGTGCCGATCGAGCACGAGACGATCCTCGCCTCCCGCACCGTCCTCGTGGAGCACGCCCGCGCCGCCGCCCAGGAGCTCTCCCGGCTCTTCCGGGACGAGGTGTGGAACCCGTACCGGGAGAGCGCCGAGGACCCGGACCACCTGAACGCCATGCGGTCGCTCTCGGCCCATATGCAGCCGATGGTGGTCCAGGCCCTGGTCACGGCCTTCCAGCGCTCGCTCCGCGAGGAGCTGCGCGCCGCGTTCAGGAGTCGGTGAAGACCTCGCCGCGCTCGGCCTTATCGACGAGGAGGGCCGGCGGGGTGAAGCGCTCGCCGTACGTCTCCGCCAGCTCGCGCGCGCGGGCCGTGAAGCCGGCGACACCGCCCTCGTAGCCGTTGACGTACTGGAGCACGCCGCCGGTCCAGGCCGGGAAGCCGATGCCCATGATGGAGCCGATGTTGGCGTCGGCGATCGAGGTCAGGACGCCCTCCTCCAGGAGCCGGACGGTGTCCAGCGCCTCGGAGAACAGCATCCGCTCCTGCATGTCGCGGAAGGGAATCTCGTACCCCGGCTTGGTGAAGTGCTCGCGCAGGCCCGGCCACAGCTTCCCGCGCTTGCCGTCCTCCGCGTAGTCGTAGAAGCCCGCCCCGCCGCTGCGGCCCTGGCGGCCGAACTCGTCGACCATGCGGTCGATCACGGCCTCGCCCGGGTGGGTGGCCCACTCCCCGCCGGCCTCCTCGATCGCGCGCCGGGTCTCGTTGCGGATCTTGCGGGGCAGGGTCAGCGTCAGCTCGTCCATGAGGGAGAGGACCTTCGCCGGGTAGCCGGCCTGGGCGGCGGCCTGCTCGATCGAGGCGGGCTCGATGCCCTCGCCGACCATGGCGACGCCTTCGTTGATGAAGTGGCCGATGACGCGGGAGGTGAAGAAGCCGCGCGAGTCGTTGACGACGATCGGCGTCTTGTTGATCTGCCGGACCAGGTCGAAGGCGCGGGCGAGGGCCTCGTCGCCGGTGCGCTCGCCCTTGATGATCTCGACGAGCGGCATCTTGTCGACGGGCGAGAAGAAGTGCAGGCCGATGAAGTCGGACTGGCGCTCGACGCCCTCGGCGAGGACGGAGATGGGCAGGGTCGAGGTGTTGGAGCAGAGCAGGGCGTCGGGGGCGACGACGTGCTGGATCTCCTGGAAGACCTTGTGCTTGAGGGACGTGTCCTCGAAGACCGCCTCGATCACGGCGTCGCAGCCGGCCAGGGCCTGGACGTCGGAGGTCGCGGTGATGCGGGCGAGGAGGGCGTCGGCCTTCTCCTGGGTGGTGCGGCCCCGGGCGACGGCCTTGGCGCAGAGCTTCTCGGAGTACGCCTTGCCCTTCGCCGCCGACTCGGCGGAGAGGTCCTTGAGGACGACCTCGATGCCGGCGCGGGCGCAGGAGTACGCGATGCCGGCGCCCATCATGCCGGCGCCGAGGACGGCGACCTTCCGGACCTGCCGCTTCTCGACGTCCTTCGGGCGGCTCGCGCCCGAGTTCACGGCCTGGAGGTCGAAGAAGAACGCCTGGATCATGTTCTTCGCGGTCTGCCCGATGACCAGCTCGGTGAAGTAGCGGCTCTCGATGGTGCTCGCGGTCTCGAAGTCGACCTGGGAGCCCTCGACTGCGGCGGCCATGATGGCGCGGGGCGCCGGGTAGGGCGCGCCGTTCAGCTGCTTGCGCAGGTTGGCGGGGAAGGCCGGCAGGTTGGCGGCGAACTTCGGGTTCGACGGGGTGCCGCCGGGGATCCGGTGGCCGGGGACGTCCCAGGGCTGGCGGGACTCGGGGTGCGTGTCGATGAAGGCGATGGCCTTGGCCATCATCTCCTCGGGGGTGGCGGCCACCTCGTGGACGAGGCCGTTGTCGAGGGCGCGCTTCGGGGTGTACTGGGTGCCCTGGAGGAGCACCTTGAGCAGGGCGTCGGTGATGCCCATGAGGCGTACGGTACGGGCGACGCCGCCACCGCCCGGCAGCAGGCCGAGGGTGACCTCGGGCAGGCCGATCTTGGAGCCGGGGGCGTCGAGGGCGACGCGGTGGTGGGAGGCGAGCGCGATCTCGTAGCCGCCGCCGAGGGCCGCGCCGTTGATCGCGGCGACGACGGGCTTGCCGAGGGTCTCGATGCGGCGCAGGGCGTTCTTGATCCCGAGGGCGGATTCGAAGATGTCCTGGGCGTGCTCGGGGCCGGCCTTGACCATGTCCTTGAGGTCGCCGCCGGCGAAGAAGGTCTTCTTCGCGGAGGTGTAGATGATGCCCCGGATGGAGTCCTGCTCGGCCTCCACGCGGTCGGCGATCGCGATGATCGAGGCCCGGAAGGCCTGGTTCATGGTGTTGGCGGACTGGTTCGGGTCGTCGAGGACGAGGGTGACGATCCCGGTCGCGTCCTGCTCCCAGCGGATGGTGGTGCTCTCGCTCATGTCTCTGCTTCTCTGTGAGAGGGGTTCGGACGGGACCGTCAGACGCGCTCGACGATGGTGGCGATGCCCATGCCGCCGCCCACGCAGAGGGTGGCCAGGCCGTAGCGCTTGTCCTGGCGCTCCAGCTCGTCGACGAGGGTGCCGAGGATCATCGCGCCGGTGGCGCCGAGCGGGTGGCCGAGGGCGATGGCGCCGCCGTTGACGTTGACCTTGTCCAGGGAGAGGCCCATGTCCTTGACGAAGCGGAGGACGACGGCCGCGAAGGCCTCGTTGATCTCGACCAGGTCGATGTCGTCGATGGTGAGGCCGGCCTTGGCGAGCGCCTTGCGGGTGGCCGGGGCGGGGCCGGTGAGCATGATGGTCGGCTCGGAGCCGGAGACGGCGGCCGCGACGATCCGGGCGCGCGGGGTCAGTCCGTACCGCTCGCCGACCTCCTTCGAGCCGATGGCGACGAGGGAGGCGCCGTCGACGATGCCGGAGGAGTTGCCGGCGTGGTGGACGTGGTCGATCTCCTCGACCCAGTGGTACTTCTGCAGGGCGACGGCGTCGAAGCCGCCCAGCTCGCCGATGTCGGCGAAGGAGGGCTTGAGGCGGGCGAGGGAGTCGGCGGTGGTGCCGGGGCGCAGGAACTCGTCGTGGTCGAGGACGGTGAGTCCGGCGCGGTCCTTCACGGGGACGATCGAGCGGGCGAAGCGGCCGTCCTTGACGGCGGCGGCGGCGCGCTCCTGGGACAGGGCGGCGTACTCGTCGACGTCGCGGCGGCTGAAGCCCTCGATGGTGGCGATGAGGTCGGCGCCGATGCCCTGCGGGACGAAGTTGGTCTCCAGGTTGGTCATCGGGTCGGCGAACCAGGCGCCGCCGTCGGAGGCCATCGGCACCCGCGACATGGACTCGACGCCACCGGCGAGGACGAGGTCCTCCCAGCCGGAGCGGACCTTCATCGCGGCCATGTTGACCGCTTCGAGGCCGGAGGCACAGAAGCGGTTCTCCTGGACGCCGGCGACGGTGTCGGGGAGCCCGGCGGCGATGCCGGCGATCCGGGCGATGTCGGAGCCCTGGTCGCCGACCGGGCCGACGACGCCGAGGACGATGTCGTCGATGGCGGCCGGGTCGAGTCCGGGCTGACGGGCCTGGATCTCCCTGATGAGGCCGACGACCAGGTCGATCGGCTTGGTGCCGTGCAGGGAGCCGTTGGCCTTGCCGCGTCCGCGCGGGGTGCGGATCGCGTCGTACACGTACGCTTCGGTGCTCACGTAAAGCCTTTCGCGATGAGGGTGGTGTTCGTGGGGCGGGCGGGCTGCGGGAGGTCAGCCGAGGAGTGACCGGCCGATGATCTCCTTCATGATCTCGGTGGTGCCGCCGTAGATGGTCTGGATCCGGCCGTCGGTGTAGGCGCGGGCGACCGGGAATTCGCTCATGTAGCCGTACCCGCCGTGCAGTTGCAGACAGCGGTCGGCGACGCGCTTCTGGAGCTCGGTCGCCCACCACTTGGCCATGGAGGCGTGGACGGCGTCCAGTGCGCCGCTCGCGTGCTCCTCGATGCAGCGGTCGACGAAGGTCCGGGTGACGGCGCACTCGGTGGCCATCTCGGCGATCTCGAAGCGGACGTGCTGGAGCTTGGCGAGCGGCCGGCCGAAGGCCTCGCGCTCCTTGACGTACCGGCTGGTGATCTCCAGGAGGTGCTCGGCCCCGGCGATGCCCGCGACGGCGATGGCCAGGCGCTCCTGGGCGAGGTTGGTCATCAGGTGGACGAAGGCGCCGTTGAGCTCGCCGAGGAGGTTCTCCTTCGGGACGCGGACGTCGGTGAAGAAGAGTTCGGCGGTGTCCTGGGACTTCTGGCCGATCTTGTCGAGGTTCCGGCCGCGCTCGAAGCCCTCGGCGCCGCGCTCGACGACGAGGAGGGAGAGGCCGTGCGCGCCGCCCTCCGGGGTGGTCCGGGCGACGACGATCACGAGGTCGGCCAGGATGCCGTTGGAGATGAAGGTCTTGGAGCCGTTGAGGATCCAGTGGTCGCCGTGGTCCTCGGCAGTGGTGCGGATGCCCTGGAGGTCGGAGCCCGCGCCGGGTTCGGTCATGGCGATGGCGGTGACGGTCTCGCCGGAGCAGAAGCCGGGCAGCCAGCGCCGCTTCTGTTCGTCGGTGGCGAGCGAGGTGAGGTACGGGCCGATGATGTCGTTGTGCAGGCCGATGGCGAGTCCGGGGGCGCCGGCGCGGGTGAACTCCTCGGCGAGGACGGCTCCGTAGCGGAAGTCGGGGTTGCCCCCGCCGCCGTACTCCTCGTCGACGGCGAGCCCGAGCAGCCCCTGCCGTCCGGCCGCGAGCCAGACCTCGCGGGAGACGATCCCGTCCTTCTCCCACTGGGCGTAGTGCGGCAGCACCTCCTTCTCCAGGAAGGTGCGCACGGTCGCGCGGAAGGCCTCGTGGTCGGCGGTGTACAGCTGGCGCTTCATGCTTCGGGCTCCTGGCTCTTCAGGGCGGGCACGGCCCAGTCGCGGGCGACGGCGGCGGTGTCGGCACCGGGCAGGGCGGGGCCTGTGCGGAGGGTGCCGGGGGTGACGGAGAAGCGGGGTGCGGGGGCGGGCTGGGTGAGGCCGGCGTGCTCGGTGAAGGTGGAGCGGGCCGCGAGGTGCGGGTGGGCGGGCGCCTCACGGAGGGAGAGGACCGGGGCGACGCAGGCGTCGGTGCCCTCGAAGACGGACGTCCACTCCTCGCGCGTACGGCTCCGGAAGCGGTCGGCGACGGCCGCGCGCAGTTCGGGCCAGCGGGCGAGGTCTCCCCGCAGGACGTCGGCGTCCTCGATGCCGAGGAGGCGGCCGAACTCCGCGTAGAACTGTCCTTCCAGGGCGCCGACCGCCATGTGGCCGCCGTCGGAGGTCTCGTAGACGCCGTAGAAGGGGCAGCCGCCGTCGAGGAGGTTGACTCCCCTGCGGTCCTGCCAGCCGCCGGCCGCGAGCATGCCGTGGATCATGGTGGTGAGGTGGGCGGTGCCGTCGACGATGGCGGCGTCGACGACCTGGCCCTCGCCGTGCGTCCGCGCGTGCTGGAGGGCGGCGAGGACGCCGATGACGAGGTAGAGGGAGCCGCCCGCGTAGTCGCCGACGAGGTTGGCGGGGACGGTGGGCGGGCCGTCCGGGTCGGGTCCGATCATGCCGAGGGCGCCGGTGATCGCGATGTACCCGATGTCGTGCCCCGCGGTCGTGGCGAGCGGCCCGTCCTGGCCCCAGCCGGTCATCCGGCCGTAGACGAGCCGGGGGTTGCGCGCGAGGCAGGGCTCGGGGCCGACGCCGAGGCGTTCGGCGACGCCGGGGCGGTAGCCCTCGACGAGGATGTCGGCGCGCGCGACGAGGTCGAGCACGGTGGCGGGCCCGTCCTCGGCCTTGAGGTCGACGAGGACGGAGCGTTTGTTGCGGTTGGTGAGGTCGCGGGCCGGGTCGATGCCGAGGCCGGCGCCGCCGGGGCGGTCGACGCGTACGACGTCCGCTCCGAGGTCGGCCAGGAGCATGGCGGCGAAGGGGCCGGGGCCGATGCCGGCCAGTTCGACCACGCGCACCCCGGCGAGCGGGCCGTTCCGGGCGGTGTGGGTCGTGCTCATCGAGCCCCCAGGAGTGTGTGACACCAATGATGTAACACCGGAGATGCTAGGAACGTGTTCCACTCGGCACAAGCCCCCCGGCCGAGCAAGCGCTTGGAAATCACGTCGGTGCGGAGTTCCGCTATTCTCCGCCGACGACAACCGCGCGCGGCGGCGCGGTACGGCCGAAATGAGGGGCTGGATGGAGACAGGGGCGGGCGCGGGACACGGGGCCGGAGCCGGACCGGGAGGCGCGGCGGACGGAGCGGGAGGCGCGGCGGACGGAGCGGGCGCGGAGCGTGGCTCGGCGGCGTGGGGCGGCTCGGCAGCCGGAGACGGTGCCCGGCGGACGTACGACGTGGTGCTCTTCGGAGCGACCGGGTTCGTCGGCGGGCTCACCGCCGAGTACCTGGCCGAGCACGCCCCCGCGGAGTGCCGCTGGGCGCTCGCGGGGCGGAGCCGCACCGGGCTCACGGCCCTGCGCGAGCGGCTCGCCGCCCGGTGGCCGCACTGCGCGGAGCTGCCGCTGCTCGTCGCCGACGCCGACGATCCGGAGGCGCTGCGCGCGCTCGCCGAGTCCACCCGGGTGGTGGCGACGACCGTGGGCCCCTACGTCTGGTACGGGGAGGGCCTGGTCGCCGCCTGCGCGGAGGCCGGGACGGACTACGTGGACCTCACCGGCGAGGCCGAGTTCGTGGACCTCATGTACGTCCGGCACGACGCGCGCGCCCGTGAGACCGGGGCCCGGATCGTGCACGCCTGCGGCTTCGACTCCGTCCCGCACGACCTGGGCGCGTACTTCACCGTCCAGCAGCTCCCGGCGGACGTACCGCTCCGCGTCGACGGCTTCGTGCGGGTCGGGGCCACCTTCTCCGGTGGCACCTTCGCCTCGGCGCTGACCGCGTTCGGCCGGGGCCCGCAGATCCTGGAGGCCGCCCGCGAACGGCGCCTGTACGCACCGAGGTTGATGGGGCGGCGGGCCCGCGCGCCGCTGGGCAGCCCCCGTTTCAGCCGGGAGACGGGCACCTGGGCCCTGCCGCTGCCGACGCTCGACCCGCAGGTGGTGGCCCGCTCGGCCGCCGCCCTCGACCGGTACGGTCCGGACTTCCGCTACCGCCACTACGCCTCCGTGAAGACGCTCCCGATGGCCCTGGGCGGCACGGCGGCCATCGGCGCGGGCGTGGCCGCGGCCCAACTCCCCCCGGTCCGGCGCTGGCTGATGGACCGTTACCGTCCGGGTCAGGGCCCGTCGGAGGAGCGGCGCGCCCGCAGCTGGTTCTCGGTGCGTTTCGTGGGCGAGGGCGGCGGGCGCCGGGTCTTCACCGAGGTGTCGGGCGGCGACCCGGGGTACGACGAGACGGCCAAGATGCTCGCCGAGTCGGCGCTCTGCCTGGCCTTCGACGCGCTGCCGAAGACGGCGGGCCAGGTGACGACGGCGGTCGCGATGGGCGACGCGCTGATCGAGCGGCTCCGCGCGGCGGGGATCGACTTCCGGGTGGCGCACCGGGGGTGAGGCGCGCGGCGGATCGGGGCGGGCTCGCCCTCAGAACCGCACGAGACGGAAGGGGTGACCGGCCGGGTCTGCATAGACACGCCAGGCCGCGTCATCACTCCCGCCGTCGAGCGGTACGGCCCCGAGCGCGAGGACGGCCTCATGGGCGGCGCCCAGGTCCTCGACCCGCACGTCGAGGTGGAACTGCTGCTCGGGCGCACCCCAGACGGGCGGTCGGTGATCGGCCACGCTCTGGAAGGTCAGGACCGGACCCCGCTCGCCGCGCAACACGGCGGAGCCCTCGCCGACGGCCCATCGGCTTTCCGGTCTCTCCACCTGACCGCCGATCAACTGCCGGTAGAACTCGGCGAGTTCCCGGGCATCGGGGCAGTCGAGTACGAGGCTCCGCAACCGCCCGATCACACGGGGGTCCGGACAGCGAGGATGTACAGGGCACGGGGTGTTGTCATGAACCCCACTATGCCGGGCCGTCCGGGACTCCGGCATCCGTACGCGTACTCAGGGCTTCCTGAGGTGATCGGCGCCCCTGTCTGAGTCCCCGAGCGCCTCCTTCAGGGCGCGGCGGCAGAGCGAGTCGGCGTGGCGGGTGGTTTCGGGGATGCGGTAGCGCGGGGCGAGGTGGAGGGTGTGGGCACAGGCGTTGGCGAGGGAGATCCGGTGGCCGACGGAGACGAAGACCGGCTTCACCCCGGGCTGCGTCCGCAGGGCCCGCCCCACCTCCTCGCCTTCGGCCAGGAGCGGGGCGAAGTCGCCGCGCGCGGAGCCGGGTTGCTCGTACGTGAAGGTGAAGGGGTTCTTGGCGACGCCGATGGACGGCCGCCCGGTGAGCACCCCGAGGTGGCTCGCGAGGCCGAAGCGGCGGGGGTGGGCGAGGCCGTAGCCGTCGCAGACGAGCAGGCCGGGGTCGGCGGTCAGGGCGTCGAGCGCGGCGAGCACGGTCGGGATCTCGCGGAAGGCGAGGAGCCCGGGGACGTAGGGGAAGGAGACGCGGCCGACCGCCGTGGCCTCCTCGACCACGTCGAGGGTGCGGGCGTCGAGAACGACGGCCGCCGCGGCGACGAGGTCGCGCTCGTCGTCGTAGGCCACGTCGAGCCCGGTGACGTGCCCTTCGCCGACGGCCGGCCCCGGCTCGTCGAGCTCGATCCGCCCGCGCAGCTCCCGCTGGACGTCCCGCGCGGTGTCCTCGTCGGCGGGCCAGCCCGCCGGAATACCGATGATCGTCATAGTGCGAGCCACCCTACGGTTCCCCGTTCCGAGGACCGGAACGCCTCGTCGGCGCCCGCCGGGTGCCCGGTAGCCTGGCGATCATGTTCGTACTGGAATTGACCTACACCGCGCCCGTCGAGCGGGTGGACGCGCTGCTCGACGCGCACATCGAGTGGCTCGACGCGCAGTACGCCGCCGGGGTGTTCATCGCCTCGGGGCGGAAGAACCCGCGCGACGGCGGGGTGATCCTGGCTGCCGGGGTCGGCCGCGCGGAGATCGAGGCGATCGCGGCGGCCGACCCGTTCAGCACCGAGGGCGTGTGCGCGTACCGGATCACGGAGTTCTACGCGACCAAGACGGCCGACGAGATCGCCGCGTACCGGGAGCAGCTGCCCTCCTGACCTCGGCGGAGGCGGGCACTGCGGGCCTCGCCGGGCGGGGCCTAACCGCGGCCGAGGCGGGCGATCCTGCCCTTCTCGCCGGAGGCCCAGCACCAGCCGTCGTTCGTGCAGTCCACCGTGTCGTACGAGCCGGTGTCGAGCGTGCGCCAGGTGCGGCCGCCGTCGGTCGTCAGGTCCGTGCCGGTCGGGCCGACGGCGAGCGCCGCCGTCCTGCTGTGCGGGAGCCACGCGACGCCCGAGCGGTAGGCCGGCGGGGGCGTGTCCGAGGCGCGCCAGGTACGGCCCCCGTCCGTGGAGACGGCGCCGGCCTGCGGGGACGGCTGGTCCTTGCGGTAGTCGCCGCCGACGGCGATGCCGTGCGTACGGTCGCGGAAGGCGAGGCCGAAGACGCCCCTGGCCGGATCCCCGGCGGGGATCGGCGTGGCGGTGGCGGTCCAGGTGAGACCGCGGTCGGCGGAGTGGAGCACACGGGCCGTGGCACCGCCGCCCGTCGCGAGCCAGACGTCCCGGGGTCCGGAGGACACCAGGCACTGGCCGCTCGCCGCGAAGCCGGCCTCGCCGGGGAGCGCGTCCGGCATCCCCGCGCTCGGCAGCACCCGCCAGGAGCGGCCGCCGTCGCTGGTGGAGAGGATGCGGTACTTCCCGTCGACGGGGTCGCTCATGGCGAGTCCGTGCCGCCGGTCGAAGAAGGTGACGCAGTCGTAGAAGGCGCGCGGGTCGGTGTTCCGGAAGGACTCGGTCCAGGTGGCGCCGCCGTCCTCGGTGCGCAGCAGGCGCGAGGCCTCGCCCTCCCCGATCGCGAGCACGACGGCCCGGCGGGCGTCGAAGGCCTCCACGTCGCGGAACTCGAGCTCGCCCGCGCCGGGTGGCGAGACGTTTCGCCAGCTCCGACCGCCGTCCGTGGTGCGCAGCACCGTGCCCTTGGAGCCCGCGGCCCACGCGGTCCTGCGGTCGACCGCCGCGAGCCCGCGGAAGCGGGCGTCGGTGCCGGTCGGTGTCAGTTGCCAGCCGGCCGCGGCCGTGGGGGTCTCCCCGGCGCGCGCCGGGGCCGCCAGGCTCAGCGCGAGCGCCGCCCCGATCAGCCCCACCGACATCATTCGTCTCGTCTTCCCCATGGACGTCATGGCGCCGGAAGCTAGTGCCCCGGGGCGGTCCCCGTCCAGGGTGCGTCCCCGGGGTGCGTCCCCGGGGTGCGTCCCCGGCCGGGCGTTCCTAGGCTGGGTCGCATGAGCGATCGTCCCGGCGAGCGTGCGCCGACCGAGGAGAAGCCGAGGCTCAAGGAGTACGAGGGCGAGGGCATCACCGTCACTTTCGAGCCACGGCGCTGTCTGCACGCGACCGAGTGCGTACGCGGCCTGCCCGAGGTCTTCGATCTGTCCCGGCGCCCGTGGGTGCAGCCCGACGCCGCCGATCCCGGCCTGGTCGCCGAGGTGATCCGCCGCTGTCCTTCGGGGGCGCTCCAGTACCACCCGGCGGAGGCCGGGGCGGAGCCCCCGGACTCCCCCACCTCCGTGCGCCGCACCCCCTCCGGCCAGCTCGTTCTGCGCGGGGACCTGCTCGTGACCGGCCCGCACGGGGAGCGGCACGAGACGAGGGTGATGCTGTGCGGCTGCGGCGCCTCCGCGAACCAGCCGTACTGCGACCACTCCGGCCCCTGCGCCGAGCCGGACGACGACGACGCCGATCGGCGCTGACCTCGGACGCCTCCGCCCGGTGACGCAGGTCACGTGGTCCCCGAGTGCACGTTCCGGCCGCGCCGCTCGTCTTGCTTGGTGTGAGCTGCCCTGGTGTCGGGGAGACGCACAGGATCCGAAGCCGCGCGAGAGGAGCCGGTCTTGCCCGCCGTCATCGAGCAGTCCGTCCAGGCCCGTCTGGTCGCATCCGCACCGCGGATGGAGACGGTCCCCGCCACCCTGCGGTACGACCGCGAGGACCCGTACGCCGTGAGCATGGCCTTCCCGCCCCCGGCGACCCTGGAGGGCGTCGAGGTCTCCTGGGCCTTCGCCCGCGAGCTGCTCGTCCAGGGCGTCGAGCGCCCGGCGGGGGTCGGCGACGTCCGCCTGCGACCGTACGGGTACGACCGTACGGTGGTCGAGTTCCACGCCCCGGAGGGTGTCGCGATGGTGCACGTCCGGACCTCGGAGCTGCGCCGCTTCCTGGCGCGCTCGGAGCACCTGGTGCCGGCCGGAAGCGAGCGCGAGTACCTGAACTGGGACCAGGACCTGGCGGAGCTGCTGCGCGAGCGCCCGTAATTCGTTTGCCCCCGCCCGGTCCGGGTCGTACCGTCGTACCTGACCTTGTTGTCGTTGATCGGAGAAGGACGTTGCTCGTCTGAGGTTGCGAGACACCGCGCCGCGCGTGCCCCCTGTGCCGCGTGTGCCGTTCTCGACCTCGGCGTACGAGCCGTTCTTTCCACTGCCCGCGCCCCGGTGTCTCTCGCGTCGCCCATTCATGCTCGCGCTCGCGCAACCGGGAGGCCTCCATGGCGCATCACCCCACTTTTCTCACCTGTACCTCGCTCTCCTTCTCCTGGCCGGACGGCACCGAGGTCCTCGACGACTTCCGTCTCACGGTCGGTCCCGGCCGCACCGGGCTCGTCGGGCTCAACGGCTCCGGCAAGTCGACCCTGCTGAAACTCCTCGCGGGGGAACTGACCCCGACGGAGGGGACGGTCCGCGTCACGGGCGAGCTCGGCTATCTGCCGCAGAGCGTCGTCCTGGACACCTCGCGGCGGGTCGACGAGATCCTCGGCATCGCGGCGAAGCGCGCCGCGCTCCACGCCATCGAGGCGGGCGATCCCGCCGAGGAGCACTTCACCGCACTCTCCGACGACTGGGACGTCGAGGAGCGGGCCCGCGCCACCCTCGACCAGCTGGGGCTCGTCTCCGTCGGTCTCGACCGGACGGTCGGCGAGGTCTCGGGCGGCGAGTCCGTCCTGCTGCGCCTCGCCGCGCTGCTGCTCGCCCGGCCGGACGTCCTGCTGCTCGACGAGCCGACGAACAATCTGGACCGGCACGCCCGCGCCCGCCTGTACGAGGCGGTGGAGGGCTGGTCCGGGGTCCTGGTCGTGGTCAGCCACGACCGTGAACTCCTGGAGCGCGTCGACCAGATCGCCGACCTCCGCGACGGCGAGGTCACCTGGTACGGCGGCCCCTGGTCGGCGTACGAGACGGCACTCGCCGCCGAACAGGAGGCCGCGGAGCGGATGGTGCGGGTCGCCGAGGCCGATGTCCAGCGCCAGAAGCGCGAACTGAGCGACGCCCAGACGAAGTTGGCGCGCCGCAAGCGGTTCGCGCAGAAGAGTTACGACAACAAGGTCGTCCCGAAGATCGTGGCGAACGGCCGCAAGAGCGATGCCCAGGTCGCGGCCGGGAAGCACCGCACCCTGCACACGGAGCGCCTCTCCGAGGCCAGGGAGCGGCTCGACGCGGCGGTGGAGGCGGTACGGGACGACGACGAGATCCGCGTCGAACTGCCCCGCACGTCCGTGCCGCCGGGCCGCGAGGTCCTGTTCCTGCGCGAACTGGAGCTGCGGTACGGGGCCGAGGTCGGCGGCGAGTTCGCGCTGCGCGGTCCGGAGCGGATCGCGCTCGTCGGCCGGAACGGCGCCGGCAAGACGACGCTGCTCCGGACGATCGCGGGAGAGGTGGAGCCGCTGTCGGGCGAGGCGGACGCGCGGGTACCGCTCCGCTTCCTGCCGCAGCGGCTCGACGTCCTCGACGACGGGCTGAGTGTGGTGGAGAACGTGGCCCGCTTCGCGCCCACGGCGACGGGGAACGCGATCAGGGCGCGGCTGGCGAGGTTTCTGTTCCGGGGGGCGCGGGCGGATCAGCCCGTGGGCACCCTCTCGGGCGGGGAGCGGTTCCGGGCGACGCTCGCGGCGCTGCTCCTGGCGGAGCCGGCTCCGCAGTTGCTGATGCTGGACGAGCCGACGAACAACCTGGACATGGCGTCGGTCCGGAAGCTGACGGCGGCCCTCGACGCGTACGAGGGGGCGTTGATCGTGGCGAGCCACGACGTGACGTTCCTGGAGTCGCTGGGCATCACGCGCTGGCTGCTGCTCGACGGTGAGCTGCGGCCGACGACGGCGGAAGAGGTTCGGGGAGTGGCTTCTCGCGGTTAGGCCGCCGGGACGGGGCGGCGATCCGTCGGGGTCGGGCCGTCGGGACGGAGCGGCGAACCGTCAGGATGGGGATCCGGTGTGTCAACGGTGAAGTAAGGCCCAGGACTTGGTGCCGCCACCCGGTGTCAGTACGGGGGCGAGGCCCCAGTCGCCTCCGTGCGCGTCGACCGCCGCGGCCAGCAGCCACATGCTGCGGCTTCGGCGGTCGCGGCATTCCTCGGCGGTGGTGGGTGAGCCATGGGCCGGGTGCTGGTCGTAGAGCACGATCCGCAGTGCCTCGTACTGCCAGCGGACGCGCAGGATCATCTCGCGGTCGGGGGTGAAGCGGTACGCCGCGGCGACGAGTTCCGAGGTGGCGAGTGCGGCGGTCTCGCAGAGCTCGGAGAGGCCGTGCCGGGTGAGGAGCGTGCCGACCGCCTCACGGGCGAGTCCGGCGCAGTAGGCACCTCCGGGGAGGAGCATCGAGTAGCTGAGGTTCTCCGTGGCGGGAGGTATGGGTCCGGCCGCCACGGCGGACGGGAGGCAACGCAGTGCGCCCTTCATCGGGTTGCTCACATTTCTTGCGCATTGGGGGGGTACGCACACACACGGGGTCGGTCGCCCCGTGTGAGACTTGCGCTACCGACCGTAGCGCACGAGCGGAGCACAGTGCTACTACTTGCGGGTAGTCGTGCCATTCCGGCCGAAACGGCGATCCGCGGGGGTCGCCGACGTCACGCAACGCAAGGGGAGAACGAGCGTGCCACCCAGGAGCAGCCCGACCGCAAGACAGCAGCGCCTCGGAGGCGAACTGCGCAAACTGCGCGAACAGTCGGGCATGTCGGCGCAGCAGGCCGCCGCCCTCCTGGGCGTCGACCGCACCCGTATCCCCAACATCGAGTCGGGCCGCTTCGGCATCAGCCCCGAGCGCGTCCGCACCCTCGCCTTCAACTACGGCTGCCCCGACACAGCCCTGGTCGACCTGCTCGCCGACATCGCCCGGGAGCGGGACCGGGGCTGGTGGGAGGAGAACCGCGGCCTGCTGCCGCCCGCACTCACCGACATCGCCGAACTGGAGTTCCACGCCTCGGAGTTGCAGAGCGCGGTCACCACCCACATCCCGGGCCTCCTACAGACCGAGGAGCACGCGCGGGCCGTCTTCGACACCGCCGTCCCGCTCCTGCCGGAACCCGATCTCGAGGCCCGCCTCGCCCTGCGGCTGCGCCGCCAGGAGGTCCTGGACCGGGACCGGCCCGTGCCCTACGAGGCCGTGATCCACGAGGCGGCGCTGCGCATGCAGTTCGGCGGACCGAAGGTCGCGCGGGACCAGCTGGAGCACATCCTGGCGTACTCCGAGCGGGACACCGTGACCGTCCGCGTCATCCCCTTCGCCACGGGGGGTTTCCCGGGCGCGGGCCAGTCGTTCACCTATGTGTCCGCGCCCGTGCCGCAGCTCGACACCGTGCAGCTCGACTCCTCCCACGGATCGATCCTCCTCGACGCCGACATGCAGCTCCGCCGCTACCGGGGGCTCCTGGAGCGGCTGCGCGGGCTCGCCCTGCCCACGACCGACTCGCGCGCTTTCATACGCACCATCGCCCAGGATCTGTGAAGGACCGCCCCACCATGGACGTCACCACCACCCCCCACGCCGTCGACATCGACTGGAACGAGGCCTTCTGCAGCGAGGGCGCGAACTGCTTCCGGTTCGGCCTCGACGACTCCGGCCGGGCCTACATCGGCTCGACCCTGGCCCCCGACGAGTACGTCAGCGACTCGGTGGAGGCACTCCGCGCCCTGATCTCCGCGGTGAAGGCCGGCGCGGCGGACCACCTGCTCTGACCCGTCGCCCCTGAACCGTCGCCCCTGACGCGTCCACCCCTGAACCGTCCGCTCCGATTCATCTGCTCTGCGTAGCCGAGCCGTCGACCTGGAGTGGCCGGACGGGGCGTGACCTGCGTCTCCAGCACCCCGGCGGAGCAGCGCACATAACGGAACGTAATCGGACATCGTCCGATCGGGCTTGGCCGACGCCTTACGGAGCCTTAACCTACGGTCTCGTAACCTACGAATCCGTAGGTAATCCCGTATGCCCTTCTCTCCGTCCCCAGGAGTCCCCGTGACGCTCACCTCTCCCCACCTCGGCAGCTCCGCGGAGTGGACCGACGCGCGCCTGCTCTACGCGCTGGAAGAGGTCGTGGAGAAGGAGCTCAACCGGCACCTCAAGGTCACCAAGGACTGGATGCCGCACGAGTACGTGCCGTGGTCCGACGGCCGGAACTTCCCCGGCCTCTTCGAGGACGGCGAGGCCTGGGACCCGAAGCAGTCCAAGGTCACCGAGATCGGCAAGATCGCCCTCGTCGTCAACCTGCTCACCGAGGACAACCTCCCGAGCTACCACCACGAGATCGCCAGCCTCTTCGGCCGCGACGGCGCCTGGGGCACCTGGGTGCACCGCTGGACCGCCGAGGAGGGCCGCCACGGCATCGTGATGCGCGACTACCTCCTGGCCTCCCGCGCCGTCGACCCGGACAAGCTGGAGCAGTTCCGGATGTCGCACATGAGCGAGGGATTCGAGTCCGACAACCGGCACTCGATGCTGCACTCCGTGGCGTACGTCGCCTTCCAGGAGCTCGCGACCCGCATCTCCCACCGGAACACCGGCCACCAGTCGGGCGACCCGGTCTGCGACCGCATGCTGGCCCGCATCGCCACCGACGAGAACCTGCACATGGTCTTCTACCGGAACCTGCTGGGCGCGGCCTTCGAGCTCGCCCCGGACCTGACCATGATGGCCGTGCGGGACGTGGTCGTGAACTTCCGGATGCCCGGACACGGCATGCCGGGCTTCGAGCGGGCCGCGGCGCAGATGGCGATCGGCGAGATCTACAACATGCGCATCCACCACGACGACGTGCTCCAGCCCGTCCTGCGCTTCCTCAAGGTCCTGCAGATCGAGGGGCTCGGCCCGGAGGGCCTCCAGGCCCAGGACGAGCTGGGTCTGTACATGAACGGCCTGGACAGCGAGGCCTCCAAGTTCGACGAGAAGCTCGCGGCCCGCAAGGCCCGCATGGCGGCCCGAGCGGCCGGCTGATCCACACTCCGCGCCCCGGGGAGGAGCGCGTGCGGTTCAGCGACGGCCCTGCTGCCGCTTGAGCCGCACGCGCTCCTTCTCGGAGAGCCCGCCCCACACCCCGAACCGCTCGTCGTGATCCATGGCGTACTCCAGGCACGCCACGCGCCCCTCGCACGCCCCGCACAGCATCTTGGCCTCGCGCGTCGACGAGCCGGGGGCCGGGAAGAAGAACTCCGGGCCCGCCTGGGCGCACAGGGCGTTCTCACGCCAGGAGAAGTCGGGAGCGGTCAGCACGTCGGTATCCGTCTGCATGACCGACACCTTGCCTGCCGGGCGTAAACAGGCCATCAACGTTCGATCAATGGCGTATACCCAGTGCCGGGAGGACCGTCTCGGCAACCCGGTAGGCCTCCTCCAGGAGCGGGTTCCCGGACAGGATGAACGTGTCCACGCCGAGCTCCTGGTACTCCCGCAACCGCTCGACGACCTGGGCCGTGGAGCCGACGACCGCCGTTCCGGGACCGGGCCGGAACAGACTCATGCCCGGCCAGAGGTTCGGGTACTCCTCCAGCTCACGCGCCCGCGCGGGCACCCGGCCGCCGTGCTGCCGGAACTGGCGCTGCCAGCCGACGCCGTCCTCGCCGGCCCGCCCGCCGAGCTGCCGGGCGTAGGTCTCCTCGCTGGTGACGCCGAGCAGCCGGTCGGCCGCCGCCCATGCCTCGTCCTCGGTGTCGCGGACGATGAGGTGGAGCCGGAGACCGATCCGGAGGGTACGGCCGTGGGCCGCGGCCCGGGCCCGTACGTGGTCGAGCTTCTCCTTCAGCAGGTGCGGGGGCTCGCCCCAGGTGAGATAGACGTCGACGTGCTCCGCGGCCATCTCGATGCCGGGCTCCGAGGAGCCGCCGAACCACAGCGGGACGTGCGGTTCCTGGACGGGCCTCAGGTCCCTGAAGGAGGCGCCCGCGTCCTTGAGGTCGTAGAAGCGTCCCTTGTGATCGAAGACCTCCCCCGCCGTGAGCCGCTTGACGATCGACCAGTACTCGGCGCTGAGCTCGTAGCGCTCGTCGTGCCCGACGTGCAGTCCGTACTCGCGCAGGGCCGAGGTGGAGCCGTTGACCACGTTGAAGCGGAGCCGGCCGCCGAAGAGGTTGTCGAAGCTGAGCGCCATCTTGGCGAGCAGGGTCGGGGCGATCAGGCCCGGGTGCACGGCGAGCAGCGGCTTGAAGCGGGTGCTGGTGGAAGCGGCGAGCGCGGAGCCGAGCGGCCAGACGTCGTAGAGGTCGGTGGCGAGCAGCGCGCCGGTGTAGCCGAGGCGTTCGACGGTGCCGGCGAGCTGCTGGAGATAGCCGAGGTCGACGGGCCGGCGGCCCGCCGGCTCCCACGGGTAGGCACCTTCGCGCGGGATGATGTACCAGAGGACCTCGGGCGCCGTGGAGGACGGAGAGCCCGGGGCGGTCTGTGAGGTTCCGGGGGCCGGAGCCGTACCGGGGGTCGGGGAGGTCACGGGTCAGGCCTTCCGGGGCAGGGCGTCGGCGACGGTGATCGCGCGGTCGATGAATCCGGTGCGGTGGAAGATGTCCGCCGCCTCCTGCTGCTCGGCGATGAACTCCTCCGTGACCGGCTCGATCGTCCAGGGCAGGGCCCGCAGCGCGGTCTCCCAGTCGTCCGCCGTGCCGCCTTGGTCGGCGGCGGCGATCTCGGCGGCCTCGCGCGGATGCGCGGCGGCCCAGTCGTCGGCCCGCCGGAGCGCGCGGGTGAGCGCCTCGACCAGCTCGGGCCGCTGCTCGGCCAGGTCGCGGCGGGCGAAGAAGACGGACCGGTCGGTGATGACCTCACCGGTACGGATCAGGGTGCGCAGTCCCCCGGTGCGGCGGGCGGCGGCGAGCTCGGCGCCCTGCGCGACCCAGGCGGTGATCTCACCGGAGCGGAGCTTCGCCTCGCTGGTGGAGTCGCCGCGTACGGGGGTGATGTCGGTGGCGTAGGACAGTCCCGCGTCGTCGAGGGCCTTGGCGACGAGATGCGTCTGCCAGGAGCCGACGGCGAGGTGGACGGTGGCGCCCTTGAGGTCGGCGACGGTGCGGACCGGGCTGTCCTCGGGGACGAGGAGGGCGCCGTGGTCGGGGCGCGGCGCGGAGACGGCGGTGTAGACGATGTCGTGGCCGGCGGCCTGCGCGGTGACGGGCGGGGTGGAGCCGGTGCCGCCGAAGTCGATGGTGCCGTCGGCCAGGAAGGCCCCGGTGCGGACGCCGTCGGTGTACGGATGCCAGGTCACGGTCTCGCCGAGGGCGGCGAGCTCCTGCTCCGCGAAGCCGAGGCGGGAGAGGTGGTAGAGGGAGGGGTTGCTGCGGTGGACACCGATGGTGACGGTCATGCGGGGGCTCCTTCGAGAGGGAGGGGGTCGGCGGTGGGTGCTTCCTCGGACACGTGGACGCCGAGGTCGGCGAGGAGGCGGCGGCGCAGGGCGACGAAGGCCGGGTCGCCTGGGTCGCGGGGCCGGTCGACGGCGACGGGTACGTCGGTGACGAGCCGCCCGTCGCGCAGGACGGCGACCCGGTCGGCGAGGCGCACGGCCTCGTCGACGTCGTGGGTGACGAGCAGGACCGCGGGGTGGTGCACGCGGCGCAGCTCGCCGACGAGGTCCTGCATACGGAGCCGGGTCAGCGCGTCGAGCGCGGCGAACGGCTCGTCGAGGAGGAGGAGTTCGGGCTCCCGCACCAACGCCCGCGCCAGCGCGACGCGTTGGGCCTCGCCGCCGGACAGGGTGGCCGGCCAGGCCTCGGCATGACGGTCGAGACCGACCTCGGCGAGGGCCCGGAGGCCGATCTCCCTGGTGGCCGCTCCGCGCGGCAGCCCGACGGTCACGTTGCCGAGGACCTTCGTGGAGGGGATGAGCCGGGGTTCCTGGAAGACGATCGTGCGGGCGGCGGGGACGAGGGCCTCTCCCCCGTCGGCGCCGTCGAGGCCGCCGAGGATGCGGAGCAGGGTCGTCTTGCCGCTGCCGCTCGCCCCGAGCAGGGCGACGAACTCGCCCCGCCCGATGGTGAGGTCGAGACCGTCGATGACGGCGCGGTCACCGAAGACCCGGCGGAGTCCTCGTACGTGTACGGCGGTCATTTAGTCCCTCCCGGTCCGGCGGTGCGCCAGGGCATGAGGACCCGCTCCAGTCCGCGGACGAGGACGTCGGCGGTGAGGCCGAGCAGTCCGTACACGAGGATGCAGACGGCGAGGATGTCGGTGCGGGCGTAGCTCTGGGCCTGGGACATCAGGTAGCCGATGCCTTCGGTGGCGTTGATCTCCTCGGCGGCGATGAGCGCGATCACGCTCAGCGTCATGGAGAGCCGCAGTCCGGCGAGGAGCGAGGGCAGCGCGCCGGGCAGGACGACCTGGCGGACGATCGCGAGGCGGCCGAGTCCGAAGCTGCGCATGGCCTCCACGAGCTTGCGGTCGGTGTTGCGGACGCCGCCGGAGGTAGAGACGTACATGGGGAAGGTGGTGGCGACGGCGATGAGCAGGATCTTCGCGGTCTCGTTGATGCCGAACCACACCATGAAGAGCGGGACGAGGGAGAGGAAGGGGATGGTCCGCAGGGTCTGGAGGGAGGAGTCGAGGAGCTCGTCGCCGAGCCGGGTGAAGCCGGTGGTGATACCGAGGGTGAGCCCGGCGGCAAGGCCGATGACGAGTCCGATGCCCGAGCGGGTGAGGGAGGTGGCGAGCGCGTCGGGAAGCTGACCGTTCCCCCACAACTCTCCGACTGCATCGACGACTTGGGGTGGAGAGGCGAGCACGTCGGGGGTGAGGAGGCCGGTGGCGGAGGAGATCCACCACAGGGCGAGGAGGGCGACCGGCCCGAGGGCGCGGACGGTGACGGAGCGGGCCCGGGAGCGGGGACGTCGGACGGGCGGGCGGGGTGCGACGAGTCCGGTGACGGTCACGACAGCTTCTCGATGTCGAGGAGGTGGGCGGCGATGTCGACCTTGTTCGGGGTGACCTTCTGATCGGCGTAGAACCGGGCGACGGTCTCGAAGCGCTTGATGTCCTCGGCGCCGATCGGGTCGACGGTGCCTCCCCGGCGGGTGAAGTCGATCTGGACCTCCTTGGCCTTGCCGTTGACGGCCGTGGGACCCGCGTCGGTGAAGACGTTGAGGTAGGCGGCCGGGTCGCTCTTCTCCTTGGCGCTGTTCTCGTGGAGGTAGCGGTAGAGCGCCTTCACGACCTCGGGGTGCTGCGTGGCGAAGTCCGAACGGACCGCGTTGAGGCTGTAGTTGTCGGATCCGATCGCGGTGCCGTCGGCGACGAAGTGCGCCTTGCCGGAGCCGATCTCGGCGACCGCGTAGGTGGACCAGACGGCCCAGGCGTCGACCTGGCCCGCGTTGAAGACGGCGGCCGTCTGGTCGGGGCGCAGATAGACGCGCTCGACCTTGTCGGCGGGGACGCCTGCCCGGGCGAGGGCCTTGAGCAGCAGGTACTCGCCGGTGCCGCCCTTGTTGACGGCGACCTTGCGGCCGACGAGGTCCGAGACGGAGGTGATGTCCGAGCCCTCGCGAACGAGGATGCCCTCGCCGACGGGGTCGGGGTCGGTCGCCGTGAAGAAGGCGAAGCCGGGGCTCTGGGAGAGCGAGGTGATGCCGGAGGTGATGGAGCCGGTCGCGATGTCGAGCTGGTCGGCGTTCATGGCCTGGGCGGCGGGGGCGAAGGGGCCGGCGCTGCCGGTCCACGCGACCTTGGCGCCGACGGCGGCGAGTGCCTTGTCGAGGCTGCCGTCCTTCTTGCCGCGGGCGAGGACACCCGCGTTGCCGGGGTCGGGGATGCGGACGGTGACGGTGCCGCCCGCTCCCTTGGACGCGTCCGCTCCCGTGGAGGCGCCGCCGCAGGCGGTGACGGTGGAGAGGACGGCGAGGGCCGCCAGAGCGGCGAGCGGGGTGAGTGGGCGCATGACGGTCGTCCTTCTCGGAGGCGGGTCGGGGATGCGGAGCGAGCCGGGCGGGGATGCGGAGCGAGCCGGGCGGCGCTTCGGGTTACGGGGCGGGGTGCGGGGACCGCCGCCCGGTGGCGGTGGCGGGGTCGGGGGTGAGGAGGCGGGCGCGGCGCAGGGGCTCCGGGTCGGCCCAGGCCCGTACGTCCACGGCCTCGGGCAGGAAGCCGTGCGCGCGCAGCGCCTCCTCCTGTCGGGCGAGCAGGTCGAGCCGGGTGGCCGACAGGTCGGGGTGCAGGGTGCGGTGGGTGCCGGGCCGGTAGGCACCGGCGACGCCCTCGGCGCCCGCGCCGGTCTCGGCGCCGAGGATGCGGGCGACCTCGGCGGGCTCGTCGGCGGCCCAGTCGGCGGCGCGGAGCAGGACGGCGAGGAAGCGGGCCACCAGCTCGGAATGCTCGTCCAGGAGGTCCTGGTGCACGGTGAGGGGGCGCGGGGTGCCGTTGTTGACGCGGTGCGCGGGGTCGGGGAGCTCGTCGAGTTCCACGGCGACCTCGGCTCCGGCGCGGCGGGCCGCCTCGACGGCGAGGGCCCCCTTCACGTACACGGCGTCGACCTCGCCCCGGCGCAGTGCGGCCAGCTCGGCGGCCCACTGTCCGGAGTGCCCGTCGGCCGGTACGTCGACGAGGACGGCGTCGTCGAGTCCGTACCCCGCCGAGGCGAGGACGCCCTCGAAGCCGCGCAGGGCCATCGCCCGCCAGAAGTCGATCGGCACGGAGTGGCGGGGCACGGCGAGCCGGAGGCCGCGCAGGGCGGCGGCCCCGCGGAGCGGGGAGCCGGGGGCGACGAGCACGGCCTGGCGCTCCTCGATCCAGGTGAGGCCGACGAGCCGGGTGCGCTCGCCGCGTGAACGGGCCCACAGCGCGGGCACGTTGCCGCCCTCGCGGAAGAGTCCGGGAAGGGCGTGGGTGAAGTGGGCGGCGCGGTCGGCGCCGGGTTCGGCGTCCTGGAGCGAGCGGACGGCGATCCCGTCCGGGGCGAACTCCCCGGCCAGCCAGCCGCGGTCGGCGGCGACGCCGGTGGCGGTGGGGACCGGGCAGCGGGTGAACCAGAGCGTGTCGGGGACGCGGGCAGGGGTCATGGAGGAATTCCCGGGGTGTGGTGGCGTGGAGGTGTGCGTATGCGAGTCGGCAGCGCGACGCGACGCGAGGGGCGGGACCGGATGGGGGTCACCGAGTACGTGGGGAGGGGCCTGGGACGGCGGGGGCAGGTCGGCGCGAACCGGGGTCGGCGCACCCTGGGGTCAGCGTGCGCTGCGGTCGACGCGAACCGGGGCCGGCCGGAATCGATGTCAGCGGGCTCGGCGCCGGTCGACGCCGTCGACGCCGGTCAGCGCCCATCGGCGTCGGAGCGGGCGGCGCGGTGAGCGCGCCGATCCGGCCGCGAACAGGGCGCGAGTGTGCCGGGACGACGGCTCAGCGACAGGTGGCGGCGGCGACGCGTGCCAGGTCGATGTGGCGGCGCCGGGTGAGCGCGGGCACCTCGGGAGAGACGGCGGGCGTGGTGCGTGCGGTACGTCGTCCGTTCATCGTCGGCCTGCTCCCTTCGCGTCGTCACCGCTGTGGTGTGTTGGCCGGAACCCTGCCACGGAAGTTCCGCCCCTCACAACTCGACTCCCACGATGTGGGATTGCGTATGAACAGAGTGTTTCCGACCCCGTCCCCCACCCGATTCGGCTCCCGTCATGTGGGAGCGTGGGGGCCCGATCACCCACGGGGAGCGAACCCTATGACGACCGAGGCCGGCATCCTCCGACCCCCGGCCGGCGCCCAGGCGGTGCGCCGCGCGCTGGACGTACTGCACTGTTTCCACGACAACGGGCCCGACCTGAGCGCCTCCGACCTCGCGCGCCGGCTCGAGCTCTCCACCTCCACGGCGCACCGGCTGGCGCGGACCCTGCTCGGCGCCGGCTTCCTGGAGCAGGACGCACGGACCGCCCGCTACCGGCTCGGTCCGGCGATGACGGAGCTGGGCCGCCTCTCGTACCACCAGCGGGGGCTGCACCTGGCCACGCCCGAGCTCGCCGATCTGGCCGAACGGACGGGCGCGACGGCCGACTTGGCACTGCGGAGCGGTCCGCACGTGGTGATCGTGGCGGGCGGCTCGGTGACGCCGAAGGTCGGTCTGCGCCGGCCTCTGCACTCCACGGCGCTCGGGAAGGTGCTGCTCGCCTGGCCGCGCGCGGGCGAGGGCGGCCCCCGTTCCCTGCCGGCGCTGCCCGCGTTCACCGAGCGGACCATCGTCGAACCTCCCGCCCTGGCAGCCGAGTTGGCACGCGTACGGGAGGCGGGGTACGCGCTCAACGACGGCGAGTCGGCCCACGGGGTGCGGACCGTGGCCGTACCGGTCCTGGAGCGGGCGGGGCACGCGCGGTTCGCGCTCGCGGTCCGCGCGACGCCGGAGCTGATCACCGACGCGCGGCTCGACTGGTACCTGACGCAGGCACGGGAGTGCGCCAGGGCGCTGGAGGTCCTTCTCCTCGCCCCGACGGAACGGCGGGACCCCGGGGAGCGGCCCTGACGGCCTCCCTTCACCCGGGGCGGGATCCGACGACCGGGCGGACGGAGATTTCCGCACGGTCGTGCGTTCAGTACGATGAGGGCATGAGCGGCAGCACCGGAAGCGGCACCACGGGTACCGACACCAAGACGGACGGGCGTGTCGAGCGCGGCAACCAGACACGACGCCTCGTGCTCGGCCGGACGATGGACATCGCGTCCGTCGAGGGCCTCGAAGGCCTGTCCCTGGGCCGGATCGCGACCGAGCTGGAGCTGAGCAAGAGCGGCGTCTTCGCCCTCTTCGGCTCCAAGGAGGAGCTCCAGCTCGCCACCGTCAGGGCCGCCGTCGCCGTCTTCGCCGAACAGGTCGTCGCCCCCCTCAAGGACGTGCCCCCGGGGGCGGCGCGCGTGCGCGCGCTGTGCCGGAACTGGCTCACGTACTCCTCGGACCGCGTCTTCTCGGGCGGCTGCTTCTTCTACGCGGTCTCGGCCGAGTTCGACGCCCGTACGGGGCCGGTCCACGACGCCGTGGCCCGGACGCGCCTCGACTGGACCACGTACATGGAACGGACCCTGTCGGAGGCACGTGCCGTCGGGGACTTCACCGAGGACCTGGACGTGGAGCAGCTGGCCTTCGAGGTGATCGCCCTCATGGAGGCGGCCAACGCGCAGTCCGTGCTGCTCGGCGACACCCACGCGTACGGCCGCGCCGAGCGCGGCGTCACGGCCCGGCTGCGCTCCTCGGCCACGGAGCAGGGCCGCGCGGCGCTCGCCGAACAGGCCTGAGCTCCTCCGCCTTCCTCCCCCCAAGAGTCTTTCCTCTCACGTCCCGCCGGTCTCCGCACCCCGGGCAGTCCACCCGACTCCTGCCCGGGAACTGATCAGGTGAAGGCCGGGTGTCGTTCACGCGTACGCGCCGGGGCGCGCCCCCATGGTGAGCGCGTCGGCCGGAGCCCTCGGCGATCCCGCCCGCGGTCCGGTCCGCCCCGTGAGAGGAGCGCGTATGTCCGTCTCGGACACCCGTCCCGGCGCCCGCCGGAGGGCCGGTCTTCGAAGACCACTCGCCGCGATGGCCGCCCTGGCCACCTCGCTGGCCGCCGCCCTGGTACTGCCCGGTGTCGGCCTGTCCGTCCCCTCCCCCGCGTACGCCGACAGCGCGGGCTCGCGGGACATCCGTACGGCGCCGCCTGGCACCGCCCTCGTCTGGGGAACCAACGAGTCGGGCCAGCTCGGCGACGGCAACACCGCCGGGCAGAGCACGATCCCCGGGCGGGTCTGCGGGAACGCGACCTGCACGACGCCGCTCGGCAAGGTCGTGCAGGTCGCGGGCAGCCAGGCGCACAGCGTCGCGGTACTCGAGGACGGTTCCGTCATCGGCTGGGGTGCCAACTTCAGCGGCCAGCTCGGAGACGGCACCACGACCGACCGCACCACAGCTGTCCGGGTCTGCGCGGTCGGCGAGCCCGCTCCGTGCGCCTCGTTCCTCAAAGGCGTCGTCTCCGTCGCGGTCGGCGCCCTCCACAGCCTGGCTCTGCTCACCGACGGGACCGTCGTGGCCTGGGGCAACAACACCAGCGGCCAGCTCGGTGCGGGCAGCGTGATCAACCACGAGACGTCGCCGGTCCGGGTCTGCGCCGTGGGCTCGGTCGCCCCGTGCACGTCGCACCTGACCAACATCACCAGCATCGCGGCCGGCTTCCAGCACAGTCTCGCGGTGCGCGCCGACGGCGACGTCCGCTCCTGGGGCATCAACAACGAGGGCCAGCTCGGCGATGGCACGCTCGACAACCGTAACGCCCCGGTGAGCGTCTCCAGCCTGACCAACGTGGTCTCCGTGGCCGGCGGCGTCTCCCACAGTGTCGCGGCCCGCAGTGACGGCTCCGCTCGCGCCTGGGGCACCGGAATCGCGCTGGGCGACGGGGTCGGCGCGCAGCAGACGACCCCCGTACAGGTCTGTGCGATCGGGCAGATCGCGCCCTGCACCGCCTTCCTCTCGGGCGTGAAGTCCGTGGGGGCGGGCGCGATCCACAGCCTCGCGGCACGCGGTGACGGAACCGCCGTCGCCTGGGGCAACAACTTCTTCGGACAGCTCGGCAACGGGAGCACCCTCAGCCGGCCGGTCCCGGTCCAGGTGTGTGCGCCGGGCGGCTGCGCGGGAGTCCTGACGGGTGTTGTCAACGTCGCCGCGGGCTCCGGAAGTCTGCACAGCCTCGCGCTACGCTCCGACGGCTCGCTCCGCGCCTGGGGACACAACGCATACGGCCAGCTCGGCGACGGCACCACGACCGACCGCACCTCACCCATCCGGGTCTGCGCCCACGGCCAGACCGCTCCCTGCACCCAGTTCCTCGAAGGCGCCACCGCGATCACCGCCGGCGACCGGCACACCGTCGTCGTGTTCCAGCCGCTCGCCGACCTGGCGACGTCGATCGCGGCGAGCCCCGAGCCGGTCGCCAACGGCGGGACGCTGACCTACACCGTGCGCGTCCACAACTACGGTCCGACCGCCGCGGAGAACGTGGTCCTCACGAACCAGCTCCCGGTCGGCGTCCGTTACTCCTCCGCGAGCCCGTCCACGGGCCACTGCGACACTCCGCCGACCGGCACCACGGACACCGTGACCTGCTCGTTCGGCACCGTGCCCAGGGGCGGGGCCGCCACCGTCACGATCGCGGTGAAGGTCCGCTCGGCCACCGGCGCCGGAGGCGTCACCAACCCCGTCACCAACATCGTCTTCGCGACCAGTGACACGCCCGACCCCAGGCCGAACAACAACTCGGCCGTGATCACGACGCCGGTGAGCTGACTCAGCCTGTCGCGATCCTGCTCTCGGGCGCGGTCCTGCCTTCGCGCGCGATCCCGCCCTCGGGCGCCATGACCGCCGGCTCCGGCATGGATCCGGCTGTCACGAACTCCACGGCCTCGGCCACCACCCCCGGGTCCGTCAGGATGCGGCGGTGGCCGAGGCCGCGGGTGACGACGAGCCGGGCCCGGTCGCCGTGGGCGCGGGCCAGCCGGCGCGCCTGGACGACGGGGACCATGTCGTCGTCCTCGTCGTGGAACAACAGGACGGGGAGGTCGAGTTCGGCCGCTGCCCCGTCGGCGTCGAACCGGTCCCAGATGCCGGGCTCGCCGGGCGCGATCCGTCGCTCGACGTACGCGCGCATGCCCCGGACGACCAGGTCGGACACGCCGAAGCCGGCCCGGAAGCCCGCGAGCAGCATGGTGAAGGAGCCGACCCCGCCGAGCCCCACCAAGCGAGCGGCGCGGACACCTTCCCCCTGGTCGTCGCGGAAGGCGAGGTGGGTGGCGAGGACACCGAAGGAATGGGCGACGACGGCGTCGAAGTCCCCGTGCCTGGCGTGCAACTCCCTGATGATGTACCGGTATTCGATGATGTTGCTCGCCCTGCCCGGGGACTCGCCGTGCCCCGGAGCGTCGAAGGCGACCGGGCTGTAGCCGCGTGCGAGCAGGGCCTCGGCGAAGGCGGTGAGCCGTGAGGCGCGCGAGGACCAGCCGTGGACGAGCAGAACCGGCCGGCGCCCGTCACCCCAGGCGTACGTGACGACGTCCTTGCCCCGGACGCGGAGGCGTCCCGTACGGGCGGCGGCGAAGAGCGCCTGCTCCTCCGGCCGCGGGCGGGCCCGGCCGAGTGGGCGGACAAAGAGGTGGAAGGCCATGCGTCCGGCGGGCCCGGGGGCGAGGCGGGCGGTGGTGTTCAGGACGGTGCGTACGAGCGGAGCCATCGGGTACATGCCGGATCTCCTCGGTCGGCCTGGATACGAGAAAATGCTAGCACGACCGTTCGTGTTGTTTTATGGTCGAGGCGACAGGGCGGGCCCGCCCCCACCCGGAACGGGCCGGCCCGCCCTGTCGCGCACTGCCCGACCCGCCTCGTCGCGCACCGAACCGGCCCCGTCACGCCTCTTCGGAGGGCTCCTGCTTCGGGTCCTTCTTCGCGCGGCTCGGCTGGACCCGCTTCGGTTCGCCCGGCATCTTCGGATACTCCGGCGGATACGGCAGGTCGCCGAGGCCGTGGTCCGCCTCGTCCCGCCGGGCCAGTTCGAGCAGGGACTCCAGGCTGAACCGCTCGTCGTCCATGTCGGCGTGGATGTCGCCGAGTTCGGCGTAGCGGGCCGGCATGGTCCTGATGTCGAAGTCCCGCGGCACGGCGTCGTCGATCTCGTCCCAGCGCAGCGGCGCCGAGACGGGGGCGTGCGGGCGCGGGCGTACGGAGTAGGCGGAGGCGATGGTCCGGTCCCGGGCCGTCTGGTTGTAGTCGACGAAGATCCGCTCCCCGCGCTCCTCCTTCCACCACTTCGTGGTCACCCGCTCCGGCATCCGCCGCTCCAGCTCCCGGCCGCAGGCGATGGCCGCCCTTCTGACCTGCGTGAAGGTCCAGTCGGGCGTGATCGGCACGAAGACGTGCAGCCCCCGGCCGCCCGAGGTCTTCGGCCAGCCGCGCAGCCCGTGCCCGTCGAGGACGGAGCGCAGCTCGTGGGCGGCGCGGACGGCGTCGGCGTACTCCGTGCCGGGCTGCGGGTCGAGGTCGATGCGGAGCTCGTCGGGGTGGTCGGTGTCCTCCCGCCGTACCGGCCAGGGGTGGAAGGTGACGGCGCCGAGATTGGCGGCCCAGAGGACGGCGGCCGGTTCGGTGGGGCACATCTCGTCGGCCGACCGGCCGCTGGGGAAGGTGATGTGGGCCGTCGGGATCCAGTCGGGGAGGTACTTGGGGGCGCGCTTCTGAAAGAAGGACTCGCCGGTCACCCCGTCGGGGTAGCGCTCCAGGGTGGTGGGCCGGTTCCGCAGGGCGCGGGTGATGCCGTCGCCCACGGCCAGGTAGTAGCTGACCATGTCGAGCTTCGTGTATCCGGGTTCGGGGAAGTACACCTTGTCGGGATTGGACACGCGTACGGTCCGGTCGCCGACTTCCAGTTCCACCGCTGCCGCCTTGCCTGCCATGCGGGCCAGCCTAGGGTTCGCCGACAAGTCCCGCATACCGGACAATCGGGCCCATGGATCTGCCGGTGATGCCGCCCGTGAAGCCGATGCTCGCCAAGTCCGTGAAGAAGATTCCGCCCGGGATGCAATACGAGGCGAAGTGGGACGGATTCCGCGCGATCGTCCACCGCGACGGGCCGGAGCTCGTCATCGGGAGCCGTACCGGCAAGCCGTTGACCCGGTACTTCCCCGAGCTGGTCGAGGCGCTCGCGGCCCGGCTGCCGGAGCGCTGCGTGGTCGACGGCGAGATCGTGATCGAGCACGACGGCCACCTCGACTTCGACCGGCTCAGCGAGCGGATCCATCCGGCCGACTCCCGGGTCCGCATGCTCGCGGAGACCACTCCGGCACGGTTCGTCGCCTTCGACCTGCTCGCCCTCGGGGACGAGTCCCTGCTGGACGTGGAGCTGAGCGAGCGGCGGGCGGCCCTGGAGCGGGTACTCGACGGGGTCGACGCGCCGGTCCATCTGGCGCCCGCGACCCGGGACGCCGAGGTCGCGGCCCGCTGGTTCGAGCAGTACGAGGGCGCGGGGCTCGACGGGGTGATCGCCAAGCCGCTCGACCTGCCGTACCGGCCGGACGCCCGCCTCATGTACAAGATCAAGCACGAGCGGACGGCCGACGTGGTCGTGGCCGGCTACCGCTTCCACAAGAGCGGACCGGTGGTCGGCTCGCTGCTGCTCGGCCTGTACGACGACGGGGGCGTCCTCCAGCACGTCGGCGTGTGCGCGGCCTTCACCGCCGCCCGGCGCGCCGAGCTGATCGAGGAGCTGGAACCGCTGCGGATGGATCCGCCGGACGGGCACCCGTGGGCGGCGTGGACGGAGGAGTCCGCGCACGCGGGGGCGCGGCTGCCGGGTGCGCCGAGCCGCTGGTCGGGCAAGAAGGACCTGTCATGGGTGGCGTTGCGGCCGGAGCGGGTGTGCGAGGTCGGGTACGACCACATGGAGGGCGACCGCTTCCGGCACACCGCCCAGTTCAAGCGCTGGCGCCCGGACCGGACGCCGGAGTCCTGCGGCTACGGACAGTTGGACGAGCCCGTCTCGTACGACCTGTCCGAGATCCTCTCGTAGGACCCACGGATCACCTCAGGCGGATCGGGTGGATCGGGTGGATCGGGTGGATCGGGTGGATCGGGTGGATCGGGTGGATCGCACACCCGTGCACAGCACGTACGCACGGAATGGTCGCGGGCGGAAGCCGTCGGAGCGGCGAGTGAGATGCTTCACATTCCGCGAGCCGACGATCTCTCCAACACCTCGCCATCGAGAAGACGTTCGTCGAACTCCTTCTCGATGAGCGGGGACCGCGACTCCTCGCGCGAGCCGCCGACCACCCCCGCACCTGCGGGAACGCCGCCGGCGCTGTCGGCCCCCGGCGCGGCCCCCGCTCCCCCGGCGGTCGTCTTCCGCTCCCGCGGGGCGTCCTGTCGTCGCGCCGTCGGGACAGCCCCGTGCCGGAACCCGTACCGCGATCCGGTACGTATTGGAGGTGGAGACACTTCGCACCCTCCCCGGACCCACAAGGACTGACCCGTGATCGCCTCGCCCTCGCCCCTCGTCCCCGTACCGATCCCCGACAGCGTGGCCGCACTGATCGGCGCCTGTCTTCCGCTGCACGTCCTCCAGGCCGAGGTCGACGCGGACTGCGCGGCGCGCGAGGTGTATCGGTTCCGGGGGCCGCTCTGCGCGGAGGACCGGGCGGACCGCGAGCACGCCCTCGCGGCACTGGCGCGGGCCAACAAGATCCTCGCCAAGCACCACCCCCAGCTGCCGGTCACCCCCTGACCCAGTACACCTGTTCGGCCGTCCCCCGCATGCATGCGGCCGGTGGCGGTGTGACGCTGCGAAGGTGACCACGACCAGCGACGCAGTGCCCGCGCCCCCGGCCGCCACCGAACCACCCGTGCTCGACAAGCGCCGCCGCAACATCGTGTTCGGCACGATCATGCTGGGCGTTCTCCTCGCCGCCCTCGACCAGACGATCGTCGGCACCGCCCTGCCCACGATCGTCTCGGATCTCGGCGGCGCCGCGCACATGTCGTGGGTGGTCACCGCCTATCTGCTCGCCGAGACCGTCGCGACCGTCCTCGTCGGCAAGTTCGGCGACCTCTTCGGCCGCAAGCTGATCTTCCAGATCTCGGCGATCGTCTTCATCGCCGGCTCGTTCCTCTGCGGGCTCGCCACGAACATGACGCTGCTGATCGCCTGGCGCGGTCTCCAGGGCATCGGCGCCGGCGGCCTCATGGTCACCTCGATGGCCCTCATCGCCGATGTGATCCCGCTGCGCGAACGCGGAAAGTACCAGGGCGCGATCGGGGCCGTGTTCGGTGTCGCCACCGTCATCGGCCCGCTCCTCGGCGGTCTGTTCACCGACCACCTGAGCTGGCGCTGGGCGTTCTACGTCAACGTCCCCATCGCGATCCTCGTCGTGATCGCCGCCGCCCGCACCATCCCCTCCGTACGCTCCGCGAGCCGCCCCGTCATCGACTACGCCGGCATCGCGTTCGTCGCCGTCGGCGCCAGCGCCCTGATCCTCGCGACGAGTTGGGGCGGCAACGAGTACGCGTGGACGTCCGGCGTCATCATCGGGCTCTTCGTCGGCGGCTTCGTCGCCCTCGGCCTGTTCTGCTGGGTGGAGACCCGGGCGGCCGAACCCATGCTGCCCATGCGGCTGTTCGCCAACCCCGTCTTCACCGTCTGCTCCGTACTGAGCTTCGTCGTCGGCTTCGCGATGCTCGGCGCGATGACCTTCCTGCCGACCTACCTCCAGTACGTCGACGGGGACTCGGCGACCGTCTCCGGCATCCGGACCCTGCCCATGGTCGTCGGACTGCTCATCGCCTCGATCTTCAGCGGCAACGTCGTCAGCAAGACGGGCCACTACCGGGTCTTCCCCATCGCGGGCTGTTTCGTGATGGGCGTCGGCCTCTATCTGCTCTCGCTCATGGGGCCGGAGACCAGCACCTGGCTGGCGTCGCTGTACATGTTCGTCCTCGGCGTCGGCATCGGCCTGTGCATGCAGGTCCTGACCATCGCCGTGCAGAACACCGTCGACTACGCCGACCTCGGCACGGCGACCTCGGGCGTCACCTTCTTCCGTACCCTCGGCAGTTCCTTCGGCACGGCCGTCTTCGGCACGATCTACGTCAACTCCCTCAAGCCCAACCTCGCGGCGGGGGTCGGCGAGGCCGCGGCGGTCGCCGGCAGCCTCGGCATCGACCCGGCCGGCCTGGCGCAGGCCGCGCAGAGCCCGGCCGGGGTGCACGGCCTGCCGCCCGAGGTCGCGGAACCGATCGTGCACGCCTACGCCGACACCCTCCACACCGTCTTCCTGTGGACGGTGCCGGTCGCCGCCGTCGGGTTCGTCGTGGCCCTCTTCCTCAAGCAGGTGACGCTCCGCGACTCGGCCCGTGCCGCCGCACCGGACATGGGCGAGGGCTTCGCCTCCCCCACCTCGTCCGGCGACTCGGCGAAGCTCCTCGAACTCTCCGTCGGGCGGCTCCTGCGCCGCATCGACCTCGACACCGCACGGCGGATCGTCCGCGTCTCCGACACCCGGCTCGACACGGCGGGCGCCTGGGCGGTGATGCAGGTCGAGCTCTACACCCGGACCGTCGGGCACGCGAGCCTCGGCCTGATCGCGGCCGGCCGGAGGGTGCCGCCCGAGGTGCTCCTGCCGGTCTTCGAGCGGATGGTCGACGAGGGCTTCCTGACCCGGGACGGCAATCTGCTCTCGCACACCCCGGCGGGCGAGCGCGAGGCGACGGTGATCACCCGGGCCTGGGGCGACTGGCTCTCCGACCGGATCGAGCAGGAGCGCGGCCGGCCGAGCGGCCCGGAGCTGCGGGTGGCGACGGACGCCATCGCCAAGAAGGTCGTCGCCGAGGACCTGGCGACCGGACTCCCGGGGCGGGGGACGGAGGACCGGGCACCCGTGTCCGTGACGCGGTGAGGCGGTGAGGCGGCCGACCGCGCGCCACTGTGCGGTCACGGCACCCGAAGCTACTCGCTGACGTCGCCGTCCACGTACACCCAGGCGCCCTCGTGGCGGGCGAAGCGGCTCCGCTCGCGCAGTGCGCCCGGCTCGCCGCCGTGGACGTAGCCCGCCGTGAAGGTGACGGTGCCGTGCTGGTGGAAGGCGGTGCCGTCGGTGGCCGCCTGGATCTCCAGGCCGGTCCAGCGCAGCGCCGGATCGAAGTCGACCTCGCCGGGACGGGTCTCCGGCGCCCAGGTGCGCAGCAGGTACGCCTCGTCGCGGACGACGAAGGCGCTGTAGCGGGAGCGCATGAGCAGCTCGGCCGTCGGTGCCGTGCCCGCCGTACCGCTGTGGAATCGGCCGCAGCACGCGCCGTACGCGGCGTCGAGGCCGCAGGGGCAGGGGGAGTCGGCGGTGAAGGCCGGGGCGACGGCGGCCGGGGCGGTACGGGGGCGGGTCTTGCGTCGGGACATGCCGCCATTCTCTCTCAGGTGGCGACCCGCCTGTCCGGTCCTCGCCGGTCCGGAGCTCGCCTGTCCGGCCCTGGCCTGTCCGGTCCTCGCCGGTCCGGCGCTCGCCATGTGGACTCCGCCGTGGACGCCCGCCCGTCGTCCCGCTGCCGGCCGGGTGCGCCCGAGTAGCGTACGGGCATGAAACTGACGATTCTCGGAGGCGGCGGATTCCGGGTGCCGCTGGTGTACGGCGCTCTCCTCGGCGACCACGCCGAGGGGCGGGTCACCCACGTCACCCTGTACGACCTCGACGAGGGCCGCCTGTCGGCCATCGCCAGGGTGCTCGTGGAGCAGGGCGAGGGGGTGCCGGACGCGCCCGCCGTGACGGCGACGACGGATCTCGACGAGGCGCTGCGCGGGGCCGACTTCGTGTTCTCCGCGATCCGGGTCGGCGGCCTGGAGGGCAGGGCGGCGGACGAGCGGATCGCACTCGCCGAGGGGGTCCTCGGGCAGGAGACCGTGGGGGCGGGCGGGATCGCGTACGGCCTGCGGACCGTGCCCGTCGCGGAGCACATCGCCCGCAGGGTCGCCGAACTCGCCCCCGACGCCTGGGTCATCAACTTCACCAACCCGGCCGGGCTCGTGACGGAGGCCATGTCCCGGATCCTCGGCGACCGGGTCGTCGGCATCTGCGACTCCCCCGTGGGCCTGGGCCGCCGCGTCGCCCGGGTCCTCGGTGCGGACCCGGACGAGGTGTGGATCGACTACGTGGGCCTCAACCACCTGGGCTGGCTGCGCGGTCTGCGGGTCGGTGGGCGCGACGTACTCCCCCGGCTCCTCGCCGACGAGCAGGCGCTCGGCTCCTTCGAGGAGGGCAGGCTGTTCGGCCCGGAGTGGCTGCGTTCGCTCGGTGCCGTCCCCAACGAGTACCTGCACTACTACTACTTCAACCGGGAGGCCGTACACGCCTACCGGACCGCGGAGCGCACCCGCGGCGCCTATCTGCGCGACCAACAGGCGGGTTTCTACGAGGAGATGGGCAAGCCCGACACGCCCGCCCTGGACACCTGGCACCGGACGCTCGCCGACCGGGAGGCCACATACATGGCCGCCAACCGCGAGGCCGCCGGCATCGGCGAACGCGACGAGGAGGACCTGGAGTCGGGCGGCTACGAGAAGGTGGCACTCGCCCTCATGCGGGCGGTGGCGCGTAACGAGCGGACCACGCTGATCCTCAACGTGCGCAACGGATCCACGCTGGCCGCCCTCGACGCGGACGCCGTGATCGAGGTCCCCTGCTTCGTCGACGCCAACGGCGCCCATCCGGTGTCGGTGTCCCCGCTGCCGTACCACGCCGTCGGTCTCGTGACCGCCGTGAAGGCGGTGGAGCGGGAGGTGCTCGTGGCGGTGGAGAGCGGCTCGCGGGCGACGGCCGTCAAGGCCTTCGCGCTGCATCCGCTGGTCGACTCGGTGTCGGTGGCCCGGCGGCTGGTGGAGAACTACACGGCGGAGCACCCCGGTCTGGCCTATCTGCGGCGCTGAACCGACGCGGAGCGTTCACGGAATCGTCGTGGAGCAGTACGACTGACGAACATCTTTACGGGATCGGGGGCGCGGCTTAGGCTCGCGCCCCATGACCTCACAGCGTCGCAAGGGAGCACGGAGAGGCCTGGCCCGCCTCGTCGCGGTCTGTCTGCTGGCCGTCGGACTCGTGGGAACGGGACCGGCGGCCGCCGAGACACCGACGACGGCCGACGGTCCGGTCGTCGTCCCCGTCCAGACGACCGGCCCCGCGGACCGGCGGTTCAACCTGGTGTTCATGGGTGACGGCTACACGGCCGCGGAGATGCCGGCCTTCCGGGCCGACCTGGAACGGCATCTGAACACGCTGTGGAGCATCGAACCCTTCGCCTCGTACCGCTCGTACGTCAACGTGTGGGCGGTGGAGGTCCCTTCGGCCGAGTCCGGTGTCGACTGCGATCCGGGCCTGGCGTCACCCGCCCGTGACACCGCGCTCGACATGGGCTTCTGGGGCGGCTGCAACCCGGGCAGTGTGCAGCGGCTGCTCACCGTCGACAGCGCGAAGGCCGGCGCGCTCGCCGATCTCGTCCCGGGCACGAGCCGCACGAACCGGCAGATCGTGGCCCTCGCCCACAGCTCCACCTACGGCGGGGCGGGCGGGAGTTACGCCACGGCCTCCGGCGGCAACGCCCTGTCCTCCCTCATCACCCCGCACGAGATAGGCCACTCGCTCGGCGGCCTCCAGGACGAGTACGACTACTACGGGCGCGGGGTGCCGGGCGAGACCTACGAGGGACCGGAACCCGCTTCCGTCCACCACACCCTCCTGACGGAAGACCAGATGCGGGAGCGGCGGGCCAAGTGGTGGCGCTGGCTCGGCGAGGAGAGCGAGTCGGGCGGGACCATCGGCCGCCACGAGGGCGGCCTGTACAGCACGAAGGGCGTCTGGCGGCCCAGCCGGCACTCCCTGATGAAGACCCTCGGATACGCCTTCGACCAGGTGGAGCGCGAGGTGATGGTCCGGGCGATCTCCGCGAAGGTCAGCCTGATCCAGGACCACACCCCCGACACCGCACCGATCGGCGCGGACCGGACCGTGTGGGTGGACACCCTGCACCCCGTCGGCGGTGAACTCGCCGTGACCTGGCGGCTGGACGGGCGCACCCTCCCCACCCGCGGCGCCCGCACGGTCGACCTGCGGAGGCTGGACCTCTCCCCCGGCACGCACACGCTCACGGCGACGGTCACCGACCCGACGCCCTTCGTGCGCGACCCGGCGGTCCGCGCCTCGACGGCGCTCACCCGCACCGTCGACTGGACCGTGGACACCTCGCTCACCACCCAAAAGGCGCCGGTGGAAGCCGCGTTCACCGGGCACACCCCCACCGGGGACCCGGTCGGCGGCCGGTCGGTCGTCCACGCGGACACCACGCATCCGACGGACCGCACCCCGGCCGTGCACTGGCGCCTGGACGGCCGGCCCGTCCACCCGTCCGGCCGCAACGACCGTGACCTGGACCTGGGTTCGCTGGACCTCTCCCCCGGCACGCACACGCTGACGGCCCGTATCCCGGGCACGGCCGAGGAGTTGGCCTGGGCGGTCGACGCCCGTCCGGCGACGTCCTCGTACGAACTGTCCGCGCCGCTGCGCACCGTCCGGCGACCCGGGCTCCCCGTCGAGTACGTCTACGACGGGCCGTTCACGATGCGGCTGACCGCGCGCGACGACCAGGACGGCGCCGTGGTGAGCCAGTTCCGCGTCGACGGCGACGGCTGGTACACGTACTACGGCTGGCCGACGGACGCCGACGCGCCGTTCCGCTTCTCGCCGAGCGGCACGGTCATCGACGACCTCGTCTACGGGAAGCTGGGCCGGAGCCGGGTGGTGCCGTGGGACGACGCCACCCCTGACTACGGCACGCACACGATCGAGCACCGCACGATCGACGCAGCCGGCAACGTGAGCCGGGCCCGGAGCTTCCGCGTGACGCTGGTCGAGCGGGCCGGTGCCGACCGACCGGCGGGCTGAGGACGTCGACGGGCTCGCATGAACGAAGGCCCGCGGACCTTCCGGTCCGCGGGCCTTCGCGCCGCACTGTTCAGAGATCCCGTCAGGGCTTGCGGGCCACGGCGGCCCAGCCCGGGATCGGGTCGTCGCCCTGGACCGGGACGGGCTCGCCCAGCTCCGGGTGCCACTCGGCGGTGAGCGAGACACCCGGCTCGACGAACTCCAGGCCCTCGAAGAACGCTGCCAGCTCGTCCCGCGAGCGGGGCCGCAGAGTCAGCCCGCGCGCCTTGTACATGGCGCTCGCCTTCGCCGCGCCCTCCGGGTCGAAGTCCCCGGTGACGTGGGAGAGGACGACGTAGCTGCCGGGCGCCAGCTTGTCGACGAGCTTGGCGACCAGGTCGTACGCCCCGTCCTCGTCCCCGACGAAGTGCAGCAGGGCGAGCATCGACAGCGCGATGGGCTTGTCGAAATCAAGGACCTTTCCGGCCCTTTCGAGAATGATCTCGGGGTCGCGGGCGTCCGCCTGGATGTACTCGGTGGCCCCTTCCGGGGTCGAGCGCAGCAGGGCGGCCGCGTGCGCGAGCACGATCGGGTCGTTGTCGCAGTAGACGATGCGGGAGTCCGGCGCAGCCTCCTGCGCGATCTGGTGCAGGTTGGGCTCGGTCGGGATGCCCGTACCGACGTCCAGGTACTGCCGGACGCCGTGGGCGCTGAGCCAGCGGATGGCGCGGTGCATGAAGGCCCGGTTGACGCGGGCCATGTCCCGGCCCCGGGCGTCGACGGTGAGCAGCTGCTTCGCCATCGCCTCGTCGACCGGGTAGTTGTCCTTGCCGCCCAGGAACCAGTCGTACATGCGCGCCGGATGCGGCTTACTGGTGTCGATCCTCACGGATGCGGGGTCCTGGGTCATCGGCTCTCCTGGTCGGGACGAACGGGTGGCACTGCAACAAGAGTTACGCGACGGAGCGGGCGGGGCGGAAGGGTCAGGTGAGGAGAAAGTCAGCCTGACCGGATTTGGCCCCCTGGATGAAAGCGGCGATCTCCCCGTGGGTGTAGATGAGCGCGGGTCCTTCAGGGTCTGCGGACTGTCGCACGGCGACTCTGCCGTCGGCCAGCTTCATGGCCTCCACGCAGTTGCCCCCGTTCCCGCCGCTCCAGGGCTTGTGCCAGCCATCGGCACCGAGCTCAGCGGCGGGCATGCCGTTGTATATGCGATCCATTCACAGCTCCTTGCGGAGATCCCGGAGGATCTCCTTCGTGCGTTGTGCAGTCGCGGCCTGAGCCGCCATGCGGTCCATGACCTCCAGGTGGGATGCCACCTCGGGGCGCGCGTCGAGGTAGACGGCGCCGGTCAGGTACTCGCTGTAGACCATGTCCGGGAGTTCGGGCATGGCGAAGCGGAAGAGGACGAACGGTCCGTAGGTGCCGGGGTGGTGGCCGGACGCGAACTCCGCGATCTACAGGGTGACGTTCGGCAACTCGGACGCTTCGAGCAGCCGGTCGAGCTGGTCGCGCATCACTTCGGGCCCGTCACCGACCGGTCGGCGGAACACCGTCTCGTCCATGATCACCCAGAACTTCGGAGCGTCCTCCCGCGTCAGCAGGGACTGGCGCTCCATCCGTAGGGCTACATGGCGTTCGGCGTCCTCGTCCTTGCCGGCATCGCTGCCGCCACCGACCGCCCCGCTGCGCAGAATGGCTCGGGCGTAGGCCTCGGTCTGCAGGAGACCGGGGACGAACTGGGGTTCGTAGGCCCGGATCAGGCTGGCCGCCCCCTCCAGGCTCACGTACATGGAGAACCAGCCGGGCAGCACGTCGTGGAACCGCTGCCACCAACCCGGGAGGTTGGCCTCCTCCGTGAGGGCGACGAAGGCCTCCGCCTCGGCGTCCGCGATCCCGTACTCCTTCAGCAGGAGTTGTACGTACGGAACCTTCAGGGCGACCTCGGCCGTTTCCATGCGCCGGACGGTGGCCGGGGCCACTCGGAGGATCTTGGCGGCCTCTTCCCTCTTCAGGCCGGCCCGCTCACGCAGATCCTGCAGGCGCCTTCCGAGAACGACCTGTCCCACCGTGGGGGCGGACCGCGGCTCGCTCACTCTCAGACCTCCCCGACGCACTGTTTCGACGAGTGTGCCACGAAGCCGAGCCAGAGAGAACACAGCACTCTGCAATTTTCAGAGTGCCACTTGCCAAGTGTCCGAGTCAGGAGGACAGTGTTCCGGTGAACCAGTACACGCTGCCGCCGTGCGCCATCGCGCCTCGGGGGCAGCGCCGTACGGCAGTCCTGCCCACTGTTGTGAGGAACCGGTCGTGGCTTCTGGTAACGCGCAGCCTTCAGGTCTCATGAGCCCTCGAGTCATGGCCCCGCGCCCAGAACCCCGGACCGATACCCGCGCCGACTCCGTGCGCCGCTTCGCCTTCGAGCTCCCGGCCCTGACCTCCTCGGTGGCACGGGCCCGCCGGCTCGCGGAGGAGCGCCTCATCCTCTGGGGCTGCGGCCCCGGCATCCGCGACACGGTCGCCCTGGTCGTCTCCGAACTCGTCACCAACGCCGTCGTCCACACCGCGAGCGGGCGGGTGATCTGCGAGATACGTGAGGGCGAGGACACCCTGCGTATAGCGGTACGGGACGAGGGCGGCCCCGCCGGACCGCGGATGCGGGACTGCGGCGAGGAGGAACGCGGCCGCGGACTCCTCATAGTCGACGCGCTGTGCACCGCCTGGGGCGCCGACCGCACCGGGCACGGCACGGCGCAGATCGTCTGGGCGGAGCTGGCCCACGGCATGGGGGAACCGTGCTGAGGTCGATGGCCACCCTGCTGATCCCCCGGTCGGCCCGCAAGCCGTCGGAGAACGCCACCGTCCCGCGCCAGCGCGGCGCCTCGGACCCCAAGGGACCGCAGGCCAAGCCCCTGGGCTCGGCGTCGCCAGGCTCCAGGACTCTCGACTCCGCGGAACTCGGCTCGACCCGCCTGGCCGTCCCTGTCGGCCTGCGCACGGGCCTCGGCTGCGACGCCGTCGGCGTCCCCGCCCGCTTCGGCTTCAAGATCCTCTCCCGCCTCCCCGCCAAAGGCTGCGTCTACGCCGACACCGACTGGTGGTGGTGGCTCGTCCCGGCCGGCTCCGACCTGGACCTGACCTGGCCGCTGCCCGCCTGCTACGCGCGAGGCGCCGAGGTCCCGGACCGCGGACCCCGCCTCGTCCACCACCCCGACGGCACCTCTCCCTACACGCCGCCGATCCCCCTCTACCTGCTCGTGTGCCAGCTGACGGGCATCGCCCCCGCGTGGTCCACGCCCCCGGCGCCCCCCGTGCGCAGTGCGCTCTGACGCTCAGGGCCGGTGACGGCATAGGCTCGGGAGCATGTTCACCCCGCAGGGCCCCAGCCTCCGTGAGCTGACCGTCCAGGCCCTCTCCTCGGTCGAGCACGGCTACGACCTGCTCGCGAACAAGTTCGACGCGACCCCCTTCCGCACCTCCGACCGCCTCCTGACCGCCGTGGCCGACACCCTGGAGGAGCTCGGCCCCTTCGGGTCGGGACTCGACGTCTGCTGCGGCACCGGCGCCGGACTCGACGTCCTCCGCTCCGTGTGCGCGGGCCGCGTCACGGGCGTCGACTTCAGTACGGGCATGCTGACCCGGGCCCGCCGCGCCCACCCCACGGCCACCCTGGTCCGCGCGGACGCCCTGGCCCTGCCCTTCGCCCCCGTCTTCGACCTGGCCGTCAGCTTCGGCGCCTTCGGCCACTTCGTCCCGGACGCCCAGCGCACACTCTTCACCCAGGTCCACGCCGCGCTCCGCCCCGGCGGCACCTTCGCCTTCCCGCTCCCGGCCCCACCTCTGGTCGGCTCGCGCCTCTACTGGACGCTGTGGGGCTTCGACGCCGCGATGCGTGTCCGGAACGCACTGTGGCACCCGCGGTTCGTCATGTACTACCGCACCTTCCGCCTCCCGGACGTCCGCGCCCGCCTGGAGGAAGCCGGCTTCGAGGTCACCCTGACCCCGATCGAGTCCCTGGGCAGACGCGCCGACGGCAGCCCCCACTGCCGACTGGTGGTGGCCCGGAAGGCCTAGGGGGCTTCGCGCGCCGGCCTCGGGTCAGGCCTTCTTGACCACGCTGGACTTGAGCTGCATCGCGCCGAAGCCGTCGATCCGGCAGTCGATGTCATGGCCGTCGACTCCGTCGACGAGGCGGATGTTGCGCACCTTGGTGCCCGCCTTGATGCCGGACGGGTTGCCCTTGACCTTGAGAGCCTTCACCACGGTCACCGTGTCGCCGTCGTTGAGGACGTTGCCGACGGCGTCCTTGATCACGCGCTCGCCCGCCGCTGCCGTACCGGCGGCGTCCGTCGCGCCTTCGGCGGCCGGGACCCACTCGTGGCCGCACTCCGGGCAGACCACGAGGTTGTTCATCTCGTACGTGTATTCGCTGGAGCACTGGGGACAAGGGGGAATGTTCTCGATCACTCCCCCAGGATAGGCGTCGGCCTGCATCGCCGGTGGGGCCGATCACCCGCCTGTGGAAAACGAGAAGTGCCGGTCGATTCGAGATCGACCGGCACTTCTCTTCGGTGTCCGAGGGGGGACTTGAACCCCCACGCCCGATAAAGGGCACTAGCACCTCAAGCTAGCGCGTCTGCCATTCCGCCACCCGGACTAGGTGTTTGTCGTTTCGGGGTTTCCCCCGCGGCGACAGAGATAACTCTACCAGGGGTTCGAGGTGCCCTTCACCAGGGTTTTCCGTGGTCAGCGGGGTGGAACAGCCCCAGCCATCATGATCCAGTCCGAATTGTCCGACGGTGTGTACTGCGCGTCGCAAGGTGTGTACGAACGGTCGCGGTGCGGCCTCGGGCCCCTCTTCGCGAGGGGCCCGAGGGGCGGGTCAGCGGCCGCCCTTCTCGCGCAGGGAGTGCAGGTGGGCGCTGGACCTGCGGGCGAAGTCGAGCGAGTCGACCGGGTTGTCGCGCTCGGCCTGCCAGTGGTGGGCGTGCCGGCCGTGGCGGGTGCGGTTGACCGCCGAGATGAAGCGCCGGTAGTCGATGTCCCCGTCCCCGACATCGGTCATGCGGTAGCCGTAGGGGACGGCGGAGTCGTCGCGGTCGCCGTCCTTGACGTGGAACAGCGGGTAGCGGTGGGGCTGCGCGAGGACGTAGTCGAGGGGGTCGAAGGGCGCGGGGGTGCCGTCCGGACGCGTCGAGTAGCGGTACTGGCCCACGTACGCCCAGAAGACGTCCATCTCCAGGTGGACGAGGTCCGGGTCGGTCTCGGCGAGAAGGACGTCGTAGAGCCGCACGTCGGGGCGGTCGGTGGCGAAGGAGAACTCCTCGGAGTGGTTGTGCTGGTAGAACTTCATGCCCCGCTTCCGCGCCTCCGCGCCGAACCGGTTGAACTCCTCGGCGCAGCGCTTCCAGCCGTCGACGGTGGCGCCGTACCGCCAGGGCCCGGAGGCGGTGCCGATATGGGGCAGGCCGAGGGCCGCCGCGTCGTCGAGAACCCGGTCGAGGTTCTGGGCGAAGGTGTAGGCACCGGGATCGCTCGCGTAGTAGCCGACGTGGCTGCCGATGCCGCGCAGCCCGTGGTCGCGGGTGAGGCGCTTGAGTTCGGCGAGCGTGAGGGGGCCGCCGGTGCCCTGGGTGTAGCCGGCGTACTCGACCTCGTCGTAGCCGAACCTCCGGAGCTCGGCGAAGACGGCGGCGAATCCGAGGGCGGCGATCTTGTCGCGGAGCGAGTACAGCTGGATGCCGAGACGGCCGGGCGGCAGCACGGGGCGGCCGTGGCCTGCGCCGCGGGAGTCGGCGTCGGATCCGGCGGACGACCCGCCGGCCTCGACGGCCGCGGCGGCGGGGGTGGCCGCCGCGCCCAGCAGCGCGGCGGCGGTCGCGCCGGCGGCGACGCCGAGCATGTTGCGCCTGCTGAGCCGGTGGGAGAGCTCGGGGTCGGTGGCTTCCGTACGGCGGGTGCGATTCATCTGTGGATAACTCCTCTGGTGTCGGTGCGGGCTGTTTCACTGGAGTCAGGTCGGCGGTCGGCGCCTCAGGCAAGTCCGGCCAGTCGGAGCAGCAGGGACTTCACATCGGTGGCCGCGACGCGGCCGCTCACGGCGCGGGGGGTGGAGCACAGAATGAGCGGACCTTCGTCATCGCTCGTGGGGAGGCGGCCATGGCTGCCGCGAATAGGTGAGGGGTCGAGGGGGACGACCGCGAGCCGGTAGCGCATGCCGAGCTTCTTGCGGGCGATCTCCCTGGCCGCCTTGAGCCGCACGTACGGATCGAGCGGGTCCATGAAGAGTTCGGCGGGGTCGTAGCCGGGCTTTCGGTGGATCTCGACGAGCCGGGCGAAGTCGGGCGCGCGGGCGTCGTCGAGCCAGTAGTAGTACGTGAACCAGGCGTCGGGCTCGGCGAGGGCGACGAGCTCGCCCGAGCGCGGGTGGTCGAGGCCGTGTTCCTTCTTTCCCTCGTCGTCGAGGAGGCGTTCGACCCCGGGAAGCTCCGTCAGTGCTTCCCGGACGGCCGGCAGGTCCTCGGGGCGGCGGACGTAGACGTGCGCGATCTGGTGGTCGGCGACGGCGAAGGCCCTGGAGGTCATGGGGTCCAGGTACTCCATGCCGTCCTGGGTGTGGACCTCCAGGAGCCCGGCACGGCGCAGGGCGCGGTTGATGTCGACGGGCCGGTTCACCCGGGTGATGCCGTACTCGGAGACGGCGACGACCGTGCGTCCTTCGGCGCGGGCGTCGGCGAGGAGCGGGGCGAGGGCGGTGTCGAGGGCCGCGGCGGCCCGGAAGGAGCGCGGGTCGTCGGGGCCGTAGCGCTGGAGGTCGTAGTCGAGGTGCGGGAGGTAGCAGAGGGCGAGGTCGGGTCGGCGGGTGCGGAGGATGTGGCGGGTGGCGTCGATGATCCACCGGCTGGAGACGAGGTCGGCGCCGGGACCCCAGAAGTGGAAGAGGGGGAAGGTGCCCAGTTCCTCGGTGAGTTCGTCGTGGAGCGCCGGCGGCCGGGTGTAGCAGTCGGGTTCCTTGCGGCCGTCGGCGTAGTAGACGGGGCGGGGGGTGACGGTGATGTCGGTGTCGGCGCCCATGGCGTACCACCAGCAGATGTTGGCGACGGTGTAGCCGGGGTGGGCGCGGCGGGCCGTGTCCCACAGGCGGTCTCCGGCGACGAGGCCGTTGTGCTGGCGCCAGAGGAGGACGTCGCCGAGCTCGCGGAAGTACCAGCCGTTGCCGACGATGCCGTGTTCGGCGGGGAGGGTGCCGGTGAGGAAGGTGGTCTGGGCGCTGCAGGTGACAGCGGGCAGGACGGTGGAGAGCGGGGCCTGGGATCCCGCTCGGGCAAGGGCGGTGAGGTGGGGCATGTGGTGGAGGAGCCGCGGGGTGAGGCCGACGACGTCGAGCACCAGGAGAGGAGTGGGCGTGGCGGGCGGCGCTGTGTCGCTCATGACGGTTCCTTCGGGGACGGTTCCTTCATGGCAGTTCCTTGAGGCCGAGGTCGGTCAGCAGGTCGCGGGCCAGGGTCAGCTCGGCTGCGATGCCCTCCGCGAGCCGGGCGCGGGTGCGGGGGCGCCGGTCGGCAGGAAGGGCCTGCCAGGTGTACGTCTCGACCTCCAGGTGCCGGGTCAGCGGGTGGGGTCCGCCGACGAGGAGGGCGAGGGTCTCCTGGAGGACGGGGAGCGTGGAGCCGAGCGGAGGGGCGGGCGGGGCGTGGAGCGGGACGTGGAAGTGGGCGCGCCAGGGCCTCGCGTCGGGAAGGCCTGGGCCGGGGCCGGTTCCGGGACCCGGGGCGTGACCGGCTTCGGGAGTGGCGAGGGCTTCGGGAAGGTCGTCGGTTCCCCGCAGACCGGCGGCGGTCCGCGTACGGGTCTGGTGGAGGAAGCGGGGTTCGGCGAAGGTGCCGAGCGCGGCCCTGACCTCGGGGAGGTGCGGATGCTCGGCGTGGAGCGCGGCGGAGAGCTGCGCCTTGGGGACGGTGATGCCGGCGGTGGTGAGCGCGTCCAGGGCGGTGCGCGGGTCTTCGAAGGAGGTCGCGAGGTGGCAGGTGTCGAGACAGACGCCGATGCGGTGGCGCGGTACGTCGGTGAGCGCGGTGACGGCGTCGGCGACCGTCTCGACGGTGCAGCCGGGCTCCGGTTCGAGGCCGATCCGGATGCTTCTTCCGGTGAGCTCCTCGAGTGCGTCGAGACGCGCGGCAAGCGTGATCAGGGCCGTGCGGGCGGTGGCGGCGGCGCGGGCGTCGAAGGAGGTGCGCCAGGCCAGGGGCAGGGTGGAGACGGAGCCCTCGCCGACGTCCTCGGGGAGGAGCGCGGCGAGGAGACGGGCCAGGTCGGTGGTGTGGGCGAGGCGTTCGGGGCGGGTCCAGTCGGGCTGATAGACCCGGTACTTGACCTCGTCGGCGCCGAAGCCCTCGTAGGGGAAGCCGTTGAGGGTGACCACTTCGAGGCCGCGGCGGTCGAGTTCGGTGCGCAGGGCGCGGAGCGAGGCGGGGTCGGTGGTCAGGGTGTGGGCGGCGGCGCGGGCGAGCCAGAGGCCGATGCCGATCCGGTCGCGGCCGAGGCGGCGTCGGACTGGCTCGCAGTGGTCGCGGAGCTGGGCGAGGACGCCGTCGAGGGTCTCCGCGGGGTGGACGTTCGTGCAGTAGGCGAGGTGGACGGTGGAACCGTCGGGGTGCCGGAAGCGCATGAGGGGTGCCTCATTCCCCGCCGCGGAGGAGGGAGTTGCCCTCGTGCAGGTCCTGAGGGCTGGGGAGGTCGAGTCGGAGGCGCCCGCTGAGTCCGTAGAAGGCGACGGGGTTGCGCCACAGGACCTGGTCGACGTCGTCGTCCGTGAATCCGGCGGCCAGCATGGCGTCGCCGACCGCGCGGGTCTTGAGGGGGTCGCTCCTCCCCCAGTCGGCTGCCGAGTTCACGAGGACGCGCGCGGTGCCGTGGTTCCGGAGGATCGTGACCATCCGGTCCACGTCCATCTTCGTGTCGGGGTAGACGGAGAAGCCGAGCCAGGCGCCGCTGTCGGCGGCCTCCTTGACGGTGGTCTCGTTGAGGTGGTCGAGGAGCACGCGATCGGGGGCGAGCGCGGATTCGCGGACCACGTCGATGGTGCGGCGCAGGCCGGTGAGCTTGTCGCGGTGGGGTGTGTGGACGAGGGCGGGCAGGTCGTGGTCGGCGGCCAGCTGGAGCTGGGCGGCGAGGGCGGTGTCCTCGGCCGGGGTCAGGGAGTCGTAGCCGATCTCGCCGACGGCGACGACGCCGTCCTTGGCGAGGTAGCGGGGCAGCGCGTCGAGGACGGGGGTACAGCGGGGGTCGTTGGCCTCTTTGGGGTTGAGGGCGAGCGCGCAGTGGTGGGCGATGCCGTACTGGGCGGCGCGGAAGGGTTCCCAGCCGAGGAGCGAGTCGAAGTAGTCGAGGAAGGAGGCGGGCGAGGTGCGGGGCTGGCCGAGCCAGAAGGAGGGTTCGACGAGGGCGCGGACTCCGGCGTCGTGCATCGCCTGGTAGTCGTCCGTGGTGCGCGAGGTCATGTGGATGTGGGGGTCGAAGACGCGCATCAGGACTCCTCGACGGGTGCGGTGGCGGTGGCCATGACGGTGGCGGCGGTGAGAGCGAGGACGCGGGGCAGGTCGGTGGGGACGGGGCGGCCCGCGGCTGTGAGCTCGGCGGCGTGGTCCGTGAGCATCCGGGCGAGTTCGGTGTCCCCGGCGGAGCGCTCGGCGAGGCCGGCGACGGCGGTCACCGGGACGCCGGTGAAGAGGCACTTCAGCAGGCCGTGGCGCCAGGCGTGTGGGGTGAGGTGGGTGGCGGCGTAGGGGCCGAGTGCGGCGGCGACGAGGGTGGTGTCGTGGGTGCGCAGGGCGTCCTCGACGAGGGGCACGGCCTCGGGGCCGGGGACGAGGGAGGCCAGCGCCAGGAGGACGGCCCGTCGCTCGGCGGTGGCGCCGTGGTGGTAGAGGCGGGTGAGCGTGGCGGGGTCGGCGGCGGCCGCCCGGAGGAGGAGGGCGCGGGCGGAGTCCGCGTGGGTGGGACCGCAGTGGCGGCCGGCGGTGACGAAGTGCGACTCCCAGGCGGGAGTACGGGCGGCGGCGTCGGCGAGGGCCGAGTCCAGCCAGGTGCGGGCGGTGCCGGTCAGCATGCCGGGGCCTCCTGCCGCAGGAAGGAGAGGGAGGTACGGGCGAGCTCGGGGCCGGCGTGGGAGTGCCGGGGCAGTTCGACGACGGTGAGCCCCGCGTAGCCGGCGGCGGTGAGGTCGGCGAGAGCGGCGAGGACGGGAGGGAAGTCGATCTCTCCATCACCGAACGGCAGGTGTTCGTGGACACCGCGGCGCATGTCCTCGATCTGGACGTGGTGCACCCAGGGGGCGGCGGCCCGTAGGCAGTCGGCGGGAGGGAGGGGTTCGAGGCACTGGCAGTGGCCGATGTCGAGGGTGAGGCCCAGGACGGCAGGTGCGGGTGATCCGAGGAGTCCGCGCAGGTGGTGGAAGTCGTCGAGGGTGGCGAGGAGGTGACCCGGTTCGGGTTCGACGGCGAGGGGGACGCGGGCGGCGTCCGCGGCTTCCATGACGGGGGTGAGGGAGGTGGTGAGACGTTTCCAGGCCTCGTCGGGCGCGGTTTGTGCGGGGACCGTGCCGCTGAAGCAGTGCACGGCGTGCGCGCCGAGGTCGGCCGCGACCCTGACGGCCCGGAGGAGCAGCCGGGTGCGGGCGGCCCGGTCCTCGGGGTCAGGGTCGAGCAGCGACGGTCCGTGCTTGCGGCGCGGGTCGAGGACGTAGCGGGCGCCGGTCTCGACGGTGACACCGAGTCCGAGGGCGGCCAGCCGCCGGCCGACCCGGGCGGTACGGGCGGCCAGGTCGGGCGCGAGCGGGTCGAGGTGCATGTGGTCGAGGGTCAGGCCGACGCCGTCGTAGCCGAGGTCGGCGAGGAGGCCGAGGGCCTCGTCGAGCCGCAGGTCGGTCAGGCCGTTGGTGCCGTAGCCGAGCCTGAGGCGGGGTGTGGGGCCGGGTGCGGGGCGCGACCCGAGGTGGGGGGCGGTGCTCATGTGGGGCTCACCTTCCGGGCGAGGGCGCGGGCGAGCGGGACGAGGCCGAGCAGCCCGAGCGCCGTGCCGGTGGCCCCGGCGCGGGCGGCCAACGCCGCCTGGAGCGGGATCGTCGCCCGTATCCCGCCGCCGACGGCCCGCTCGGTCAGCGCCGCGGAGGGGTTGAGGGCCGCGTGCAGGAGGAGGGTGGCGGGGGTGCCGGCGTAGGCCAGGGCCAGGAGGGAGCCGAGGTGGGGGCGGCCGGGGTGAGGGCGGCCGAGGTGGGAGCGGACGGAGTGGGGGCCCGGGTTGGGGAAGGGGAGGGCGGGGTGGGGGCGGGGGGCGGGGGGCCCCGGAGGTGGGGATGGGGGTGTGTGGGTCGACAGTGTCCCGGCCACCGTCAGGGTCACGGCGAGGGCCGCGAGCGGGGTGCGGGTCGAGCCGCCGTGTGTCTCGTGGCGGGAGACCGCGGTGACGGCGTAGGTGTGGGCGCCGAGGAGGGCGGCGGCGGGGAGCGAGCGGAAGGCGCGGTGCTGTGGGTGGGTGGTGGCTGTGGCGCCGAGGAGGAGGTCGAGTGCTCGGGCGGTCGCCATGGTCGCGGGGCCTGCCGGGGTGTGTTTGAGGCCGAGGTCGTAGGCCCAGACGGTGGTGGCGAGGGCTGTGGCGACGGTGAGGGCCGGGCGGCCGGCGCGGGAGGCGAGGCCGAGGCCGGTCGCCGTCAGGGCGGCCGAGGCCGCGAGGGCGGCTGCGGGGGTGATGCGGCCGGAGGGCAGTGGGCGGTGCGGGCGTTCGGCGGCGTCCTCTTCGCGGTCGGCCCAGTCGTTGAGGGCCATGCCCGCCTCGTACAGGCAGAGGGACGCGCCGATCGCCCAGAGCGTGCCTCGTCCGGGGCGGGCCCCTGCGGCGGCCGCCCCTGCCAGGGCGTCGCCGGGGACGGAGGCCAGGGCCGAGACGCGGAGGAGTTCCGCCCAGGCGCGCAAGCGGCCGGTGGCAGCGCCGGTGAGGGGCCGGGTCATCGTCGTACCCCGGGGGTCGGCTCTTCGTCCGGCGGTGGCGTGGTGGTGTCGGGTGGTGCGCCCAGGGTCCGGGCGAAGGCGACGAGACGGGTGTACTGGGCCGCGAGGGAGGCGGGTGGGGTGCCTTCGGGGTCCTTGAAGTAGAAGGCGAGGTCGTCGAGGTGGCCGGTGAGGCCCTTCTCGTGGGCGCGGGCGGTGAGGCGGGCGAGGTCCAGGACGAGGGGTGCGGCTAGCGCGGAGTCGCAGCCCTGCCAGAGGGTCTGGAGGATCATGCGGGTGCCGAGGAAGCCGTCGAAGGCGATGTGGTCCCAGGCCGTCTTCCACTCCCCCAGGGCGGGGACGTCGTCGATGTGGACCTGTCCTTCGACGGCGTCGCCGAGGGTGTCGGTGAGGACGCGTTCCTTGCCGGCGTTCTTGGCGGCGGCGGCCGCCGGGTCGGCGAGGGCGGCTCCGTCGCCGCCGCCGAGGAGGTTGCTGCCGGACCAGGCGCGTACGGTCAGGGCCCGCTGGAGGAACATCGGGGCGAGGACGGCCCGGAGGAGGGTCTGTCCGGTCTTGCCGTCGCGGCCGGCGTGGGGCAGTCCGCTCGTGGCGAGCGGTGCGGCGAGGGCGGGGTGGCGGAGTCCGGTGGACGGGGTGAAGTTGACGTACGGGCAGCCGGCGCGGAGCGCCGCTGCGGCGTAGAGGGTGCTGGGTGGGAGCCCGACGCCCCCCGACGCCGGCTCCGTGGAGGCCACATTGACGACCACGACGCGGTCCAGGCCAATGCGTTCCCGGAAGTCCGTCAGGTCGGCGGTGAAGGCGGTGACGAGCTGTTCGTCGGTGCGGGTGTCGCCGGGGAGGGGGCCGCCGGGGCGGATCTCCCTGTCGGCGGCTTCGAGTTCGGTGGTGACGGCGCGGGCGAGGCCGTACGGGAGGACTCCGGCGGTGGTGAGTTGTTCGGCCCGTTTGGGGAGGGGGCAGTCGGTGGTGTCGTGTCCGCCGAAGACGAGTGCGGCGAGGGGTGGGAGGCCGGCGTCGGCGAGGTCGGGTGTCTCGGTGGCCATGCCGGTGGGTGGGTGGAGTCCGGCGACGAGGGCGGCGCAGCCGGCGACGGTGGTGGTGGCGACGGATCCTCTCGCGCCGATGAGCCAGATTCCCGTGCGCTGTCCGGTGGTCATGTCGACGGCCTCCCTGCTCGTCCTGCGGGGTGGTGGGGGTGTGGGTGTATCGGGGGGGGCGGGGTGTGGGTGACGGTGGGCGGGTACGGCGGGG
>NZ_BJMN01000036.1 GCF_006539185.1 Streptomyces gardneri
CCGGCGGGCCGGCGTCAGCCGGCCGCGACGGTCATCAGCCGGCCGCGACGGTCAGGGGAGCGAAGCGTCGACGCCAGTCGCCGGGGAGGTCCGGGAGGGAGCGGACCATGACGCCGTTGGTGGCGATCGAGTCGATGCCGTTCTCCTTCGCCCAGCTCAGCAGCGTCGTGTGGCGCACGTCGATGTCCGTGCGCAGCGGTCGGTCCGTGGCGGCGGCCAGCGAGGCGATCAGCGCCTGGGCCGTGGCCGTGTCCTTGGCGATGAGCGGCCCGACGACATGGGTGGCCATGTTGGGCCACGCCGCAGCGAAGCCGGTGATCTCGCCGTTCTCCTCCGCGACCCGCAGATGGTCCGCGAACGCGGGCAGTCGCGTGAGGATGTGCGTGCGGTCGAGGCCGAAGACCTCGCGGTCCAGGCGCAGGATCGCCTGGAGGTCCTCGGCGGTCGCCGGGCGGACGGGGACGTCCGGGGCGGGCGTGGTGAAGCTGAACCGTCCGCACACCATCTCGGACCGGCTCGTCTCGATGAATCCCAGCTGCTCGTACAGGGGCTGTCCGTTGGGAGTGGCGTGCAGGGTGAGGGGGGTGTCACCGGCCTCGGCCAGGACGTGCTGCATGAGTCGGCGTCCCACGCCTTGGCGGGCGTACGCCTCGGCGACGAGCACCATGCCGATCGCGGCGAGCTCCGGGCCGTACGAGGTGACCACGCAGCACGTGACCAGCCCCGTTCCGGACGGGTCGTCGATGCCGTATCCGGTGCCCGCGGTCAGGAGGTGGCCCCACTTGTGCTCTTCGCGCGGCCACCCCCTGTTCTCGGAGAGGTCGGCGCAGCCGAGGAGATCGTCCGCGGTGAGGCGCCGGATGGGGAGCTGAGCGAGAGCTGAGGGGGAAGTCGGCATGCCTTTCAGGCTGACCGAATCGATGATCGTCCGTCCACCGGTTTACGAGATCCGGCCGATTACCCGGGGAGGCGTTGATTCCACCCCATGGGATGCGGACGATGTTTCACGTGAAACCGAGTGAATCCATGGAATCCCGACACGGCAGGCTGCACCTCTTCGACCTCGACGGCACCCTGATCAGGGGGTCGGCCGCCGCTGTGGAGATCTCCCGGCAACTGGGGCTCCTGGAGGAGATCGCCGCGCTGGAGGAGGGCTTTCTGCGGGGTCTCACTCCGGACGAGTTCGCTGTGCGGGCCCGCGACCTCTGGTCCACGCTCACCCCGGAGCAGGTCGACGCCGCCTTCGAGGGCGCGCCCTGGCTGACGGGCATCCGCGAGGTCTGGGCCGACATCAAAGCCCGGGGTGAGCGCTGCGCGGTCATCTCGCTCTCGCCCGACTTCTTCGTCGAGCGCCTGCTCGACTGGGGCGTCGACACGGTGCACGGTTCACGCTGGCCGGCCGTCCCCTTCACCGAGCCGATCCACCGTCCCGGCATCCTCGACGCGGCGGCGAAGGTGCGGATCGCTCGGGAGCTCTGCACGGAGTACGGGGTGGAGTGGGCCGACTGCGTGGCCTACGGGGACTCGATGTCCGACGCCGAGCTCTTTGCGATCGTGCGGGACACCGTGGCCGTGAACGCGGACCATCATCTCGCCGGGATCTCCCGCCACAGCTATGCCGGAGGGGACCTGCGGGAGGCCTACGACTTGGTCCGAAACCGCGCAGCTTAGCCAGAAACCCGGCCCTATGTCCCGAGAACACCGCTTTCCGTCCGAAGCGGTGCTCGGAGCGGTCATGCTGCGGGCACGGAAGCCGGCCAGCGTGAGGCGAGGCACATGATGGATGCTCCGACCACCCCGAAGGACGGGACGGGGGCCCGAATACCCGAAGAGGCCTCCCCCGACGCGGTTCTCGTCCGCCGCACCCTGGCGGAGATCGCACCCGTCGCCGACCAGGTGACCTCGTACTTCTACGCCCTGCTCTTCGTCCGGAACCCCGAGCTGCGCGAGATGTTCCCCGCGGCCATGGACACCCAGCGGGACCGGCTCCTGAAGGCCCTCCTGACGGCCGCCGAGCACCTGGACGACGCACCCGTCCTCACCGCGTATCTGGAGAACCTCGGCAAGGGACACCGCAAGTACGGCACGAAGGCCGCCCACTACCCGGCCGTCGGCGAGGCCCTCATCGGAGCGCTCGTCCGCTACGCCACGGCGAGCTGGGACGCGGAGACCGAGGCGGCCTGGGTCCGTACGTACACGACGATCTCCCAGATCATGATCGACGCCGCGGCGGAGAACGAGGAGCACGCGCCCGCCTGGTGGCAGGCCGAGGTGGTGTCCCACGATCTCCGCACGCCCGACGTAGCCGTGGTCACCCTCCGCCCCGACCAGCCGTACCCCTTCCTGGCGGGGCAGTACACGACCTTGGAGACCCCCTGGTGGCCGCGGATCTGGCGCCACTACTCCTTCGCCTCGGCGCCCCGGCCCGACGGGCTGCTCTCCCTCCACGTCAAGGCGGTCCCGGCGGGCTGGGTGTCCAACGCGCTGGTCCACCGGGCACGCCCCGGGGACGTCCTGCGCCTCGGTCCGCCGGCCGGCTCCATGACGGTCGACCACTCCACCGACAGCGGACTGCTCTGTCTGGGCGGTGGCACCGGGATAGCGCCGATCAGGGCCCTGGTCGAGGACGTCGCCGAGCACGGCGACCGACGGCCGGTCGACGTCTTCTACGGGGCGCGCAGCGGCCACGACCTCTACGACATCGACACGATGCTGCGGCTCCAGAAGACCTTCCCCTGGCTCTCCGTCCACCCGGTCACCGAGGAACAGGGGCGGCTCCCGGACGCCGTCTGCCGCTACGGGCCCTGGGAGGAGCGCGACGCCTACCTCTCGGGCCCGCTCGGCATGGTCCGCCGGGGCGTCGACGCCCTGCGCGGAGCGGGGGTGCCGTCGGACCGCATCCGGCACGACTTCCTGGCGGAGCTCACCCCCGCGAGCGGTGATCAGCCCAGGTCGGGGGCGTGCATGGCGAGGACCCCCTCGATGTTGCCGTCGAGGTAGTGACGCAGGGAGAGAGGGACGAGGTGGACGGCGGCGATGCCCACCCGGCTGAACGGCACCCGGACGATCTCGTACTCGCCGATCGGTTCGTCGATCTCGGGGCCGTGCCGGAGGGAGGGGTCCATGGAGCCGAGCCGGCACACGAAGAAGTGCTGGACCTTCACTCCGGAGACCCCGCCGTCGACGATGTGCTCGACGGTGTCGACGAAGCAGGGCACCACGTCGGTGATCTTGGCGCCGAGCTCCTCGTGCACCTCGCGGTGCAGGGCCTCGACGACGGTGGTGTCGGAGGGCTCCACGCCGCCACCGGGCGTGAGCCAGTAGGGATCCATCCCCGGCTTGGTGCGTTTGATGAGGACGAGATCGTCCCCGTCGAGCAGGATGGCGCGTGCGGTGCGCTTGATCACGGGCCGTTCGGTCATGGGAAGAAAATGGCCCGTCCGGGGTGTCCTGAAACTCACCAGTCCGCGGCGGCCCGCAATAGCCCCTCGTGGGCCCGCGCGATGTGCGAGAGCGCGAGCGTGCCGGTCCGTACGACGAGGAAGTACGTCCGCAGCGGAGGCACCGGAGGATCGAGCAGCGCCACGAGCCGACCCTGTTCCAAAGCCTCCTCGCACAGATAGCGCGGCAGGACGGCAAGACCGGCACCCGATGCGGCGGAGTCCCGTACGGCTCGAAGGTCGGGAGCGATCACGGTCGCGGCCGCCGCGGGCTTGGTCTCGAAGACGGCGGCCCAGTAGCGGGAGACGAACGGCAGCGACTCGTGCACCTCGACCACCGGAAGCTGCTCCAGGACCACCGCATCCTTGCCGAGCAGCACTTCGGGGGCGAGCCGCGCCGCCCAGCGCGGGGCCGCGACCAGCACGTGCTCCTCGTCGCAGAGGGGGGTGGCCACGAAGAGACCGCCGCGCGGGCGGGCGGTCGTCAGGGCCAGATCGTGGTGGCCCGCGGCGAGCCCGTCGAGGATCTCCTCCGAGTTCCCGAGGAAGGTCGCCCGCACGGCGAGACCCTGGCCGACCAGCGGGGTGAGCGCGGGCAACGCGCGGAGCGCGGTGAACTCCGGGGGCCCCGCGACATGGAGGGTACGGACGCCGCTCTCCTCGTCGAGGCCGGTCTCGGCGATCTCGACCAGGGCGTCCAGATGGGGTGCGGCACGGTGCGCGAGCTCGTCGCCGATCGTCGTCGGCGTGACCCCGCGCGCCTGTCTGAGGAAGAGCGGCCGGCCCAGCTGCCGCTCCAGGGTCCTGATCTGGCTGGTGACGGCGGGCTGGGAGAGACCCAGGAGCGCGGCGGCGCGGGTGAAGGAGCCGGCCCGGTGCACCGTGACGAACGTGCGCAGCAGGGCCAGATCCATGTCCGCCCCCTCCCGGCCGTGCGGCCGTTCGACTCAGGCGGTCGGCTGACTGCGCCTCAGGACCGTCCAACTATAAATAAGTCGATAGGTCTCTGTCGCTACCGTGATTGGACACTGACGCACAGTCAACTAGCCTTGTTCAGGCGGTCTCCGCGCGTGGAACCGAGGGCGTTCCGAGCCACGAGGGGGGAGGCTCGGAGCGCCCCGTTCCTGCCGCCACCAGCCCCTCAGCCCGCGGCCCCGGCCTCGTCGAGGGCGCGCAGGACATCGGCGATCAGATCCTCCGGATCCTCGGCGCCCACGGAGAAGCGGATGAAGCCCTCCGCGACCGCGTCCCCGCCCCAGCGCCCGCGCCGCTCCGCCGTGGAGCGCACGCCGCCGAAGCTGGTGGCGTCGTCCACGAGCCGCAGCTCTTCGAGGAACCGCTCGGCCCGCTTCCGGTCCGCCAGTTCGAAGGAGACCACCGGGCCGAAGCGCCGCATCTGCCGGGCCGCCACCGCGTGCGAGGGGTCGCTTGGCAGCCCCGGGTAGCGCAGCCCGGTCACGTCCGCGCGCTCGGCGAGCACCTGCGCGAGGGACAGGGCGGTGGAGCACTGCCGGTCGATCCGCAGCTGGAGGGTGGCCAGCGAGCGGTGGGCGAGCCAGGCCTCCATGGGGCCGGGGATCGCGCCGACGACCTTGCGCCAGCGCCGTACCTCCGCCGCCCGCCGGGGATCCCGACAGCTCACGTGCCCGAGCAGGACGTCACCGTGCCCGGTCATGCCCTTGGTGTCGCTGGCGACGGAGAAGTCCGCGCCGAGCTCCAGGGGCCGCTGGCCGAGCGGGGTGGCGAGGGTGTTGTCGACGGCCACGAGCGCTCCCGCGGCGTGCGCCTCGTGCACCATGCGCCGGATGTCGCAGACGTCGAGCCCGGGGTTCGACGGGGTCTCGATCCAGAGCAGCCGGGCGCCTTCGAGGACGGCGAGCTGGCCGTCACCGCCGGTCGGCGCGGTGCGGACCTCGATGCCGTACGCCCTCAGCTGCTCGTGCAGCAGCGGCAGCGCCTGGTAGCCGTCGGTCGGCAGCACCACCGCGTCGCCGGCCTTCAGCTGGGAGAAGAGGACGGCGGAGATCGCGGCCATGCCGGAGGCGAAGACCAGCGTCTCGACGTCCTGCTCCCCCGGTGCCTCCAGCTCGCCGATCGCCCGTTCCAGGTGGGTCCACGTGGGGTTCTCGTCGCGGCCGTAGGTGTACGGGCCGGTCGGATCGCCCGGCAGGTGGAAGTGGGCCGCGAAGACCGGGCCCGGCAGGGTCGGTTCGTACTTCACGGGCTCGGGGAGCCCGGCCCGTACCGCGCGCGTTCCGTCGCCGATGTCCATGTCCGTCACGGTGTCCGGTCCTCCAGTTCCAGGCGTACGGCCGCGAGCAGTCCTCCGCTCGACGCCTCCACCATCTCAAGACACTCCTCGTACTCCTCACGGCCCCCGGAGTACGGGTCGGGGACGTCGAGCGCCTCCCCGGCGGCCGGGTCGTAGGAGCGCAGCAGCCGTACCCGGGCCGCCTCCTCGGGCGTGCGGGCGAGCCGGTGGAGCTCCCGCAGGTGCCCTTCGTCCAGCGCGATCACCAAGTCGATGGCCGGGAACCAGGAGGCCCGGAACTGACGGGCGGTGTGCGCGGAGTCGTAGCCGTTCTCCTCGAGTACGGAGACCGTGCGCGGGTTGGCGTCCTCGCCCTCGCGCCAGACTCCGGTGCCGGCGCTCTCGACCACCACCAGCCCGCCGAGGCCGGCCTCTTCCACATGTCTGCGGAAGACGTGCTCGGCCATCGGCGAGCGGCAGGTGTTGCCGGTGCAGACGAAGCAGACGCGGTAGGTCATGGTCTCCACTCAGTCGCCGTCGGGGAGCACGACGTTCAGCGCCCACGAGACGATGGAGATGATCAGGCCGCCGAGGACGGCGGTCCAGAAGCCCTCCACGTGGAAGCTGAGGTCGAACTGCTCGGCCAGCCAGGACGTCAGGAGCAGCATCAGGGCGTTGACCACCAGGGTGATCAGGCCGAGCGTCAGGATGAAGAGCGGCAATGTCAGCAACTTGACGATCGGCTTGACCAAGACGTTCACGAGGCCGAAGACCAGGGCGACGAGAATGAGGGTCAGGGCCTTCTTGCCGGTGCTCTCACCGGTCAGGGTGATGTCCTGGAGGAGCCAGATGGCGACTCCCAGGGCGCCCGCGTTGGCGAGCGTCTTGACTACAAAATTCTTCATGTGTCTGATCGTGGCAGACATGATCGGGCCAAGGGCAGGGGCTGACAGGCGATGAAGGCATTCCGGCTGGACGAACTGGAGGCGGAGCGCGCCGCGAACCAGGGCGCCTATCTCCAGTTCCTGCGGGAGCGGAACATGTCGGTGGGCCTGTACGCGCTGGACGCCGGGGCGCTCGACCCGCAGCAGCCGCACGGCCAGGACGAGGTGTACTTCGTGGTCAGCGGCCGTGCGGCGATCACGGTCGGGGAGGAGACGACCCAGGTGGCGCGCGGCAGCGTGGTCTACGTGCCGGCCGGGGTGCCCCACAAGTTCCACCACATCAGCGAGGACCTGCGGGTCCTGGTGGTCTTCTCCCCGCCGGAGAGCTGAACCTCGGGGGCGGAGGCGGCGACCCCCTAGGGGGCGGATCAGGGGAGAGCGGGGGCCCCGGGGCCCCCTCGGGCCGCTTTCCGCCCCTAGCCTTGAGGGTGTTCGGCGCGGAGTGCGTGGAACGAATCTTCGAGAGCGAGGTAGGGACCATGGCCGTACAGGAGATTCTCGCGGGGATGCCCTGGTGGGTGAAGTGGGTCGCCATACCCGCTCTCGTCCTGGTCGTCTTCGGCGGACTGATCACCAGCGTCCTGACCTTCGTGGTCGCGCTGCTGTTCAAGGTGCTGCTCTTTGTGGCACTCGTCGCCGGACTCGTCTACGTCGTGCGCAAGTTCAAGGGCTCCGCCGGATCGCGCGAGGACTGGTAGCACAAGCCGAGGCACCGTAGGGGACCGACGACGGGCATTAGCCCGGGCGGGGGACGCGTGGGTTGAATCCGGGCGGGTCCCCAAGGGCTGCCACTAGAGTGGAATCCCTCCGCCGTGTTGGGGACTACGGGCGTAGACCTCGTACTGACCAGCGGTTTCCCAGGCCCGGCGGGCGCGCGGGGGCGGCCCCCGCGGGCGGATGCACTGCATCCGTCGTCACGCCTGGGGGTGACCTTTGGCCACGGCTACGCAGACAGCTGCACCTACGTTGATCGGTTCGGTGCAGCGGGCGCTGAGACTTCTGGAGGCCGTGTCCTCCCATGCGGACGGCGCCCCGGCCAAACAGCTCGCCCGTGAGACGGGCCTCCCGCTGCCCACCACGTACCACCTGCTCCGCACCCTGACGCACGAGGGCTATCTGCGCCGTGAGAAGGGTGTGTTCGTCCTTGGCGACGCCGCTGTCCGACTGGCCGGCGGCGGAGCTGTGCAGAATCGTCGCATCAAGATCGAAGACTCCCTTGCCCGCTGGCGGGACGAGATCGGTGTGCCGGTGTACTTCGCCCTCTACCGCGAGGGAGAGATCGAACTCGTCGCCGTCGCGGACACCCCTTCGGCCCCCGCGGTGGAGGAGTGGGCCGACTTCCGCGAGACCGCGCACGCGCACGCCATCGGGCAGTGCCTGCTGAGTCAACTCGATCTGAAGGCTCGTCAAGACCACCTCGACCGCCATCCAGTGGAAGCCATCACTCCGTACACGGTGCGTAACCGCCGTGTCCTTTTGGATCGTTTGGGCGGTTTGGGGCGAATGGAGCCCCTGGTAGAGCGTCAGGAATATGCGCTCGGCACGGTATGTGCCGCCATTCCCATCACGGCGGGTTCCGCGGCGGCCGCGATGGCCATTTCCCTCCCCCTTCACCAGGAAGAACGGTTGCTCCCAGCAGTCGAGCGGCTACGTACGGAGATCGGAAGGCTCTTCAGTTCGCTCGCGTTCTCTATCAGTATCTGAAAAATCACTCCTTGTGATCTGCTAGCGCGTACAGCACGATTGCGTCAAGAGGGCCACGGGGGATCATTCCTGGCCGTTTCGGTCACAGCTTTCAGCAGCTGTGTTTACACAACTGCTTCATCTACTGCGGGGTACATGATGCGAGAGTCGGTTCAGGCCGAGGTTCTGATGAGCTTCCTCGTTTCCGAGGAGCTCTGCTTCAAGATCCCAGTCGAGCTGCGCTACGAGACCCGGGATCCTTACGCGGTCCGGATGACCTTCCACCTCCCCGGAGACGCGCCCGTGACCTGGGCGTTCGGTAGGGAACTGCTGCTCGACGGGATCAACAGGCCGAGCGGGGACGGGGACGTGCACATCGCCCCGACGGACCCCGAGGGGCTCTCGGACGTCTCCATCCGGCTCCAGGTGGGCGGCGACCGCGCCCTGTTCCGGGCCAGCGCGCCGCCGCTGGTCGCCTTCCTCGACCGCACGGACAAGCTGGTTCCGCTTGGTCAGGAACGGACACTCGGTGACTTCGAGGACAACCTGGAGGCTGCACTCGGCCGGATTCTGGCAGAGGAGAACGCCGGCTGAGTCCCGCCGGCCGAGGCGCGCAGCGGGGACGTGACGCGGAGTACGGGGTGCGGGAGTGCGGGGCGGACCAGCCCACACCCGGAATCCCTACTTCGCGCGGCGGCGCCGACCGCCCCGTACCGCCGCAGCCCGGGGCTGCCCGCCGGCATCGGATCCCGGCCGGTCGGCGGAGACCACCAGCGCCGCGAGGACCGTGGTGACCGGCACGGCAGCGACCAGACCGATCGACCCGACCAGCGTCCGGACGATCTCCTCCGCGACCAGCTCGCTGTTGGCCACCGTCCCCATGCTGCTCTGCGCGATCGAGAAGAGCAGCAACAGCGGCAGGGCCGCGCCCGCGTAGGCGAGGACCAGGGTGTTCACGACCGAGGCGATGTGATCGCGGCCGATCCGGATCCCGGCCCGGTACAGCGCACGCGGCCCCATGCGAGGGTCGGCCTGGTGCAGCTCCCAGACCGCGGAGGTCTGGGTCACCGTCACGTCGTCGAGCACGCCGAGCGAACCGATGATGATGCCGGCGAGCAGCAGACCGGACATGTCGATGTCCGGGTAGAGACCGTGGATCAGGCCGGTGTTGTCGTCGGTGTTGCCGCTGAGCGAGGCCCAGCCGACGAAGAGCGAGCCGAGCAGACCGATCAGCAGCAGCGAGATCAGCGTGCCGAGCACCGCGACCGAGGTGCGGGCCGAGAGCCCATGGCACATGTAGAGCGCGATCAGCATGATCGCGCTCGACCCGACCACCGCCACGACCAGCGGATTCGAGCCCTCCAGGATCGCCGGCAGGATGAAGAAGGTCAGCACCAGGAAGCTCGCGGCGAGCGAGATGAGCGCCATCACGCCCTTCATCCGGCCGACGAGCACGACCACGAGGGCGAAGATCCCGGCGAGCACCGTCAGCGGGAGCTTCCGGTTCACGTCCGTCACCGAGTACTGCAGGTCGCGCGGGGCGTCAGGGGCGTACGCCACCACCACGCCCTGCCCCTCGTGCAGTTGGCGCGGCGCGTCCGGCTGCACGATCTCCGTGAACGTACGCCCCTTCTCCGCACCGCTGGTGACCTCGATCGTCGCCTTCTCGCACTGCCCCTGCTGGGCGTTGACCGCCTCGCGTCCCTCGGGGGTGGAGGTGTCCCCGGTCGGGGGGACCTGGGCGGCGTTCACGTCCTTGCAGTCGACCTGCTCGACGGAGACGACCGTGCCCTGCTCGGTCTGCCGGTCGAAGCCGACCCCGGTGCGCTCGTGCGCCGGAGTGCCACCGGGCCACAGGACCACGAGGCCGACCAGGACGGCGGTGGCGAAGGGGATCAGGACCGCGGCGATGACCTTGCGCAGATGCTGGGAGACGGGGGCGGCGGGGCCGTGGCTGTGGCTGTGCCCGTGCCCGGTCGCGTGTCCGTGTCCGTGGTCGGGACCGTGGGCGTGGTCGTGCGGCTCGGGCTGCTGTTGGGGGGAAGTCACCGACCGATCATCGCAAGAACGGTGGGGGCCCACTGTTCAGCACGCCAGGGATGGCGCTAGCGTGGTGACACCTTTGCACACGCGGGAGCTCGGAGCACCGGGCTGAGAGGGCGCTGATCACCGTACGCACGTACGGGAGGAGGCTGCGCCGACCGCCGAACCTGTTACCGGGTAATGCCGGCGTAGGGAGATCGGTCTCATGACCATTCAGGATGCACGCACGCCTGCCTCCGACCAGGACGGCCGCGCGCCGGGCTGGCACAAGGGCTACGTCGAGGGTTCGCGCCCCGACCTCCGGGTCCCGGTCCGTCAGGTGCACCTCACCAACGGCAAGGACGTGACGCTGTACGACACGTCCGGGCCGTACACCGACCCCACCATCGACACCGATGTACGGCGCGGCCTGGCGCCGTTGCGCGAGAACTGGATCATCGCGCGCGGCGACACCGAGGAGTACGCGGGCCGCCCCGTGCGCCCCGAGGACGACGGCATCAAGCACACGTCGCCGCGCGGCGGCGGGCTGAAGAACCTCGACGCCGTCTTCCCCGGCCGCCCGCGCCTGCCGCGCCGCGGCCGGGACGGCCAGGCGGTGACGCAGCTCGCGTACGCCCGCCGGGGCGAGATCACCCCGGAGATGGAGTACGTCGCGATCCGCGAGAACGTCTCGCCCGAGGTCGTACGGGAGGAGATCGCCGCGGGCCGCGCGGTGCTCCCGGCGAACGTCAACCACCCTGAGATCGAGCCGATGATCATCGGCAAGCGGTTCCTGGTGAAGGTCAACGCCAACATCGGCAACTCCGCCGTCACCTCCTCCATCGAGGAGGAGGTGGAGAAGATGACCTGGGCGACCAAGTGGGGCGCGGACACGGTCATGGACCTGTCCACCGGCCGCAACATCCACACCACCCGCGAGTGGGTGCTGCGCAACTCCCCCGTGCCGATCGGCACCGTGCCGCTCTACCAGGCCCTGGAGAAGGTCGACGGCAAGGCCGAGGACCTGACCTGGGAGATCTACAAGGACACGGTCATCGAGCAGGCCGAGCAGGGCGTCGACTACATGACGGTGCACGCCGGCGTACTCCTGCCGTACGTGCCGCTCACCGCGCGCCGCAAGACCGGCATCGTCTCGCGCGGTGGCTCGATCATGGCCGCCTGGTGTCTCGCCCACCACAAGGAGAACTTCCTCTACACGAACTTCGAGGAGCTCTGCGAGATCCTGGCGGCGTACGACGTCACGTACTCGCTCGGCGACGGTCTGCGCCCCGGCTCGATCGCGGACGCCAACGACGAGGCGCAGTTCGCGGAGCTGCGTACGCTCGGCGAGCTGAACACGATCGCCAAGCGGCACAACGTGCAGACGATGATCGAGGGCCCGGGCCACGTCCCGATGCACAAGATCAAGGAGAACATCGACCTCCAGCAGGAGATCTGCGAGGAGGCGCCGTTCTACACCCTCGGCCCGCTGACGACGGACGTGGCGCCCGCCTACGACCACATCACCTCGGGCATCGGCGCGGCGATGATCGCCTGGTGGGGCACGGCCATGCTCTGCTACGTCACGCCCAAGGAGCACCTGGGCCTGCCCAACAAGGACGACGTGAAGACGGGCGTCATCACGTACAAGATCGCCGCCCACGCGGCGGACCTCGCCAAGGGGCACCCGGGCGCGCAGGAATGGGACGACGCGCTCTCTGACGCGCGCTTCGAGTTCCGCTGGGAGGACCAGTTCAACCTGGCTCTCGACCCGGTCACGGCGCGCGAGTTCCACGACGAGACGCTGCCGGCGGAGCCCGCGAAGACCGCGCACTTCTGCTCGATGTGCGGTCCGAAGTTCTGCTCGATGAAGATCTCCCAGGACATCCGGCGTGAGCACGGTGGCACGCAGCAGGAGATCGAGGCCGGGATGGCGGAGAAGTCGAAGGAGTTCGCGGAGAGCGGGAACCGCGTCTACCTGCCGCTGGCGGACTGACCGCGGCGGCATCCGAGCAGGCACCGGCCCGCGACCCACGGGGGAGTCGCGGGCCGGTGCCGTTGTCGGCGGAGGTGCCGCTGTCGGGTGGGGGTGGCTCGTCAGGTGGAGGTGCCGTCGTCCGGGTCCGTGGCCGCGAGGGCGGCGCGGAGGAAGGGGACGACGCCGCGTTCGAGCAGGGCGAGGCGCCAGGCCTCACGGGCGCGGGACAGCTCGTCGTCCGCCGAGGTGGCGGGCGTACCGGCCGTGACTGTCGCGGTCGGGCTGTTGCGCAGGGCGGTCCGGAGGAGACCGGCGGCCGCGCAGAGCAGGCCGGCGGCGGCGACCGCACCGAAGACCAGACCGGCCGTCAGCAGCGTCGCCCCGAAGACCACGGTGGGCGCGATCGCGTGCAGGAGTGCGCCGACCAGCAGGAAGATGAAGGCGGCCGACCCGGAGAGCACGGGCACCATGACGGTGAAGATCGCGACGATCCCCGCCCCGGTGCCGTCCTGCGGGGCGGGTACGCGGGTGGCGACCGCGATGCGGCCCTGCTCGCGGACCTTGACGAAGTGGTCGTACTCGCTCGACGCCGCGGTGGTGATCAGCGCTGTCGCGTTCAGGGCCATGGAGCGCAGTTGTCCCACCGTGAGTCGTGTCCCGACTCCGGCGAGATCCGGACGTGCGTGGGCGGTGCTCAGTGCGTCGTCGAGGACCCGCTCGTACTCGGCGCGATCCTCGGTCAGCAGGTACGGAGCCACGTTCATGTGCATCCCCCGATGCTCCGCAGGCCCGGATCAGCCGTGGAGAACGGCCGATCGGGCAGAAACGGAGGAGAGCCTGCTACGGATGGTCCGATGGTATTGCGGTGACGCCACGGGCTGACAGGGTGTTTCCGGAAATCGACTTCCCCGGATGCGCAGGGTTATGCGTCAGCCGTTCAGGGGGAGTTCGACGACCAGCAGCTTTCCGGCCATGGTCACACCGCCGTCCATGGCGATCGCGAGACCGTCCGCGTACACGTGGGGTCCGTCGATGACCGGGCCGCCGTTGCCCTCGCTCTCCTCCGTGCCGACCTGGCCGAGGAGGTACGGGATGGGGCTGTGGCCGTGCACGATCCGGCTGCCGCCGTAGGTGGAGAGGAGCTCCTGGACGGCCTGCGGTCCGCCCTCGTCTCGGAACGCGAAGCGTTTCGTGAACTTGCGGAACACGTCCCAGACCTCGTCGGCGTCGCTCCGGTTGAGGATCTCGTGGACCGTCTCGTTGACGTCCTCGATGGTCTCGCCGTATTCGAGGTACGCGGTGGTGTCGGAGTGCAGGAGGAGGTGGTCGTCCTCCAGGACCACGGCGTCGAGCCGGGACATCCACTGGAGGTGGACGTCCTGGAGCCGGTCCATGTCGTGCTTCTGGCCGCCGTTGAGCAGCCAGGCAGCCTGGAAGGTGGCCGTGCCCGCGCCGGAGTTGACCGAGGTGTCGCCGAAGCGCTTGGCGCCGATCAGCAGCAGTTCGTGGTTGCCCATGAGGGCCTTGCAGTAGCCGCCGGCGGCGGCGGCCTCGGCGGAGAGCCGCATGACGAGGTCGATGACGCCGATGCCGTCGGGGCCGCGGTCGGTGAAGTCGCCGAGGAACCACAGCCGGGCGTTGCCCGCGGCCCAGCCGCCGTTCTCGTCGACGAGGCCCTGGGCGCGCAGGGCGCCGACGAGTTCGTCGAGGTAGCCGTGGACGTCGCCGACGACGTAGAGGGGGCCGGGGCCGTCGCCGGTCGTGGCGGCGGGGTCGGGCGCGGTGGCGGCGTCGGGGGCGACCCGGACCTGGACGGTGTCGCCGCGGTTGATGACCGGGAGGTCGCGCTCGGTCGGCGTGTAGCCCTCGGGCAGGTCGCCCTCGGGGAAGGCGCTGCCGGGGTGGCCGGTGGCGACCGAGACGATGGAGGAGCCGGTCGTGCTGGTCGTGTGGCCCGCACCGGTGAACGCGGGGGCGACGCGGCGGCCCAGGAGGAGGGTCGGGTCTGCGGGCGCGGGCGCGGGCGCGGGTACGTGGGCGGGTGCGGGCGCGTCGGCGGCGGGCGCGGGCGCAGGCGCGGACGGGGGTGCGCCGACGACGGGGAGCGACCCGCTCGGTGCCGCCTCGACGGTCCGCGCAGGCGCGGTGGCCGGCATGGGCGGGGCGGTGGGCGTCTCGGCGGGGGCGTGGCCGGCCGCCTCGCTCGGCGCCTGGAGAGGTGTCTCGGCCGACACCTGGGTGGACGCCTCGGCCGGCGGAAGGTGCTCGGCCGTCGGCTCGACGGCGTGGCCCTGTACGGGCACCCGGGCGTACGGCGGTACGCGGAAGTCGCGCAATGTCGCCGTGCGCACCACGGGCTCCTGCCCGGCCCCCTGAGTCATGGACCCCTCCACCACCGTCGCGATGCCCTGCACATCGTGGACCGGCCTGGTCGGGGTGGACCACGATGTCGTCCGCCCATCATAGGAATGAGGGTCCTCCTGTGTGACGCACCAGGGGTGGTGAATCCGGGTCCACTCCGGGTTCACCGGTTGTTTCGCCCGAATTGAGAAGGTCCAGTCCAGGGTTGAGGCCGGTACGGTGCTCGGTTTCGCCGCCCCTGCCCACGGGCAGGGGCGGGGGCGGCGGGTCGGGTGAGTCTCGGTCAGTCCTTCGCGGGTGAGCGCGGCGGGCTGACCGTGGTGCGTGGCGAGCGCCGCTGTGAGGAGGTGCGGACGATGAGTTCGGTCGGTATCACCTGCTCGACCGGACCGTCCGTATCGATCCCCTCGATGGCGTCGATGAGGAGCTGGACGACGGCCGTGCCGATCCTGCGTGGTTTGAGCGAGAGCGTCGTGATGGGCGGTTCGGTGGTGGCGTAGACGGTGGACTCGCTGCAGCAGACCAGCAGCAGGTCCTCCGGGACGCGCAGTCCGTAGCGGCGCGCGGCCGCGAGGAGGTCGGTTCCGTTGGGGTCGAAGAGGCCGTACACGGCGTCGGGTCGGTCCGGGCGGGCGAGCAGCCGGTCGGCCGCGACGGCGCCCGCGCACGGATCGTGCGCCGGATAGGCCTCGTAGACGGGGTCCTGGCCGACCCGCTCGCACCAGTTGAGGTACGCGGTGGTGGACAGGCGGGTGTACGTGTCGGTGGTGGTTCCGGTGAGGAGACCGATGCGGCGGGCGCCGGCGTCGGCGAGGTGGTCGAGCAGATCGAGGACGGCGGCTTCGTGGTCGTTGTCGACCCAGGCGGTGACCGGAAGGGTGCCGGCGGGGCGTCCGTCGGAGACGACGGGGAGGCCCTGCCGGACCAGCTCGGTGACGACCGGGTCATGGTCGGAGGGGTCGATGACGACGGTGCCGTCGAGGGCGACGTTCGACCAGACGTCATGGCGGGAGGTGGCGGGGAGGATGACCAGGGCGTAGCCCCGGGCGAGTGCCGCCGATGTGGCTGCTCTGGCCATCTCCGCGAAGTATGCGAATTCGGTGAAGGTGAAAGGTTCATCCCCGTACGTGGTCACGGTCAGGCCGATGAGTCCCGACTTACCCGTACGAAGCGTGCGGGCCGCCGCGGATGGGCGGTAGCCCAGCCGGTCGGCGACCTCGCGGACGTGGCGGCGGGTGGCGTCCGGGAGTCGGCCCTTGCCGTTGAGCGCGTCGGAGACAGTCGTGATGGAGACCCCGGCGGCGGCGGCCACGTCCCGGATGCCTGCCCGGCCCTGCCGGCTTCCCCGGGTCTGTGCCCGGCTCACCTGGTGCTTCCCTGCTGCTGTCATGGCGAGCCGATAGTAGGGCGATGAGGGGCGGTCGGGACGGTCGCATATGCAGGCATTGGCAGGCACGTTTCTGCATGATCGAAACACCTCAACAGGCATGGAATCGAAGGCAGTTAAGGGCTCTTTCATGCGACCTAGGGTTGCCGAACGCCGTAGGCCTGGCGAAGGGGCGAGGTCTCGAAGAGGTCTCAACTCACCTCTACGGGGGATGCGCGCCACGGCGCCCGCCACCGGCGCGCGCCACCCAGACCCGCGCTCCCCCTCTTTCCACAGCGTGTCCCTCCTGTTGTCCACAGGCCATTCGCACCGGAGGCGAATCCTCATAAGGTGAGGAGTATTGGCGGTACGGACGGTCGAGGAGGCCACACTGTGAGCGAGACCAGCGGGACGAGCACCGGCAGCCCCAAGCTGCGCGCCGAGCTGGACGGTGTCCCCACCTACAAGCCGGGCAAGCCGGCCGCCACGGGCGGTCCCGTGGCCTTCAAGCTCTCGTCCAACGAGAACCCCTATCCGCCGCTGCCCGGGGTCATGGAGAGCACGCTGGCCGCCGCCGCGAACTTCAACCGTTACCCGGACATGGCCTGCACCGGCCTGATGCAGGAGCTCGCCGACCGGTTCGGCGTGCCCGTCTCGCACATCGCGACGGGCACGGGCTCGGTCGGGGTCGCGCAGTCGCTGCTCCAGGCCACCTCGGGCCCGGGCGACGAGGTGATCTACGCCTGGCGCTCCTTCGAGGCGTACCCGATCATCACGCAGATCAGCGGCGCCACCTCGGTGCAGGTGCCGCTGACCGAGGGCGAGGTGCACGACCTCGACGCGATGGCCGCGGCGATCACCGACCGGACCCGGCTGATCTTCGTCTGCAACCCCAACAACCCCACGGGCACCGCGGTCCGCCGGGCCGAGCTGGAGCGCTTCCTGGACCGGGTGCCCTCCGACGTCCTGGTCGTGATCGACGAGGCGTACCGCGAGTTCGTCCGCGACGCCGACATCCCGGACGGCATCGAGCTCTACCGCGACCGGCCGAACGTCGCCGTGCTGCGTACGTTCTCCAAGGCGTACGGCCTGGCGGGGCTGCGGGTCGGCTTCGCGGTGGCCCACGAGCCGGTGGCGGCGGCGCTGCGCAAGACGGCGGTCCCGTTCGGGGTGAGCCAGCTGGCGCAGGACGCGGCGGTGGCCTCGCTGCGGGCCGAGGACGAACTGCTCGGCCGGGTCGGCTCGCTGGTGGCCGAGCGCGAGCGGGTCCACGCGGGGCTCGTGGCCCAGGGCTGGACCGTGGCGGACACCCAGGCGAACTTCGTCTGGCTGCGGCTCGGTGAGCGGACGCTGGACTTCGCGGCGGAGTGCGAGCGGCACGGCGTGATGGTGCGGCCGTTCGCGGGTGAGGGCGTGCGCGTCACGATCGGTGAGACCGAGGCGAACGACCTGTTCCTGAAGGCGGCGGAGGGCTTCCGCAAGGAGGGCTAGTCCACGGCTTCCACGCGGATCGGGTCGCCGTCCCTGACGGTGGCCAGGATCCGCGGGTCGCCGTCCAGCGCGCCCAGGAGGTTGCACGGGCTCGCGAGCCGGCACTCGTCTCCGCGTGAGATCGGGGTCGGGCCGTAGGGGAGGGCGAGCGCGTCGCCGTCCGTCCAGAAGGCCACCGTGCCGGGCTCGACGACCTGGCGTGCGCCGTCCTCGACGGGGACGGAGACCGGAGTGTCGAAGTAGACCTCCTCGCCCCACGTCCGGGCGGTGGAGGAGATCGGGAGGGCCCTCGCGAGCGCTGTGCTCGTGGGGGTCTCCTCAAGGGTCGCCGTGGTGTGTCCGGCGGGCCAGACGATGCGTATCCGAAGGGTCATGCCCGGATTCAACAATATGTTGAAGGCTCTGGGAAGAGGTGACCTTCGGTAGGGGGACCCCGACTGAAGGTACGGATTTCGTATGAGCCATAATGCTTGTGAATGTGAACGCGTTCACAAGCGTGTCCTGTTTCCTCCCTAATTTGGTGGGATTAACGGGGCAAACTGCCGATGTGACCACGGCGATGTAAGGAGAAAACGACGTGGACCTCGCTCTTGCGCCAGAGACTCTGGCGCGCTGGCAGTTCGGCATCACCACCGTCTACCACTTCCTCTTCGTCCCCCTGACGATCTCCCTCGCCGCACTCACCGCCGGTCTCCAGACCGCCTGGGTGAGGAGCGGGAAGGAGAAGTACCTCCGGGCGACGAAGTTCTGGGGCAAGCTCTTCCTGATCAACATCGCCATGGGTGTCGTCACCGGCATCGTCCAGGAGTTCCAGTTCGGCATGAACTGGTCCGACTACTCCCGTTTCGTCGGCGACATCTTCGGTGCCCCGCTCGCCTTCGAGGCGCTCATCGCCTTCTTCTTCGAGTCCACGTTCATCGGCCTGTGGATCTTCGGCTGGGACAAGCTGCCGAAGCGGATCCACCTCGCCTGCATCTGGATGGTGTCGATCGGCACCATCCTCTCCGCCTACTTCATCCTCGCGGCGAACTCCTGGATGCAGCACCCCGTCGGATACCGCATCAACGAGGAGCGCGGCCGGGCGGAGCTCACCGACTTCTGGCTGGTGCTCACCCAGAACACCGCCCTCACCCAGTTCTTCCACACCATGACGGCGGCCTTCCTGGTCGGCGGCGCGTTCATGGTCGGCATCTCCGCCTTCCACCTGGCGCGGAAGAAGCACATCCCGGTGATGCGGACCTCGCTGCGGCTCGGCCTGATCACCCTGATCATCGCCGGCCTCGGCACCGCCATCAGCGGTGACCTGCTCGGCAAGGTCATGTTCAAGCAGCAGCCGATGAAGATGGCCGCCGCCGAGGCCCTCTGGGACGGCGAGGCTCCCGCACCCTTCTCGATCTTCGCCTACGGCGATGTCGACAAGGGCCACAACAAGGTGGCCATAGAGATCCCCGGGCTGCTGTCCTTCCTCGCGAACGACGACTTCAGCTCGTACGTCCCGGGCATCAACGACATCAACAAGGCCGAGCAGGAGAAGTTCGGGCCCGGCGACTACCGGCCCAACATCCCCGTCGCCTACTGGGGCTTCCGCTGGATGATCGGCTTCGGCATGGCCTCGCTGGGCATCGGCATGCTCGGCCTCTGGCTGACCCGCAAGAAGTTCATGCTGGCGCCGGGGATGCGGACCGGTGAGGACGAAGTGCCGAACCTGGTCCTGTTCAAGCGGAAGGCGCTCAGCCCCCGCTTCACCAAGTGGTACTGGATCATCGCCCTCTGGACCATGGGCTTCCCGCTCATCGCCAACTCCTGGGGCTGGATCTTCACCGAGATGGGCCGTCAGCCCTGGGTCGTCTACGGCGTGCTGCGCACTCGTGACGCGGTCTCCCCCGGCGTCTCCCAGGGTGAAGTACTCACCTCGATGATCGTCTTCACCACCCTCTACGCAGTCCTCGCCGTGATCGAGGTCAAGCTCCTCGTCAAATACATCAAGGCGGGACCGCCGGAGCTCACCGAGGACGACCTCAACCCGCCCACCAAGATCGGCGGGGACTCCCGTGACCCCGACCGGCCCATGGCCTTCTCGTACTGAGGCTCAGGAGAACGAGGCATGGAACTCCACGACGTCTGGTTCGTACTCATCGCCGTCCTCTGGATCGGCTACTTCTTTCTCGAAGGCTTCGACTTCGGGATCGGCGTCCTGACCAAGCTGCTCGCCCGCGACCGGGCCGAGAAGCGGGTCCTCATCAACACGATCGGTCCCGTCTGGGACGGCAACGAGGTGTGGCTGCTCACCGCCGGCGGCGCGACCTTCGCCGCGTTCCCCGAGTGGTACGCGACGCTCTTCTCCGGCTTCTACCTGCCGCTGCTGATCATCCTGGTCTGCCTGATCGTCCGGGGTGTCGCCTTCGAGTACCGGGCGAAGCGGCCCGAGGAGAACTGGCAGCGCAACTGGGAGCAGGCCATCTTCTGGACCTCCCTGATCCCCGCGTTCCTCTGGGGTGTGGCCTTCGGCAACATCGTCGGTGGCGTGAAGATCGACGCGGAGATGGAGTACGTCGGCACCTTCTGGGACCTCCTCAACCCGTACGCCCTCCTCGGCGGTCTGGTCACGCTCACCCTCTTCACCTTCCACGGCGCGGTCTTCGCCTCGCTCAAGACGGTCGGTGACATCCGGGTGCGCGCCCGGGCGCTCGCGCTCAAGCTGGGCCTGGTCACGGCGGTGCTCGCGCTCGCCTTCCTGATCTGGACCCAGGTCGACACGGGGGACAGCTGGAGCCTCGGGGCGATGCTGGTCGCTTTCGTGGCCCTGGTCGGTGCGATCGGTGCCATCAAGGTGGGGCGCGAGGGCTGGTCGTTCGCGCTCTCGGGCGTGACGATCGCCGCCGCGGTGGCGATGCTCTTCCTCGCCCTCTTCCCCGACGTCATGCCGTCTTCGCTCAACCCCGAGTGGAGCCTTACCGTGACGAACGCGTCGTCGAGCCCGTACACGCTCAAGATCATGACCTGGTGCGCGGCGATCGCGACCCCGTTGGTGCTGCTCTACCAGAGCTGGACCTACTGGGTGTTCCGTAAGCGCATCGGCACACAGCACATCGCTGACGCCCACTAGCCGACGCTCACCAGAGGGGCATGTTTCACGTGAAACCGATCGACCCGCGTCTGCTCCGGTACGCCCGGGCCACCCGTTTCTTCCTTGCCGCGGTGGTCGTGCTCGGTCTGGCCGGGGCGGCGCTGGTCGTCGCCCAGGCGATGCTCATCGCCGAGATCGTGGTGGGGGCCTTCCAGAAGGGCCTGGCGGTTTCCGATCTGACCACCCCCCTGCTGCTGCTCGCGGGAGTCGCGGTGGGGCGCGGGCTCGTCTCCTGGCTGACCGAGCTCGCCGCCCATCGGGCGAGCGCGGCGGTGAAGTCCGAACTCCGCGGCCGGCTCCTCGCGCGGTCGGCCGCGCTCGGGCCCGGGTGGCTGAGCGGCCAGAAGGCCGGTTCGCTGATCGCGCTCGCGACGCGGGGCGTGGACGCGCTCGACGACTACTTCGCGCGGTATCTGCCGCAGCTCGGTCTCGCGGTGGTCGTGCCGGTGGCGGTCCTCGCCCGGATCGTCACCGAGGACTGGGTCTCGGCGGCGATCATCGTCGTCACCCTGCCGCTCATCCCGATCTTCATGATCCTCATCGGCTGGTACACGCAGGCGCGGATGGATCGGCAGTGGAAGCTGCTCTCCCGGCTCTCCGGCCACTTCCTGGACGTCGTGGCGGGCCTGCCCACTCTCAAGATCTTCGGCCGGGCGAAGGCCCAGGCCGAGTCGATCCGGGCGATCACCTCGGAGTACCGGCAGGCGACGATGCGCACCCTGCGGATCGCCTTCCTCTCCTCCTTCGCCCTGGAACTCCTCGCGACCCTGTCGGTCGCGCTCGTCGCCGTGACCATCGGCATGCGGCTCGTCCACGGCGAGCTCGACCTGTACACCGGGCTCGTCATCCTGATCCTGGCGCCCGAGGCCTACCTCCCGTTGCGGCAGGTCGGCGCGCAGTACCACGCGGCGGCCGAGGGACTCGCGGCGGCGGAGGAGATCTTCGAGGTCCTGGAGCAGCCGGTACGCGCCGGCGGTACGGGGGCGGTTCCGGACTCCGTGCGGCTGGAGCTCGACCGGGTGACCGTACGGCACGCGGGGCGCGCCGAACCGGCGCTCGACGCGGCGACGCTGACGGTCGAGCCCGGCGAGACGGTGGCCCTGGTCGGGCCGAGTGGCGTCGGGAAGTCGACGCTCCTGGATGTGGTGCTCGGCTTCGTGGCGCCGGAGGAGGGAGGCTCCGTCCGGGTCGGCGGCGAGGACCTCGCGACGCTGGACCTGGAGGCGTGGCGGTCGCGGATCGCCTGGGTGCCGCAGCGCCCGTACCTCTTCGCGGGGACGATCGCCGAGAACGTACGGCTGGCCCGCCCGGACGCCTCCGACGAGGCCGTACGGGAAGCCTTGCGGGACGCCGGGGCGGACGGGTTCGTCACGGGGCTTCCGGAGGGGCTCGACACCCTGCTCGGCGAGGACGGCGCCGGCCTCTCGGCGGGCCAGCGGCAACGCCTGGCGCTCGCGCGGGCGTTCCTGGCCGACCGGCCTCTGCTGCTGCTCGACGAGCCGACGGCCGCGCTGGACGGTGAGACGGAGGCGGCCGTCGTCGACGCGGTCCGCCGCCTCGCGGCCGGCCGGACGGTCCTGCTGGTGGTCCACCGTCCGGCGCTGCTCGCGGTCGCGGACCGCGTGGTGAGCCTGGTCCCGGCGGCCGTGGAGGCCGATTCGGCCGGGGGCGAGGTCGGGGTCGAGGTCGGGACCGGAGTCGAGGTCGAGGCCGGGGTCGGGACCGGAGTCGGGGTCGGGACCGGAGTCGGGGGTGAGGTCGGCGTCGGGTCCGTGGCCCGGGCCGGTGCGGAGTCCTCGGGATCCGTCGTGTCGGAGTCGGACCACTCGCGGGCTCGACCCGGCGAGGTGTCGGACGAGGCAGCCGGGGCCGACTCCGGGAGGTCGGTGCTCGGGCGGGTCCGGGACATGGCCGGAGAGCTCAAGGGCCGCATGGCGCTCGCCCTGCTGCTGGGGAGCCTGGCCCTCGGATCGGCCGTCGGGCTGATGGCCGTGTCCGGCTGGCTCATCTCCCGGGCCTCCGAACAGCCGCCCGTGCTCTACCTGATGATGGCCGTCACGGCCACGCGCGCCTTCGGCATCGGCCGGGCCGTCTTCCGGTACGCCGAGCGGCTCGTCTCGCACGACGCCGTGCTCCGGATGCTCGCCGAGCTCCGGGTCTCCGTCTACGGCCGCCTGGAGCGGATCGCCCCGGCCGGGCTGCGCCGCACCCGCCGCGGAGACCTGCTCTCCCGCCTCGTCCAGGACGTCGACGCGCTCCAGGACTACTGGCTCCGCTGGTGGCTCCCGGTGGGCGCCGCCCTCGTCGTGGGCGTCGCCTCCGCCGGGTTCACGGCCTGGATGCTGCCCGAGGCCGGGGCCGTCCTCGCCGTGGGCCTGCTGGTCGCGGGCATCGCCGTCCCGGCGATCGGCGGGGCCGTCGCCCGCAGGGCGGAACGCCGGCTCGCCCCCGCGCGCGGCGCCCTGGCGACCGCGGTGGCCGACCTGCTCCGCGGCTGCGCCGAGCTGACGGTCGCGGGCGCGCTGCCCGGCCGGGTCGAGCGCACCCGGACCGCCGACCGGCACCTCACCTCCATCTCCTCCCGGCAGGCCGCGGCCACCGCGCTCGGCGCCGGTCTCTCCGCGACGGTCTGCGGCCTGACGGTCGCGGCCGCCGCACTCGTCGGCGTCCAGGCCGTACGGGACGGGCGGCTCGACGGAGTGGCCCTCGCCGTGGTCGTCCTGACGCCGCTCGCCGCCTTCGAGGCCGTCACCGGCCTGCCGCTCGCCGTCCAGTACCGGCAGCGCGTCCGGCACAGTGCCGAGCGCGTCTTCGAGGTGCTCGACGCCCCCGTCCCCGTACACGAGCCGGCCGGGCCCGGGACTCCCCCGGCGGATCCGTTCCCGCTGGAGCTGGCCGGGCTCTCCGCCCGGCACGCCGGGCAGGACCGGATGGCGCTCGCCGACTTCGGGCTCACCCTGGAGGCCGGGCGCCGGGTCGCCGTCGTCGGCGCCTCCGGTTCCGGGAAGACCACCCTGGCCCAGGTGCTGCTGCGGTTCCTGGACGTGGAGAACGGCATGTACCGGATCGGTGGCGTGCCCGCCTGGGAGCTCGACGGCGACGCGGTGCGACGGTTCGTCGGCCTCTGCGCCCAGGACGCCCACATCTTCGACAGCTCGGTCCGCGAGAACCTGCGGCTCGCGAAGGCCGGGGCGAGCGACGAGGAGCTGCGCGAGGCGCTGCGCCGAGCCCGGCTGCTCGACTGGGTGAACGGCCTCCCGGACGGGCTCGACACCCTCGTGGGCGAGCACGGCTCCCGGCTCTCCGGCGGGCAGCGGCAGCGCCTCGCGCTCGCCCGCGCCCTGCTGGCCGACTTCCCCGTCCTCGTTCTCGACGAGCCGGCCGAACACCTCGACCTGGCCACCGCCGACGCGCTCACCGACGACCTGCTCCGGGCCACGGAGGGCCGTACCACCGTCCTCATCACCCACCGGCTGCACGGGCTCGACGCCGTCGACGAGGTGGTCGTCCTGGCCGAGGGCCGGACCGTGCAGCGTGGCCCGTATGCCGAGCTGGCGGAGGCGGACGGCCCGCTGCGCCGGATGCTGGAGCAGGAGCGGGAGACGGATCTGCTCGTCGTCGGGGCAGCGTCGAGCCGGGCCGTGTCCGGGTCATGAGAACGGCAGCGGGCGACCGGCCGACTTTTCTCGCCAAATCGGACTAACTAGGCTCAAGCTCATGACCGCCGCCGCGCCCGACCCCTCGGATCCCCTGGAAGCCGCCACTCAGGCCACCCGCAGCCTCCAGGGGCTGTCCACGGAGCTCACCGCCCGCGTACCGCAGCTCCTGGAGGCCATGCGCTCGGTCGGTACGGGGCTCGAACTCCACTCCACCCTCGACCGGATCTGCGAGACGGCCGCCGAACTCGCCGACGCCCGCTACGCCGCGATCGGCGTCGTCGACGAGGAGGGCGAGGGACTCTCCGACTTCGTCACCTTCGGTGTCGGCGACGACGTGGCCAAGCGGATCGGGCACCCTCCCGACGGCCACGCCGGGCTGCTCGGCGCGCTCATCCGCGACCCGCAGACGATCCGCCTCGCGGACCTGTCCACCGATCCGCGCGCGGCCGGCTTCCCGCCCGGGCATCCGCCGATGCGGACCTTCCTCGGCGTACCCATCCGGGTCCAGGGCGAGATCTTCGGCAATCTCTACCTCGCCGAGAAGAACGGCGGCGGCGAGTTCAACGACTACGACGTCCACATGGTCAGGGTGCTCGCCACGGAGGCGGGCATCGCCATCGGCAACGCCCGCCTCTACGAGGCCGCCCGGCAGCGCGAACGGTGGATCGACGGCTCGGTCGCCGTCACCACGGCCCTGCTCTCCGGTGGCGACGCGGACGACGCGCTCACGGTCGTCGCCGAGCAGGCGCGCCGGCTCGCCGACGCGGACGCCGGCATCGTGCTGCTGCCCGCCGAGGAGGGGGGCCTGGAGATCGTCGCCGTCTCCTCGCCCCGCGCCACCAAGTCACTGGGCGTCGTGATTCCGCCCGAGAGCGCCGTGGTCGAGCAGCTCCTGAAGGGCGAGGCGGTCTTCGTGGCGGACGCCTCGACGGACCCGCGCATGATCAGCCGGCTGACGTCCGCGTACGGGCCGAGCATGATGCTGCCGCTGCAGAGCGGCGGGCGGGTCCTCGGCGCGCTCGCCACGCCCCGGGCGCGGGGCGGGCGCCCGTTCACGGAGACGGAGCGGACACTCGCCACGCAGTTCGCCTCGCAGGCGGCGCTCGCGCTGATGATGGCGGACGCGCAGCGGGACCGGGAGCGTCTCGCCGTGTACGAGGACCGGGACCGGATCGCCCGCGACCTGCACGACCTGGTCATCCAGCGGCTCTTCGCCACCGGCATGATGCTGGAGAGCGCCCAGCGCAAGTCGATCGTGCCGGCCGTGCGCGAGGGCGTGGGCAAGGCCGTGGACGAGCTGGACGTGACCATCCAGGAGATCCGTACGGCGATCTTCGCGCTCCAGCAGGGGCCCGCCGAGGCCCCGTCGGGGCTGCGCACCCGTGTCCTGCGGGAGATCAACATGGCGGCCGTGCCGCTCGGCTTCAAGCCCGCGCACCGCTTCCTCGGCGTGATCGACTCGGCGGTCGGCGAACTCACTGGGAAGAACCTCATCGCCGCCCTGCGCGAGGCCCTCTCGAACGCCTTCCGGCACGCGGAGGCGAGTCGCATCGAGGTGGTCCTCGACGCCACGGTCACCCTGCCGGACGGCTCCGCCGGGGTGCGGCTCTCGGTCGCGGACGACGGCGTCGGCCTCCCGGAGGGCGGGCGGCGCAGCGGTCTGCGGAACCTGGCGCGGCGGGCCGAGTCGCTGGGCGGCGCGAGCTGGTGCGGGCCGGGCCTCGGGGAGGACGGCGGCGGCACGACGGTGGTGTGGGAGGCCCCGCTGTAGGTGCGGGGCGACGGCGGGCGTGCCCGGCTCGACGCCGGGCGTGCCCGACTACGGGGTGGCCTGCCGCGCCTCCAGGGCCTCCGCCACGAGCCGCTCGATGACGACGGCCACCCCGTCGTCGTTGTTGCCGACAGTGCTGCCGGAGGCGGCGGCGATCACGTCGGGGTGGGCATTGCCCATCGCGTACGAGCGGCCGGCCCAGCTGAGCATCTCGATGTCGTTGGGCATGTCGCCGAAGGCGGCGACCTCATCGGCCGCGATGCCGCGCTCGGCACAGCAGTGGGCCAGGGTGGAGGCCTTGGAGACGCCGAGGGCGCTGACCTCCAGGAGAGCCGTGGGGCTGGACCGGGTGAAGGAGGCCAGGTCGCCGGCGGCCTCCCGGGCCAGGGCCAGGAACGCGTCGGGGTCGAGCTCCGGGTGCTGCGCGAGCAGCTTGAGCACCGGGGCGGCGGCGCCCGGCGCCTCCTCGAAGAGGAGCTTCTCGGCGGTGGCGACGGTGGCGCCGGGGTCGAGGAAGAAGGGCGGGTACTTCGGCTCGTAGTGGATGCCGGTGGTGAGCTCGACCGCGAAGGAGGTGCCGGGCGCGGCGGCGCGCAGGGCCCGTACGACGTCGAGGGCGACCGGCCGCTCCAGCGGGCGGACCTCCAGGAAGGTGCCTCCCGCGTGGAGGTCGACGACAGCGGCACCGTTGGCGCAGATGGCCAGGCCGTGGCCGTGGACGTGGTCGCTGACGACGTCCATCCAGCGGGCGGGCCGGCCGGTGACGAAGAAGACCTCGATACCGGCCTCCTCCGCCGAGGCGAGGGCGGCGACCGTCCGCTCGGAGACGGACTTGTCGTCGCGCAGGAGCGTGCCGTCGAGGTCGGTGGCGATCAGCCGGGTCGCCGGGGTCGCCGGGGCGGAGGAACGCGGAGAGCGGGGAGAGGTCACCGCCCCATTGTTCCGCACCGAACGCACGGGCGTGCGAGGAGGTGCACATATGAGTAGGCGAATTCGGCGTCCCGACCCGTCCGGACCGTCCTGATCTGGCCGTAAAACGCTCGTTCGGTTTCTGGCGGCGCGGGGAAGACCCCAGGTGAGCTGACGGCATCTCCAGGGGGTGGGGCATGGTCTCGGGCCGGCGTTGCGACGAGTGCGAGGCCTGCGGTGCGCCGTATGGCATATGGGTCGTGAGTCTCGGGATGGCGCTCTGCGGGAGCTGTGAGCGGGCCGGATCGGATCATCCGGCGCGTGATCCGGTGCTGGTGGGCGACGTCCTGGCGGGGATGACCGAGGCCGTGACGCGCGCCGCGCGCACCGGGAGGGCCGTGCCGGACGCGCGGAGCCCGTCGCCCGCGACCTGCGATGCGTGTCGAGCGGGCGCCGACTGACCCCGCACCGCCTGGGGGCGCGGGGTCGTGATCGAGCCGGCGGTGGCCGGCGGCTCAGCCCAGCTGGGTGAGGGCCTCGGTGGCGATCTTCTCGAAGACGGCCTGGTCGGCGGCGAAGTCGGAGTCCGCGATCGGCCAGTGGATCACGATCTCGGTGAAGCCGAGGGCGCGGTGGGTGCCGGCGAAGTCGACGAAGGCGTCCAGCGACTCCAGCGGGCGCCCGCGGTCCGGGGTGAAGCCGGTCAGCAGGATCTTGTCGAGCTCGGACACGTCCCGGCCGGTCTCGGCGCACGCCTTGCCGAGCTTCTCGATCTGGCCGCGCAGCGCCTCCACCGACTGCTCCGGCGTGCCCTCCTCGAAGATCTTCGGGTCGCCGGTCGTCACCCACGCCTGCCCGTACCGGGCGGCCAGCCGCAGCCCGCGCGGCCCGGTCGCCGCCACCGCGAACGGCAGCCGCGGGCGCTGGACGCAGCCGGGGATGTTCCGGGCCTCCTCCGCCGAGTAGAACGTGCCCCGGGCCGTCACCGAATCCTCGGTGAGGAGGCGGTCGAGCAGCGGCACGAACTCGCCGAACCGGTCGGCCCGCTCCTTCGGCGTCCACGCCTCCTGCCCGAGGGCGGTGGCGTCGAAGCCGTTGCCGCCGGCCCCGATACCGAGCGTGATCCGGCCCCCGGAGATGTCGTCGAGCGACATCAGGTCCTTGGCGAGGGTCACGGGGTGGCGGAAGTTGGGGGAGGTGACGAGCGTGCCGAGGCGGAGCCGCTCGGTCGCCGTGGCGGCGGCGGTGAGGGTGGGCAGCGCACCGAACCACGGACCGTCGCGGAAGGTGCGCCACGAGAGGTGGTCGTAGGTGTACGCCGTGTGGAACCCCAGCTCCTCGGCGCGGGACCACTTCTCGCGGCCACCCTCGTGCCAACGGTCGACGGGCAGGATCACGGTGCTCAGACGCAGGCTCATGGTCTCGAGCCTACGGCGGTCCGCGAAGGTTCAGCGGACGCTGCGGTTCATCCAGGGGGTGAGCGAGCTGCCCGGGACGAGCTCCTTGTACATGGTGTCGCCGGGGAGCGGGACGACCAGCCACCAGCCGGGCGGGAAGAACCGGCCCTTCACGTGGGCGAGGCCGCCGAGGACGGAGCGGAGGAAGTCGGGGACCGCGTCGCGGGGCACGTCGGCGAACTCGATGCCGTCCACCGTGATCCTGGCGTCGTCCTCGGGGAAGACCTGGACGGTGATCGAGGGGGAGCCGCCCAGTTCGACGAAGGCCTCGTGCGGCAGGGACCCGTCCGGGTCGAGGACCGCGAACGCGCCGGAGGAGGTGCGCCGGGAGGTCTGGTCCGCTCCGATGTCGTCGGTCACCGTCATCTCCAGGTGGAACTCCCGGGCGATCTCGCGGATCGCGGTGACGGCCGCTTCGGTGGTGGGCAGGTGCGGGTGTGCCATGGGAACGATCATGCCCTAGTCGTCAGGCTGTGCGGGGGCGTCACGAGGGGAGGCGGAGGAACTCCGGAGGCACGGCGTCGGTCAACCAGACCCCGTTGGCGCTGATGTGGAAGACGTGTCCCGCGCGGTGCATGGCGCCGGCGTCGACGCTCAGCACGACCGGCCGGCCGCGCCGGGCGCCGACCCGGGTCGCGGTCTCCCGGTCGGGGGAGAGGTGTACATGGTGGCGGGCCATGGGTCGCAGCCCTTCCGCCCGGATCGCGGGAAGCCGGTCCGTGACCGTACCGTGGTAGAGGTACGCGGGCGGCTCGGCGACCGGCAGGTCCAGGTCCACCTCGACGGTGTGGCCCTGGCTCGCGCGGATGCGGGTTCCCTCGATCGCGAAGCGTTTCTTGTCGTTGGTCGCGACGACGTGGTCGAGTTCCTCGCGGCTGATCGGGAAGTTGTGCGCTGCCGTCGCCCGCAGGAGTGTGTCGATCTCGGTCCAGCCCTGCGCGTCGAGGACGAGGCCGATGCGCTCGGGCTGGTGGCGCAGATGCTTGGAGAGGTACTTCGACACCTTCACCGTGCGTCGTTCGTCCATTGTTCTCCGATGAATGGGAGCGGGCATGTTTGATCCACAAGCAAAGCTACTTATCCACAGGCTAGTTGGCGATTCTGTGGACAACATCCCAATTATTTAGGGTGAGTTGGTGGACTTAGCCCGGTATTTGCCTATTTGAGGCAAGAGAGTCCAATGTCCTTTTGCCGACTTCTCGTTCCGTCGCGGCGGTGACGAAGGCCGCGACGCCGTCCGCGCCAACCAGGCTCTGCACGGCCCGAATCGTGTCGGCCGGAAGCGCCACCGAGCGGGGCTCGTCGCCCTTCGTCGACGGGGCGTCGGGGGACAGATGGAGCTGGAGGTGCCGGGTCGCCAACAGGCGCATCGCCCGAGCCAGTTCGGCGTCGACCGTCTGCTGGGCGAGCGGGCGGAGCCGTCGCACCATCGTCGCCGCCTCGGCCGCGTCCGCGTCCGTCGGCGGCCGGTGCTCCAGATAGCGCGCGAAGACGTGCTCGGTCGTGAACTCCAGGAAGCGGGAGGCGATGTGCTCGACCTGGTCGCGAAGTTCCCGAAGGTGTCCGGTGATTGCCGGAAGCGGCACTCCGGCCGCGTACAACTCGACGGCAACGGCGAGCTCTTGCGGACTCGGTACGAGGTACTCCTCCGCCTCCCGGTCCGGCAGCCGTTCCAGTACGCCGAGCTCGACGGCCTCCCGGATGGCGTCCTCGTCCGGAGTGCCGCCGAAGCGGGCGTCCAGCTCCGCGCGGGAGATCCGGGCCGCCTCCTCGTCCGTCCACGGCCCGTGCACCTCCGCGACCAGGCCGAGTACCCCGCCGAGGCCCCGGCCGGTGTCCCAGGCCTCCAGGAGCTCCTTGATCGAGGCCAGGGTGTAGCCGCGGTCGAGGAGGTCGGCGATCTGGCGCAGCCTGGCGAGGTGCGCGTCCCCGTACACGTTCGACCTGCCGCGCCGCTCGGGGCGGGGCAGCAGACCGCGGTCCTGGTAGGCGCGGATGGTCCGGACCGTGGCGCCGCTGTGATGCGCGAGGTCCTCGATCCGGTACTCCGGCTGTGCTGACTGCTCGGACAAACCCGCTCCCACCGCCCGCTTCCCGCACCCCGTCGCCGCGGGGCCCCTCCTGGGAGGGATCGTACGACCGCCCGGCCCTGTCCCGTCCCTCCCCCGTCGCCTCCCCCGTCGCCTCCGCCGTCGCCTCCCGGTCCCTCCGCGTCCGTCGGACGCGGAGGGCGGGAACCGCTACGCGGGCGGCTGCCAGCGGGCGAACGCCCGCAGGACGCCCGGGCTCAGTCTGGACAGGGCGTGGATGCCCCGGGCCTCGGGGGTCACCGGGACGACGGCCCGGTCGTGCAGGACCGCTCCGAGGATCGCGTCCGCGACCTTCTCCGGCGGGTAGTTCCGCAGGCCGTAGAGCCGGGACGCCTTCTTCTGGCGTCGGTTCTCCTCCGCCTTGTCCGTGACCCCCGCGAACCGTGTGGTGGCGGTGATGTTGGTGTTGACGATGCCGGGGCAGATCGCGGACACCCCGATGCCCTGGTCGGCCAGTTCGGCGCGCAGGCACTCGCTGAGCATCAGCACGGCCGCCTTCGAGGTGCTGTACGCGGGCAGGGCCCGGGAGGGCTGGAAGGCCGCCGCGGAGGCGGTGTTCACGATGTGCCCGCCCTGGCCGCGCGCGGTCATCTGCGCGCCGAAGATGCGGCACCCGTGGATCACGCCCCACAGATTGACGTCCAGGACCCGCTTCCACTCCTCGCTCGTCGTCTCGAAGAAGGAGCCGGTGAGCCCGATGCCCGCGTTGTTGACCAGGACGTCGACGATCCCGTACTCGCTCGCCACCTTCGCGGCCAGCTTCTCCATCGCCTGCTCGTCGGCGACGTCGACGGTCTCGCCCCAGGCCGCGGGAGCGCCGATCAGCCGGGCCATCTCGGCCGTGCGGCCCGCGCCCTCGGCGTCCCGGTCCACGGCCACGACCCGGGCGCCGGCCTCGGCGAACGCGAAGGCGGTGGCCCGCCCGATGCCGCTGGCGGCCCCGGTCACCAGGACCAGCTGCCCGCCGAACCGCTCCGTGTACTCCGGCTTCACCCCGCTCTTCGCCCCCGTCGCCGCGACGGGCCGGTGCGGACCGGAGGCCCCGGTCGCCGGTTCCTCGTGGGCCCGGACGAACTCGGTGATCCAGGCCGACAGCTGGTCCGGCCGCGTGCGTGGCACCCAGTGCTTGGCGGGCAGGGTGCGCCGGGTCAGGGCCGACACCCAGGAGCCCAGGTCGTCGTAGAGCCGCTCGGAGAGGAAGGCGTCTCCGGTCGGCGTGATCAGCTGCACGGGCACGTGCGCGAACGCGTCGGGGCGCGGCCTGCCGAGCCGGGCGCGGACGTTGTCCCGGTAGAGCCAGGCGCCGTGCGCCGCGTCGCTCGGCAGCGAGGGCGTGGGGTAGTCGCCGGCGGGGACCTTCTCGACCCGCTCCAGGATCTTCGGCCAGCGCTTGCCGAGCGGCCCGCGCCAGGCGAGCTCCGGCAGCACGGGCGTGTGCAGCATGTACACGTACCAGGACTTGGCGCCCTGGCCGAGGAGCTGCCCGACCCGGCGCGGGGTGGGCCTGGCCATCCGCTGCTTGATCCAGTGCCCGAAGTGATCGAGGCTCGGCCCCGACATCGACGTGAAGGACGCGATCCGCCCCTCGGTGCGCGGGACGGTGGCGAACTCCCAGGACTGCACCGAGCCCCAGTCGTGGCCGACGAGATGGACCGGCCCGTCAGGGCTGACGGCGTCGGCGACCGCGAGGAAGTCGTCCGTCAGCTTCTCCAGGGTGAAGCCGCCGCGCAGCGGCGCCGGGGCCGTCGACCGGCCGTGGCCGCGGACGTCGTACAGCACCACGTGGAACTCCTCGGCCAGCCGGGCCGCGACCTCCGACCAGATCTCCTTGGAGTCCGGGTAGCCGTGCACGAGCACCACGGTCGGCCGGTCCGTGTCGCCGAGCTCGGCGACACACAGCTCGACCCCGCCCGTGCGGACCCAGCGCTCCCGCGCGCCCTTGAGCCCCGCACCCTGCCCCGCGCCCGCGGGCCCTGCGCCCCTGAGCCCTGCCATCAGACCGCCCCCTCGTTCCAGCGCCGCACGTGCGGCAGATCGTCGTCCAGCCAGAACGCGCTCTGCTCGGGATCCTTGGAGTCGGTGACGACCAGGATCTCCTCGAACTTCGCGCCCGTCCCCCGGAATCCGAGGTGCGGCTCGACCGCCCACAGCCCGGGCACGGGCGGGTGGTCGGAGAACGTGTACGGCGACCAGAGCGGCGACCAGCCGTCCCGGTGGCCGTGGATCGTGTCGCTCGCCAGGCCCTTGAGAGCCTGCGTGCCGAAGCCGAAGAGCGTCGGCGACCAGCGGCGCTCCTTCACCCGGTCGATCTTGTGGGCGATGACGCCGAAGGGATAGGCCCGGTGCCGGTTCGCGTACCCCTGGCGGACCATGAGGCGGTCCACGTCCTCGTATATCTCGCGCAGCGTGCGACGCTCGCGGACCTCGCGGAGGATCAGGTCGCGGTGGTCGCGGAGGTCGGCGAGCAGCTTGTCGTGCAGGGGGTTGAGGCCCAGGCAGCCGCTGTAGCCGATGTCGGCGGTGTGGCCCTTGTAGACCGGCGCCATGTCGAGGATGAACGGCATCCCCGCCTCCAGACGACGGTTCGTCGGGAAGAACTGCAGGGGGATCTTGAAGTCGACGAAGGCCGTGCGGTCCCCGAACCAGGCGAACGGCCGGTGGAACCAGTCCCGCACCCCCCGCTCGTACAGCCACTCCCGCTGCATCCGGGCGGCCTCGCGCTCGGTCACGCCCGGCTTCAGCTGCGCCGCGACGGCTTCCGCGCACTCGTACGAGAGCCGCTGTACTTCTCTGAATCCCCGCAGCTCCGCGGAGAGTTCGCTTGTGACTGCTGAGCCCATGCCGTCCGCCGTCCCGTGTGAGCGCCCGATCGCACTACGCGTCCGTAACTTGACACCGATGAATGTGACAATGCCCGGCGGCTGAGTCAAGAGGTCGGACGCCGGCCTGTGGAAAAGGCCGCGTCGGAGCCTGTGGAAAAAGACTTTTGTCGCGACTCCCTTACGGGCTTGTACTCCTATGGTCGGAGAAGGATCGAGCCGTTGGGCTGACGACCGCTGTGGCGCACACCACTACGGTCGTACCGTGACTGTGATCGCGACCGAAAGCCTCAGCAAGCGGTTCCCCCGGGTGACCGCTCTCGACCGGCTCTCCCTGGACATCGGGCCCGGTGTGACCGGACTGGTGGGTGCCAACGGAGCCGGCAAGTCCACCATGATCAAGATCCTGCTCGGACTCTCCCCCGCCACGGAGGGCCGCGCCGAGGTGCTCGGCCTCGACGTCAGCACCTCCGGCGCGCAGATCCGCGAGCAGGTCGGCTACATGCCGGAGCACGACTGCCTGCCCCCGGACGTCTCGGCCACCGAGTTCGTCGTCCACATGGCGCGGATGTCGGGTCTGCCCGCGACCGCCGCCCGGGAGCGGACCGCCGACACCCTCCGCCACGTCGGCCTGTACGAGGAGCGGTACCGCCCCATCGGCGGCTACTCGACGGGCATGAAGCAGCGGGTGAAGCTCGCGCAGGCACTCGTCCACGACCCGAAGCTGGTCCTCCTCGACGAGCCGACCAACGGCCTCGACCCGGTCGGCCGCGACGAGATGCTCGGACTGATCCGCCGCGTCTGGACCGACTTCGGCATTTCCGTCCTCGTGACCTCGCACCTTCTCGGAGAGCTTGAGCGCACCTGCGACCACGTCGTCGTCATCGACGGCGGGCAGCTGCTCCGCTCCAGCTCCACCAGCGACTTCACCCGGACCACCACGACGCTCGCGGTCGAGGTCACCGACTCCGACACTCACCCCGACGGTACGGGCGCGCTCCGCGCGGCCCTCGCCGAAGCCGGCGTCGTGCTCCACCCGGGTGTGGAGGACGGCCTGCCCGGCGCCGGCCACATCCTGCTCCTGGAGGCGGCCGGCGAGGAGACGTACGACCTCGTGCGGGACACCGTCGCCGGTCTCGGCCTCGGTCTCGTCCGCATGGAGCAGCGCCGCCACCACATCGCCGAGGTCTTCCGGCCCGAGACGCCCCCGCGGCACGAGGAGGTGCCGGCCCGATGAGCACCCAGCTGCCCCACCCCTCCCAGGCCGCTCCCGACACGACGCAGATCCACAACATCGGCTACCGGTCCTACGACGGCCCGCGCCTCGGCCGGGCCTACGCGCGCCGGTCGCTCTTCTCGCAGTCCCTGCGCGGTGCCTACGGCCTCGGCCGCAGCGCCAAGTCGAAGGTGCTGCCGATGATCCTCTTCGCCGTGATGTGCGTCCCGGCGCTGATCCTCGTCGCGGTCGCCGTCGTCGGGAAGCAGTCCAAGCTCTCGATCGAGTACACGCAGTACGCGCTCTACCTCCAGGTCGTCATCAGCATCTACCTGGCCTCGCAGGCGCCCCAGTCCGTCTCCCGGGACCTCCGGTTCCGGACGGTGCCGCTGTACTTCTCCCGCCCGATCGAGCGCGCGGACTACGTCCTCGCCAAGTTCGGCGCGATGGCCTCGGCGCTCTTCATCCTCACCGCCTCGCCGCTGCTGATCCTCTGGATCGGCTCGCTGCTGGCCAAGATGGACTTCGCCGAGCAGACCAAGATGTTCGGCCAGGGGCTCGTCTCCGTGGCGCTGCTCTCGGTGCTCTTCGGCGGCATAGGCCTGGTCATGGCGGCCCTCACCCCGCGGCGGGGCTTCGGCGTCGCCGCCGTGATCGCCGTCCTGACGGTGTCGTACGGCGCGGTCTCCACCCTCATGGGCATCGCCTTCGCGACGGACAACGGGGGTGTCATCCAGTGGATCGGCCTCTTCTCGCCGATGACCCTCATCGACGGCGTGCAGAGCGCCTTCCTGGGCGCGCCCCCCGGCTTCCCCGAGCTCGGTGGCCCGAGCACCGGCGTCGGCGTGATCTACGTGCTGGTCGTCCTCGCGCTCATCGCCGGCTCGTACGGCATCCTGATGCGCCGCTACCGAAAGGTCGGGCTGTGACCACCCTCCACATCGACCACGTCTCCCGCTGGTTCGGAAACGTCGTGGCCGTGAACGACGTCACCATGTCGGTGGCCCCGGGCGTCACCGGCCTCCTCGGGCCCAACGGCGCCGGGAAGTCCACCCTCATCAACATGATGGGAGGCTTCCTCGACCCCTCCACCGGCAGCGTCACGCTCGACGGTCAGACGATCTGGGGGAACGAGTCCGTCTACCGCCAGATCGGTGTCGTCCCCGAGCGGGAGGCGATGTACGACTTCCTCACCGGTCGCGAGTTCGTCGTGGCCAACGCGGAACTGCAGGGCCTCGGCGCCAAGGAGGCCCAGGAGGCCCTGGCCACGGTCGAGATGGAGTACGCGCAGGACCGCAAGATCTCCACGTACAGCAAGGGCATGCGGCAGCGCGTGAAGATGGCCTCGGCCCTCGTGCACCAGCCGTCCGTGCTCCTCCTGGACGAGCCGTTCAACGGCATGGACCCGCGCCAGCGGATGCAGTTGATGGACCTGCTGCGGCGGATGGGCGCGGAGGGCCGCACGGTCCTCTTCTCCTCGCACATCCTGGAGGAGGTCGAGCAGCTCGCCTCCCACATCGAGGTGATCGTGGCCGGACGGCACGCGGCCTCCGGCGACTTCCGCAAGATCCGCCGGCTCATGACGGACCGGCCGCACCGCTACCTCGTCCGCTCCAGCGACGACCGGGCGCTCGCCGCCGCACTGATCGCCGACCCCTCCACGGCCGGCATCGAGGTCGACCGCGTGGAGGGCGGACTGCGCGTCCAGGCGGTGGACTTCGGGCGGTTCACGGAGCTGCTGCCCAAGGTCGCGAAGGACCGGGGCATCCGCCTCCTGACGGTCTCGCCCTCGGACGAGTCCCTCGAATCGGTCTTCTCGTACCTCGTCGCGGCCTGAAAGGAGCCTGACCGATGTACAACCCCACAGTCGCCCGGCTCACCTACCGGGCCCTTCTCGGCCGCCGGCGTGCGCTGATCCTCTTCCTGCTGCCCGCCCTGCTGGTGCTCATCGCGGTGGCGGTGCGCGCGTTCAGCGGTGCGGACGACCAGGTCGCCGCCGACTTCCTGGGCGGCTTCGCGCTGGCCACGATGGTGCCGCTGATCGGTGTGATCGCCGGGACGGGCGCGATAGGGCCGGAGATCGACGACGGCTCGATCGTCTACCTGCTGTCCAAGCCGGTGAAGCGGCCCACGATCATCTTCACGAAGCTCATCGTGGCGATCGCCGTCACCATGGTCTTCTCGGCGGTGCCGACGCTGATCGCCGGATTCGTCCTCAACGGCAACGGCCAGCAGGTCGCGGTCGCCTACACGGTGGCGGCCCTGGTGGCCTCCATCGCCTACAGCGCGATGTTCCTGCTGCTCGGCACGATCAGCCGGCACGCCGTGGTCATCGGCCTCGTGTACGCCCTGGTCTGGGAGACCCTCTTCGGCTCCCTGATCTCCGGTGCGAAGACCCTGAGCGTCCAGCAGTGGTCGCTCGCGCTGGCGGAGAAGGTCACCGGCGACGGCCTGATCGACTCCGAGGTCGGTCTCACCACGGCGACCGTCCTCCTCGTGGCGGTCACGGTCGCGGCGACCTGGTTCGCCGGCCACAAGCTGCGGACACTGACGCTGGCGGGCGAGGAGTAGGCCCGGGACCGGGACGACACAGCGGCGGTACGGCTCCGAAGGTCGTCGCCCCGGCTCCGGGAGGCCCACCCGGAGCCGTACCGCCACCCCCCACTCGCCCGCCGCGCGACTCCGGGCCGGCCTTCAGACCGTGCGGTTGCGGGCCGCGAGCAGGCCCACGGCGAGCGAGGCCGCGCAGACACCCAGGACGAGCGAGATCGGCAGGGTCCAGGAGCCGGTGGCCTGGTGCAGGGCGCCGGCGGCCAGCGGGCCCGCCGCGGCGAGCAGATAGCCGACCGTCTGGGCCATCCCCGACAGCCTGGACGCGGTCACCGCGTCCCCCGAGCGCAGCACGATCAGGGTCAGGGCGAGGCCGAGCGCGCCGCCCTGGCCGACGCCGAGCAGGGCCGCCCAGAGCCAGGCGCCCTCGGCCGGCGCGACGAGCAGACCGGCGTAACCGGCCGCGACCAGCGTCGTGACCAGGACGATCAGCGGGCGCTGACTCCGCATCCGGCCCGCGAGGAGCGGCACCGCGAAGGCACCCACGATCTGGGTCAGGGTGTTGAAGGCGAAGATCACCCCCGCCGTGGAGCGGCTCATCCCGTGGTCGGTGAAGATCGTCGGCATCCAGGCGATCAGGACGTAGGACCAGAGCGACTGGCCGCCCATGAAGAGCGTCACCTGCCAGGCCAGCGGCGAGCGCCAGACGCTCACCGGACGGGCGCCGCCGGCCGGGACGGCCCGTACCTCGTGGCCCGTACGCCCCTTGGCGACCAGCACCTGCGGAAGCCAGGCGAGCGCCGCGATCCCGGCGAGCAGCGACCAGAAGCCGAGCGAGGCCTCCCAGCCGCCGCCGAGGGCCTCCTCCAGTGGCACCGAGGCCGCCGCCGCCACCGTCGCGCCCGCGATCAGCGCGCCCGTGTAGACGGAGGTCATCGCCGCGGCCCGGTCCGGGAAGTCCCGCTTGATCAGCCCCGGCATCAGGACGTTCAGCAGGGCGATCGCCGTGCCGACGAGGATCCCGCCGCCGTACAGCGCGTACACGGACGGCAGCACGCGCGCGAGGATGCCGACGCCGAGCAGCAGGAGTGCGGCGAACAGCATCCGCTCCGCGCCGAAGCGGCGGCCCAGCCACGGAGCGACCAGCGCGCCGGCGCCGAGGAACAGGACCGGGACCGAGGTGACGAGCGAGCTCGCCGTCGAGGACAGACCGAAGGCGTCGGAGATCTCGCCGACCAGGGGCGCCACGCTCGCCAGGGCGACCCGCATGTTCAGGGAGGCCAGCACGATTCCGACCAGGAGCACCGCCGGGTGCGCGAGCAGCGCGCGCCGGGCCGTCACTCCCGCGGCCGGCCGCAGCACCCCGGCCTCGGTGCCGGCTTCCCCCGCGAGGGCCTCGTCCGTCGTGCGTATCTCGGTGCTCACCGGTTCCGGACCGCCCCGCCGGTCAGAGCCGCCACGGTCTCCATCGGGACCCGCAGCAGCTCCCGCGCCTGGCGCTCCGCCGCCTCCGGGTCGCCCGCCTCGACCGCCTCCACCAGGGCCTCGTGGGCGTCGATGTCGACGGGCGGCATCTCCCGGTCGCCGAGCGCCTCCACCAGCACCTCGTGCACCTGCGCGGAGAAGAAGCGGTAGACCTCGACGAAGGTCGCGTTGTGCGTCGCGCCCACGACCGCCAGGTGGAACGCGAGGTCCGCGTCCGCGTCCCGGTCGCCCTCCTCCCGCAGGGTGGTCAGGGCAGCCCGCAGCCGCAGCAGGTCGTGGGTGTCCCGACGTACGGCCGCGAGGCGGGCGGCCTCCGCCTCCAGTGCGACCCGCAGTTCGAGGACGTCCGCCGCGCCCGCGTGGCGCACCCCGCGCAGCACGGCGGCCGGGTCGGCGGTCGACCTGACGAAGGTGCCGTTGCCCTGACGGGACTCCAGGAGGCCCGCGTGGACGAGGACCCGGACCGCCTCGCGGACGGTGTTGCGGCCCACGCCGAGCTGCTGCGCGAGCTCGTGTTCGGTGGGGATGCGGTCGCCGACGGCCCACTCCCCGTCCGTGAGCTGCGCGCGCAGTTGTTCCACGACGGAGTCCACCAGCGAGGTCCGCCCCGCCGCCTTGAGTGCCATGCCGTTCCGACCTCTCCATTCGCCCGGTTGCCCAGTCATCCTACAACTGACCGTTCGGGAGACACCGGACTACTGTGGGCCCGTACGTGGACCGAACACCCTCACCACCCTCGGGAGTCAGTCATGTCAGACCGCTTCGACGTCGTCGTACTCGGAGCTGGCCCCGGCGGCTACGTCGCCGCCATCCGCGCCGCCCAGCTGGGCAAGCGGGTCGCGGTCGTCGAGGAGAAGTACTGGGGCGGTGTCTGCCTGAACGTCGGCTGCATCCCCACCAAGGCGCTGCTGCGCAACGCCGAACTCGCCCACATCTTCAACCACGAGGCGAAGACCTTCGGCATCAAGGTCGACGGCACCGTCACCTTCGACTACGGCGACGCCTTCCGCCGCAGCCGCTCCGTCGCGGACGGCCGGGTCAAGGGCGTCCACTTCCTCATGAAGAAGAACGGGATCACCGAGTTCAACGGCCGGGGCACCTTCCTCGACGCGAACACCCTCCAGGTGGCCAAGGCCGACGGCACCTCGGAGACGATCACCTTCGACAACTGCATCATCGCGACCGGCGCCACCCCGCGCCTGCTCCCGGGCACGGCCCTCAGCGACCGCGTCGTCTCGTACGAGCAGCAGATCCTCGCCGAGGACGCCCCGAAGTCGATCGTCATCGCCGGCGCCGGCGCGATCGGCATCGAGTTCGCGTACGTGCTGAACAACTACGGCACCAAGGTCACGATCGTCGAGTTCCTCGACCGGATCGCCCCGCTGGAGGACGAAGAGGTCTCCAAGGAGCTGGCGAAGCAGTACCGCAAGCTCGGCATCGACGTCCTGACCTCCACCCGTGTCGAGGCCATCGACGAGTCCGGCCCGCAGGTCCGCGTCACCGTCACCGGCAAGGACGGCGTCCAGAAGGTCCTGGAGGCCGACAAGGTCCTCCAGGCCATCGGCTTCGCCCCGAACGTCACCGGCTACGGCCTGGAGGCCACCGGTGTCGCGCTGACCGAGCGCGGCGCGATCGACGTCGACGGCCGCTGCCGCACCTCCGTGCCGCACATCTACGCCATCGGCGACGTCACCGCGAAGCTGATGCTCGCGCACACCGCCGAGGCCATGGGCGTCATCGCGGCCGAGACCATCGGGGACGCCGAGACGATGGAGCTCGACTACCCGATGATCCCGCGCGCGACCTACTGCCAGCCGCAGATCGCCAGCTTCGGCTGGACCGAGGCGCAGGCCCGCGAGAAGGGCTTCGACGTCAAGGTCGCCAAGTTCCCCTTCGTGGCGAACGGCAAGGCGCACGGTCTCGGCGACGCCACGGGCTTCGTCAAGATCATCGCCGACGGGACGCACGGCGAGATCATCGGCGCCCACCTCATCGGCCCCGACGTCACCGAGCTGCTGCCCGAGCTGACGCTGGCCCAGCAGTGGGACCTCACCGTCCACGAGGTCGCCCGGAACGTCCACGCGCACCCGACGCTGGGCGAGGCCGTGAAGGAAGCGATCCACGGTATTGCCGGACACATGATCAATTTCTGAGGTTTCTCCCATCGCGGGGTGATAGGCACTGAAAGGTGCCGAGCAGAACCTCTCCGGGTGGCGAACCGTCCCGGCCGATCAGGTCGTGGGTGCGTTCGTCACCCGGTACGCATGTGTGGCTGGCGGTCATCGCGATCACCAGCCTCGTCATCGCGCTCTCCCCCGACGGCCTGGAGACCTATCTCCTCCACCGCAACAGCAGCAATCTCCACCAGCTCTCGCACCACCCGGTGCGGGCCCTGCTCGGCAGCGCGTTCTGGATCGAGGATCCCGCCGACCTCCTGCTGTACGCGGTGCTCTTCGAGGTCCTGCACGCCCCCGTGGAACGCTGGCTCGGTACCGCGAAGTGGCTCTTCACCGTCGCGACGGCCCATATCGCGGCGACCCTGATCAGCCAGCAGGTCGTCCTGGTGGCCATCCGGCTCCACGACGTACCGCGCAGCATGGCCCACGTCGTCGACATCGGCGTCAGCTACGGCCTCGCCGCCTCGGCCGGCATCCTGACCTACCGGCTGCCGCGCCCCTGGCGCTGGCTCTATCTCGCCGGCGTGGTCGCGTTCTTCGTCGTACCCCTCACCACCGACCGGACGTACACCGACCTCGGCCACGCGATCTCGCTGGCGATCGGACTGGCCTGCTATCCGCTGACCCGGGGAGAAAAACCAGTCGCACCCGAACAGGGGCCCGGCGCACACTAGTTGTACGGGGGGCACGGGGGATCCCCCGAAGGGAGCGGCCGCTTCGAGCGCGTGGACCATGTCCGCGCGGGCTGCTCCCTCCCGGAGGGTTGGCCGAGTGGTAAGGCAGCGGCTTGCTAAGCCGTAGTCGGGGGCAACCCCGCGCGCGTTCGATCCGCGCACCCTCCGCCGCGTACGACGAAGGCCACCCCGCGGGGTGGCCTTCGTCGGTTGTGAAGCGTCAGACCGACAGCAGCCGTTCCAGGACGACCGCGATGCCGTCCTCCTCGTTGGAGGCCGTCACCTCGTCCGCCACCGTCCGCAGCTCCTCGTGGGCGTTGCCCATCGCCACGCCGTGGGCGGCCCAGGCGAACATCGGGATGTCGTTCGGCATGTCGCCGAAGGCGATCGTCTCCGCGGCCTTCACGCCCAGCCGGCGCGCGGCCAGGGAGAGCCCCGTCGCCTTGCTCAGGCCGAGCGGGAGGATCTCCACGATCCCCGGACCGGCCATGACGACGTCCACGAGCCCGCCGACCGTCTCACGGGAGATCCGCGTCAGCTCGTCGTCGCTCAGCGTCGGGTGCTGGATGTAGAGCTTGGTCAGCGGCGCCGCCCACAGCTCCGCCGGATCCTCGTACGGGACGTACGGCAGGGGGCCATCCTGGACCCGGTAGCCGGGGCCCATCAGGACCTCGCCCTCCAGGCCGTCGCGACTGGCGGCCACCGCCAGCGGGCCGACCTCCGCCTCGAGCTTGGACAGGGCGAGTCCGGCGAGCTGCCGGTCCAGGGTCAGCGAGGTCAGCAGCCGGTGCTCACCGGCGTGGTAGACCTGCGCGCCCTGCCCGCACACCGCGATCCCCTCGTAGCCGAGGTCGTCGAGGATGTGCCGCGTCCAGGGCACCGCCCGGCCGGTGACGACGATGTGCGCCGCGCCCGCCTCGGTCACGGCGGCGAGCGCGTCCCGCGTGCGGGCGGAGACGGACTCGTCGGCGCGCAGCAGCGTGCCGTCGAGGTCCGTCGCCACCAGGCGGTAGGGGAAGGGGCTCACTTGGCGATCGGCTCCAGGACCTCGCGCCCGCCCAGGTAGGGCCGCAGGATCTCGGGCACGCGCACCGAGCCGTCGGCCAGCTGGTGGTTCTCCAGGATCGCCACGATCGTGCGCGGTACGGCGCACAGCGTTCCGTTCAGGGTGGCCAGCGGCTGCACGGTCTTCTTGCCGCCCTGCTCGTCGCGCATGCGGACGGAGAGGCGGCGGGCCTGGAAGCTGTCGCAGTTCGAGGCGGAGGTGAGCTCGCGGTACTTGCCCTGGGTCGGGATCCACGCCTCGCAGTCGAACTTGCGGGAGGCGGAGGAGCCGAGGTCACCGGTGGCGACGTCGATGACCTGGAACGGCAGCTCCAGAGCGGTCAGCCACTGCTTCTCCCAGTCCAGGAGCCGCTTGTGCTCGTTCTCCGCGTCCTCGGGCGCGACGTACGAGAACATCTCGACCTTGTCGAACTGGTGGACGCGGAAGATGCCGCGGGTGTCCTTGCCGTACGTGCCGGCCTCGCGGCGGAAGCAGGGCGAGAAGCCCGCGTACCGCAGGGGCAGCTTGTCGGCGTCGATGATCTCGTCCATGTGGTACGCGGCGAGGGGGACCTCGGAGGTGCCGACGAGGTAGAGGTCGTCGTTCTCCAGGTGGTACACGTTCTCCGCGGCCTGGCCGAGGAAGCCGGTGCCCTCCATGGCGCGCGGGCGGACCAGCGCCGGGGTCAGCATCGGGATGAAGCCGGCCTCGGTGGCCTGCGCGATCGCCGCGTTGACCAGGGCGAGCTCCAGGAGGGCGCCCACGCCGGTCAGGTAGTAGAAGCGCGAGCCGGAGACCTTGGCGCCCCGCTCGACGTCGATGGCGCCGAGCGCCTCGCCCAGCTCCAGGTGGTCCTTGGGCTCGAAGCCCTCGGCCGCGAAGTCGCGGATGGTGCCGTGCGTCTCCAGGACGACGAAGTCCTCCTCGCCGCCGACCGGGACGTCCGTGTGGACGATGTTCCCGAGCTGGAGCAGGAGCCGCTTGGCCGTCTCGTCGGCGTCGTTCTGTTCGGCCTCGGCGGCCTTGACGTCGGTCTTGAGCTGCTCCGCCTTCTGCAGGAGCTCGGCACGCTCCTCGGGCGTGGCCCTGGGGATCAGCTTTCCGAGCGCCTTCTGCTCGGATCGGAGCTCGTCGAAGCGGACGCCGGACGACCTGCGCCGCTCATCGGCGGAGAGCAGGGCGTCGACGAGCGCGACGTCCTCTCCACGGGCGCGCTGGGAGGCGCGAACACGGTCGGGGTCCTCACGGAGCAGGCGAAGGTCAATCACCCCACCAGGCTACCGGTGCCCGCTTGCGCGCCCCCACCGGATAAGGTCGCGCGTGTTGTTTTGCCCGAATTGCCGCTCCGGGAAAAGTGGACCGAGGGCCGCCGCATTCACTTATCCACAGGCTGTGCGGAAGTTCTGTGGACTACGGGGGCGGTTACGGGGATTCCTCGCCACAGACCTGGCAATTCCGTGATCAAACGTCATTTGCCCACTCATTCGGGTGGGAATAGCTCGCCCCAAAGAGTTGATCCCGGGAAACACGGTGACGGACGCGCCATCGGCGCACTGTGGACGACCGGGGCGCGGTCAGGGAGTGGCCGGGGTGATTTGTCGACCATGTCGGAATGCGATGTCGACTTGTCCCCAGGCCGAGCGGAGCCCTGTGGATAACCTCTGTGGGTAACTGAAAAGTATGCAGGTAGGACTAGTTGTTCGTACCTGTGGACGACCGCTCCCGGCGGCGGGAGCGATCGGTCACCATCGGGTCAGGCCCGACCGTCCTGGGCCCTCGCCAGCCAGTCGGAGGCCTCCATGAACTCCACGTCCGAAGTGCCGCGCCGCAGCGCCGACACGTCCTCGACCGCGACGCCCGCCCGCGGGTACGAGCCGAGGAAGCGCACCTGGGGGCAGATCCGCTTGAGCCCCATCAGCGCCTCGCCCACCCGGCGGTCCGAGATATGGCCCTCGGCGTCCACGGCGAAGCAGTAGTTCCCGATCCCCGCCCCCGTGGGCCGGGACTGGATCAGCATCAGGTTCACCCCGCGCACCGCGAATTCCTGGAGCAGTTCGAGGAGGGCACCCGGATGATCGGCACCCAGCCAGAGCACCACCGAGGTCTTGTCCGCACCGGTCGGAGCCGCCGGACGGGCCGGCCGGCCCACGAGCACGAACCGGGTCTCGGCGTTCTCCGCGTCGTGGATCTCGGTGACCAGCGGCTCGAGCCCGTACGTCGCCGCGGCGAACTCGCCCGCGAAGGCGGCGTCGAACCGGCCCTCCTGGACCAGCCGGGCCCCGTCCGCGTTCGAGGCGGCCGACTCCCACAGGGCGTCCGGGAGGTGCCCCCGCAGCCAGTTCCTGACCTGCGGCTGGGCCACGGGATGGCCCGTGACCGTCTTGATCTCCGAGAGCTTGGTCCCGGGCCGCACGAGCAGCGCGAAGGCGATCGGCAGCAGCACCTCGCGGTAGATCGTCAGCGGTTCGCCGGAGGCCAGCTCGTCCAGCGTCGCGGTCACCCCGCCCTCGACCGAGTTCTCGATCGGTACGAGCGCGGCGGCTGCCTCCCCGTTCCGTACGGCGTCGAGCGCGGCCGGGACCGAGACCATCGGGACGAGCTCCCGGGTCGCGGCCTCGGGCAGCGTACGCAGCGCGGCCTCCGTGAAGGTGCCTTCGGGGCCGAGATACGTGAACCGGGTGGCGGACATACCGTCACCCTAATGGTCGCCGGGCACGTGGGGCGCCTGCTCGAACGACAAGCTGAGCGACCTCCTGCGCTTCCTCCTGCGCGGTTACGCCTCCAGGAGCCGCTGGCCCACGTACTCGCCCTCGGCGGGGCCGCCCGGGACCGCGAAGAGGCCGCTCGACTCGTGCCGGATGAACGCGGACAGCGCGTCGCCCCGGTCCAGCTTGCGCTGCACCGGGACGAAGCCCCGGAGCGGATCGGCCTGCCAGCAGACGAAGAGGAGCCCCGCGTCCGGTGTCCCGTCCGGGCCGATCCCGTCGTGGAAGGAGAAGGGCCTGCGGAGCATCGCCGCCCCGCCGTTCTGTTTGGGGGCGGAGATCCGGGAGTGGGCGTTGTCCGGGATGACCGCCTTCCCGTCCGTGCCGAACTTGTTCAGGTCGAGTTCGGTGGTCTCGCTGCCGCCGCTGAGGGGCGCACCGTCGGACTTCCGGCGGCCGATCACCTTCTCCTGCCGGTCGAGCGGGAGCTTCTCCCAGTCGTCGAGCAGCATCCGGATCCGCCGCACCACCGCGTACGAACCGCCGGCCATCCACTCCTGGGCACCGGTGGCCCCGGCGGGGACGAAGATCCGCCGGTCGAAGTCGGGCTCCGTGGGCTTCGGGTTGCCCGTGCCGTCGACCTGACCCATGAGGTTGCGCGCGGTCATCGGCTTCGCGGTGGCACCGGCGGAGCGGTTGAAGCCGTTCATCTGCCAGCGCACCCGGGCCGCGTCGCCCGCGTCCTTCTGGACGGCCCGCAGCGCGTGGAAGGCGACGAGCGCGTCGTCGGCGCCGATCTGCACCCACAGGTCGCCCTCAGACCGCCGGGGGTCGAGGGCGTCGGAGGAGAAGGCGGGCAGCGGGTCGAGCTGACCGGGGCGGCGCGAGGCCAGTCCGGTGCGGTCGAAGAACGTACGGCCGAAGCCGAAGGTGATCGTCAGAGAGGAGGGGCCCGCGTCGAGCGCGATGCCCGTGTCCTCGGCCGGGGCCTTCCCCGCCATCAGGACCTTCGCCGTGGCCGACCAGCGGCGCAGCAGGGCCATGGCCTCCTTGCGTCCGGCGCCCGGTGCGAGGTCGAAGGCGATCAGATGGCCGCGGGACTGGAGGGGCTCGGTGATGCCGGCCTGATGTTTCCCGTGAAACATCACCTCGGTCGCGCCGACGGAGGTCAGGGCCTGCGGCCCGCCCGCACCGGAGGCGCCGGTGGTGTCGTCGCCCGACACCACCGAGGAGATCCCGACGCCGCCGGCCGCGCCGATGACGAGTCCGGTCGCACCCGCCGCACCGACGGTGCCGAGAAGGCGCCGTCGGGAGATGTCCACAGGGGTGCTCTCGCGGCCGCTGTCGCTGTTGCCGCTGTTGTCGCTCTCGGTCACGAGGGTCAGCCGATCTTCACGTTCTTGTCGATGGTGGTCTGGTCGATGTCGGAGGTGCGGACGGTCACCTGGATCGTCCACTCGCCGGGCATCGGGATCTGGACGCCGCTCGCGCTCCAGTGTCCGGTCTGGATGCGGTCGGGGGCGACGGGCAGTGGGCCGACGTCCTTGGCCTTCAGGGTGAGGGCGACCTTGACCTCGGGGACGTCCAGCGGCTTGCCGTTGGGGCGCTCGACGAAGAGGTGGAGCGCGTTGGCACCGGTGCGGCCGGGGTCGAGGCTGAGACGGACGACGCCCTTGCCGTCGACGCCGCCGGTGTCGAAGGGCAGCCGGATGTCGACGGGACGGTCGGGCACGGCGGCCGAGCCGGCGGCGGAGCCGGTCCGGCCGGCCTCCTCCTCGGTGCGGCCGGGCTCGGTGGAGGTGAGGACGGTGGTCACGGCGAGAAGGACGACGGCGACGGCGGCCTCGGTCAGCACCGAGCGGCGAAGACCGGCCCGCTCGGGGTCGGCGTCCCGCTCCCGCTTGCGGCGGGCGGTGGCGACGGCGGCGCGCTGCCGGGCGAGCTGAGCGGCCCGCTCGGGGTCGGGGTGCGACTCGGCGGCGGTCTCGGAGCCGGGCTCGGAAGCGGCGCCGACGAGGGCCATGCCCTCCTCCGACTGCTCCTCCGACTGCTCCTCGGACTCGGCCTCGGCCTCGGACTCGGCCCTCGTGTCGTCCGCTGTCCCGGCTTCCTCGGCCTCGTCCCCCGCCTCGGTGGGCGTCGGGTCGGCGAGGCGCTGGGTCCAGCGGCGCGAGACCCAGGCGATGCCGAGGAGCACGGCCAGCAGGCCGATCTTGACCAGCAGCAGCTGCCCGTAGCGGGTGTCGGTCAGCGCGGACCAGGAGCCGACCTGGCGCCAGGACTGGTAGAGCCCGGTGGCCGCGAGGACGAGCACGGAGCCGAAGGCGACCTTCGAGAAGCGTTCCACCGCGGAGCGCTCGACGGAGGGGGCCCGGTAGAGGGCGACGAGCAGCACCGTGAGTCCGCCGAGCCAGGCGGCGACCGCCAGCAGGTGAAGGATGTCGACGGGCATGGCGATGCCGGGCTGGATGCCGGTCGAGGCGTGCTCGGCCAGCGCCCAGGTGCCGGCGATGCCGGCGGCGACGACGGTGCCGCCGAGGCCGAGTCCGAAGGCGAGGTCCTTGCGCTCCTTCGGGTCGGTGCGGCGGGCGTAGGAGCCGAAGAGGACCGCGACGAAGAGCGCCGCGGCGCCGAGCAGCAGCAGACGGGAGGTGAGCGCTGCCCCGGTCTTGGTCTCCAGGACGGACTTCAGGCCCGCCAGGTCGAAGGCGTCGGAGAGCTCGCCGGAGCCGGTGTACGGGTTGCGCAGGAGGAGCATCGCCAGCGTGGCGACCGTGAGGGTCAGCCAGGCCCGGACCACGGTCCGCTGGACCGGGCGGACGCCCGCCCCGCGGGGCCAGCAGGCCAGGACGAAGGCTCCGCCGCCCACGAGGACGGCGAAGGAGGCGTACGAGAGGTAGCGCGCGATGCCGTAGAGGCCACCGACGAGTCCGCCGCCGGCGTTCTGCTCGGGCAGGGCGACGGAGGTGGCGGAAGGGGCACCGATGGAGAAGGTGAAGGCGCCGGCGATCGGATGGCTGTCGGCGGAGACGGTCTGCCAGGCCACGGTGTACGTACCGTCCGGCAGTCCGGCGCGGAGCCCGACTCCGTACCGGATGACGGAACCGCTGCACAGGTCGCGCATCTCGCCGGTGTCGGCCCGTCGTCCCGCCGGGTCGAGGACCCGGATCGAGTCGGCACTCATGGCGACCTGCTCGGAGAAGGTCAGGTTGACCTCCTTGGGAGCGGTGGCGACCACCGCCCCGTCCCTCGGGTCGCTTCCGGTGAGCGCCGCGTGCGCGGAGGCGGGGGCGGCGCCGGCCAGCAGCGTGCCGAGCAGCGCGGCCGCGAGGATCAGCAGCCGGGCCACGGCGGTACCGAGGCGCGGGGCGGTGGTTGTCATCTCTGTGTCACTCCGTCAACGAGCTCAGTGCTGCTGCGGGTTGTGGTTGGCTGCCTCGACGGGAACGTCGACCTTGATGGGGTCGGACTTCTCGAAGTGGAGCTCGATGCTGACCTTGTCGCCCTGCTTGGGCTTCGTCTTCAGCTCCATGAACATGATGTGGTTGCCACCGCGTTCGAGCTTCAGCTCCCCGTTCGCGGGGATGTCGAAGGACTTCACCTCCACCATCTTCTGGTCCTTCGTCTCGTGGATCGTGACGTCGTCCGAGATGGGGCTGGTGACGGAGGTGAGCTTGTCCGCCGCTCCGCTGCCGTTGGTGATGGTGAGGAAGCCGCCGGCCATGTCCATCACCGGCTGCGGCATGAACGCACCGCTGACCTTCAGCTCGGGCTTGTCGCCGTCGGACGAGCACCCGGTCAGCGCGAGCGAGGCGGCGAGGGCGACGGCGGCGGTCAGGGCGGTGGTGCGGCGGTTCACGGGTTCTCCCCCTTGATGAGCTTCGGCAGGTCCTTGGCGTACTCCTCGACGGTCGTGTCCTCGCCGTACAGGACGTAGCCCTGGTCGGTGGTGGGCGAGAAGGCGATCACCTGGGCGCCGTGCATGGAGATGACCTTGTCGCCCTCCTTCTTCGGAGGGTCGATGCCGATGCCGATCGAGCGGGCGCCCGCCTGGATGGCGGGGAAGTCGCCGGTGAGACCGGTGAAGGAGGGGTCGCCGGCGGCGGGCAGCCACTTGGCGAGCTCGGCCGAGGTGTCACGCTCGGGGTCGGTGGTGACGAAGACGACCTGGAGCTTGTCCTGGTCGGCCTTGGGGAGCTGCTTCTTGGCGATGGCGATGTTGCTCATCGTCATGGGGCAGACGTCGGGGCAGTGCGTGTAGCCGAAGTAGATGAGCGTCGGCTTGCCCTTGGTCCGCTCGCGCAGGTCGTACTTCTGGCCCTTGGTGTCGGTGAGGACGAGCGAGGGCTTGGTGAACGGCCGGTCGAGCACGGTGGCGGCCTTGGTGGAGTCCTGGACGCCGGAGACCTCGGCGACCGAGTCGGAGCCCGTGCCGGAGGCCTTGTCGTCGTTGCCGCCGAGGCCGACGGCCGCGGTGATGCCGAGCGCGGCGACGATCGCGACCGCGGCCACGATCAGCGGGGTGCGCCGTCCGGGGCGGGCCGTACCCGTCCCGGACGTCTTCTCTTCAGACATGGTGTTTCTTTCGGTTCTCGGGTGAGGGTGCGGCCGTCAGGCCGAGCGGCGGCGGCCGGCGAGGACGCCGAAGGCGACGCCGGCGATGCCGACGAGGATGCCGATGACGCCGAGGATCCGGGCCGTGGTGTCGGATGAGGAAGCGGCGGCGGCCGTCTTCTCCTCGTGGTGGCCGGCCTTGTCGTCGTGCCCGGTCTTCGCGTCCCCGGAGGCCGAGGCCGAGGGGGCGGTGGTGGGAGCGTCGGTGGCGGCGGCGCCGTGGTGGTCACCGCTCGCGGCGGAGAGCTTCAGGACGGGAGCCGGGTTCTGCGGCTCGTCCGCGCCCTCCTTCGCCTCCTCGATCCAGCGCACGATCTCCTTGTTGTCGTACGTCTGGATGGCCTTGAGCACGAGCTGGTCCGTGTCCTCGGGCAGCTGGCCGAGGGAGAGCGGGAACTGCTGGAACTGACCGGGGCCGATCTTCGAGCCGTCGGCGGTCCACGTCACCTTGGAGACGGCCTCGTTGATCTTCTTGCCGTGCAGCTCCAGCGGCTTGCTGAGCTTGCTCTTCGTCACCTCGGCCTTCCAGCCGGGGACGGGCTGCGGCATGACGGAGGCCAGCGGGTGGTCGAGCGGGAAGTTGACCTCCAGCTTCACGGTGGAGGCGTTGTCGCGCTCGTTCGGGACCTTGATGTTGACGGTGGCGTAGCCGCCCTTGGCGGCCTCGCCCTGCGGCTGCACGCTGACGTGCGCGAAGGCCGTGCCGGACAGCAGCACGACGGAGGAGAGGGCGATGCCACCGGCGAGGGCGACACGGGAGGCGGAAACGGAAACGGTCATGGCAGAGGACACTCCGGCTCGGAGAAGGACGGCGGGACCCGGCGCGCCGAGGGGTCGTACCCCGGTCGAGGCGTGCGGGCGTACGCGGCGCCGCTCCTGGTGAGCGGTCCGCGTCAGGCTGCGAGGACGCAGTCGGCGGCCGGCGGGCCGCGTCTGATCACCGTGTTCTCGAGCGCCTCGAACACGGGCGGCGGCGAGGTGTCGAAGGCCGTACGGGCGGACAGCCACGATCCCGCGTGCGGGGTCGTGGACAGTCCGGCGAGCAGGCTCCGTACGAGACGGAGGGCGGCCCGCAAGGAGCGCACGAGGGCGCACTCGGCGAGCTCCGTCGCGCCCTGCTCGGAGAGCTCGACGAGCCGGACCAGGGCCCGGTCGCCGCGGCGCAGCAGCCAGCCCGCGGCGAGCGCCGCGAGCAGATGGCCGAGGAGCATGGGCAGTCCGGGCAGGAGCCCGTCGGCCGGGGCCGTCGTGTGTGCCAGGTGGCCGTGGGCGGTGGCCGGGGCGAGCCCGGCGTCGCCGACGATCCTGGCGGCGTCGGCCGGACTGATGGCCCCGGTGCCCGCCCCGCAGACCAGCTTGGCGGCCATCCGCACGAGCACGTCGTCGGCCGTGGGGCTCAGCGCGAGAGGGCGCTGACCCAGGCTGAAGAGGGTGTGCAGGCCGAGCTGCCCGCCCGCGAGGGCGCCGACGACAAAGGCGAGGGAGCGGTCGCGTCCGGTGAAGAGGACGGTGATCCCGAAGATGCCGAGGAAGCCGGCGACGAGGGTCCACAGGGCGATCCCCGCACAGGCGGCGAGGGCGTGTCCCAGCGCGGACAGCACGACGCAGACCGCGGTGAACACCGCGGCCCTCAGCAGCCGTGGAGCGAGCGCGGGGGCAGTCATGGCGGGCCCATCATCGCACCAGGGGCACGCCCGCCATGAGGCAGGTCCGTAAGGTCGTTCTTGGGCGTCTTCGGGGTGACATACACCGGCGTCCCGGCGCGGTGCATCCGCCGAACGAGCGCTCTTGTCGCCTTCGGGGGCTTACGAAGGGTTCCGTCCGGCAATAGGTATCGGTATGTCGAGCCGCTGCCGGGAGGCTGGAGCATGAGCATCTGGTGGTCACTCCATCTGCGGCGCGAAGCCGCGAGCGTGCCGCTGGCCCGCCGGCTTCTGCTGGGCACGATGGAGACCGCGGGGGTCGACCCCGACGTGTCGTACGAGCTGTCGGTCGCGCTGACCGAGGCCTGTGCGAACGCGGTCGAGCACGGCGGTGACGTCGGCGGCGAGGCCGGCGGGACGGGCAGGGCCTACCGGGTGACGGCCTACCTGGACGGCGAGACCTGTCGTATCGAGGTGGCGGACTCGGGACCGGGCTTCCCCGGTGTCGAGAGGGCGTCGGCGCCGACGGCCCCCTCGGACGACGCCGAGCACGGCCGGGGGCTGCGCCTGATCGAGGAGCTCGCCGACCATGTGCAGTTCGGCAACCGCTCGGGCCGGGGCGGCGCGGTCGTCAGCTTCGACAAGATCCTGAAGTGGAAGGACGGGCCGTCGCTCCTGATGGCCTGAACCGGAGAGAGACGTACGCGTACGGGGAAGGGCCCCCGCCGGTCGGTCGGCGGGGGCCCTTCGTCTCCAACGTACGCGTGATCGCGGTGGTCAGCCCTTCAGGCCGGCCATCCACGCCTCGACCTCTTCGGAGCGGCGCGGCAGCGCGTCCGAGAGGTTCACGTTGCCGTCCTCGGTGACGAGGATGTCGTCCTCGATCCGGACGCCGATGCCTCGGTACTCCTCCGGCACGGTCAGGTCGTCGGCCTGGAAGTACAGACCCGGCTCGACGGTCAGGCACATGCCCGGCGCGAGGGTCGTGTCGACGTACGCCTCGGTGCGCGCGGCGGCGCAGTCGTGGACGTCCATGCCGAGCATGTGGCCGGTGCCGTGCAGGGTCCAGCGGCGCTGGAGGCCGAGCTCCAGGACGCGCTCGACCGGGCCCTCGACGAGGCCCCACTCGACGAGCTTCTCGGCGAGGACGCGCTGGGCGGCGTCGTGGAAGTCGCGGTAGGCGGCGCCGGGCTTCACCGCGGCGATGCCGGCCTCCTGCGCCTCGTACACGGCGTCGTAGATCTTGCGCTGGAGCTCGGTGTACCGGCCGTTGATGGGCAGGGTGCGGGTGATGTCCGCGGTGTAGAGCTCGGTGGTCTCCACGCCGGCGTCGAGCAGCAGCAGGTCGCCGGAGCGGACGTCGCCGTCGTTGCGCACCCAGTGGAGGGTGGTGGCGTGCGGGCCGGCGGCGCAGATGGAGCCGTAGCCGATGTCGTTGCCCTCGACGCGGGCGCGCAGGAAGAACGTGCCCTCGATGTAGCGCTCGCTGGTCGCCTCGGCCTTGTCGAGGACCTTGACGACGTCCTCGAAGCCGCGGGCCGTGGCCTCGCAGGCCTTCCGGAGCTCGGCGACCTCGAAGTCGTCCTTGATCAGACGGGCCTCGGAGAGGTAGACGCGCAGTTCCTCGTCGCGCTCGGCGGTGACCTTGTCGGTCAGCGCCGCCTCGATGCCGGCGTCGTGGCCGCGGACGGCGCGGACGGGGCCGGTGGCCTCCTTCAGCTCGGCGGCGAGCTCGCGGACGTCCTTCGCGGGGACGCCGAGGAGCTGCTCGGCCTCGGTGAGGGAGTGGCGGCGGCCGACCCACAGCTCGCCCTGGCCGTCGAGCCAGAACTCGCCGTTCTCACGGTCGGAGCGCGGCAGCAGGTAGATCGTCGCCTTGTGGCCGCCCGCGCGGACGGGCTCCAGGACGAGGACGCCGTCCTGCGTCTGGTCGCCGGTGAGGTACGCGTACTCGGTGGAGGCGCGGAAGGCGTACTCGGTGTCGTTCGACCGGGTCTTCAGCTTTCCGGCGGGGATCACCAGGCGCTCGCCCGGGAAGCGGGCGGACAGGGCGGCGCGGCGAGCGGCGGTCTTGTCGGCCTGCGCGATGGGCGCCAGGTCCCGCAGCTCGGTGTCGGCCCAGCCGGACTTCATGTTCTCGGCGAGCTCGTCGGACACGCCCGGGTACAGGCCGTTCTTCCGCTGCTTGATCGCCTCTTCGGTCGACTCTTCCGGGGTCTCCGGCGTGAGCTCCTCGGCCACGGGTCTGCCTCCTCTTGGTACGACACTGAACCCCCACCATCGTACGGTCGTACGGAAGGGGGCCCAGGGCCGGAAGACCCATTACCGGAGCGTCACGTTCCGCTCACTCGAAGCGGGGCGGGTCACTCGAAGCGGGCGGCGAGCAGGACCACGTCCTCCTCGTCGTCGACGGTGTCGAGTCCGAGGCCCTCGGGCAGCAGGGTCCGCAGGATGTGGTCGGCGATCGCGCCCGGGTCGCCCCGGTCCGCCCTCGGCACGCTCGAGGCGGCCGCGTGGAGGCGCGCGAAGGCCCGGTCCATGGCGTCGCCGGTACGGCGGAGCAGCCCGTCCGTGTAGAGAAGCACCGTTTCTCCCGGGGCGGGGGACAGCTCGACGCTCGGCGCCTCCCAGCAGGAGAGCATCCCGAGCGGGGCCGAGAGCGAGGTCTCGACGAACTCGGTGCGGTGGTCGCCGATGATCAGCGGCGGGGCGTGTCCGGCCCCGGCCAGGACGATCCGGCGCTGTGCGGGCTCGGCGTACGCGAAGAGCGCCGTCGCCGAGCGCGCGGGCTCGGTGAGCCGGAGCAGGAGCTCCAGGTCGGAGAGGACGGCGACGGGGTCCTCGCCCTCCATCACCGCGTACGCCCGGAGGGAGGCGCGCAGCCGACCCATGGCGGCCAGCGCGCTCGGGCCGGTCCCGGTGACGGAGCCGACGGCGAGCCCGAGGGCGCCCTCGGGCAGCGGCAGCGCGTCGTACCAGTCGCCGCCGCCCCGGGGGCCGGTGCGGTGGCGGGCGGCGAGCTGGACGCCGGGGACGCGGGGGAGGCGGCTCGGGAGCAGCTCCTCGGCGACGGTGGAGACCTGGGCGCGGGCCCGCTCGACCTGGAGGAGGCGGGCGATGTGCTCGGTGGCGAAGCGGCCGTAGAGCCCGATGAGGTGGCGCTGGCGTTCGGAGGGCTCGGCGGGCTCGTCGTAGAGCCAGACGGCCGCGCCCAGCCGGCCGGCCTCCTCGGTGGCGAGGGGGAGGGCGTAGCTGGCGGCGTAGCCGAGGCGGGCGGCGACCTCACGGTGGCGCGGGTCGAGGCCCTCCTCCGTACGGACGTCGGGGATGGCGATCGGATCGGGGACGCGGGCCGGGTCGGCGGGATCCGGGAGGCCGTCGAGGAGGCGGCCGTAGCTGGTGGCGCCGCGCGGGACGGTCTCGATCGTGCCGAGCTCGGCGTGGGCGAGCCCGAGGCCGATGGTGGTGGCGGGGCCGAGGCCGTCGGCGGGTTCGAGGACGACCATGCCCCGGCGGGCGCCGACGAGCGCCGCCCCGGCGCCGAGCACCTCGGGGAGGGCCGCGTCGAGGGACGAGGTCCTGATGAGGCGCTCGGTGAGTTCGTGGAGGGTCGTGAGGTCGGAGACCCAGCCGGCCAGTCGGTCCTGGATCAGCGCGCCGGGCGGGAGGGCCGCGTCGGCGGGTGTCGCCGCCGCGGGGACCCCGGAAAGAGGCGCCGTAGTGTGCGGGGGGTGGGGAACCGTGGAATCGATTCCGGCCACTTTCGGCATGTGTGGGGCGCTCATGTCAGTCGGCTTTCCGACCGGTGCGTTTGACGCCATAGCATCGCAAACCCCCATGTCATTCTGCGCCGCTCGATGCATCCACATGTACACGCACCGGAGGAGCGATGTCCAGCATTGTCCCCATGGGACTTGTGGTGTCCGTGAGCTTGGACGCAGGGGTTGAAGTACGCGAGAAGTTGGCTGAAAATTGCCCCCGGTGTGCACCTTTTGCGGTCGACTGGCGTCGTTTGAAAGCGCGTCATTCCGAGCGTGCTGGGTACGTACTCGATGACAGGCAGGGGCAGTTGGAGCTGCCCCGGAACGTGCCGTGGAACCCCGGCGTCTTACGTGCCGCAGGCCCCGGCCCGTCCCCCAGTGGCGGGGAACGTGTTCTGACCCGGCTTGGATCTGGCACCGATACGGACCGACCTGGCTCGACCTGGTTCCGACCTGGCTTCACCCGGTTCCGACCTGGCTCCACCTGGTTCTGACCTGCTCCACCGGTTCCTCCCCGGCTCGACCTGGCCCCACCGGTTCATACCTGGCCCGTCGACCCCGCTTTCGGCGCGGGGCGGGGCGCCACCGACCTTGTACGCGCTGATACGCACGGTGAAGAGATCTGCACATGGTGTGATGTGGATTCGGCGTTCAACGGAAAGGAACGAGCGCTCATGCGCGAGATCCTCGGAATCCTGGGACCCCTCGTGAAGCGAGGCAGGCGACGCAGGCTCCGGCTCCGGCGCGAGGCGACGACCGCCCGGCTCGCCGCGGCGGTCGCCTACGCGGTCGAGTGGGACTGGCCCGTCCTGCCGGGAGTGGGCCTGAAGACGACGACCCGCACGGCCGCGGGCCCCCTCTGCGCCTGCCCCGACCCCGAGTGCGCGGTGCCCGGCGCGCACCCGTTCGACCCCGGGCTCCTCGCGGCCACCACCGACGAGCGGATGATCCGCTGGTGGTGGACCAGGCGGCCGGAGGCCCCGGTGGTGCTCGCCACGGGCGGCGGCGCGCCCTGCGCGGTGAGCCTGCCCGCGGTGGCGGGAGCGCGCGCGTTGACCGCGCTCGACGCGATGGGCATGCGGCTCGGCCCGGTGGTGGCGACGCCGACGCGATGGTCGATCCTCGTCGCCCCGTACGGCCTCGAACGGCTGGGGGAGCTGCTGTACGCGAAGGACAGCGTGCCCAGTTCGCTGCGGTTCCACAGCGAGGGCGGTTATCTGCTGCTGCCGCCCTCGGTCGCCGGGAGCGGGCAGGTGCGGTGGGAGCGGGCGCCGCTCGCGGGCTCGGCCAGGCCGTGGCTGCCGGACGTGGAGGCCGTGGTGGACGCCCTGGTCGAGGCGAGCACGAGCGCACCTGGCGGCGGGAGCCGGCTCACGTACTGAGCGGCGGCACACACGAGGGCCGGCACGTTCACCCGAACGGGTGTGTCCTGGCCCGACTTGCAGGGGAAACGGGCGCGCGGCCGACCGGGCGCCCGCCGGCCGCCGATATGTTCGCCCCACCCGACGAAGATCCCGGGCGAAAGAGCAGGTGGGTCGCATGAGTCCGGTGATGAGCCCGGCGAAACTCCGCATGATCGGACTCGGAACGGCCGTCGCTGTCGCCGTCCTCGTACCGATCGTCGCGGTGGCCGGCCCGACGGGCGATCCCGTACGACCCGCCGGCCCGGGGGACGCGAAGTCCGGAGCCCGGGACGGGGCACGAGCCGGGGACGGCGCCGGGGCCCGGGCCGGGGACGGGGGGCTGCTGTCGGACCTGGGGCTCGGGCGCGGAGCCCGTACGGCGGAGTCTCCCGCCGCCGGTGCCGCACAGGACCGCGCTTCCGCCCCTTCCGACTCCCCCGCCGCCCCATCCGCCACTTCCGTCCCATCCGCCACTCCGGCGGCCCCGGAACGGATCACGAAGTGTGGGCCGGAACTCGCCTCTCCCGAGGGGATCGAGGCACAGACCTGCGTCCTGGCCGAGGGGCCCGACATCTGGGCGCGTACGTACTACCGGAACGCCACGGGGCAGCAGCTCGACGCGTTTCTGACCCTGATGGCGCCCGGCGGGCGGACCGTACAAGTGCGTTGTCCGGTCGCGGCGCAGGACGAACCGGGAACCTGTGAAACACCCAGGGAACGCGGTCAGGGCAAGGCCACGGCGTATACGGCGGTCGCGGAATTCGCAGGTACCGGCGAAGGGGGCAGCACCCCGCTGCTGCTGAGGTCGGGCAGCAACACGGCGGACACCGAAGGAAGTTGAGTGCCGAACGCCCCGGCGCGGCCTGGGGCGGGCATGGAAAGGCCCGATCGCTGGCGACGGGGGATGCACCAGCGACCGGGCTTCCAGAACGGTAACAAGAGATCTGCTGTTCGCAAATTCGATCTCGGTTATTCGGACAGGGATTTACCCGCCCGCAGACCGGGTTGTGGCGGAAGTCACCGACTGGTCGGTCTGTCAGTCACCGATACCACCTGGGGTATCAGCTGAGAGTCACCTGACGGTTCGTGAGGCCGCCGCGCGCCCGCCGCTCCTCGGCCGTGAGCGGAGCGTCCGAGGCGAGCGCCCCGGCGAGCCGCTCGGCGAACTCGGCGGCCGGCTTCTCGCACTGCTCGGCGGTCATGGAGGTCGGCAGGTCCCACACCGGCACCATGAGGCCGTGGGCGCGGAAGGAGCCGACGAGCCGGGTGTTCTCGCCGAGGGACGTGCCCTCGCCGGCCTGGAGCCGCGCGAGCGCGTCGAGGAGCTTCTCCTCCGGGTGCGGCATGACCCAGCGCAGGTGGTTCTTGTCCGGGGTCTCGCACCAGTACGCCGAGTCCACGCCGGTCAGCTTGACCGTCGGGATCGCGGCGGCGTTGGCGCGCTCCAGGGAGGCGGCGACCTCGGGGTCGGCACCGTCCGCGGACGCCGGGATCCAGAACTCGAAGCCCGTGTGGACCTCCGGGGCGAACGGCGCGTCCGTGTCGAGCAGCTCCTGCAGACGCGTGCCCTCGGCCGGCACGCGGCGCGGCGGGACCGGGTTGCCCGGCTCGGTCTCCAGGGCGCGCTGGAGGGTGTCGGCGAGGTCGCGCGCGAGGTCGCCGGAGGAGGAGTCGTTCTGCAGGGCGAGGAGGACGGAGCCGTCGTCGCGGCGCAGCGCCGGCCACGCCATCGGCAGCACGGTCGCGAGCGTCACGGACGGCACGCCCTCGGGCAGCCCGCCCTTCAGGGTGAGCGGCACGGTGGCGGCGGGCACGAGCTCGCGGAGCGCGACCCAGTCGCACTCGCCGGGCAGACCCTCGAAGGGGCGCTGGACGAGCTCGGTCACGGCGTGCGCGGCGGACCGGCCGTGACAGGCCTTGTAGCGGCGGCCCGAGCCGCACGGGCAGGGCTCGCGCGCGCCGACGACCGGGATCTCCCCGCTCGTGACCTGTGCCTGGCCGGCCTTGCCGGCCTTCGTCTGGGGGCGCTTCTTGGCCATGGTGTGGCTTTCTCCCGATCGCGGCGGTGCTGTGTGCGTGCTGTATCGGGCGCGAGCCTAGCCGCACAGCGCACCACCGCTCCTCAGGCGGGGCGCGGGCCCCGCCCGGTACGCGCCGGTCCAGGGGGCGTGGGCCCGGGGCGCGTGCCGAGGGCGCGTGCCCCGGGGGCCTGGTGCCCCGATGCCCCGGTGTCAGTCCAGATCGTCGTGCGCGTCGAGGAAGTCGAAGCCCGAGCCGCCGCCGACGCGCGCCGCGAAGTCCTCGCGGCGGTGTCCCTCGGTGACCACGACCCAGACCGTGACCTCGCCGGTCGCGCTGTCCCGCACGCCCCAGTCCTGGGCCAGCGCGCTGATGATGTTCAGCCCGCGTCCGCCCCGTGCGGTGACCGAGGGCGTGGAGGGCACGGGTCTCGTGGGACCACCGCCGTCCGTCACCTCGACCCGCAGACCGCCTGACGAGTCGACCCGCCATGCCGCCAGGACGTCGCCCTCGCCCCGTTCCGCCCGTCCCAGCGGCCTGCCGTAGCGACAGGCATTGCTGAGCAGCTCCGAAAGGATCAGTACCGCGTCGTCGACGACCGATTCGGACACCCCGCTGCGGTACAGCTCGTCCCGCATCCGGTGTCGCGCCTCACCCACGCCGGCAGGGCCATGGGGTACGGCCATGCTCGACGACGTGGGCACCTCTTGTGCCACCACCAACGCCACCCCCGAGACCTCCTTTGCCCCACGCCACCGTGTGGATGCCCCACTGGACTGGACCGGAAACCGGCCAAGGGACGTGGCGTGTCGCACTCGTGACGATCGAGTACGCGCCGAACGCGCCGGTGCACTCCCTGTAAGCGCTGGGGACGGTGTGACGAGTGGGGCAGGAGATCAGCCGCGGCCCAGCTGGGCGAGCACCTGCTTGGGACGGTTGGTGATGATCGCGTCCACCCCCAGGCGTACGCAGAGCTCGACGTCCTCGGGCTCGTCCACCGTCCAGACGTGGACCTGGTGACCGGCCTTCTGGAGCCGCAGGATCACGGCGGGGTGGTGGCGGACGATCCGGATCGAGGGGCCCGCCACGCGCGCGCCCGCGGGGAGGCGCCCGTCGCGCAGCCGGGGAGTGACGAACTGGGTGAGGGACACGGTCGGCAGGGTCGGCGAGGCGGCGGCGATCCGGTGCAGGGAGCGGGCCGAGAAGCTCATGATCCGTACCGGGGAGTCGTCGCGGGACGCCGGGGCGTCGAGCCCGAACCGCTTCAGGAGCTGGAGGAGCCGGTCCTCGACCTGGCCGGCCCAGCGGGTGGGGTGCTTGGTCTCGATGGCCAGCTCGACCCGGCGCCCGGCGTCGGAGACGAGCTCCAGGAGGCGCTCCAGGGTGAGGACGGAGGTGTACTCGGGGTCTCCCCAGTCGGGGCTCTCCGAGGCGTCGTCCCGCTCCTCCCGTTCCTTCCAGACGCCGAAGTCGAGCGCGGCGAGGTCGGCGAGTTCGAGGGCGGAGACGGCACCGCGGCCGTTAGACGTACGGTTGACTCGTCGGTCGTGGACGCAGACGAGGTGGCCGTCGGCGGTGAGCCGGACGTCGCACTCCAGAGCGTCGGCGCCGTCCTCGATGGCCTTCACATAGGCGGCCAGGGTGTGTTCCGGGGCGTCCTCGGAGGCTCCGCGGTGGGCGACGACCTGGACGGGGGCGCTGTTCGGGTGCTGCCGTGCGTGAGTCACGGCGTCATGGTGCCATTGGCGGGGTAGGACGAGCACACCGGAGGCTGTCCGTTCTGTCCGTATATAAAGGATGGGGCGCGAATGCACAGCTCCGCCTTACAGCGGTCTGACGCGCTGTGGGAAAAGCTGGTGACAACACCCTGAGCCAGGCATGACCACCCACGACCACCCCGCGCAGTGATCGAGCAGTCGACGAGGAGAGCGAGCTGTGAGCACCGAGAACGAGGGCACGGCGGTTCCGGCGGACCCGACTGCCCCGTCCGCACCTCCGACGCCTCCGACCCCTCCCGTACCTTCGGCGCCGCCGGCGGCGGAGGCCATGGCGAAGGAACACGAGCAGGCCCCGGCCCCGGCCCCGGCCCCGGCCCCGGCCCAGACCCAGGCCCAGGCACCTGCTCCCGAGCCCACCCCGGCACCGGCCCCCGCCCCCTCCCCGACCTCCGAGACCACGACGGTCGCGGCTCCCGTACCGCCCGCTCCCCCTGCCCCTGCGCCAGCTCCTGCCCCCGCCGCCGTCGGCGGGGCCGGTGGCTGGCCCCCGCCCCCGCCGGCCGTACCGGCCTGGGGTGCGCCCGTCCCGCCCGTACCCGTCGCTCCCGAGGCGCCCCGCAAGCGCGCCGGCGGCCTCGTGGCGGCCGTCCTGGTCGCGGCGCTCGTCGCGGGCGGTGTCGGCGGCGGCATCGGCTACTGGGCGGCTCAGCGGGGTGACGGCGAGAGCACCGGCTCGACGACGGTCTCCTCGGCCGAGGCACCGGCCTCCTTCAAGCGCGACCCCGGGACGGTCGCCGCGGTCGCGGCCAAGGCGCTGCCGAGCGTGGTCACGATCCAGGCGAAGTCCGGCGGAGCGCAGGGCGAGAGCGAGGGCGGCACGGGCACCGGCTTCGTGTACGACCAGGAAGGCCACATCGTCACCAACAACCACGTGGTGGCGTCGGCGGCGGAGGGCGGCACGCTCTCCGTGACGTTCTCCGACGGCAAGACGTACGACGCGGAGGTCGTCGGCCGGGCCCAGGGCTACGACGTGGCCGTCCTGAAGCTCACGAACGCCCCGAAGGGGCTGAAGCCGCTGCCGCTCGGCAACTCCGACCAGGTGGCGGTCGGCGACTCGACGATCGCGATCGGCGCGCCCTTCGGCCTCTCGAACACGGTGACGACGGGCATCATCAGCGCCAAGAACCGCCCGGTGGCCTCCGGCGACGGCCAGGGCGGCGGCAACTCGTACATGAGCGCCCTGCAGACCGACGCCTCGATCAACCCCGGCAACTCCGGTGGCCCGCTGCTCGACGCGAGCGGCGCGGTCATCGGCATCAACTCGGCCATCCAGTCGACCGGAAACGGCTTCGGCCAGGCCCAGGCGGGCTCGATCGGCCTCGGCTTCGCGATCCCGGTCAACCAGGCGAAGAACGTGGCCCAGCAGCTGATCAAGACGGGCAAGCCCGTCTACCCGGTGATCGGCGCGACCGTGAACATGACCGAGCAGGGCGAGGGCGCGACGATCGCGACCCAGGGCACCGGCGGCACCGCCTCGGTCACCCCGAACGGCCCGGCGGCGAAGGCGGGCCTCAAGGCCGGCGATGTGATCACGGGCTTCGGAGGCCACGTGATCGACAGCGGCCCCACGCTCATCAGCGAGATCTGGACCCACAAGCCGGGCGACTCGGTCAAGATCACCTACGAGCGCGACGGCAAGACGGCGACGGCCACGGTCACCCTCGGCGAACGCACAGGAGACAGCTAGGGCCTGTCCGCACGGAGGGGGAGCGGCGGGCGATCGCCGCGAACCCGTATATGTGGAGATCTTGTGAACACGGGACTCCGACCCGGCCCCCTCCCCGGCCGACCCCACCCCACGCCGCTCCCCAGCCGGTACGCTGTAGCCCGCTCCACCCCAGGTGGGCCGGGGCGAAGGTGGGTTGCCCGAGCGGCCTAAGGGAACGGTCTTGAAAACCGTCGTGGCGCGAGTCACCGTGGGTTCAAATCCCACACCCACCGCACGAGGTCAGCGCCCGCGCTGACCGGAAGGGGCGCCTCTCCTCAGGGGCGTCCCTTTCTCGTTGCCCGTGCGCCGCAGGGTGAGAAGGTTCTCGGCATGGTGCGAATCGTGCTTGTTCAGGGGGACATCACCGCCGAGGCGGCCGACGCGGTGGTCAACGCCGCGAACTCCTCGCTGCTCGGGGGCGGCGGCGTCGACGGGGCCATCCACCGGAAGGGCGGGCCGGAGATCCTCGCCGCCTGCCAGGACCTGAGGCGCTCCCACTATGGCAAGGGCCTGCCGACCGGACGGGCCGTGGCGACGACCGCGGGGCGGCTGCCGGCCCGGCATGTGATCCACACCGTGGGACCGGTCTGGTCGCGGAACGAGGACCGGTCGGCCCTGCTCGCCTCCTGCTATCGCGAATCCCTGCGGATCGCCGACGAGCTGGGCGACCGTACGGTCGCCTTCCCGGCCATCTCCACCGGGATCTACGGCTGGCCGATGGACGACGGGGCCAGGATCGCCGTGGAGACCGTACGGGCCGCCTCCACCGAGGTGGAGGAGGTGCGCTTCGTGCTGTTCGACGCGGGGGCGTACGCGGCCTTCGAGGCGGCTGTGGGCAGGCAGGACCTTCCATAGGAAGGTTTGTCGAACATTTCCGCCATTGCGGTCGGTGAGTTCGAATTCCACGCTCCCGGGACGCGCCGGGTCGTCTTTCCGAGATAAGGATTGGCGGAAAATCTGCCGGAACGCTTCCTCCCTTGCCGTGCACGGATCCACTCGACGCCACACCCCCTTCCGACCGGCTGAGCTGCGCCGTTCTCGCTTCGCCGGGGTTTATCAGGCTGTCCTCACGCTTGCGGGGGAATAAGCCGCTCCGGGGTGGTTCGCCGGGGATTCGGTGGGCAACTCTGGATTCGCGACGTCGAGCACAACGACCGAGGCGGTCGGCCAACTGCCTGGGTAATGGCTGTAGTTCAGAGAAGTTCTCGAAGCAGTTCCGTGCAAAGCACCAGTTTCAGTTCCCGGAGGAACAGACATGGCAAGCATCCGTACCGCCCGCGTCCTCGCCGCTGCCGCCGCCCTGCCCCTCGCCGCCGCGCTCTTCACCGGGGTGGCCCAGGCCGACAACGGTGGGTTCGCGGACGACGGATCGAACACCAGCGTCGCCACGATCATCGGCAGTGGCGTGGGTGGCGACAACAACGGAAACTCGACCACCACGCAGCAGGTGGCGACCGGTTCCGGTGCCTCCAACCAGAACAACACGGCGAGCGTGAACGGCTCCGCGTTCACCCACATCGACCAGTCGAACGCGGTGGTGAACTTCTACCCGTGGTGGTAGCCGGCAGCAGCACGGGAGCCGGCCCGACGGGGGGCGTGATCGCAGTGTGAACGACGGCCTGTACGCCGGTACTTCGGTACCGGGGTGCGGGCCGTCCGCGTTTTCACGCCCCGCGCGTCCGGGGGCGTGCGGTCTCCGACCTTGACAGAGGTCCTGAATCTGACGGACAGTCAGAAACCTCAGTCGTCCCACGGGAGGCCGTCGCCGTGCACCTCGCCCCGACCGAGCGGCAGCTGCGGCTGCGCGCCGAACTCCGCGCGTACTTCCGCGAGGTGATGCCCGACGGCCCGCCTCCCCCCGACGACACCGCCGCCCAGCGCCTGCTGCTCCGCCGGATCGGGGCCGACGGGCTGCTCGGCCTCGGCTGGCCGGAGGAGTACGGCGGCCAGGGCCGCGGCTCCGACGAGCAGTTCGTCTTCTTCGACGAGGCCTACCGGGCCGGCGCCCCCGTCTCGATGGTCACCCTCAACACCGTCGGACCCACCCTCATGAAGTACGGGACCGCCGAACAGAAGGCCTACTTCCTGCCGCGGATCCTGCGCGGCGAGACCGTCTTCGCCATCGGTTACAGCGAGCCCGAGGCCGGTACGGACCTCGCCTCGCTGCGGACCCGGGCGGTGCGGGAGGGAGGCGAGGGGGACGGAGGCGTACGGGGCGGAGACGTGCCGGGCGGAGGCGTACGGGAGGGGGCGGACTGGCTGATCGACGGGCAGAAGATCTTCACCTCCAACGCCCAGAACGCCGACTGGATCTGGCTCGCCTGCCGCACCGATCCCGCCGCGCCGCCGCACCGGGGCATCTCCATCGTCCTCGTCCCCACCGACGCGCCGGGCTTCTCCTGGACCCCCATCCAGACCGTCGGCGGGCTGACGACGACCGCCACCTACTACGACGGGATACGGGTCCCCGCCGGGAACCTCGTCGGGCCGGAGCACGGCGGCTGGGGGCTGATCACCGAGCAGCTCAACCACGAGCGGGTCGCGCTCGCCGCGATCGGCATGCAGGCCGAGGACTTCTTCGCGACGGCGCTCGACCGGGCGAGTACCCCCGATCCGGTGACGGGCAGGCGCCGCATTGACGAGCCGTGGATACGGATTCGGGCCGCCGAAGCGCATGCCCGGCTGGCGGCGACGCGCCTGCTCAACTGGCGTTTGGTGGGGGATGTGGGGGCCGGCCGGCTGGCTCCGGGGGACGCGAGCGGCGTGAAGTTCGCGGGAACCGAATCGGCGGTCGAGGTGTATCGAATATGTCAGGAGATCGCGGGCGGGGCGGGGACGGTGCGAGCGGGTTCGCCGGGGGAGTTCGACGGCGGCGAGCTGGAGCGCATGAACCGGGCCGCTCAGATCAACACCTTCGGGGGAGGGGTGAGCGAGGTGCAGCGCGAGATCGTCGCGAGGATGCGGCTCGGCATGAAGGGGAGGGGGCGGCGATGAGCGAGGGGGAGCGGACCGACGCGGAGTCCGCGGCGGACGGCCTGTACGAGCGGATCGCCGCGTACGAGGGGCGGTCCGCCGCCACCGCCGGGGTCGGCAAGGACCCGGTCAACCTGCCCATGATCCGGCACTGGTGCGAGGCCATGGGCGATGCCCACCCGGCGTACGAGGGGCCGGGGGCGGTCGCGCCACCGACCATGCTCCAGGCCTGGACCATGGGCGGACTCTCCGGGCACGGCGACCGCTCCGAGGCGTACGACGAGCTCTTCGCGCTCCTCGACGGCGCGGGGTACACCTCGGTCGTCGCGACCGACTGCGAGCAGGAGTACCTCCGGCCGCTGCGGCCGGGGGACGCGATCACCTTCGACGCCGTCATCGAGTCCGTGTCGCCGCGCAAGACGACCAAGCTCGGGACCGGGCACTTCGTCACGACCCGCATGGACGTCCGGGCGGACGGCGAACTCGCGGGCACCCACCGCTTCCGCATCCTCAAGTACGCGCCTGCCGGACGCCCTTCGAAGACCGACCGACGCCCACCGGAGGCCGCCGCCGCGGCTCCCCGGCGGCCCCGCCCGGTCGTCAACCGGGACAACGCGGGCTTCTGGGAGGGCGTGGCCGCACACCGGCTGCTCATCCAGCGCTGCGGCGACTGCGCGAGCCTGCGCCTGCCCTGGCTGCCGGGGTGCGCCGAGTGCGGCTCGCCGGAGTGGGACACGGTCGAGGCGAGCGGCGCCGGGACCGTCTACTCGTACGTGGTGATGCACCACCCGCCCTTCCCGGCCTTCGACCCTCCCTACGCGGTCGGCCTGATCGAACTGGCCGAGGGCGTGCGGATGATCAGCAACGTGGTGGGTGTGCCGTACGACAAGGTCCGGATCGGGATGCCGGTGCGGCTGGAGTTCCTGCGGGTCGACGAGGAGCTGGAGCTTCCCGTCTTCCGTGCGGGAGGGGAGGGCTGACATGGACTTCACCCCCACCGAGGAGCAGGAGGCCGCCCGGGACCTGGCCGCGCGGATCTTCGGCGACCTCGCCACCCATGAGCGGCTCGCGGCCGCGGGCACCGGTAGCGACGCCGAGCTGTGGAAGGCGCTCTGCGCGGCCGGTCTCCCCGGCGCCGTCGAGGAGACCGGGCTGCTCGGCCTCGTGCTCCTCCTGGAGGAGCAGGGGCGCAGGACCGCGCAGGTACCGCTCGCCGCGACCTGTGTGTACGGGATCCTCGCCGTCGCCCGGCACGGCACCGAGGAGCAGCGAGCCCGGCTCCTGCCGGGCCTCCGCGACGGTACGACGGTGGTGACGGGCGCCTTCCCCGGGACCGGCGGGGTCGTGGCGCACGAGGGGCGGCTCGGCGGGGCCGTCGAGTGGGTGCCGTGGCTCAGGGACGCCACGCACGTCCTCGTGGCGGACGCGGAGCGCGGTCTGTGGCTCGTCCGCACCGAGGACGCGGCCCGGATCGAGCCCGTCGAGCTCACCGCGCCCTGGTCCGCGGGGCGGCTGGTGCTCGACGGCACGGCGGCGGAACGGCTGGGGACCGGCTCGGGCTCGGGTGCCGGCTCTGGCTCCGGCTCGGACGCCGTCGGACCCGGCTTCGACGCCTACACGGACGTGCTGGTCGCCGCGCGGGTCGCCTTCGCCGGGCTTCAGGCGGGGGTGTGCGCGGGGTCCCTCGCCAAGGCTGTGGAGTACACCTCCGTACGCGAGCAGTTCGGGCGCCCGCTCGCCACCCACCAGGCGGTCCAGCTGCGTGCCGCGGACGCCTACATGGACACCGAGGCCATCCGGGTCACGGCCTACGAGGCGGCCTGGCGCCACGACGAGGGCCTGGACGCCGCCGAGGCCGCGCTGACCGCCGCCTGGTGGGCTTCCGAGGCGGGAAAGCGGGTCGTGCACACCGGGCAGCACCTCCACGGCGGCATGGGCGCCGACCTCGACCACCCCGTCCACCGGCACTTCCTGTGGGGCCGGCAGCTCGATGCGTACCTGGGCTGCGGCACCGAACTCCTCGCCGAACTCGGCGACCTGCTCGCGAAGGGAGACCCGTCATGAAGCCAGGGGAAGAGCTGCCACCGCTCACGATCCCGATCACCCGCACCCTGATCGTCGCCGGGGCCGTGGCCTCCCGCGACTACCAGGACGTGCACCACGACGCCGAACTGGCCAGGGAGAAGGGCTCCCCGGACATCTTCATGAACATCCTCACGACCAACGGACTCGTCGGCCGCTACATCACCGACCACTTCGGCCCCGGCGCGGTCCTCCGCAGGGTCGCCATCCGGCTCGGCGCCCCCAACTACCCCGGGGACACGATGACCCTGACCGGGACGGTCACCGAGGTGGCCGGGGACACGGCCACGGTCCGGGTCGTCGGGGCCAACGACCTGGGACACCACGTCACCGGGACGGTCACCGTCACCGTGGAGGTGGCGCCATGAGCGTCCGCACCAGGGACGCCATCGGCGGGCGGGCGGCCGTCGTCGGCATCGGGGCGACGGAGTTCTCCAAGAACTCGGGCCGCAGCGAGCTCTCCCTCGCCGCCGAGGCGGTACGGGCCGCCCTCGACGACGCCGGACTGACCCCCGGCGACGTCGACGGCCTGGTCACCTTCACCATGGACACCAACCCCGAGATCACCGTCGCCCAGGCCGCCGGCATCGGCGAGCTGTCCTTCTTCTCCCGCGTGCACTACGGGGGCGGGGCAGCCTGCGCCACCGTCCAGCAGGCCGCGCTCGCCGTCGCCGGCGGCGTCGCCGAAGTCGTCGTCTGCTACCGGGCGTTCAACGAGCGGTCCGGGCGCCGCTTCGGCTCCGGCGTCCAGCAGCGCGAGCCCTCCGCCGAAGGCGCCGCGCTCGGCTGGCAGCTGCCCTTCGGGCTGCTCACCCCGGCCTCCTGGGTCGCGATGGCCGCCCAGCGGTACCTCCACACCTACGGGCTGACCCCGGACGCCTTCGGCCATGTCGCGGTCACCGACCGGCGGCACGCGGCCCGCAACCCCGCCGCGTACTTCCACGGGAAGCCGATCACCCTCGCCGACCATGCGGCCTCGCGCTGGATCGTCGAGCCGCTGCGGCTCCTCGACTGCTGCCAGGAGACCGACGGCGGTCAGGCGATCGTGGTCACCTCGGTCGAGCGCGCCCGCGACCTGCCCCGCCCGCCCGCCGTGATCCTGGCGGCGGCGCAGGGCGCCGGACGCAAGCAGGAGGCCATGACCAGTTTCTACCGGGACGAGTTGACCGGGCTGCCGGAGATGGGCGTCGTCGCCCGGCAGCTCTGGCGGACCGCCGGCCTCGCGCCGGCCGACATCGACGTGGCCATCCTCTACGACCACTTCACGCCGTTCGTGCTGATGCAGCTGGAGGAGTTCGGCTTCTGCGGTCCGGGGGAGGCGGCGGACTTCGTCGCGGCCGACGCCGTCCCGCTGAACACCCACGGCGGGCAGCTCGGCGAGGCCTATCTGCACGGCATGAACGGCATCGCGGAGGCGGTGCGGCAACTGCGCGGCACGTCCGTGAACCAGATACCCGGCGCGGCCCGGACCCTGGTCACGGCGGGCACCGGGGTTCCCACGTCCGGGTTGATCCTGGGCACGGACGGCTGACACGACGGCCTCAGCGGTGGCCGGGCGGGGCGGGCGGCTCTTCACTCGCGCCATGAGCACAAACGCACCGCCCTCGCCCTCGTCCTTCCGTCCGCCGTACGCACGGTCCGCGCCGCCTCCCGGGGCGCGGGCCGTGGCCACCGCCCTGGTGGTGGCGATGGCCGGAGCGGCTCTCCTCGCCGGCCCGGCCGGCGCCTCGGCCGTGGCCCCCGCCGCCCCAGTGGCCCCCGCCCCGGTGGCACCCGCCCCAATGGCCCCCGCCCCGGCCGCGCCCGATTCCGACACCGACGCGGGCGCGCCGCCCGCGTCTCCGCCCGAGCCCGAGTCCGAGTCCGCTCCCGACTCCGAGTCCGCTCCCGACTCCGAGTCCGCTCCCGTGTCCGCGCCGCGCTTCGCGGGCAAGGCCTTCGACACCTGTGAGGCGCCGTCGCTCGCGGTGATGAGGGCCTGGCTCAGCTCCCCGTACCGGGCCGTCGGGGTCTACTTCGGGGGCCGGGGCCGAGGGTGCCCCGTCCAGAAGGAGCTGACCCCCGCCTGGGTCGCCTCCGCCCACGCCATGGGCTGGAAGCTGCTGCCGCTCTTCGTCGGCTCCCAGGCGCCGTGCGTCCACTCCGCCGCGAAGCGGCCGTACGCCATCGGCAGCCGCCCCTCGAGCCAGGGCGTGCAGGAGGCGGGCGACGCGGTGCGGGCGGCGCGGGCTCTGGGGATCGGCGCGAGCAGCCCGCTGTACCTGGACATCGAGGCGTTCCGACTGGAGGACACGAGCTGCGCCGCCACCACCCTCTCCTTCGTCCGCGCGTGGAACAGGGAGGTGCGGCGCCTCGGCTATCTGCCCGGCTACTACAGCAGCGCCGACACCGGGATCCGGCAGATCGAGAGGGAGCGGAAGGCGGGTACGCAGGACCTGCCCTCCGTGCTGTGGTTCGCGCGCTGGCGGGGCGAGCCCGCGCTGTACACGGAGACGTCGCTGCACCCGGAGGCCTGGATGCCGCACGCCCGGATCCACCAGTACGTGGGCAACGTCGCCGAGTCGTACGGAGGACGCCGGATGCTGATCGACCGGAACGCGGTGGACGCCCCGGTCGCCCGCGTCACGACGGCCGGAACAGCCGCTTCGACCCGGTTTCGACCCGGCCCCGACCCTGACTCCGGTGCGGGGCGACTCCACCCAGAGGAGGTCCGGCAGCCGTCTCTCCTCCAACCTGAGGCGGACCCCGGTTCGGGACCTGGGGCCGATACGCCGGGCGCGCTCCGCTTCTAGCGTGGAGTCATGACCCCGCCACCCTCTGGCCCTGTCTGCACCGGCGCCTCGAAGGCCGCCCTCGGCCACGCGCCGTACCCGTCGTTCTCCTCGTACGTCCGGGCGCGTGGTCCTGTGCTGCTGCGGACGGCGCGCTCCCTGACCGCCAACCCCTGTGACGCCGAGGACCTCCTCCAGACCGCGCTCACCAAGACCTTCATGGCCTGGGAGCGCATCGAGGACCACCGCGCCCTGGACGGCTACGTCCGCCGCGCGCTGCTGAACACCCGTACGTCGCAGTGGCGCAAGCGCAAGGTCGACGAGTTCGCCTGCGAGGAGCTGCCGGAGCCGGTCGGCCTCCCGGAGCCCGACCCGGCCGACCGTCAGGTGCTGCACGACGCGATGTGGCGAGCCGTGATGAAGCTGCCGGAGCGCCAGCGCCAGATGGTGGTCCTGCGGTACTACGAGGACCTCAGCGAGGCCCAGACCGCCGAGGTCCTCGGGGTCTCCGTCGGCACGGTCAAGAGCGCGGTGTCCCGGGCGCTCGGCAAGCTCCGCGAGGACCCGGAACTGACCCCCGCACGGTAGGAGTCCGCCGGGAATCAGAGGGAAGAGCGACTTCCGCCAGCGATCACTGGCAATTTACGTACTCCCGGGTAGTGACATACCGCGCGGTACGTGCGCAGAATCTCCCCACCCTTTCTGCCACGTAGCGCCCACCGGGAGGACGCCCCGTGTACAGCACCATGCAGGACGTACAGCTGACCGTGAGCCGCATCCTCAAGCACGGGATGACGATCCACGGGAAGTCCACCATCACCACCTGGACGGGTGAGCCCGAACCGCACCGCCGCTCGTTCGCGGAGGCCGGGGCCCGCGCGCACCAGCTGGCCAACGCCCTGCGCGACGAACTCGGGGTGACCGGCGACCAGCGCGTCGCGACCCTGATGTGGAACAACTCCGAGCACGTCGAGGCGTACTTCGCGATCCCCTCCATGGGCGCGGTCCTCCACACCCTCAACCTGCGTCTTCCCCCCGAGCAGCTCGTGTGGATCGTCAACCACGCCGCCGACCGGGTCGTGCTCGTCAACGGCTCCCTGCTGCCGCTCCTCGTCCCCCTGCTCCCGCACCTTCCGACGGTCGAGCACGTGGTCGTCGCGGGCCCCGGGGACCGCTCCGGTCTGGAGGGCGTCGCGCCGCGCGTGCACGACTACGAGGAGCTCATCGCCGGCCGCCCGACCACGTACGACTGGCCCGAGCTCGACGAGCGTTCCGCCGCGGCCATGTGTTACACCTCCGGCACCACCGGCGACCCCAAGGGCGTCGTCTACTCCCACCGTTCGATCTACCTGCACTCCATGCAGGTGAACATGGCCGAGTCGATGGCCCTGACCGACCGGGACACGACCCTCGTCGTCGTGCCGCAGTTCCACGTCAACGCCTGGGGCCTCCCGCACGCCACCTTCATGACCGGCATCAACATGCTGATGCCGGACCGTTTCCTCCAGCCCGCCCCGCTCGCCGAGATGATCGAGCGCGAGCGGCCGAGCCACGCGGCGGCCGTCCCGACCATCTGGCAGGGCCTGCTCGCCGAGGTCACCGCGAATCCCCGCGACCTCTCCTCGATGACCCAGGTGACCATCGGCGGCGCTGCCTGCCCGCCCTCCCTCATGGAGGCGTACGACCGGCTCGGCGTCCGCCTCTGCCACGCGTGGGGCATGACCGAGACCTCCCCGCTGGGCACGATGGCCCACCCGCCGGCCGGTCTGAGCGCCGAGGAGGAGTGGCCGTACCGCGTCACGCAGGGACGTTTCCCCGCCGGTGTCGAGGCGCGGCTCGTCGGCCCCGGCGGCGACCACCTGCCCTGGGACGGCGAGTCGGCGGGCGAGCTGGAGGTCCGCGGCACGTGGATCGCGGGCTCGTACTTCGGCGGCGTCGACGGCGAGGAGATCCGCCCGGCCGACAAGTTCAGCGAGGACGGCTGGCTCAAGACGGGTGACGTCGGCGTGATCAGCCCCGACGGCTTCCTCACCCTCACCGACCGCGCGAAGGACGTCATCAAGTCCGGCGGCGAGTGGATATCGAGCGTCGACCTGGAGAACGCCCTCATGGCGCACCCGGAGGTCGCCGAGGCCGCCGTCGTCGCCGTGCCGGACGAGAAGTGGGGCGAGCGCCCGCTCGCGACGGTCGTCCTCAAGGACGGCGCCACGGCGGACTACGAGACGCTGCGGTCCTTCCTCGCCGCCGAGGGCGGCATAGCCAAGTGGCAGCTGCCGGAGCGCTGGGCGATCGTGCCGGCGGTGCCGAAGACGAGCGTCGGCAAGTTCGACAAGAAGGTCATCCGCCGGCAGTACGCGGAGGGCGAGCTGGACGTGACGCAGCTGTAGCCGGGGCCGGCACGGACGAAGAAGCGGGGGAGGGCAGCCGCCCTCCCCCGCTTCCTTGACCGCTACGGCTAGTTGGTGCCGATCTTCGCGAGCAGGTCGACGATCCGGGCCTGGACCTCGGTGCTGTTCGACCGCTCGGCGAGGAAGAGGACCGTCTCGCCGGAGGACAGCTTCGGCAGCTCCTCCTCGTCGAGGTCGGCCGAGGTGTAGACGACGAGCGGCGTACGGTTCAACTGCCCGTTCGCGCGCAGCCAGTCGATGATCCCGGCCCGTCGGCGGCGCACCTGCATCAGGTCCATCACGACGAGGTTCGGCCGGGTCTCCGTGGCCAGCGCGACCGCTTCGGTGTCCGTGGCCGCCCGCGCCACCTGCATCCCGCGCCGCTCCAGGGTGGCGCCGAGCGCCTCCGCGATGTCGTCGTGCTCCTCGATGAGCAGGACCCGGGACGGGTGCTGCTCGCTGTCGCGGGGCGCGAGCGCCTTGAGGAGTACGGCGGGGTCGGCGCCGTACGCGGCCTCCCGGGTCGCCTGCCCGAGCCCGGCCGCGAGCAGCACCGGCACCTCGGCGGCGACGGCGGCCTGACGCAGCGACTGGAGCGCCGTACGGGTGATGGGCCCGGTCAGCGGGTCGACGAAGAGCGCGGCGGGGAAGGCGGCGATCTGGGCGTCGACCTCCTCGCGGGAGTGCACGATCACCGGGCGGTAGCCGCGGTCGCTGAGCGCCTGCTGGGTGGAGACGTCGGGCGCGGGCCAGACGAGCAGCCGGCGCGGGTTGTCGAGCGGCTCGGGGGGCAGTTCGTCGTCGACGGGCCGCGGCGCGGGACGGTTGGCGACCTCGATCGCGCCGCCGGGGCCGTCCAGCGGCTCGGGACCTTCGGCGGAGCCCTCGGCGGGCGCCCCTATGGCGTAGGCGCGGCCTTCGGGGGCGGCCGGGGCGAGCCCGAGCGCGGCCTCGGGGGCGGACTGCGGGTGCGGCTTGGCCGTGTTCTCGGCGGCGGCCGGCAGGGCGATCGCCGCCGGGACCGGCGGGTCCGTCTCCGGCGGGGTGGCGAGCTTGCGCCGCCGTCCGGAGCCGTTGGAGGGCGCCGGGAGCGCGGGGGCGGCGGTGGCCACAGGAGCAGCCACCGGGGTCGCGACGGGAGCGACCGGAGTGGCGGGCGCGGCTGTCGGCGGGACGAAGGGAACGCCCTGCCCAAGAGTGCGCACGCTGAACGCCCGCCCCTGGGTCGAGTCCTTCGGCTCCCCCGACTCCTTCGACGTCGCCATCGGCATGGGCAGTTCGGGCGGCAGCGGTACGGAGCCGGTGCCCGTCCCGGAACCGGTGCCGCTCTGCGGCGCAGGGGCAGGGGCAGGGGCAGGCGCGGGCACGGCTGCCGGGACAGCACCCGGCAGCGGCGTCGACGACGGCGGCACGGGCGCCGGCGGTGCCATGGCACGGCGGCGACCGCTCGGCTCGGGCAGCGGCTGAGGCTGCTGCGCAAGGTGCGGATGGGGCTGCGGGGGCGTGTGGTCGGAGCCCGGGATGCCGCGAACGGCCTCGTGCTGCCCCTCGTCGGAGACGGGCAGCGCGACGGCGCCCGGAACCGGCACAGAGGCAGGCACAGGAACCGCAGCAGGCACAGGAACCGCAGTCACAGCCTCAGGTGCAGCCGGGTCGGCCGACTCCGGGCGGTCCGCGTCGGCCGGAGGGAGCGCGAACGGCGTGCGAGGACCGGACTCGGCCGCCGCGGCCCGCTCCTGCGCCGCGGCAAGGGCACGCCGACGCCGCCCGCTCGGCGGAGCGGCCGGTGCGTCACCGCCGGAGGCGACGGCGGGCAGTGCCAGGGCAGGGCCGTGTGCGGGCGCGCCGGCGGGCACGTGCAGGTGCTCGGCGGCGGCGACACCCTGCGGGGGCACGGCGGCGCCCAGCGCGGCCCGCCCCTGCGCGCCTTCGGCGGCGGTCACCACGGAGCCCTCGGCGGGCCGGCCCCGGCGTCGCCCGGTGGGCTCGGCGGCGGGCGCGGCGGAGGGAAGGGCGAAGGGCCCGGCCGAGGGCAGGGCGGCGGACGCGGAAGCCGGGAGCGCGGCCATGGCGGAGCCGTCGGCCCCGGCGTTCTGCTGGGCGGGGATCAGTTCGGCGGGGCCGGAGGCCTCTCCCGTACGGGCACGGCGGCGACCGCCCGACTCGGCGGCCTCAGGGGCGACAGGGCTCTCCAGGAAGGCGTCCGTGGAGGCGCGCCGCGCCCGGCGACGTCCGCCGCCCGAGGTCTCACCCTCCGCACCCGTGGCCTGCGCGGGCAGGGCGGGGAGCTCCCGTACGCCGGCGTCCTGCGGGTCCGCACCGGGAGAGCCGGCGGGTGCGGGCGCGGGCGCAGGTGCGGGGACCGTGCCCCGTCCGGCCCCGAGCGGGACCTCGAGGACGTACGCGCCGCCGCTCGTCCCCGGTACCTCGTGGGTCTGCACGACACCGCCGTGCGCCGCCACGATCCCGCGCACGACCGGCCCGTGGACCGGGTCGCCGCCCGCGTACGGGCCGCGGACCTCGATGCGTACGACGTCTCCGCGCTGGGCGGCCGCGACGACGATCGTGGAGTCGACCGGCCCGGCGCCCTGCGCGGCGGCCCGGTTCTTGCCGGTCGCGTCGACGCCTGCGACGTCCGCGACGAGGTGCGCGAGCGCGGTCGCGAGCCGGTCGGGGTCGACCTCGGCCTCGATCGGCGGCGCGTGCACGGCGAACTGCGCGCGGCCGGGCCCGATCAGCTCGACGGCCGCGTCGATGCCGGCCGTCACGACCCCGTCGAGCAGCGCGACGCGCCGGTCGAGCTCCTCCGTGCCCGCGTCGAGGCGCTGGTAGGCCAGGACGTTGTCCACGAGCGCCGTCATCCGGGCGTATCCGGCGGTCAGGTGGTGCAGGACCTGGTTGGCCTCGGGCCACAGCTGTCCGGCGTCGTCGGCGGCGAGCGCGCCCAGCCGGCCGCGCAGCTCCTCCAGCGGGCCGCGCAGCGACTCGGCGAGGACGGCGGTCAGCTGCTCGTGCCGGGCGGCCAGCGAGGCGTACCGCTCCTGCTGGGCCTCCCGCTCGACCGCGTGCCGCTCGGCGCGGTCGGCGAGCTCGGTGGCGTGCTCCTCGGCGAGCTGCTCGTACGGCCTGCGGTCGGAGAAGGTCATCACGGCGCCGACGAGCTGGTCGCCGTCCCGCACGGGAGCGGTCGTGAGGTCGACCGGCACCCGGTCGCCCTTCTTCGCCCACAGCACCTGCCCGCGGACGCGGTGCTTGCGCCCGGACTTGAGGGTGTCGGCGAGCGGGGACTCCTCGTACGGGAAGGGCTCGCCGTCGGCGCGGGTGGCGAGGATCAGCGGGTGCAGCTCCTGGCCGCCGAGCTCGCCGGCGCGGTAGCCGAGGATCTGTGCGGCGGCGGGGTTGACGAGGACGACCCGGCCGTCGGTGTCCGTGCCGACGACGCCCTCGGACGCGGCGCGCAGGATCATCTCGGTCTGGCGCTGCGAGCGGGCGAGTTCGGCCTCGGTGTCGAGGGTGCCGGTGAGGTCACGTACGACGAGCATGAGGAGCTCGTCGCCGGTGTAGCCGCTGTACGAGTCGTAGGCCTCGCGGCCGTCCTCCAGGCTGGCGCTGGTCACCTCGACGGGGAACTCGCCGCCGTCCGTGCGGCGGGCGATCATCCGGGTCGGCTTGGTGCGGCCGCGCTCGTCGGTGCCTTCGGGGCGGCGCATGGAGCCGGGGATGAGGCGCGAGTCGAAGCCGGGCAGCAGGTCGAGCAGCCCACGGCCGACGAGTGCGGTGCCGGGAGTCTCGAACATGCCGAGGGCGATCGTGTTGGCGTTGACGACCGTGCCGTTGCAATTGACGAGCACGAGGCCGTCGGGGAGGGCGTCGAGTATGGCTGCGAGGCGAGCAGCGCCTCGGGATGGCCTGCTGCTCACGACGACGGTTCCTCCCTGACCCACTGCACGTGCTTGCCTGTCGGCAGGCGGGCCCCATCTTGCCTCTCGGGCCGCAGCCTGTCACTGAGGGAGTCTAAGGGAGCCGCCGCCCGCCGTTCATTGCCAGAGTCATCGCCCCAGGATGGGGAGCACCGGCTGGAGGTCGGTCCAGCGGTCGATCTCGCAGCCGTTGACGCGGGAGAACCGGGCGTCGATCTTGCGGCCCTGCCAGGTTCCGGTGACGTGCGCGACGGCGGCGCCGCCGTACACCTGGGTGCACATCGCGTCCTGCGGAACGGCCTTGAAGGGGTCCGTGCCCGCCTTCGCGTGGTCCTCCAGACGGGCGCAGGCGTCCTCGGCGGCCGGGTGTGTCCCGCCGGCCCGGTCGTCGCAGGTCAGCTCGAAGGTGCCGTCGGCGCCGGGATGGCCGCTCTCGGCGATCGTCACGGTCAGGGTGTCGGGAGGGGAGAGCAGGGGCAGCGGCGGCAGGGGGCCGAATCCGGCGGTCCCGGCGGCGGTGGTGGCGAGGGTCGCGAGGACGAGACGGCGCAGCATACGGATCTCCTGGAGCGGCTGTGTACGGATTTCGGGCCCACGGTGTCCCGCCCCTCTAACGCTCCGGACGCCGGGGCGTTGCGCAAGCGGGGTGCGCCGGGTGGACGCCACGGGCCCCGATCACGGGCCTGCGCGGCGCGGCCGGGGCGCGCAGGGCTTTGCCCTGGACCCCGGAGGCCTAGTACGGTGAGAATCGATTGGTGACAGCCGGTTCGCCTGTGTCATCATCTGCACGCACCACTCGCGTATGCGCGGGGTGCATGGAGGCGTCGCCTAGTCCGGTCTATGGCGCCGCACTGCTAATGCGGTTTGGGTCTTAAAGCCCATCGAGGGTTCAAATCCCTCCGCCTCCGCCCCTACCGAAGCCCCGGCCCCACGGCCGGGGCTTCGGCCATTCCCGGACCGTTCCGAAGGCCGTCCCCGGGACCGCTCCGAGAGTCGCCCCCGGGCCACTCACGGGGCGCATGTGACCCCGGTCTCTTTCGGCCCGTTTCCGGCCCGCGCGCCCCTGTCCGCGACCTCCGGCCGCCGACTCCCCACTCCTCCCCCGAGCGGCGTTTTCGCAGGTCACAAGGGGTGGGGTGAATGGATTTCACATGACGGCGGCAGTCATGTAATGTTCTTCCTGTCGCCGCGAGCGGGCCGAAAGGCCGGGGAGCGAAGACAGAAAACAAAACAAGCACTCGTAGCTTAACGGATAGAGCATCTGACTACGGATCAGAAGGTTGCAGGTTCGAATCCTGCCGAGTGCACACAGACAAGAGGCCCCGGACGAGAGTCCGGGGCCTCTTGCGTTGGTCTCACCCCTGCTTCGTTGGGTCGGTGCCGTGGAGTTCGGCGGCGGCCACGGCCTGTTGGACGTCGCACGCTTCCTGTTCGTCGGCCGGGGCGGCCCACAGGGGTATCAGGTCGGAGGCCGTGGGCGACGAGGCCATGCGCAGGTAGTGGCAGACGTCGTTGATGCGCAGGGCGAGGACGTACGCGCCGTGGTCGTCGGTCCGGCCGGAGGCCGCGCTCACCTCGTCCCCGGCGGTGACCACGCGCTCCTCCTCCAGGAAGTCCGCGGCGCCCTGCGGGGTGTGGGCGTATCCCTCGGTCGCCTTCGGGCGGTAGGGGTGCGCGCCGGTGGGCTGCCGGGTGAGCAGCACGCCCATCTGCGCCGCGAGGCTGCCGGGCCGGCGGTCGGTCCGTCCCGCCGGGCACGTCATGTCGGACTGCTTCACGCTGTACGCGCCGACGCCGAACGTGTAGCGGTAGCAGCGGACCGGATAGGCGGCCGCGGCGACGGCACCCTCGCTCGGTGGCACCAACCCCAACATCACCTCCGCTGTATGGGTCTTGTCGGGCGCCCGGTTCCGATCCGTGTCGGCGCTCAGCAGCACTCCGCCGTGTGCCTGGACCTGGGCGACGAGCGTGCCCTCGGTGAACTGTCCGCCGTAGGTCGCGCCCCCCGAGGAGCGACTCGTGGTCAGTTCTCCCCGCAGGGCCTCGGCGATCTCGGCGGCCTGGGCGTCGACCGCGGACGTGTCCGGAGCGGTGAACCGCTGGTAGAGCAAGGTGCCGGCCACTCCCGCGGCGACGGCCGTCAGCGCGGTCGCCGCGAACAGCAGGGGGCGCAACCCGCCGCGTCTCCGCTTCCGGTCGGAGTCGGAGCTTCCGGCCTGTCGGTCCTCCGTGATCGGCGTCGTCATGTCTTTCCCCTCCGTAGGTGTGGCGCATGGGCTCCGGCAACCGGCCCGTCCCCCAGCGTTTCCTCGGCGTCCCTTGCGTCGACGTGTCCCGAGGTCTGATGATCGTTCCTTCTCTTCATCAGTGGGGGTTTGGGACATGGCACTCTTCGGGAACGCACACGCGATCGACCCGGCGCAGGCGCAGCAGGACTTCGCGCGGCTGCTCGGCCAGGGGGAGCAGGTGCACGCCGCGTACCTCCTGATCCGCGACACGATCTTCTTCACCGACCGTCGTCTCGTGCTCGTCGACAAGCAGGGCATCACCGGCAAGAAGGTCGAGTACCACTCGATCCCGTACCGGAGCATCACGCACTTCGCCGTCGAGACCGCCGGCACCTTCGACCTCGACGCCGAGCTGAAGATCTGGATCTCGGGCAACGCCGTGCCCGTCCAGAAGACCTTCACCAAGGGTGTCGACATCTACGAAGTGCAGGCGATCCTCACGCAGTTCGTCGCCAAGTAACGGCGTGGAAAGCCCCCGGGAATCCCGGGGGCTTTCCCCTTTTTGGGTGAACCTGTCTGATTTGCATGTCAGTTGAATATGCCCTCGGCCTAGCTTGCGAGGTGGAGGTGATGATCGATGGATGCGATCGACATCGATGACATGGTGTACGTCGCCACCGGGGCGCGTCTGAGGCGGCTGACCGCGCCGGACGGGACGCACTGGTTCCCGGTCGTGGACGTGGCGAAGCGGCTCGGGTACCCCGGGACGCGGGAGGCGCTGCGGACGGTGGTGCTGCCCAAGGGGTGCCTCGCGGGGGCGGGGGAGCTCGCCGGGAGCGCCGCGATACTCGCCCTCAGCGGCGTCAGGGCCTCGGTGCGCATGGTGAGCCTTCCGGGTCTCGTCCAGCTCGTGGCCGCGTGCCGGAGGCCGGAGGCCGGGCAGTTCCGGGCGTGGGTCGCGGAGGTCGTGGCGGCGGTCCAGCGGGACGGCGGCTACGGGCTCGAACCCTCGCCGGTCCACGCCGGGTTCCTCCTGCCGCCGGACCTCCTCGACGCGCTCGTACGGCTGGAGGGCGAGTTCGACGAGCAGGCCGCCCTGTACGCCGCCTACGAGGAGCACGCCGACCGCGCGGAGCTGCTCCGTGAGACACGCGAGAACCTCGCGAGGGCCGCCGACTCCCTCGCGCGTCTCGCAGTGCCCCGGCAGCGCACCGGCGCCGTCGTCGCCGCGCTCACCCCGCAGCAGCTCGTGGAGTCCTGGGCCATCACCGGCGACACCCGCACCGTCGCCTGCTGCCTCGCGCCCGCGCTCGTGCGGGGCGGGGTCCGCTACCGGCCCCAGGACGTCACCCTCCGCACCGGACTGTCCGGCGAGCGCGTCGGCGACTGCGTCCGGATCCTCCTGGAGCGCGGCTGCATGCGCGAGGTGGGCTCCCCGGACCCCGACGGCGCCCGGATCTACGTCCTGCCCTGAGCAGGCGTGCCCCGGGCCCGCGTGCCTGAGAGTGTGGGGCCCGGGTGCCCGGTGGCGGAGACTGGACACCACAGCGGGGTAGGGAGGCGTGGGCCGGTGGAGTGGTGGTGTCGGGGGCTCGGCTGGGCCGGCGGTGTGCCCGGGCTGCGGTGGCGCGGGGGGCGCGTGAGCACCCTCGCGTACGGGCAGGAGCTCGGCTTCCGGGCCGTCGGCGTGCGGCGCTGCCCCGGCGCCCGGGGCAATCCCTGCCCCCTGGAGGCCGTCGTGTCCGGGCGGGCCACCGGTGGGCGGTGCGCCGAGTGCGCGCGGCTCGACCGGGCACACTCGGTCGCGGCGGACACCCTCCTCGACGACCCGCAGCCGTACCGCGTCTACCTGGCCTGGTTCGGGCCCGGTATGACCAAGGTCGGGATCACCGCCGAGGCCCGTGGCGAGGCCCGGCTCCTGGAGCAGGGGGCCGTCGCCTTCAGCTGGCTCGGGCGGGGGCCCCTCATGGCCGCGCGCCGGACCGAGGAGGTGCTGCGGCAGGCGCTCGGCGTGCCCGACCGGATCGCGTACGAGCGGAAGCGGGCCGTGCGGCACGTCCTGCCGGACGCCGAGGACCGCGCCCGGGAGGTCGGGGAGCTGCACCGGCGCGCGCGAGCGGTCGGGGGGTGGACGGAGACCCTGGAGCCGCTGGACTTCGTCCCCCGCGACCATGCCGGGGCCTTCCACCTCGACGGGCTGCCGCCGCTCGGCGGCACGGTCACCGAGCTCGTCGACGGCGGCGTCGTCACCGGGCGGCTGCTCGCCGCCGCCGGGCCCGATCTGCACCTGCTCGCCCCCGACGGGCGCTGCGTCGCCCTCGACACCCGGCTCATGGGGGGCTGGGCGCTCCAGGGGGCGGGGGAGGGCGCACGTTTCTCGGTGCCGGTGGCTCCCGTGGCCGTCGCGGAGCCCGAGAGCGCCCAGGGAGAGCTCTTCTGACGTTTCGTAAAGTCTTGGATCCCTTTGGTCTGTGGCCGTGGACATCCCCATCCGGCCCCAGCGAGGGTGATCACATGACCCAGAAGCTGGTGGCGGGCCTGGAACCGCCGTACTACACCGCCCTGTTCACTTCCATCCGTCCCGACGCGCCCGAGGGCTACGCCGAGACCGCCTCCCGCATGCAGGAGATCGTCAAGGAGATCCCCGGGTTCCTCGGCTACGAGGCCGCCCGCACCCCCGGCGGCATCGGCATCACCGTCGCCTACTTCCGGGACCTGGAATCCCTCGACGCCTGGCGCCTCGACACCGAACACCAGGCCGCCAAGACGTACGGGCGGGAGCACTGGTACGACAGCTACAGCGTCCACATCGGCAAGGTCGAGCGGAGCTACAGCTTTGAGCGAGAGTGACATCCCGGCGCTGATCGAGCGGCTCGGGATTCCCGGGCTCGTCGACGTGCACACGCACTTCATGCCGCAGAACGTCCTCGACAAGGTCTGGGCCTACTTCGACTCCGCCGGGCCCCTGACGGGCCTGGAGTGGCCCATCACCTACCGCGAGGAGGAGGACCGCAGGCTCGCGATCCTCCGCGGGTTCGGGGCCGTCGCCTTCACCGCGATGCTCTACCCGCACAAGCCCGGCATGGCCACCTGGCTGAACGCCTGGGCCGCCGACTTCGCCGCCCGCACCCCCGACTGCCTCCACACCGCGACCTTCTTTCCCGAGCCGGGCGCCGACACGTACGTCCGCGAGGCGCTCGACGCCGGCGCGCGGGTCTTCAAGGTCCACCTCCAGGTCGGCGGTTTCGACCCGACGGACCCGCTGCTCGACCCCGTGTGGGGAACCCTCGCCGACACCGGTACGCCCGCCGTCGTCCACTGCGGCTCCGGGCCCACCCCGGGGAAGTTCACCGGTCCCGGGCCCATGGGGCGGCTGCTCGCCCGGCACCCCCGGCTGCGGGTGATCGTCGCGCACATGGGCATGCCCGAGTACGGCGACTTCCTCACCCTGGCCGAGCGGTACGAGGGCGTGCGCCTCGACACCACCATGGCCTTCACCGACTTCAGCGAGCGGCTCGCGCCGTTCCCGACGGCGGAGTTCGGGCGGCTCGCCGACCTCGGAGACCGGATCCTCCTCGGCTCCGACTTCCCGAACATCCCCTACCCGTACGCCCACCAGCTCCACGCCCTCGAACGCCTCGGGCTCGGGGACGACTGGCTGCGGCGGGTCCTGTACGAGAACGGGGCCGCGCTGTTTCACGTGAAACCGGCCCTCTCCCTCTGAGGGGCTTTCTCAGGGAATTCACAGGGAAGGGAAAGAGGGCTCTCAGCGGCAGCGGCGAGCGTGGGCGCATGACCGTCACCACACGCCGCCCCGGCACCCGCGCCGACATGCTCCGTGCCGACGGCACCGCCGTCCGCGTCCTCGTCGTCGACGACGAGGCCTCGCTCGCCGAACTCCTCTCCATGGCCCTCCGCTACGAGGGCTGGCAGGTGCGGAGCGCCGGTGACGGCGCCGCCGCCCTGCGCTCCGTACGCGAGTTCCGGCCCGACGCCGTGATCCTCGACGTGATGCTCCCCGACGCCGACGGGCTCAGCCTGCTGGGCTCGATCCGGCGCGAGCTGCCGGACGTTCCGGTGCTCTTCCTGACCGCGAAGGACGCCGTCGAGGACCGGATCGCCGGACTCACCGCCGGCGGCGACGACTACGTCACCAAGCCCTTCAGCCTGGAGGAGGTCGTCGCCCGGCTGCGCGGCCTCATCCGCCGGTCCGGCGCGGCGCAGGCGCGCAGCGAGTCGCTGCTCGTCGTCGGGGACCTGACCCTCGACGAGGACAGCCACGAGGTCACCCGGGGCGGGGACTCGATCCACCTCACCGCGACCGAGTTCGAGCTGCTGCGGTACCTCATGCGCAACCCCCGACGGGTGCTCAGCAAGGCGCAGATCCTCGACCGCGTCTGGTCGTACGACTTCGGCGGCCAGGCCAACGTCGTCGAGCTCTACATCTCCTACCTGCGCCGGAAGCTCGACGCGGGCCGCTCCCCGATGATCCACACCCGGCGCGGGGCCGGGTACCTCATCAAGCCGGGGGAGTAGCCCCCGTGGGCGTACGAGGTCGGCGGCCGTGGTCGCTGCGCACCAGGCTGGTCGTCTCGGCGGTCGCGCTGATCGCGGTCGTCGCGGCCGTGATCGGGACGGTGACGACCATCGCCTTCCGCTCGTACCTGTACGACCAGGCCGACGAGCAGGTGCGGGCGGTGTCGATCCGGGCCGCCGGGCCGCCGGCCGGCATGTTCCCCGCGCCGCCCGACCCCGGACCGGAGAAGGACGAGCTCGCGTTCGTCCTGCGCGGTGGCACCCCGGTCGGCACGCTCGGCGCGGAACTGGTGGGCGGGGAGATCGTCTCGGCCAAGTACTCGGCGGAGGAGAAGACCGAGGACGGCGGGCTCGACGGGCCGGAGTCCCAGGACCTCGACGCGGCCCAGCGGGCCGTCCTCGCCGCCGTCCCCCGCGACAGGCAGCCGCACACCGTGGACCTGCCCGGCCTCGGCTCCTACCGGGTCGAATACGCGGAGGGCAGCCGCGGCAAATTCCTCATCGGCCTCCCGCTCACCGAGGTCGAGGACGCCCTCTCCACCCTCGTCCTCGTCGAGCTGAGCGTCACCGGCGCCGGGCTCGTCGCGGCCTCGATCGCCGGGACCGTGCTGGTCCGGGTGGCGCTGCGGCCGCTGCGGCGGGTCGCCGCCACCGCCGGCCAGGTCGTCCAGCTCCCGCTGCACAGCGGCGAGGTGGCGCTCCATCAGCGGGTCCCGGAGACGGAGGCCGATCCGCGGACCGAGGTCGGCCAGGTCGGCGCGGCCATCAACCGGATGCTCGACCACGTCCACTCGGCCCTCGACGCCCGCCAGCAGAGCGAGACCCGCGTCCGGCAGTTCGTCGCCGACGCCAGCCACGAGCTGCGCACCCCGCTCGCCTCGATCCGGGGGTACGCGGAGCTGACCCGGCGCGGGCGGGAGGAGTGCGGGCCCGACACCCGGCACGCGCTGGGCCGGATCGAGTCCGAGGCGACCCGGATGACGGGCCTGGTGGAGGACCTCCTGCTGCTCGCACGGCTCGACGCCGGACGCCCGCTCTCGTACGAGAGCACCGACGTCGTCCCCCTCGTCGTGGACGCGGTGAGCGATGCCCGGGCCGCGGGGCCCGAGCACCACTGGCGACTCGAACTTCCCACGGACCACGAGGCCGTGACCGTACGGGCCGACGGCGCCCGGCTCCAGCAGGTGCTCGTCAACCTCCTCGCCAACGCCCGTACCCACACCCCGCCCGGGACCAAGGTCACCGCCCGCGTCCGGACGGAGGCCGACGCGGTGGTCGTCGACATCGAGGACGACGGGCCCGGCATCCCGCCCGCACTCCTGCCCGCCGTCTTCGAGCGGTTCGCGCGCGGCGACGCCTCCCGCTCCCGGAACGCGGGATCCACCGGCCTCGGGCTCGCCATCGTCCGGGCGGTCGTGCTCGCGCACGGGGGCGACGTGACCGTCGAGAGCACCTCCGGCCGGACCGTCTTCACCGTCCGGCTGCCGCACGAGGCCCACTCACAGGCAGGGCACAGGCTCATCACACAGCCGTGACAGCGGCCCCGGCGAGTGTCGTCTGTATGCGAACCCCAACGATCGCGGGCCCCGCGTCCCGGACTCCCGGCGCCCTTCCCGCCCGGGAGCACCTGCCGGTGAGCGTCGCCGGAAGGCCCGTCCTGGACGTGGTGATTCCCGTCTACAACGAGGAGAAGGACCTGGAGCCGTGCGTCCGCCGGCTCCACGAACACCTCGTCCGGACCTTCCCCTACGGCTTCCGCATCACGGTCGCCGACAACGCCTCCACCGACACGACGCCCGCCGTCGCCGCGGCCCTCGCCGCCGAGGTGCCCGAGGTGCGCTCCGTACGGCTGGAGCAGAAGGGCCGCGGCCGGGCGCTGCGGACGGTCTGGTCGGGCTCGGAGGCACCCGTCCTCGCCTATATGGACGTCGACCTGTCGACCGACCTGAACGCGCTGCTCCCGCTCGTCGCGCCGCTCATCTCGGGCCACTCGGACCTGGCGATCGGCTCCCGTCTCGCCCGCTCCTCGCGGGTGGTGCGCGGGCCGAAGCGGGAGTTCATCTCGCGGGCGTACAACCTGATCCTGCGCGGCTCGCTCGCCGCCCGCTTCTCCGACGCCCAGTGCGGCTTCAAGGCGATACGGCGGGACGTCGCCGAGCGGCTCCTCCCCATGGTCGAGGACACCGGCTGGTTCTTCGACACCGAGCTGCTGGTCCTCGCCGAGCGGGCCGGACTCCGCATCCACGAGGTGCCGGTCGACTGGGTCGACGACCCCGACTCGACCGTGCACATCGTGCGGACGGCGACCGACGACCTGAAGGGCGTCCTGCGCGTCGGGCGGGCACTCGCGACCGGTTCGCTGCCGCTCGACCGCCTCGCCCGCCCCTTCGGCGACGACCCCCGGGACCGCGAGCTGAGCGGGGTGCCCGGCGGGCTCGCACGGCAGCTCGTCGGCTTCTGCGTGGTCGGCGCGCTGTCCACGCTCTTCTACCTCGCCCTGTACTCGGCCTTCCGGCTCGGCGTCGGCCCGCAGTTCGCCAACGCCGGCGCCCTGCTCGTCTCGGCCGTCGCCAACACCGCGGCCAACCGGCGCCTCACCTTCGGCGTACGGGGCCGGGACTGGGCCGTCCGCCACCAGGCGCAGGGGCTCGTGGTCTTCGCCATCGGCCTGGCCCTGACGAGCGGTTCGCTCGCCGCCCTGGGCGCGGCGACCGGCGATCCGGCGCACTCCACGGAGCTCGCTGTCCTGATCGTCGCCAACCTCGCCGCGACCGTCCTGCGCTTCCTCCTCTTCCGGCTCTGGGTCTTCCCCGAGCGGACCACCTCAAGGAACGACCGATGACCTCGACCTCCCCGGCCGCTTCACCCGGCGCGGCCCGCGCGGCCCAGGCCGCCCATGCCGCGCCGTCCCGCGGCGGCCCGCTCGCCCGGCTCCGGCGCGGGCGCCCCGAGGACGCCCCCTGGGTCCGCCCCGCCTTCCTCGGCCTGCTCGCCGTGACCACCGCGCTCTACCTCTGGAACCTGAGCGCCTCCGGCTACGCCAACTCCTTCTACTCCGCCGCCGTCCAGGCGGGCGGCGAGAGCTGGAAGGCCTTCTTCTTCGGCTCCCTCGACGCGGCCAACGCCATCACCGTCGACAAGCCCCCGGCCGCCCTCTGGCCGATGGCGCTCTCCGTCCGCCTCTTCGGCCTCGGCTCCTGGCAGATCCTCGTGCCCGAGGTGCTGATGGGCGTGGCCACGGTCGCCGTGCTCTACGCGGCCGTCCGGCGCCGGTTCGGCGCGGGCGCCGGCCTGATCGCGGGCGCGGTCCTCGCGCTGACGCCCGTCGCCGCGCTGATGTTCCGCTTCAACAACCCGGACGCGCTGCTCGCGCTGCTCATGACGGTCGCGGTGTACTGCGTGCTGCGCGCCCTGGAGCAGGACAAGGGCGCGGCGAGGTGGCTGGTCTGGGCCGGGGTGGCCTTCGGCTTCGCGTTCCTCGCGAAGACCCTCCAGGCCTTCCTGATCCTGCCGCCGCTCGCGCTCGTGTACGTGGTCTGCGCGCCCGGCGGGTTCGGGAAGCGGCTCGGCCGGCTCGCCCTCGGCGGGCTCGCGATGGTCGTCTCGGCGGGGTGGTGGGTGGCCCTGGTGGAGCTGTGGCCGGCGGCCTCCCGCCCGTACGTCGGAGGCTCGCAGACCAACAGCTTCCTGGAGCTGACCTTCGGCTACAACGGCCTCGGCCGGATCAACGGCAACGAGACCGGCAGTGTCGGCGGCGGCGGTCGCGGCGGCGGCCAGGGCGGCGGCTGGGGCGAGACCGGGATCGGCCGGATGTTCAACGACGCGGTCGGCGGTCAGATCTCCTGGCTGCTCCCGGCCGCGCTGATCCTGCTCGTCGCGGGGCTCGTCGTCACCTGGCGGGCGCCCCGGACGGACTCGGCCCGCTCGGCGTTCCTGGTGTGGGGCGGTTCGCTGCTGATCACGCTCGCCGTCTTCAGCTTCATGGCCGGCATCTTCCACGAGTACTACACGGTGGCCCTGGCTCCGTACGTCGCCGCGCTCGTCGGCATGGGCGCCGCGGTCCTCTGGGAGGAGCGCACACGGTGGCTCGCCTCGGCAGCCCTCGCGGTGACGGTGGTGTGGGGCTGGACGCTCCTCGGCCGGACGCCGGACTGGCTGCCGTGGCTGCGCTGGGCGGTCCTGATGGCGGGCGCGGTGGCCGCGCTCGGGCTGCTCTTCGCGGGGCGGATCGACCGGCGGTTCGGGCTCGCGGTGGCGGGCCTCGGCCTGGCGGCGGGGCTCGCGGGCCCGTTCGCGTACACCCTGGAGACGCTGGGCTCCGGACACCAGGGCTCGATCGTCACGGCCGGCCCGGCGGGCGGCGCGATGGGCGGCCGGGGCGGCCCGGGCGGCCCCGGCGGTGGCCGGATGTTCGAGATGGGGGCGATGCCGCAGGGCGGCCAGGGCCAGATGCAGCCCCCGGGCGGTCAGGGCGGTCAGATGATGCAACCTCCCGGCCAGGGCCAGGGCCAGGGCCAGGGCCAGGGCGCCGGCGGTCAGATGCCCGGTGGTGGCCAGATGCCCGGTGGCGGTCAGATGCCCGGCGGCGGACGGCTCGACGGTGAGCGTGGCGGCATGGGCGGCGGCGGCATGGGCGGTCTCCTCAACGGTGCGAACGTCGGCACCGAGGCCAAGGAAGCCCTGATCGAGGACGCCGACTCCTACACCTGGGCCGCCGCCACGGTCGGCGCCCAGAACGCGGCCAGCTACCAGCTCGCCACCGAGAAGCCCGTGATGGCGATCGGCGGCTTCAACGGCAGCGACCCGTCCCCGACGCTCGCGCAGTTCAAGCAGTACGTCGCCGAAGGGAAGATCCACTACTTCATCGGCAGCGGCGAGAGCAGCGGTGAAGGCGGCGGCGAGGGCGGCGGCGGCCGTATGGGCGGTGGTGGTCCCGGCGGCAACTCGGAGATCTCCACATGGGTCTCGGAGACCTTCGAGAAGGTCACGATCGGCGGCGCCACCTTCTACGACCTGACCGAGTCGAAGTAATCGCTATACGCCGTACGAGGATCCTTGTACGGTGTACGAGACCCAGTCCCGTACACCGTACAAGGAGTCCTGCCCATGACGGCGTCGACCGCCCAGGCCGCGCCCACCGGCGCCCACCCGCAGCGCTGGCTGATCCTCGGCGTCATCTGCCTGGCCCAGCTCACCGTGCTGCTCGACAACACCGTGCTCAGCGTCGCGATCCCCTCGCTGACCTCCGAGCTCCACGCGACCACCACCGACATCCAGTGGATGATCAACGCGTACTCGCTCGTCCAGTCCGGCCTCCTGCTCAGCGCGGGCAACGCCGCCGACCGCTACGGCCGCAAGAAGCTCCTCGCCGCCGGCCTCGCGCTCTTCGGCCTCGGCTCGCTCGCCGCCGGCCTCGCCGACTCCACCACCCAGCTCATCGCGGCCCGCGCGGGCATGGGCGTCGGCGGCGCGCTCCTCATGACCACCACCCTCGCCGTCGTCATGCAGATCTTCGACGACTCCGAGCGGGTCAAGGCCATCGCGCTCTGGTCCACGGTCGCCTCGCTCGGCTTCGCCGGCGGGCCGCTGATCGGCGGCGTGATCCTCAACCACTTCTGGTGGGGAATGATCTTCCTCGTCAACATCCCGGTCGCGGTCCTCGCGCTCGTCGCCGTCCTCAAGCTGGTCCCCGAGTCCAAGAACCCGCAGGGCGACCGCCCCGACCTGCTCGGCGCGCTGCTCTCCACGATCGGCATGACGGCCGTCGTGTACGCGATCATCACGGGCCCCGAGCACGGCTGGGGCTCCACCGAGGTCCTGATCCCGGCCGCCATCGGCGTCCTCGGGCTCGGCGCCTTCGCGCTGTGGGAGCTCCACACCCCGTACCCGATGCTCGACATGCACTTCTTCCGCAACCAGAAGTTCGTCGGCGCCATCGGCGGCTCGATCCTGGTCGTGTTCGGCATGGGCGGCTCGCTCTTCCTGCTCACCCAGCACCTGCAGTTCGTCCTCGGGTACGAGCCCCTGGAGGCGGGTCTGCGCATGGCGCCGCTCGCGCTGACGATCGTCGGCCTCAACCTCACCGGCATCGGACCGAAGATCGTCATGAAGCTGGGCACCCCGCCCACCGTCGTCCTCGGCATGTCCCTGGTCGCCGCCGGCCTCACCTCGATCTCGCTGCTCGGCGGCGGTACGGACGGCAGCTACTGGGGCATGCTCCTCGGCCTGGTCCTGATGGGCGGCGGCATCGCCGTCTCCTCCCCGGCCATGGCGAACGCGATCATGAGCTCCATCCCGCCGGAGAAGGCGGGCGTCGGCGCCGGTATCAACGGCACCCTCGCCGAGTTCGGCAACGGTCTCGGCGTCGCCGTCCTCGGAGCCGTGCTCAACGCCCGCTTCGCCGCCCTGGTCGCCGTCACCGCGACCTCGCTCCCGGCCGCCCTCGCCGCCGCGGGCAGCGCGGCCGAGCGCCAGGAGATCTCCGACGCCTTCGCCTCCGGCCTCCAGACCAGTCAGTTGGTCGGCGCGATCGCCGTGTTCGCCGGCGGACTGGTCGCCGCGGCCCTCCTGAGGAGGGCCGAGCGCACCGAGAAGGCACTGGCCGCCGAGCAGCCGATCGCTGCCTAGCATGGTGACGGACCGCTGACAGACGGAGGAACGCGATGGTCAAGGCAGCCGATCGGGCCAAGAACCCGGCGCGTTCCAGCGTCTGGCTGGAGGAGAGGGCCGCCCGCAGCGGGGGCGGTCCGGCCGGGCTCGACCGGGACCGGATCGTCTCCACCTCGATCCGGATGCTCGACGAGGAGGGCCTCGCCAAGCTGTCGATGCGCAAGCTCGCGACCGAGCTCGGCGTCACCGCGATGTCCCTCTACTGGTACGTGGACACCAAGGACGACATCATCGAGTTCGCCATGGACAGCGTCTACGGCGAGGTCGACCTCGCGGCCGTCGACGCCGCCGGCGACTGGCGGGAGCGGATCCGTGTGCTCGCCCTGGAGTACCGGCGGATGCTGGTCCGGCACGCGTGGATGTCGCCGAGCGCGGGCCAGTACCTGAACATCGGCCCGAAGGCCGTCGCCGTCGGGCAGAAGATCCACGAGTCGATCCGGGACACCGGCCTGTCGCTGGAGCGCCAGCCGAGCGCGATGTCGGCGGTCTTCCAGTTCGTGTACGGCTACGGGACGATCGAGTCCCAGTTCGGCCGGCGCGCGGCGGAGGCCGGGATGTCGCAGGACGAGTTCTACGTGGACGCCATCAAGGCCTTCCGGAACGACCCGGAGTTCGAGGAGCGGGCCGAGGGCATGAAGGAGCTCCTCGACGAGCGGGCCTCGCACGGCAGCGTCAGCGCCGTCTGGGACCGCGACTTCGCCTACGCGCTGGACGTCCTGGTCGCCGGCATCGAGGTCATGGTCGCCCGCGAGGCCGAGGCGGCGCGCGACACGGAGAAATGACGGAGCGGCGGGCCGTCCCCTGCCCGCCGCTCCGTACCCGACCCGGCCGCGCCTCCGCTCGAAGCGCGGCCGGGAGTCTTTTTACGCGTCGGCCTTCTCGGCCACCTTCTCGTCGGCCTTTTCCTCGGTCTTCCCGTCGGCCTCCACCGTGCTGCTCTTCAGGGCGACCTCCTTGATGAACAGGGTCACCACGAAGGCGAGCAGCGCGAACGGCGCCGAGTAGAGGAAGACGTCACCGACACCGTGTCCGTACGCGCTCTCCATGACCGTACGGATCGGGCCCGGCAGCTTGTCCATGTCCGGGATCCCGCCGCCCGAGCCGCTCTGGCCCATGGCGGCCGCGGCCTTCGGGCCGAGCTCGGCCATGCCCTCCTTGACGTAGTCCGTGACCCGGTGGGCCATGACCGCGCCCAGCGCCGAGACGCCGACCGCACCGCCGAGGGAGCGGAAGAAGGTGACGACGGAGGAGGCGGCGCCGAGGTCGGCGGGGTCCACCTGGTTCTGGGTGCAGAGCACGAGGTTCTGCATCATCATGCCGAGGCCGAGGCCGAGGACCGCCATGAAGATCGCGATGTGCCAGTACGTCGTGTCGTAGCGGATCGTGCCGAGCATCCCGAGCCCGCCGGCGGCCAGGGCGCCACCGCTGACCAGCCACGCCTTCCACTTGCCGGTCTTCGTGATGATCAGGCCGGAGACGGTGGAGGAGACGAACAGACCCGCGATCATCGGGATGGTGAGGACGCCGGACATCGTCGGCGACTCGTTCCGCGCCAGCTGGAAGTACTGGCTGAAGAAGACCGTTCCGGCGAACATCGCGACGCCCACGAAGAGCGAGGCGAGCGAGGCCAGGGTGATCGTGCGGTTGCGGAAGAGGCGGAGCGGGATGATCGGCTCGCTCGCCTTCGACTCGACGAGGACGAAGATCCCGCCGAGCGCGATCGAACCGAGCACCATGGCGGCGGTCTGCCAGGACATCCAGTCGTACTTGTCGCCCGCGAAGGTGACCCAGACGAGGAGCAGGGAGACGGCCGCGCTGATGAAGAAGGCGCCCGCCCAGTCGACCTTGACCTGGCGCTTCACGACCGGGAGGTTCAGGGTCTTCTGCAGGACGATCAGCGCGATGATCGCGAAGGGCACGCCCACGTAGAAGCACCAGCGCCAGCCGAGCCAGTCGGTGTCGGTGATGACGCCGCCGAGCAGCGGGCCGCCGACGGTGGCGACAGCGAAGGTCGCGCCGAGGTAGCCGCTGTAGCGCCCGCGCTCACGCGGGGCGATCATCGCGGCCAGGATGATCTGCGAGAGGGCGGTCAGACCGCCGACGCCGATGCCCTGGACGACACGGCAGGCGATGAGCATGCCGGTGCTCTGCGAGAGGCCGGCGACGACCGAGCCCGCGACGTAGATGACCAGGGCTATCTGGACGAGCAGCTTCTTGGAGAAGAGGTCGGCCAGCTTGCCCCAGAGCGGGGTCGTCGCGGTCATCGCCAGGAGGGCGGCCGTGACCACCCAGGTGTAGGCGGACTGGCCGCCGCCCAGGTCGGTGATGATCTGCGGGAGGGCGTTGGAGACGATCGTCGAGGACAGGATGGCGACGAACATGCCGAGCAGCAGGCCGGAGAGCGCCTCCATGATCTGCCGGTGCGTCATCGGGGCGCCGGTGGTGGTGGTGTCCCCCGGTCGGGCACTCCCGCCGCGCACACCGGTGGCAGGTGTGGTGGTTGCCATCAACTTCCTTCGTTCTCAAGCGTGGTGGGCCCGGCAGTCCCCGAAGGAGTCGCGGAGGCGGGCGAGCAGGTCGGTGAGCAGTTCGACGTCGTCGTCGGACCACTCGGCGAGGGTGCGGGCGAGCATGTCCGTCAGCCGTCGGTCGAGGACGGCGAGCATGGACTCGCCCGCGGGGGTCAGGTGCAGGATGCGGGAGCGCTTGTCGGCGGGGTCGGGCAGTCGCTCGACCCAGCCGCGGTCCACGGTGTGGGCCACGTGGCGGCTGCTGACCGACATGTCGACGGCCATCAGTTCGGACACGCGGCCGATCCGCATGTCCCCGTGGTGGTGGAGCAGGGCGAGGACGATGGCGGACCCGCCGGGGCATTCGGCGGGCAGGGTACGCGCGAGTCCGCGCTTCACCGCTCCGATCGCACTCACCTGGCGGGCGAGGTTCTCGTAGCGCTTGCCTCTGTCCATCGGACCCATCGGACACTCCATGGATGTTGTTGCTTAGGGCAACGATAGAGATGGATGGTTGCTTCAGGCAAACTAAATCGGTCAAACGGCGCTAAAGAATCGGCAAAGGGCGGCCGGGGCCGAGGGGGAGGGTGACGGGCTTGGGCCGCCCACCCGGACTTCGCTAGGGTCCTGGCTCATGGCACACAACCCCCAAGCACCGTACGGCCAGGGCCCTCAGGGTTACGGCCCCCAGGGCTACGGCCCCCAGAACCCTCAGGGCTACGCCGCCCCCCAGGGCCAGGCCCCCGAGGGCGCCTACGACCCCGCCGGCAGCACGCAGATGTTCCGCGCCTTCGTCGACGAGGCTCCGCAGCAGCGCCAGCCGCAGACCGCGGCCCCCGCCTCGGCCGGGCCGCGCGTCGGCCTGATCGTCGGCGTCGTCGCGGTGATCGCCGTCCTGGCGGCCGTCGCCTGGCTCGCCCTGGGCTGACGCTCGCCCTGGGCTGACGCTCGCCCCGGGCTGACGGATCGCCCCGAGCTGACCGCTCGTCCCGGGCGGGCCGTTCCGCCTCGGGTCGACCGCTCGTCCGGGCGGGCCGGTTCCGTCCTGGGTCGACCGCTCGCCCCGGGCCGGCCGCTCGTCCCCTCCGCACGTTCCGGTGGGCCGGGTCCGCATCACGCGGACCCGGCCCACCTCTGCTTTCAGCGCGTCTCTCTGTCCAGGGCGGGGGCGAGCACCGCGAAGGCCCGGCCGATGAGGACCGTCGGATCCTCGGCCTCCTCCCCGTCGCCGCTCCAGTGGTGGAGCACCGTGTCGAACGCGGCGACGGCCATGCCCGCCGCGAGCCGCGGATAGAGCTCGGCCTCGGGGTCGAGCCCCAGACGTGCACCCAGCTCCTCCGTCAGCTCCTCCCGCCAGCGCGCCTCGTGCTCCAGGAAGCGGGCGAGCAGCGCGGGCGTCCGCAGGATCAGCCGGACCACCGGCAGTGCCCGCTCGGCGTGGTCGCCGCAGAGGGACAGGGGTACGGAGACGGCGTGCAGCTGCGCCTCGGAGGGGCGCTCGCCGGCGGGCCGCGCCGCGAGCTCCGCGCGCATGTCGGCGCCCATGTCGGCCAGGAACTGGACGACCACGTCCTCCTTGGACGCGAAGTACCGGAAGAACGTGCGCTTGGAGACCCCGGCGGTGGTCGCGATCTCGTCGACGGTGACCGCGTCGAGGGCCACGAGGTCGCCGAGGGCCTCGCGGCGAGCGGCGTGGGACCGGACCTGCTCGACGTGCGGCGGCTCGACCTCGCCGACCTCGAATCCGTACGCGCCTTCGCGGCCGGGATGCGCGAGGAACACCGGCACCTGGACGTGCTCGTCAACAACGCCGGCGTCATGGCGCCGCCCCGCACCCTGAGCGCCCAGGGCCACGAGCTCCAGTTCGCCACGAACCACCTCGGCCACTTCGCGCTCACCGGGCTGCTCCTCGACCTGCTCGCCGCGGGCCGGGACCCCCGGGTGGTCACCGTCAGCTCGATCAACCACCGGCAGGGCAGCCTCCGCTTCGAGGACCTCGGCGGTGAGCGCGACTACGCGCCCATGGCCTTCTACAACCAGTCGAAGCTTGCCAACGCGGTCTTCGGCCAGGAGCTCCACCGCCGCCTGACCGCGTCCGCCAGCCCGGTCCGAGCCGTCCTCGCCCACCCCGGCTACACCGCCACCAGCCTCCAGACCCGGGACACCCGTGGTCTGACGCGGCTGTTCTTCGGGCGCATCGGCAACCCGCTGATCGCCCAGTCCCCGGAGCGGGGCGCGCTGTCCCAGTTGTACGCGGCCACCGACCCGACCGTGGTGGGCGGCGAGTTCATCGGTCCGGACGGACCGGCCGAACTGCGGGGTGCGCCGACGCGCGTACGGCTCTCCGACGCGGCGGCCGACGCCGGCACGGGGCGTCGGCTGTGGGAGGTGTCGGAGGGCCTGACCGGGGTGAGCTTCCCGGTCACTGCCAGCTGACGGTGACCCGCTGGGTGTCGATCCGCATGCCCAGCGGCACCCGCCAGGACTCCACGCACACGGTGTACGTCTGCGTCCGTGCCGTCTCCGCGGCGATCGGCGCGGGCAGGGGCTGGCTGGAGGTGATCGTCGCCCAGTCGACGCCGAGGGCGCCGATGATGTGCGTGGCGAAGGTGACCGTGCCCGAACGGGCCGCCGTGCCACCGGTGTTGCGGAAGGTGACGGTCACCCGCTCGCACCAGCGCCGGTCGCCGTCGGCGAGGGCGGGCGCGGAGACGGTCAGCGAGGCGGGTGCGGGCGTCGTCGCGGGGGGCGTGGGGGAGGGCGTCGGGGCCGGAGTCGCGGGCGGGCCGGACGACGGGCGGGGGCCGCCGGTGCCGGGTGCGGGCCCGGGGGCGGTGGTGGGGGTACGGGGAGGGGCGCCGTCGCCGGAGCCCGGGGCCGTACCGGAGGTGGGGGCGGAGGAACCGGTGCCGGTGCCGGGGCGCGGGCCGGTGCCGCCGGGCTCGGAGGCCGCCGGGGCCGTACCCGGCCTCGTACCGGAAGAGCCTGCACCGGAGGAGCCCGTACCGGAGGAGTCCGGGCCGCCTGGTGTGTCCGAGGAGCCCGACAGCGGGGGCGTGGCGGAGAGCCCCGCGCCCGAAGGTGACGGGGTCGGTGCCGGTGACGAGGTGCTGGAGGTCGTCCCGCTCGCCGAGGGGTCGTCCAGGGGGACCAGGGTGACCGCGCCCGAGGGGGTGACCGCGCCTCTGGGAGAGGGGCCGGCGCCGACCGCCGCGTACCCCTCGCCGTCTCCTCCGCCACCGCAGGCGGTCAGCGCTCCGCCGAGGCAGAGCGCCACCGCCACGAGTCCCGGTCGCGGTACCGGTCCCGGCTTCCTTCGCCTCATGGGCCCAGTGTGTCTGACGGACCGTCAATAAAGCGGGTTTTCAGGAAAGTCCGGGGCCGGATCCGGGGTTCAGTCGGAGATGAGGCCCTCGCGCAGCTGGGCGAGGGTGCGGGTGAGCAGCCGCGAGACGTGCATCTGGGAGATGCCGACCTCCTCGCCGATCTGCGACTGGGTCATGTTGGCGAAGAAGCGCAGCATGATGATCTGCCGCTCCCTGGGCGGCAGTTTGGCGAGCAGCGGCTTGAGCGACTCGCGGTACTCGACGCCTTCGAGGGCGGTGTCCTCGTAGCCCAGGCGGTCGGCCAGCGAGCCCTCGCCGCCGTCGTCCTCGGGCGAGGGGGAGTCGAGGGACGAGGCCGTGTAGGCGTTGCCGACGGCGAGGCCGTCGACGACGTCCTCCTCCGACACCCCGAGCACCGCGGCGAGTTCGGGCACGGTGGGGGAGCGGTCGAGCTTCTGCGCGAGCTCGTCGCTGGCCTTGGTGAGGGCGAGCCGCAGCTCCTGGAGCCGGCGCGGCACGCGCACCGACCACGAGGTGTCGCGGAAGAAGCGCTTGATCTCGCCGACGACCGTCGGCATGGCGAACGTCGGGAACTCCACGCCGCGTTCGCAGTCGAAGCGGTCGATCGCCTTGATCAGGCCGATGGTGCCGACCTGGACGATGTCCTCCATCGGCTCGTTGCGGGAGCGGAAGCGGGCCGCCGCGTACCGCACGAGGGGGAGGTTGAGCTCGATGAGGGTGTCGCGGACGTAGGTCCGCTCCGGGCTGTCGGTGGCGGCGCCTTCGTTGTCGAGGGCGCGCAGCCGCAGGAACAGGGAGCGCGAGAGGGTGCGGGTGTCGAGGGCGCCGGACGTGGCGGGCAGCGGCGGAGCCGTGGTCGCCACGCTGTCGACGACGCTCCCCGCGGCGCTGTCCGCGGTGCTCACCGCGGAGCTTTCGGCCGCGGTCGGAGCCGTCGTCTGCGTGGGCACGGGAACGGGCGTGAGCGTGAGCACCTTCGAGCTGCCCAGTTCTGTGGACATGCCACCCCCTTGAGGTCGCGGACGGTCGCGGTGGCCGCGACCATCTGAGGAACGCAGCCTCCACCTGAATACCGGCGGCGGGGCTGCGGCAAACTCGGTTCCAGCAGAATGTCACATGTCGGCAACACGCTGTAGTGACTTGTCGACAAGCAGACGGTGCATTTCCGCAGGAAACAAGGGGTGTACGGCATTTGGGGCGCCGCAGAACTGCTCCGAACCGGTCTACCCGTTCCGGTTACGCCTCGATTCTGTTTGCGGATCTCAAACGCGCGAAGCTGCGGGCGAGGAGCCTTGACACATGCATCTGCGAGACGCCGAGTTCCTGGCTGATCTGTGACTGGGTCAGATTGCTGTAGTAGCGCAGCATCAGGATCCGCTGCTCGCGTTCGGGCAGCTGGACGAGCAGATGCCGGACGAGATCCCGGTGCTCCACGCCGGCGAGCGCGGGGTCCTCGTAGCCGAGCCGGTCGAGCAGTCCGGGCAGCCCGTCGCCCTCCTGTGCGGCCTCCAGGGAGGTCGCGTGGTACGACCGTCCGGCCTCGATGCAGGCGAGCACCTCGTCCTCGCCGATCCGCAGCCGCTCGGCGATCTCCGCGGTCGTGGGGGAGCGGCCGTGGGCGGTCGTCAGGTCCTCCGTGGCGCCGTTCACCTGGACCCACAGCTCGTGCAGCCTGCGCGGCACGTGCACGGTCCGGACGTTGTCGCGGAAGTACCGCTTGATCTCGCCGACGACCGTCGGCATGGCGAAGGTCGGGAACTGCACGCCCCGGTCGGGGTCGAAGCGGTCGATGGCGTTGATCAGGCCGATGGTGCCGACCTGGACGACGTCCTCCATCGGCTCGTTGCGGGAGCGGAAGCGGGCCGCCGCGTACCGCACGAGCGGCAGGTTGGCCTCGATGAGGGCCCCGCGCACCCGGTGGTGCTCGGGAGTGCCCGGTTCCAGGTGCTTGAGCTGCCCGAAGAGCACCTGCGTGAGGGCGCGGGTGTCGGCGCCGCGGGTGCTCTGGGGGCGGGGCCGCGGGGTCTCCGCCCCACCTGCCTCGTGCTGGGGCGGGACCTGAGGCGCTGTACTGGCCGGCACGTTCACGCCACCCCTTTGGCTGGTCTTGCTGGTCGACTGGGTCAACAACGGTCAACTCATCCGTCAAAAGCGGTCATAGCATCACAAGACATGTCCACTGTGTGCAAGCACCGTATAGCCACGTGTTGAGGGCATGTTGGAGCAAAAAGGGGAGGCCAGAAACCCACGAGGCCCCCCGCCATGACGGCGGGGGGCCTCGACGGAGGTGTGGCTAGAACGCGTAGTCCGCGATCACCCAGGTGGCGAACTCGCGCCACTGGGCGACACCCGCCTGGTGCGCGGGGTGCTCCAGGTAGCGCTGGAGGGCGTCCTTGTCCTCGACGGCGGAGTTGATCGCGAAGTCGTACGCGATCGGCCGGTCGGTGATGTTCCAGTCGCACTCCCAGAACCTCAGCTCCGGGATCTGCTCACCGAGAGCGCGGAAGGCCTCGACGCCGGCGACGACGCGCGGCTCGTCGCGCTCGACTCCCTCGTTGAGCTTGAAGAGGACCAGATGGCGGATCACGAAGGGCTCCTAGTTGATGAGTTCGGTCATGAACTCGCCGACACCCTGGGCGGCGCTGGAAATGCCCTCGAACCCTACCTGGACGAGATCGGCCGCTCTGGAAGGGGACGTGACGATCGTGTACAGCACAAAGACCACGACCGCGTACAGCGCGACCTTCTTCGCTTGCACCACTGCTCAGCCCTCCCCTGTCCCCCGCCGTACGACCGCGCCACTCTAACCGAGCCTTTATGGACCAAGGGCCCGGAGATCGAGGCCTTTTGCCGCCCCCCGGAAGAGTGACGGCCGAGCAGTATGGATGTCGAGCCCGGAGGATCTGGCAGGAATCCGAAGGGCTTGTCGGAACCGGCCCGCACTGCGGGGTCCGCGCCGCGAGCTTCCCCCTGACCGCGGCGCAGGACTTGTAGGACCGGTTCTCATCGGGGGGAGCGGCTTGTCCCCCCGATGCCGTTCCCCCCGTCCTACGGAGAAGGCCCCGGCCGCGCCACGAGCGCCGCCGGGGCCTTTCCCGTACGAGGCCACCAGAGGCCCGGAGATACGCCGAAGGGCCCGGTGCTGATGCACCAGGCCCTTCGATCGAAGCGGTAGCGGAGGGATTTGAACCCTCGGTGAGTTTCCCCACACTCGCTTTCGAGGCGAGCTCCTTCGGCCGCTCGGACACGCTACCGAGAGAGAGCTTAGCCGAAGTTGGCGCTGCGATGAAATCCGTATCCCCGACGAGGTCAGCGGGGGTGTCAGCGGGTGCGGAAGAAGGCCGTCAGCTGCTCCGCGCACTCGTCGCCGAGCACGCCGTGGATCACCTCGGGCCGGTGGTTGAGCCGCCGGTCCCGTACGAGGTCCCAGAGCGAGCCCGCCGCGCCCGCCTTCTCGTCGAGCGCGCCGAACACCACCCGCTCGACGCGCGACTGGACGAGGGCGCCCGCGCACATGACGCAGGGCTCCAGGGTCACGACGAGCGTGCAGCCCGTCAGGCGCCACTCCCCGGTCACCGCGGCCGCCCGCCGCAGGGCGAGGACCTCGGCGTGCGCGGTCGGGTCGCCGGCCGCCTCCCGCTCGTTGTGCGCGCGGGCGAGGACCGTGCCGTCCGGGCCGAGCACGACCGCGCCGACCGGTACGTCACCGGCGGGCGCGGCCGCGTCGGCCTCGGCGAGAGCGAGCCGCATGGCGGCCCGCCAGGGATCCCGTACGGGATCGGGTCCGTGATCGCGTACGGGATCACGCACGCGATCGTGATCGCGTACGGATTCGGGTTCGGGTTCGGATGCGGTCGGAGGATCGGGTGCGGGTACGGCGTGCGGCACTAGCGGACGGCCTCCAGGACCTCCGCGGCGCCCAGCGCGTCCGCGATCACCGCCAGCGCGTCGCTGTCGAGCGCCCGGAGCTCGCGCTCCGAGAGTCCGAGGTCCGCGAGGACCAGCGCGTCGCCCACGGGTGCGGACGGCACGAGCTCGGCCGCGACTCCGTCCGGCTCGTCGTCGTCGGCATCGTCGGCGAGGGGTTCCCCGTCCTCCGTGCCGTCCAGGTCCAGCGACTCCAGCTCGTCGAGCTCGGCGTCGAGGTCGTCGCCGAGGATCTCCCGGGTGAGGATCTCCCCGTACGAGGAACGGGCGGCGGCGGCGCCGTCCGAGACGTAGATCCGAGGGTCTTCCTCACCCTCGATCCGGACGATCCCGAACCACGCGTCCTCCTGCTCGATGTAGACGATCACCGTGTCGTCGTCCGAGGCCTCACGGGCGAGCTCGGCCAGATCCGACAGGGTCTCCACGTCGTCGAGCTCCGTGTCGCTCGCTTCCCACCCGTCTTCGGTGCGCGCGAGCAGTGCGGCGAAGTACACCTGACTCTCTCCCACTGATCAGAGGTGTGACGTTCCGGCGGCGCGCTCCTGATGCCCCGCCCAATCGGCATCGTGACAGAAACAGGGCGTTCAGGAGAGGTCTTCGGCTCTTGCGTCGTGCATCAGTCTGAAGGCCACCACCATCGGGCGGGCGTGCGACCCCGGCGCACAAAGGGGGCGCACGGCGGGCCGTGCCCGGCGGTCTCACCAGCGGAACGTCCGCATGCGCATGGCCTGGCGCATGCGCGCGGCCCGGGCGCGCCGCGGCTGCACGCGCTCGCGCAGCGCCTTGGCCTCGTTCAGCTCGCGGAGGAACTGGGCGCGGCGCCTGCGGCGCTCCGCGTCGGTCTCCGGTGCCGGTCGGTCGGCCGCCCCCTCGGCGGCTTCCTCGGCCGGTTCTTCCAGGTCGGGCATCGGCCACACCACCCCATCGCTGGGTCCCTGTGCCCCCACCTTCCCCCAGCGGCGTGGGTCGACGCCAGTGCGCGGCGGGCTACTGTTGAGTCATGCGTCTCCACGTCGTCGACCACCCTCTGGTCGCCCACAAGCTCACCACCCTGCGCGACAAGCGCACGGACTCCGCGACCTTCCGCCGTCTCGCCGACGAGCTGGTCACCCTGCTCGCCTACGAGGCCACCAGGGACGTCCGGACCGAGCAGGTCGACATCGAGACCCCCGTCACCCCCACGACCGGTGTGAAGCTCTCGTACCCGCGTCCGCTGGTGGTCCCGATCCTGCGGGCCGGGCTCGGCATGCTCGACGGCATGGTCCGTCTGCTCCCGACGGCCGAGGTCGGCTTCCTGGGCATGATCCGCAACGAGGAGACGCTGGAGGCGTCGACCTACGCCACGCGGATGCCGGAGGACCTCTCGGGCCGCCAGGTGTACGTCCTCGACCCGATGCTGGCGACCGGCGGCACGCTGGTCGCGGCGATCCGGGAGCTGATCAAGCGCGGCGCCGACGACGTGACCGCGGTCGTGCTCCTCGCCGCCCCGGAGGGCGTCGAGATCATGGAGCGCGAGCTCGCGGGCACCCCGGTGACCGTCGTGACGGCCTCGGTCGACGAGCGGCTCAACGAGAACGGCTACATCGTCCCGGGCCTGGGCGACGCGGGCGACCGCATGTACGGCTCCGCCGAATAATCACGCAGCCGGCTCCGCCGAATAACTACGCAGCCGGCTCCGCCGAATAATCACGCAGCCGGCTCCGCCGAATAGTCGGTTCGGTTCTTCAGCACTTTCCGGTCGGTACGGGCGCGGGCTTGGTCAGAGCGACCAGGGCCGCGTCCGCCGTCGCTTTCGGGGTCAGCGTCTTGAACGCGGTCCCGATGATCAGGTCCACGTCCGCCGTGCCCCGGGTGTCCGTCTTGGTCGTGGCGCCCTTGAGCTGGGTGCCGAGGACCGGGAAGGCGCCCTTGGTGGCCGCGGGCGCGCCGAGCAGCAGCCCCGCGCCGGGGACCTTCTTGTCGAAGGCGGCGGGGGCGTTCCCCACCTTGCCGACCTTGAAGCCGCGCTTCTTGAGCTCGTCCGCGGTCGTCTTGGCGAGTCCGCTGCGCGGGGTCGCGTTGTAGACGTTGACCGTGATCTGGCCGGGCTTCGGAAGGGCCGCCACGGGCGGGGTCGTCGCCTTGGGCGCGGGTTTGCAGTCCGCCTGCTTCCCGGCGGTCGTCTTCTTGCCCTCGTCGCCGGAGAAGACGTCGACGAGCTGGAGTGTGCCCCAGCCGGCCGCGCCGAGCACGACCACGGAGGCCGCGGCCGCGAGGACGATCCTGCGCCGGCGGTGGGGGCGGCGCATGCGCGGGTAGACATCCCCCGTGATGCGGTACTTTCCGCCCATTCCGGGGGGTGTGAGCATGCTCATGAACGCAGCGTAATACCGCCCGTCGGCGATGCCTACTTGATGATCATGTGATCGCGTCCGGATGGGGGCGAACTGACCCCGAAAGGGTCAGCGGCGGTGGAACGTCAGTCGAGTTCCAGCACGCGGGCGTGCAGCACCTGGCGCTGCTGCAGTGCCGCGCGGACGGCGCGGTGCAGTCCGTCCTCGAGGTAGAGGTCGCCGCGCCACTTCACGACGTGCGCGAAGAGGTCGCCGTAGAAGGTGGAGTCCTCGGCGAGCAGCGTCTCCAGGTCCAGCTGGCCCTTGGTGGTGACCAGCTGGTCGAGGCGGACCGGGCGCGGCGCGACGTCCGCCCACTGCCGGGTGCTTTCCCGGCCGTGGTCGGGATACGGCTTTCCGTTTCCGATGCGCTTGAAGATCACACGGAAAGCCTACCGGGCAAGCGGCTCCCGGCGCAGCCACGCGAGGCCGGTGGGATGCTGGTGCGAACCGTGACAAAAGCGAAATCAAGGTGTCGTGATGAGCGTCAGTGAGCAGAGCGCACAGCCGCCCGCCCCCCTTGCGGGGCCCGGCGCCGAGATCGCCGCGGGGTACGCCTTCGACGGAGCCGCACTCGATCTGGGGGCGCTTCTCTGGGACGGCGTGTGTCACCCGGACGCGCCGGTCCGCATCCCGCTGACGATGCTCAACCGCCACGGTCTGGTCGCCGGCGCCACCGGCACTGGCAAGACGAAGACCCTCCAGCTGATCGCGGAGCAGCTCTCGGGCCACGGCGTGCCGGTCTTCCTCGCCGACATCAAGGGCGACGTCTCCGGGATCTCGGCCCCCGGCGCGGACGGCGAGAAAGTGCGGGAGCGGGCCGCCCAGGTGGGCCAGGAGTGGCGGGGCACGGGCTTCCCCTGCGAGTTCTACGGGCTCGGGGGCATCGGCCCGGGCATCCCGGTGCGCGCCACGGTGACCGGCTTCGGCCCCGTGCTCCTCTCGAAGGTGCTCCAGCTCAACAAGACGCAGGAGCAGTCACTCGGCCTGATCTTCCACTACGCCGACTCCAAGGGGCTCGAACTGGTCGACCTCAAGGACCTGCGGGCGGTGGTGGCCTTCCTGGTCTCGGACCTCGGGAAGGCCGAACTGAAGGGGATCGGCGGGCTCTCGACGGCGACGGCCGGGGTGATCCTGCGGTCGATCACGGCCTTCGAGCAGCAGGGCGCGGGGGGCTTCTTCGGGGAGCCGGAGTTCGACACGGCCGCGTTCGTGCGGACGGCGGAGGACGGGCGGGGGATCGTCTCGGTCCTGGAGCTGCCGGCCGTGCAGGACAAGCCGCAGCTCTTCTCGACGTTCCTGATGTGGATGCTCGCGGACCTCTTCGACGACCTTCCGGAGGTCGGCGACCTGGAGAAGCCGAAGCTGGTCTTCTTCTTCGACGAGGCACATCTGCTGTTCAACGGGGCGTCGCAGGCGTTCCTGGAGTCGATCACCCAGACGGTCCGGCTGATCCGCTCGAAGGGCGTCGGCGTCTTCTTCGTGACGCAGACCCCGAAGGACGTCCCCGCGGACGTGCTCGGCCAGCTCGGCAACCGGGTGCAGCACGCGCTGCGCGCCTTCACCCCGGACGACGCCAAGGCGCTCAAGGCGACCGTACGGACCTTCCCGAAGTCGCCGTACGACCTGGAGGAGGTGCTCACCGGGCTCGGTACGGGCGAGGCGGTGGTCACCGTACTGAGCGAGAAGGGCGCCCCGACGCCGGTGGCGGCGACCCGGCTGCGGGCTCCGGAGTCGCTGATGGGACCGATCGACCCCGCTGCCCTGGACGCGGCGGTGAAGGCGTCGCCGCTGTACGGGCGGTACGCGGAGGCGGTGGACCGGGAGTCGGCGTACGAGAAGCTGACGGCCGAGCAGCTGGCGGCGGAGGCGGCGGCCCTGGACGCGGCGGCCGCGAAGGAGGCCGAGAAGGCGCAGAAACAAGGTGAAGCGAGGGCTCCTCAAGAGAAGGAGGAGCCCTCGCTCGCCGAACAGGTGGTGGGCAGCGGGATCTTCAAGTCCCTGGCCCGGTCGATCGGCACCCAGCTGGGCCGGGAGATCAGCCGCTCGATCTTCGGTACTGCCCGCCGTAAGAGGTGACCTCGACCGCTACCGAGCGATCGGCTATCGGGCGATCGGCTATCGGGCGATCAGCTGTCGGGCGGTCAGGAGGTGACCTCGTCGTGGTCGTTGTGCAGGCCGCCGCCGCTGCTCTCGCCGCCCGAGGTCGGGACGGAGACGACCGGCTTGCGCAGGGACGAGATGTCGTGGGCGTAGGTGCCCACGGCGTTGGCGATGACGTCGATGTTCGCGTCGAAGGCCGTCATGTTGACGTTCTTCAGGTCGTCGCCCTTGGCGTGGTAGTTCACGTCGTACGCGACACCCGCCTCGCCGCCGAACTTGGCTGCCTGGGCAGCGGTCTTGATGCCCTCGGCGCCGGTGAAGGTGCCGCCGGAGGGGATGCCGACCGCGATGAACGGGCCGTAGTCGGAGCGGCCGGAGAAGTCGGTGCCCTCGTGCGGGACTCCGCGCTTGTCCATGAAGTCGGTGATGTCGCGCTCCAGCTGGGCGGAGCCCTCGGGGCCGGCGCCCTCGCCGACGTTGTCCGAGTTGTCGCCGTCGTACACGAACAGGCCGTAGTTCGGCGAGGCGATCATGTCGAAGTTGAGGTAGAGCTTGATCTCCTTCTTGGAGAGCTCCGAGAGGGTGTCCACGTAGTGCTCGGAGCCGAGGAGGCCGTTCTCCTCCGCGGACCACCAGGCGAAGCGGATCTTGTTGCGGACCTTGTCCTTCGACTCGGCGAGCTCCAGGGCGGTCTGGAGGAGACCGGCGGAGCCCGAGCCGTTGTCGTTGATGCCGGGGCCGGCGGTGACGGAGTCGAGGTGCGAGCCGAGCATCACGGTGTTGGCGGCGTTGCCGCCCTTGGTCTCCGCGATGACGTTGTTGGTGGTGCGGAGCTCCTGGAGCTGGCGGATCTCCAGGGAGAGGTTGACCGGGCCGGCCGCGAGGTCGGTGGCGAGCTGCTGGCCCTCGGCCAGGGTGAGACCGCCGGTGGGGATCTTCCCGGAGGCCGCGTCGCCGAGGGTGCCGGAGAGGGCGCCCGGGACGTTGTTGTAGATGGCGGCGGCGGCGGCACCGGCCGCGGCGGCGTTCTGCTGCTTGATCGCGAATGAGCAGCCACCGCGCTTGATCAGCGCGATCTTGCCGGTGAAGGTGCCGGAGGCGAAGTCGCCCGGCTCGCAGCCGGTGGTGCCGTCGGCGTCGACGGGGACGGCCACGAGGTCGGCCTTGATGCCGCCGACCGGGGTGGACTTGGTGTACGTCATCGCCTTGATGTCGAGGGCCCGGGGGGCGGGGGAGACGACGGAGGCCTTCTCGGCGAGCGTCTGCGTGAACCAGAACTGGAACTTCTGGTACGTGACGGCGTAGCCGGCCTTCTTGAGCTGCGTGTACACGTACGCGGCGGAGGCGTCGTGCCCGAGCGTGCCGGCCGCGCGGTTGCCGCCGGCCGAGTCGGCTATCGCCTGGAACTTCTGCAGGTGCTTGAAGGCGCCCTGGCCGGAGGTCTCGCGGACCAGCTTCTTCGCCAGCTTGGCGGCATCGCGGGCCGGCGCGGCCGCGGGGTCCTGGCCGGCGGTGGCGGGAGAGGCGAGGACCAGCGGGGTGGCGAGGGCGGCGGCGGCCAGAATGGCTGCGGCACGGCGCTGGGTTGCGTTCACAGAAGTCCTTCCCGATACGGACGAGGTTGAGGGGAAGTTAGCGATCTCGGGGGGGTTCTGTGAACAGGTTCTGCGTAATTCCTGTCACCTTGAGCAGGATTGACATCTGGAGTTATCGATTCCCGGACGTTTTCGCAGGCTTGGTGTCTTTCGCGGCTTTCGCCGCCGCCTTCATCTCCTGCTTGTGCGCGCGCACCTTCGCGAGCGACTCGGGCCCCGTGATGTCCGCGGCCGAGCGGTACGAGCCCTGCTCGCCGTACGGCCCCGCCGCCTCCCGCCAGCCCGTGGGCCGCACCCCGTACTGCTTGCCGAGCAGCGCCAGGAAGATCTGCGCCTTCTGCTTCCCGAAACCCGGCAGCGCCTGGAGCCGCGCGAGCAGCTCCTTCCCGGTCGCCGCGTCCGCCCAGACGGCCTCGGCGTCGCCTCCGTACTCCTCGACGAGGAAGTGGCAGAGCTGCTGGACGCGCTGGGCCATCGACCCCGGATAGCGGTGCACGGCCGGCTTCTCGGAGAGCAGCGCGGCGAACTCCTCCGGGTCGCGGGCGGCGATCTCGTGTGCGTCGAGATCGTCCGCCCCGAGCCGCGAGGCGATCGTGTACGGGCCGGAGAACGCCCACTCCATCGGAACCTGCTGGTCCAGGAGCATGCCGACGAGCGCGGCGAGCGGCGAACGCCCGAGCAGCGCGTCGGCGTCGGGCTGCTGGGCCAGGTGGATCTCGGGGGCTGCCTTGGAGCTCATGCTTCGATCATCCCGCCGGTGCCGGGCGCCCGCCCGGTGGGTTCACCCTCCCGCGAGCTCAGGGCTTCGCCCGGGCAGGGGGGACTCCTGTCGCGAAGCGGTCCAGGGCCGCGAGGATCAGCTCCCCGGTCCGCCGGTCGCCCAGGTGCCCCGCGTCCTCGACCATGTGCAGTTCGGCGTCCGGCCAGGCGCGGGACAGCTCCCAGGCGGTGCTGGGCGGCCCGGCCATGTCCAGCCGGCCCTGGATGAGGACCCCGGGGATGCCCGCGAGCCGGTGCGCGTCGCGGATCAGCGCGCCCTCCGCGAGCCAGGCGCCGTGGGCGAAGTAGTGCGAGCAGATCCGGACGAAGCCGAGCCGGGTGTCGTCGACCCGGTCGGTGTACGGGGTGCCCTGGCCCTCCATGGAGAGGACCGCGTCCTCCCAGGTGCACCAGTCGGCCGCCGCCTTCTCCCGGACGGCCCGGTCGGGGTGGTTCATCAGGGCGGAGTACGCCCCCACCAGGTCCTCCGCCCCGTCGGCCCCGTCCCGGAAGCGGGCGTGGGCCTCGGGGAAGAAGCGGCCGGCGCCCTCGTACAGCCAGGCGATCTCGGAGCGGCGGGTGGTCGTGACGGCCGCGACCACGATCTCCGTCACGCGCTCGGGGTGCGCCTGCGCGTACGCCAGGATCAGCGTGGAGCCCCAGGAGCCGCCGTACAGCAGCCACTGCTCGATGCCGAGGTGCTCGCGCAGCCGCTCCATGTCGGCCACCAGGTGCGCGGTGGTGTTCACGGACATGTCGGCGGCCGGGTCGCTCGCGTGCGGGGTGGAGCGCCCGCAGCCGCGCTGGTCGAAGAGGACGAGCCGGTACGCCTCCGGGTCGAAGTAGCGCCGGTTGTGCGGCGAGGACCCGGAGCCGGGCCCGCCGTGCACGACGAGCGCGGGCCGGCCCGCCGGGTTGCCGGAGACCTCCCAGTGGATGAGGTTGCCGTCGCCCACGTCGAGCAGGCCCTGGTCGTACGGTGCGGTCTCGGAGTACATCCGCCCGAGACTACGGGCGGTGGGGCCCCGCGGGTGCTCCGCTACCGGCCCTTGACCCGTACCGCCGGGTCCTCGCACCACTCCAGGACCGAGGCCCACTCCCCGTACCCCGAGCCGGGGTTGAGGTGCTCGCCGCCCGGGACGTGGTCCGTGTCGAGACCGAGCGGGGTGCCGTAGTGGACGTCCGCGCCCTCGGGGCAGTACGGGTCCCCGTCCCCGTACACGAGCCGTGCCCGCGCGCCCGCCTCCGTGAGGCCGAGCTCCGCGCGGTCGGCCTCCGAGAGGCCGGTCTCCGCGAGGGCGAGGCCCTCGGCGAACGCGGCGATCTCCGGGATCGACGCCGTCACCCGCGGCGAGGGCGGGGCGACGAGCAGCACCCGGTCGGCGTCCGGCCGCCGCGCCCCGGCCCGCAGCCACAGCAGCACCGACAGGCTGTGCGCGAGCACCACGAACTCCCCGTCGGCCGGCCGCTCCCCGTGCTCCGCCAGGGCGGCGAGCCAGTCGTCGAGCACCGGCGCGTCCGCCTCGGGCAGCTGCGGATAGCGCACCTCGTGCCCGCGCGCCCGCAGCTCCCCGGCGAGCCAGTGCTGCCAGTGACCCGGCGGACGGTGGTTCTGGAAGCCGTGCAGGATCAGATACGTGGTCATGCCACGATCCTGCGGCCGGAGCCCGCTCCCGGTCCAGCACCGTCCACGCGTCGGAACCTCTCCTCAGGCACGCAGGGTCAGCAGCTCCCGCACCCCGGCCTTCAGGCGCTCGCTCGACAGCTCCTGCTCGACCGTCAGGTGGTGCATGACGTCCGGCGAGAACGACGCGAGTGCCAGGTGCGCGAGGAGTGCGGCGTCGGAGCCGGGCCGCAACTCCCCGATGAGCAGCGTCATGTGAGTGTGCATCACCCGGTAGGCGCCGCTGTGGTAGCGGGCCCGGGGCGCGGCGGAGTGGGCGGCGAGCAGGATCTCGCGCTGGGCGCGGACCCGGTCGACGAGCGCGTCGAGGAAGGCGTCGAGCCGCTCGGCGGCGGGGGCGCCGGGCCCGAGCGGCGGCGGGCCGCTCATGTACGCCTCCTGGAACTGGCGCTCGCGGTCGTCGAGCAGGGCCCACAGGAGCTGGGAGACGTCGCCGAAGCGGCGGTAGACGGTGCCGACGCCGATACCGCTGGCGTGGGCGACCTGGTTCATGGTGACGGCCTGGGGGCCGTCCTCGGCGACGATCCGGGCGGCCGCGTCGAGGATCTTCCGCCGGTTGCGGGCGGCGTCGGCGCGCTCGGGGGCGGGGCCGCCGCCGACGGTGGGGAGCAGGCCGAGAGCCGGTGCGGGTGAAGGTGCGGGCGTGGATCCGGATGCGGGCGTGGATGCGGGGGGAGGCGGGGTCGCGGCCGCGTCCCCGGTTCGCGGTTCTCTCGTGCTCATCTGCCGGCTCCTGTCCAGTCCTGTCGCCTGTTCGCCCGTGTCCCCCCTCTGTAGGCCCTCGATGTGAGCATACCTGCCGCCCTTGCAAAGCGGATAGCGATCCGCTTAACCTCGGAGCATCGAAACGGAAAGTAATCCGGTTGAGGGAGTTCGTCATGTCCGTGAAGGTCGCCGTCATCTACTACTCGGCCACCGGTGCCGTCCACCAGCTCGCCCAGGCCGTCGCCGAGGGCGCGGAGAAGGCCGGTGCGGAGGTGCGCCTGCGCAGGGTGGCCGAGCTCGCCCCGGACGCCGCCATCGACGCGAACCCGGCCTGGCGCGCCCATGTCGACGCCACCGGTGACGTGGAGGTCGCCACGCTGGAGGACCTGGAGTGGGCCGACGCCTACGCGCTGGGTTCCCCGACCCGCTTCGGGAACGTCGCCGCCCAGCTCAAGCAGTACGTCGACACCTCGGGCGGCCTGTGGCAGCGCGGCGTCATGGCGGACAAGCCCGCGACCGCCTTCACCAGCGCGCACAACGTCCACGGCGGCAACGAGTCGACGCTGCTCGCGCTCTACAACACCTTCCACCACTGGGGCTCGGTGATCGTCTCGCCCGGCTTCACCGACCCGGCCGTCTACGCGGCCGGCGGCAACCCCTACGGCACCTCGCACCCCGGTGCCAACGGCGCCCCGGAGGAGAACGTCCTCCAGGCCGCCCGCTACCAGGGTGCGCGCCTGACGCGGATCGCGAAGCGCCTGAAGGGCCTCGCGGACGACTGACCTCCGCCGCGATCCGGAAACGCCGAGCACCCCCAGGGCATGTCCCTGGAGGTGCTCGGCGTTTCGGACGGCGGGCCTCCTCCCGGAGGGGCTCCTACGCCAGCGACAGGAAGAGCTTCTCCAGGCGGGCCCGCATGGCGTCGCGGTCCTCGCCGTTCTTCCGGCCGTCCTCGATGTCGGTCAGGCACTGCTGGAGCCCGGTCGCGATGATCGCGAACCCGGCCCGGTCGAGGGCGCGGGAGGCGGCGGCGAGCTGGGTCACGACCTCCTCGCAGTCCCGGCCCTCCTCGATCATCCGGATCACACCGGCGATCTGGCCCTGGGCCCGGCGCAGCCGGTTCAGTACCGCCTTGAGCTCCGCGCCCGCGAGATCGAGTTCCACGACTACTCCTCCACAGATACCCCAGGGGGTAATTTACTCCCCAGCACGGGGCTACGCCGAAGACCAAGGATGACACCTGCCATGAGCGAACCCCTCTCGCTCGACGCCGACCAGGCCCGCGCGCGGCTGGCCGAGCTGACCGTGGTCGACGTGCGGACGCCCGGCGAGTACGCCTCCGGGCACGTCCCCGGTGCCCTCAACGTCCCGCTCGACCAGCTCGGCCGGCCGTGCCCGAGCTCCGGGAGGCGGCGGCCCGCGGCGAGCTGCTCGTCGTGTGCCAGTCGGGCGCCCGCTCGGCCGG
>NZ_BJMN01000037.1 GCF_006539185.1 Streptomyces gardneri
GGGGGGCTTCGGGTTGGGGGTGGGGTGGGGTGGGGTGGGGTGGGGTGGGGTGGGGTGGGATTCGGTCGCTTGAGCTGCGCTGCTCTTACGCCGGGCGTTTGCGGGTGGTCGTCTTCTTTGCCGCCGCCTTCTTCGTCGTCGTCTTCTTCGCCGCCGCCGTCGTCTTCTTCGCTGCCGCCTTCTTCGCCGGCGTCTTCTTGCGCGACTTGAGCGGCGTGACCTCGGCCACCTCCGCCGTCTCCCCCCTCGCCTCCTTCGCCGCCCGCACGCTGCTCTCCAGCGCCGCCATCAGGTCGATGACCTGGCCGCCGCCCTCCTCGCCCGGCGTCGGGGGCGCCACCGCCTCGCCGCCCTCCGCCTTGGCCGCGATCATCTCCTCCACCGCCGTGCGGTAGTCGTCGTGGAGGGTGCTGATGTCGACCTCGCCGAGCGTGGCCATCAGCGCGTCCGCCAGGTCCAGTTCGGCCTCCCGTACCGTCACCGACGTCTCCGGCGCCACGCCCTCCGGCGCCCTGATCTCGTCCGGCCAGAGCAGGCCGTGCATCGCGATCACCTCGTCCACGACCCGGAGCATCCCGAGCCGCTCCCGGCCCCGCAGCGCGAACTTCGCCACCGCCACCTTGTCGCTGCGCTTGAGGGCCTCGCGGAGCAGGGTGTACGGCTTCGCGGCGGGTACGCCGTTCGCCGAGAGGTAGTACGCCGCCTCCATCTGGAGCGGGTCGATCTCCCCCGCCGGTACGAAGGCCACGATCTCGATCGTCTTCGCCGTCGGGAGCGGCAGCGCGGCCAGGTCCTCGTCGGTGATCGGGATCATGGTCCCGTCGGCCTCCTCGTACGCCTTGCCGATGTCCGCCGCGGCGACCTCCTCGCCGTCGAGCTCGCACACCTTCTTGTAGCGGACCCGGCCGCCGTCCTCGGTGTGGATCTGCCGGAAGGAGACGGACCGGCTCTCGGTGGCGTTCACCAGCTTGATCGGGATGCTGACCAGCCCGAAGGAAATGGCGCCGTTCCAGATGGATCGCACGGTTCTCCTCTTTTGCGGAGGAATGGAGGGGAGAGGAATGTCGGGAAAACGTGGGATTCTCATCGTATGACGCCCATCACAGAGGTGGAGGGGCGGCGCCTGGCGCTCAGCAACCTGGACAAGGTGCTCCACCCGCTCACCGGTACGACGAAGGGCGAGGTGCTCCACTACTACGCCACCGTCGGGGCCGCGATCCTGCCGCATCTGCGCGATCGGCCCGTGTCGTTCCTGCGTTATCCCGACGGGCCGGACGGGCAGCTCTTCTTCACCAAGAATCCTCCGCCCGGCACACCCTCCTGGGTGAGCACCGCCCCCGTCCCCCGCTCCGAGGACCCGCGGGCGCGGCAGGTCGTGGTCCAGGACCTGGCCTCCCTGATGTGGGCGGCGAACCTCGTCGTCGAGTTCCACACCCCCCAGTGGCGGACCTCCTCCCCCGCCGTCGCCGACCGGCTCGTGTTCGACCTCGACCCCGGGCCGCCCGCCACGGTCGTCGACTGCTGCCGGGTCGCCCTCCACCTGCGCGAGCGGCTCGCCGCCGACGGTCTGGAGGCGTTCGCCAAGACCTCCGGCGCCAAGGGGCTCCATCTGCTGGTCCCGGTCGTCCCGACGCCCTCCGAGCAGGTCTCCGCGTACGCGCGACAGCTCGCCGTCGAGGCCGAGGCGGCCCTGCCCCGGCTCGTCGTGCACCGGATGGCCCGCGCCCTGCGCCCCGGCAAGGTCTTCGTCGACCACAGCCAGAACGCCGCCGCCAAGACCACCGCCACCCCCTACACCCTGCGGGCCCGGGCCCTGCCCGCCGTCTCGGCGCCCGTCACCTGGGAGGAGGTCGCGGACTGCGCCGCACCCGCGGCCGACCCGGAGGAGCTCGTCTTTCTCATGGACGACATCGCGCCACGTCTGGAGCGGTACGGGGAGCTCCTGGCGCCCCTTTTCGCGCCCGAGCGCGCCGGAGGCGTGCCGTGAGCGCCGGGGGCGGGCCGTGAGCGGGGGTGGCCCGGGCGGCGGGGCCGTCGCGCTGCCACCGCCCGTCGACGTCATGCGGCCGCGGTCCGCCGACGAGATCCCCGGGCAGGCGGAGCCGCCGCGGGAGCTCCAGTACTCCCTCAAGCTGGACGGGTTCCGCGCCCTCGCCTTCGTCCTCGACGGGAAGGTCTTCCTCCAGTCCCGCTCGCGCCGCGACCTGGCTCCCGAGTTCCCCGAGATCGCCGCTCACCTGCGCGATCAGCTGCCCGTGGGGATCGTGCTCGACGGCGAGCTGTGCGCCTACCGGGACGGGCGGCTGAGCTTCACCGACCTGCTCCGCTCGCACGGCGACCGCGTACGGGCCGGGGTGCCCGTCTCGTACATCGCCTTCGACCTCCTCGCCGTGCCGGGGCGGGACGTGCGCGCGCTGCCCCTTCGCGACCGGTGGGAGCTGCTCGGAGCGGCCCTGCAGGAGGCGGAGCCTCCTCTTCAGCGCGTCCTCGCGACCCTGGACGAGGAGACCGCCCGGGGGTGGTTCCGCGATCTGCGGGCCGCCGGCGTCGAGGGGATCGTGGCGAAGTCGCTCGGCTCGACCTACCGGGCCGGCGGTACCTGGGCCTGGCGCAAGATCCGGCACGCCGAGACGAGCGACGGTGTGCTGCTCGGCGTGATCGGCCCGCCCGAGAGGCCCCGTGACCTGCTCGTACGGCTCCCCGACGGCCGTACCGTGACGACTTCGCCCCGGCTGACCCCGGCGCAGTCCCGCCAGGTCGGCGCCCTGGTCGCCGACCGCGCCGGAGCCCTCGCCGAGGACCCTGAGCACGGGCCGGTGCGGTGGGTGGACCCGCCCCTTCCCGTCGAGCTGCGCCGGCTCGCGGGGCGGCACGAGAACGCCGCGTTCGTCCGCGTGCGGTCGGAGGGGTGAGGGAGGGATGAGGGAGGGGCGGCGGGGGTGGACCAGGGCGGCCACCCAGAGCAACCGCCCTGCTCCGCCCCGTACATGGCGCAAAGAGACCGCAACCAAGCCCCCGCGCGCGGCCGGTGGCGTCGGCACGGCGTTGTCGCCCTTCCTGTGGTGCACACTTGCTCACTGGTACAGCGCTCACGGGGGAAGGTGGCCTGGCAATGCTGACGGGGATCGAGGAGGTCGACTGGGCCTCGCTGGGGCACGCTTACGGCCCCGCGGACGACGTGCCGGCACTGCTCCGCGGACTCGCCTCCGCCGATCCCGCCGAGCGCGAGACCGCCCTCGACGGCATGTACGGCGCGGTGCACCACCAGGGCGACGTCTACGACTCGACGCTCGCCTGCATCCCCTTCCTCATCGAGCTCGTCGCCGACCCCGCCGTCCAGGACCGGGGCGGCATCGTCGAGCTGCTCACCAGCATCGGCGGGATCGAGCTGGACGACGACGAGGAACTGGACGAATTCGACCCGGACGACGAGGAGTTCATACCGGCGGCCAACTACGCGATGGCCGCGGCCGCCATCGCCGCCGGGTCCGACGTGTTCCTCGGGCTCGTCGGGGACCCCGACCCCGAGGTACGTCTCGCCGCGCCCTGCGCGCTCGCCTCGCTGCACCCCGAACCCGCGCGCGTCCTGACCCTGCTGCGGGAGCGGCTCACCGTCGAGCGGGACACCGAGGTGCGGCTCGCCCTCGTGGCCGCGGTCGGGCGGATCGCCCTGCGGCACGCCTCGCTGCGCTCCGAGACCGTCGAGTGGCTCGACTGGCTCGCCCGCGCCGCGCAGGACCCCGGGCTCCGGCTCGCGTCCCTCGCCCAGCTCGCGCGCTGCGCGCCGAACGAGATCCCGGACGACATCGTGCGGTGGGTGACGGAGCTCCTGGAGGAGATCCGGACCGTCGCGCTCAGGGACGGGAGAGGAAGCGGGGGCAGGAGCGGCGATGCCCTTCTGGACGATCCGCGGGACGGGGGCGGGTTCGCGGGCGGCGGCTGTCCCGGGGCCGACGGCGGGTGGCCCGGTGTGCCCACGCTCGCCGGGCAGGTCCGGGAGTTCCTGGAGGAGCACGCCGCGGGACGGCCCGCCCCCTGGACCGAGGAGCTGCTCCGGACCCTGCACGCGGCGCTCGACGACCGGGTCGACGACAGGATCGCGCTGATCCTCGCCCAGCTGCGCAGCCCCGACCGGTGGCAGCGGTCGGACGCGATCTGGCTGTGCGGCGGGTTGATCCGGGTGTGGCGCGGGCGGTACGAGGAGATCGTCCGGCTCGTCGGCGCGCAGCTCCACGATCCGGAGCCGCGGCTCCGGGAGGCCGCCACCTCGTTTCTGGAGCGGCTCTTCGAGCTGGGCGGGCCCGCCGCCGACGCGCTCGTGATCCGGCTGGCGGGCGACCCTGCCCTGCACGGTGCCTCGCGGGACGGCGCCGGCGGGCTCGTCGGGCGCTCCGTGCGGGACGGGGCGCTCCTCGCGCTGGCCCGTGCCGGGGACACCCGTGCGGTCCCGCTGCTCGCCCGCGCCCTGGAGGAGCCCGACGTGCGGCGCGAGCTGCTGTACGCCATGGACGGCCTCGGGCCGGCCGCGGCGGGCCTCGCCCCGCTGCTGCGGCGCCGGCTCGCCGAGGTCGAGCTCGACGACGGGCTCTTCGACCGCGCGGCGCCCTTGCTGTACGCCCTCGCCGCCGTACGGGGCGGACAGGCGCTCCCCGAGGTGCTGCGGGTGCTCCGCGGCGCGCCGGAGCACCGGCGCGACTGGGTCCGGGAGGCCGCCCTGCGGACCCTGGCCGCCTTCGGGCCGGCCGCCCGGAAGGCCGTACCGGAGCTGCGCGGGCTGCTGACCGCCGAATCGGCCGCGGTCTCCTCGGCCGCGGCGCGGGCACTGTGGGCCGCCGAGGGCGACCAGGGCGACGTGCTGCCGGCCCTGGAGCGGTGGCTGCGGCCGGGCTCCTCGGCCCCGGAGTGGTGCTGCGCGGCGCTGGCCCTGGGGGCGATCGGCCCGGCGGCGGCCGGTTCGGCGGCCGCCCTCCGGCCGGGTCTCGCCTCCCGGGACCTGTGGGTACGGGTCCGCAGCGCGGCGGCCCTGTGGCGGGTCTCCGGCCGCGCCGACGAGGCGCTCCCGGTGCTGCTCGCGGCCTGGGAGGAGAACCGGCACGCGCGCGTGGACATCGCGGAGTGTCTGGCGGAGATGGGCCCGGCGGCCTCGGAGGCCCAGCTCACGATCCTCACCGAGCTCACCCGCAGAGGCCGCCACAACGCCCGCGAGGGCGGCTCCGGCAGCCATGACATCCACCAGGACGAGAAGCTCCTGACCTTGTGCAGGGCGGCCCTGGCGCGGATGGAGCGGGGCGCCTTCTAGCGACGTGCGGAGCGTGGGGAACGGGTGGGGCCCGGGGAGCGTCTGAAGCTTCCGGGGCGTCGCGGGCCAGCAGGCCAGGGGCGTCAGGGGGCGCCCGGCAGGTGAACAAAACGGGCGTCCCGTTGAATAAGGTCTGTGGGGAGACCCGCGCAAGACCCGCTCAGCCCCGTCCGTCCCGTTCGACCCGTCAGCCCGTCAGCCCGTCAGCCCGTCAGCCCCGCCGTATCGCCGTACCGCCGCGCCGCCGTCCGCCCCGAGGAGCCGTGTGAGACCGCACCACGTGCCGCTCGTCGCCGCCCTCGGCATGCTGTGCGCCCTCCTGCTCACCGGCTGCGGAAGCGGGGAGGGCGGGCTCAAGAGCGCCGGGCCCACGCCCACCGCCGTCGGGCCCGTACGGCTCTGGCCCGATCTGCCGCCCGCCACCGACCCGCCGATCGACTACGGCGAGTCGGACACCCAGCGCGTCCCGGGCGTGAAGGTGCCGGACAACGACGTCCACGCCGTCACCCCCGCCGCCGTCGTCCTCGCCGAGGTGCGCGCGCACCCCGACACCTACTCCGGTGCCGACGGCCTGTACGAGGAGACCGCCCGGGCCATCGAGGCCTGCGGCACGAAGCCCGCCGGGTGCCCCGTCCTGCGGCCGTACTACCGCGACCTCACCGGCAACGGCCGGGACGAGCTGATCGTCGGGATCCGGATGCCCGACCAGCAGGTCGGGGTGCGCGTCTACCTCGCCGAGAACGGCGGGCTCACCCGGATCATGTCCACCGTCGACCAGGTCATCAGTGTGGAGCTGGCCGGCCGGGACCTGATCATGCGGGTCAGCTCGGCCGGCATCCCCGGGTACGAGTACCGCACCGCCTGGTCCTGGGACGAGCAGCAGCACAGCATGCTGCCCACCCGGGACGAGATCATCCGGGTGAAGCCGCCCGGCACCGTGGCGTCGCCCGTGCCGCCCGCCCCCCGCCTCGTGAGCCCGACGCCCACGCCGACGTCCGGGGCCGTGCCGCCGGCCCCCGTCCCCGTCCCCACTCCCGCCCCCCTGTCCCTGGAGCCGGGCCCGTGAGAGCGCCCCGGCTCCGGCTGCCCGCCTGGACCGCGACCCTCACCTGGAAGGCCGCCGTCTTCATCGCGGTCATGTGCTGCGCCCTGGCCGCGCTCCTCGGCGTCCTCGTCCATGTCTCGGTGACCGGCCAGACCGTGCACGACGCACGCGAGAAGGCCCTCACCCGGCTCACCGAGGTCACCCGCCTCTACGAGGCGGGCGAGCCGCTCCCCCGGTTCTCCGGCATCGACCCTGAGGGGCTCCCGGCCTCCCTGCGGGCGCTCGCCGCGCGGGGCGAGCACGGCACGATGGTCGCGAACCACGAGGGCCGGCCGACGATGTGGGCGGCGGGACCCGCGGACGGCCGCGCGCTCGCCGTGCGCTTCGACTACACGCAGAGCGCGGAGACGATCGACGCGCTCGACCGGTCGATCCTGGGCTCCTCCGTCCTCGCGATCGGCGCGACGCTGCTCGTCGGCGCCTTCGCCGTCACCCGGGTCACGCGCCGGCTGCACCTCACCGCCCAGGTGGCCCGCCGGATCAGCGCCGGGGACCTGGACGCGCGCGTCAACGACCCCCGTACCGAGGACCCTTCGCGCCCCCAGGACGAGGTGGCGACGGTCTCCGGGGCTCTCGACACGATGGCCTCCTCGCTCCAGCGCAAGCTGCAGAGCGAGCAGCGGTTCACCGCCGATGTGGCGCACGAGCTGCGGACCCCGCTGACCGGGCTCTCGGCCGCCGCCGAACTGCTGCCGGACGGGCGGCCTTCGGAGCTCGTCCAGGACCGGGTCAAGGCGATGCGCGACCTCACCGAGGACCTCCTGGAGATCTCGCGGCTCGACGCCCGCAACGAGGCCGTGGACCTCGCGGTGCACGAGCTCGGCCCGCTCGCCGCGCGGGTGGTCCGCGCCTCGGGCACGCCGACGGAGGTGCGGGTGGTCCGGGACGCCACGGTGGAGACGGACCGGCGGCGGCTCGAGCGGGTCCTCGGCAATCTGATCGCCAACGCGCACAAGCACGGGGCCCCTCCGGTGGTGGTGACGGTCGACGGGCCGACGGTGACCGTGCGGGACCACGGCCCCGGCTATCCCGCGTACCTGCTCGCGTCGGGGCCGCAGCGGTTCCGTACCGAGAACGGGGGCAAGGGCCACGGTCTCGGGCTGACGATCGCCGTGGGGCAGGCGGAGGTGATCGGCGCGGAGCTGGTCTTCGCGAACGGTGAGGGTGAGGAGGACGGCGGGAACGGGGAGAACAGCGGGAGCGGGGAGAACAGCGGGAGCAAGGCCGACGGCGGGAGCGGGGGTGCCGTCGCCCGGTTGCGGCTGCCGGAGTACGTGTCGCTCGCCGACCCGCCCGTCGCCGAGGACTGAACAGCACCACACGGCACACCGTCACACAAAAGGGACATAGGGCATACCGCTTGCTACGTTGCGGACCATGACCACACGGCCGCCGCGCACGGACGCTCCCCCGCCCGGGGTACGCCTCCCGAAGCGCCGCGGCGTGGAACTCTCCCTCCTCGTCTGCGCCGTCCTCATCTCCGTCTCCGGCTACGCCGCCGTCGGCCTCGCCCGCAGCGGCGCCGTGCCGCCGGACGCCGCCCGCTACGGCGCCGGGCTCGGGCTGCTCGCGCTCGTCGCCCATCTCGCGGTCCGCTTCCGCGCCCCGTACGCCGATCCGCTGCTGCTGCCGATCGCGGTCCTGCTCAACGGCCTCGGTCTGGTGCTGATCTACCGCCTCGACCTGGAGACGCCGAACGACCAGGCGGCGGCGACGCAGCTCGTCTGGTCGACGCTCGGGGTCGCGCTCTTCATCGTGGTCGTCCTGCTGCTGCGCGACCACCGCACGCTCCAGGGGTACGCGTACGTCTCCGTGGCCGCCGCGCTCGGCCTGATGATCCTGCCGATCTTCTTCCCCGCCGTGAACGGCGCCAAGATCTGGATCAGGATCGGCGGGCTCTCCTTCCAGCCCGGCGAGTTCGCGAAGATCCTGCTCGCCGTCTTCTTCGCCGCGTATCTCTCCGCCAACCGCAACGCCCTCGCGTACACCGGCCGCCGGATCTGGAAGTTCCAGTTCCCCACGGGGCGGGTGCTCGGGCCGATCGTGGCGATCTGGCTGCTGAGCGTCGGCGTCCTCGTCCTGGAGCGGGACCTCGGCACCTCGCTGCTCTTCTTCGGCCTCTTCGTGATCATGCTGTACGTGGCGACCGGCCGGACCGGCTGGATCGCGGTCGGGCTCGTCCTGGCCTCCGCCGGGGCCTTCCTCGTCGGCTCGCTCGAACCGCACGTGCACAGCAGGGTGGAGGACTGGCTCGACCCCTTCGCCTCGATCCGCGCGGGCGAGGGACCGGGGCAGCTCGCGCAGTCGCTCTTCGCCTTCGCCGCCGGCGGGATGCTCGGCACGGGGCTCGGTCTCGGCCATTCCGTCCTCATCGGCTTCGCCGTGAAGTCGGACTTCATCCTGGCGACGGCGGGCGAGGAGCTCGGGCTCGTCGGTCTCACCGCGCTCTTCCTGCTGTACGCGCTCCTCGTCGCCCGCGGATACCGCGCCGGCCTCTCGCTGCGCGACCCCTTCGGGCGGCTGCTCGCGATCGGGCTCGCCTCGATCGTGGCGCTCCAGGTCTTCGTGATCGCGGGCGGGGTGATGGGGCTGATCCCGCTGACCGGCATGGCGATGCCGTTCCTGGCCCAGGGAGGTTCGTCGGTGGTCACCAACTGGGTGATCGTCGCGCTCCTCATCCGGGTCAGCGACTCGGCCCGCGCGCCGCAGCCGGACTCCGCCGACACCGGGACGCTCGCCCCGGTCAGGGAGGACGCGCACTTCCGGGAGGACGCCCCGTGATCCGGTACATCCGGCGGGCCGCCGCCCTCTGTCTCGTGCTCCTCGTCGCCCTCCTCGTCAACGCGGCCCGTGTCATGGTCTTCGAGGCCGAGGAGCTCGACGACAACCCCGCCAACCGGCGGATCGCCATCGAGCGGTACGCGGAGCCGCGCGGCGAGATCGCCGTCGACGGGAAGCCGGTGACCGGCTCCCGGGACAGCGGACAGCAGCTGCGCTGGGAACGGACCTACCGGCAGGGGCCGTTGTACGCGCCGGTGACCGGCTACGCCTCCCAGACGTACGGCACGACGCTCGTCGAGCACGCCGAGGACTCCGTCCTCGGCGGGACCGACCCGATGCTCGCGCCCCTCCCCCTCTGGAACGACCTCACCCGGGGCCGGCAGCCCGGCGGCGACGTCCTGACGACGGTCCGCGCCCCGATGCAGGAGGCGGCCTACCGGGGGCTCGACGGGAAGCGGGGCGCGGTCGTCGCGGTCGAGCCGTCCAGCGGCCGGATCCTGGCGCTCGTCAGCTCGCCCTCGTACGACCCCGGGGTCCTCTCCGGGACCGGCACGAAGGTCAAGGACTCCTGGAAGCGGCTCAACTCCTCGCCGAACCAGCCGATGCTGAACAGGGCGCTGCGCCAGACGTACCCGCCGGGCTCCACCTTCAAGATCGTGACGGCCGCGGCGGCCCTGGACGCGGGGGCGGTGCGGGACGTGGACGCACCGACGGACACCCCCGACCCGTTCGTGCTGCCGGGGACCCGCCAGGTGCTGCCGAACGAGGCGAAGGGCTGCGGGGACGCCTCCCTCGCGTACGCCATCCAGTGGTCGTGCAACACGGTGATGGCCGGACTCGGGGTGGAGGTCGGCCTGACGGGGATGGTCGACGCGGTGGAGCGGTTCGGCTTCAACGACACGGGGCTGCGGGTGCCGTCCTGGGTCGCGAAGTCCAACTTCGACCGGGAGATGAGCCCGGACCAGCTGGCGCTGTCGTCGATCGGGCAGTTCGACACGACGGCGACCCCGCTCCAGATGGCGATGGTCGCGGCGGCCGTGGCCAACAACGGGGAGATCGCCCGGCCGTACCTCGTCGACCGCACCACGACCTCCGGCGGGACGACGGTGGACCGTACGGGCCGGCGCACCTACCGGCAGGCGATGAACCCCTCGACGGCAATGCGGCTCCAGCGGCTGATGGTGAAGGCGGTCGAGGAGGGCACGGGCACGAACGCGGCGATCCCGGGGGCCGTCGTCGGCGGCAAGACCGGCACCGCGCAGCACGGCTTCGGCAACACGGGCACCCCGTACGCCTGGTTCATCGCCTGGGCGCAGGCGGAGGGCACGGCGCAGCCGGCGGTCGCGGTGGCGGTCGTCGTGGAGGACGCCGAGGCGTCCCGTACGGACATCAGCGGGGGCGGCAGCGCGGCGCCGATCGCGCGGAGGGTGATGGAGGAGGCGCTGCGACTGGAGGCGGAGGCGCGGGGGGAGCGGTGAGGGGCGGGGGTAGGGGGCGCGGAGGCAGGGGTGAGGGGCGGAGGCGCGGGGGCAGGGCGCAGGGGTAGGGCTGGAGGTGGCGGCGTGTGTCCGGGGGTGCCGGACCCCCTTCGCTACTCCCCCGCCGCCCCCTCCTCGATCGCGTCCGCCACCTCCGTCACCCTCGCCTGTTCCTCCGCCGCGAAGCGCTCCGCGTCGAGCCGTTCCGCGATCTCCTCGTCCTGGGTCATCAGCAGATCCAGGTTGGAGTCGCCGAGGTCGAAGACGCCCATGTCGAGGTAGGCCTTCTGGAGCCGCTCGCCCCAGAGGCCGATGTCCTTCACGCAGGGGACGATCCGGCTGAAGAGGAGCTTGCGGAAGAGGTGCAGGAACTCGCTCTGCTCGCTGAGCTCCTCCGCCTCGCGCTTCGGTATGCCGAAGTTCTCCAGGACCTCGACCCCGCGCAGCCGGTCGCGCATCAGGTAGCAGCCCTCGATGACGAACTCCTCGCGCTCCCGGAGCTCGGTGTCCGACAGCTGCCGGTAGTAGTCGCGCAGGGCCATCCGGCCGAAGGCCACGTGCCGGGCCTCGTCCTGCATCACGTACGCGAGGATCTGCTTGGGGAGCGGCTTGTCGGTGGTGTCGCGGATCATGCCGAAGGCGGCGAGGGCGAGGCCTTCGATGAGGACCTGCATGCCGAGGTAGGGCATGTCCCAGCGGGAGTCGCGCAGGGTGTCGTCGAGGAGGCCCTTGAGGTTGTCGTTGATCGGGTAGAGCATCCCGATCTTCTCGTGGAGGAATCGGCCGTAGATCTCGGCGTGCCGCGCCTCGTCCATGGTCTGGGTGGCCGAGTAGAACTTGGCGTCCAGGTCGGGGACGGACTCGACGATCCGGGCGGCGCAGATCATGGCGCCCTGCTCGCCGTGGAGGAACTGGCTGAACTGCCAGGAGGAGTAGTGCCGGCGCAGGTCGCCCTTGTCCTTCTCGGTCATCTTCGCCCAGTGGCGGGTGCCGTAGAGGTTCAGGACCTCGTCGGGGGTGCCGAGCGGGTCGTACGGGTCGACGTCGAGGTCCCAGTCGATGCGGGTGGCGCCGTCCCACTGCTTGTCCTTGCCCTTCTGGTAGAGGGCGAGGAGGCGCTCGCGGCCATCCTCGTACTCCCAGGAGAACCGGGCGGCGCCGGCCGCCGGCACCTGCCAGGTCGAGGTGGACGGGGCCGTGGTGTAGAGGTCGCGCGTCGACACTGACGCCTCCTTGGGGGTCGGATGGCCGTTCCCGTGGTGCGAGTCCTACGTACGAGTCCTGCGGTCAGGCTCACACGGTGGTAGACGGGTCGTCAACAAGTCGCGTGCAAGGGATTGACGAGCCTGCTGACGCGCAGTCTGATAGCAGGTGACCCCCGGTAACGCCACGGCGAGCACAGCGAGGTGCGTCGGCATGACCCCCTTCACCGAGCCCCCAGGGCCTGACTTCAGCCTCCTCCGGGACGCCCTGGGGCCGCTGCGCGACCGTGAGCAGGTCGCCGCACGGCTCCTGGAGTCCTCCCGCAAGCACTCGTACGACCCGGACACCGAGCTCGACTGGGAGGCGCCCTTCGAGGACGGCAAGTGGTTCTGGCCGCCCGAGCTCGTCTCCCTCTACGACACCCCGCTGTGGCGCCGGATGTCCGAGGAGCAGCGGATCGCGCTCTCCCGCCACGAGGCGGCCTCGCTCGCCTCGCTCGGCATCTGGTTCGAGATCATCCTGATGCAGCTGCTCGTCCGGCACATCTACGACAAGTCCCTGACCAGCCATCATGTCCGCTACGCGCTCACCGAGATCGCCGACGAGTGCCGGCACTCGATGATGTTCGCCCGGCTGATCCAGCGGGGCGGCACCCCCGCGTACCCGGTGCCGAGGCTCTACCACAATCTCGCAAGGCTCCTGAAGACCGTCTCCACGACGCCCGGCTCGTTCGCCTCCACCCTCCTGGGCGAGGAGATCCTCGACTGGATGCAGCGGCTGACCTTCCCGGACGAGCGGGTGCAGACCCTCGTGCGCGGGGTGACCCGGATCCATGTGGTGGAGGAGGCCCGGCACGTCCGGTACGCCCGCGAGGAGCTGCGCCGCCAGATGGTGACCGCTCCGCGCTGGGAGCAGGAGTTCACCCGGCTGAGCTGCGGGGAGGCGGCCCGCGTCTTCTCCACCTGCTTCGTCAACCCCGCGGTGTACGAGGCCGTGGGCCTGGACCGGCGCGAGGCGGTCGCGCAGGTGAAGGCGAGCGGGCACCGGAGGGAGGTCATGCAGTCCGGCGCCAAGCGGCTGACGGACTTCCTCGACGACATCGGCGTGCTGCGCGGCGCGGGGCGCCGCCTCTGGCGCTCCTCGGGACTCCTCGCCTGACGGGGTGGGCGGGGCGGAGGAGGGGATGAGCGGGGGCGGTCGGGACGGCCCGGGCGCGAGCCCGGTCGGGGCCGGTTCCGGACCGCCCGCCTGACCGGCCCGTTCCGCGGTTACGCTGCGGGGCATGACGAGCGCCGCCACACCCGCGTACCGCAGGCTCAGTGTCGAGGAGCGGCGCGGGCAGCTGCTCGACGCCGCCCTGGGGCTCTTCGCCCACCGGACGCCCGAGGACGTCTCGCTCGACGACGTCGCCGAGGCGGCCGGTGTCTCGCGGCCCCTCGTCTACCGCTACTTCCCCGGCGGCAAGCAGCAGTTGTACGAGGCCGCCCTGCGCTCCTCCGCCGACGCCCTGAACCGCTGCTTCGGCGAGCCGCCGGTCGGACCTCCGACGGAGCGGCTCGGCCGGGTGCTCGACCGGTACCTGACCTTCGTCGACGAGCACGACGCCGGGTTCAGCGCCCTGCTGCGGGGCGGCAGCGTCGCCGAGACCTCCCGGACCAGCGCGATCGTGGACGAGGTCCGGCGGGCCGCCGCCGAGCAGATCCTCGTCCACCTCGGGGCGGAGCGGCCCGGCCCCCGGCTCTCCATGCTGGTGCGGACGTGGATCGCGGCCGTGGAGGCCGCCTCGCTCATCTGGCTCGACGAGGGGAAGCAGCCCCCGGCGCGCGAACTCAGGGAGTGGCTGGTCGACCATCTCGTCGCCCTCCTCGCCGCGACCACCGCGAGCGACGAGGAGACGGCGGCGGTCGTCGGGCGACTCCTCGCGCAGGAGACCCCCGAAGGACCCGTCGCGGCGCTCGCCCGAAAGGTGATCCCCGTGGTGGGCGAGGCGGCCCACCTGCTGTGAACCGGGGCGGCGGGGGAGACTGGAGGGGTGAGAAGCGAGAACACGCCCTTCCGCGGCGGCCCCCTCGACGGCCGGGTCCTGCCGATCCTGCTCGGTCCGACCGGACACCCGCCGAAGTGGTACGAGGTGCCGGTCCCGGCCCATGACGGACGCCCGCCGATGCTGTACGCCTACCGGCGCGAGCCGGCCGGACACACGAAACGGCTCGGCATCCAGCGCGGCTGGGTCTACGAGTACGCCCCCGAGGGCCGCGAGCGGCGCGAGCTGAAGTGGCCGTGGTCCAAGCCGGGCGGCGGGGCGAGCGGCGGGGCGCGGCCGACGGGTACTGCGCCGAACGAGTGAGCACGCCGAGCGACTCCCGATTCGTACGGTAATCAGATGAAGTGACGCGTCATCATCCCCGTGGAGGTGGTGACGTGTCGCGAAGGCTGCTGCGCACAGTCTGCACGGGGGCGCTGGCCGCGGCGACAGCCCTCACGGGGGTGGTCCCTGCGGCGGGGGCGAGGCCGACGGACCCGCCCGTGGACCCCTCGGCGCAGGCCCCGATCGCCTGGGCGGACCCGGCGGCGGAACCGGTAGGCCCGGTGGATCCGGAGGCCGGGGTGGACTCGGGGGCAGAACCGGTCGATCCGGTGGGTCCGGGGGATCCGGTCGATCCGCTCGTCCCTGTCGGCCCGGAGGCCGGGGTCGATCCGGCCCGTCCAGAGGCCGGGGCCGATCCGACTGACCCGACTGATCCGGCTGACCCGACCGATCCGGCCGATCCGGCCGATCCGGCCGCCGGAGTGGATCCCGTACGTCCCACCACCGGGGTGACTCCGGAGCAGCCAGCCGACGCGCAAGGCGATCCGGCCGGCCCCGCCGGCCCCGCCGACCCCCTCGACGACGACGCCGCCGCACTCCCCCCGCCCGGCGGCGACTCCGTCACCGCGCTCCTCGCCCGCCTGCGGACGCTCTACCAGCGCGCCGAGGAGGCCACCGAGCGGTTCAACGCCGCCGACGAGGCCCTCAAGGTCCAGGCCGCCGACACCAAGAAGGTCACGGCGCGGCTCACCACCGCCCGTACCGACCTCGCCCGGGGGCGGGCCGAGGCCGGGCGGCTCGCCAGGGAGCAGTACCAGGGCAGGGCCGCGTTCTCGTCGTTCCCCGCCTCTCTCCAGGTGCTCTTCGCCGAGGACCCGCAGTCGGCCCTGGACCAGGGGCGCCTGCTCGCCCGCGCGGCCCGCGACCGGGCCGGCACCGTCTCCCGGCTCGAAGGGGCCGAGCGCCGCGCCGGCGCGCTCGCGAGCGCGTCCCGCAAGGCCCTCGACCGGCAGCAGTCCCTCGCCGCCGCGCAGCGCGTCCGGCGCGACGAGGTGACGGCGAAGCTGCGCGAGGTCGAGAAACTGCTCGCGTCCCTCTCGCCGGCGCAGCTCACCCGGCTCACCGAGCTGGAGCGCGTCCAGACCGCGGGCGCCCAGCGTGAACTCCTCGGCTCCGGCGTCCTGGACGGCCCCCGCGCCCCGTCCCGGGCGGGCGCGGCGGCCCTGCGCTTCGCGGTCGGCCAGATCGGCAAGCCGTACGTGTGGGGGGCCGAGGGCCCGGAGTCGTACGACTGCTCGGGGCTGACCCAGCAGGCGTGGGCGGCGGCGGGGCGGGAGCTCCCGCGGACGAGCCAGGAGCAGTGGGCGACGCTGCCCCGGGTGTCGCTGTCCGAGCTCCGGCCGGGCGACCTGGTGGTCTACTTCCCGGGCGCCACGCATGTGGCGCTCTACCTCGGCGAGGGCCTGGTGGTGCAGGCGCCGCGACCCGGCGGGAAGGTGAAGGTCTCCCCCGTCGCGGCGAACCCGCTCCTCGGGGCGGTCCGTCCCGATCCGGACGGGGAGGCCCTGGAGACGTACGCGCCGCCGGACCTTCCGGCCGGGGCCACGGACGGCGGTGACGAGGGGTACGACCGCCGCTCCTGAACTCCCCCTAGGCGCAGGCCTCTTGCTCTCACACGTAATAAGCACCAAGCTTGAGGGATCCTTACAGTCGCCCGCCCCGGACTGGGAGCCCCGTCATGCCCAAGCTGCTGCCGGACACCGGACCACAGCGCACCCTCGCCGCCTCGAACTTCGTCTACACCGTCGGGAGCGGCCTCTTCCTGACCGCCGGGGTCCTGTACTTCACCCAGGCCGTGCACCTCCCGGCCGCCACCGTCGGGCTCGGGCTCGGCATCGCCGGTCTCCTCTCGCTGGCCGTGGGCATCGCCGTCGGCCATCTCGCGGACCGGCACGGCGCCCGCGGCGTCTACACGGCGACCCTGGTGGTCCAGGCGGTGGCCACGGCGGGCTTCGTCCTCGCGGACGGGTTCTGGCCCTTCGTCGTCGCCGTCTCGACGGCCACCGGGGCCAAGGCCGCCGGGCTCGCCGCCCGCGCGCCGCTGATCCGGCACTACGGCGGGGACCGGCCGCAGGAGTTCCGCTCCTATCTGCGGGCCGTCACCAACGTCGGCATCTCCCTGGGGGCGCTGCTCGCGGGCTGGGCGGTCCAGGTCGGCACCCTCGACGCGTACCGGATCCTGGTCGTCGGCAACGCCCTCGCGTTCGCGGCCGCCGCGGTCGTCCTCGTCCTCCTGCCGCCCGTCGCTCCCGCACCGGCCTCCGAAGGGCCCCGCTGGATCGCCCTGCGGGACCGGCCGTACCTCGTGCTCACCGCGCTCGACGGCATCATGGCCGTCCAGTTCAAGGTGCTCACGGTCGCCGTCCCGCTCTGGCTGGTCGGGTCCACGACCGCCCCGCACTGGCTGGTCTCGGGCGCGATGCTCGCCAACACCGTCATCGTCGTCGGACTCCAGGTCCGGGCGAGCCGGGGCATCGACTCGCCCAGAGCCGGGGGCCGCGCCTACCGGCGTGCCGGAGCGGCCTTCCTCGCCTCCTGCGGTCTGGTCTCGCTCTCCGCGGGCGTCCCGGCGTGGGCCGCCGTCGCGCTGCTCCTGACCGCCGTGGTGGTCCACACGGTCGGCGAACTCTGGCACTCGGCGGGCGGCTTCGAGGTGTCCTTCGCCCTCGCCCCGCGCCACGCCACCGGTCAGTACCTGGGCGTCTTCGGCCTCGGCGCGGGCCTCTCGGAGGCCATCGGACCCGGGCTCCTGATCGCCCTCTGCATCACCTGGGGGCGCCCCGGCTGGTTCGTCGTCGGAGCCCTGTTCGCGCTGGCGGGGCTGCTCACGCCGCTCGCCGTCCGCCGGGCGGAGGCGAGCCGGGCCCCTGAGCCTGCACCCACACCGGCACCGGCACCCACGCCCGTGACCGCCGCCCGCCGGACCGTCATTCGAACAGGGCGATGACCCCGCGGATCCAGACCCCGACCGTCACGGTGACACCGAGGAAGGCCCCGATCGCCGCGACGACCGCGGAGAGCCGGCTACCCCCGTCCGGACCCTCGTACGCCTCGTACGCGTCCTCGTCGTAGGAGGCCGGGTCGTCCCAGTCGACCGAGTGCCCCAGCCACTCCGCGCACGCGGTCCGCACCGCGACGAGCCGCTCCTCGGCCACCGCCGTACCGGCCAGCGCCTCGGGGCCGCGCCACGCGAGGGACTTCATGCGCCACGCGGGCGACAGGTAGCGCGCCTCGAAGGCGGCGGTCTCGTCCGCGTCCCGGTCCTCTTCGAGGTACATCCAGCGCCCCGCCTCCGCGGCGTCGCCGTACAGGCGGTACACCTCGGCGAGGCGGCGGCGGAGAGTCAGGTCGTACGGGTAGGACGAGACGAGGCCGCGCAGACGCTGGCGCGCCATCGGCACCCGGCCGGCGGCCAGGTCCGCGTCCACGCGGTCCAGGGTGTTCGAGAGGGGCATGCCCCATTGTCGAACACCCTGGTGCGGCAGATCGACCGGATTTCGCCGGCTGGATTTCGCCAGTCGGATCTCGCCGTCAGGCGCCGGAGACCGAGGCCAGGTACGCGGACGTCTTCTCCGGGTCGAAGAAGAAGTTCTCGAAGTCGGCCGGGTCGTTGAAGCCGTTCGCGAAGCGGTCGGCGACCGGCTGGAGCTCGCCCGCCGCGCCGATCAGGTTCAGGACGTGCTCCGGCGGGACGCCCAGCATCGCGTTCGTCCACTTGGTGACGTGCTGCGCGGTGTCCCAGTAGCGGTCGAAGGTGGCCTGCATCCAGGCCTCGTCGAAGGGCTTGTCGCCGTGCTCGACGATGGCCGCGAGGTACGCGGCGGCGCACTTGGACGCCGAGTTGGAGCCCTGGCCCGTGATCGGGTCGTTGGCGACGACGACGTCGGCGACACCGAGGACGAGCCCGCCGCCGGGCAGCCTGCCGATGGGGTGGCGGACGGTCGGCGCGTACCGGCCGGCGAGGGTGCCGCCCGCATCGGTCAGTTCGACCTTGGTGGCCCGCGCGTACTCCCACGGCGTGAACTTCTCCATCAGCTCCAGCGTCAGCGCCAGGTGCTCGGAGGGGTCCTTGATGCCCTGGAAGACGTCGACCGGGCCGCCGGGGACGCCCTCCCAGAAGAGGATGTCGGCGCGGCCGCCGGTCGTCAGGGTCGGCATGACGAAGAGCTCGCCGACGCCGGGGACCAGGTTGCAGCGGACCGCGTCGAAGTCCGGGTGCTCGGGGCGCGGGCCGAGACCGTGGACGTACGCCACGGCGAGCGCCCGCTGCGGCTCCGCGTACGGCGAACGGGACGCGTCCCGGCCGAACATGGAGACGAGCTCGCCCTTGCCCGCCGCGACGAGCACCAGGTCGTAGTTGCGGGAGAAGTAGTCGAGGTCGCTCACGGCCGCGCCGTGTATGACGAGCTGGCCGCCGCGCTGGGCGAAGGTCTCCATCCAGCCGGCCATCTTCACGCGCTGGTCGACGGACTGCGCGTAGCCGTCGAGCTTGCCGACCCAGTCGATCACCCGGCCGGCGTCGGGGGCGGCGACGGAGACGCCGAGGCCCTCGGTCCTGGGGGCCTGGGACTCCCAGAAGTTGAGGCCGAGGTCCCGCTCGTGCTGGAGGGCCGTGTCGAACATGCACTGCGTGGACATGACGCGCCCGGAGCGGATCTCGTCCGCCGTCCGGTTCGACATGAGGGTGACCTCGTACCCCTGCGTCTGAAGGCCGAGGGCGAGCTGCAGACCGGACTGGCCGGCGCCGACTATGAGTATCTTCCGCATGGGTGGTGCTCCTGCGACTGGTGCGATGCGACGGTACGGGCTGTTCGACCGATCGACTGACCGGCGGTTCGGCGGTGCGGCGGTTCGGCGGTGCGGCGGTTCGGCTACTCGGGGGAGGCTTCGAGTGCGTGCGCGACCATGGAGAGCAGGGTCTCGACGACGCTGTAGCGCTTGCGCGCGTCCATGATCACCACCGGCACGTCCGGGGAGACCGTCAGCGCCTCCCTGACGTCCTCCGGCTCGAAGCGCTCGGTGCCCTCGAAGTGGTTGACGGCCACGATGTACGGCAGGCCGCAGCTCTCGAAGTAGTCCAGGGCCGGGAAGCAGTCGGTCAGCCGGCGCGTGTCGGCGAGCACGATCGCCCCGATCGCCCCGCGCACCAGGTCGTCCCACATGAACCAGAAGCGCTGCTGTCCCGGCGTGCCGAAGACGTACAGCACCAGGTCGTTGTCGAGGGTGATCCGGCCGAAGTCCATCGCCACCGTGGTGGTGAGCTTGTCCGGCGTGGACGTGAGGTCGTCGGTGTCCTCGCTCGCCCGGGTCATCAGGGCCTCGGTCTGGAGCGGGGTGATCTCCGAGACCGCGCGGACGAAGGTGGTCTTGCCGACGCCGAAGCCGCCCGCGACCACGATCTTCGTGGCTATCGGGGCCCGGGTGTGGTCGAGCTGCCAGTCCTGGGCGCCGTCCTCCGTATCGAGCAGGGGATCCTCGGGCCGCGGTTGGGCGGGGATGCCGGCGACGGCCGGGGCTTCCACCGGTGGTTCGGAGACGGCGGTGGCGTCAGAGACGACGGAGTCCACTCAGCACCCTTTCGAGGAGCGCGCGGTCGGGCTGGCCGGTGCCGTGACCGGTCCCGTACACACGGATCTTTCCCTGGTCGGCCAGGTCGCTGAGCAGCACCCGGACGACTCCCAACGGCATCTTCAGCAGCGCCGAGATCTCCGCGACCGTCCGCATGCGGCGGCAGATCTCGACGATGGCCCGCATCTCGGGCATCAGACCGCGGGCGGCGGGCCCGCCGCCCGACAGGACCTTGCGCGCGGGGGCCGCTTCGAGCGCGGCCACGAAGGTCTCGACGAGCAGGACGTGGCCGAAGCGCGTACGGCCTCCGGTCAGCGAGTACGGGCGGACGCGCGAGGGGCGCCGCCCGTCTCCGCGCACCGGCAGTTTGTGGGCGTGAAAGGCCGCGGACGCAGACGTCACTGGGTGCTCTCCCTCACTGGGTGCTCTCCATCGATTTGCGCAGCTCGCTGCGGACTTCGGGGGTGAGTACGTGTCCGGCGCGGCCCACGAAGAGCGCCATGTGGTACGCCACGACGCTCATGTCGCAGTCAGGGGTGGCGTGCACGCCGAGCAGCGAGCCGTCGCTGATCGACATCACGAAGACGCTGCCGTCCTCCATCGCGACCATGGTCTGCTTGACCCCGCCGCCGTCCATCAGCCGGGCGGCGCCGATGGTGAGGCTGCCGATGCCCGAGACGATGGTGGCCAGGTCGGCGCTGGAGCCGCGCGGCCCCTCGGGGCGGACGGCGTCGGCGGCTGCCGCGCCGGCCTGCTGGGTGGCCGGGTCGGACGAGAGCAGCATCAGCCCGTCGGAGGAGACGACGGCGACCGAGCGGACTCCCGGTACCTCCTCCACGAGATTGCCCAGCAGCCATTGCAGGTTGCGGGCCTCCGTGCTCAGTCCGAACGTTCCCGTCGCAGTCAACTGCGTGCCTCCTCGACTGTGTCCCCCGTCATCTCCTCTGTACGTGCAGGCCTTACGGCGTCTATCCGTGCCGCGTCCGTCTCCGTCCCGATCTCCGCCTCCACGTCCCGGCGTCCGGCCTTGGCGCCCTGGTGGAAGCCGCCGAGCCGGCGGCGCAGGGCCTCGGCGTCCACGCCTCCCTTACGGGGAGTGGTGGCGGCGCCGGGCTGGCGGACCACCTGCGGGGTGCGCTTGGGGAGTCCCTTGTCGGTGACCCGCTCCCACTGGGCGGCGCGGGGGCCGGGAACCGGCTGGTCGGAGACCGGTTCGGGGGCGGCGGGCTCGTACGCCTCCACGGGCGCGGCATGGGCGGCGGCGACGGGGTCCCCGTCGGCGGCGCGCTCGTGGGCGTCCGGCTCGGGCTGCGGGTCGGGCAGCCGGACCTGGAGCGTGGTCTCGGAGACGGACTCCCCGAATGCGGCAGGCTCGTACGCCTCCACGGGCGCGGCCTCGGGCTCGTACGCCTCCATGGGCGCCGGCTCGGGCTCGGGCGCCTCCACGGGCGCGGGCGCGGCCTCGGGCTCGTACTGCTGCTGAGGCTCGGGCGCCGCGGGCTGGGTCTGGTCCTGGGCCTGAGGCTGGGTCTGGGTGTCCGCCGCCTCCGCCTCCGCCGGCGCTTCCGTCTCCGCTTCCGCCTCCGCCGCGCGGAACGCGCGCTCCGCGGCCTCCACCAGCGGGTCGCGGTTCCGGGACGGCAGGGTGTTGGAGTTGGCCTCCGCCGCCGAGCCGGGCAGGTGGAGCGTGGGCGCCGCGCCCGCCACCCGTACCGGCTCCGACACCACGGTCGGCGGGGTCGTGGGCAGCAGGGGCAGCGGCAGGACCACGACGGCCGCGATGCCGCCCGTCTTCTGCTCGCGCAGCTCGACGCGGACCCCGTGGCGGGCGGCGAGGAGGGCGGTCACGCGCATGCCGAGACCCTCGCCCTCGAAGGCGTCCGGGTCGGCCGCGGCGAGGCGGGCGTTGAGCTCGGTGAGCCGCGAGTCGGTCATGCCGATGCCCGCGTCCTGGACGGAGAGCATGACCTCGCCGGTCTCCAGGAGCCAGCCGGAGAGCTGGACCTCGGCGTCGGGCGGCGAGAACGACGTGGCGTTCTCCAGGAGCTCGGCGATCAGGTGGCTCAGGTCGTCGGCGGCGAAGCCGGCGATCTGGGCGTGCGGCGGCAGGGACTGGATGGTGACCCGCTCGTACCGCTCGATCTCGCTGACGGCGGCGCGCAGCACGTCGACGAGCGGGACGGGCCCGGCGTGGCCGTGGACGTGCTCGTGGCCGGCGAGGACGAGGAGGTTCTCGCTGTGGCGGCGCATGACGGTCGCCAGGTGGTCGAGCCTGAAGAGCGTCGCGAGACGGTCCGGGTCCTGCTCGCGCTCCTCCAGCTTCTCGATGACGCCGAGCTGCCGCTCGACGAGCCCGAGGCTGCGCAGCGAGAGGTTGACGAAGGTGTGGTGGACGGTGTCCTTGAGGCGTTCCAGGTCGGCGGTGAGGAGGGCGACCCGGCCCTGGAGGTCGGCGCGCTGGGTGGCGAGCTCCGCGCCGAGGGCCTCCTTGGCGGCGGCGAGTTCGGCGTTCTGCCCGGTGAGCCGCGCGCTGTGGGCGGCGAGGCCGGCGAGCTTGCCGTGCAGGGTGTTGAGGGAGCGGACGGCCTGGGCGAACTCGTCGTTGCGGCCGGTGAAGCGGACCGGCTCCTCGGCGTGCGGCTCGGGTGCGGCGGCGAGCCTGGCGGCGCCGATGCGGAGCACGGCGAGCGGCCGGGTGAGGGTGCGGGCGACGTACGTGGAGATGCCGATCGCGACGAGGAGACAGCCGCCGAGGAAGGCGATGCGCAGTTCGAGGGCGGTGACGTCGTCGTCCCGGAGCACGACGAGGTGCTCGACCCGCTCGACGGCGAGACGGGACTCGACGCCGCGCATCTGCTCGATACGGGCGGACAGCGCGGCCTCCAGGCCGACCGGGTCGGTCCCGCGCTCGGCCTCGGTCAGCCGGGGCTGGTCGGTGAGGGTGGCGAGGGAGCGTTCGGCGCTCTTGACGTCGGGGCCCGCGACGGTCGCGGCGATCGCGTCGCGGGCGGCGGCGCCGGCGGCCTGGTCGAAGTCGCCGAGGGCGGCCAGTTCGCGGACGCGGGCCTGCTGGGCGGCCGCGGTGAGGGCGTCGCGGGCGCGGTCGGCCTCCTCGGCGCCCTCGGGCACGTCGGGGACGTAGGTGCCCGTGGCGGGGTCGTAGTGGACCTGGCCGGTCGGCTCGGGCTGCGGCACGGCGAGCGCGGCGACGAGCAGGCCGCGGGTGGCGGAGGCCTGTTCGACGGCGCGGCCGAGGGCGGCGGGGGCGCGGGTGGCCTCGGTGAGCGCGGTGCCGGCCGCGCGGGCCGGGGTCTGCTCGGCGAGTTCGTCGGAGAGGGCCTGGAGCTTGCCGATGACGTCCGAGTAGGCCTTGTGGGCCTCCAGGGCCGTGCCCTTGCCGGTGAGGGCGGCGCGCCGGATGGAGGGGACGCCGGCGAGGTCGCGGCGGAGCTCGGTGGCGGCCGCGGGCCGGATCTCGTCGATCTGCCGGTCGACGCGGGTGGACCGGGTGTCGGTGATCTGCCGCTTGTTCTTGGCGTCGCCGGTCTGCGCGTCGCGGCCCGCCGCGATGTAGGCGACGACCTCGTCGCGCTCGTCGGCGAGGGAGTGCGCGAGGGTGACGGCCTGCCGGTCGAGTTCGGCGAGGGTGACCAGCCGCTGGGAGTCGGTCAGGTCGGCGGAGGCCGTGAGGATCGCGGGGGCGCCGGCGGCGAGGACGGTCACGCTCACGAGGGCGACACCGGCGACCAGGCGGTTGCGGACGCGCTTGGAGCGGCCGGCCGGGGGCTGCGGGGCGGGCGTCGCGGCGGGCTCCGAGGGGTGGCCGCCGGTGGGTGCCGCGGTGGTGCCGACCGGGGTCGGTGCCGCACCGGGGGTCTGGCTCCGCGCGCCGTTCTTGCTCCGAGGCCGCTTCTTCTCCACCGGTGCTCGCATTCTTGACTCGTCCGCCCACAAAGCAGAGATGACGGCCGGTCACGTGGAGCGCCCCCACCCCTGGTACGGCTTCCGACCATTCCAGCGGTTCTGGGAAGGGGACGCGCATCGGCCGCTCCGCCACCCGAACGAGTGAACAACACTCATGAGTTGGCGAACAACTCCCCAGGGCGGGCCCCACGGCCCTCCACCGACCCCCGGTTGGATCTTCCGCGCGGGCTTTGGCAGGATGCCCGCCCGCAGCTCGGCGGAGGTCCTGATTCCGCCTCGCGCGCCACCACCGCCGGGTTGGTACAGGCCTTTTCCGGCCGTTTGGAGGTGCCGTGAAGGAGCGTGGCGGGGCAGGCACACTGGGCATCATGCGCAGCGACGTCGCCACCCTCCCCGGCAGCCCCGAACGCCCCAACGAGGACTGGGCAGCCGCAGCTCTGCCCGCCTCGGGGGCCGGGGGGACGGTCGTCCTCCTCGACGGCGTCACACCGCCGGCCGGTGATGACGGTTGTGTGCACGGCGTGCCGTGGTTCACCGCTCGCCTCGGCGGGGCTTTGACCGAACTGTCCGCTTCTCGACCGGACATGCCCCTGCCGGAGATCCTTTCCGCAGCAATCCGGCGCACCGCGGAAGCCCACCGTGACACCTGTGACCTTTCTCACGTGCGTACGCCCCAGGCGACGGTGGTGCTGGCGCGCTGGGACGAGACCTCGGTCGAACATCTCGTCCTCTCCGACTCCGCCCTCCTCCTGGAGGCGCCGGACGGGTCGGTCCGGGCGGTGCTCGACGACCGGCTCGACCGGGTCCCGGACGAGATCCTGCGCTCCCTGGAGGCGACGGACCGGCTGCGGAACCGGGAGGGCGGCTTCTTCACGGCGGCCGCCGATCCGTCGGTCGCCGCGCGGGCCGTGACGGGGACGACCCCGCGCGCGGAGGTACGGGCTCTGGCGGCACTCACGGACGGGGCGAGCCGCTGGGTGGACCTGTTCGGCGCGGGCGACTGGACGGAGTGCTTCGGCGTCCTGCGCGCCGAGGGCCCGTCGGGCCTGCTCCGGCGGGTGCGGGCGCTGGAGACGGCGGACGCGGAGGCGGGCGGGGTGCGCCGCTGGAAGACCCACGACGACGCGACGGCCGCGTACGCGGAGCTGCGCGACCTCTGAGCGGTCGGCCCTCGGAGCGGACGGCCTCGGTGCGGTCAGCCCCCGAAGCGGTCGACCTCGGTGCGGTCAGCCCCCGATGCAGCCGGCCGCTGTGCGGTCAGCCCTCGGAGCGGACGTTGAAGTGGTGGAGCAGTCTCGCCAGTTCGGCCACCTCGGCGCGGTCCCAGTCGACGAGCTTGCGGACGTACCGCTCGCGGCGGGCGTCCCGGACGTGCCGGAAGCGGTCCCGGCCCTCCTCCGTGAGCCGGACCAGCGAGGCGCGCCCGTCGGCGGGGTCGGGGTCGCGGACGACGAGCCCGAGCATTTCGAGCGCGCGCAGCTGGCGGCTCATGGTCGCCTTGCCGACGCCGAAGTACCCGGCGAGCTCGGTGGCCCGCTGGGGGCCGGCGTCGTCGAGGCGCACGAAGAGTCCGTAGGCGGCGGGCTCCAGTTCGGGGTGGACCTCGCGGGCCATCTCGCCGGACTGGGCACGGGCGCGACGCAGGAAGACGGCCAGCTCCCTTTCGAGGGCGAGGAATTCCGGGTCCACGCCGTGCGGCGGAGCGGCCTGACCCTGGGCGTCCGCGCCGACGGCCGGAGCAGCCTGACCCTGGGCGTCCGCGCCGACGGCCGGAGCAGCCTGACCCTGGGCGTCCGCGCCTGCGGGCGGGACGGCCCGGCCTTCACTTCCCGTACCGCTTCCGTGCACGTCAGCACCTCCCACGCGTTCTCCGGCGGCTTCCCGGCGGCATCCTGCCGCTTCCCGGCGATTTTCCGGCGGCTGAAAGTTTCTTCCCGTCACGGCGATCGCCGCAGCTCTCCCAGTATTTCGCAGGAGTAGACCAACGGCGGTATCCGGGCCCCCTTCCGCAGGGTGGGTCTACGTGCGTAGCGTCTCTCTTGAGCCAGTTAGTGACATGTCCACACCAGGACCTGTCGACTTCTCGATCCCCCACCGCCTTTCGGAGGCACGCATGCGTGTGCACAGATCCGGAACGACCCTCGCCGGTGCCGCCCTCGCGGCCCTGGCCCTCCTCCTCCCCCTCGCCGGCTCCGCCGGCGCCGCCCAGGACCCGGGCACCCGGCAGGTGCCCGCCCGCGGCTCCGCCTCCATGGGCATGGGCGTCCTGAAGCACGACGGCCGCGACGGCAAGCCCGGCGGCATCTCGGTCCAGGCCGTCCAGACGGAAGGCGTGGACGTCTCCGGGCACCAGGGGAACGTCGCCTGGTCCACTCTGTGGAACAGCGGGGTCAAGTGGGCCTACGTGAAGGCGACGGAGGGCACGTACTACAAGAACACCTACTTCACGCAGCAGTACAACGGCTCGTACAACATCGGCATGATCCGGGGCACGTACCACTTCGCCACCCCGGACACGACGACCGGCGCCGCCCAGGCCGACTACTTCGTGAACAACGGCGGCGGCTGGTCGCAGGACGGCAGGACCCTGCCCGGCGTCCTCGACATCGAGTGGAACCCGTACGGCGCGACCTGCTACGGCAAGACCCAGTCCGGGATGGTGACCTGGATCCGCGACTTCCTCAACCGGTACAAGTACCGGACCGGGCGGGACGCGGTCATCTACACGGCGACGAGCTGGTGGACCCAGTGCACGGGCAACTACTCCGGCTTCGCCGCGACGAACCCGCTCTGGATCGCACGGTACGCCGCGACCGTGGGCGAACTCCCGGCCGGCTGGCAGTACTACACGATGTGGCAGTACACCTCCTCCGGCCCGACGGTCGGCGACCACAACCACTTCAACGGCGACTACTCGCGCGTCCAGGCACTCGCCAACGGCTGACCTGGCACTCTCCTCTCTCCTCGCTCGACGGCGGTCTCCGGGTGTGCGGCACCCCGGGGGCCGCTGCGGCTTTTTCCGCCCACCCTCTTGCCCATTGGTATGGACCAATGCGACGCTCTACGGCGGTCGCACGGAATTCAACTTCCGCGTGCCCAGCGCGCGTTGCTCGTTCCGTACTCCCCCACGCACGAGAGAGAGCCCCCGCATGCCCTCCTACCGCCGCACCTCCGCCGTCGCCGTCTCCGCCCTGTCCGCCGCCGCCCTCGTCGGCCTCACCCCCGCCACGGCCGGTGCCCACGGTGCCGTCTTCAACCCCGTGAGCCGGGTGGCGGCCTGTTACGCCGAAGGCCCCGAGACGCCCAAGTCGCAGGTGTGCAAGGACCTCGTCGCCGACTCCGGCACCCAGCCGCTCTACGACTGGAACGAGGTCAACATCGCCAACGCCGACGGTCAGCACCAGGCCCTCATCCCGGACGGCAAGCTCTGCTCGGCGAACCGCGCCAAGTACCGGGCGCTGGACTGGGCGCGCACCGACTGGCCGGCGACGGCGGTCGCGGCCGGCTCCTTCGACTTCAAGGTCCGGGTGACGGCGGCCCACTCGGGCACGATGACGGTCTACATCACCAAGGCGGGCTTCGACCCGACGCAGCCCCTGAAGTGGTCGGACCTGGACGCGACCCCGGTCGCCGTCCACAACACCACCCGCACGGCCACGGACGGCTACTACAACTTCACGGGCAACCTGCCGGCCCGCACCGGCCGCCACATCGTCTACAAGGTGTGGCAGCGCAACGACAGCCCCGAGGCCTTCTACAGCTGCTCGGACGTCACCTTCGGCGGTACGGCGGCGGCGCCGGTCCAGCTGAAGGCCCAGGCCCCGACCGAGGCGAAGATCGCGGCGGGCGCCGACCTGTCCACCGTCAGCCACGCGGGCCACGGCGGCGACGAGCAGGCCCCGGCGCTCTCCGCCGAGGCCACCGGTGCCCCCTCCTCGCCGCTCCCCCTGGCGCTCGCGGGCGCGGGCGCCCTCGCCGCCTTCGCCGGGGGCACCCTGCTCCTGGGCCGGCGCCGGAACCCGTCCGCCTCCTAGGAGCCGGACGACCCGAGCGGGAAGAGGGCGGTCAGCCGGGGTATCGCCAACCCCTCCGGCCGAGACCCCCGGTGCACGTCGTCCTCTTCCCGCTCTCCCCGCTCGTCCGCGAGTTCCTCGACCGCGTCGAGGAACTCGTCCCCCTCGTCGTCCTCCTGGCCGGTCAGCTCGTCGAACGCGTCCTGGGCGACGTAGTCGAGCTCCTCCCACTCGGGCCACTCGTCGTCGTCCCATTCGTCCCGGTGGCGCCCCACGAGGGCCCGGATCCCGGGCACGTCGGCCAGGGCGTCGGGGTCGGCGACGACCGACTCGTACACCTTCCGCCCCTGACCGACCAGCCAGAGCGTGAAGTAGTGGAAGGCGTCCTCCGTGCAGCCGCCGCCCTCGACGCGGTTCGCCGCCTTCCAGACCGCCCGGGTGTCCGCTCTCTCGCAGGCCTCCTCGAGACACACCTGGAACGCCACGCTCTCGGCCGCAGGGCGCCGTATCAGCTCCGCCCGCAGCCACTCCAGCCGCTCGTCCCGGTCACCGGTGCGGCCGCCCAACTCGTCGATGAGAGCCCAGAAGGCGTCGTCGTTCATGCGTACGAGCATGACACCCTCGACTGACATCCGGACACGCCGGAGCGGGGTGCCCCCGACGGACACCCCGCTCACGGCAGGCGAGTTACGCGGCGACGGCCACCGGCACCGCCGCCGGGGCGAGCGCGATCTCCAGGACCTGGCGGACGTCCGTCACCGGGTGGACCTCCAGCTTCTCCAGGATCTCGGCCGGGACGTCGTCCAGGTCGGCCTCGTTCCGCTTGGGGATCACGACCGTCGTGATGCCCGCCCGGTGCGCGGCGAGGAGCTTCTGTTTCACGCCACCGATCGGGAGGACCCGGCCGGTGAGGGAGACCTCTCCGGTCATGGCCACGTCCGTACGGACCTGCCGGCCGCTCAGCAGGGACGCGAGGGCCGTCGTCATCGTGACGCCCGCGCTCGGCCCGTCCTTGGGGACGGCCCCGGCCGGGAAGTGGATGTGCACGCCCCGGTCCTTGAGCCCGGTGACGGGCAGCTCCAGCTCCGCGCCGTGCGAGCGGAGGAAGGAGAGCGCGATCTGCGCGGACTCCTTCATCACGTCGCCCAGCTGACCGGTGAGGGTGAGCCCGGCGGCGCCGGTCTCCGGGTCGGCGAGGGACGCCTCCACGAAGAGGACGTCACCGCCCGCGCCGGTCACCGCGAGTCCGGTGGCGACGCCCGGCACGGCCGTACGCCGCTCGGCCGGGTCCTGCGCCGACTCGGGCACGTGGTGCGGCCGGCCGATCAGGTCCCGCAGGTCCTCCGGGGTGACCGTGAACGGCAGCTCGCGGTCGCCCAGTTCGTGCTGGGCCGTGACCTTCCGGAGCAGCCGGGCGATGGCGCGCTCCAGGGTGCGGACGCCGGCCTCCCGGGTGTACTCGCCGGCGAGCTTCCGCAGCGAGGCGTCCGCCAGGACGACCTCGCCGGGCTCCAGGCCGGCCCGCTCCAGCTGGCGCGGGAGCAGGTGGTCGCGGGCGATGACGACCTTCTCGTCCTCGGTGTACCCGTCGAGCCTGACCAGCTCCATGCGGTCGAGGAGCGCCTCCGGGATGGCTTCGAGCACGTTGGCCGTGGCCAGGAAGACGACGTCGGAGAGGTCGAGTTCGACCTCCAGGTAGTGGTCGCGGAAGGTGTGGTTCTGCGCGGGGTCGAGGACTTCGAGGAGGGCCGCGGCCGGGTCGCCCCGGAAGTCGGAGCCGACCTTGTCGATCTCGTCGAGCAGGACCACCGGGTTCATGGACCCGGCCTCCTTGATGGCGCGGACGATCCGGCCGGGCAGGGCGCCGACGTAGGTCCGCCGGTGTCCGCGGATCTCGGCCTCGTCCCGTACGCCGCCGAGGGCGACGCGGACGAACTTCCGCCCCATCGCGTGGGCGACGGACTCGCCGAGCGAGGTCTTTCCGACGCCGGGCGGGCCGACGAGGGCGAGGACGGCTCCGCCGCGGCGGCCGCCGACGACGCCGAGGCCGCGCTCGGCACGCCGCTTGCGCACGGCGAGGTACTCGGTGATCCGCTCCTTCACGTCCTCCAGGCCCGCGTGCTCGGCGTCGAGGATCGCCTGGGCGCCGGGGATGTCGTACTGGTCCTCGGTGCGCTCGCTCCAGGGCAGTTCGAGGACGGTGTCGAGCCAGGTGCGGATCCAGGAGCCCTCCGGGGACTGGTCGCTGGACCGCTCCAGCTTCTCGACCTCCTTGAGGGCAGCCTCGCGGACCTTCTCGGGCAGGTCGGCGGCCTCGACGCGGGCGCGGTAGTCGTCGGACTCGTCACCCTCGGCCTCGCCGTTGAGGTCGCGGAGCTCCTTGCGGACGGCTTCGAGCTGGCGGCGGAGCAGGAACTCGCGCTGCTGCTTGTCGACGCCCTCCTGGACGTCCTTGGCGATGGTCTCGGCGACGTCCTGCTCGGCGAGGTGCTCGCGGAGCTGGGCGGTGGCGAGCCGGAGGCGGGCGACCGGGTCGGCGGCCTCCAGGAGCTCGACCTTCTGCTCGACGGTGAGGAAGGGCGAGTAGCCGGAGTTGTCGGCGAGGGCGCCGACGCCGTCGATCTGCTGGACGCGGTCGACGACCTGCCAGGCGCCGCGCTTCTTGAGCCAGCTGGTGGCGAGCGCCTTGTACTCCCTGACCAGCTCGGTCACGGAGCCGGGCAGCGGGTCGGGAAGGGTCTCCTCGACGGTGCTGCCCTCGACCCACAGGGCGGCGCCGGGGCCGGTCGTGCCGGCGCCGATGCGGACGCGGCCGACGCCGCGGATCAGCGCGCCGGGGTCGCCGTCGGACAGGCGTCCCACCTGCTCGACGGTGCCGAGGACGCCGGTCCCGGCGTAGGTCCCGTCGACGCGGGGCACGAGCAGCACCCGCGGCTTGCCGCCTCCCGGGCGGGCGGCGGCCTGGGCGGCCTCGACGGCGGCCCGTACGTCGTTGTCGGACAGGTCCAGCGGGACCACCATTCCGGGCAGCACGACCTCGTCGTCGAGCGGCAGCACAGGCAGAGTGAGCGGCGCGGACGCCTTGGACGCAGAAGCCATGATCTCCCCTTCGGCAGTCAAGTTGAGCTGTACGGACTCAATGCACATGAGCCCGGGAATGTTCCCCGACCGCAGTTCGCTCTGAGCGATCACTCTTCCGCGGGGCCGCGAGCTGCCGATGTAATACCTCTATGGATATCGCATCTATTACCTCCGCGTGGGTGGCCGGCTGGACCGTCTCCCGGGGGACCCCGTCCGCCGTCGTCGAGCCCTGGGGCTACCGCATCGACGTCGGCCTGCCCAAGCACGTCCTGCGGCACGTACTGCCCGCCCCCGACGCGGACTCCGTCGGCGCGCTCTGCGCACGGCTCACCGAGCCGTACAGCTGGCTCAAGGTGATGGCGACGCCGGAGGAGGTGGCGCCCTGGATCACCGAGGGGTGGACGATCCCCGACGACCCGGGCTTCATGATGGTCAAGCCGCTGGACCCGGGCGTCCGCCCCGCGCCGCCCGAGGGGTACGCGCGGACCACCGAGGTCCGGGACGGGGTCATCCGGGTCCGCGTCCTCGCCCCGGACGGCACCCTCGCCGCGCGCGGCCAGATCGCCCCGACCGGCTCCACCGCCGTCGCCGACCAGATCGAGACCGACCCCGCGCACCGGCGGCGCGGCCTCGGCGCGAACGTCATGCGGACCCTGGAGGCGGCCGCCGCGCAGGCCGGAGCCGAGACCGGCGTGCTGTCGGCGACCACGGACGGCCTCGCGCTGTACGACTCCCTCGACTGGCGCTACCGCGGGCCGCTCACCGGGATCGTCCGCTCGGGAACCTGACCGTCCGGCTGCGCGGGACACCCCGTACGGGGCATGCTCGATCCATGGTGCGAGGCCGAGGCGTACGGGGGAAGTGGTGCGGGGCCCTGCTGCTGGCGGCGGCCCTGGCCGGCGGCGCGAGCGCGTGCGGGCCCGAGACGCCGCCCGCGCCGGGCGGACCGGCATCGGGGGCGACCGCGCCTCCGGCTCCGAGTGCGCCGGCCACGTCGGACACGTCGGACGCTGCGACCCGTACGCCCGACGCGAGTACGAGCCCGACCACGGGTACGAGCACGACCACCGGCACGAGCCCGACCACGGCCCCGAGTACGAGCCCGACATCGACCTCGACCGCTCCCCCCGGCGAGCCCCGGCCCGGCGAGGTCCTCGTCGAGGTGGTCGTCAACGGCGGCTTCGCCGGGGTCAGCAACCAGCTCGTCGTCCACTACGACGGCAGCTGGACCAGCCGCTCCGGCACCAGGCCGCCCCGCACCGGGCAGCAGACGCCCGCCGAGGCCGCCGAGCTGCGCGCCGCCCTGGAGGACCCGGCGTACGCGCGCGTCCCGAACCGGCCCACCGGGAGCCCGATCGCCGACGGGTTCCAGTACTTCATCACGTACCGCCACCGCCTCGTCGTCTCGGGCGACGGCGAGCGCCCGCCGGCCCTCCAGCGCGTCTTCGCCGCCCTGCCGGAGGGCGGCCCGCCGACGAGCCCCTGAGCCGGGGCTGCGGACCGCCGTGAACCGAACCGGGGTCCGTGCGCGATAGAGAGGGCGTGAGACTGTTGCGCCCCTCAGGGGCAGGCCCCGCAGGGGGAGACGAGGACGACGACGCGGCGCTGCTGCGCGCGGTCGCCCGGGGGGACAGCGAGGCGCTCGGCGTCCTCTACGACCGGCACGCGGGCTGGCTGCACGCCCGGCTCGCCCGGCGCTGCCCGGACGAGGAGACCGTACGGGAGGTCCTCCAGGACACCTTCGTCACGGTCTGGCGCTCGGCCGGCACCCACCGGGGGCGGGGCGAGGCCGGCGGCTGGCTCTGGGTGATCGCGGCCCGGCGTCTGGTCGACGCCCAGCGGGTACGGGCCCGCGCCGACCGCGCCGCCGCGCCCGCGGAGCCCCCCGCCCCCGCCCCCTCCGCCGAGGAACGGGTGCTCGCCGGCCTGGAGTACGGGGAGGTGGGCGCCGCCCTCGACCGGATCTCGCCCGAACTCGCCGAGGTCCTGCGGGCGACCGTCGTCGACGGCCTGACGACCCGCGAGACCGCCCGGCTGCTCGGCATACCCGAAGGCACCGTCAAGACCCGCGCCCTGCGCGCCCGCCGCGAACTGCGCGCCGCCCTCGGCGCCGGCGGCCCGTACCCCCTGGGAGGCACCGCATGACGTCCCCCAATTCGTCCCCCACGCCACCCCCGTGGCACGTCAGCGACGCGCTGGCGCTCCGGTACGCGGAGGGCGCCGCACCCGAGACGGACGCCTGGTCGCTGGAGAAGCACGTCGAGTCGTGCTCCCCCTGCGCGGGGCGCGTCTCGGCCGCCGTCCGCGCCGGAGCCGCGGGCCCGGCCCTGGCCGCCGTACGGGCGGATCTCCTGGCGGCCGTGGGACACCGCCCGGCACCGGCACCCACCCCCACTCCGGCGGCCGCATCCGTGTCCGCCGGCCATCCTCTCGGGCGCGGTGCGCGGCTCTGGTGGGCCGCCGGGCCCGCGCTGCGCGGCTCCTGGGTCGTGGCCGTGGCGCTCGTCCTCGGCGGCGCCTTCGCCCTGGCCTACGGCGCGGGGTTCCAGGGCGCGCGGAGCTGGCTGCTCGCCGCCTCCCCGGTCCTCCCGCTCGCCGGGGTCGCCGTCTCGTACGGACGCCATGCCGATCCGCTGTACGAGATCACCGCCGCGACCCCCTCCGGCGGGCTGCGGCTGCTCCTCACCCGTACCGCCGCCGTGCTCGCCGTCTGCGTACCGCTGCTGACCGCGGGCGGGGCGCTGCTGCCGCCGGTGGCCGGCTTCCCCGGGGCGGCCGCCTGGCTGCTGCCGGGGCTCGCGCTGACCCTGGCGACCCTCGCGCTCGGTTCCTTCGTCGGCTGCCGGGCGGCGGCCGCGACCCTCGCCGGCGGGTGGCTGCTCGCCGTGACGGGCCCGGTCCTCGGACAGCCGGGGACGGACCCGGGCGGCGCCGCCGTCCTCACCAGCTACTTCTCCGGCCCTGTCGCACAGGGGAGTTGGGCCGCCGCCGCTCTCGCCTGCGCCGCCCTGCTCGTGCTGCGGCGCCGTTCCTTCGACCACTTGGAGACCCGGTGAACCAGCCCGCCACGGTCGCGGTGACCGGACTGACCGTCCGGCACCGCCGCACCGTCGCCCTCGACGCGCTCGACCTGTCGCTCTCCCCCGGCATCCACGGCCTCCTCGGCCCGAACGGCGCCGGGAAGACCTCGCTCATCCGGGTCCTCGCGACCGTCGCCGCGCCCGCCTCCGGGCGGGTGGAGCTGCTCGGCGGGGACGTCGGGAGCCACGGCGAGCGCACCGCGATCCGGCGCCGACTGGGCTATCTGCCCCAGGAGTTCGGCTGCTACCCGGCGTTCACGGTCCGCGAGTTCGTCGCGTACGTGGCCTGGCTGAAGGAGGTGCCCGCGGACCGGGCAGCGGCGGCCGTGGAGCGGGCCGTCGAGCGCGTCGGGCTCGCCGACCGGATCGACGCACGGATGAAGACGCTCTCGGGCGGCATGGTCCGGCGGGCGGGCATCGCCCAGGCGATCGTGAACGAACCGGAGCTGCTGCTGCTCGACGAGCCGACGGCCGGCCTCGACCCGGAGCAGCGGGTCGACTTCCGCGCGCTGCTGCGGGAGCTCGGCACGGAGGCGACGGTGGTGGTCTCCACGCACCTGGTGGAGGACGTGGCCGCGGCCTGCACCGATGTCGCGCTGATCGAGTCGGGAGTGCTCGCCTTCCGCGGCACGACCGCGGAACTCGCCGCGCTCGGGGGCGAGTCGGGGGATCCGGGCGACTCGACGACGAACGCGATCGAGCGCGGCTACACCGCCGCCCTGCGCGCCCACCGCGACCGCCTCGCCGCACGCCCCGCCGGACAGCGCGCGAAGGAGTCGCTCCGATGACGCCGACACCCGCCCGGACCCTCCCCAAGGAGTCGCTCCGATGACCACGACCCTCACCCCGCCCCGCGCGGAGAAGCCGGCGCCCGCACGCGCGCCCGCCCCGCTCCGCACCGAGCTGCGGCGCGGCCTCGGGCCGTGGACCGGCGCCGCCGTCGCACTCACCGTTTTCGTCACGATGTACGGCAAGGGGCTCGGCTGGCAGGGACGTTGGGCCGACGCGACGAACCTGCTGCACGTCGTCGCCGGCCTCCTCTGCGGGCCCCTCGCGCTCGCCGCGGGCTGCTGGCAGGGCGGCCGGGACCGGCGACGGCGGACGACAGAGCTGTGGGAGTCCGTCCCCCGCTCCCCGCTGCGCCGCCTCTTGGTCTCCGTGGCGCCCTCCGCACTCTGGCCCGCCGCCGGGCTGCTGCTCGCCGACGCCGTCTGTCTGCTCGCCACCTGGCCGTACGTCTCCGCGGGGCGCCCCTTCCTCGAACTCCTCGCCGCCGACGCGGTCGCCGTCGCCGCCCTCGGCGCGCTCGGCCATCTCGCCGGGCGGGTCGCCCGGTGGCGGCTGACGGCCCCGCTGCTCGGGATCGTCGGATACGTCGCCCTCGGGCTCGCCGCCTACACGGAGGGCACCGCGCGCTGGCTCGGCCCGGCGGGCGAGCACCAGTTCTCCTGGGACCGGCCGGTGTGGTGGTACGGCCCGGTGTCGATGGCGTGGACGGCGGGGCTCACGCTCGCCGTACTCCTCGCGTACGGGCTGCGTCCGGCCCGCCTGAGGGTGCTCGCCCTGGTCCCGCTGGCCGTCGCGGTCGCCGCCGCCGGCCTGATCCTGCGGCTGCCGCAGGATCAGGGACCGTGGCGACCGGACCCGGCCCTGTCCCGGCAGATCTGCGACGACGGCACGCCGCAGATCTGTCTGACGGCCGTGGACGAGGCACTGCTGCCCGAGGTGTCGGCGGCCCTCGCCCCGCTGAACAGCCGCCTCAAGGGAATGCCGGGCGCCCCTGCCCGCTGGGTGGGCGGCATCAGCGGACCCGCTCTCCCCGGCGACATCGAGCTGCCCAGCCCCCGGCAGGACGCGGTGCGTAACCGGCTCGTACGCCCTGATCTGTATCTCAACTCGGCGGTGAACTGGCTGTTCTCGGACACGTGCCAGGATGGTGACGGCGCGGGCCCCAACGCCGAGCGGTCGTGGGCCATCCACCTCGCCGTCACCGAGTGGCTGGCGCCGACCCCGGACGACTACGGCCCCGACACCACCGGCGCCCAGCCCTACATCGACCGGCTGGACGCCAAGTCCCCGGCCGAACAGCGCGACTACCTGACCCGCTACCTGGCAGCGAACACCTGCCGCCCGGACGAGGTGCCGATCCCGTGAGGCTCCCCCCGCAGGCCCTCTACCTGCGCTCCCGCGGCCTGCCCGGCGCGCTGGCCGCCCTGCTCGGCACGGCGGCGGCCGCCGCCTGGGCGGCCTGGTGGCTGGTGTCGCTGCCGGACTTCGACCACACGGCGCGGCTGCCGGTCGTGGTCCTCGGGCCGCTGCTCGCGGCGGGCGTGATCGGGACGAGCCTGCACACGCCGAGCGACGAGCTGGACCGTACGGCGGTACGGGCCTGGTGGCCGCGCCGTCTCGTCCACGTCCTCGCCCCGACCGCGCTCGCCGTGGCGCTGCTCGCCCTCGCGCTGCCGGGGCACGCCGAGGAGTTCGGCGCACCCGCCGCCGTGCGCAACACGCTGGGCCTGATGGGCGTGGCGGCGGGCGCCACGACCCTCCTCGGCGCCCGGCTGAGCTGGCTGCCGCCGACCTTCTACGCCGGCGTCGTCTACCTGGCGGCCCCCGCCGGCGCGGAGGGCGGCGCGGTCTGGTGGGCCTGGGTGACGCGCCCGGGCCCGGAGGGCGAGGCGTGGGCGGTCGCCGCCGTCGCCTTCGCGGCGGGGGCGGCGCTGTACGCGTGGCGGGGCTCCCGGCGCACGACCGGCGAGGCCTGAGAGCCCGAAGGGCACGACCCGAAGCCCGAGCCCTTGGGGCGAGCCCCAAGCCCTCCCTACCTGAGCAGCCAGTCCCTGGTCAGCGCGTTCATCTCGGCGGGGGTGCGCCCTCCGTGGTCGACCGCGATGAAGTGGTCGGCGACGCGCAGCGAGAAGACGATCAGGCAACGGACCTCGACGTCGTCCTCGTCGGCGCAGAAGGTCCGGAAGAGCGAACGCAGGTACTCCATGCGCCGGTTGTCGGTGCGGCGGAGGCGCCCGGCGACGGCCTCGTCGCGCCGGGCCCAGTCGCGGACGGCGAGGTCGACGGTGAGGCCGGTCACCGGCCCGTCGGCGACGTTCTGGACGAACTCGAAGAGCCGGCCGAGCTTGGTGCGGGCGTCTCCCCCGCCGCTCTCGATCCGCTCGATCACCGCGTCGGCGACCTCGCGCTCCCAGGTGTCGAGCATCTCGGCGAGCAGGGCGTCGCGGTTGGCGAAGTACCCGTAGAAGCCGCCCTTGCTGACACCGAGGGCCTGGGCCAGGGGTTCGATGCGCACGGCCTCCGGGCCGCCCTGCGCGAGCGCGCGGAGGCCCTCCTCGATCCACCGGCCGCGCGGTGTGCGGATCGCGCCCATGGTGTGTCCCTCCTCACCTCGCCGCTTCTCCACCCGACTATACGGTGCCGTACAGACGGGTCTACGCTTGATCTATACGCCACCGTATAAATGCTGGCCGGGCGTAGAACCGACGAAGGAGCAGGGGCATGACCATGAGACTTCCCCGCACCGCGCACACGTCCCGCCCCTGGCGGATCCACGAGTTCGCGGACGACTTCCAGGTGGAGGACGTGTGGGCACTGCCCGTGACGGGTGGACCCGACGAACTCGACCGTCTCGTCAGGCAGTTCACGAACGACGACAGGACCGCCCTCTCCTCCCCCGTGGTGCGCGTGCTCTTCGCGATCCGCTGGAAGCTGGGAGCCCTGCTCGGCCTGGACAAGCCGGACGCCGGCCTGAACTCACGGGTGGGCTCGCTCCGGGAGCGGCTGCCGGAGGACCTGCGCGCGGGGACGCGCGGGCCCGACCTGCGGGCGGTGCCGTTCACGTCGGTCTACCAGACCCGCCAGGAGTGGGTGGCGGAGAGCGCCAACCGGACCGTGCACGCGGTGATGCACATCAGCTGGGTCCCGGACCCCACCCCGGACGACCCCACCCGCCACCGCGCCCGGATGGCCGTCCTGGTGAAGCCCAACGGCCTGCTCGGCGCGGTCTACATGGCGGGGATCAAGCCCTTCCGGTACCTGGGCGTGTACCCGAAGCTGCTGAGCTCGATCGGCCGGGAGTGGGAGGCGGGCAGGACGGCGAAGGCGACGGCCTGAAGACCCCGGCCGGGGCGGAGAAGGCCCCCGTCACCCCCGCGGCGCCACCATCTCCGCGTACCGCCGCTCCAGGAAGGACCGGACGCGCGCGGGCATGTCCATCGACTCCGGGTCGAGGGCCCACTGGATCTGCAGCCCGTCCATGACGGCGAGGTGCTCCTGCCCGACGGCCCGGCAGTCGATGTCGGCGCGCAGCTCCCCGCGCCGCACGGCCTCCTCCAGGAGTTCGACCGTGTGCCGGAGCACGCGCGCGTAGCGCTCCTTGAAGTACTGGTGGGCGGGGTGGCCGACGTTGCCGGACTCACCCACCAGGACGTTGTACATCCGGACGATGCCGGGGCGCCGGGTGTTCTCCTCGATCAGCGCGACCAGGGTCTCCAGGTAGGCCGCGTACGACTCGGGCTCGACGCTGAACAGCCGCTCCACGTCGTGCTGTTCGCTCTGCCCGAGGACCGAGAGGAGCAGGTCCTCCTTGCTGCGGAAGTGGTGCAGCAGTCCGCCCTGGGTGATCCCGCAGTCGTTGGCGATCCGGGCCAGCGAGGAGGCGTGGAAGCCCCAGCGCCCGAAGTGGTCGACGGCGGTGTCCAGGATCTTCTGGCGGCGCGCGTCACCGACCGCGTAGCTGCCCCGGCCTGCGGATCCACGAGGCGTCGATTCCTTCTTCTCCGGCATGCGCCCCACCCTACGGGGACGCCTTCCCGGGGCCGGATCCCCGCCCCGAAAGGACCTTTCGACCTGTGACCCAGGACACATTCCAGAAACCTAGTGGTCACTCGGTTTTCGCACTTAGCCTGACGCCGTCATCCGGCCACGCAAGCAGGGACGTACGCCATGCACCCCTACCAGGACGCCAGCCGTCCCGTCGACGAGCGCGTCGAGGACCTCCTCTCCCGGATGACCCCGGAGGAGAAGGCCGGCCAGCTCTTCCACTCCATGCTGATGATGAATCCCGACGGCACCCCGGTGACCGACACGGACGGTTCGATGCTGCCGCTCACCACCCCCGACCTCATCGAGGACCGGCGGCTCACCCACTTCAACCTGCTCGGCACCTACGGCGCCCGCGAGATGGCGCTCTGGCACAACGCGATCCAGGAGATGGCCGCGGGCACCCGCCTCGGCATCCCGGTCTCGCTCTCCACCGACCCCCGCCACGCCTTCACGGACAACATCGGCGCCTCCTTCAACGCCGGCGCCTTCTCCGCCTGGCCCGAGGCCCTCGGTCTCGCCGCCGTCGGCGACCCCGAGCTGGTCCTCGCCTTCGCCGACACGGTCCGCCGCGAGTACCTCTCCGTCGGCTTCCGTACGGCGCTCCACCCGCAGATCGACCTCGCGACCGAGCCCCGCTGGGCCCGCCAGTCCGGCACCTTCGGCTCCGACGCGAAGCTGACGGGCGAGCTGGTCGAGGCGTACGTCCGCGGCCTCCAGGGCGAGAGCCTCGGCAAGGACTCGGTGGCCGCGATGGTCAAGCACTTCCCCGGCGGCGGCCCGCAGAAGGACGGCGAGGACCCGCACTTCCCGCACGGCAAGGAGCAGGTCTACCCGGGCGGCATGCGGGAGCACCACCTGGAGCCGTTCCGGCACGCGATCGCGGCCGGCTGCTCGCAGATGATGCCGTACTACGGCCAGCCGATCGGCACCGACTGGGAGGAGGTCGGCTTCGGCTTCAACCAGGGTGTGATCACGGGACTCCTCCGCGAGGAGCTCGGCTTCACCGGCATCGTCTGCACCGACTGGGGCCTGCTCACGGACTCCTCGATCTTCGGCGAGCCGCACGCGGCACGGGCCTGGGGCGTCGAGCACCTGAGCGTGGCCGAGCGGACGGCGAAGGCCCTCGACGCGGGCGTGGACCAGTTCGGCGGCGAGCAGTGCCCCGAGGTGATCGTGGAGCTGATGGCCTCGGGCCGGATCCCCGAGGCCCGCGTCGACGCGTCCGTACGCCGTCTCCTGCGCGAGAAGTTCCTCCTCGGGCTCTTCGACGAGCGCCGGTACGTCGACCCCGACGAGGCCGCGGAGACCGTCGGCCGCGCCGACTTCACGGCCGCGGGCGCCGCCGCCCAGCGCCGCTCCCTCACCGTCCTCACCGACGGGCCGCTCCCCCTGTCGGGACGGCCGAAGCTGTACGTGGAGAACGTCGACCCGGCGGTCGCCGCGGCGTACGGGGAGGTCGTCGCCGACCCGGCCGCCGCCGACCTCGCGGTGCTGCGGCTGCGCACGCCGTACGAGGAGCGGCCGAACCTCTTCGAGTCCTTCTTCCACTCCGGCTCGCTCGCCTTCGCCGAGCCGGAGCTGACCCGAATCCTGGACCTGCTCGCCACCGTGCCGACGGTCGTCTGCGTCAACCTGGAGCGGCCGGCGGTCCTGCCGGAGATCGCCGAGCGGGCGGCGGCGCTGATCGCCGACTTCGGCGCGAGCGACGAGGCCCTGCTCGACGTGGCCTTCGGACGGGCGAGGGCCGAGGGGCGGCTCCCCTTCGAGCTGCCGCGCTCGATGGCCGCGGTGGAGGCGGCCCGCCCGGACGTACCGAACGACACGGCGGACCCGGTCTTCGCGCACGGCCACGGCCTCTCCCTGTAGGGCCCCGCACACGCGGTCTGCACAGAGACCCGCACACCCGGCGCCGCGCCGGGACACCCATGGACCGCGGGGGACCTGAACGACCCCGCGAAGGATCCGGGGCCCGCCCGTGGGGGGCCGGGCCCCGGATCTCCCTCCCCTGCCCGCATGTCATGCACCTGAAGGGTTCTCCCATGCGCAAGTACATCGCATCGGCCGCGGCCGCCGCCCTGCTCGCCGGCCTCGGCGCCACCGCCTACGCCACTACGGGCACCGCCTCCGACTCCCGGCCGCTCGCCGGGATGCGGATCCTGATCTCCAACGACGACTCGATGCAGGCCGCGAAGGCGAGCAACTCCGACGGCCTCGGCCTGTACGAGCTCCGCCGCGCGATGTGCGCCGCCGGCGCCGACGTCGTCGTGATGGCCCCCTGGCAGGTCCAGTCCGGCAAGGGCACCGCCGTCACCAACGGCGGCGTCGTCACCGCCCAGCGCCGCACCGCCCTGCCCGCCGGGTACGAGAACGACTGCGCGGGCGCCCCCGCCCGTGGCGCGGTCTACGGCGTCTGCCTCTCCGACGGCCCCTGCACGAAGGACTCGGCGAGCGCCACCCCCGCCGACACCGTCAAGCTCGCCCTGCGCGGCGGCCTCAAGGCCAAGGCCGGCTGGACCGAGGCCCCCGACCTCGTCCTCACGGGCATCAACTCCGGCCCGAACATCTCCGCCAGCGTCAACGACTCCGGCACCGTCGGCGCCGCCGTCGCCGCCGTCGACCAGGAGGTCCCGGCCCTCGCCTTCTCCTCATCCGGCGACGAGAGCAACACCTTCTTCCCCCGCGCCAACTACCGCGCCCACGCCGAGTTCGGCGCCCGGCTCGTCGCGGGCCTCAAGCAGCGCGGGCTGCTGACCTCGAAGTTCGCCCTCAAGGTCGACTACCCCGACGTCAGCACCGGCGTACCGGCCAAGGCCCCGGTCTGGACCCGCGTCGGCGACGGGGCGGTCGTCTACCACGCCTTCGAACAGCGCGGGAACAGCGACTCCTTCGACATCGCGCTCGGCCTCTGCCCGGTGGACGGCAGCGGCGAGGGCGAGTGCGCCGAGGGCCGGAAGGACGCCGACTCCACCTGGCTCCTCGACAAGGGCCACGTCACGATCGCCCCGATCACCTGGGACCGCACCTACGGCACCCCGGTCGACGCCCGCCGCGAGCTGAACCGGATCGAGCACTTCGTGAAGCACGAGGCCCCGCGCCCGTAACGACCTCACCTCGGGTGCCACCGCACCGTGTGACTCCGCGACTCCGTTAAGTGTTTGTCCCGGCCGTCCCCGCCCCGCGAGGATGGCCGGGCCAGCCATTGCCGAGCCGAGAGCGGAGTGACCGACCTTGACCAGTCCCGTGACACTCGACCGCCGAGACGGACCGCACGGAGAAGTCGTCCTGCGCCGCCGCGCCGAGCACTTCGAGATCATCGCCAACGGCACCTTCCTGATGGACACCTCCGACGGGCGCTCCGAGCGGCTCCTCGTCGACGCGGCCCTGGCCGCCCTGCCCGAGGAGTCCCGCTCCGGCGCCTCCGTCCTGGTCGGCGGCCTCGGGGTCGGTTTCTCCCTCGCGCACGCGGCGGCCGACCCGCGCTGGGGCCGGATCGTCGTCGCCGAGCGTGAGGACGCGATCATCGACTGGCACCGGGAGGGGCCGCTCTCGGCCGTCTCCGGGAGTGCGCTGGCCGATCCGAGGACCGTGATCCTGCACACGGACCTGGTGACCCACCTCCGCACCTCCCCCGACACGTACGACGCCCTCTGTCTGGACATCGACAACGGGCCGGACTGGACGGTCACCGAGGACAACGAATCCCTGTACTCGGCCGAGGGGTTGGCCGCCTGCGCGGCCCGGCTGAACCCCGGCGGCGTCCTCGCCGTATGGTCCGCTCAGCCCTCGGCCGATTTCGAAGACTCGTTGCGGAATGCCGGATTCAGCGGGGTACGGACCGAAGAGGTGCCCGTTGCCCGGGGCGTCCCCGACGTGGTCCACCTCGGCATCCGCCCCCGATAACTCCTGGATAGCCGGGACACCACCCGTACCTCTAGGCTGCTGCACCGACATCGGCGACGCGAGGCGGGGCAATGGAGCAGACACACACCACTCACCACGGTGCGGCGGCCACTCCCGGGGCCCAGCGACGGGTGCTCGTGGTCGAGGACGACGCGACGATCGTCGAGGCGATCTCCGCGCGGCTGCGCGCCGAGGGCTTCCTCGTGCAGACCGCGACGGACGGCCCAGCGGCGGTCGACGCCGCCGAGGCCTGGCAGCCGGACCTGATGGTCCTCGACGTGATGCTCCCGGGCTTCGACGGCCTGGAGGTGTGCCGCAGGGTCCAGGCCCAGCGCCCCGTCCCGGTCCTCATGCTGACCGCCCGGGACGACGAGACCGACATGCTGGTCGGGCTCGGCGTGGGCGCGGACGACTACATGACGAAGCCGTTCTCGATGCGCGAGCTCGCCGCCCGGGTGCACGTCCTGCTGCGCCGGGTCGAGCGGGCCGCGCTGGCGGCCGTCACCCCGCGCAGCGGGATCCTGCGCCTCGGCGAGCTGGAGATCGACCACGCGCAGCGCCGGGTCCGGGTGCGCTCCGAGGACGTGCACCTGACCCCGACCGAGTTCGACCTGCTGGTCTGCCTGGCGGGCACCCCGCGGGCGGTCCTCTCGCGCGAGCAGCTGCTCGCCGAGGTGTGGGACTGGGCGGACGCCTCCGGCACCCGGACCGTGGACAGCCACATCAAGGCGCTGCGCCGGAAGATCGGAGCCGAGCGCATCCGTACGGTCCATGGCGTGGGGTACGCGCTGGAGACCCCGGCGCCGTGAGGCGAGGGCCGGGCAGGCGCACCGGAGCCCGGCGCCGGATCGTCATCTCGATCAAGACCAAACTCGGCGCCCTGGTCGTCGGCGCGGTCCTGCTGACCTCGTGCCTCGCCCTGGTGGCGATCCGCACGTCCACCGAGTTCCGGTACATCACGATCTTCGCGATGATCGCGACGCTGCTGATCACCCAGTTCGTGGCGCAGTCCCTGACGGCGCCGCTCGACGAGATGACCACGGTGGCCGGGACGATCTCGCGCGGCGACTTCAGCCGGCGGGTGCGGGGCGCGGACCGGCGGGACGAGCTGGGCGACCTCGCCTCGACGATCAACCGCATGGCGGACGACCTGGAGGCCGTCGACCGGCACCGCAAGGAGCTGGTCGCCAATGTGTCGCACGAGCTGCGCACACCGATCGCCGCGCTCCGGGCCGTCCTGGAGAACGTCGTGGACGGGGTGTCCGAGGCCGATCCGGAGACGATGCGCTCGGCGCTGAAACAGACGGAGCGGCTGGGCCGGCTGGTGGAGACGCTGTTGGACCTGTCACGTCTTGACAACGGTGTCGTGGCGTTGAGGGCGAGCCGTTTCGAGGTCTGGCCGTACCTGTCGGGCGTGCTGCGGGAGGCGAATCTCGCCGCGTCCCAGCGCGGCATGTTCTCCACGTCGGGGCTGCACAACCGTACGGACGTCCATCTGCACCTGGACGTGTCGCCGCCCGAGCTGGTCGCCCACGCGGACGCGGAGCGGCTCCACCAGGTGATGGCCAATCTGATCGACAACGCGGTGAAGCACTCTCCGCCGCACGGCCGGGTCACGGTCCGGGCCCGGCGCGGCCCGTATCCGGACTCGCTGGAGCTGGAGGTCGAGGACGAGGGTCCCGGCATCCCGGAGTCCGAGCGGCACAAGGTCTTCGAGCGGTTCAACCGCGGCACGGCGCAGCTCCGGCAGGGCCCGGGCAGCGACGGCGGCACCGGGCTCGGGCTCGCGATCGCCCGCTGGGCCGTGGATCTGCACGGTGGCGGGATCGGCGTGGCCGAATCGTCACGCGGCTGCCGTATCCGAGTCACTCTTCCGGGCAGCCTTCCACCAAGAGATTGACGTAGGGTTCGAACCGGAAGAGCACGTTCTGCGTGTACGTGGGCGGGACCTGCGCGCACGTGAACGGGGTGCGATCAGGGATGCGGTCGAAGAGGGCCGCGCCCTCGGTTTTCCGTACCCTCACACGTTCGGAACCACGGTTGTTTCCCGCCATTCACGGTCCCGAAACACCTCGTCAAGTGTGACTTGCGCGACGTTGGAGTGCCCGGCCTGCACCTCCCGGCCGGACAGGCGTAGCCTTTATTTCCGCTGTCCATCACCTTGTGAAGCGGAAGAGGGCGGTTGCCGCCGTGTCGTCTCAGTCCCCCAGTACCCCGAGCTCCCCGACCGACCAGGACGGGCAGGGTAAGAACCCTGCCGCCGCCTTCGGTGCCAATGAGTGGCTCGTCGACGAGATCTACCAGCAGTACCTCCAGGACCCGAATTCGGTCGATCGTGCCTGGTGGGACTTCTTCGCCGACTACAAGCCGGGAGCGTCGGCGACCCCGACCGCCCCGGCCGCCACCACCACCCCGAGCGCGCCCGCCGCGCCGCAGGCGAGCCCCGCACAGGCCGCGCCTTCGGCTCCCGCGGTCGTTCCGGCCCCCGCGCCCGCCCCGGTCGCGGCCCCGGCTCCGGCTCCGGCTCCGGCGAAGCCCGCCGCGGCCGTCGCGAAGCCCGCCGCCGCCGCTCCGGCGCCGGCCAAGGCCGCCCCTGCCGCCGAGGCCCCCGCCGGCCCCGAGCTGATCACGCTGCGCGGCCCCGCCGCCGCGGTCGCGAAGAACATGAACGCCTCGCTGGAGGTGCCGACGGCCACGTCCGTCCGCGCCGTCCCGGTGAAGCTGCTCTTCGACAACCGGATCGTGATCAACAACCACCTGAAGCGCGCCCGGGGCGGGAAGATCTCCTTCACGCACCTCATCGGCTACGCGATGGTGCAGGCGATCAAGGCCATGCCGTCGATGAACTACTCCTTCGCGGAGAAGGACGGCAAGCCGACCCTGGTCAAGCCGGAGCACGTCAACTTCGGTCTCGCGATCGACCTGGTGAAGCCCAACGGCGACCGCCAGCTCGTCGTCGCGGGCATCAAGAAGGCCGAGACGCTCAACTTCTTCGAGTTCTGGCAGGCGTACGAGGACATCGTCAAGCGGGCCCGCGTGGGCAAGCTGTCGATGGACGACTTCACCGGTGTCACGGTCTCCCTGACCAACCCCGGCGGCCTCGGCACCGTCCACTCCGTGCCGCGTCTGATGCCCGGCCAGTCGGTCATCATGGGCGTCGGCTCGATGGACTACCCGGCCGAGTTCCAGGGCACGTCCCAGGACACGCTGAACAAGCTGGGCATCTCGAAGGTCATGACCCTGACCTCGACCTACGACCACCGGGTCATCCAGGGCGCCGCCTCCGGCGAGTTCCTGCGCGTCGTCGCGAACTACCTCCTCGGCGAGCAGGGCTTCTACGACGACATCTTCAAGGCGCTGCGCATCCCCTACGAGCCGGTCCGCTGGCTCAAGGACATCGACGCGTCGCACGACGACGACGTCACCAAGGCCGCGCGCGTCTTCGAGCTCATCCACTCCTACCGGGTCCGCGGCCACGTCATGGCCGACACCGACCCGCTGGAGTACAAGCAGCGCAAGCACCCCGACCTGGACATCACCGAGCACGGCCTCACCCTGTGGGACCTTGAGCGGGAGTTCGCCGTCGGCGGCTTCGCCGGCAAGTCGATGATGAAGCTCCGCGACATCCTCGGCGTCCTGCGCGACTCGTACTGCCGCACCACCGGCGTCGAGTTCATGCACATCCAGGACCCGAAGCAGCGCAAGTGGATCCAGGACCGCGTCGAGCGCCCGCACGCCCGTGTGGAGCGCGAGGAGCAGCTCCGGATCCTGCGCCGGCTGAACGCGGCGGAGGCCTTCGAGACCTTCCTGCAGACGAAGTACGTCGGCCAGAAGCGCTTCTCCCTGGAAGGCGGCGAGTCCGTCATCCCGCTGCTCGACGCGGTCATCGACTCGGCCGCCGAGTCGCGCCTCGACGAGGTCGTCATCGGCATGGCCCACCGCGGCCGTCTGAACGTCCTCGCGAACATCGTCGGCAAGTCGTACGCGCAGATCTTCCGCGAGTTCGAGGGCAACCTCGACCCGAAGTCGATGCACGGCTCCGGCGACGTCAAGTACCACCTGGGCGCCGAGGGCACCTTCACGGGCCTCGACGGCGAGCAGATCACGGTCTCCCTGGCCGCCAACCCCTCCCACCTGGAGGCGGTCGACCCGGTCCTGGAGGGCATCGCCCGCGCCAAGCAGGACGTCATCAACAAGGGCGGCACGGACTTCACCGTCCTGCCGGTCGCCCTCCACGGTGACGCGGCCTTCGCCGGCCAGGGTGTCGTCGCCGAGACGCTGAACATGTCGCAGCTGCGGGGCTACCGCACCGGTGGCACGGTCCACATCGTCATCAACAACCAGGTCGGCTTCACCGCCGCCCCGGAGTCCTCGCGTTCCTCGATGTACGCGACCGACGTGGCCCGCATGATCGAGGCGCCGATCTTCCACGTGAACGGCGACGACCCGGAGGCCGTGGTCCGCGTCGCGCGGCTCGCCTTCGAGTTCCGCCAGACGTTCAACAAGGACGTCGTGATCGACCTCATCTGCTACCGCCGCCGCGGTCACAACGAGGGCGACAACCCGCAGTTCACCAACCCGCAGATGTACAACCTGATCGACAAGAAGCGTTCGGTGCGCAAGCTGTACACCGAGTCGCTCATCGGTCGCGGTGACATCACCCTCGAAGAGGCGGAGCAGGCGCTCCAGGACTTCCAGGGCCAGCTGGAGAAGGTGTTCGCGGAGGTCCGCGAGGCCACCGCGGCGCCGGCCCCGGCGCACGTCCCGGACGCCAAGGCCGAGTTCCCGGTCGCCGTCACCACCGCGGTCTCCGCCGAGGTCGTGAAGCGGATCGCCGAGTCGCAGGTCAGCATCCCGGAGCGGATCACGGTCCACCCGCGTCTGATGCCGCAGATGCAGCGCCGTGCCGCCTCCATCGACGACGGCACCATCGACTGGGGCTTCGGCGAGACCCTCGCCATCGGCTCCCTGCTGATGGAGGGCACCCCGGTCCGGCTCTCGGGCCAGGACTCCCGTCGCGGCACCTTCGGCCAGCGCCACGCGGTCCTCGTCGACCAGGAGACCGGCGAGGACTTCACCCCGCTGCTCTACCTCGCCGAGGACCAGGCCCACTACAACGTCTACGACTCGCTGCTCAGCGAGTACGCGGCGATGGGCTTCGAGTACGGCTACTCGCTGACCCGCCCGGACGCCCTGGTCGTCTGGGAGGCCCAGTTCGGTGACTTCGTCAACGGCGCGCAGACCGTCGTCGACGAGTTCATCTCCTCGGCCGAGCAGAAGTGGGGCCAGACCTCCGGCGTCACGCTGCTCCTGCCGCACGGCTACGAGGGCCAGGGCCCGGACCACTCGTCCGCGCGCCCGGAGCGCTTCCTCCAGATGTGCGCCCAGGACAACATGACGGTCGCCATGCCGACGCTGCCGTCGAACTACTTCCACCTCCTGCGCTGGCAGGTGCACAACCCGCACCACAAGCCGCTCATCGTGTTCACCCCGAAGTCGATGCTGCGTCTGAAGGCGGCGGCGTCGAAGGTCGAGGAGTTCACCACCGGCGGCTTCCGCCCGGTGATCGGCGACGAGACGGTCAACCCGGCCGACGTCCGCAAGGTCGTCTTCTGCGCCGGCAAGGTCTACTACGACCTGGAGGCCGAGCGTCAGAAGCGTGGCGACACGGAGACCGCGATCATCCGTCTGGAGCGCCTGTACCCGCTGCCGGGTGCCGAGCTCCAGGCCGAGATCGCCAAGTACCCGAACGCCGCGAAGTACATCTGGGCGCAGGAGGAGCCGGCGAACCAGGGTGCCTGGCCGTTCATCGCGCTCAACCTGATCGACCACCTGGACCTGGCGGTCGGCGCGGACATCCCGGCGGGCGAGCGCCTGCGCCGGATCTCGCGTCCGCACTCCTCCTCCCCGGCGGTCGGCTCGGCCAAGCGCCACCAGGCGGAGCAGCAGCAGCTGGTCAACGAGGTCTTCGACGCCTGATCGACCACTCCGTGCGCGTAGCCGCGCGTACGGGAGGAGGCCCGGCATCCCGAGAGGGGTGCCGGGCCTCCGGCGTTTCCGGATTGCCTATCCTGGTCGCATGTACTTCACCGACCGTGGCATCGAGGAACTGGAGAAGCGGCGCGGCGAGGAGGAGGTCACCTTCGAGTGGCTCGCCGAGCAGCTGCGGACCTTCGTCGACCTCAACCCCGACTTCGAGGTGCCGGTCGAGCGCCTCGCGACCTGGCTGGCCCGTCTGGACGACGACGAGGACGAGGACGAGTAGGAAGCCTCGGGCAGCCGTCAGGGCTGCTGAGGCACGGGCTCCGGCTTCCGGGGCTCCGGCCCTGGCTCCGGCCTCCCCGTCAGCGGTCCCGCAGCCGGTCGTAGGCGAGTCCCAGCGCGCCGTGCGCGACGAGCAGCGCCCCCGCAGTCGCCCAGCCGCCGCTGCGCCGGCCGATCCCCCAGACCAGCAGCGGCACGCCCGCCGCGAGTTGCGCCCCGTTGAGTGCCCGCGCCCTGGGGCCGCGCAGGTACGGGCCGAGGGGCCCTTCCTCCATCACGTCCAGCTCGGCTCGTACGGCGTCCCGCCAGCCGAGCCATTCGAGCTGCTCGGCGCCCTGCGCCAGGGCGACGGAGCGGAGCCGGTCGGCGCTGTCGCCGGGGACGAGGCCGGTCGGCAGGGCGAGGCCGGTGCGGGCGAGGACCGCGACGACGCCGACGAGCCGGCTGTGGGCGTCGGCGTCCGCGTCGGGCTCGGTGAGCGGTTCCAGGGCCTGCACGTCCAGGACGGGGTCGAGGGCGAGCCGGGCGGCGAAGGTACGCATGGCCTCGTCCTCGCCGACGGGTGTGCCGTCCGCGAGCCAGGTGTAGCCGACGGTGCGGCGGAAGCCGGCGGCGAGGGTGATCCCGGCCCGGTCGCGGTCCCACCAGAGGGCGAGGACGGGCCAGGTCGCGGCGGAGACGGCGAGGGCGGTGGCCCAGCCGGTGACGACCTGTTCGACGGGCTCCCCGCCGTGGAGCCAGGGCTTCCCCTCCGGTACGAGCACGCTCCAGTCGACGCCCGCGGGGGCGAGGAGCAGGTGTTCCCGCAGGAGCTGGGCCGGTGGCCTGACCGCCGCGGGGTCGGCACGGCAGAGCAGCAGCGCCCCTGAGGGGCTCGATCCGGATGTCGCGTTCATGCCCCCACGCTAGCCAATTTGTCCATGTACGGCGGTGATTGCCCCCTACGCATCAGGGAAGAGTCAGGGTTGACTTCCCCCGACCGCGATATATCGTGTCTATCGAGAGTCGCGATATGTTGCGTTGCCGAAACGGGAGGTCAGCACCATGACAGAGTGGTCCGTCACCGAGCCGACGAAACTTGCCCCGGCCGACCCCGTGACGCGCCTGCAGGTCCGCATCGTCAACGGCACGGTGAACGTGGTGGGCACGGACGAGAGTTCCGCCCGCGTCGAGATCTCCGAGATCCAGGGCCCGCCGCTGATCGTGACGCAGGACGGCTCCACCCTGACCGTCACCTATGAGGACCTGCACTGGAAGAACCTCCTCAAGTGGTTCGACCGCAAGGGCCACAAGCGCCGCGCCGTCGTCTCCGTCGCCGTCCCCGCGGGCGTCGACGTCGAGGTCGGCGCGGTCGACGCCGAGGCGGTCGTCTCCGGCATCAGAGGACGTACGGAGGTGCGCGGCGTCACGGGCGACACGACCCTCCTCGGCCTCTCCGGTCCGGTCCGCGCCGAGAGCGTCTCCGGAAGCCTGGAGGCCCAGTCGGTCACGGGCGCGCTGCGGATCACCTCGGTGACGGGCGCCGTCACGGTGATCGAGGGCGCCGGCGGCTCAGTGAAGGCCGATACGGTCAGCGGTGACATGGTCATCGACCTCGACCCGGCCGAGCTCGACGGCCCGCCCGCCGACATCCGGCTCACCAGCGTCTCCGGTCAGGTCGCCATCCGGCTGCCGCACCCGGCCGACGCCCAGGTGGAGGCGAGCACGACGAGCGGCTCCGTGTCGAACGCCTTCGAGGACCTGCGGGTGACCGGCCAGTGGGGCACCAAGTCCATCACCGGCACCCTGGGTTCCGGTCGGGGCACGCTCAAGGCGACCACCGTCTCCGGCTCCATCGCCCTGCTCCGCCGCCCCGAGACGGCCGAGGACACCGAGTCCACCCCCGCCACGGCCCCCGCGGCCTCCCCCTCCGCGACCGGAAAGGTGCTCTGACATGTCGCCCGTCTTCGCCCATGGCCGCCTCCGCCTCTACCTGCTCAAGCTGCTTGACGAGGCCCCCCGCCACGGCTACGAGGTGATCCGGCTCCTGGAGGAGCGCTTCCAAGGGCTGTACGCGCCCTCCGCCGGCACGGTCTACCCGAGACTCGCCAAGCTGGAGGCCGAAGGCCTCGTCACCCACGCCAGCGAGGGCGGCCGGAAGGTCTACTCGATCACCGACGCGGGCCGTGCCGAGCTGGCCGGCCGCGGGGCCGAGCTGACCGACCTGGAGCGGGAGATCCGCGACTCGGTCTCGGAGCTGGCGGCGGAGATCCGTGACGACGTGCGCGGCGCGGCCGGCCGGGTGCGCAGCGAGATGCGCGCGGCGGCCGGGCAGACGCGGAAGGCGGAGGGCTCGTCGTTCGCCGACGCCAAGGAGGAGCTGCGCCGGGCCAAGCAGGAGTGGAAGGAACAGGCCCGCCAGGCCAAGGCGGAGGCCCAGTCGGCCCGCCACCAGGCGAAGGAGTTCCAGCGCATCGCCCAGCAGGTCCAGGAGGAGGTCCAGGACCGGTTCTCGCGGGGCGACTGGCCCAAGGGGGTCTGGGAGGGCCTCTCGGACATCACGGCGCAGCTCGGCGGCCTGGTGGCGGGCACGACCCACCCGAAGGCGGCGGCCGAGGCGGCCGGTGCCTTCGGAGGCGGCAGAGCCACCGGCGAGGCCGGAGGGGCCGCTTCGGCCGATGCCGCCGACGAGGCCGCGAGGGCGCCGGAGTGGGCGCGCGACACGGAGGGTTCGGGCGATCCGGGCCGCGATCTCGACCGGCTGCTCGACCGCTTCCGGGACGAGATCCGTGACGCGGCCCGGGACCACGGGGTGACCGGGGACCAGCTGGCCGAGACCCGCCGCCATCTGTCGACGGCGGCGGTCCGGATCACGGACGTGCTGAACCCCCGGCGGGAGGGCTGAGCGGGCCGGTTGAACCCCGGGTGACGGTGACCGTCACCCGGGCGTCCGGGGCCGCGAGGACCCAGGCCCTCCCCCGGTCCTTGCGGAGCACGAGCGCCGCGCCCCGGACCTTCACCCGCCAGTCGCCCGGCGGGAGCGAGAGCTCGGTGACGCGGGGGCCGCGCCGCCCCGCGGAGTCGTACGACAGGCGGTAGACCCCCGCCGCCGCGTCGTAGGCCGCGGAGCGGACCGTGCCCGCGACCGCCTCCGCGTACGGCTCGGCGGTCAGCTCCTTGTTGGTACGGAAGGCACCCGTACCGTCCACCGCGCAGTAGCCGCCGCCGTAGCACCACTCCCAGCCGGCCCATCCGGAGCTGTAGCGGCCGAGCGAGGCCATGGCCTCGCGGTAGAAGCGGTTCATGTTCGGCCGGGAGTTGTTGAGCGGGCCCCACTCGCCCACGAGGACGGGCACCTTGTACTCCTTCGGGTACAGGGTGACGGCCTGCTCGTAGTTCTCGATCCAGCCGGCGTCCGGGTCGTAGTCCCCGCCCGCCTCCATGCCGCCGTTGTAGAAGTGCGGGGCGTAGACGACCTTCGGGTCGTCGATCCGGCCGAGCCCCGTGGGCACCCCCTCGCCCACGATCGGGGTCGGTTCGACGAAGAGCCAGTTGTCGTCGTCGACCGAACGGATCGCGTCCGCGATCCGGTTGTACATCGGGGTGATCTGGTCCCGTTCGATGCGCCGGGCGGCCGTCGCCAGGTCCTCGCCCTCCCGCAGCTCGCCCATCGGCTCGTTGATCAGGTCGTAGCCCAGGACGGCCGGGTGGTCCTCGAAGCGGTCGGCGAGCACCCGCCACATGCGGGCCTGGGCGAGCCGGAGGTCCTCGTCCTCGTACAGGTGGGTGAAGGCCCGCTGCACGGCGGGCTCGAAGTACTCGGAGAACCAGTCCTCGGGGTGCGGGGTGAAGGGCAGGCCGTCGGTCCTCGTGGCCCAGGCGGGGATGCCCCGGTGGTCGAAGGCAGGCCCGAAGACGTCCTGGTGAGCGTCGAGGACGACCTTGACGTCGTGGCGCGCGGCCCAGTCCAGGACCCGTTCGATCTTGCGCAGGTACGCCTGGCTGTACCGGCCGGGCGTGGGCTCCAGGTCGTCCCAGAAGACGAGGACCCGGGCGAGGTTGAAGCCCTTGGCGCGCATGTCGCGGAAGTGCTTCTCGGTGATGGCGGAGAGGGCGGCGTCGCCGCTGTGCGCCTTGTCCCCGACGTTCCAGCCGCGCAGGGTGAGGACGCGGCCGCGGTCGTCGGTGAGGGCGGGTATGCCCGTCCCCGCCGAGGTCTCAGGACTCGCCGGACTCGCCGGACCTGCGGGATCCGCGTGGGCGGCCGTCGGGGCGAGCAGCGCGGCGACGACGGCGGTCGCGGCAAGGGTGGTTCGCAACAAGGAGGACCTCCGACACGACAAGGTGAGTGATGTTCACGTTTCTCGTGTCGGAGATCCCATCAGGAGAACTGACGAGTCATCAAGAGGTCGTCAGGACGATCTTTCCGAAGAGTTCACCGGAGGCCATCTTCTCGAAGCCCTCGCGCGCCCGGTCCAGCGGAAGGACCTCGTCGACGACCGGCCGGACACCCGTCGCCGCGCAGAACGACAGCAGGTCCTCCAGCTCGTCCTTGGTGCCCATCGTGGAGCCGACGACCTTCAGTTCCAGGAAGAAGATCCGGGTGAGCTCCGCGTGCGCGGGCCGGTCCCCGCTCGTGGCGCCCGAGATGACGAGGGTGCCGCCCGGCCGCAACGACTTGACCGAGTGCGACCAGGTGGCGGCGCCGACGGTCTCGATGACCGCGTCCACGCGCTGCGGCAGCCGCGCCCCCGGCTCGTACGCCTCGACGGCACCGAGCTCGACGGCCCGCTTGCGCTTGGCCTCGTCGCGGCTGGTGGCGAAGACCCGCAGGCCCGCCGCCTTGCCGAGGGCGATCGCGGCGGTGGCGACGCCGCCGCCCGCGCCCTGCACGAGCACCGAGTCCCCGGGGCGCACACCGGCGTTGGTGAAGAGCATGCGGTACGCGGTCAGCCAGGCGGTGGGCAGACAGGCGGCCTCCTCGAAGGAGAGCTCCTTCGGCTTGGGCAGCACGTTCCAGCGGGGAACGGTCACCCGCTCGGCGAAGGTGCCCTGGTACCGCTCGGTGAGGATGGAGCGGGGTTCGTCCGGCCCGACACCGTGGCCGGTCTGGCCGATCACGGAGTGCAGGACGACCTCGTTGCCGTCCTCGTCGATGCCGGCGGCGTCGCAGCCGAGGATCATCGGCAGCTTCTCCTCGGGCAGCCCGACCCCGCGCAGCGACCACAGGTCGTGGTGGTTGAGCGAGGCGGCCTTGACGGTGACGGTGGTCCAGCCGGGCCGGACCTCGGGCTCGGGGCGTTCGCCCAATTCGAGCCCGTTCAAGGGCTGGTCGCGGTCGATTCGGGCGGCGTAGGCAGCGAACATGGCCCCGACCCTAGGGTCCGACGGGCGCATGGCGGAACCACGCACCCGTGTGACACATGCCTCCGCCCGGCGACACGCGGACGACCACCGGGCACGACGGGGCCCGGTACCGGCGTACGCGGACGAGACCCGGTCCCGGCGTACGCGACAAGGCCCCGCCCCGGCATACGCGACAGGGCCCCGTCCCGGTGGTCCGGAACGGGGCCCTGTCGGGGGCTCAGATACGAGCTCAGCGGCGCGCGATGCCCTCCGCACGGGCAGCGGCGGCCACCGCGGCCGCGACGGCGGGGGCGACCCGCTCGTCGAACGGCGACGGGATCACGCAGTCGGCGGCGAGCTGGTCGCCGACCACGTCGGCGATCGCGTTGGCCGCGGCGATCTTCATGCCCTCGGTGATCCGGGAGGCCCGGACCTGAAGCGCACCGGCGAAGATGCCGGGGAACGCGAGGACGTTGTTGATCTGGTTCGGGTAGTCCGAACGCCCGGTCGCCACGACGGCCGCGTACTTGTGCGCGATGTCGGGGTGGACCTCGGGGTTCGGGTTGGCCATGGCGAACACGAAGGCGTTCGGGGCCATGGAGGCGACGGCGGCCTCGGGGACCGTACCGCCGGAGACGCCGATGAAGACGTCCGCGCCGGCGAGGGCGGTCTCCAGGGAGCCGCTCAGGCCCGCCTTGTTGGTGATCTCGGCGAGCTCGCGCTTGACGTCGGTGAGGTCCTCGCGGTCGCGGCTCACGATGCCCTTGCGGTCGGCGACGGCGACGTCACCGAGGCCGGCCTCCAGCAGGAACTTGGCGATGGCGACACCGGCCGCACCGGCGCCGGAGATGACCGCGCGCAGGTCGCCGAGGGTCCGGTCGGTCAGCTTCGCCGCGTTGCGGAGGGCGGCGAGCGTGACGATCGCGGTGCCGTGCTGGTCGTCGTGGAAGACCGGGATGTCGAGGCGCTCCTGGAGCTTGCGCTCGATCTCGAAGCACCGCGGCGCCGAGATGTCCTCCAGGTTCACTCCGCCGAAGGACGGGGCGAGCCGGACGACCGTCTCGACGATCTCGTCGGTGTCGGTGGTGGCGAGGGCGATCGGGACCGCGTCCACGCCGCCGAACTGCTTGAAGAGGATGGCCTTCCCCTCCATGACCGGGAGGGAGGCCTCCGGGCCGATGTCGCCGAGGCCGAGCACCGCCGTACCGTCGGTCACGACGGCCACGACCTGGGACTTCCAGGTGTAGTCGTTGACCAGCTCGGGCTGCTCGGCGATCGCGGTGCACACCTTGGCGACGCCGGGCGTGTACGCGAGGGACAGGTCGTCCTTGTCCCGGAGGGGCACGGTGGCCTGCACAGCCATCTTGCCGCCCCGGTGGAGAGCGAAGACAGGGTCGAAGAGCTCCTCGGGAGCCCCTTCCGTACCACTGTCATTGCGAGGATTGACGATCTCCGCTGCCATTGGGTTGAACCCCTTAAGTCTGCTTCATTTGAGGGTGGCCGCTCCTGGTTGAGGAGGGGTGGGGAGGCACCGCGGCCGCCTTGTCGGGCAGCCGCTCGGGCGCGCCGCACAACGCGCCCTGAGCCCCGGATGAGGGGTGTAAGGATCCTTCTTACCGGACGGACGGCACCGCAGACGAGTCCATAACCTCTCGGTGACGCGACTCATACCGAGTGCATCCGGACACGGACGGAGAGCGACACGTCACCCGATGTCCCTATAGATGCCTACGGCACCCGAATGGCCGCTTTCGGCTCGTCCGAATGGCGAGATCAACCGGAGATTTTCCGGTGACGGGGAAGGCTTTCCGAAGAAGGTCCGGCCTTGATGTACCGGCCTGTCGGGATTCGGGGGTCACCCGTTACCCGATTTTGACATCCGTGGCCGTCGGTTTGAGGCAGTCCGAATGGCAAGATGCCGTAATCACACGAGGTCGCGACACTCGAAGATGCGTACGCGACCTACTGGCAACTCCCTCACACGCCGGAGGAACCCGACCATGACCGCACGCTCCACGCGCTGTACGACCGCTGCCAAGACCCGCACGTCCCGTCTTGCCGCGGTCGCCGCCATCGCGGTCGTCGGCTCCGTGCTGCTGACCGCCTGCGGCGACCAGACCGAGGGTGGCTCCGCGACCCCGACGAAGAGCGGTGACTCCGCGTCCGGCAACGCCAACGCCGCCCCGCTCTTCTCCAAGCTCCCCGCCGACATCCAGAAGGCCGGTGTCATCAAGGTCGGCACGGACGCCTCGTACGCCCCCATGGAGTTCACCGAGGGCGGCAAGATCGTCGGCGTCGACCCCGACATCGCCGCGGCCCTGGGCAAGCAGCTCGGCGTCGAGTTCGAGTTCACCTCGGGCACCTTCGACGGTCTGATCACCTCGATCTACACCGGTCGCCAGGACGTGATCATGTCCTCGATGACGGACAACAAGAAGCGCCAGGAGGGCCTGGACGACAACGGGAAGAAGATCGGCAAGGGCATCGACTTCGTCGACTACTTCAGCTCCGGCGTCTCCCTCCTGGTCAAGAAGGGCAACCCGCAGGGCGTCAACTCCCTCGACGACCTCTGCGGCAAGACCGTGGCCGTCCAGCGCGGCACGATCTACGAGGACACCTTCAAGGCCCAGGCCACGAAGTGCGGCGACAAGAAGCTGACGATCCAGGCCTTCGACACCGACGCCGAGGCCCAGACCCGCGTCAAGGCCGGCGGCGCCGTGGCCGACCTCAACGACTACCCGGTGGCCGCGTACATCGCGAAGACCTCGGGCGGCGGCAACGACTTCGAGGTCGTCGGCAGCCAGAGCGACGTCGGCCTCTTCGGCATCGGCGTCTCGAAGGAGAACACCCAGCTGCGCGACGCCGTCAAGGAAGCGCTCGACGCGATCATCAAGGACGGCACCTACGCCGATGCCCTGAAGAAGTGGGACGTCGAGGACAGCGCCGTGAAGTCGGCCACCGTCAACGCCGGCAAGTGACCTCCCCGCTCCACTGAAGGGCAGTCGTCGTGACTGACAAGATCAGCAAGGACCCGGCCGCCGCTCCGGCCGGGCCCGGCGCCTCGGGTTCCCCGTACGAGGCGATCAAGGCCATCCCCGTGCGGCACTACGGGCGCTGGATCAGCGCCGTCGTGGTCGTCGCTCTGCTCGGCTGGCTCGTCTACGCCTTCTCCCAGGGCAACATCATCTGGGACACGGTCTGGGACAAGGTGTTCGACCCGTCGGTCATCAGCGGCCTGTGGAACACGATCATCATCAGCGTCGCTTCCATGGCGCTCGGCCTCGTCCTCGGCATCGTCTTCGCCGTGATGCGGCTGTCCAAGAACCCGGTGACGGGCGCCGTCGCCTGGCTCTACATCTGGTTCTTCCGCGGTACCCCGGTCTACGTCCAGCTGCTGGTGTGGTTCAACCTGTCGCTGATCTTCGAGTACATCAACCTCGGGCCGATCTACAAGAACGAGACCGTCGATGTCATGACGCCGTTCATGGTCGCGCTGCTGGGCCTCGGCCTCAACGAGGGCGCCTACATGGCGGAGATCGTCCGCGCCGGCATCCAGTCGGTCGACGAGGGCCAGACCGAGGCCGCGCACGCGCTCGGCATGTCGCAGACGAAGACCATGGGCCGGGTCATCCTCCCGCAGGCCATGCGGGTCATCGTGCCGCCGACGGGCAACGAGTTCATCAACATGCTGAAGACCTCGTCCCTGGTCTCGGCGGTGCAGTACACGGAACTCCTCCGGGCCTCCTCGAACATCGGCAGCACGGCGGGTGCCGTGATGGAGATGCTGTTCGTCGCCTCCATCTGGTACCTGGCGCTGACCAGCGTGTTCAGCGTCGGCCAGTACTACCTGGAGCGTCGTTTCGCCCGCGGTTCGCTGCGGAGCCTGCCGCCCACCCCGTGGCAGCGGGTCAAGACGAACCTCACCACGTTCAAGCGCTCCCCGGAGGGATCGGCATGACCGGCCAGACCATGGTCAAGGCGGAGGGCGTCCACAAGTCGTACGGCGCCGCCCACATCCTCCGCGGCATCGACCTCGAAGTGCAGAACGGAGAGGTCTTCTGCCTGGTCGGTCCGTCCGGCTCCGGCAAGTCGACCTTCCTGCGTTGCATCAACCACCTGGAGCGGGTCGACGGCGGCCGCCTGTCGGTCGACGGCCAGCTGGTCGGCTACCGGGAGAAGAACGGCAAGCTCTACGAGCTGAAGGACAGCGAGGTCGCCGTCCAGCGCCGCGACATCGGCATGGTCTTCCAGCGCTTCAACCTGTTCCCCCACATGACGGCCCTGGGCAATGTCATGGAGGCCCCGATCCAGGTCAAGGGCGAGTCCAAGGCGGTGGCGCGCGAGCGCGCCGAGCGCCTGCTCGACCGGGTCGGCCTCGGCGACAAGATGGGCAACTACCCGTCGCAGCTCTCCGGCGGCCAGCAGCAGCGTGTCGCCATCGCCCGTGCGCTGGCGATGGAGCCGAAGCTGATGCTCTTCGACGAGCCGACCTCGGCGCTCGACCCGGAGCTCGTGGGTGACGTCCTGGACGTCATGCGGGACCTGGCCGAGTCGGGCATGACGATGATCGTCGTCACGCACGAGATGGGCTTCGCCCGGGAGGTCGGCGACTCGCTGGTCTTCATGGACGGCGGCGTGGTGGTCGAGTCGGGCAACCCGCGGGACGTCCTGGGCAACCCGCAGCACGACCGGACGAAGGCGTTCCTGTCCAAGGTGCTGTAGGGCGCGCGGACAGAGGCACAGGGAAGGGGCGGTACGGGAAGACCCCGTACCGCCCCTTCCTCCTGCCCCCGGGTCCCCCGTCCGGGCTACTTCACCGCGAGGACGAGGCTGTCGGAGGGCGAGCCCCACACGACCCTGGCCTCGCCGAAGCCGGCGGAGCGGAGGGTGTCGGCGTGCCAGCCGGCGGAGGGCGTGTCGCCGTCGGCGTGCTCGCCGTAGATCTCGAAGCGGCGCGCGGTGGGCTCGGCGAGGACGGGGTCCTTGGCGGCGAGGGCCCACCATTCGGCCCAGTCGAGGACCCCGGTGGCCTTCTCGCGGTCCATGCGGGCATGCCGCTGGGCGCGCTCGGCGGCGTTGATGCGCGGAGTGGCCCGGTCGATCATGTGGTCGGCGTTCATGAAGACGCCGCCGTCGCGGACGAGACCGGCGACCTGGCCGTAGAGGGTGGCCAGGGGCTCGCTGTGGAGCCAGTGGAGCGCGGTGGCGGTGAGGACGGCGTCGTACGAGTCGTGGGGCAGCCGCGCGGCCCACGCGGGGTCCTTGAGGTCGGCGGTCACGAAGGTGACGCGCTCGTCGCCGTCGAAGTACCCCTCGGCGATGGCGAGCAGCGCCGGGTCGAGGTCGACTCCGGTACTGGTCGCCTCCGGGAACCTCCGGAGGAGCCGATCCGTGATACTTCCCGTACCGCACGCGAGGTCGAGGACGCGGGGCTTCGGCCCCACCAAGCCCTCGACCATGTCGAGCATCACCCGGAACCGCTCCTCACGGTCCGGCATGTACCACTCCTGCTGACGGTCCCAGCTCTGCTGCCAGTCCGCCCAGTCGGTTCCGGTCATCGCCGTTCCTCCCCGTCTTCGTAATACCCTCAAAGGGGAAACAGCCGTTACCCCTTCCGACCGAGACACTAGCCCGCCGGAGTAAGGACTACAAGTGGAACTGGCCTATTACTCGGATTACGCCGTGCGTCTGGTCAACACCGAGGAGCCGGCCCGCAACAAGGACGCCCTGACCTCCGTCGAGGTCATCCGCGAGCTCTTCGGCCCGGCCACCCAGATGGCCCGGCGGGCGACCGACTCCGACGTGACCCGCTTCCGCTCGGTACGCGCCCGGCTGCGGGCGGTCTTCACCGCGGCCGACGAGGGCGACCACACGGGAGCCGTGGACCTGCTGAACTCCCTTCTCCTGGAGTTCCCCGTCAGCCCGCAGATCTCCGGCCACGACACCCTCGACGAGGAAGGTCGGCCCCGCTGGCACATGCACCTCGCCGACCACCCCTCGAACGCGACCGCGGGCTACGCGGCGATCGCGGCGATGGGCCTCGCCTTCCATCTGACGGAGTTCGGCGCGGACCGGCTCGGCCTGTGCCAGGCACCGCCCTGCCGCAACGCCTACCTCGACACCTCCACCAACCGCTCCCGCCGCTACTGCTCGGACCGCTGCGCGACCCGGGCCAACGTGGCCGCCTACCGGGCCCGCAAGCGCCTGGAGGCCGAACGGCCCGACCCCGCCGCCCACACGGGCCTGACCGACGAGAGCAGCCAGGAGAACACCACCCCGGGCGACCGCTGACGCCCCGGAGTCACCGGCCGGTACCGCACCCGCACCCGCCCGAGGACCAGCTCGGGCGGTACGGCTCCGAAGACCCGGCTGTCCCCCTCGGCGTCCGGGTTGTCGCCCAGCACCCACCAGCCGCCGTCACGTCGCTCGATCAGCCGCTTCACGATGAGCAGATCCTGCTGGAGCGGATGCCGCAGCACGGCGACGGCGCCGGGCCGCAGCCGGCCGCCGTAGTGCACGAGCAGCTGGTCGCCGTGGAGCAGCGTGGGCACCATCGACACCCCCGTGACCTCGGCGATCCCGAACGGCGGCCCGGCCGCACCCACCCGCTCCGGCCCCGATTCCCTCATCCGCACTCCCGACCCACGCACCGACGCACCTCGCCGGCCCGTCTCGTCCACTCGTACACGAGTCCCATGGTGACCCTGGACTTTTGACCTAAGCCCCAGGGGGCGCCCGCGAAAACGCCCTTCTCACCGAGTAATGTCCCACCTGAGAAGACGATCACGAGGAAGGACGGCTCAATGCTCTCCCGCCTGTTTGCCCCCAAGGTGAAGGTCAGCGCCCACTGCGACCTCCCGTGCGGCGTGTACGACCCGGCCCAGGCCCGCATCGAGGCCGAGTCGGTCAAGGCTGTCCAGGAGAAGTACCTGGCGAACGAGGACGCGCACTTCCGTGCCCGCGCCACGGTCATCAAGGAGCAGCGCGCGGAGCTCGCGAAGCACCACGTCTCGGTGCTCTGGAGCGACTACTTCAAGGCCCCGCACTTCGAGAAGTACCCCGAGCTCAACCAGCTGGTCAACGACACCCTGAAGGCCCTCTCGGCCGCCAAGGCGTCGACCGACCCGAAGACGGGCGAGAAGGCGCTGGAGCTCATCGCCGAGATCGACCGCATTTTCTGGGAGACGAAGAAGGCCTGACCTTCCTCGCTCCCTCCGACCGCACCCGCCCCACGGGCCGCCCGACACGGCGTCCCGACGGGACCGGGTGCGGTCTGCGTTCCGGCCCCTGTCACAGCGCGTGCGCACCCTCACTACGCTGGCGGCCATGACCGCCCCGCCGCCCCCGCCCTCGCCCCTGACCCTGGAAGCAGCCCGACGCCTTCAGGGCATGCTCCGGGCCGAGATCGGTCCGGGGCTCGACGAGCGGGAACTGGACGCGGTCGAGGCGCGGTTCGGCTTCGCCTTCTCGGCGGATCACCGGGTCTTCCTCTCCGCCGGCCTCCCGCTCGGTTCGCCGGAGTGGCCCGACTGGCGGGACGGCGATCCCGAGGACCTGGCCCGGCGGCTCGCCCGGCCGGTGGAGGGCGTGCTCTTCGACGTCGAGCACAGCAGGTTCTGGCACCCCGCCTGGCCGCCACGGCCCTCGGAGACGTCCGACGCGCTGCGGCTCGCGCGCTCGGAGCTGACGACCGTACCGCAGCTGGTTCCGGTCTACGGGCATCGCTACCTGCCCGGTACGGCGGGCGCGTACGGGCACCCCGTCCTGTCCGTCTGGCAGACCGACATCATCGTCTACGGCGACGACCTCGCCGACTACCTCCGGCACGAGACCCTCGGCCACGCGAGCGGCGCCACCAGACGCCTGAACGTCGACTTCTGGTCGTACTTCGTCGACGGCGGTCCGGGCATCGACGTCACCGCGCCCACCCCGTTCACGCCGTACGCCGTGACCGCGCAGGAGGCCGTCGAGTGCCTGCGCATGCTGGCCCTGGAGCGTCTGATCGGCCGACGCCATCACCCGGAGCAACTCGTCGAAGCAGGCCTCACCGCCCTGGTCCTCGACGTCGAGGCGGAGTCCCTCCCTCTCCTCGCCGGCCTCGCCCGCGCCGAACACGAGCAGGCCGGCGCCCTGTTCGACCAGGTGCTCGCCGAACTCGACCTGCTCCAGGACCTTCCCGAGGAAGCGGCCCGCTGGGAGCTCGTCCGCTGGTGGCTCCGGCTCATCGTGAACGGCAGCCTGGCGCCCGGCGCCGGCGGCGACCTGATCACGTACGAGGGCTGGTCCGCGCTCGCCCGACCGCAGGCACTCAAGCCGCTCGTCGACAGGACCGACACCTTCAACGACTGGGCGGCGATCCCGCCCGACGACCGGGAACTACGGGCGAAAGCCATCGTCGAGGAGGCGGAACGCCTGCTCGACGCTCCCTGGCCGCCGCCTTCGGATTGACCCTTCGGTCATGAACGCTAGGCCGGGTCCACCGGGAGGCTGTAGCGGCGCTTCTCCTTGGACGTCGCGCCCAGGCGGTCGTAGAAGCGGATCGCGCCCTCGTTCCAGGCGGGCGTCTGCCACTGGATCTCCGTCAGGCCCAGCGCTCGCGCCTCCGCTCGGACGGCGTCGAGCAGGAGCGGGCCGAGGCCGTGGCCGCGGGCCGTGGAGGTCAGGTAGAGGCAGTCCATGTGGAGGTACGCGACACCGTCCCACGTGGAGAGTTCGGGCGCGCAGGTGGCATAGCCCGCGAGGCTTCCGTCCGGGAGTTCCGCGACCAGGCACCGGAGGCGGGGCGTCTCGCCCCCGGAGGGTCCGCGCGGCTCGTCGGCCGGTTCCGGACCGCCGAACTCCTCGGCACTTCCCGGACCGCCGAAGAGCATGCCCGTCAGGCGGGTCGCGAGGCCCGGGGCCGGGGGTGCGGCCTTCTCGTACTCGGCGTGCTCGGCGACGAGTTCGACGACCCGCTCCAGGTCCTCCACGCGGGCGTGGCGCACCACGGCCCGTCCGCCCCCGCTGTCGCGATCGCTCATACGGCCATCATGCACGGCCCCACCGACAGCCCCGCGGCCGCGCCCTGGCGCCGCAGCCACTCGCGGTACGGGGCGGCGCGCAGGGCCGCCTCGCGATAGGCGGCGGACAGCTCCGCGTAGAGCGTGTCCAGGGCCGTCCCGGGGCGGGCGTACAGCAGCAGCCGGACCGCCAGCGGGTCGCCGCGCAGGGGGCGGATCGCCATGTCCTCGCGGGGGACGGAGGTCGGCTGGCAGGGGGCGACGGCCTCGCCGAGGACGATGAGGGACGCGGCCGTGTGGTAGTCGCCGTGGAGCAGCGGCGGGTCGATGCCGGCCGCTGCGAGGACCCGTCGCAGGCCGTCCCATTCGCCGTCCACGGTCGGATCGACCATCCAGTGGTCGCGGGCGAGGTCGGCGAGGTCGACGACGGGGCTCGCGGCGGCGGGGTGGTCGCGGGCCAGGGAGACGAACTGCGGTTCGCGCGCGACCAGGACCCGCCGCTGGAGGCCCTCGGGCACCCGTAGGGGGCAGCCCTCGACCTCGTGGACGAAGGCCACGTCGAGCTGGCCCGCGGCGACCGTGCTCAGCAGCGCGTTGGCGGAGACGTCCACGCGGAGGCCGACGTCCGCGCCGGGCAGTCGCTGGCGGAGCCGGCGCAGCCAGCCGGGGAGCGCCCGGCTCGCGGTGGAGCCGACGCGGAGTCCAGGGCCCTCGGTACGGGCGACCGCGGCCCGGGTCTCGGTGACCAGCGCGGCCATGTCCGCGACCAGGGGGCGGGCCCGGCTGAGCACGGAGCGGCCGAGCGGGGTGGGCAGGCAGCCGGTGCGGTCGCGCGAGAAGAGCTCGGCGCCCAGGGAGTTCTCGATCCGGCGCAGCTGGGTGGTCAGCGAGGGCTGGCTCATGCCCAGTTGCCGCGCCGCCTTGTGCAGGCTGCCCGCGTCCGCGATGGCGCAGAGCGCCCGCAGATGCCTCACCTCCAGCTCCATGCCCCGAGGGTAGGGCGGCGGCCTGCGTCGCACCAGACAGCCGGAACACCTCAAATACCTTTGTTTGCAAGGTAGTTGGACGGCCAGAGCCGGGTGATGTGGGCGGGCTATCGCCAGTTGACATCATCCCCACGCGCCCCGGCTTCCCCGAGACTCGCTCCGACCCCCTACAGGAGGAGCCCCCCATGCGTCACCCCAAGGTCCTCAACTCCGTACTGACCGCCGCCCTCGGCCTCGGTCTCGCCGCCTCGCTCGGTGCCGCTCCGGCGGTGGCCGCCGACACCGACAGGGCTGTGACCGCCGGCACCGTCACCGCCGCGTACGCCGGTTCGTCCGAGGAGGCCAAGGCCAACAAGGCGTTCTTCGACGCCGTCGTGAAGTCGGTGGCGAAGAAGCGGGCCGCCAACCCGGGCGCGGCCGCCGTCACCGTCGTCTACAGCGCCTCGAACGCGCCGAGCTTCCGCACCCAGATCGCCCGCTCCACCCAGATATGGAACAGCTCGGTGGTGAACGTCCGGCTCGTCGAGGGCAGCAACCCCGACTTCCGCTACTACGAGGGCAACGACTCCCGCGGCTCGTACGCGAGCACCGACGGCCACGGCAGCGGCTACATCTTCCTCGACTACCGCCAGAACCAGCAGTACAACTCCACCCGCGTGACCGCCCACGAGACCGGGCACGTCCTCGGTCTGCCGGACCACTACAGCGGCCCGTGCAGCGAGCTGATGTCGGGCGGCGGCCCCGGCACCTCGTGCCAGAACGCCCAGCCGAACGCCCAGGAGCGCTCCCGCGTCGACCAGCTGTGGCGGAACGGGCTCACCTCCGCGTTCAAGACCTTCTGACCGTACGAAAAGGACGGCGGCGCCCGCGAAGGGCGCCGCCGTCCGGCGTTCGGGTGGGGTTCGGGCCCCGGGGCGTCAGACCGCCTGCAGGAGGCGGCGGCCGAAGTCGGCGCCGGGCGGCAGCTGGCGCCGGACCCGGTCCAGCGCCCCGTCGAAGTCACCTCCGGCGACGCACGATTCGAAGGCGGCGCCCCCGTAGTGGAGCGTCAGGCTGAGGTCCGAGCGCTCACCGAGCGTCAGCAGGCAGCTCAGAGTGGCCTGCTGGGCCACGCCGTCCACGACGACGGGGAGCGGCAGGTCCCACTCCAGGACACAGCCGCCGAGGGCCTGCCCGCCGCTCTCGGCGGCACTGAGCGCGGCGAAGGTCGCGCCCGTGTACTCGACCCCCCTGATCCGGGTGGCGACCTGCCGCCCGGTGGCCGTGATGACGATCGCTTCCGCGCCGCTGCGGTCCCGGTACCAGCCGGTCCAGACTTCTGTCGACTCCGATGACATGCGCGGACTGTAGCGGTATGACCGGCTCCGGCGCGCGGCCGGTCACCCCGTGGCCGGACTTCTCCCGATCTCGCCGTTCTTGCCGGTCACCTGCGTGCCGGTGGCGGCTGCCACGCCCGGGTCCTGACTCCCGCCGGTGTGCGCCTGGGCGCTCTCGTACAGCGAGCAGTCCGGGTTGTGGCACGGCTGTACTTCCCATTCCGGCACCCAGGCCCCGAGGACCTTGTGCCGGGTGACCATCTTGTCGCGCGGCAGACCGCAGGCCGGGCACTTGGACTCGGCCAAGGGGTCCCGCGTCGTGCGAGGCACCTTGTCACCCATGTGTCCAGGGTAGGACGCCTCGCACGGACCCGCTCCCCCGCCGCTACCGCTTCCTGGTGTACGTACGGACGAACGCGCCGTTGCCGAAGACACGCAGGTCGTTCAGCTCGAAGTCGCGCGGCTCGAAGCCGGCGCCGAACATCGGCATGCCGCTGCCGTACACCTGCGGGTACGTCTTGATGACCAGCTCGTCGATCTCGTCGATGAGCTCGCCGGCGATCGCCGAGCCACCGCAGAGCCAGATGTCCAGCGGGCTGTCCTCGGCCTTGAGCTCGCGGACGCGGCCGACGAGGTCGTCGGCGATCAGCTCCACGTTGGAGTCGGGCGACTCGGCCAGCGAGCGACTGGCGACGATCTCCCGCAGATGGCCGTACGGGCTGGTGATGGCGACGTCCAGGGCGACCTGGTACGAGCCCCGGCCCTGGATGACGGTGTCGAACCGCTTGTTCTCGGCGTCGATCCCGAGCGCCTCCCGGCCCTGCGCCGAGACGGTCTCCGGGTACTCGCCGGTCAGGAACTCCAGGAACTCGGCGTCGACGAACCCGTACATGGAGCTGGCATCGCCCTTGGGGTCACCGATGAAGCCGTCGATGGTGCAGGCGATGAAGTAGGTGAGCTTGCGCAAACCGGTCCTCTTGTTTCTCTGGGAAGGAGGCTGCAGTCGCAACCACGACAGCTATAGTGCTTCATCTGTAGTGGTTGCGCAAGACCTATTTTCTAAGAGCCCGGAAGAACTCCGAAGAGTCCGAAGAGTCCGAAGGGCTCGAAGAGAGAGGGGGCCCACGTGGCCCGGAACCCGGAACGCCGTACGGCACTGCTCGACGCCGCGATCGAGGTGCTGGCCGACGAAGGTGCCCGCGGGCTGACCTTCCGGGCCGTCGACGCCCGGGCGGGGGTCCCCACGGGCACCTCGTCCAACTACTTCAGCGACCGGGACCAGGTGCTCTCCGAGGTCGCCGAGCGGATCTTCGTCCGGCTGACCCCCGAGCCCGGCGCCATCGACGCCTCGCTGCTCGCGGAGCCCAGCCGCGCCCTCGTCGTCGAGCTGATGCGCTGGCTCGCCCGGCGCATGACCGCCGAGCGCACCTGCTACCTGGGCCTCTTCGAGCTGCGTCTGGAGGCCGCGCGCCGCCCCGGGCTCCAGGCCCGGTTCACCCAGGTGCTCCGGGAGGACCTCGACCTGAACATCCGGCTGCACGTCGGTTCGGGGATGCCCGGGGACGCGGACACGGTCCGGGTGCTCTACTTCGCCCTCACCGGGCTGCTGCTCGACCACTTCACCGTGCCCGGCCTCCACGCCGAGCGGGACCTGGACGACCTGGTCGAGACCGTGGTCAACCGGATCGTCCCGGCGTGACCGCGCCCCCGGAGCGCCTCAGCGCGTACGCCGGGTGACGAACTCCGCGAGGGCGAGCAGGTCCCCCGCCGCCGCCAGGTCCGGGACCGCCTGCGCCAGGTACTCGACGGCGCGGCCCATGCGCTCGGCCGCCTGGGCCTGCGCCCAGTCCCGGCCGCCGGCCCGCTCGACCGCGTCCGCCGCCGCCCGTACCGCCGCCGCGTCGAGGACCGGACGGGAGTAGAGCTCGGCCAGTTCCTCGCCCGCCGGGGTCCCCGAGGCGAGCGCCGCCACCACGGGCAGCGACTTCTTGTGGGCGACGAGGTCGGCGCCGGCCGGCTTGCCCGTGCGGTCCGGGTCGCCCCAGATCCCGATGAGGTCGTCGATCAGCTGGAACGCGAGTCCGGCCTCGCGGCCGAAGGCGTCCATCGCGGCGACCTCCTCCTCGCCCGCGCCCGCGTAGAGCGCGCCGATGGCGCAGGAGGCGCCGAGCAGGGCGCCGGTCTTGGCGGTGGCCATGGCCAGGCACTCGTCGAGCGAGACGTCGCGGGGGCCGCGCTGCTCGAAGGCGCAGTCCGCCTGCTGGCCCGCGCAGAGTTCGATGACGCAGGCGGCGAGGCGCGCGGCGGCGGCCGGCGAGGCGGGATGCGGGTCCTCGGCGAGCAGCCGCAGGGAGAGTGCGTTCATCGCGTCGCCGGCGATGAGGGCGTCCGGGATGCCGAAGACGGTCCAGGCGGTGGGCCGGTGCCGCCGGGTCGGGTCCTCGTCCACGATGTCGTCGTGGAGCAGGGTGAAGTTGTGCGCGAGTTCGACGGCCGCCGCGGCCTTCACCGCCTGGGCGGACTCGGCGCCGAGGGCGCGGGCCGCCGCGAGGACGAGTGCGGGCCGGATCGCCTTGCCCGCCTGTCCGGCGGCCGGGGTGCCGTCGGCGTGCTCCCAGCCGAAGTGGTACATCGCCACCCGTCGTATGGAGCTCGGCAGGGACTCGACGGTGGAGCGGAGTTGGGGATGGACGGCGGCCCGTGTCTGGTCCAGGAGCACCACGGCCCCCTGACCCTCGGCGACGGCGTCCGCGCTGGTCGTGGTCACGGTCACTTCCTTCATGTCCTTCGCGGTGCGAGCGCTGTGGAACGCCCGGGGGCGGGAGGTTCGGTCCCCGCCCCCGGGCGTCACCGGCTCAACGCCAGCGGCTGACCTCGACGTTCTCCAGGACGCCGAGCGCGTCCGGGACGAGGATGGCGGCCGAGTAGTAGGCCGTGACGAGGTAGGAGATGATCGCCTGCTCGTCGATGCCCATGAAGCGGACCGAGAGGCTGGGCTCGATCTCGTCGGGGAGGCCGGTCTGGTGCAGACCGATCACACCCTGGTCGGCCTCGCCCGTACGCATGCAGATGATCGAGGTGGTCCGGGCGTCGGAGACCGGGATCTTGTTGCACGGGAAGATCGGCACGCCGCGCCAGGTCGGGATGCGGTTGCCGTTGACCTCGATCGTCTCGGGCACGAGGCCGCGCTTGTTGAGCTCGCGGCCGAAGGCGGCGATGGCACGCGGGTGGGCGAGGAAGAGCTTCGAGCCCCGGCGGCGGGAGAGCAGCTCGTCCATGTCGTCGGGGCTGGGGGCCCCGTCGTGGGGCTGGATCCGCTGCCCGTAGTCGCAGTTGGCGAGGAGGCCGAACTCCTTGTTGTTGATGAGCTCGTGCTCCTGGCGCTCGCGGAGCGCCTCGACCGTCAGCCGCAACTGCTGCTCGGTCTGGTTCATCGGCTGGTTGTAGAGGTCGGCGACGCGGCTGTGGACCTTCAGCACGGTCTGGGCGACGCTCAGCTCGTACTCGCGGGGCGCGAGGTCGTAGTCGACGTACGTGTGCGGGATGACCGCCTCGCCGATGTGGCCGGCGGAGAGGTCGATGGCGGCCTCGCCGTAGGTGTTGGTGCGCTGGTCGGGCAGCGCGGCGACGGCCTCCAGGTGGGCGGCGAGCGAGGGCACCCGGTCCGCGAGGTTCAGTACGTCGGCCCGGGTGAGTTCGAGGACCGTACAGGCGGTGGCGGCGCGGGCCGTCCAGCCCCAGACGGCGTCGGCGCTGACGAGCGAGGACTCGCCGAGGTAGGCGCCGTCGGCGAGGACGCCGAGGACGGCCTCGTCCCCGTAGGGTCCTTCGCCGACCTGCTCGATCCGGCCGTGCGCGAGGAGGTGCACGCGGTCGTTGGCGGCGCCGCCGGTCGCGATGATCTCGCCCGCCGCGTACTCCCGCTGCGTACAGCGGGACGCGAGCTCGGCCAGGGCGCCCTCGTCCTCGTAACCACGCAGTGCGGGGAGTTCGCCGAGCTCGGCGGGGATGACCTCGACGCTCTGCCCCGTCTGGACGAAGGTGACGCGGCCGTCGCCCACGGAGTAGCTGAGCCTGCGGTTCACCCGGTACGTACCGCCCTGCACCTGCACCCACGGCATCATCCGCAGCAGCCACCGGGAGGTGATCTCCTGCATCTGCGGCGCGGACTTGGTGGTCGTGGCGAGGTTCCGCGCGGCGGCGGTACCGAGACTCTGCTGCGGTGCCTGGTCCGTACGGACCTCGTCGCCAACCGAACCAACGGACATGGAACTCCCTCTCGTATGCGTGAGTTGCGAGAGAAGCCTTTCAGCACGGAACGTGTCCGCGCCATTACACATTCGGGTGGGACTGTTCGACGATCTTCGGGGCATGTCACGCCATTTCTCCCGAACAGCAGCGCGCGCCGGCCCGCGCGCCGCCGTGTCCGGATCGGCTCGCACACCACCCGAACGGATGGCCGCGGAGCGGCGGACTCCGGTACTCCGGAAGTTCACCCCGTCCCCCCGAAGGGAGTCGGTCATGGCCTCACCCATGTCCGCGAGCAGGTTCCTCGACGCGCTGCGCGACGAGGGCCTCGCGGTCGTCCAGGTCGGCGACTGGTCCACCCACAACCGCAACCACAAGGGCCCCTGGGGTCCGGTGCACGGCGTGATGATCCATCACACCGTGACCAAGGGCACCGCGAGCACCGTCCGGCTCTGCCGGGACGGTTACGAGGCCCTGCCGGGGCCCCTCTGTCACGGCGTGATCGCCAAGGACGGAACGGTCCACCTCGTCGGCTACGGCCGCACCAACCACGCGGGCCTCGGCGACGACGAGGTGCTCAGGGCGGTCGTCGCCGAGAAGCGCCTGCCGCCGGACGACGAGGCCACGACGGACGGCAACCGGCACTTCTACGGCTTCGAGTGCGAGAACCTCGGCGACGGCGAGGACCCGTGGCCGAAGGTCCAGCTGGAGGCCATCGCGAAGGCGGCGGCCGCCGTGTGCCGGGCGCACGGCTGGACCCAGCGCTCGGTCATCGGGCACCGGGAGTGGCAGCCGGGGAAGGTGGACCCGCGCGGCTTCACGATGGCCTCGATGCGCGAACGGGTCGCCGACCTGCTGCGCTGACCCGGCCGGCCGGCAGGCCGTCCCGTGCTCACCGTCGGCGGCGGTCGGCCTGGACAATGGCCGGGTGAACACGTTCGACCTCTCCCCCCTGCGGCCCCGGCTCCCCTCGCCCCTGGAGCCGGTGGAGGACGAACGCTTCGCCCGGCGCGGTCTCACCCTGCTGCTCAAGCGCGACGACCTCATCCACCCCGACCTGCCGGGCAACAAGTGGCGCAAGCTCGCGCTCAACCTGCGCGAGGCGGACGGCCGTCCCGTGCTCACCTTCGGCGGCGCGTACTCGAACCACCTGCGCGCCACGGCCGCCGCCGGCCGGCTCCTCGGCTTCCCCACGATCGGTGTCGTCCGCGGCGACGAGCTGGCCGGGCGACCGCTCAACCCGTCCCTCGCGCGGTGTGCGGCGGACGGGATGCGGCTGGAGTTCGTGGACCGGGCCACGTACCGCGCGAAGAGCGATCCCGCCACGCTCGCCGCGCTTCTGGAACGGGCCCCCGCGGAGACGTACGTGGTCCCGGAGGGCGGCAGCAACGCCCTCGCCGTGCACGGGTGCGTGGAGCTCGGCCGCGAGCTCGCGGGGGCGGCGGACGTGGTCGCCGTCGCCTGCGGCACGGGCGGCACCCTCGCGGGCCTCGCGGCCGGCCTCTCCCCCGGGCAGAGGGCGCTGGGGATCCCGGTCCTCAAGGGCGGCTTCCTGGGCACGGAGATCCGCGCCCTCCAGGAGGCGGCGTTCGGCGGGGCGCGCGGTGACTGGGCCCTCGACGAGCGGTTCCACTGCGGCGGTTACGCCCGTACGGGGCCGGCTCTCGAGGCGTTCGCACGGGACTTCGAGGCGCGGCACGGACTCGCCATCGAGCGGCTGTATGTCGCCAAAATGCTCCACGGGCTCGTGACCCTCGCGGAGGAGGGCGCGTTCCCGGCGGGCACCCGGCTCGCGGCGGTGGTGACGGGCGCCCCCGAGCCGCCCCCGGAAGGGTCCTAGTCCGCCGCCTCCTCGCGGTACGCGGCGGCCTCCTCCAGGTCGAGGCGGCGGAGCAGCGTACGCATCATCTCGTCGTCGATGCGGCGCGCGTCGCGCAGCTGCACGAAGACCTCGCGCTCGGCGTCGATCATCTCGCGCGAGAGCCGCCGGTACGTGTCGTCCGCCGTCTCCCCGGTGGCTTCGTTGACCGCCCCGAGCCGCTCCCAGACGGAGTTCCGGCGCCGTTCCAGGACGGTGCGCAGCCGGTCGGCGAGGGGCTGCGGCAGGGCGTTGCGCTCGTCGGCGAGGAGGGCGTCGAGGCGTTCCTCGGCGGCCCGGGAGGCCTCGCTCTGGGCCTGCGCCTCGGCGAGGGTCTCGGCGTACCGGTCGCGGCCGGGGAGCTTCAGGAGCCGGATGAGCGGGGGCAGGGTGAGGCCCTGCACCACGAGCGTGCCGATGACGGTGGTGAAGGTGAGGAAGAGGACGAGGTTGCGGGCGGGGAACTCCACCCCGTCCGTGACGACGGGGATGGAGAAGGCGATGGCGAGGGAGACGACCCCGCGCATGCCGGCCCAGCCGACGACGAGCGGGGCTCTCCAGTCCACTCCCGGCTCGCGCTCCCGCACGCGCGCGGAGAGCCATCGGGGCAGGAAGGTCGCCGGGTAGACCCAGACGAAGCGGACGACGACGACGGCCACGAAGACCCCGACCGCGTACCAGACGGCCTCTGCGATGCCGTACTGGCCGAGGCCCTCGACGACGTACGGCAGCTGGAGCCCGATCAGGGCGAAGACGGCGGACTCCAGGATGAAGGCGACCATCTTCCAGACGGCCTCCTCCTGGAGCCGGGTCGCGAAGTCGACCTGCCAGGCGCGGTGGCCGAGGAAGAGGCCGACCACGACGACGGCGAGGACACCGGAGGCGCCGACCTCCTCGGCGGCCGCGTAGGCGACGAAGGGGATGAGGAGGGAGAGGGTGTTCTGGAGGAGGGAGTCGCCGAGGCCGCGCCGCAGCCAGTGGATGGGGACCATGAGGACCAGGCCCACGCCGATCCCGCCGACGGCCGCGAGCGCGAACTCCCACATCCCGCCGGCCCAGCTGACGCCCTCGCCGACCGCAGCCGCGAGGGCGACCTTGTAGGCGGTGATGGCGGTGGCGTCGTTCACCAGGGACTCGCCCTGGAGGATCGTGGTGATCCGGTTGGGCAGGCCGAGCTTGCGGGCGATGGCCGTGGCGGCGACCGCGTCCGGCGGGGCGATGACCGCGCCGAGCACGAGCGCGGCCGTGAGCGGCAGGTCGGGGACGAGGACGTACGCGAGCCAGCCCACGGCCACGGTGGCGAAGAGGACGTAGCCCACGGAGAGCAGGGCGACGGGCCGGATGTTGGCCCGCAGGTCGAGGTAGGAGGACTCGACGGCCGCCGTGTAGAGGAGCGGGGGCAGGATCAGCGGCAGCACGATGTGCGGGTCGAGCGTGTAGTCCGGGACTCCCGGTACGTACGAGGCGGCCAGGCCGACGGCGACCAGGAGCAGCGGGGCCGGGACCGGGGTCCTGCGGGCGAACCCCGCGATCGCGGCGCTCGCCGCCACCAGAGCCACCAGCTGCAGTGCGTCCATGCCCGTGTGCCCCGTCCCTGTCCTGTGTCGCAACGTAACCTGGCCATCATGAGCGAGTGCCCGCACGTTGCCGAAATGCCGCGCCCCGAACCGGTGCCGCTGGCCGACACCTGCCCGGAGTGTCTGGCGGACGGGACGCATCCGGTGCAGCTGCGGATCTGTCTGAGCTGCGGGCACGTCGGCTGCTGCGACTCGTCGGCGGGGCGGCACGCGACGGGGCACTTCTCCTCCACCGGGCACCCGGTGATGCGGACGTTCGAGCCGGGCGAGGCCTGGCGCTGGTGCTTCGTGGACGGTGCGATCGTCTGACGGCCGGTGGGGCGGTTCGACCGCCTCGCAGTTGGGTACGTCATCCCTCCGCCGGTCGCTCGTTTTCGCCCCCCGCACACCTCTACCCACCGTCCGCACCCATGGGCCTACCATGGGTGACGAGCGTGATCGGGGGCCGGGGGGGCTCACGGCGACACGGCGGGACGGATCGCGATAGCGTCACGGCGGACTGCGCAGCCCCCTGCGCACCGCCCGGTCCGGGGCCTCTCCCCCCGGACCCCGAATGAGCTTGTGCCACCTTGGAGGTGAGGGTGTCCCAGATCACAGGCGAGCCCGGGACCCAGGACTTCGTGGAAGTCCGGCTGCCCGCTGCGGGTGCCTATCTGTCCGTGCTGCGTACGGCCACGGCCGGCCTCGCGGCGCGCTTGGACTTCACCCTCGACGAGATCGAGGACTTGCGGATCGCCGTCGACGAGGCCTGCGCGATCCTGCTCCAGCAGGCCGTGCCCGGGTCCGTCCTCAGCTGTGTCTTCCGGCTGGTCGACGACTCGCTGGACGTGACGGTCTCCGCCCCGACGACCGACGGTCGGGCGCCGGAGCGGGACACCTTCGCCTGGACGGTGCTTTCGGCACTGGCCGGGAAGGTGGAGTCGTCGGTGGCCGATGACCGTACGGTCTCGATCAGCCTGTACAAACAGCGCGGCGCGGGGCCAGGCCCGGCGTGAGGAGCGGGGACGCGACGGCCGGCATCCCTGAGCAGCAGGCGCGGCCGCATGAGGTCGCTACGGAGCAGGCGGACCAGATGAGCGAGCACGAGCAGCACCACCAGGTTCCCGAGACACCCGGCCTCCCGGAGGCCTCGACGGCCTCCGGGACCTCTGGGGTCTCCGAGGCCTCCGAGGTCACCGGGACCTCCGAGGTCTCCGACGGCTCCGAGGTCTCCGGAGCCTCTTCGGGCATGCCGAGCGCCGAAGACGACACGAAGGCGGCCGAGGCGAAGGCCGCCGAAGCCTCCGAGGCCGGCGAGGCCCCGGAGCAGGCCCCCGTCGTCCCCGCCCCGAACGACCGGAGCGGGGCGCGCGCCCTCTTCGTCGAGCTGCGCGAGCTGCCGGAGGGCTCCCCGGAGAAGGCGGAGCTGCGCAACCGGCTGGTCCGGATGCACCTGCCGCTGGTGGAGCACCTGGCCCGGCGCTTCCGCAACCGCGGCGAGCCGCTGGACGACCTGACGCAGGTGGCGACGATCGGCCTGATCAAGTCGGTGGACCGGTTCGACCCGGAGCGCGGGGTCGAGTTCTCGACGTACGCGACCCCGACGGTCGTCGGCGAGATCAAGCGCCACTTCCGCGACAAGGGGTGGGCGGTCCGCGTGCCGCGCCGCCTCCAGGAGCTGAGGCTCTCGCTGACCACGGCGACGGCCGAGCTCTCCCAGCAGCACGGCCGCTCCCCGACGGTGCACGAGCTGGCCGAGCGGCTCGGGATCTCGGAGGAGGAGGTCCTGGAAGGGCTGGAGTCGGCGAACGCCTACTCGACGCTCTCCCTGGACGTCCCGGACACGGACGACGAGTCGCCGGCCGTGGCGGACACGCTGGGCGCGGAGGACGAGGCCCTGGAGGGGGTCGAGTACCGCGAGTCGCTCAAGCCGCTCCTGGAGGACCTGCCGCCCCGGGAGAAGCGGATCCTGCTGCTGCGTTTCTTCGGGAACATGACCCAGTCGCAGATCGCGCAGGAGGTCGGCATCTCCCAGATGCACGTGTCTCGTCTGCTGGCTCGGACCCTGGCGTCGCTTCGCGAGAAGCTTTTGGTGGAGGAGTAGGGCCGAAGGCTCTACGGAGTGTCCTGACCGGGGCGCCGGATGCCGAGCGCCTCGGTCGTGGCCGGGTTCACCAGGAGGACGAGCCCGGTGACGGCGAGGACGCCGAGGACGATGCCGGCCGGGATCATCGCGCTGTCGGCCTGGAGCATCTGCCAGGCGACCGGCAGGGCCAGGATCTGGGTGATGACGGCCGGGCCCCGGCTCCAGGACCGGCACAGCCACAGGCCGCGGGCCGCGGCGAGCGGGATCAGTCCGAGTGCGACAAGCGTCACCGCGCCGGTCAGGGCGCCGGTGAGGTCACCGGTCCCGTCCGTGAGGGCTTTCACCAGCATGTACACGCCGCCGGCGAGGAGCCCGAGGGCCTCGACACCTGCCACGGCCGCCGCTGCGGCGAGACGGTTGGGGCGGGAGGTCTGCTCCGTACTGCTGCTGCTCATAAAGGGCAGGGTAACCGGGCCGCCCGGAAGCCCGCCGGGGCTCCCCGTCCTGAGCCCCGCAGGGTGTCCGACGGATGGGCCTGGACTGCGCTCGGTACCGCCAAGTAGGTACCCTGGCGCTCATGCGCGCACTTCTCGTGGTCAATCCGGCAGCCACCACCACCAGTGCCCGCACCCGTGACGTGCTCATCCACGCGCTGGCGAGCGAGATGAAGCTGGAGGCGGTCACCACCGAGTACCGCGGGCACGCACGCGACCTGGGACGACGGGCCGCCGACTCGGGCACCATCGACCTCGTCGTGGCCCTCGGCGGCGACGGCACGGTCAACGAGGTCGTCAACGGACTGCTGCACGGCGGGCCCGACCCGGACCGGCTGCCGGGCCTCGCGGTCGTCCCCGGCGGCTCGACCAACGTCTTCGCCCGCGCGCTCGGACTGCCGAACGACGCCGTGGAGGCGACCGGCGCCCTGCTCGACGCCCTGCGTGAGCGGCGAGCACGCACAGTGAGCCTCGGGCTTGCGGCCGGGACGCCGGGCACCGAGGACGAGGCGGTCCCCTCGCGCTGGTTCACCTTCTGCGCCGGCCTCGGATTCGACGCGAGCGTCATCGGCCGAGTCGAACAGCAGAGGGAGCGCGGGAAGAGATCCACCCATGCCCTCTATCTCCGCCAGGTGTTCCGCCAGTTCCTCGACGAGCCGCACCGGCGGCACGGCACGATCACCCTGGAGCGCCCCGGCGCCGAGCCGGTCGAGGACCTCGTCCTCTCCATAATCTGCAACACCTCCCCCTGGACCTACCTGGGCAATCGTCCGGTGTACGCGTCCCCCGAGGCGTCCTTCGAGACCGCTCTCGACGTGCTCGGACTGAGCCGTCTCTCCACCCCGGCGGTGGCCCGGTACGCCACTCAGCTGCTCACCTCCACGCCCGAGCGGGGTCCCCGCGGCAAGCACGCCGTGACTCTGCACGACCTGACCGACTTCACCTTGCATTCCAAGGTTCCGCTGCCCCTTCAGATGGACGGCGACCACCTGGGACTGCGTACGAGCGTGACGTTCACAGGCGTACGCCGTGCACTGCGTGTGATTGTGTGAGTGGAAGGGCCCAAAGTCCTTTCACTCGAACGTTTAGGCGCGCATCCACCCCTTAGAAGTACGGCTGTGACCTAGTCGACACCGAGGAATCAAAAAAAACTTTCCGGAAGGGGTTGTATCCCCCGCCGAGGTTTGCGAGTCTCTTCTTGGCGATCGGGACGGCCCGCAACACCGGCCTCCACTGAGAGCCAGAACCCCTCCTCAGTACCTGGACCACACCAGTTCATCTGGCAGTCGGCCCTTCACTTACGGGGGGATTCGTGAAAGCGTTCACATTCACAAGCAACCAGCTTGTAACACCCTAGAGAGGTAGCAGCCATGGACTGGCGTCACAACGCCGTTTGTCGTGAGGAAGACCCCGAGCTGTTCTTCCCCATCGGCAACACCGGTCCTGCGCTGCTGCAGATCGAGGAAGCCAAGGCCGTCTGCCGCCGCTGCCCCGTCATGGAGCAGTGCCTGCAGTGGGCGCTCGAGTCCGGCCAGGACTCCGGCGTCTGGGGTGGCCTCAGCGAGGACGAGCGCCGCGCGATGAAGCGCCGTGCCGCTCGCAACCGGGCGCGTAACGCTACCGCCTGACACCCCGCCGACAGCCTGAGGCCAGCGGCGCATACATCGCGTATGCAATCACCGCCCTCGAGTCGCAGCGCGCAGTAGTAACCCACAGCATTCGAGCCCCGGACCGATCTCCTCGGTCCGGGGCTCGCTGCTGTGCGTCGGAGGAACCGCGCGTCAGGGAGCCGCGCGTCGCAGGATCACTTCTGCGGCAGTACGGGGATGTCGAGGATCACCTTCGTGCCGCGCTCGGCGCCGGGGACCATGTCGAACGTTCCGCCCAACTCCCCTTCCACCAGCGTCCGTACGATCTGGAGTCCCAGGTTGCCGGCCCGCTGCGGGTCGAAGCCCTCGGGCAGACCGCGGCCGTCGTCCTGGACCGTGATGAGGAGCCGGGCGTCGACACGGGGCTCACCGCGGACGGCGGTGACCTCGACGGTGCCCTGCTCACCCTGAGCGAAGGCGTGTTCGAGGGCGTTCTGGAGGATCTCCGTGAGGACCATGGAGAGCGGGGTCGCGACCTCGGCGTCGAGAATGCCGAAGCGGCCGTTGCGCCGGCAGGTGACCTTGCCCGGGGAGATCTCGGCGACCATCGCGATCACCCGGTCGGCGATCTCGTCGAACTCGACGCGCTCGTCCAGGTTCTGGGACAGCGTCTCGTGGACGATCGCGATCGAACCGACGCGCCGCACAGCCTCGTTGAGCGCCTCGCGGCCCTGGTCGGAGTCCATCCGACGGGCCTGGAGCCGCAACAGGGCCGCCACGGTCTGGAGGTTGTTCTTCACCCGGTGGTGGATCTCCCGGATGGTGGCATCCTTGGTGATCAACTCGCGCTCGCGGCGGCGCAGTTCGGTGACGTCGCGGAGGAGGACGAGCGAGCCGATCCGGGTGCCCTTGGGGCTGAGCGGGATCGCCCGCAGCTGGATCACTCCGCCGTTGCCCTCGACCTCGAACTCGCGCGGCGCGTAGCCGGAGGCCAGCTTGACCAGGGCTTCGTCGACCGGCCCGCGGGAGGGGGCGAACTCCGCGGTGATCTGACCGAGGTGCTGGCCGACGAGGTCGGCGGCGAGCCCGAGCCGGTGATAGGCGGAGAGGGCGTTGGGCGAGGCATACTGGACGACGCCCTCCGCGTCCAGACGGACGAGGCCGTCGCCGGCGCGCGGCGAGGAGTCCATGTCGACCTGCTCGCCGGGGAAGGGAAACGTTCCGGCCGCGATCATCTGCGCGAGGTCGGAGGCCGACTGGAGGTAGGTGAGCTCCAGCCGGGAGGGCGTGCGGACCGTGAGCAGGTTGGTGTTGCGGGCGATGACGCCGAGGACCCGGCCCTCACGGCGTACGGGGATGGACTCGACCCGCACCGGGACCTCCTCGCGCCACTCGGGGTCACCCTCGCGGACGATCCGGCCCTCGTCGAGGGCGGCGTCGAGCAGGGGGCGGCGGCCGCGCGGCACCAGGTGGCCGACCATGTCGTCCTGGTAGGAGGTGGGGCCGGTGTTGGGCCGCATCTGGGCGACGGAGACGTATCGCGTGCCGTCGAGGGTCGGGACCCACAGGACGAGGTCGGCGAAGGAGAGGTCCGAGAGCAGCTGCCACTCGGACACCAGCAGGTGGAGCCACTCGAGGTCGGAGTCGCTCAGGGCGGTGTGCTGGCGCACGAGGTCGTTCATGGAGGGCACGGTGCGAGGGTACCCGCGGAATTGCAGGGGCGGTGAACCTGGATCTCCGGGCGTCCGTGTTGGAGGATGGGCCGGGAAGGGCCGCGCTCCTGTGGATGGACAGACAAGAATGGTCTAGTCCACAATGAACGCAACTAGCCTCCACCCTCCCCGCACAGGAGGGTGGAACGAGGTACCCGACGCTCTCTGCCCTGACTGCGTCGAGACCTCCCACACGGCCGAGGGACCGCACACCCCCGGCCGAGCAACTCCGGGCTGCGGTGCCGGACGGGTTGAGGGTCCCGTCAGGCGCCGCGGCCCGCGGGTGTTTCCGGGGCCATTTCCGGGGCCGCCGCCGGGGCCTTTCCCCGACTCTCCCCCGGGGCCGCCGCCGGCCAGGACCTCATCGCCCACTCCGCCACCGCCGCGAGATCCTCGCGCGTCGCCCCGTCGCGGGCCTGCTGGGACATGCCCTGGAGTACGGCGCCGCTGAAGCGGGCCAGTGCGCGGGCGTCGGTGCCGGGCGCCAGCTCCCCCGCCTCGACGTCCCGGCGGATCCGGGCCTCGAAGGAGGTCAGATTGGCCTCCCGGCGCGCCCGCAGGGCCTCCTCGACCTCGGGGGTCGAGCAGTTGACCGCGGCGGAGATCATCAGACAGCCGCGCGGATGGCCCGACTCCGTGAAGAGCTCCGCCGACTCCCGCAGGAGGCGCCCGATGGCGCCACGGGCCGTCGGCTCCTCGGTGAAGGCGCGGTCGCCGTACGACCCGTACGACCCGGCGTACGCCTCGACGACCTCCTCGAAGAGCGTCCGCTTGTCGCCGAAGGCCGAGTAGAGGCTGGGCGCGCTGATGCCCATGACGCGGGTGAGATCGGCGACGGAGGTCGTCTCGTAGCCGTGCTCCCAGAAGGCCATCGTGGCCTGCTCCAGGGCCGTGAGCCGGTCGAAGGAGCGGGGGCGGCCGCGCTGTCTCGTCACCATGGAGTGAATTCTATAGCGCGCGCTAGCAAAAGTGGGGTACGGTCTTTTCGTAACGACCACTACACAAACGAGGGGGGCGTCGCCATGGGCGTGCTCGCAGGGAAGACGGCACTGGTCACGGGCGGCAGCCGCGGCATCGGACGCGGGATCGCCGAGCGGCTCGGCCGCGAGGGCGCGCGGGTCGCGGTGCACTACGGGAGCAACGAGACGGCGGCGAAGGAGACGGTCGCCGCGATCGAGGCGGCGGGCGGCGAGGCCTTCACGCTCGGCCAGGAGCTGGGCGTCCCGGGGGACGCGGCGGCCCTGTGGGAGGCGTTCGACACGGCCGTCGGCGGGGACGGCGGCCTGGACATCCTGGTGAACAACGCGGGGATCGCGGCGTCGAAGCCGTTCGCGACGCTCGGCGAGGAGGAGTACGACCGGGTCTTCGCCATCAACGCCAAGGCGCCGTTCTTCCTCGCGCAGCTGGGCGCCGAGCGACTCCGGGACGGCGGCCGGATCATCAACGTCTCGACCGGGCTGACCAGGACGGCGGTCATGCCGGACCTGATCGCGTACTCGATGTCGAAGGCCGCGCTCGACGTCTTCACCCGGGACCTGTCCAAGGTCCTCGGGCCGCGGCGGATCACGGTCAACTCGGTGGCGCCGGGGATCGTGGACACGGACATCAACGCCGCCTGGCTGCGGGGCGACGAGCAGGCCTGGGCCGGGGCGGCGGCGCTGTCGGCGCTCGGCGGGGTCGGCACCCCGGCGGAGATAGCGGACGTGGTGGCCTTCCTTGCCTCCGAGGACGCGCGCTGGGTGACGGGCCACTGGATCGACGTCACGGGAGGCTCGCTGACCTGAGCCGGCCCACGGGATCGGCGGGGTTCAAGTGGCTGGAGGGGCGGGGGCGGCAGACGATGGTGGCGGTGCCGTCCGCACCGCGGAACGGCATGAGGAGACGGCCCTCCCTCTGCTAGATTTGGCTTTGATTGGTCTATACCACATGGACCCTCCCCGGCCCCTCCACCAGATCGGCAGGCACAGCGTGGAAGTTGTCATCGTCAAGGACGCCAAGGCGGGCGGCGAGCTCATCGCGGACGGCATCGCCGGCCTCCTGCGCCGCAAGCCCGACGCGCTGCTCGGCGTTGCCACGGGTTCGACTCCGATCCCCATCTACGACGCCCTGACCGCCCAGGTCGCGGCCGGCTCCGTGGACGCCTCCCGGGCCCGGATCGCCCAGCTGGACGAGTACGTCGGACTGCCGGCCGGGCACCCCGAGTCGTACCGCTCCACCGTGCTCCGCCAGGTCGTCGAGCCGCTCGGGCTCTCCCAGGAGGCCTTCATGGGCCCCGACGGCTCCGCCGAGGACGTCCTGGCGGCGTGCGAGGCCTACGACAAGGCGCTGGCCGAGGCCGGCGGTGTGGACCTGCAGATCCTGGGCATCGGCACCGACGGGCACATCGGCTTCAACGAGCCGTGCTCCTCGCTCGCCTCGCGCACCCGGATCAAGACGCTCACCGAGCAGACCCGCGTGGACAACGCCCGCTTCTTCGACAACGACATCGAGCAGGTGCCCCACCACGTCATCACCCAGGGCATCGGCACCATCCTGGAGGCCCGTCACCTGGTGCTGCTCGCCACCGGCGAGGGCAAGGCCGAGGCCGTGGCGCAGACCGTCGAGGGCCCGGTCGCCGCGCTCGTACCGGCCTCCGCGCTCCAGCTGCACCCGCACGCCACGATCGTCGTGGACGAGGCGGCGGCCTCCAAGCTGAAGCTCGCGGACTACTTCCGCCACACCTTCGCGAACAAGCCCGCCTGGCAGGGCATCTGAGTCCGGCCCCGCCAGGGGAACGCCGAAGGGGCCCGGCACCTGATCCAGGTGCCGGGCCCCTTCGCGTACGGGCTTACGGGCGTACGGGCGGCGCTCAGGCGCCGGTGCCGACCACGGCCTCGGCGGCCGCGCGGCCGCAGACGCGGGCCGCGCCGTGCGTGGCGATGTGCAGGGCCCCACGGGGCTCCGCCTCGTTGAGGCCCATCTCGACCACGACGGTGTCGGGACGGGCCGCGAGCAGGCCGTCCAGGGCGTCGGTCATCCACGGGTGGCGGTGGGCGTCACGGACGACCGCGACGATCCGGCGCTCCCCCGCGGCGGCGAGGATCGCGTCCACGGAGGCCTCGGCGTACGAGCCGGTCTCCGTGCCGGGCAGCAGGCGCTCCAGCTCCGCCGCGATGCCCCAGGGCGTCTCGTCACCGACCGCGAAGTTGGCGACCGGGGTGAAGGAGGCCACGTAGGGAGCGCTGCTCACCGGGGTGTACGGCTGCTCCCCGCGGGTCACCTTCAGGGCCCTGCGGGCCGCGACGAGTCCGATGTCGGCGCCGGGCGCGGTCCCCTCCTGCACTGCCGCGCCCGACACCGACTCAGCCCCCCTCGCCCGGTGCGACTGGGTCCAGGCCGCCAGGGCGCGCACGCGCGCCGCGGCGTCGGCCAGCCGCTCCTCGGGCAGTTCACCGGTCCGTACCGCGTCGACCAGCGCGTCGCGCAGTCGCAGTACGGTGTCCTCGTCGCACAGCCCGCCGCCGACGCAGATGGCGTCGGCGCCCGCGGCGATCGCGAGGACGGATCCGCGCTCGATGCCGTACGTCGCCGCGACGGCCTGCATCTCCATGCCGTCGGTGACGATCAGCCCCTCGAAGCCCAGCTCCTGGCGCAGCAGACCGGTGAGGATCTGCGGGCTCAGGGTGGCCGGACGGTGCGGGTCGAGCGCGGAGAGAAGAATATGCGCGCTCATGACCGCTTTGGTACCCGCGGCGATGGCGGCGCGGAAAGGTACCAGCTCACGGGCGTGCAGTGTGGCGAGGTCCACATCGATCCGGGGCAGCGCGTCGTGCGAGTCGACGTTGGTGTCGCCGTGTCCCGGGAAGTGCTTCGTGCAGGCCGCGACCCCGACGCCCTGGAGGCCGTCGACGTACGCCACGGTGTGCCGGGCGACCAGGTCCGGGTCCGGCCCGAAGGACCGGACGCCGATGACCGGGTTCTCGGCGTTGGAGTTGACGTCCGCCGAGGGCGCCCAGTTGAGGTCGACGCCGCACTGCGCGAGGCGGCGGCCGAGCTCGCGGGCGACGGCCCGGGTGAGCTCGACGTCGTCGACGCTGCCCAGCGCGTAGCTGCCGGGGAAGGACGAGCCCTGCTTGACCTCGAGGCGGGTGACGTCCCCGCCCTCCTCGTCGATGGCGACGAGGACGTCGTCCCGCTCGGCGCGCAGCTGCGCGGTGAGCGCGGCGAGCTGTTCGGGGCTGACGATGTTCCGGCCGAAGAGGCCGACCGAGGACAGGCCCTCGCCGATGTGGCGACGCAGCCAGTCGGGGGCGGTGGTGCCGACGAAGCCGGGCTGGAGCACCGTGAGCGCGTCACGGGTCAGGGTGTCCGAGCCGTGTACGAGAGTCGTCATGGGAGCCGTTATCCCTTCACCGCGCCGGCGGTCATGCCGCCGACGGCCTTGCGCTGGAGGAAGAGGAACACGATGAGCACGGGGAGAGCGAAGAGCGTGGAGGCGGCCATGGTGGCGCCCCAGTCACTGCCGAACGCGGTCTGGAACTCGGTGAGCCAGCGCGTCAGGGTCTGCGACTCCTTGTCCTTGTTCAGCATCAGGACCATGGCGAACTCGTTCCAGGCGGTGATGAAGCCGAAGAGCGAGGTCGACATGAGGCCGGGAGCGAGGAGCGGGAAGATCACCTTGCGGAAGGCCTGACCGCGGGTGCAGCCGTCGATCTGCGCGGCCTCCTCCAGCTCGACCGGGACGGCGGCGATGAAGCCGCGCAGGGTCCAGATGGTGAAGGGGAGGACCATCACGAAGTAGATCAGCGTGAGCATCGGGATGCTGTTCAGCATGTCGTTCTCACGGGAGATCATGTACATCGCGATGACCATGACCTCCCAGGGGGCCATCTGCGCCAGCATCACGATCAGGACGATGCCCTTGCGTCCCTTGAACTTCATGCGGGCGATCGCGAAGCTCGCGGCCAGGGCCACGAGGAGCGCGAGCAGCACGGCGCCGAGGGTGACGAGGAGGCTGTTCTGGACGTACGTCCAGAACAGGTCGACACCGGTCGCGGTCGTGTAGTTCTCGAACGTCGGCGTGAAGACGAAGACGGGGTCCTTCGTCATGATCTCGTGCTGCGGCTTCAGCGAGGACGAGAACATCCAGTAGACGGGGAAGACGAACACCACGGCGAGGACGAGGGCGGTGAGGTTCTTGGCGATGACGCCGACCGTCAGCGGCTTCCTGGTGCGCAGCTTCTGCGGAGTCTCAGTGGTGGTGCTCACAGCTCCTCCTCCTGCTTCAGGATCAGGCGGAAGTAGAAGGACATGACCGCGATGAGCATCACGATCGTCAGGACGGAGATGGCGGCGGCGACACCGTAGTGGAACTGGCCGACACCCTCGATGTAGGCGAAGACGGGGAGCGTCTCGGAGCCTCGGTCGGGACCGCCCTGGTTCATGGCGTAGACCTGGGCGAACGCCTTGAAGATCCAGATGATCTCCAGGAACGTCGTGATCATGAAGAAGGACTTGAGGTTCGGGAAGACCACGGACCAGAAGGTCCGCCAGCCGCTCGCGCCGTCCATCTTGGCGGCCTCGTACAGCTCCGTCCCGACCGTGGTCAGGGCGGCGTACATGTTGAGGGCGACGAAGGGGACGGAGCCCCAGACGAGCAGGATCAGGATGATGACGAGGGTGGAGAAGCCCGTCTCGAACCAGTTGTGCTGCTCGTAGCCCGAGAAGCCGAGCGTGCGCATGACCCAGTTGACGACACCGAACTGCTCGTCGAAGAGCCAGCGGAAGACGGTGACGGAGGCGATGATCGGCATGGCCCAGGCGAGCATGAGGGCCAGCGAGAGGACCAGTCGCATCTTCTTGCCGAGGCGGTTCAGCAGCAGACCGACGCCCGTGCCGATGGCCATGATCAGGGCGACGTTGACGGCGGTGAAGACCACGCTTCGGACGACGACCGTCCAGAACTGCGAGTCGCTCAGCAGGTCCGTGTAGTTGTCGAAGCCGATCCAGATCGTCTCGCGGGTGATGAACTCTTTCCGGTTGAGCTGCTGGAAGGAGAGCATCACATTGCGGATCAGCGGGTAGAGCAGGAGCACCGCCATGGACAGCAGGGCCGGCGCGACGAGCAGATAGGGCAGCAGCCCACTCGGCAGCGAGCGTCTGCCGCGCGAGGGCTGAAGGACTTCCTTCGAGCCGGAAGGGGATGGCGGAGTCTGAGACTTCCCTGCCGCCCTCCCGGGCGCGTCCTGAGGAGCGGCGCTGGCCGTCCCCTGGGAGTCCACGGTCATGGTCTTATTCCTCGCGGTTCTGGGGCTCCCGCGCCCACCGGGGCACGGCCCGGGGGAGCGGGCCGCTGGTCACTGCATGCGATGCGTCACTGCAAAGCGTCACTGCAAGCGCCGGTGGTGCGGCCGGTGCGACACCGGCCGCACCACCTGGCTACGGATTACTGCTGGTTGATGCGCTCGTTGATGACCTTGTCGGCCGCCTCGCCGGCCGCCTTGGCGTCCCCGCCCTTCAGGACCTTCGTCATGAAGTCCTTGATCGGGTTCGGCGCGGTCTCGACGTTCGCCCAGCCCGGCGTCACCGGGGTGACCTTGCCGGACGCGGACGACACGGCCATCGACTCGGCGAAGGAACCGGCGGCCGGCTTGAACTGCGCGCCGTCCTGGTTCGGGAGCAGCGCACCCTCGGTGGCCTTCGCGTACGTGGTCATGTGCTCCTTGCCGGCGGCGAGGGCCAGCCACTCCTTCGCGAGCTCCTTGTTCTGGGAGCGCTCGGAGATGGCGAGGTTCGAGCCGCCGAGGAAGACGGAGCCCGGCTTGTCAGCGGTCTTGCCCGGGATCGGGAAGTAGCCGAAGTCGGCCGTCTTGCCGGCCTTCTTCATGGCGTCGATCGCGCCGCCGGCCTCCCAGCCGAGGCCGATCCAGGACGCCACGCCGCCCTTGGGGACGACGTCGGTGGACTGCTGCGGGGTCGCCTCGTCCTTGTCCTTCGGAGCGGTGGAGTAGGACGCCAGCTCCTTGTAGAAGTTCACGGCGCTGACGGCCTCGGGGGAGGACAGGTTGCCCTTCCACTTGTCGCCGTCCTTGACCGCGAGGTCGCTGCCCTCGTCCCAGATGAGGCCGGCGAGCACGTACCAGGACTGACCCGGCAGGTAGATCGCCTGCGACTTCGGGTCGGCGGCCTTGAGCTTCTTCAGACCGTCGATCCACTCGGCGCGGGTCTTCGGCGGGGTGACGCCGGCCTTCTTGTAGGCGGCCTTGTCGTAGATGACGACGCGGCTGGCGGCGTACCACGGAGCGGAGTAGAGCTTGCCGTCCAGCTCGTTGGAGGCGACCATGCCCTTGTTCCAGGCGTCGTAGCCGAGCTTGGCCTTGTCACCCGTCAGGTCGGCGAGACCGCCGGTGACCGCGTAACCGGCGGTCTGGGTGTTGCCGAGCTCCAGGACGTCCGGCGGGGTGTCCTCGGAGAGGGCGGTGGTGACCTTCTCCTGGATGCCGTTCCAGACCTGCTTCTCGACCTTGACCTTGACACCCGGGTGCTTGGCCTCGAACGCCTTGTTCACCTCGGCCATCCACGCGTCCGGAGCGGACCCGTCCATGACCCAGACCGTCAGGGACTTGTCGCCCCCGGCCGACGGCTTGCCGGCGTTGTTCTCCTTCTTGTCGCTGTCCGAACCACATGCAGCGATAGAGACCATCATGCCCGCGACGCCGATCGCCGCGATGAGCTTGCGCTTCACGCCACCCTCCTCAGGGATGCCTGCAACCCCTGCCCACCGCGCGAAGACATACGTCAGGTAGTGCTCGTGGGGCTGGGACCTGGTCTTTAATGGTTTAGACCAGTACCCGGAGCTTGGCCTAGACCTTTAGGGGTGTCAAGGGTGTATAAGAAGGGCAGTCGCGTCCGTTATCGGACCGACACCTGAGGTAGGGCGACGACCCGTGACCGGTCCGTGCCACCATGTGAGCCGCTACAGACGGAGGAGCCGGTGACGGCAGCAGCACAGGAGTCGGGAAGGCAGGCCATGGCCAGGGACGCGGGCAGCACGGAACCGGAGAGCGGGGTCGCCACCCGCACCGCTCGCGTGCCCAAGTACTACCGACTGAAGCGGCACTTGCTCGACATGACGGAGACCCTGCCGCCCGGCACACCGGTCCCGCCGGAGCGGACGCTCGCCGCCGAGTTCGACACCTCGCGCACCACCGTGCGCCAGGCGCTCCAGGAGCTGGTCGTCGAGGGCCGCCTCGAGCGCATCCAGGGCAAGGGCACCTTCGTGGCGAAGCCCAAGGTCTCGCAGGCCCTGCAGCTCACCTCGTACACGGAGGACATGCGCGCGCAGGGCCTGGAGCCCACCTCGCAGCTCCTCGACATCGGGTACGTCACCGCCGACGACACGCTCGCCGGACTGCTCGACATCTCGGCCGGCGGCCGCGTCCTGCGGATCGAGCGGCTGCGCCTGGCGAGCGGCGAGCCGATGGCGATCGAGACCACCCACCTTTCGGCCAAGCGCTTCCCCGCGCTGCGCCGCTCGCTGGTGAAGTACACCTCGCTGTACACGGCCCTGGCCGAGGTCTACGACGTCCGTCTCGCCGAGGCCGAGGAGACCATCGAGACCTCCCTCGCCACCCCGCGCGAGGCCGGTCTGCTCGGTACGGACGTGGGCCTGCCGATGCTGATGCTTTCCCGCCACTCCCTGGACGCCCAGGGCGAGCCGGTCGAGTGGGTGCGCTCCGTCTACCGCGGCGACCGCTACAAGTTCGTGGCGCGCCTCAAGCGGCCCACCGACTGACCGGATCCACACGTCCGACGAGGGGGGTTGCCGAAGTCCCGGCGGCCCTCCTCGTTTTCGCGTTCCCGGAGGAATCACTTCCGTTATGCGGACAGGGGTTCCATGGAGCGTGACCGTCCCCTAGATTTCCCCAGCATTACCGAGGTGATCAGCGAGGGGACGGAATCGCCATGTCAGAGGCGGCAGAAGCACCGGAAACGGCACAAGGGAAACAACCGACCATCACCCCGCTGCGGGTGGTGATCGCGCTCTGTCTGTTCGCGCCGTTCGTGGCGATGCTCTGGGTGAGCTCCTACGCGAAGACCGAACCGCTCTTCGCGGGCATCCCGTTCTTCTACTGGTACCAGATGCTCTGGGTGCTGATCTCCACCGCTCTGACCATGATCGCGTACAAGCTGTGGCAGCTGGACCAGCGTGCCCGCAAGGGAGGTGACGCGCGATGAAGGACGTCACCGGCGTGAACGGCGTGGCGCTCGCCGTCTTCATCTTCTTCTTCCTGGCCGTCACGGTCATGGGATTCCTGGCCTCGCGCTGGCGCAGGGCCGAGAACGAGAACAGCCTCGACGAATGGGGCCTGGGCGGCCGGTCGTTCGGCACCTGGGTGACCTGGTTCCTGCTCGGCGGCGACCTCTACACGGCCTACACCTTCGTCGCGGTCCCTGCGGCGATCTACGCGGCGGGCGCGGCCGGCTTCTTCGCCGTCCCGTACACGATCCTGGTGTACCCGCTGATCTTCACCTTCCTGCCGCGCCTCTGGTCGGTCTCGCACAAGCACGGATACGTCACCACCTCCGACTTCGTGCGCGGCCGCTTCGGCTCCAAGGGTCTGTCGCTCGCGGTCGCCGTCACCGGCATCCTCGCGACCATGCCGTACATCGCGCTCCAGCTCGTCGGCATCCAGGCCGTCCTGGACGTCATGGGCGTCGGCGGCGGCGAGAACACCCACTGGTTCATCAAGGACCTGCCGCTGCTCATCGCCTTCGGCGTCCTCGCGGCGTACACGTACTCCTCGGGGCTGCGCGCGCCCGCGCTCATCGCCTTCGTCAAGGACACCCTGATCTACATCGTCATCGCCGTGGCGATCATCTACATCCCGATCAAGCTCGGCGGCTTCGACGAGATCTTCGCCAAGGCCGGCGAGGCCTACGCCCAGACCAACCCGGCGACCGGCAAGCCGCGCGGCACGCTCGTCCCCGGCGAGGCCGGCCAGTGGACGTACGCGACGCTGGCGCTCGGCTCGGCGCTCGCGCTCTTCATGTACCCGCACTCCATCACGGCGACGCTGTCCTCGCGCAGCCGTGAGGTCATCCGCCGCAACACCACGATCCTGCCGCTGTACTCGCTGATGCTGGGCCTGCTCGCGCTGCTCGGCTTCATGGCGATCGCCGCCGGGATCCAGGTCAAGAACGGCCAGCTCGCCATCCCGCAGCTGTTCGAGACCATGTTCCCGGACTGGTTCGCGGGTGTCGCCTTCGCCGCGATCGGCATCGGCGCGCTCGTCCCGGCCGCGATCATGTCGATCGCCGCGGCCAACCTCTTCACCCGCAACATCTACAAGGACTTCATCAAGCCGAACGCGACCCCGGCCCAGGAGACCAAGGTCTCCAAGCTGGTCTCGCTCCTGGTGAAGGTCGGCGCGCTGGCCTTCGTCCTCACCATGGACAAGACGGTCGCGATCAATTTCCAGCTGCTCGGCGGCATCTGGATCCTCCAGACCTTCCCGGCGCTGGTCGGCGGTCTCTTCACTCGCTGGTTCCACCGCTGGGCGCTGCTCGCCGGCTGGGCCGTGGGCATGGTCTACGGCACGGCCGCCGCGTACGGCGTGGCCAGCCCGACGCAGAAGCACTTCGGCGGCTCCTCCGCCGAGATCCCGGGCATCGGCGAGATCGGCTACATCGGCCTCACCGCCTTCGTCCTCAACGTCGTCGTCACGGTCGTCCTGACCTTCGTCCTCAAGGCCCTGAAGGCCCCCGACGGCATCGACGAGACCTCTCCGTCGGACTACACGGCCGACGCGGGCGACGCGCCGTCCCGCAAGGCGGCCGCGAAGGTCGGCGCCAACGTGCACTGACCCGTACGACCTGCGGGAAAGGGCCCGGGATCTCCGCGAGGAAATCCCGGGCCCCTTCGCGTGCCCCCGGGGCAGACTGGCGCCATGGACTTCACGATCAGGGCAGTACGGCCCGAGGAGTACGAGGAGCTCGGGGAACTCACCGGGCAGACCTACCTGGACGACGGGCTGCTGCTGTACGGCGCCGACGACTTCTATCTGGACGTGCTCCGGGACACGGCACGGCGGGCTCGCGAGGCCGAGGTGCTCGTGGCCGTCGACGCGGACGGCCGGATCATCGGCGGGGTCACCTTCGCCCCCGGCTCCACCCCGTGGGCGGACATCGCCGTCACCGGCGAGGCCGAGTTCCGGATGCTCGTGGTCTCCCCCGCGGCCCGCGGCAGGGGCGTCGGCGAGGCGCTCGTGCGCGCCTGCGCGGACCGCGCGCGGGCCGTGCCGGAGTGCGCGCGGCTCGTGCTCTCCACGGACGCCAAGATGGTCGCGGCGCACCGGATCTACGAGCGCATGGGCTTCGTACGCACCCCTGAGCGGGACTGGGAACCGGTTCCCGACCACCGGCTGCGGACCTACGCCCTGGAGTTCTGAGACCCGGAGACAAGCCAGGGCGACACAACATGTGGGGGGTTCCGCGAGCGGCGCCCCCCACATGTATGCTCGTCCTCGCTGTCGACGCAGGGAAATCCGGCGCGAATCCGGAACTGTCCCGCAACGGTGTGCTTCGTACCCATGTGTTCGCACCCAGGTGCACGTACGAGGCGAGTCCGAGGACCTGCCGACAGCGCGCCCGGTCCTTCCGTTCCGGGTGTCACTGACGTCCGGGCCTCGCGGAGTGGGCCGGTGGACGCGGCGTGTCCGGCGTACGGATGCCCGCCTGCCCGCCTTCCCCCCGCCGCGGCCCAGAGCCGAGCGAGGGAGAGCCCCACGTGACCATCGCGCCCGCCGATCCGGCCACGGCGATCGAGAGCGACGGACCCGGCACCATGCTGCTGCGGACCCTGACCGATCTCACCGCCGACCTGCCCGACACGGACCCCGGCAAGGTCGCCGCCGCCGCGCTCCGCGGCCGCAGCGCCACGTCGGACGAGGCGGAACTGCGCGAGCTGGCCACCGAGGCGGCCGCCGGCCTGATCTCCGAGGACCCGGCCTACTCCCGGCTCGCCGCCCGGCTCCTGACGATCACCATCGCCGACGAGGCCGCCTCCCAGGGCTCCGTCACCTTCTCGGCCTCCGTCGCCGTCGGGCACCGCGAGGGCCTCATCGCCGACCGCACCGCCGACTTCGTCACGCTCCACGCCGACCGGCTCGACGTCACCATCGACGGCGCCGGCGACGACCGCTTCGGCTACTTCGGTCTGCGCACCCTCTACTCGCGCTACCTGCTGCGCCACCCGATCACCCGCAAGGTCATCGAGACCCCGCAGCACTTCATGCTCCGCGTCGCCTGCGGCCTCGCCGAGGACGAGAGCACCCGCGCGCTCGACGAGGTCTCCGCGCTGTACGGCCTGATGAGCCGTCTGGACTACCTCCCCTCCTCCCCCACGCTCTTCAACTCGGGTACGCGCCACCCGCAGATGTCCTCCTGCTACCTCCTGGACTCCCCGCAGGACGAGCTGGACTCCATCTACGACCGCTACCACCAGGTCGCCCGCCTCTCGAAGCACGCCGGCGGCATCGGCCTCTCCTACTCCCGCATCCGCGCCCGCGGTTCCCTCATCCGCGGCACCAACGGGCACTCCAACGGCATCGTCCCGTTCCTCAAGACCCTCGACGCCTCCGTCGCCGCCGTGAACCAGGGCGGCCGACGCAAGGGCGCCGCGGCCGTCTACCTGGAGACCTGGCACGCGGACATCGAGGAGTTCCTGGAGCTCCGCGACAACACGGGCGAGGACCAGCGCCGTACGCACAACCTGAACCTGGCGCACTGGATCCCGGACGAGTTCATGCGCCGGGTCAACGCGGACGCCGAGTGGTCGCTCTTCTCCCCGGCGGACGTGCCCGAGCTCGTCGACCTGTACGGCGAGGAGTTCGACGCCGCCTACCGCGCCGCCGAGGCGAAGGGCCTGGCCCGCAAGACGATGCCGGCCCGCGACCTGTACGGCCGGATGATGCGGACCCTGGCCCAGACCGGCAACGGCTGGATGACCTTCAAGGACGCGTCGAACCGGACGGCCAACCAGACGGCCGAGCCCGGCACGGTCGTCCACTCCTCGAACCTGTGCACCGAGATCATCGAGGTCACGAACGACGGCGAGACGGCCGTCTGCAACCTCGGCTCGGTCAACCTGGGTTCGTTCGTCGCCGGTGGCGACATCGACTGGGAGCGGCTGGACGCGACCGTCCGTACGGCCGTCACCTTCCTCGACCGGGTCGTCGACATCAACTTCTACCCGACCGAGCAGGCCGGGCGCTCCAACGCCCGCTGGCGGCCGGTCGGCCTGGGCGCGATGGGCCTCCAGGACGTCTTCTTCCAGCTGAAGCTGCCGTTCGACTCCGCCGAGGCGCGCGCCCTGTCGACGAAGATCTCCGAGCGGATCATGCTGGCCGCGTACGAGGCCTCCGCCGACCTCGCCGAGCGCAGCGGCCCGCTCCCCGCCTGGGGGCAGACCCGCACGGCCCGCGGTGTCCTGCACCCCGACCACTACGACGTCGAGCTCAACTGGCCCGAGCGCTGGGCGGCCCTGCGCGAGCGGATCGCCACGGTCGGCATGCGCAACAGCCTGCTCCTGGCCATCGCGCCGACGGCGACGATCGCCTCGATCGCCGGCGTGTACGAGTGCATCGAGCCGCAGGTCTCCAACCTCTTCAAGCGCGAGACGCTGTCGGGCGAGTTCCTCCAGGTCAACTCCTACCTGGTCGACGAGCTGAAGCGGCTCGGCGTGTGGGACGCGCAGACCCGGGACGCGCTGCGCGACGCCAGCGGCTCGGTCGCGGGCTTCACCTGGATCCCGGCCGAGGTCCGCGAGCTGTACCGCACGGCCTGGGAGATCCCGCAGCGCGGTCTGATCGACATGGCCGCCGCGCGCACCCCGTTCCTCGACCAGTCGCAGTCCCTGAACCTGTTCATGGAGACGCCGACGATCGGCAAGCTGTCGTCGATGTACGCGTACGCCTGGAAGCAGGGGCTGAAGACGACGTACTACCTGCGCTCGCGCCCGGCGACCCGGATCGCCCGCGCCGCCCAGGCGTCGACGGCCGCCGCCGTCCCGATCCCCGTCCAGCAGGCGGCCTCCGACGCGGACGCCCTCGCCTGCTCCCTGGAAAACCCCGAGTCCTGCGAGGCCTGCCAGTAATGAGCACCATCGAGAACAAGAACCTCCTCGACCCGGGCTTCGAGCTGACCCTGCGTCCGATGCGCTACCCGGACTTCTACGAGCGCTACCGCGACGCGATCAAGAACACGTGGACGGTGGAGGAGGTCGACCTCCACTCGGACGTCGCCGACCTCGCCAAGCTCACCCCCGGTGAGCAGCACATGATCGGCCGGCTGGTCGCGTTCTTCGCGACCGGCGACTCGATCGTGTCGAACAACCTCGTGCTGACGCTGTACAAGCACATCAACTCCCCCGAGGCGCGCCTGTACCTCTCGCGCCAGCTGTTCGAGGAGGCCGTGCACGTCCAGTTCTATCTGACGCTGCTCGACACCTACCTGCCCGACCCGGCCGACCGCGCCGCCGCGTTCGACGCGGTCGAGGAGATCCCCTCGATCCGCGAGAAGGCGCAGTTCTGCTTCCGCTGGATGGACTCGGTCGAGAAGATCGAGAAGCTGGAGACGGCCGCCGACCGCCGCCGCTTCCTGCTGAACCTGATCTGCTTCGCGGCGTGCATCGAGGGCCTGTTCTTCTACGGCGCCTTCGCGTACGTGTACTGGTTCCGGTCCCGCGGTCTGCTGCACGGCCTGGCCACCGGCACCAACTGGGTCTTCCGCGACGAGACGATGCACATGAACTTCGCCTTCGAGGTCGTGGACACCGTCCGCAAGGAGGAGCCGGAGCTCTTCGACGACGCCCTCCAGCAGCAGGTCACCGACATGCTGAGGGAGGCCGTGGAGGCGGAGCTGCAGTTCGGCCGCGACCTGTGCGGTGACGGCCTGCCCGGCATGAACACCGAGTCGATGCGCGAGTACCTCCAGTGCGTCGCCGACCAGCGCCTGGTCCGTCTCGGCTTCCCGCCGGTCTACGGCTCCGAGAACCCCTTCGCGTTCATGGAGCTCCAGGGCGTCCAGGAGCTGACCAACTTCTTCGAGCGCCGCCCGTCCGCCTACCAGGTGGCGGTCGAGGGCTCGGTGGACCTGGACGAGGACTTCTAGGACCCGGCTGTACGAGGAAGGGCCCCGCACTCCGAGTGAGTGCGGGGCCCTTCTCCATACGCGTACCGGTGATCAGGCGTTCGGCACCGTCTCGTAGCGCGGGGTGCCCTCTTCCATCTGGCGCAGGGCGTCCTTGCGGTCGCGCTTGGAGAGGCGGTCGATGTACAGGTACCCGTACAGGTGGTCCGTCTCGTGCTGGAGGCAGCGGGCGAAGTAGCCGGTACCCCGCACCTTGATCGGGTTGCCCTGGGCGTCCTGGCCGCTGACCACCGCGTAGTCGGGGCGGCCCAGCTCGGCGTAGGCGGTCGGCACGGAGAGGCAGCCCTCGTTGGACTCGTCCAGGTGGCGCTGGTCGGCCGGCAGCTCCTCCAGGACCGGGTTGACGACGACCCCGGTGTGCCGGACGCCGTCGTCGTCCGGGCAGTCGTAGACGAAGACCTTGAGGTCGACACCGATCTGGTTCGCGGCCAGGCCCACGCCCTCGGCGGCCTTCTGGCTGGCGAACATGTCGTCGATCAGCGCCGCGAGCTTCTCGTCGAACTCGGTGACGTCCTTGCACTCCTTGTGGAGCACCGGGTTGCCGACGACGGTGATCGGGCGGGCCGTACCGCGCTCGCGGTGGGCGAGCTCGCGCGCCTCGCAGTCCTCCGTGTCCACGACGAAGCCGTCGTTTCCGTCGTTGATCTGCTCGTCAGTGTCCTGCTGCGTCATGACCGGCGCGTGCCTTCCTCGGAACCCCAGTAAAACGATCCCGTACAGCCTACGGGCAGCGTCAGCAGACCTCTTCCAGATCCCGCCACTCACGGCTGTCGGGGCTGTCCGCCACCCACCCGTCGAGGAGCCCGCGCACCAGGCCCGCCGGGGCCGCGATGCCGCACTCCCGCTCCGGGACCCACAGCTCGCCGGGCGAGCGGTGGCCGAGCGGCCCGGGGTGCCCCGGCTCGCTGTGGTCGTGCGGGTCGGAGTGCTCGCCCTCGCCCTCGGCGCTCGGCATCGTCGACTCCGAGCAGGCGCGGCAGAGCAGCCGCACGGAGGACGACCAGTCCTCGGCGGCGAAGCCCGCGTCGGCGGCGAGCTGCTCCAGGGCGTCCCGGTCGGCCTCGGTGGCGGCCTCCAGGAGGACCACCCAGGTGGGGACGGGCGACGGCGCCCACAGCTCGATCTCGTCGAAGACCGGGTAGGACGGGCCTGCGGTGGTGGTGCGCTCGCCGTTCGGCACGCCGTCGTGGAGGACGACCTCGCCCCAGCGGCGCCCCGAGGACGGCAGCGGGATGGAGAGGACCTCCATCCGGGCCGGGTCCAGCCTGCGGCCCCACACGACCTCGGCCTCGCCCTCGGGCGAGAGCCGGACGGCGGCGCTGCCCAGCTCCATGCCGGCGGGCTCGCCGGTGCCAGCGGCGGCGCCGGGCACCTTCAGGCCGTACGCCTGCCAGGCCCGGCGGGCCAGCGGCCAGTCCTGGAGCGCGGTGGCGGCGATGCCGACGTTCCACCAGTCGGGGGCGCCGGTCTCCTTGTCGAGCAGCGCGACCGCGCGCAGCCCGGCGGCCCGGGCCTGCTCCCAGTCGTGCCGGAACTTGTGCAGCAGGGCCAGGTTGAACCAGGACTCCGAGAGCCAGGGCTCCAGATCCGCCGCACGTGTCAGCAGCGCGCCCGCGTCCTCGTACCGGCCGTCGCCGATCAGCGTGAACGCGCGGTCGGTGGCCTGCCGCCACGAGGCGGAGGGCCGATGCCGTACCTTCCCGAAGATCCTCACGATTCCCGCCTGCCGGTCGCTTTCACCCTCTTGTTCGCATCCAACCATGCCCGGTCGGACGCGCGCTCATTACCCATGGGTTACCCAGCGACGGCCGAGGTCACCCCAGCCGCCCCGCCCCGCGCCAGGACCCTGGCCAGGGACTCGACGACGTCCGGATGGTAGTCGCGCGCGGTGCCGAGGCGGAGCTGCTCCAGGGCTTCGAGGGCGGCGCCCGCGCCGTCTCCCGCGAGGTCGTCGTAGGCGTTCACGGTCCGGACGATCCGGGCCGGCAGCGGCTGCTCCCGATACGGGTCGGCCTGCCGCTCGACGACCACGGCGACGGCGGCGGGGACCCCGGTCCTGCGGACGACCTCGCCGCCGAGGAGGGCGATACGGCGCTGCTCCTCGACCGGGAGGAGGGCGGTGGCACCGCCCTCGACCGGGTCGACGAGGGAGAGCTGTCCGATGTCGTGCATGAGCGCCGCGTACTCCAGGACGGTCAGCTCGGCCCCGGAGAGCCCCAGCTCGCGCCCGACGGCCGCGCTGAGGGCGGCGACCCGGTGGGCGTGGCCGGGCGGGGTGCAGCCGGCGATCTCGGTCGCCCGGGCCAGCGAGGCGATGGTCTGCCGGTTGACGGTCCGCACGGCCGCGTACCGCCGGAAGGAGACCTGGGTGAGCAGCAGCGGTACGGCGAGCACGGGCAGCGCCCACAGCCCGGCGGCGGCCACGGCGAGGGCCATGACGGCGCCCGTGGCGCAGACGGCGGAGCCGATGCCGAGGAGGGCGCGCAGCTCGTCGCGGAGGAGGGGGCCGAACGGGAATCCGGTGCGGGCGCGGAGCACGACGGCGGCGAGCACGGCGTCGCAGAGGGCGGTCAGGACGAGCAGGAGCAGCAGGAAGAAGGCGTACGACGGGCCCTGGCCGAGGTGCTCGACGACGGCGCCGGAGTTGTAGAGGGGCTGGAAGCAGAGGGCGGCGAAGGCGACGGTGAGGACGCGGCGGGCGAGGTGGTCGGTGCCGGGGCCGCCTCCCCTGGCCAGGTGGGGGACGATCCCGGCGAGGCCGCCGGCGACGACGACGGCGACGATCTGGAGGACGCCGTGGGTGGTGGCGGTGCCGGCGTCGGTGCCGAGCAGGGCGTACGCGAGGGCTCCCGCGGCGGCGAGCGGCGCGGGCTCCCTCTCGCCGGGGGCGGCGCCCCAGCGGGCGAGCTCGCCGAGGGCGATGAGCGTGCCGAAGGCGAGGGCGTTGCCGGGCTCGTCGACGCCGTACCAGAGGGTCGCGCCGAATCCGGCGAGGCTCAGCAGCAGGGCCGCGCCGTTCACGGCCCCGACGGTGAGAGCCCCGGGCCTCATGCGCGCTCCTTCGGCCGGGCGGTCAGCGGGGTGTCCGAGGCGCGCGGCGGGGGCAGGTCCCCGCCGGCCGGGGCGGCGCTCGCCGGGGACCCACCCGGCTGAGGCACCGGGGGCTCACTGGACTCGGGCACCGGGGGCGGGGTCGGCTGACGGGCCGTGGCTGTGGTCGGCCGAGGCGCCGGGGGCGGGGTCGGCCTGGGTGCCGGGAGCGGTGGGAGCGGCTGGGGCGTCTCATCGGCGGTGACGTCGGTCTGCCAGCCGTGCCGGTCGAGGGCCCGGACCAGGGCGGCGACCATCCGGGGGTCGAAGTGGCTGCCCGCGCACCGCTCCAGCTCGGCGATGGCGGTGGGGACCGGGCGGGCCCGGCTGTAGGAGCGGGTGGAGGTCATGGCGTCGAAGGCGTCGGCGACGGCGACCACCCGGGCGAACTCGGGAATCTGCTCGCCGTGGAGCCCGTACGGGTAGCCGCTGCCGTCCATGCGCTCGTGGTGGTGCAGGATCGCGGCCCGGGCCTCGCCGAGGAAGCCGATGCCCCGGACCATCTCGTGTCCGTACTCCGGGTGCAGTTCGATGACGCTGCGCTCCTCCGGGGTCAGCGGCCCGTCCTTGCGCAGCACGCGCGTGGGCACGCCCAGCTTCCCGACGTCGTGGAGGATGCCCGCGAACCGCACGACGTCGAGGCGGTCCTCCGCCATGCCGAGCTCACGGGCGATCAGGACGGAGGCGTGGCCGACCCGTTCGCTGTGGCCGCGGGTGTACCGGTCCTTGATGTCGACGGCCTGGACGAGGGCGCGGATGGTGGCCTGGTGGGCGGCGCGCTCGCGGTGGTACTGGGCGAAGACCCAGCAGGAGATGTACATCGGCAGCAGGACGAAGAGCGCCGCGGGCGGTCCGTACGAGCTGCGCCACAGCACGGCCATCATCAGTCCGGCGAGCCCGTGCACGGTGTGCGGGGCGAGGGCCCGCCCCAGGAGTCCGCGCCAGGCGGCGCCGGCCGGGAGCCCGTCGGCGGTGGCCCGGATGCCGCCGTCGAGGGCGGTCAGGACCAGGCAGAAGGTGAGCGCGGCGGCGCCCGCGGGCAGCAGCGTGTACGGGAAGTCGGGGGCGTCCGGGCCGTTTCCGAGGGCGGCGGAGCCGCCCAGGGCGCCCGCGGCGAGGGCGGCGGCCCAGACGGCGAGGGCCGTGGCGGCGGCCCGCCAGGCGCGGCGCGGTCCGGCGGGCGGCTCCTCGACGCGGGCGAGGAGGCTGCCGGGCAGCGCGGTGAGCGCGGCGGCGGCGGGCGGCAGGAGCAGCGCGGAGGCGAGCAGGACGGGGAAGAAGGAGCCGGTACCCATGGGGACGGAGCCGCCGAGGGCGCGGTCGAGGAGCCGGCAGCGGGCGGGCAGCTCGCAGAGCGCGTACAGGGCGGCGAGGAGTGCGACGGTGCCCCAGGGGGTGGCCGCGCCGGGGAGCACCGCGGGCAGGGCGCAGGCCCCGGCGGCGAGCAGGGCGCAGCCGATGTACACGGCGGCCGCCCGCGGAATGACCCTCACGCCCATCACACCCGTCACGCTAGCGAGTTGGGCGGTCCGAGAGGCGAGGCTGCGGCCGATTCGCACCATCGGGTGATACAAGCTGATATACGCACGGGGCCGCCGCGATCACTTCGCGGCGGCCGTCTTCCCCCGAACCGCTCGCCTACTCCTGCGGAGCAGGAGTGGCCGTGGGCGTCACCGGGGCGACCTCGGTGATGTCCTGCTCGGGCACCAGGTGACCCGAGCGGATCAGGTCGATCCGGCCCATGACCTTGGACCGCAGGTCGGTGGGGACGTCGTCACTGCCGCAGCAGCGCTTGACGAGCTTCTTCACCGCCTGCTCAAGGCCGTACTTCTCCAGGCACGGGGAGCACTCCTCGAAGTGCACCTCGAACTTGGTGCAGTCGCTGTCGGGCATCTCTTTGTCGAGGAACTCGTAGAGGTGATCCAGGACCTCTGAGCAATCCGTCTCGTGCGGCTCTCCGCAGCTCATGAGCCCGAGCCTTTCAGATCGTTCGACGACTCTCCGGCGCCCGCGGGTACCAGCCCGCGGTCGCGGGCGTAGTCCTCGAGCATGCCGCGCAGCTGGCGGCGGCCCCGGTGCAGTCGGGACATCACCGTACCGATGGGTGTCCCCATGATGTCCGCGATCTCCTTGTAGGCAAAGCCCTCGACATCCGCCAGATAGACGGCGATGCGGAACTCCTCGGGGATCGCCTGCAGCGCTTCCTTCACGTCGGAGTCGGGAAGGTGGTCGAGCGCCTGCGACTCGGCGGAGCGCAGACCGGTCGACATGTGCGACTCGGCGCGGGCGAGCTGCCAGTCCTCGATCTCCTCGGCGGCGCTGCGCTGGGGCTCACGCTGCTTCTTGCGGTACGAGTTGATGAAGGTGTTCGTGAGGATCCGGTACAGCCACGCCTTGAGGTTCGTGCCCTCGCGGAACTGGTGGAAGGAGCCGTACGCCTTGGCGTAGGTCTCCTGCACCAGGTCTTCCGCGTCCGCGGGGTTGCGCGTCATGCGCAGCGCGGCGGAGTACATCTGGTCGAGGAATCCGAGGGCGTCCCGCTCGAAGCGCGCGTTGCGCTCGGCGGTCGTCTCCTCGGGGCCGTCGTCGGTCCCTGTGTCGGTCCCAGTGACCGGACCCACCTCCTCCAGCGTGGTGGCGAGCCCGAAGGCGGACCCACTCGTTTCGGAGGATAGACGAGGAACCGCTCCGCCCGCCGCCCGAATAGGGGCGATCTTGGGCGCGGGCAGCACTGTCCAGTCGAGGTCAGCGGCCTGCGCGCGCTCGGGGCAGATGGTCGAACCCATGCGACGGACTCCCTCTTCCTTGGTCTCACACCGACGCTCTCCACAACAGAGGTGCCCGGCCGGACATTCCCGGTACGGGCCCGGATGTCAGCGCAGTGTGACGAGCCACGCGGTGACGCCGTCCACGAGCGTGCGGAGGGCCTCGTCCTGGGTGAGCGGCGCGCGCTTGGGGACGGCGAAGCCGTGGTCGCCGTACGGCACCTCGACGAGGGCGTGCGGGCCCGCCGGGAACTCCTCGGGGTGCCCGAAGGGGTCGTTGCCGCCCTGCACGACGAGGGTGGGCAGGCCGGTGCCGAGGAGCTCGTCGGCGCGGGAGCGCTCCGGCTTGCCCGGCGGATGGAGGGGGAAACTCAGCGCGAGGACCGCGAGGGCGCCCAGCTCCCGTCCGGTCCGGCAGGCGACCCGGGCCCCGGCGCTGCGGCCGCCCGCGATCACGGGCAGTCCGGGCTTCGCGAGGGCCGGCCAGAGGCCGCGCCAGCCGGTGTCGAGGGTCTTCGGCGCGGGCGCGACCTTCTTGCCGGCGACCCGCCAGGGCTGCTCGACGAGGGCCGTGGTCACGCCGTGGGCGGGCAGCGCGCGGGCCAGGGCCTGGAGGTCGCGGGCCTCGATGCCCCCGCCGGCGCCGTGGCCGAGGGCGAGGACGGCCCATGGCTCCGTACCGGCGTGCCAGGTGACGCGGGCGTCGCCGGTGTCGGTGGAAACGGTCTCGTACTGTGTCAGGTCGGTCACCTCCCCCATCCTGCCGCCCACCGCCGTCCGGAGTGCGTATCAGAAGAGCGTGCCCTCCTCCGGGCCCTCCAGCTCCGTCAGGAGTTCGGGGCCGTTGTTGCGGACGTTGCTGACCGCCGTCGACACCGGGTAGGCCCGCATCAGCCCCTCGGGCGGCGCGGTGAGCAGCCCGCGCAGCTCCTCCTCGCCGGTGCGCGCCGGGTCGAGCCAGGCGTCCCACCGGTCCTCCGTCAGCATCAGCGGCATCCGGGGGTGGATGTCGGCGAGCGAGTGCGGCCCCTCGGCGGGTGCCACGCCCAGCGGGCCCGTCTCGGCCTCGGTGGTGACGACCGAACAGGTCACCCACCACGCGGAGGGGTGGTCGTCGGCCAGGGTGCGGTCGCGCCAGAACTCGTAGAGCCCGGCCATCGCGAAGACCGAGCCGTCCGCGGGGGTCACGAAGTACGGCTGCTTCCGCGGCCGTTTCCGCTTCCCCTCGACCTCGAGGTCCCGCTCCCCCGCGCCGGTCACCCATTCGTAGTAGCCGTCGGCGGGCAGGATGCAGCGGCGGGCCGCGAACGCGCGCTTGAAGGAGGGCTTCTCGTGCAGGGTCTCCGCGCGCGCGTTGATCATCCGGGCGGCGCCCTCGGGCGTCTTCGCCCAGGACGGGACGAGGCCCCACTTCAGTGCGCGCAGCTGGCGAACCGGCCGCGGGGATCCGGCGTCTTTCAGAGGACGCTCCAGAACGGCCCAGACCTCTTTGGTGGGGGCCACGTTCCAGTCGGGGGCCAGAGTCTCCTCCGGCTCCCACTTCTCGATCCCGAAGGTCTCGACGAGATCCTCGGGCCGCCGACTCGCTGCATACCGTCCGCACATACGTGCCACACTGCCACGATCCCCGACCTCCCGAGGAGCGGCCCGAACGATGGACCTCTTCAGCCCGCAGGCCGCCCCGGCCGAGTGGCTGGTGATCGCCACCGCGGTCGCCGCGCTCGCCGTCACCGTCCCCCGTCGCGTCTGGCTCCTCGCCCGGAACGCGATCACCATCGCCCACGAGGGCGGTCACGGGATCGTCGCCCTCGCGACCGGCCGCCGCCTCGAAGCGATCCGGCTGCACTCGGACACCAGCGGGCTGACCGTGACCCGGGGCCGCCCGACCGGCATAGGTGTGGTCCTCACCCTGGCCGCCGGGTACACCGCGGCCCCGCTGCTCGGCCTCGGCGGCGCCGCCCTGCTCGGCGCGGGCCTGGTCACGCTGCTGCTCTGGATCGCGACCGGTCTGCTGCTCGCGATGTTGGTGATGGTCCGCAACGCGTACGGGATCCTCACCGTCCTCCTGACGGGCGCGGCCTTCCTCCTGGTCTCCTGGCTGACCGGCCCCGAGGTCCAGTCGCTCTTCGCCTACGCGGTGGTGTGGTTCCTGCTCCTCGGCGGGGTCCGGCCGGCCTTCGAGCTCCAGTCGAAACGGCGCCACGGCGGCGCCCCCGACTCGGACGCGGACCAGCTCTCGCGCCTCACCCACGTGCACCCGGGCGTCTGGCTGTTCTTCTTCCACGCCGTCTCGATCTGCTCCCTGATCGGCGGCGGGCGCTGGCTCCTGGGCTTCTGACTCACCCGTACAGTGATTCCATGACCGCAGCAGCTTCCGTGCGCCCCGACCCGTCCACCGACCTCTGGCCCGCCCCGTATGCCCGCGGCGCCGTCGACGCGACCGTCACCGTGCCCGGATCGAAGTCGGTCACCAACCGCGGTCTGGTCCTCGCCGCACTCGCCGCCGAGCCCGGCTGGCTGCGCCGCCCGCTGCGCTCCCGCGACACCCTTCTGATGGCCGAGGCGCTGCGTACCCTCGGCGTGAAGATCGAGGAGGGCGTGGGCCCCGACGGCACCGGCGAGGCCTGGCGGATCATCCCGTCCCCGCTGCGCGGCCCGGCCACGGTCGACGTCGGCAACGCGGGCACGGTCATGCGCTTCCTGCCTCCCGTCGCGGCGCTCGCCGACGGCCCCGTCCGCTTCGACGGCGACCCCCGCTCCCACGAGCGTCCGCTGCACGGCGTGATCGACGCGCTGCGCGCGCTCGGCGCCCGGATCGACGACGACGGCCGGGGCGCGCTGCCCATGACCGTGCACGGCGCCGGGGGCCTGGACGGCGGCACGGTCGAGATCGACGCCTCCTCCTCGTCCCAGTTCGTCAGCGCCCTGCTGCTCTCCGCGCCCCGCTTCAACCAGGGCGTCGAGGTCCGGCACGTGGGCGCGAAGCTGCCCTCGCTGCCGCACATCCGGATGACCGTCGACATGCTGCGCGCGGTCGGCGCCCAGGTCGACGAGCCGGAGCACGGCGGCGAGCCGAACGTGTGGCGGGTGGCGCCCTCCGCGCTGCGCGGCCGGGACCTGGTCGTCGAGCCGGACCTGTCGAACGCGCAGCCCTTCCTGGCGGCGGCGCTGGTGACCGGCGGCCGGGTGACCGTCCCGGACTGGCCCGAGCGGACCACCCAGCCGGGCGACGAGCTGCGCCGGATCTTCACCGAGATGGGTGGCTCCTGCGAGCTGACCGAGGCCGGTCTGACCTTCACCGGTACGGGCCGGATCCACGGCATCGACGTGGACCTCGGCGAGGTCGGGGAGCTGACCCCCGGCATCGCGGCCGTCGCGGCGCTCGCCGACTCCCCCTCCACCCTGCGCGGGGTCGCCCACCTGCGGCTGCACGAGACGGACCGCCTGGCGGCCCTCACCAAGGAGATCAACGAGCTGGGCGGCGATGTGACGGAGACCGAGGACGGTCTGCACATCCGCCCGCGTCCCCTACACGGCGGCGTCTTCCACACGTACCACGACCACCGCATGGCGACGGCGGGCGCGATCATCGGCCTCGCGGTCGAGGGCGTGGAGATCGAGGACGTGGCGACCACGGCGAAGACCTTGCCGGACTTCCCCGGGATGTGGACCGAAATGCTCGGGGTCTGAGCCATGCGGCGTTACGGCAAGAACACCGACGAGGACGACATCCGCCAGCGGCCCAACCGCAAGGGCACCCGTCCCCGTACGTCCATCCGCCCGAAGCACGAGGACGCCGTCGAGGGCATGGTCCTCACCGTCGACCGGGGCCGGCTGACCTGTCTGGTCGACGACCGGATCGTGATGGCGATGAAGGCCCGCGAGCTGGGCCGCAAGGCCGCCGTGGTCGGCGACCGGGTCCAGATCGTCGGCGACCTCTCCGGCGAGAAGGACACCCTGGCCCGGATCGTCCGGATCGGCGAGCGCAGCTCGGTGCTCCGGCGCACGGCCGACGACGACGACCCGTACGAGCGGGTGGTCGTCGCCAACGCGGACCAGCTGGCGATCGTCACCGCGCTCGCCGACCCTGAGCCGCGTCCCCGGCTGATCGACCGCTGTCTGGTCGCCGCGTACGACGGCGGGCTCTCCCCGCTCCTCGTCCTGACCAAGTCGGACCTGGCGTCGCCGGACGCGCTCCTGGAGATGTACGGGGCGCTCGGCGTCCCGTACGTGGTCACCACCCGCGACGAGTTCGTGGACGGCGTCGCCGCCGACCGGGTCCACGAGCACCTCAAGGGCCGCACCACCGCCTTCGTCGGGCACTCGGGCGTCGGCAAGACGACGCTGGTCAACGCCCTGGTCCCGGCCGACCGGCGGCGGACCACGGGTGTGGTCAACGCGGTCACGGGCCGCGGCCGGCACACGACGACGTCGGCGCTCGCCCTGCCGCTCGACGACAAGGAGGGCGGCTGGGTCATCGACACGCCCGGCGTGCGCTCCTTCGGGCTGCACCACGTCGACCCGTCCCGGGTGATCCTCGCCTTCCCCGACCTCGTACCGGGGACGGAGAACTGCCCGCGCGCGTGCAGCCACGACGAGCCGGACTGCGCGCTCGACACCTTCGTGGCGGAGGGTCACGCGGACCCCGCGCGGCTCTACTCGCTGCGGCGACTGCTCGCGACGCGCGAGCGACGCGAGGGTGACTGACCCGTCGGCGTTTGCGGTCCACCGCTACCGGTAAGTGCATAATCGCACCAAGTGCGACGAAGCAGTCACCGAGGGCGTGGGAGGCACTGACGATGGCGTGGCTGCTGGTGGTGGTGGCCGGTGTCCTGGAGACCGGTTTCGCGGTCTGCCTGAAGCTCTCGCACGGATTCACCCGGCTCTGGCCGACGATCGCCTTCGCGGCCTTCGCCCTGGGCAGCTTCGGACTGCTCACCCTCGCGCTGCGGAAGCTGGACGTGGGTCCGGCGTACGCGGTGTGGACGGGGATCGGCGCGGCGGGGACGGCGATCTACGGAATGATCTTCCTCGGGGACGTCGTCTCCACCCTCAAGATCGTCTCGATCAGCCTGGTCATCGTGGGGGTCATCGGACTCCAGCTCTCCGGCTCCTCGCACTGAGCGGCCACCGGCGGGGCCGGCGCGACGACGTGGCTGAGGGCGATCCGGACGGCCAGCTCGCAGCCGGCCGCCCAGCGCTCACCGGCGCAGGCAGCGGTCGCCGCGACCAGCTCGCCCGGCGCGGGCGGCCCTTCGTCGGCGCGCCGCTGGGCGGGTACGGGGGCGGGCCGGGCGCCCGGCCGGACCGGCCGGGGCACGGGCAGCCGTTCGTTCCAGGCGCCCGTGAGCAGGGCCCGCAGTATCGGGCGGGTGGCAGCCCTGGCGACGGTCCACTCGGCGACGGCGAGGAGGTTCCGCTCGGGCGGGGCGGGGTCGGCGAGCAATCGCCGTACGCCCTGGAGGTAGGCGTCGGCCTCGCGCCGGACGAGCGCGCGGGCGAGGCCCTCCTTGCTGCCGAACTCGTTGTAGAGGGTCTGGCGGGAGACCCGGGCGTCGACCGCGAGGTCGGCCATCCGTACGGCGGACCAGGACCGGTGCACGAGCGCGGCGAGCGCGGCGTCGAGCAGGGCCTCGCGGGCGTGCGCCATCGCCACCTCCTGGAGGGAACGGTTCTGCGCTCAGGGTCGACAGGCGCCCACGCCCTGTCAAGGTGCTTCGAGGGGCTTGAGGGGACTTCGGGTGGCTTCGGAGGGCTCCGGTGGACGGTTCTCCGCGCGGGGATCACCCGGGGATAGAGTGCCGACCATGGCCGATTACCACGATGATCTGCGTCTCGCCCACGTCCTCGCGGATGCCGCCGACGCGGCCACCATGGACCGATTCCAGGCGCTCGACCTCAAGGTCGAGACGAAGCCGGACATGACCCCGGTGAGCGAGGCCGACAAGGCCGCGGAGGAGCTGATCCGCGGCCAGCTCCAGCGCGCCAGGCCGCGTGACGCGATCCTGGGCGAGGAGTACGGCGTGGAGGGCTCGGGCCCGCGCCGCTGGGTGATCGACCCGATCGACGGCACCAAGAACTACGTGCGCGGGGTGCCCGTCTGGGCGACTTTGATCGCGCTGATGGAGGCCGGCGAGACCGGCTTCCAGCCGGTGGTGGGCGTGGTGTCGGCCCCGGCGCTCGGCCGCCGCTGGTGGGCGGCGAAGGGCCTGGGCGCGTACACCGGCCGCAGTCTGGCCTCGGCGACCCGTCTCGGGGTCTCGCAGGTGGCCTCCCTGGAGGACGCCTCCTTCGCGTACTCCTCGCTGAGCGGCTGGGAGGAGCAGGGGCGGCTCGACGGCTTCCTCGACCTCACGCGCGCGTGCTGGCGGACCCGCGCGTACGGCGACTTCTGGCCGTACATGATGGTCGCCGAGGGCTCCGTGGACATCTGCGCCGAGCCGGAGCTGTCGCTGTGGGACATGGCGGCGGTGGCGATCGTCGTCCAGGAGGCGGGCGGCACGTACACCGGCCTCGACGGTCGGCACGGCCCGCACAGCGGCAACGCGGCCGCCTCCAACGGCCTGCTCCACGGCGAGCTGCTGAGCTACCTGAACCAGGAGAGCCCGGAGGCCTAGGGTTTGCCCGGCGCCTGTCCGCGCCGACCGCCCGGCCGGCCCCTGGCGCCGCCGTCACTCCCCGGGGGCGCCTCGCGCGCCCCCTTGTCGGGCCCCTCCCCCGGTGTCACTCTGAGAGTCCCCCCACTTGTGAACTTGTGAATCGGTTCTCGTTGAAGACGCGAACGGTTCACGAAGGAGGTGGCTCCGTCCATGCTCGTCCGTGACGCCATGAGCACCGTGGTCCTCACCATCGGCCCCGCCCACACCCTCCGACAGGCGGCCCGGCTGATGTCGGCGCGCCGCGTCGGCGCGGCAGTCGTCCTCGACTCCGATGCCGGCGGCCTCGGCATCCTCACCGAGCGCGACATCCTCAACTCCCTCGCCCGGGACCAGGACCCCGACGTCGAGACCGCGGGCTCCCACACCACCCACGACGTCGTCTTCGCCGCGCCCACCTGGACCCTGGCCGAGGCGGCCGAGGCGATGACGCACGGCGGCTTCCGCCACCTCGTCGTCCTCGACGACCGGGGACCCGTCGGCATCGTCTCCGTACGCGACATCATCCGCTGCTGGATCCCGGTGCACAGCGTCGCCGGCCGATGAACGTGACCGGGCCGGACTCCGTACGGAGTCCGGCCCGGTCCCTACCTACGACAAGCGCCCTCAGCCACGCAGGGCCTGGACCGCGGCGTCGAGCCGCTTGCCGAAGTCACCGTCCGCCTGGCGGAAGTTGCCGATCGCCCGCTCGGCGATGTCGTCCCGCGAGACCTTGGCGATGAAGCCCGCCAGGTTCTCGACGAGGCGGCCCTTCTCCTCCTCCGACAGCAGGCGGTAGAGGTTGCCCGCCTGGACGAAGTCGCTGTCCTCGGAGTGCGTGGGGGCCGCGTGGTCACCGGTGAGACCGGTGACGGGGAGCGGCTGCCACAGCGGCCGGTCCGTCTGGTGCGGGCCGCCGAAGCTGTTCGGCTCGTAGTTCTTCGAGCCCTTGTGGCGACCGTCGTAGAGGTGGCCGTCACGGGAGTTCGTCCGCGCCTCGGTGGCGTGCGGGCGGTTCACCGGCAGGTGGTCGGCGTTGATGCCGACGCGGTAGCGGTGGGCGTCGCCGTAGGCGAAGAGGCGGCCCTGGAGCATCTTGTCCGGGGACGGGCCGATGCCGGGCACGAAGTGCGCCGGGCTGAAGATCGACTGCTCGACCTCGGCGAAGACGTTCTCCGGGTTGCGGTTCAGCTCCAGCTTGCCGATCTCGATCGGCGGGTAGTCCTCGTGCGGCCACACCTTGGTGAGGTCGAACGGGTTGAAGCGGTACTCGGCGGCCTCGGCCGCGGGCATGATCTGGACCTGCACGGTCCAGCTCGGGAAGTCGCCGCGCTCGATGGACTCGCGCAGGTCGCGCTGGTGCGAGTCCGGGTCCTCGCCGGCGAGGCGGTTGGCCTCGGCCTGGGTGAGGTTCTTGATGCCCTGGTCGGTCTTGAAGTGGTACTTGACCCAGAAGACCTCGCCGGCCTCGTTGTTCCACTGGAACGTGTGCGAGCCGTAGCCGTTCATGTGGCGGTACGAGGCGGGGATGCCGCGGTCGCCGAAGAGCCAGGTCACCTGGTGGGTCGACTCCGGGGAGAGGCTCCAGAAGTCCCAGACGTTGTCCGCCTCCTGCGAGCCTGTGTACGGGTCGCGCTTCTGGGTGTGGATGAAGTCGGGGAACTTGATGGCGTCCTTGATGAAGAACACCGGGGTGTTGTTGCCGACGAGGTCGTAGTTGCCCTCTTCGGTGTAGAACTTCAGCGCCCAGCCGCGGGGGTCGCGGACCGCGTCGGCCGCGCCGAGGTTGCCCGCGACGGTGGAGAAGCGCAGGAACGTCTCGGTCTCCTTGCCGACCTCGGAGAGGAACGCGGCACGCGTCCACTGCGAGACGTCGCGGGTGAGCGTGAAGGTGCCGTAGGCACCGGCGCCGCGCGCGTGGACCACGCGCTCCGGGATGCGCTCGCGGTTGAAGTGGGCGAGCTTCTCCAGGAGGAGCTGGTCCTGCACGAGGACCGGACCGCCGACGCCCGCCGTCTCGCTGTTCTGGTTGTCGGCGACCGGCGCGCCGGCCTCCGTGGTGAGCGGTCCCTGCGTCACGTGCGCCTCCTGCGTCATGTCCTGCGAGTCCTGTCCCTCGGCCCGGACCCTAGTTCTGGGTCTTGGCCAATGCCGGGCTCGATCCTACAATAGACATTGTCTAAGTCAAGTGGCCTTCCAAAGTCACACCCGTTCGGGACCCGGTTCCCCCGACTGTTAGGCTGGCCCCCATGAGTGACCTGTTGGAACGACTGCGCGGCCGCGGCTGGCGGATGACCGCGCAGCGGCGCGTCGTGGCCGAGGTCCTCGACGGGGATCATGTGCACCTGACCGCCGACGAGGTCCACGCCCGCGCTGTCACGAGGCTGCCCGAGATCTCGCGCGCGACCGTGTACAACACGCTGGGCGAGATGGTCACCCTCGGCGAGGTCATCGAGGTCGCCACGGACGGCCGCGCCAAGCGGTACGACCCCAACGCCCACCGCCCGCACCAGCACCTGGTCTGCGGCCGCTGCGGCGCCATCCGTGACGTCCACCCGGCGGGCGACCCGCTGGCGGACCTGCCGGACACCGAGCGCTTCGGCTTCACGATCTCGAACGTCGAGGTCACGTACCGCGGCATCTGCCCGAGCTGCGCCACGACGGCCTGACATCCGACGCGAGACGCCCCCGCCACGGCGGGGGCGTTTTCTTGTTCCCACGCGCACACGACCGCGCAC
>NZ_BJMN01000038.1 GCF_006539185.1 Streptomyces gardneri
GGGCCTGCCCTGGGTCTGCCTGAGGGGTCATGGTCGGAGCCATGAGCGGGTCGCCGCGACGGTGGTTGTTCCGTGGAAGACGTAGGCCCGCTTGTCGAACCTCGTGGCCACGGCCCGGGAGTTGCCGGCGATCCAAAGCTGCGACGATCACATGATCCGCCGGACAGGCACCAGGGCGCAGCGTGCCGGGCGCGGGTCGAACTCCGCTCGGGAACCACGTGGCAGCGGTGAGGCGGAGACGGGTACGTTCCTGCCGGCGGCGCGCTTCGAAAATGCGTACGCGCCGCGTTTCGGGAGGGAATTGATGCGCACACCCCTGTTCCGGCGACTGGCCTCCACGGCCGTCGCGCTGGGACTCACCTCGCTCGGCCTGCTCGGCGCCGGAGCCGCGCCCGCCCAGGCCGCGGTGAGCGACTGCCCCACGGGCTACTTCTGCGCCTGGGGGGACACCAGCTCCACCGGTCCGATGTTCAAGACGCAGACGAGCAAGGCGACGCTGGGCACGTGGGACAACAAGTTCCGCTTGATCATCAACCGCACGCCGGGGTTCGCCTGCACCTTCGACGAGCCCAACTTCGAGGACGGCGCGGGGCGGTACGAGAACGACGGCCTCACCACCAGCATCGCCAGCCGTTCCGTCAGCTCGGTGAAGATCGTCCCCACGATCCGGGAGTGCTCGGGGCCCGCGTACCCGCACTGGATCTCGGAGACCTCGCCCACCGCCGCCGGATTCGGTGACATGAACGGCGACCGGCGGTCGGACGTCCTCGTCCGCGACCTGGTCGGACGGCTCTGGTTCCTGCCGGGTGACGGCAACGGCAAGCTGGTCGGCTCCGGCGGCTGGAACGTCTTCGACGCCATGGTCCGGCACGGCGACTTCAGCCGTGACGGCCGCGAGGACGTGATCGTCCGCGAGAAGGCCACCGGCAAGCTGTGGCTCTACCCCGGTACCGGCACCGGCGCTCTCGGCGCGCGCAAGCTGATCGGCGCGGGCGGCTGGAACGCGATGAGCCGGATCGCCGCCTTCGGTGACCTGACCGGCGACGCACGCTCCGACCTGCTCGCGGTCGAGCGGGCCACCGGCAAGCTGTGGCTGTACCCGGGCACCTCCACCGGCACCCTGGGCGCGCGCAAGCTGCTCGGCAACGGCGGCTGGAACGGGATGAACGCCCTGACCGGCGTCGGCGACATGAACGGCGACGGCCGGGCCGACCTCTACGCCCGCGAGGCGTCGACGGGCAAGCTCTGGCTCTACCCGGGCAAGCCCGGCGCGCTCGGCTCGCGCGTCCTCGTCGGCAGCGGCGGCTGGAACGGCATGACGATGCTCATCGGCAACGGCGACTGGTCGGGCGACGGCAAGGCGGACCTCATCGCGACGCAGGTCGAATCCCGGATGCTGTACGTGTACGAGGGCACCGGCACGGGCCGCCTCGGAGCGGGCGACTGGCTGGGCGGCGGCGACTGGTGGGACCTGAACGGCGCCTTCTGAGTCACAGGTGAGGGCCTCCACCTTCGGGTGGAGGCCCTCAGCCGTGTCCGGCGCGGTCAGCGGGGTCGGTGGCAGGACGGGGGTGTGCCTCAGGCGGACATCCCCTAGGGGGATCTCCCCCATACGGGCCAGGGGTCGTTCGTCCCGGCGGAGGACGAGAAGCACGGCTCCCGCTTCTTAACTTGAACTTACAAAGCCAGACCGACCCACCCGCACACACTCCCTAGGAGAAGACCGTGACTTCGGCTGTGACCATCCCCAGGCACGGGGGTACGGGAGAGAGCACGGCCGTCGCCGCGCGGGCGCGTCAGGTCGTCAAGGCGTACGGCACCGGGGAGACCCGGGTCGTCGCGCTGGACTCCGTCGACGTGGACATCGCCCGCGGCCGCTTCACCGCGATCATGGGCCCCTCCGGCTCCGGCAAGTCGACCCTGATGCACTGCCTCGCCGGGCTCGACACCGTCACCAGCGGCGAGATCTTCCTCGACGACACAGAGATCACCGGGCTCAAGGACAAGAAGCTCACGCAGCTGCGCCGCGACCGGATCGGCTTCATCTTCCAGGCGTTCAACCTGCTGCCGACCCTGAACGCCATCGAGAACATCACGCTCCCGATGGACATCGCGGGGCGCAAGCCGGACGCCGAGTGGCTGCGCCGGGTCGTCGACACCGTCGGGCTCTCCGACCGCCTCAAGCACCGGCCGAACCAGCTCTCCGGCGGTCAGCAGCAGCGCGTCGCCGTGGCCCGCGCGCTCGCCGCCCGGCCCGAGATCATCTTCGGCGACGAGCCGACCGGAAACCTCGACTCCCGGGCCGGCGCGGAGGTCCTCGGCTTCCTGCGGCAGTCCGTCGACGAGCTGGGGCAGACGATCGTCATGGTCACCCACGACCCGGTCGCCGCCTCCTATGCCGACCGGGTGCTCTACCTCGCCGACGGACGCATCGTGGACGTGATGGAGCGGCCCACCGCCGACGCCGTCCTCGACCGCATGAAGGACTTCGACGCGCGCGGGCGGACGTCATGACCGTCCTCAAGACCTCGCTGCGCAACTTCCTCGCGCACAAGGGACGCATGGCGCTCTCCGCCGTCGCCGTCCTCCTCTCCGTCGCCTTCGTCTCCGGCACCCTCGTGTTCACCGACACCATGAACACGACCTTCGACAAGCTCTTCGCGTCGACCGCCTCCGACGTCAGCGTCAGCCCGAAGGGCGCGGCGGCGGACGACGAGTCCCCGCAGACCGGCCGTCCCGAGTCCCTCCCCGCCTCGCTCGTCGAGCAGGTCGGGAAGACGGAGGGTGTCCAGGCCGCGCACGGCGCGATCGCCTCCACCAGCGTCACCGTCGTCAACGCCGAGAACAAGAACGTCGGGCCCACCAGCGGCGCCCCGACCATCGCCCTCAACTGGAGTTCCAACGAGCTCCGTTCGGTGGAGCTCGTCGACGGCCACGAGCCGCGCGGCCCCACCGACGTGGTCGTCGACGGCGCCACCGCCGAGAAGCACGGCCTGAAGATCGGCGACGAGCTGCGGACCATCGCCGTCGACGGCGACTTCACCGCGAAGATCTCCGGCATCGTCGACTTCAAGGTCACCAACCCCGGCGCCACCCTCGTCTACTTCGACACCGCCACCGCGCAGCGCGAACTCCTCGGCAAGGAAGGCCTGTTCACGCAGGTCCAGGTCGACGCGAAGCCCGGCGTCAGCGACGACGCCCTCAAGGCGGACATCGCCGCAGCCATCGGCGACGGCTACAAGCTCCAGACGGCCGCCGAGGCCGCCGACGCGGGCCGCGAGGACGTCGCCGGATTCCTCGACGTCATGAAGTACGCGATGCTCGGCTTCGCCGGGATCGCCTTCCTCGTCGGCATCTTCCTCATCGTCAACACCTTCTCCATGCTGGTCGCCCAGCGCACCCGCGAGATCGGCCTCATGCGGGCCATCGGCTCCAGCCGCAAGCAGGTCAACCGCTCCGTCCTCGTCGAGGCGCTGCTCCTCGGCATCGTCGGCTCGGTCGCCGGTGTCGCGGCGGGCGTCGGCCTCGCCGTCGGCCTCATGAAGCTCATGTCCTCGATGGGCATGGAGCTCTCCACCCGCGACCTCACCGTCGCCTGGACGACCCCCGCCGTCGGCCTCGCCCTCGGCATCGTCGTCACCGTCCTCGCCGCCTACATCCCGGCCCGCCGGGCCGGCAAGGTCTCCCCGATGGCCGCCCTCCGCGACGCCGGCACCCCCGCCGACGGCAAGGCCGGACGCGTCCGGGCCGGCCTCGGCCTCGCCCTCACCGCCGCCGGCGCCGCCGCCCTGTGGGTCGCGACCCGCGCCGACGAGGCCGGTCCCGGCTCGCTCTGGCTCGGCCTCGGCGTCGTCCTCTCCCTCCTCGGCTTCATCGTCATCGGCCCGCTCCTCGCGGGCGGCGTGGTCCGCGCCCTCGGCGTCGTCGTCCTGCGGGTCTTCGGCCCGGTCGGCCGCATGGCCGAGCGCAACGCCCTGCGCAACCCCCGCCGCACCGGCGCCACCGGCGCCGCCCTGATGATCGGCCTCGCCCTCGTCGCCTGCCTGTCGGTCGTCGGCTCCTCGATGGTCGCCTCGGCCACCGAAGAGCTCGACCGCTCCGTCGGCGCCGACTTCATCGTCCAGTCCGGCACCGGCCAGCCGATCGTGCCGCAGGCGCAGGCCGCCCTGGAGAAGGTCCCCGGCCTCGACCACGTCAGCGAGTACAAGTGGGTCGACGCCAAGGTCACCGACCCGCGCGGCCGGACGGACACGGCCGACCTGGCCGCCACCGACCCGTCGTACATGAAGGACGTGCGCCGGGAGACGACCTCCGGCACGCTCGCCGACGCCTACGGCACGGACGCGATGTCCGTCGGCAGCGAGTACGCCACCGAGCACGGAGTGAAGGTCGGCGACGCGCTGACCATCGCCTTCAAGGGCGGCGAGACGGCGAAGCTCAAGGTCGTGGCGATCACCGAGGACGCCGGCGGCATCGACTCGGGCGTGATGTACACCGGCATCCCCACCCTCACCCGGTACGTCCCCGCCGACCGGACGCCGAACAGCCTGATCCTTCTCGCCGGCGCGAAGGAAGGCCAGGAGACCCAGGCCTACGAGGCGATCAAGAAGGCCCTCGCGCCCTACCCCCAGTACAAGGCCAGCAACCAGGCCGACTACAAGGAGGCCCTCAAGGACCAGGTCGGCCAGCTCCTCAACATCGTGTACGGGCTCCTCGCCCTGGCGATCGTCGTCGCGATCCTCGGAGTCGTGAACACCCTGGCCCTCTCGGTGGTCGAGCGGACCCGCGAGATCGGCCTCATGCGAGCCATCGGCCTCTCCCGCCGCCAGCTGCGCCGCATGATCCGCCTGGAGTCCGTGGTCATCGCCCTCTTCGGCGCCCTTCTCGGCCTCGGCCTGGGCATGGGCTGGGGCACGGCCGCCCAGAAGCTGCTGGCCCTGGAGGGCCTCGGCGTCCTGGAGATCCCCTGGCCGACGATCCTCACCGTCTTCGTCGGCTCGGCCTTCGTGGGCCTCTTCGCGGCCCTCGTCCCGGCCTTCCGGGCGGGCCGGATGAACGTCCTGAACGCGATCGCCAGCGAGTAGCGGTCGCGGGACGGCAACGGGGGAGTGCGGCCCCGGCGGACCCCCGAAAGGGGTGTCCGCCGGGGCCGCACCGCGTCGCCGCCCGGTGTTTCGGAAGCGACTGTCGTTACCCCGTCGTACGCTGGACACCCCGGCCCGTACGACGTGTCGGGCTGTTCGCGTTGCCCGCCCCGCGCCACCGCGCCCCGTACTCCGAACCCGGGATGGAAAGCTCCATGAGCCTGCACGGCCTGCTCGACGTAGTCGTCAAGGACGCGGCCCTCGCCGAAGCGGTGAAGGCCGCCGCCGACGGGAACCGCCCGCACGTGGACCTGGTCGGGCCCGCCGCCGCGCGGCCGTTCGCCGTCGCCGCGCTCGCCCGGGACTCGGGGCGCCCCGTCCTCGCCGTCACCGCGACCGGCCGGGAGGCCGAGGACCTGGCGGCGGCGCTGCGCTCGCTCCTCGACCCGGACACGGTCGCCGAGTACCCCTCCTGGGAGACCCTGCCGCACGAGCGGCTCTCGCCCCGCTCCGACACCGTCGGCCGCCGCCTCGCCGTGCTGCGCCGCCTCGCGCACCCCCGCGAGGACGACCCGGCCGCCGGCCCCGTCAGCGTCGTCGTCGCACCCATCCGCTCCGTGCTCCAGCCGCAGGTCAAGGGCCTCGGCGACCTGGAGCCGGTGGCGCTGCGCAGTGGCCAGACGGCGGACCTGAACGAGATCGTCGAGGGCCTGGCGGCCGCCGCGTACTCCCGGGTCGAGCTCGTCGAGAAGCGCGGCGAGTTCGCCGTGCGCGGCGGCATCCTGGACGTCTTCCCGCCCACCGAGGAGCACCCGCTCCGCATCGAGTTCTGGGGCGACGACGTCGAGGAGATCCGCTACTTCAAGGTCGCGGACCAGCGCTCCCTCGAAGTCGCCGAGCACGGACTGTGGGCGCCGCCCTGCCGCGAGCTGCTCCTGACGGACGAGGTGCGCTCACGCGCCCGTGCGCTGGCCGAGGCCCACCCCGAGCTGGGCGAACTCCTCGACAAGATCGCCGAGGGCATCGCCGTCGAGGGCATGGAGTCCCTGGCCCCCGTCCTCGTCGACGACATGGAGCTGCTGCTCGACGTACTGCCGAAGGGCGCCATGGCCGTCGTCTGCGACCCGGAGCGGGTCCGGACCCGGGCGTCGGACCTGGTGGCGACCTCGCAGGAGTTCCTCCAGGCCTCCTGGGCGGCGACCGCCGGCGGCGGCGAGGCCCCGATCGACGTCGGCGCGGCCTCCCTGTGGGGGATCGCGGACGTCCGCGACCGGGCGCGCGAGCTGGACATCGCCTGGTGGTCGGTATCGCCGTTCGCGGCGGACGAGGTCCTGACGGGGGACACCCTCACCCTCGGCATGCGCGCCCCCGAGTCGTACCGCGGCGACACCGCCCGCGCGCTCGCCGACACCAAGGGCTGGCTGGCCGACGGCTGGCGCACGGTGTACGTGACGGAGGCCCACGGCCCCGCGACCCGTACGGTCGAGGTCCTCGGCGGCGAGGGCATCGCCGCCCGCCTCGACGCGGACCTGGCGGAGATCTCCCCGTCCGTCGTGCACGTGGCGACCGGCTCCATCGACTACGGCTTCGTCGACACCGCGCTCAAGCTCGCCGTCCTCACCGAGACCGACCTGTCCGGCCAGAAGGCGGCCGGCAAGGACGGCCAGCGGATGCCGGCCAAGCGCCGCAAGACCATCGACCCGCTGACCCTGGAGGTCGGCGACTACATCGTCCACGAGCAGCACGGCGTCGGCCGGTACGTGGAGATGGTCCAGCGGACCGTCCAGGGCGCGACCCGCGAGTACCTCCTCGTCGAGTACGCCCCCGCCAAGCGCGGCCAGCCCGGCGACCGGCTGTACATCCCCACCGACCAGCTGGAGCAGGTCACCAAGTACGTCGGCGGCGAGGCGCCCACCCTGCACCGGCTCGGCGGCGCGGACTGGACGAAGACGAAGGCGCGCGCGAAGAAGGCCGTCAAGGAGATCGCCGCCGACCTGATCAAGCTGTACTCGGCCCGGATGGCGGCCCCCGGCCACGCCTTCGGCCAGGACACCCCGTGGCAGCGCGAGCTGGAGGACGCCTTCCCGTACGCGGAGACCCCCGACCAGCTCTCCACGATCGCCGAGGTCAAGGAGGACATGGAGAAGACCGTCCCCATGGACCGTCTGATCTGCGGCGACGTCGGCTACGGCAAGACGGAGATCGCGGTGCGCGCCGCCTTCAAGGCCGTCCAGGACGGCAAGCAGGTCGCCGTCCTCGTCCCGACGACGCTGCTCGTGCAGCAGCACTTCGGCACGTTCAGCGAGCGGTACTCGCAGTTCCCGGTGAAGGTCCGGGCGCTCTCCCGCTTCCAGACCGACACCGAGTCGAAGGCCACCCTGGAAGGGCTCCACGAGGGCTCGGTCGACGTCGTCATCGGCACCCACCGCCTCTTCTCGTCGGAGACGAAGTTCAAGGACCTCGGCCTGGTCATCGTCGACGAGGAGCAGCGCTTCGGCGTCGAGCACAAGGAGCAGCTGAAGAAGCTCCGCGCCAACGTCGACGTGCTGACGATGTCCGCCACCCCGATCCCGCGCACCCTGGAGATGGCGGTCACCGGCATCCGCGAGATGTCGACGATCACCACCCCGCCCGAGGAGCGCCACCCGGTCCTCACCTTCGTCGGCCCGTACGAGGAGAAGCAGATCGGCGCGGCCATCCGCCGTGAACTCCTGCGCGAGGGACAGGTCTTCTACATCCACAACCGCGTCGACTCGATCGACCGGGCGGCGGCGCGGCTGCGCGAGATCGTGCCGGAGGCGCGGATCGCCACGGCCCACGGCCAGATGTCGGAATCGGCCCTGGAGCAGGTGGTCGTCGACTTCTGGGAGAAGAAGTTCGACGTGCTCGTCTCGACGACGATCGTCGAGTCCGGCATCGACATCTCCAACGCCAACACCCTCATCGTGGAGCGCGGCGACAACTTCGGCCTCTCGCAGCTCCACCAGCTGCGCGGCCGCGTCGGCCGTGGCCGCGAGCGCGGCTACGCCTACTTCCTGTACCCGCCGGAGAAGCCCCTGACGGAGACCGCGCACGAGCGGCTCGCGACGATCGCCCAGCACACCGAGATGGGCGCCGGCATGTACGTGGCCATGAAGGACCTGGAGATCCGCGGCGCGGGCAACCTCCTCGGCGGCGAACAGTCCGGCCACATCGCGGGCGTCGGCTTCGACCTGTACGTCCGCATGGTCGGCGAGGCGGTCGCGGACTACCGGGCGCAGATGGAGGGCGGCGCGGAGGAGGAGGTGCCGCTGGAGGTCAAGATCGAGCTCCCGGTCGACGCCCACATGCCGCACGACTACGCGCCGGGCGAGCGGCTCCGCCTCCAGGCCTACCGCTCGATCGCCTCCGCGAACTCGGAGGAGGACATCAGGGCCGTACGCGAGGAACTCACCGACCGCTACGGCAAGCTGCCGGAGCCGGTGGAGAACCTGCTCCTGGTGGCGGGCCTGCGGATGCTGGCGCGGGCGTGCGGGGTCGGCGAGATCGTCCTCCAGGGCCCGAACATCCGCTTCGCGCCGGTGGAGTTGAGGGAGTCGCAGGAACTGCGGCTGAAGCGGCTGTACCCGCGGACGGTCATCAAGCCGGCGGTCCACCAGATCCTGGTGCCGCGGCCGACGAGCGGGAAGATCGGGGGGAAGCCGGTGGTGGGGCGCGAACTGCTGGCTTGGACTGGGGAGTTCCTCACGACGATCCTCGGCTCGTGACGCTTTGACCGTCCCCCGTCCGGCAGGATGTCCCCATGCCGGACGGGGGACGGGGGAGCTGGATGGTGCCGGGGTGGCTGCGGTGGGCGGGCCTGCTCGCCCTGGCGGTGGCGGGCGTCCTGTGGGCCCTGGACGGCGAGGACGCGGCCGGTCCGATGGAGCTGTCGGAGCGGACGGACCTGATCGCGATGGTCTGCGCGGTGCTCGGTGGGGTGGCCGTCCTCGCGACGTTGTGGCGGCGGCCTGAGGAGGCGGAAGCGGAGGCGGTCGCCCGGCTGGCCCGGGAGGTGAAGGCGATCGGCGAGCCCCAGTGGACCAGCTCCCTGGGCGGTGACCTCAAGGCCATCGACGTCACCTTCGCCTTCCGGCCGTACGCCGGTGCCCGGGCGGCGGCGCTTCCGGCCTCGCCCGCGGGGCGACTGGAGCAGGTCGTCGAGGACTACCGCGGACTGCGGCCCCGGCGGATGGTGATCACCGGCGCGCCGGGTGCCGGGAAGACCGTCCTGGCCCGGAAGTTCGTGATGGAGCTCAACCGGGTGCGGGCCGAGAGCGAGCCGGTGCCGGTGCTGGTCGCCCTGGCCGACTGGGACGCGGGTGAACCCTTCCGTGACTGGCTGACCCGTCACCTCCAGCGTGACTACGGCCTGCCGCCCGCCTCCGCCCGCCGGGTCGTCGCCGCCCGCATGGTCCTCCCGGTCCTCGACGGACTCGACGAGATGGACGCGACGGGGACCGCCCCCGACGGCTCCCGGGCGGCCCGCGCGCTGACCGCGCTGGGCGACTTTCAGGACGGCACCGACCCGGCGCCCCTCGTCCTCACGTGTCGTTCGTCGGAGTACGACGCCCTGGAGGCGGCGGGCAGCCACATCCTGGACGCGGCCCGCCTGGAGATCGCTCCCGTGACCCCGGAGCGGGCCCGCGACTTCCTCGCCCTGCGCGGGGCCCGCCGCCCGGACCGCTGGCAGCCGCTGCTCGACGACCTCCGCGACAGGCCCTCCGGGGTGCTGGCCGGGGCCCTGTCCACGCCGTGGCGCCTGACACTGGCGGCGGTGGCGTACGAGCGGGACGGCGACCCGGCGGAGCTGCTTGCGGCGACCTCGGAGGGGGAGGTGGCGGACAGGCTGCTGGCCCGCTTCATCTGGGCGTCAACGGTCAACGTGCCAAAGGGTGTGAGCCACTATGCCCCTGAACGAGTGCACCGCACGCTTAGATCCCTGGCACTCGGTCTTGGCTCGGGGCACGGTGCAGAGACAGACCTAGTGCCTCTCGATCTTGGGCGGTTGGTACCACGGTGGGGTGTTGGGGCAGTGGTGGTGGGAGCCTTGACCGGAGCTGCGCTGCTACACGTCTTGGTGCTACTGCGGTGGAATGAACTGGTGGGTCCCGCGAGGCTGGTGACCTGTCTGGGTCTGCTGATCGCGATTGTCATGGGGTTGACGGTCGGAAGCCTGCCCGCGACATACTTTCGGCCTCCGGGCGTTCCGCGGCTTGGTAGCGCGCTGTGGAGCATCGGGATGCGGCGTTATGTGCGGAAGATGCCGAGGTCGTGGTCCGGGGCGTACCTGCTCGTCCTGCTCGTGTTCCTGCTGGGGGCAATCCTGGCCCGCAGCCCGAACGCGCTTGGCCTCATGCTGGCTCTGTGCGCCGGGGCGATATTGATCGTGCTGGCTTTCCCCATCGCTGCGGTGGCCGAACTCGACCGGACGACAGCGGGCCCTGTGGGTGGACTGAGGGCCTTTCTGTGGCTGGGCGCCTACTTTGCCGGCGGCGCTGCTCTGACGCTGGTGGGTTACGCCAAGTCACAGGATCCGCTGATGCTTACCTGCCTGGGCATGCTTTTGAGTGTTGGAGCGCTGATGGAAGCGCCCTGCCTTGCGTACTTGCTCTACCTATTCCTGAACGTCCGCAGAGTCCCCCTCCGCCTCGCCCGCTTCCTCGACTGGTCCGTCTCCGCCGGGCTCATGCGGACCTCAGGGGTCGCCTACCAGTTTCGGCACCGGGAGTTCCAGGAATGGCTGGTGCGGAACCCCGCGCCGTAGAACGCGGGGTGCCGCACCGGGTGGCTACAGCTCGTTCAGGTCCACCGCGCCAGCCATCGCCTCGTAGCCCGCGTCGTTCGGGTGGAGGCCGTCGCCGGAGTCGTACGCCGGGAGGATGCGGTCCGGGTCCGCCGGGTCCGCGACCGCGCGGTCGAAGTCGACGACCGCGTCGTACGCGCCGGACGTGCGGATCCAGTCGTTGACGGCCTCCCGCTTCGCCTCGTTCGCCGGGCTGTCGTAGAAGGAGCCCTTGATCGGGGTGAGGGTCGCGCCGACGATCTTGAGACCCTTCGCGTGCGCCTCGCGGATCAGGGTGCGGTGGCCCGCGATGAGCCGTGCCGCGGAGACGTCGGGGGTGGGCGGGGCGGGGAACGTCGCCGTGCTGCCGCCGATGTCGTTGATGCCTTCGAGGACGATCACGGTCCGCACGCCGGGCTCCGCCAGCACGTCCTGACGGAAGCGGGTGAGGGCCTTCTCGCCCGCCCAGGTGGTGTCGTTGACGACCTGGTTGCCGGCGATCCCGTGGTTGACGACGGCCCGCGGACGCCCGGCCTCGGCGAGGCGTTCCGCCAGCTCGTCGGGGTAGCGGCCGTTGGCGTCGACCGTGGAGCCGACGCCGTCGGTGATGGAGTCGCCGAAGGTCACGACGCCGTTCCGGCGTGCGGAGTCCCGGCCGCCGGTGACCTCGACGCCGGAGAGGAAGTACCAGGACGCGCTGGTCTCCCGGAAGGCCGTGCCGGTGAGGTCGCCGCGGTGGTCGCCGTCGGCGCGGTAGCTGGTGGCCGAGGAGAAGTGGTGGAAGGTGGCGGGGCCGGTCTTCTCCGCGAGGTAGAGGGTGACGGTGAGCGAGCCGAAGGCCTCGACGGGGAGGTTGGCGGCGTCGCTGCGGAGGGTGCCGCCGGCCGGGATCGTCACGGACGCTCGGCCGTCGAAGCGGAGTTGGCGCACGGAGCCGGGGCGCACCGCGCCGCCCTCGGCGGTACGGGCCACGGTCGCGCCCGTGATCCGCAGCGGAGTGGAGCCGTAACGGTTCGTCAGCTCGATCCGGGCCCGGGTGCCTCCGGTGGTGACCCGGACGACCTGGCGGACCGTCTGGTTCTCGAAGCCCTGCTGCGACCAGTTGGGGGTGAAGGGCGCGGTCGGCGCCTGCGGGGACGCGGCCCAGGCGGCGCGCCAGGAGGAGCCCTGGTGGCCGGTGTCGGCGAGTGCGGTGGGGGCTAATCCGAGGGTGGCGGCGGTGAGGACGGCTATGGCGGCGCGGCGCAGGGTGTTCGTCGTGTGCATGCTTGCGTCAATTACGGGCAGGCGCGGGCTATTCCCCGGTCGATGACGATTACTGTTCCTCCGCCGGGAGTTGGCCCGTGAAGAGCAGGCCCGTGAGGGAGCGGAAGTACTCCTCGGGCTCCCGGCCGCCCAGCGCCGCGTCGACGTTCCCGGTGAGGAACAGCGTCGCGAAGCCGTGGGCGAGTGACCAGGCGGCGATGCCCGCCGTGCGGGCGTCGGGGACGTCCGGCAGGCCGGCCACGCCCGCGCGGAGTTCGGCGGAGGCCCGTTCCTTGGCGGCGAGGAGCTCGGGGTCGTCGGCGCGGAGCAGGTCCGGCTGGAACATCACCTGGAAGTGGGCGGGGTGGTCCGTCGCGAACCGTACGTAGCGCACGCCGCGTTCGCGCAGCTCGGGCGTCCCGGCGAGGGCCGCGGCCAGGAGGTCGTACCCCTCGGCGGCGATCGCGGTGAGGAGCCCGGTGCGGTCCTTGAAGTGGTGGGCGGGGGCGGCGTGGGAGACGCCGGCGCGGCGGGCGAGGTCGCGCAGGCTCAGAGCCCCGGGGCCCTCGGCGGCGATCACGTCGAGGGCGGCGGCGAGGACGGACTGCCGCAGGTCGCCGTGGTGGTAGGTCTTCCGGCTTGTCATGGCAGCAGCCTAGCCGGTATCTAGGCATTGACAAGTTTGCGGCCGGGAGGCAATCTTGTCAGTGTCAAGTTGATGGGCGAGTCGATCGATCACGAGGAAGGACGCCGCCGTGGAATCCGGACGCGTACGTCAGATGTGGCACCTGCTCGAACCCCTGCACGCCCTGCTCTACTACGCCCCCGAAGCCTTCGACGAGGCGGCCGCCCTCGGCTACGACACCGCCGAGCGCTGGCCCTCCTACTTCGCCTGGCGCTCCGCCCCCCTGAGCGCCGCCGGCCCGGTCGAGGTCACCTCGGCCTTCTACAGCTTCAGCCCCGGGATGGTCGCCCGGTACGTGCCGGACGCCGGGGAGAGCGCGGCCGCGACCCCCGCCGACGTCCTCGCCGCCCGCCTCCGCGCCGTCGACCGCACCTACCGGGCCGTCCTCGGCGAGGACACGGTCAAGAGCCCCGAGCTCGCCGAGGCCGCCGCCCTCGCCCGCCGCGCCGCCGAGGCCGCCGGGACGCAGGGGCGCCCCCTCGCCGCCGCCAACGCCGCCCTGCCCTGGCCCGAGGCCCCGCACCTCGTCCTCTGGCAGGCCGCGACGATCCTCCGCGAGCACCGCGGCGACGGGCACCTCGCCGCGCTCCTCGTCGCCGGCCTCGACCCGGTCGAGGCGCTCGTCTCCTTCGCGGCGGTCGGCGCCGCCCCCGAGGCCGTCTTCGAGAGCCGCGGCTGGTCCGCCGCGGAGTGGTCCGCCGCCCGCGCCCGGCTCGTGGCCCGAGGGGTCCTGGGCGCGGACGGGGCCGTCATCGAGGAGGGCCGCGCGCTGCGCGCCCAGGTCGAGTCGCGCACGGACGAACTCGCCGCCGCGCCCTGGGACGCCCTCGGCCCGGACGGCACCGCCCGTCTCGCCGAACTGCTCGGTGGCCCCTGGCTGTCCGCGATCGGCTCCGGCCTGCTCCCCGGCGAGAACACCCTCGGCATCGGCAAGGTGTGACGGCGGCGGGGCGGTGCCTTCCGTGAGGTGGGGGAACGAAGGGGCCCGGGGCGTCGCTCGCGCGATGCCCCGGGCCGCCGGGGAGGGCCCCTCGCTTCCGTGTCAGAAGAGCAGTTCTCCCGCGGGGAAGCTCGATCCGATCTTCACGCGAGCGGCATGGCCGCCGGCGCCGTCGCCCTTGAAGAAGTAGAGGCCTCCGCCGGGATCACGGCTGATCAGGTCCGGGTTCCCGTCGCCGTTCAGGTCGCCGGGGGCGACGACGGCGTTGTAGGCCTGCCAGCCGGTGCCGACGGCCTGACGTGCCGCGAGGTCTCCGCCGCTCGTGCGCCTGTGGAGCCAGAGACCGCCCGCGGCATCGCTGCCGACGAGGTCGGCCCTGCCCGCCCCTTCGTTCACGTCCGGGGCGAAGTCGCCGGGGGAGACCAGCGACTTGTACGTGTTCCAGTCGGTACCGTCGCCGATCTCCACGCGCGCGGCGTAGGAGTTCTCACCGGTGCCCTTGTGGAGCCAGAGATTGCCGGAGGTGTCGCGGGTGATCAGGTCGGCCCGGCCGTCGCCGTCGAAGTCGCCGGGGGCGACCAGGAGGTTGTCGTTCTGGAAGCCGGTGCCTGCCAGGTGGCGGCCGGTCCCCCCGGAGTACGAGCCGTCGCTGGTGCCGGCGGGGTAGTGCCACAGGTTGCCGGCGGTGTCGACGGCCGCGAGGGTCGTCCCCTGGCGGGCGACCTGCTTCATCCCCAGCCAGCCGGTGCCGACCTTGCACGGCTTGGCCAGGGCGGCGCTCTCACCGTTGGCGCGGCCCTCGTAGCGGTAGAGCCCGCCGACCGCGTCCCGCCGGAAGACGGCTCCCGGGGTGGCGCCGTAGGGCCCGCAGTCCTCCCAGTAGGCCGCGCCGCGGATCGGCAGGTGGTCGGAGATCACCTTGCCGGCGGTCGGGGCCACCGGCCCGGCGGGCACGTCGCCCACCTCGCCGCGGAAGTACCGGGAGCCGAAGAAGGTGTAGTCGAGCTTCTGCACCCCGGACTTGGTCGGGGCGCCGCTGCGGCAGCGCGAAGGGGCGGGGACGCCGGTGCAGGCGGTGAACGGCGCCTGGAAGCGCTCGGAGTCGGTCTCGTCGGCCTCGGCGAACCTCCCGTACGCTCCCTGGCCCGCGCCGGACTCGTAGAACCGGTCGAGCACGTCTCCCCAGGGCGAGGAGTTGAAGTCACCGCCGAGGACGACGGGGATGCCCGCGTCCTCCCACTCTTTGGCCTTGCCCGCCAGGATGTCGGCTTCCCTGACCATCACCTCGTTCCGGTTCACGGAGTCGTCGTAGTCCTCCACGGCGTCGGCCGTCGCGGGGTCGGGGTAGGCGGGGACGGTCGGCGTCCCCCACCAGAGGTGGACCGAGCAGGACCAGGTCAGCCTGGACTGCACCCAGGCCTTGAGGCAGGGGGAGGTGATGTCCTCCGCGTTGACCCGCTGCCTCGGTGTTCCCGGGACGGTCTGCAGGATCGCGGCCTTCGTGTCCAGGACGAGGTCGAGCTGATCGACCACGACCCCCCGCACGAACAGGGCCATCCCGTAGCTCGGGACGGTCTGCCTCCCGCCCGTGTCCGCGCAGTACGGTCCGATCCCGCCGGCGGGGACGGTCTCGGCGTACCTGCCGGTGTAACCCCGGGTGCCGAGGCGGGTGGCCAGTTCGTCGAACTGGTACCTGCAGACCTCGACGAGGAAGATGTAGTCGGCGTTCCAGACCCCGGCCGCCGTCTCGTTGACGATCGTCCTGTAGCGCTCCTCGTTGCCCTTGGCGCTGACATCGCACTCGACGGTCCCGCCGCTGCCGCACATGTTGTACGTGTACGTCCTGACCGGCGGCGCGGTCGACACGCTCACCGTGTCCGCCTGCGCCCGAGGCGCCGTCAGCACCAGTCCCGCACAGAGCAGGGCCAGTGAGGCCGAAAGGGCTCGGAGCAGTCCGAACCTTCGCATGCGTATTCCCCCCATGGAGTCGCGTCGGAAGGGGGGAACGCTATCTCCCGGTCGGAACCTAGGATGCGGGGGTGTTCACACAACGGACGTTCCACATATATCGAAGGCCGCTGGCCGGAGCGGCGCTTGCCGTCGCCGCCCTGGTGACCGCCGCCTGCTCGCCCGGCTCCGACACCCCCGGGTCCGACGGGGGCCCGGGCGGCAGGCCCGCCGCGCGGGGGTCGGCGCTCGCCGCCGTGGACACCCTCACCGTCAAGGGCCGGGCCCCGAAGACCGGTTACGAGCGGGAGAAGTTCGGCCGGGCCTGGGCGGACGTCGACGGCAACGGCTGCGGCACCCGCGACGACGTGCTCCGGCGCGACCTGACCGGCGTCCGCCTCACGGACGGCCGCTGCAAGGTCGCCTCCGGGACCCTCACCGACGACCCGTACACCGGCACCACCGTCGAGTACGTCCGGGGCCGCAGCAAGGTCGACATCGACCACGTCGTGGCGCTCTCCGACGCCTGGCAGAAGGGCGCCCGGAAGTGGGACGCGGACACCCGCCGCCGCTTCGCCAACGACCCCCTCAACCTCCTCGCCGTCGACTCCTCGGCGAACCGGCGCAAGTCCGACGGCGACGCCGCGACCTGGCTCCCGCCGAACAGGGCGTACCGCTGCGCGTATGTGGCGCGGCAGGTCGCCGTGAAGAAGAAGTACGAGGTGTGGGTGACCGGCGCCGAGCGGGACGCGATGAAGAAGGTCCTCGGCGGCTGCCCGCAGCAGAAGCTCCCGTAGGCGGCCCGCCGGTCGGGAAAATCGTTTCGTCCCCTCGGAAACGATCTTTATCCTGCTCGCATGGACCTGAACATATCGACCCTCGCCGCACGCCCCGAGCTGGAAGGGCCGATGTGGAGCATGCTCGACCTCTGGCCCGAGTTCATGATGTACGACCCGGTGGGCTGGGCGAACATCGGCCGGATCGTGCGCGAGCTGCCGGAGTACGTCCTCGTCGCCACCGACACCGACGGCAAGCTCGTCGCGCGCGGCTTCAGCGTCCCCTTCCGGATGGACGTCGACGGCCGCCGCGAGCTGCCGCCCCGGGGCTGGGACGAGGTGCTGCTCTGGGCCTTCTCGGACCTGCGTGCCGGCCGCGAGCCGGACACCGTCAGCGCGATCGAGATCACGGTCGACACGAGCGCGCTGGGCAACGGCGTCTCGCACCACATGCTCGCCGCGATGCGGGACAACACGAAGCGGCTCGGCTTCTCGGAGCTCGTCGCCCCGGTCCGGCCCAACGGCAAGCACCTGGAGGCCGAGTCCTCCATCCACGAGTACGCCTTCCGCACCCGCGAGTCCGACGGCCTGCCGGTCGACCCGTGGCTGCGCGTCCACGTCCGCGCGGGCGGTGTCGTCGAGGCGGTGGCCCCGGCGTCGATGACGGTCAGCGGCTCCGTCGAGCAGTGGCGCAAGTGGACGGGGCTGCCGTTCGACACGGACGGCCCGGTCGAGGTCGACAAGGCCCTCGTCCCGGTCCACTGCGAGGTCTCGCGCGGCTACGCGGTCTACGTCGAGCCCAACGTGTGGGTCCGCCACCGCATCTGAGAACGGATCAGTCCACCACGACGACGTCCTCGGCCGGCGGGGCCTTCACCTCGACCGGCCTGTCGTAGTCGTAGGTGGTGGTCCCCGGCGTCTCGCCGCCCGTCATGACGATCTTCAGGAAGTACGGGGGGCCTTCCGCGGCCATGTAGAGGGTGGTCGTCTCGCCGTCGCCGCCGACCGGCTTCGCCAGCTTCAACGCCTTCCGGCCGTCGACCGTGGTCGCCGTGGGCTCCATGGAGTCGTCGTCCCAGCCGTTCTCCACCCAGTGGAAACCTATCTTCCGGCCGCAGGTCCCCAGCCCCTCCGGGGCGTCGGGGCCGCCGGCGGGATACTTCGTCCAGCGGCCCTTGAGCCTGCCGATCAGGGCCTCCAGTTCCTCCGGAGTCCGGTGGCTCTCCTCCCTGCGCAGGCGCGCCTCGTCACGGCGGACGTACACGTCCCCGTCGAGCTTGATGACGTCGACCGTGTCCGACGCGCCGTGGGACAGCGTCGTGGTGCAGTTCCCCCGGTTGTCGCGGGAGGTGCGGTTCTTCATCGGCACCGCCAACGAGAGCCCGTCGGAGTACACGGTCACGAAATCCGCCGACTCCGTCGCCCTGATCGCCTTGCCGAGAATCTCGGGTCTGGTCAGGTCCCCCACGAACCGGCCGCAGGCGGTGGCGGAGAGGGTGAGGGCCGTGCAGAGGAAGACGGCGGCGACGGGGCGGCGGAGTAAGGCGCGCATGGGGGGCAGTCTCTCCGAGGGGGAGGAACGGAGGAAGGGGCCCCGTGGGGCCCCCGGTCCTGATGGTGCGTGGTGGTGCGTGGCGTGTGCCGCGTGGTCAGCCGACCTTCAGCTCCCACTGCGAGGCGTTGTAGTCGAAGCCGGGGTTCACCTCGACGGTGAGGCTCTTGGCGTCCTTCGGGGCGTCGAAGGCGACGGTGACCGTGGCCTTCTTGCCGGGCAGGACGCTGCCCTGGAAGCCCGCGCCGACCTTCTCGTCGAAGATCTGCTCGGCCTCGACGCCCTCGGCGCCGGCCCGCGCGCTCATCAGGACACCGACGGCGTCGAACTTCTTCTTGCCGCCGTTCTCGACGACGACGGTGACCTGGTAGGCCTTGTTGCCCTTGGTGTGGCCGACCGCGTACTCGCCGGCGGTGTACGGCTTCGGGGCCGAGACCGTGACCTTCAGGTCGTCGTCGTAGACCGAGGTGTCGCCGGCCGCCAGGCCCTTCCCCTTGTCCGCCGTCCCCTTGTCCGAGGTCCCGGCGTCACCCGAGGGGGCCCCGGCCTTCGTCGGGTCCTTCGGCGCCGAGTCCTTGATGGTCTTGTCGATCTCCTCGACCGCGTCGCTGACCGCCGTGACCGTGATGATCAGGCCGACCGTGGCGAGGATCAGCGACACGAGGCCGAGGATCGCGCCGGTGATCGTCACGCCCTTGTTGCTCGCCTCGCCGCGCTTCACCCGGCCCTTGCCGACGAGGCCCAGGACCAGGGCGATGACACCGAGCGTGCCGGCCAGCCAGAAGAGCAGCGGGATGAGGCCGGAGACCGTGCCGATGATGCCGAGGATCAGGGCCGCGGTGCCGAGGCCGTTGCGCATGACCTGCCGCGGGGCGGCGGCCGGGACCTGAGTGTCGTACGACATGGGTGTGTCCTCCCGGACAGAGAAGCTGTCTGAAGCGATGGGTCAATCACAGCAGAGCTTGTGAACCGAGTCAACACGGTTCACGGAAAACGAGTCCGCTCACGCTGTGAAGTGGTGCCGCGCGTGTTCCTCGGTAAGATCGATGTCACACCAGGACGTGGGCGAGGCGAGTCAGGGGAGATGAGTCAGGTGCCAGAGGAGCGCGCGGGAGACGCAGGAGACGTAGGAGAGACCGGAGACACGGGCGACATCGGCTCGGCAGAGGTGACCGCCGCCGGGATCGCCCGGCTCGCCGGCGTCGGCCGGGCCGCCGTCAGCAACTGGCGCCGCCGCCACGCCGACTTCCCCAAGCCCGTGGGCGGCACGGAGGCCAGCCCCTCCTTCGCCCTCGCCGACGTCGAGCGGTGGCTCCGCGAGCAGGGCAAGCTGGCCGAGGTCCCCCTGCGCGAGCGCGTCTGGCAGCAGATCGCGGGCCACCCCGCCGGCGCCGTCACCGCCCTCGTCCACGCGGGCTGCGCCCTCCTTCTCGTACGGGACAGGTCGGCGGCCTGGCCGGCGCTCGCCGCGCTGCCGGACGAGCGGCTCGCGGGCGTGCTCCCCGTCGCCCTGGAGGAGACGCTCACGGAGCGCCTCGGCCCCGAGCGGCCCGTCCTCACCCCCACCGTCGCCGCGCTCGCCCCCTCCGTCTCCCTCCTCCGCGGGGCCGCCGAGCTCGCGGCCGAGATGGACGGGGTCCGCCCGGCCTTCGAGTTCCTGCTCGGCCGTCACCTCGACGCCAATCCCCGGCAGTACACGCTGACCCCGCCCGGCCCCGCCTCCCTGATGGCCGCCCTCGCCACCGGCGGCACGGCGTCACCGGCCGCCGACGACACCCGTGCCCCGCTCACCGTCCTCGACCCCGCCTGCGGCACCGGCGGCCTCCTCAGCGCGGTCGAGCGGCCCGGCGCGGTCTGCGGCCAGGACGCCGACCACGACCTCGCCGCGCTCACCGCCCTCCGCCTGGCCCTCTCCGCCGAGACCGCCGCCGACATCCGCGTCCGCTCCGGCGACAGCCTCCGCGCCGACGCGTTCCCGGTGCTCGCCGCCGACGCCGTCCTCTGCCACCCGCCGTTCAACGAGCGCAACTGGGGCCACGACGAACTGGCCTACGACCCCCGCTGGGAGTACGGCTTCCCGGCCCGCACGGAGTCCGAGCTCGCCTGGGTGCAGCACGCCCTGGCCCGCCTCCGCCCCGGCGGCACCGCCGTCCTCCTCATGCCGCCCGCCGCCGCCTCGCGCCGCTCCGGCCGCCGGATCCGCGCCGACCTGCTCCGCCGGGGCGCCCTCCGCGCGGTCGTCGCCCTCCCGGCCGGCGCCGCGCCCCCGTACGGCATCCCGCTCCACCTCTGGGTCCTGCGCAGGCCCGTCCCCGGCGAGCGCCCCGCCGGCGAACTCCTCCTCGTCGACACCGCGTCCGAGCACACGGGCCAGGGCGGCCGGGACGGACAGGGCGGCCGGGACGGCAGGGACAGCAGGGACCGCCTCGACTGGCCGGCCGTCCACACCGCCGTACTGGACGCCTGGACGGCCTTCGACCGGGACGGGACCCTCGCCGCGACCCCCGGGGAGAGCCGCGCCGTCCCCGTCATCGAGCTCCTCGACGACGACGTCGACCTCGCCCCCGCCCGCCACCTCCCGCCCCGGGCCGCCGCCGAGGGAGCGACCCAACTGGCCCTGGTCCGCGAGCGGCTCGCCGAGACCCTGCACCGGACCCGCGAGCTGACGCCCGCGCCCGTGACCGAGCCCGCCACGGCCGGGGGAGGCCCGGCGGGCGCCACGGCCGGCACGACCACCGTCGGCGAACTCGCGCGCGCCGGAGCCCTGACCCTGCACGCGGGCGGCACGGGCACGGCCCCCGCCGGCGCCCCCGTCGCGGTCCTCACCGACCACGACGTCCTCGCCGCCCAGCCGCCCTCCGGCACGCTCCCCGACGGCCCGCCCGAGGATCCGGTCCTCCTCGCCGCCGGTGACGTCGTCGTCCCGGTCCTCGGCGGCGGCGCGGCCGTCCGCGTCGTCGACACCCCGGCCGCGGGCGCCGCCCTCGGCCGCAACCTCCAGCTCCTCCGCCCCGACCCGGCCGCCCTCGACCCGTGGTTCCTGGCCGGATTCCTCCGGGCCACCGCCAACACCCGGCAGGCCAGCAGCTACGCCTCCACCGCGACCCGGCTCGACGTGCGCCGCCTCCAGCTGCCGCGGCTGCCCCTGGCCGAGCAACGCCGGTTCGGCGAGCGGTTCCGCGCCCTCGCGGAGTTCGAGGAGACCCTGCGGCAGGCCTCCCGGCTCGGCGAGCAGCTCGTCCAGGGCCTGTACGACGGCCTGTCGGACGGCACGGTGGCGCCCTGAGGGCCCGATCGGCCTGATCGGTTCGACAACGGTTCCGTACAACCCGGAACCGTTGTCGGCGACGGTGTATACGCTCGTCCCGATCCGTTCCGATCCGTTCGAGCAGGAGCAGCAGCCGAGATGTACGGCCCCCCGCAGGCCCCGCAGCCCCAGAACGGCCCCGCCTCCGGTGGCCTGATCGCGCTGCGCGTCCTCTTCGTCGCCCTGCCGCTGCTCAGTTGCGGCTTCCTGGCCTGGGCGCCGATGCTGCGCCTCGCGATCCTCACGCGCGCGGTGCGGGACTGGGTGTTCTTCGGGCTGGCCTTCGTCGCGGCCACCGCGCTCTTCGTCTACATGGGCGTCACGGGCGAGAAGGAGACCACCGACCTGGAGGCCGTCATCGGGGTCGGCGCGATCCTGGCCCTGGGCGCCGGCTCCGTCGCCTACTACCTGGTCGGGGAGATCCGGTACTACGACCGCCGCCGTGCGATGCCGGTGCCGCCCCCGTACGGGCCGCCCGGGTACGTGTACGGGCCGAACGGCTCCGCCGCCACGACGACACCGAGCGGGGCCCCGGCCCCGTACATCTGCGCCGCCCCTCAGCCCGCGCAGCCCGTCCAGCCGCCCACGGCACCCCGCATCGAGCAGGTCCGCGCCGAGCTCGACGAGCTGAGCGATCTGCTGCGCAAGGACGGCAGGGACGGCAGGGACGGCGGGGAAGGCGAAGGCCGCAGGTGAACGGACGTGTCATCGGCGGGCGTTACGAGCTCGCCACCGTCATCGGGCAGGGCGGCATGGGTCAGGTCTGGACGGCGTACGACGGACGGCTCGACCGCCGGGTCGCGGTGAAGCTGCTGCACCCCGCCGGCATCGCCGGGCCCGCGACCGCCGCCGACGAGCTGCGCCGCCGCTTCGTGCGCGAGTGCCGGGTCACGGCGCAGGTCGACCACCCGGGCCTGGTCACCGTCCACGACGCGGGCAGCGACGGCGAGGACCTGTACCTGGTCATGCAGTACGTGGAGGGCGCGGACCTCGCCGACCACCTCGCCGAGAACGACCCGTACCCCTGGGAGTGGGCCGTCTGCGTCGCCGCGCAGCTGTGCGCGGTCCTCGCCGCCGTCCACGCGGTGCCGATCGTCCACCGCGACCTCAAGCCGCGGAACGTGATGATCCGCCCGGACGGCACGGTCACCGTCCTCGACCTGGGCGTCGCCTCCGTCCTCGACACGGACACCACCCGCCTCACCCACACCGGTTCCCCCATCGGCAGCCCGGCGTACATGGCGCCCGAGCAGGCCATGGGCGGCGCCGTCGGCCCGTACACCGACCTGTACGCGCTCGGGGCCCTCCTCCACGAACTCCTCAGCGGGGACGTGCCCTTCTCCGGTTCGACCGCACTCGGCGTGCTGCACCGGCATCTGTACGAGCCGCCGCGCCCGATCCGCCAGCTGCGCCCCGAGGTCCCCGAGGTGCTCGAAGCGCTCGTGCTGCGCCTCCTCGCCAAGGACCCGCGCGACCGGCCGTCGGGCGCGCAGGAGGTGTACGAGCACCTCCTCCCGCTGCTGCCCGCGCGCGGTGCCCCGGCGGGACCGATGGACCCGACCCGTCCGTTCCTGCGCCCGCACGCCCCCTGGCCGGACCGGAGCGCGGCGCAGGCGCCTCCCGCGCCGCGGACCGCCCTGCCGGGACCGGTACTTCCGCCCGTGCCCGTACAGCCGCCGGCGCCCGCCGACCCCCGGATGTACGCGACGACCCCGCCGCCCCGGCCTCCCAGGCCCGATGTCGCCGCCGCCGTCGACGAGGTCAAGCGGCTGCTCGCGGAGGGCTCGCTGACCCGGGCCGTGGACATCCTCGGCGGCATCCTGCCCGCCGCCGCGGCCGAGCACGGCGAGGGTTCGCCGGTCGTCCGCATCCTGCGCAAGCAGTACGCGTCGACGCTGATGGACGACGGCCAGTACCGGCGCGCGCTGCCGGAGTTGCGCCGCCTCGCGGAGGACCGCGCGGCGGAGGCGGGCCCGGCGGACCCGCAGACGCTGCAGTTCCGGTACGACGCGGCGGTGTGCCTGGAGCAGCTGGGCGAGACGGCCGCGGCGCTCACGGAGTTCCGCGCGGTCCTGCCCTTCTACGAACAGGCCGCCGACCCGGCCCGGGCCTTCGACATCCGGCACCGGACGGGCCTGCTGCACCTGGCGACGGGGGAGCACGCGGTCGGACAGGCGGAGCTCCAGCGGCTGTTGTTCGACGCGGAGCGCGCGTACGGCCCGTATCACCCGCTTCCGGTGGACTTGCGAAGGGCGTTGGAGCGCCATCGCCAGCTGGGCCCACGCCCCTGACGTGATCCGGGCGTGACCCTGACGGGGCGCCAGGATCACGACTCGGCATCTCATAGGGAAGTGGATCTTCCGCATCCTTTTTGCGCGTTTTGGCAAATGTATGGTTCGCGTCTGATCATGTCCACGTCCCGCAAGGAATCCTCATGACGACGCCGTCCGCGCCCCTCACCCCCGAGCAGCAGCCCGCCGACTTCGGCGCCCCCCAGGCTCCTTCGAAGGGGAAGAAGATCCTCAAGAAGATCGGCGCCGTCCTCGTCGCGATCGTCGCCGTCCTCGCCTGGAAGTTCGGCGTCCCGTACCTCACGGGCGAGGCCCCGGTGCACGCCGAGGCGGGCGAGTGCGTCACGGTGACCGGTCCGGACAACGACCCGAAGGTCGACACCGTCGACTGCGCGGCCGGCAAGGCGGACACCTTCAAGGTCGTCAAGGTCGTCGACGACACCTTCGACGTGACCAAGTGCGGCGAGGAGCTGTCGGCCCTCGCGCAGCAGCTGGAGACCATCAAGTTCGTGCTGTGCCTCGAAGAGGTCCCCGCGAAGTAACACGGCGGACGTGCGCACCGAGAAGGGCCGGAACCCCCAAGGGGTCCCGGCCCTTCTCGCGTGCGGCGACATCGGGCGTGTCCGGAAACGTGAACGGGCCCTTCGGCGGCCGGGGCGCGCGTGCCGCGTGCCTCAGGCGGCGTCCCGGACGGGATGGTGGCGGCCCCAGAACCGGTGCACGAGCGGCGCCGCGATCCCGGCCGCCCACAGGAGCGCGGCGGCGACCCGGTGCCGCGGCTCCTGGCCCAGCGTCAGCACGGCTGCCCGCCACCCCTGACTGATCATCCGCCGGATGGTACAGCCGCTCACCAGTTCGATGGGTGACCCGGTTCCGGGGCAGGGATTCCTGGTCCGCCGCTTCCGGCGCCGAGTCGCGCGCAACGCCGCCCGGCGTCGCGCGTGCGAGCATGCTGCGGTGCGTGAACTGAGTGAGTTGATCGAGGTCGAGGACCCGGCGTGGCCGGTGCTCGGCGAGGAGTTGCGGGGCGCGGCCGTGCCCGTCGACGTGCTGGACGCCGATCCGGGACGTGGGGCCGCCGCGCTGGTGCAGACGCAGGTGACCGTGCGGTCGTTCCTGGGCGCGTTCCTGCTGCGCACCGGCGGGGCGTTCGTCGACGACGGCTGGCTGCGGGTGTACGGCAGTCCGGCCGCGGACAACTCCCGGCGGCTGCCCTCTCTCGCACGGGTCAACAACTACCCGCCCGTGACCGTCCCCGACTGGCGGCCGCAGTCCGGCCTCATCGTCGCCCACGACATCCTGGGCGGGGCGTTCGTCGTCCAGGGCGGGCCCGCCGAGCAGGTCGGTCTGCCGGGACAGCCCGGGGAAGTGATCTACTTCGCGCCGGACTCCCTCCGGTGGGAGGCGCTGGGCTCCGGGTACGGGGCCTGGCTCTCGTGGATGCTCGCCGGCGGCACGGAGGAGTTCTACGAGAACCTCCGCTGGCCCGGCTGGCGCGACGAGGTCCGTGACCTGGACGCGGACCGGGGGCTCACCCTCTACCCGCCGCTGTGGTCCGCCGAGGCGCACCAGGACCTGGGGGCCACGAGCCGGCGGGTCGTGGAGATGGCCGAGCTGCTGGATCTGGAGAGGGAGACGAGCGTGCAGTTCGACGAGGTCGACCCCGGATTCCTGGGGGCGCTGTGAGCGGGACGACCGTACGGACCGAGCGGCTCGACCTCGAACCGCTCGACGTCGCGCACGCCGAGGAGATGGCCGGCGTCCTGGCCGATCCGGCCCTGCACGCCTTCATCGGGGGCGCCCCGCTGACCGCGCCCGAACTGCACGCCCGCTACGAGCGGTTGGCCACCGGGTCACCGGACCCCTCGGTCGTCTGGTGCAACTGGGTCGTGCGGCTGCGCGACGAGGACCGGCTCACCGGGACGGTGCAGGCCACGGTCACCGACGGCGGGCGGGTCGCCGAGATCGCGTGGGTCGTCGGCACGGACTGGCAGGGGCGGGGGATCGCGCGCGAGGCCGCCGGCGGGCTCGTCGGCCTGCTCGCCGACCAGGGCGTACGGACCGTCCTCGCGCACGTCCACCCCGAGCACACGGCCTCCGCCGCCGTCGCCCGCGCGGCCGGACTCGCCCCGACAGGGGAGGAGCAGGACGGGGAGGTCCGCTGGCGGCTGGACCTTCCCGAGCGACCCGAGCGACCCGAGCGACCCGAGCGACCCGAGTGACCTGAGTGACCCGAGTGACCTGAGTGACCTGAGTGACCTGAGTGACCTGGCGTCGGGCGCCTACTTCTCGCCCCACACCGTCGCGATGAGGGACTTCGCCGCCTCGGGGGCCCCCGCCAGGCGGCCCGCCTCGCGGACCTGGTCCGCGTCCAGGGCCCCGGACTTCGCCATTTCGATCGCCTCGTGGACGCCGTCGCCCTCGTCGTGCGCGAGCATGGCGAGGAACCAGCGCACCGCCTGCACCGGGTCGGGATCGGTGCCGAAGCCGTCGCGGTACCAGCAGGCGGCGGCGTGCATCGCGCCCGTGTGGCCGCGCTCGGCCGCCCAGAGGTACCAGGTCAGCGCCTCCTCGTCGCGGTCCAGCTCCGACAGCCGGTCGGCGAGCAGGGCGCCGGCGATGTCGATCCCCTCGCGGGTGGCCCTCTCCAGGAGGCGCCGGGACTCGTCGGGGTCGTCGACGAGCTGGGCGAGGTTGAGGCAGGCGTACGCGTCCCCCGCCTCGGCCGCCGACCGGAACAGCCCCTCGGCGCGCTCGTGGTCCTCCGGGACGCCGATCCCTTCGAGCAGCATGTACCCGTAGGTGCGCTGCCCGGCCGGGTGTCCGGCCCCGGCCGCCGCGCGGGCGTACCGCACGGCGTCGGGCAGCGCCGACTCGTCGAAGTACTCCAGGTAGATCCCGGCCAGCAGCGCTGCGGCCTCCGCCGACCCCGCGTCGGCGAGCGGTACGAGGCCGACGGTCACCTGCGTCGCCAGCTCGGCGCCCTCCGCGCTGCCCTCCATGGCGGCCCGCACGAACGCGTGCCCGGCCGCCACCCACTCCCCGGCCTCGGCGGCCTTTCGTCCCTCGTCCAGATGCATGCGACGACCTTAAGGCCGTTCCCGGAAACGCCTGATGGCGGAGGGCAGGCGGGACAGCATCAGCGCCACCAGGGCGCCTGCTCCCACCGCCAGGCCGGCCCGCAGCCCCGGTGGGCGGAAGGCGCAGTCGACGGTGCCGGAGGCCGGCACCGGGAGGGCGAGGAGGCCGCCGTACGAGGTCGTGGCGGAGTCCGCGCAGGACCAGCCCGCGATGTGCGGGGCCGCCATGACCACCGTGCCCGCGCCCGCCGGGACGGTCGCCCTGATGCCGTCCGGCGTGGGGCGGACCGCCGTGGCCGCCTCGGCGCGCAGCGACGCCACCGCCTCCCGCAGCCGCGCGTGGTCCAGGCAGCCGACCTCGCCCCGCCCGCCGCCCGGCACCTCCACCCTCGTGCCCGCCGTCCGCTGGACCCCCAGCGACGTCATGGCCGCGCTGCGTTTCGGCCGGCCGCCCAGGAGGTCCGCCGTGCGCCCGCCCAGACGGGCCGGGCCCGTGGCGTCGGGGGCCCACAGGAAGACCTCGGTGCCGACGGGGCAGGCGCCCGCGCGCGGAGCCTCGTACACCCGGGCGCCCAGCAGGAGTTCCTGGTTGCGGAAGGGCGACGGGCCGTAGACCGGGGGCGGGCCCGGCGGGCGCACGGTCACGAGCGGGAGGTACGTCTCCGTGCGCTCCACGGAGCCGTCCCGCCAGCGCGCCCCCACCCCGAACACCGCGTCCGTCACCGGGTTGTCCAGGCTCAGCAGGTTCCGGCCCCGTGAGGTCCAGCCGCCGCCGAGCGCGGTCAGCGTCTCCGTGAGGACCGCCGGGGTGTGGCTGCTGTAGTACGCGGCGCCCTGACCGCCCAGGAGCAGCGGGTCGTTGCCCGCGAAGCGGGGCAGACCCGGGTCCGTGCGGTACGCGGGCCAGCCGTCGGCCGCCGTCAGGGCCGCCGCCCGCCGCTCCTGCTCCGCCCCCAGCGGCGGGTAGTCGTCGAGCCGGGCCGCCCGCTCCCGGTCCGCGTGGGCCGTCGTCGCCGCCGCCTGCCCGAGCAGCGTGCCCGTGACCAGGAGCGCGGCCAGGATCCCGTACCGGCCCCGGCGGGGGAGGAGGAGCGCGCCCGCCACCGCCGCGAGGCCCGCGCCCGCGAGGAGCAGTGAGGTGGGGGTGAGGAGGCGGCTCGGCAGGGCCCCGGCCGCGAGGGCGAGGACGACCGCCACCCCCGCCGACAGCGACCGCCGGTCCGGGAGGCCGTGGGAGACGGCCGTCCAGGCGGCGAGCACGAGGACGCCGGAGAGGACGAACGTCTGCCGGTACGGGCTGCCGTTCGGGGTGGCGAAGACATGCCAGACGAGATGGGTCGGCCCCCACTGCATCGAGAGCGCGACCGCCCCGCACAGACCCGTCCACAGCCACCGCTCACGGCCCGGGACGTCCCGGCGGAAGAGGAGCGTGGCCGCGAGCAGCGGCACCGCCGTGCAGACGAAGGCCGCGGGGGTGGCGAAGCTGTACGTCGCCGGGAGCAGCCGGGCGAGGACGTCCGTACCGGCCGCCGGGTCGAACTCCCTGACCACACCGGGGTACGCGTGGCGGGAGCCGAGGAAGACGGGGACGAGGACGGGGGCGGCGAGACCGATGCCGAGCGCTGTCGTCAGCGCGGCGCGCAGCAGCGTCCGTACCGGAGCCCGTGCCGAAGTTCCCGTCGTCGCCAGGCGGACCAGGAGCACGAGGGCCGCGCCGAGCGTCGCCATGTACGCCGTGTAGAAGTTCGCGAGCCAGCACACCGCCACCACCAGCGGCCCCAGGAGCGGCCTGCGGCCCTCCCGTACCCACTCGCCGACCAGGCAGAGCAGCGGGAAGGCGATCAGGCCGTCCAGCCACATCGGGTTGTACGTGCCCTCCGCGAGCGACCAGCCGCACAACGCGTACGCGGCGCCCAGCACCGCCGCCCACCACCACACGCCCCCCGGCCCGATCCGGCGCAGCAGGAACGTCATCGCCGCCGCCGCGACCGCCGTCTTCAGGACGGTGATCCCGTACACCGCGTACTCGATGTCCGCGCGCGGGAGGAGCGCCACGAGCGGGGCGAAGGGGCTCGACAGATAGGTGCCGTAGTCGGGGAGGAAGCTCGTGCCCCAGCCCGCCCGCCAGTCGAGCAGCAGCCCGCCGTCCGCGCGGCCCCGCAGCAGGTCCCAGAGGTGCGCGTGGAACGGCACGAACTGGTTCGCGAGGTCGTTGACGGCCCGGTGCCGCGGCCCGAAGGGGAAGACGCGGGCCACGGCGTCACCGGCGCAGACGGCGGCCGCGGCGAGGAGGGCGGAGAGCGACAGGGAGCGCGGGGCGTTCGGCATGACGGGTCGAATATGCCAGCGAGTCCCCGGGAAGAACCGGGCCCGGCAGGCCAGTTCACTCAATCGTCGCCTGCCCGCCATCCACCCGGACCGGCCGGGTCACCGGGCTCCGTTGTCGTGGTCCGCGTGCTGCTCTCGATCGTGGTCCCGTGCTTCAACGAGGACGACGTCCTCACCCGCTTCCATGCCCGCGTGACCGAGGAATTCTCCCGTCTCGACGGGGAGTTCGAGCTGGTCTACGTGGACGACGGGAGCCGGGACCGGACCCTCCCGCTCCTCCAGGAGCTGGCCGCCGCCGACCCCGGCCGCGTCCGCTACGTCTCCTTCAGCCGCAACTTCGGCAAGGAGGCCGCGATGCTCGCCGGGCTCCGGCACGCCGTCGGGGACGCCGTCGTCATCATGGACGCCGACCTCCAGCACCCGCCCGAGCTCGTGCACCGCATGGTCGCCCTGCACGCCGAGGGGTACGACCAGGTCGTCGCCCGCCGCACCCGCGAGGGCGACCGGGTCACCCGCACCCTGACCGCCCGCCTCTACTACCGGGCGATCAACCGGCTCGTGGACGTCGAGCTCGTCGACGGCGTCGGCGACTTCCGGCTGCTGTCCCGCCGCACCGTCGACGCGCTCCTCGGCCTCGGCGAGTACAACCGCTTCTCCAAGGGCCTCTTCGCCTGGGTCGGCTTCCGCACCACGACCTTCTCCTACGAGAACGCCGTGCGCGAGGAGGGCCGCTCCAAGTGGACCTTCGGCAAGCTCCTCAACTACGGGCTCGACGGCCTCCTGTCCTTCAACAACAAGCCTCTGCGGGCCGCCGTCTACCTCGGCCTGCTCCTCGTCTCCCTCGCCTCCGTCCACGCCGCCTGGATCGTCGTCGACGCCCTGGTCAGCGGCGTCGACACGCCCGGCTACGTCACGCTCCTCGTCGCCGTCACCGCGCTCGCCGGCGTCCAGATGGTGATGGTCGGCCTCATCGGCGAGTACGTCGGCCGCATCTACTACGAGGTGAAGCGACGCCCCCATTACCTGGTGCAGGAGACGGAGACGGGGCAGGAGGAGAAGGAGTTGCGGGCCGACACCCGGCGGTCCGGTGACTCGTTGTGGGAAACAGTCGCTCCGAAGTAGTGGCTACGGCCCCGGCGACTCCCTACCATCGATCACCGCAAGGTCGTCCAACTGACGCACGACCCGCCCGGGAGGCTCCTGTGCACCGCCGCGATCGCCGCATTGCTCTCTCCGTCTCCGCCGCGCTCCTCGCGGCGCCGTTGCTCACCGCCTGCGGGAGCGACGCCCATCCAGGAGCTGCGGCCGTCGTCGGCGGTGAACGGATCGAGGTCTCGACGCTCCAGGCGCAGGTCAAGGACGTGCGGGCCGCGCAGGCCGCCTCGCCGCAGGCCGCCCAGCTGCTCGGCACCAGCGGCGACCTCAACCGCCGCAAGCTCAACGGCCTGATCTTCGACCGGGTCGTGAACAAGGTCGCCGCCGACAACGGCGTCACCGCGACCCGCGCCGAGCTCCAGCAGACCCGCGAGGCGTTCGTCCGCCAGAGCGGCGGCGAGGACCAGCTGGCGGCCGTGCTGCTCCAGGAGCAGGGCGTGGCCCCCGACCAGATCGACGACGTCGTACGCCGCAACGTCCTCATGAACAAGATCGCCACCAAGCTGGGGATCACCGAGACCCCCGAGGGCCAGAAGAAGCTGACGGACGTCTTCACCGCCGCCTCGAGGTCCCTCGACATCGACGTGAACCCGCGCTTCGGCGCCTGGGACGACGCGCAGGTCCAGCTCGACGGCGGCTACGACGGAGGACCGTGGCTGCGGCAGGTCAGCCAGGACCCGGGCGCGGCCCAGGCCGGGGCCTGAGGCCCGAGGCCGACCCCGGGCGCCGACGCCCGGGGCGGTAGGTTCGAGGGGTGACATCTGAGAGCCCCGGCCGCATCGTCCTGCTGACCGCCAGCCACCGCGTGGCGCCCGGACTGCTGTCCTGGCCCGCGTGGCAGGCACTGCACGGCGCGGACCGGGTGCTCTGTCCCGACGAGCACCACCCCCAGCTGCCGTACCTGAAGGACGCCGGGGTCGTCGTCGAGCACGTCCTGCCCACCGCGCAGGAGCTCGTCGAGGACTGCGCCGGGGGCCGGACGATCGTGCTGCTGCCCTCCGGCGAGGGCGACCGCGCCCTGACCGACGGGCTCGCCCGGCTCGCCGGCTCCGGCCGGGTCTCCATGCCCGACCTGGAGCTGCTCCCCGGCTCGTACGACCTGCCCGGCTCCCGCTTCCTCGACCTGGTGCAGGTCATGGACCGGATCCGGCGCGAGTGCCCCTGGTCCTCGCAGCAGACGCACAAGGGGCTCACGAAGTACGGCATCGAGGAGGCGTACGAGCTCGTCGAGGCGATCGAGGCCGGTGACCGCGAGGAGCTCCGCGAGGAGCTCGGGGACGTTCTGCTCCAGGTCGTGTTCCACTCCCGGATCGCCGAGGAGGACCCGGAGGAGCCGTTCTCCGTGGACGACGTCGCCGGGACGATCGTCGAGAAGCTGATCCACCGGCACCCGCACGTCTTCGGGGACGCGACCGCCGAGACGCCGGAGGAGGTCAAGGCCCACTGGCTGCGGACCAAGGCCGTCGAGAAGCAGCGGGAGTCCGTGACCGACGGTGTGCCGCTCGGTCAGCCGGGGCTCGCGCTCGCCACGAAGCTGGCGGGCCGCGTGCGGACGGCGGGGCTCGACGTGGCCCTGCCGGAGGGCGAGGGCATCGGGTACGAGCTCCTCGGCCTCGCCGCCCGTGCGGAGGAGGCCGGCGTGGACCCGGAGGCGGCGCTGCGCGCGGCGGCCCGGACGTACCGCGACGCGATCCGCGCGGCGGAGGGGCTCGCGTGAAGGGTCCGCGCGGCCGGAAGCCGGAGTTCCCCGACACTCCGCTCGGCGCGTCCCTCTTCGTCCTGCTGATGGGCGGGATCGCGGTGCGCGACGATTCGCCCGCGTGGGCGCGGGTCGTCTGCGGGCTGCTGGCGCTCGCCTTCCTCGGGAGCTTTCTCGGGACCTTCGTCGTGCCGCGCGTCCGCGCCCGCGTCGCCCGCTTCCGCCGGGCCTGAGAAGCCGGCTGCCTCAGTCCTCGCGCGGGGCCCGGGCCTCGGGGTTGTGCCAGAGGAGCTGGGGCGGGCCGAGGAGGCGTTCGGCCGAGGTGCTCGGGCGGACCGTGAAGCGGCCCACGGCCGGGAGCGTGTCGTGGCGGATGCGGTCCGGGTCGGTACCGAGCTCCGTCAGGACCTCGACGGTCTCCGTCAGGAAGCCGGGCGGCCCGGCGAGGTAGACCTCGTGGGCCGGCCACTGCTCGCAGGCCTGGAGCGCGTGGATCAGCCGCTCGGTCGCCTGGTCGCGCCGGCGCCCGGGGGCCGCGGTGATGTAGGTGACGTTCAGACCGGGGAGTCGGTTCTTCAGGGCCTCGGCGTCGGGACGTCCGTACAGGTGGTCCTTCGCGCGGGCCACGACGAACAGTCGGCCTTCGAGGTCCGGCTCCGCCTCGGCGGCCTCCTCCAGGAGGGCGCGCACGGGGGCCCAGCCCGTACCGGCGCATATATACGTGCGGAGTCCGCCCGCGGGCGTCCGTGCCGTGAGGCCGCCCCCGGGGGCGCTCAGCCGCAGGACCTCGCCGGGACCGGTCTCCTCGACGAGCGCCGTGCTCATCGCGCCGCCGGGGATCCGGCTCACATGGAGGTCGAGCGTGCCGTCGTCGCGGGGCGCGTTCGCGACGGAGTAGGTGCGCCAGACGCGCGGGACGCGCAGCGAGCTGACGCTGACGTACTGGCCGGGAACATAGGGGAAGGGCTGCCGGGGCCGCAGGGTCAGGACGGCCAGGCTGTCGCCGTACCGCTCGTGGCGGACGACGTCCGCGTCCCACCAGGCGGGCTCCCCGGCCCCGGCGGCCTCGTCGGCGCCCGCCTGCATCAGCTCGACCACGAGCCCGTACGCCTCGGTCCAGGCCTTCTCCGCCTCGATGGTCCACGCCGATCCCGCGGCGTGCGCGAAGGCGCCGATCAGGCTCTCGCCGACGGCCGCGTACAGCGCGGGCGAGGCCAGGAACTTGCGGTGGTCGCGGCCCAGGTGCCCCAGATAGGCGGCGAGGGCGGGATCCTCCAGGTGCGTCACCACATGCGTCAGCGCGGCGAAGAGCCGGTCCCGCTGGGGGACCATGTCCTCGGGGAAGAGCTCGCGCACTCCCGGGTTGTTCCAGAAGAGGTGCGAGTAGAAGAAGGTGACGGCATGCTCGGCCCGTCTCTCGACGATCGCGAACGTGCTTCTGATCAGCTGGGGATCCACTGGCATGAATCTAGGGCACGTCCGGCATTACTTGATCACAGGTTCTCCATACATGGGCCACGCCCGAGCCCGTCCGGGTCCCGCCCGAGCCCCGTCGGCGCCTCGCACGCGCCCCGCCCGTGCCCCGGCTGAGGGGTCAAGTCCTCCCTGTACGGTCGGGGAGTGAGTACCAGCCCCGCCCCCGAGCTCTTCACCTGGGAGTTCGCCAGCGACCCCTACCCCGCCTACGCCTGGCTGCGGGAGCACGCGCCCGTGCACCGCACGAAGCTGCCCAGCGGCGTCGAGGCCTGGCTCGTCACCCGGTACGCGGACGCCCGGCAGGCCCTCGCAGACCAGCGGCTGTCCAAGAACCCGGCGCACCACGACGAGTCCCCGCACGCGAAGGGGAAGACGGGCATCCCGGGCGAGCGCAAGGCCGAGCTGATGACGCATCTGCTCAACATCGACCCGCCCGACCACACCCGGCTGCGCCGGCTCGTGTCGAAGGCCTTCACCCCGCGCCGGGTCGCGGAGTTCGCGCCGCGCGTGCAGGAGCTGACCGACCGGCTCATGGACGATTTCGTGGAGAGGGGGAGCGCCGACCTCATCCACGAGTTCGCGTTCCCGCTCCCCATCTACGCGATCTGCGACCTGCTCGGCGTGCCGCCGGAGGACCAGGACGACTTCCGTGACTGGGCCGGGATGATGATCCGGCACGGCGGCGGGCCGCGCGGCGGTGTCGCCCGGTCGGTGAAGAAGATGCGCGGCTACCTCGCGGAGCTGATCCACCGCAAGCGCGAGGAGCCCGGCGAGGACCTCATCTCGGGGCTCATCAGGGCCTCCGACCATGGCGAGCACCTCACCGAGAACGAGGCCGCGGCGATGGCCTTCATCATCCTTTTCGCCGGTTTTGAGACGACCGTGAATCTCATCGGCAATGGCACCTATCAGCTCCTGCGTCACCCCGAGCAGCGCGAGCGGCTCCAGGCGTCGATCGCGGCGGGGGAGACCGGGCTCCTGGAGACGGGCGTCGAGGAGCTGCTGCGGTACGACGGACCGGTGGAGATGGCCACCTGGCGGTACGCGACGCAGGCGCTGACCGTCGGCGGGCAGGAGATCCCGGCGGGCGACCCGGTGCTCGTGGTCCTGGCCGCGGCCAACCGGGACCCGGAGCGCTTCGCGGAGCCGGACACGCTGGACCTCTCGCGGCGCGACAGCCAGCACCTCGGGTACGGGCACGGCATCCACTACTGCCTGGGGGCGCCGCTCGCCCGCCTGGAGGGTCAGGCCGCGCTGGCCACCCTGCTGACGCGTCTGCCCGACCTGCGACTTGCGGCAGATCCGGCCGAACTGCGGTGGCGCGGAGGGCTCATCATGCGGGGATTGCGCACACTTCCGGTGGATTTCACCCCTTCCGTACGCCTGTTGTGAGTTGACGGACCGTCAGAAATGTGATCTTCACGTGATCGGGGGTCCATCGACTTGTGATGAGTGTTCGAATGCCGCTACGTTTCCCGGCAGTTTCCAGCCGTCACGCGAAAGGCGTTCCTATGCGATCCGGGAACGGAAGACACCGCCGCCCCCGTCAGGCCCCCGCCATCGTCGTCGCCGCGGGTGTGACCGGCTCCGCCCTGGCGCTGCCGCTGCTCGCCACCGGCTCCGCCTCCGCCGCCGACGGCGCGACCTGGGACCGGGTCGCCGAATGCGAGTCCGGCGGCCAGTGGAGTGCCAACTTCGGCAACGGCATGTACGGCGGCCTCCAGTTCACCCAGGACAGCTGGGAGCGGAACGGCGGCCTCGCCTACGCGCCCAGCCCCGATCTGGCCAGCCGCGCCCAGCAGATCGCGATCGCCGACAAGGCGTTCACCGCCGGCGGCACCGACTGGGCCACCTGCGCGCCCATCGCCGGTCTGACCGACGACGGCAAGGCCACCGGGGTCAACCCCGGCCCGGCCACCGCCACGAAGGCGCCCACGGGGCCCGTGGCGGAGTCGAACCGGACCGCGGGCACCCCGGTCGCGCCCTCGGGGGCCGCTGCCGAGAAGGCCGCCGAGAAGGCGGCGGAGAAGTCCGCCGCGCCCACGCGGGTCGCCCCGGGCGCCGAGACGCCCCGTAAGGCCTCGGAAGCCCCCACCGCGCCCGCCACCCCCGACGGCTCCGCCACGCCGGTCAGCCCGACCGCGCCGACGACGGGGACCACCCCGGGCGGCTCGGTCGCCCCGACCGCGCCGGTGAGCCCGACCACGCCGGGCACGCCGGGCACCCCGACCACGCCGGTCACGCCCGACTCGTCCCTTACGCCCGTATCGCCCGAGACGCCGACGGATGACACCTCGTCGGCCGCGCCCGGCACCGGCAAGCACCGGGGTGAGGCAGCTCCGGAGGAAACCGGCAAGGCGGACACTCCGGCTGAATCGGGTCGACACGCTTCATCGACGGACAAGCTGGCGGAAAACTCCGACGCCAAGCCCGTGGCTGACGAGGCGAAGGATTCGGGCGCAACGGACAGTCAGGACACTTCGGGCGCGTACACCGTGCGGCCCGGTGACAACCTGTCCGAGATTGCACAGGAGAACGAACTCCCCGGCGGCTGGAACGCCCTCTATGACGCCAACCGCGGGACGGTGGGCGTCGATCCGGACCTCATCGTCCCTGGTCAGAGCCTCGACCTGACGGTCGGTTCGGAAGCGGCGGCGGAGTAGTTCGAGGGCTTATGTCCGGTTCTGGGTAAGTGAGACATGGGTCTCTTCGCCCCAACTGGCGTGTCACGTCCGCGAACTTTGCTTCCGTCACCTCCCACCTGCACAAACACCCCCCACCGGAAGGCAAGTAGGGGCGATATTTCCGCAATACGCCTCTTTGAACTTCCGGTGGGTCTGTGTCTACGGTCGTAACCGCTCGCCACCGCGGGCCCCGTCGACCGAAACGCCGAATCCTGCCGTCGGCCGATGGGAACAGTCGTCGCGTAAGCGCCGAAGGCAGGAGTGGGGGACCCAAGGTAAGTGCCGGTCCCGGCCGTTGAGACAGACGGCCGAAGACCGGCTTGGGGTGAAGCCGCGTGCTAGGACACGCGGCCGGGCAACTTTCCGGCCCGAACCCGACAGCTCACCTCACAGGCGTCGGTGAGGAGAATCTCCATGCTGTTTTCCGGCAAGGGCAAACACCGCCGTCCCTCCAAGGCCACCCAGGTCGCCACGCTCGTCGGCGTCACCGGTGTCGCCGTGGCCGCCCCGCTGATGACCGCGGGCACCGCCTCGGCCGCCACGGCCTCCGAGTGGGACCGCGTCGCCCAGTGCGAGTCCGGCGGCAACTGGTCCATCAACACCGGCAACGGGTACTACGGCGGCCTGCAGTTCTCCGCCTCCACCTGGGCCGCGTACGGCGGCACCGCCTACGCCTCGACCGCCAACCAGGCGTCGAAGTCCCAGCAGATCGCCATCGCCGAGAAGGTCCTCGCGGGCCAGGGCAAGGGTGCCTGGCCGAGCTGTGGCGTGGGCCTCTCCGGCGCCTCGTACGACGGCGGCTCCGCCGAGAGCGCGCCGCAGCAGCAGAGCGCCCCGCAGCAGCAGACGCAGCAGCCGCGCCAGGAGCGGAAGGCCGAGCAGCCGACCACCCGCAGCGAGCAGCGTCAGGCCCCGAAGAAGTCGACGCAGCAGTACGCCGCGCCGAAGGCCGCCACCAAGAAGACGGTCACCACCCCGACCGGCAAGGTCGTCAAGAAGGGCGACGGCGAGTACAAGGTCGTCGCCGGCGACACCCTCAGCAAGATCGCCGAGGCGCACGGCGTCAAGGGCGGCTGGGCCGAGCTCTTCGAGCTGAACAAGGACGTCGTCGAGAACGCCGACCTCATCTACGTGGGCCAGCAGCTCCACCTGAAGTGACCCCGGCGGCTCGGGTGAGTCCGGCGGCTCGCCCGACCCCGACGACCCTCCCGCGGTGACCACCCCGGTCCGGCGCACTCTCCCCCGTGCGCGCCGGACCGGGGTTCCGCGCATCCGGGGTTTCGCGTATCCATGGTTCCGCTTATCGGGCCGGAGCTCCGCCCGTCAGGGGCGACTTCACGGTTACCGTCCAGTAGATCTGGGGCCCTTCGTCCCTTATTGCATGCCCTTGGGTCCTTTTTCGTCCCAGGGGGCGGGCGCGCGGCCGACCGGAGCCCCCGAGCCGGTTAGGCTCATGTCGCAAGGCCGATCGACCCTGCACCGGCCATGCGTCACATCCAGCGTCACATCCCAAAAAGGAGATGCTCGTGCCGTCCATCGACGTCGTCGTAGCCCGGGAAATCCTGGACTCCCGAGGCAACCCCACGGTCGAGGTCGAGGTCGGCCTCGACGACGGCAGCACCGGCCGTGCTGCTGTTCCGTCCGGCGCCTCCACCGGTGCGTTCGAGGCCATCGAGCTTCGCGACGGTGACCCCAACCGCTACCTGGGCAAGGGTGTCGAGAAGGCCGTCCTCGCCGTCATCGAGCAGATCGGCCCGGAGCTCGTCGGCTACGACGCCACCGAGCAGCGCCTGATCGACCAGGCCATGTTCGACCTGGACGCCACCGAGAACAAGGGCTCGCTCGGCGCGAACGCCATCCTCGGTGTCTCCCTCGCCGTCGCGCACGCCGCGTCCGAGGCCTCCGACCTCCCGCTCTTCCGCTACCTCGGCGGCCCGAACGCGCACCTGCTGCCCGTTCCGATGATGAACATCCTCAACGGTGGGTCGCACGCCGACTCCAACGTCGACATCCAGGAGTTCATGATCGCCCCGATCGGCGCGGAGTCCTTCTCCGAGGCCCTTCGCTGGGGTGCGGAGATCTACCACACGCTCAAGGGCGTGCTGAAGCGCAAGGGCCTCTCCACCGGCCTCGGCGACGAGGGCGGCTTCGCCCCGAACCTGGAGTCGAACCGCGCCGCCCTCGACCTCATCGTCGAGGCCATCAAGGAGGCCGGCTACACCCCGGGCACCGATGTCGCGCTCGCGCTCGACGTCGCCGCGTCCGAGTTCTACAAGGACGGCAAGTACGAGTTCGAGGGCAAGTCCCGCTCGGCCGCCGAGATGACCGAGTACTACGAGGAGCTCGTCTCCGCGTACCCGATGGTCTCCATCGAGGACCCGCTGTTCGAGGACGACTGGGCGGGCTGGAAGGTCCTCACCGACAAGCTGGGCGCCAAGGTCCAGATCGTCGGCGACGACCTCTTCGTCACCAACCCGGAGCGTCTCGCCCGCGGCATCGAGGAGGGCACCGCGAACGCCCTCCTGGTCAAGGTCAACCAGATCGGCTCGCTGACCGAGACCCTGGACGCCGTCGAGCTGGCCCAGCGCAACGGCTTCAAGTGCATGATGTCCCACCGCTCCGGCGAGACCGAGGACGTCACCATCGCCGACCTCGCCGTCGCGGTGAACTGCGGCCAGATCAAGACCGGCGCCCCGGCCCGCTCGGACCGCGTCGCCAAGTACAACCAGCTCCTGCGCATCGAGGAGATCCTCGACGACGCCGCGGTCTACGCCGGCCGCAGCGCGTTCCCGCGCTTCAAGGGCTGACCCGACCCCAGGGGCTGACACCGGCCCCGTAGGGCAGCTTCCGTACGTCCCCGTACTCGGTCCCGTACCGTGTGCGGGGACGTACGTATGAACAGGGGAGGCGACACGACATGGCCGCGAAGGACCGGGACCGGTTCTCGACCGCGACCCGGATCAGACTGCTCGGCGAGCAGACCGCCGCTCGTGTCTACCGCTCCCAGACCCGCCGTCAGGCACGCCGCTCCCGGCTCACCGGCCGCGCGGCCTTCCTCGCCCTCGTCGTCTGCTCCCTCGTCGTGGCGCTCGCCTACCCGATGCGGAGCTACGTCTCCCAGCAGGGCGAGATCGAGGACCAGGAGCGCCGGGCCGCCGAGACCGCCCAGCGGGTCGAGGAGCTGCGGGACGAGAAGGCCCGCCTCCAGGACCCCGCCTACGTCCGCCGCCTCGCCCGCGAGCACCTGCACTACCTGCTGCCCGGCGAGACCGGCTTCACCGTGAACGACCCCGACGCGGAGCAGCGGCCCCGCGACGACCAGGGAGCGGCCGAGCGCCCCTGGTACGACAACCTCTGGGACGGCGTCGACCACGCCGACCGCCCCTGACCCCTCCTCCGCGACAACGAGCAAGGCAACCGAAGACATGGAAACGCCCCCTCCGCAGACCGAACGCACCGAGCCCACCGCGACGGACATCGCCGCCTTCGAGCTGCAGCTCGGCCGGCCGCCCCGCGGCCTGCGCGCCATCGCGCACCGCTGCCCGTGCGGCAACCCGGACGTCGTCGAGACCGCGCCGCGGCTCCCCGACGGCACGCCGTTCCCGACGACGTACTACCTGACCTGCCCCCGGGCGGCCTCCGCCATCGGCACCCTCGAGGCCAACGGGGTCATGAAGGAGATGCAGGCCCGGCTCGCCACCGACCCGGAGCTGGCCGCCGCCTACCGGGCCGCGCACGAGGACTACCTCGCCCGCCGTGACGCGATCGAGGTCCTGGAGGGCTTCCCGAGCGCCGGCGGCATGCCGGACCGCGTGAAGTGCCTGCACGTCCTCGTCGGCCACTCGCTGGTCGCGGGCCCGGGCGTCAACCCGTTCGGCGACGAGGCCCTCGCGATGCTGCCGGAGTGGTGGGCGAAGGGCGCGTGCGTGACCGCCTGCGGGGACAAGGAAGAGAAGGAGTCCGCGGAATGACCCGGGTCGCCGGAATCGACTGCGGTACGAACTCGATCCGCCTCCTCGTCGCCGACGTCACTGTGCCCGATAGCGCCTCCGGCGCGGGGTCGACGGGCGACCTCGTCGAGCTGGACCGGCGGATGACGATCGTCCGGCTCGGCCAGGGCGTCGACAAGACGGGGCGCCTCGCGCCCGAGGCGCTGGAGCGGACCTTCGCGGCCTGCCGCGAGTACGCCGAGGTCATCAAGGAGCTGGGTGCCGAGAAGCTCCGCTTCGTCGCCACCTCCGCCTCGCGCGACGCGGAGAACCGCGACGAGTTCGTGAACGGGGTCGTGGAGATCCTGGGCGTCGAGCCCGAGGTGATCACCGGCGACCAGGAGGCCGCGTTCTCCTTCACCGGTGCCACCGGCGAGCTGCACGGCACGGAGACGTACCTCGTCGTGGACATCGGCGGCGGCTCGACCGAGTTCGTCACCGGCAACAAGCACGTCGAGGCCGCCCGCTCCGTCGACATCGGCTGTGTCCGGCTGACCGAGCGGCACGTCCGCCACGACCCGCCGACCGCCGAGGAGGTCGCCGCGATCCGCGCCGACATCCGGGCCGCGCTCGACCTGGCCGCGGAGACCGTGCCGATCGGCACGGCGGAGACCCTCGTCGGGCTCGCCGGCTCGGTCACCACCGTCGCCGCGATCGCCCTCGGGCTGCCGGAGTACGACTCCGAGAAGATCCACCACTCCCGGATCTCCGCCGAGCGCGTCGCCGAGGTCACCGACCGGCTGCTCGCCTCCACGCACGACGAGCGGGCCGCGATCCCCGTCATCCACCCCGGGCGGGTCGACGTGATCATCGCCGGTGCGCTGGTCCTGAGGGAGATCATGGAGCGCGTCGGAGCGAGCGAGGTCGTCGTCAGCGAGCACGACATTCTCGATGGGATCGCCCTATCCGTCGCATAGTGGGCGCCTATCGAGCCCTCCGGCGACAGCCTGTCGGAAAAGGTTCGTGAAGTTCTTCACAAGGAAAAGGGCCCTGAGGGCGCCCGAGGAGGGTCTTTAGCCCCTCCGAGGGGTGTCTCGGGGCCCTTTCGCAGGTCCGGAGGCCACTTCGCTCGTTGTTTCCATCGCGTGAACGCATCTGGTGGTTCGGCGTTAACGAGGGCTCTCCAGGCCAGTTCACAAGGGGTGAACAACGTTCACCGCCGCACCCCGGTTCCTTTGCAGCGCCATGACATGGATCACGTGGGCGGCGGAGTGTAGCAGAGGTCCGCCAGGACCTTGTGAAGGGGCGCACGAGCACCCCCCCAGTGCTGGGTGGATACTCGATCCCATGAGCACCACGGAGCGTCCCAGGATCCTCGTAGTAGGCGGCGGGTACGTAGGCCTGTACGCAGCTCGGCGCATCCTCAAGAAGATGCGCTACGCGGAGGCGACCGTCACGGTCGTCGACCCGCGGTCGTACATGACCTATCAGCCCTTCCTGCCCGAAGCCGCCGCCGGCAGCATCTCGCCGCGTCACGTCGTCGTCCCGCTGCGACGCGTCGTCCGCGGAGCGGAGGTGCTCACCGGTCGGGTCACCACCATCGACCAGGACCGCAAGGTCGCCACGATCTCGCCGCTCGTCGGCGAGGCGTACGAGCTGCCTTTCGACTACCTCGTCATCGCGATGGGCGCGGTCTCCCGCACCTTCCCGATCCCCGGCCTCGCCGAGCAGGGCATCGGTATGAAGGGCATCGAGGAGGCCATCGGCCTGCGCAACCACGTCCTCGAGCAGCTCGACAAGGCCGACTCGACCACCGACGAGGAGGTCCGCCGCAAGGCGCTGACCTTCGTCTTCGTGGGCGGCGGCTTCGCCGGCGCGGAGACCATCGGCGAGGTCGAGGACCTGGCCCGTGACGCGTCGAAGTACTACCAGAACGTCAAGCGCGAGGACATGCGCTTCGTCCTGGTCGACGCGGCCGACAAGATCCTCCCCGAGGTGGGCCCCAAGCTCGGCCAGTACGGCAAGGAGCACCTCGAGGGCCGCGGTATCGAGATCTACCTCGAGACCTCGATGGACTCCTGCGTCGACGGCCACGTCGTGCTGAAGAACGGCCTCGAGGTCGACTCCAACACGATCGTGTGGACCGCCGGCGTGAAGCCGAACCCGGCGCTCTCCCGCTTCGGTCTGCCGCTCGGCCCCCGCGGCCACGTGGACTGCAACGAGAAGCTCCAGATCAACGGCCTGGACTACGCCTGGGCCGCCGGCGACAACGCCCAGGTCCCGGACATGGTCGGCCGCAAGGCCGGCAACCCGAACGCCTGGTGCCCGCCGAACGCCCAGCACGCGCTGCGCCAGGCCAAGGTCCTCGGCGACAACGTGGTGGCCGGTATGCGCGGCTTCCCGCAGAAGGAGTACAGCCACGCCAACAAGGGCGCGGTGGCTGGTCTCGGCCTGCACAAGGGCGTCGCGATGATCGTCATGGGCAAGGTGAAGATCAAGCTCAAGGGCCGTCTCGCCTGGTACATGCACCGTGGCTACCACGGCATGGCCATGCCGACCTGGAACCGCAAGATCCGCGTCTTCGCGGACTGGACCCTCGCGATGTTCCTCAAGCGCGAGGTCGTCTCGCTCGGCGCCATCGAGACGCCGCGCGAGGAGTTCTACGAGGCCGCCAAGCCCGCTCCCGCCCCGGCCGCCCCGGCGCAGGAGAAGGCCAAGGCCTCCTGAGGCACAGCAGTACCCGCACCACTCGCCGTACTCGTAGGACCAGTAGCACCAGCACCACCAGCAGTACAGCAACACCCCGCAAAGGGCCGTCCGCCATCCGTGGTGCGGACGGCCCTTCGCGTGTTTTGCCAACGCGTTGCGCTGTGCCGGGATGGGAAACACCTACACAGGGTGTTCCCTTGGTGACGAGCATTTCTGGGGCACGAGATCACGGAGGTGTGCATCATGGCCGACGCCGCGTCGCGGCTGACGACTCTCGCCGAGGAGCTCCTCGGAGGACCGCTCCCGGTGCGACTGCGAGCCTGGGACGGCAGCGAAGCCGGCCCCGCCGGGGCCCCCGTACTGATCGTCCGCGACCGCCGCGCCCTGCGGAGAATGATCTGGAAGCCCGGCGAACTGGGCCTGGCCCGCGCCTGGGTGGCCGGAGAGCTCGACGTCGACGGGGACCTGTACGAGGTACTGGACCGGATCTCGGGCCTCCTCTGGGAGCGCCCCGAGGACACCAGGAGCCGCCTCACGGCCCTGCGCGACTCCGTACGCGACCCGAAGCTCCGCTCCGCCGCCCGCGCCCTGCTGCGGCTCGCCGGACCCCTGCCGCCCCCGCCGCCGCCCGCCGAGGAGATGCGCGGCCGCAGCGGGCACAGCCACAGCAGACGCCGCGACAAGCAGGCGATCAGTCACCACTACGACGTGGGCAACGACTTCTACGAGATCGTCCTCGGCCCGTCCATGGTCTACTCCTGCGCCTACTGGACGGCGGACGGCACCCTGGAGGACGCCCAGCGCGACAAGCTGGACCTCATCGCCCGCAAGCTGAACCTGAAGGAGGGCGACCGGCTCCTCGACGTGGGCTGCGGCTGGGGCTCCATGGCCATCCACGCCGCCCGCGAGTACGGCGCCAAGGTCGTCGGCATCACCCTCTCCCGCGAGCAGGCGACGTACGCCCGCAAGCGCGTCGCCGACGAGGGCCTGACGGACCTGGTCGAGATCCGGGTCCAGGACTACCGGGACGTCACGGACGGCCCGTACGACGCGATCTCCTCGATCGGCATGGCCGAGCACGTCGGGGCCGTGAAGTACCGGGAGTACGCGGACACCCTGTACGGGCTCCTCAGGCCCGGCGGACGGCTCCTCAACCACCAGATCTCGCGCCGCCCCGAACCCGACGAGACGGCCTACGAGATCGACCCCTTCATCGACGCGTACGTCTTCCCCGACGGCGAGCTCGCCCCCATGGGCCGGACCCTGTCCACCCTGGAGGACGCCGGCTTCGAGGTCCGCGACGTCGAGGCGATCCGCGAGCACTACGCGCTGACGCTGCGCCGCTGGGTGGCCAACCTGGAGCGTGACTGGACCCGGGCGGTCCGGCTCACCTCGCCCGGCCGGGCCCGCATCTGGCGGCTCTACATGGCGGCCTCCGCCGTCTCCTTCGAACGCAACCGGATCGGCGTGAACCAGTTCCTCGCGGTGAAGACGCCGGTATCGGGGAGGAGCGGGACGGCGCTGCGGCCGCGCGTCTGGAACGAGAAGACGGCCTGACGCGGATACGGCGAAGGGCCGGTCTCCCCGAGCGGGGAGACCGGCCCTTCCTGTCGTACGGGACTACTCGGCCTTGATCGCGGAGAGCATGTTCAGCTTCGCCGCGCTCCGGGCCGGCCACAGGGAGGCGAGGACGCCGACCAGGGCGGCCAGGATCAGGAAGATCCCGATCCGGTCCCAGGGCAGGACCAGGGCGTAGCCCGGGATCTGCTCCTTGATGGTCTCGCCGATCGCCCAGCCGAGGAACGAGCCGAGGCCGATGCCGACGACCGCGCCGAACACCGAGATGACCACGGCCTCCAGACGGACCATCCGCTTCACCCGGCGCCGGTCGAGGCCGATCGCCCGCAGCATGCCGATCTCCTGCTGGCGCTCGAAGACGGACATCGCGAGGGTGTTGACGACGCCGAGGACCGCGATGATCAGGGCCATGCCGAGCAGCCCGTACATGATGTTGAGGAGCAGGTTGATCGGGCCGCCGAAGGAGTCACGGATGCCCTTGTGGTCCAGCACCGTGATGTCGGGGTTGTCGCCCATGGCCTTGGCCAGGGCCCGCTCGTTGGCCGCGCTCGCGCCGCCTTCGGTGGAGACGAAGATCTGACGGATCTCCGCCCGCTCCTCGTGCGCGGTGACCAGCTTGTGGTCGATGAGGACCGGCGAGAGGAACTCGTTGGGCTCGAAGACCGCGCCGACGGTGAGCTTGCCCTTCTGCTTGTCGAGGTACTCGACGGGGACGGTGTCGCCGACCTTCAGGCCGCGCTTCGTGGCGGTCTTCTCGTCGACGGCGATCCCGCCCTTGCCGAGGGAGGACAGCGAGCCGTCCACGACGGTGAGCTTGAGGACCTTCTCGACGTCGCCGGGGGTGACGCCGGAGGCCGAGACGTACGAGCCCTTGATGTCGAGCGCGCCCGCCTGCTGCGGGGAGATCGCCGTGACGCCCGGAGCCTTCTCCAGGGCGGTCAGCGCCTCCTTGCTGAGGCTGTTGCCGCTGGCCATGGAGACCATGTAGTCGGCCTTGACCTGGTCGGTCGTCGCCTTGTCGAGGGCCGTGCCGACGGTCGCGCCGAGCACGGAGAGGCCGGTGACGAGGGTCAGGCCGATGGCGAGCGCGGAGGCGGTGGCGCCGGTGCGGCGCGGGTTGCGGACCGCGTTGAGGCCGGCGAGCTTGCCGGAGACCCCGAAGACGTTCACGAAGAGCGGGCGGATCACGGCGATCACGGGCCGGGACAGGAACGGGATCAGCACGATCACGCCCATGAGGGTGAGGAACGCGCCGCCCGCGATGAGCATGCGGCCCTCGTCGCCACCCTGGCCGGCGCCGAGCACGATCAGGACCGCGCCGAGCGCGGTGAGCGCGGCGCCGATGGAGTTCCGTACGACGAGCGACTTGGTGCTTGCGGTGGCGTGGACGCTGCTCATGGCGGCGACCGGCGGGATCTTCGCGGCGCGGCGGCCGGGCAGCCAGGCGGCGAGCATCGTGATCAGGACGCCGACGGCGAAGGCGCTGACGGCCGGGGTGGCGGTGAGGACCAGATCGCCGCCGGGGACCTTCATCTCGAAGGCGCTCATGGCCGAGCGGAGTCCGACGGCCAGGCCGATGCCGAACACGTAGCCGACGGCGGAGGCGGCCAGGCCGACCAGACCGGCCTCGGCGAGGACGGAGCGGGTGATCTGCTTGCGCGAGGCGCCGACGGCGCGCATCAGCGCCAGTTCCTTGGTGCGCTGCGCGACCAGCATGGTGAAGGTGTTGGAGATCAGGAAGATGCCGACGAAGAGCGCGATGCCCGCGAAGCCGAGGAGCACCTGGTTGAGCGCGCCGAGGCCGGCCTCGATGTCCTTGGCCTGCTGCTCGGCGAGGGCCTCGCCGGTCTGCGCGGTGGCGGCCTTCGGGACGACCTTGAGGACCTCGTCGAGGAGCTTGTCGGCGTTCGTGCCGGGCGCGGCGGTGACGGTCAGGCTCCGGTAGAACCCGGGCTTGAGGTAGAGCTGCTGCGCGACGGAGGAGTCGAAGACGACGAGGCTGCCGCCGGCGTTGACGGCGCCGTCCTCGGTGGTGAAGACGCCGGAGAGCTCGTACTCCTTCACGGGTCCCGTGGTCGCGACGCGGACGGTGTCGCCGACCTTGTAGCCGCCCTTGTCCGCGGTGTCCTTGTCGAGCGCGACCTGCCCGTCCCGGACGGGTCCCGCACCCGTGGCGAAGGTGTACGCGCGGTCCTTGCCGTCCTTGCCGGGGGCGAAGTTGGTGCCCTTGTTGGACCAGCCGACGCCGATCAGCTTGCCGTTCTTGTCGGGCACACCGGCGAAGCCGTCGACGCGGGGGGTGACGGAGGCGACCCCGTCGAGCCCGGCGACCTTGTCGACGTCCTTCTGGGAGAGGCCGGGGGCCTTCCGGGCCTGCTCGGGGTTCGGGTACATCTCGACGGCGACGGCGACGTCGTCGTAGCTCTTGGCCGACTGGTTGCGGAAGGCCTGGCCGAGGGTGTCGGTGAAGACGAGGGTGCCGGAGACGAAGGCCACGCCGAGCATCACGGCGAGGACGGTCATCAGCAGCCGCGCCTTGTGCGCGAGGACGTTGCGCAGGGCGGTACGGAACATGGGTGTGTCCTGAAGGAGGGTGGGGCGGACGGAGGGGTCGGAGGCCGCGCTAGGGGGTGTCTTGTCGATCAGGCCGGATCAGGGAGCGGCGTCTGGTGCCGTGCATCGCAAGGCGGAGGAGGGAGTCGACGCGGTGGGGGCACCTCCCGTGCCCGAAGGGCTACGGGGGACGTCGGCGAGTGACGACAACGCGGCGAGGTGCGGTGCCAGGCGTCGCGAGCCCGGCCTGATCGGCAAGGCACCCCCTGAGGCGTCAGCTCGTACGGCCCTTGGCGTCGAAGGCCTTCATGCGGTCGAGCACCCCGTCGGCCGTCGGGTTCAGCATCTCGTCGACGATCCGGCCGTCCGCGAGGAAGATCACGCGGTCCGCGTAGGAGGCGGCGACCGGGTCGTGGGTGACCATGACGACGGTCTGGCCCAGCTCGCGGACCGAGTTGCGCAGGAAGCCGAGGACCTCGGCGCCCGAGCGCGAGTCCAGGTTTCCGGTCGGCTCGTCACCGAAGATGATCTCGGGGCGGGAGGCCAGGGCGCGGGCGACGGCCACGCGCTGCTGCTGGCCGCCGGAGAGCTCGGTGGGGCGGTGGCTGAGGCGGGCGGAGAGGCCGAGCATGTCGATGACCTGCTGGACCCACTGCTTGTCGGCCTTGCGGCCGGCGATGTCCATCGGCAGCGTGATGTTCTCCAGCGCCGTCAGCGTCGGCAGCAGGTTGAAGGCCTGGAAGATGAAGCCGATCTTGTCCCGGCGGAGCTGCGTGAGCTGCTTGTCCTTCAGCGTGGAGAGCTCCGTCTCGCCGATCCGCACCGAGCCGGAGGAGAAGGAGTCCAGACCGGCGACGCAGTGCATCAGGGTCGACTTGCCGGAGCCGGAGGGGCCCATGATCGCGGTGAACTCGCCCTGCCGGAAGTCGACGGTGACGTGGTCGAGCGCGACCACCTGGGTCTCGCCCTGGCCGTAGACCTTCGAGAGATCCGTGGCGCGGGCGGCCACCGCGGTGGCGCGGGACACGGTGGGGGTGGTGGTCACGAGGGGGACTCCTGTCACTGCGGGGCTGCTGCGGGAACCACTCCATCGTCTCGAGCGTTCCGGCCCGGGACGTCCGTCCACGTGCCCGTTCTCGGGGCAGTCTCGAGTCGGACCGGAGCCCTCTCCCCTCCTCCTGAGGTATGACGGCGTCCCTGAGAGTCGGCATCGAGCCGAGGTGACAGACGTTCGGCGACTTTTCGTCATTCCGATGGGCTCGGCTTTGCGCCTGCGACCCCTGTCACAGTTGGGCGAAAAAGCCCCTCACCTGCACTGACGCACCCTCAGGCGTCAATAAAATAAGACAACATCGGGTCGATGTTCCGCTGAACGAGGGATAGGGCCCCGATAGGCTCCAGTGCCAACGCGGAGCTTCGCGCAACGCCCGGATGGTGGAATACGCAGACACGGCGAGCTTAAACCTCGCTGGCCTTCGGGCCGTACCGGTTCAAGTCCGGTTCCGGGCACCAACCCGGGCCGCAGGCGAGTGCCTGGGGCCCGGTGGCTTCGGTCCCGCTCGGTTCCCCCGACGGTTCTCCTCACGGGCCTTCCCGGCGGGCGGGAAAAGATCCTCCCCGAGCACTAGGGAGTTTCTTTTGCCTACGCATTACTCTTGACGCAAGGCCGCGCCGTGCGGTCCGCCATGGAGGAGTGAGATGAGGAGCAGTAACCCGGTCTTCTCGCGACGGGGGTTCAGCCGCGACAACGGCACCGCGGGCTTCGGCCAGCAGCCGCAGGCCGGGGGCCCCGCCGTAGGAACCAACCCGTACGCCACCGGCAACCCGTACGCCGAGGGCGCGACGAACCCCTACGCCACCAACCCGTACGCCCCGCAGGACGCGCAGGTCGGCGCCCCGCAGCAGGCTCGCGGCAACGTGATGACGATCGACGACGTCGTGAGCCGTACGGCCATGACGCTCGGCACGGTCGTGCTCACCGCCGTCCTGTCCTGGTTCCTGCTGCCGGTCGACTCGGCCAACCTGGGCAAGTCCTACGGCATCGCCATCGGCGCCGCCCTGGTCGCCTTCGTCCTGGCGATGGTGCAGTCCTTCAAGCGCAAGCCGTCTCCTGCGCTGATCCTGGGCTACGCGGCCTTCGAGGGCGTCTTCCTCGGTGTGATCTCGGCCGCCGTCTCGACGTACATCGCCGACGGCGTGGTCATCCAGGCGGTCCTGGGCACGATGGCGGTCTTCGCCGGTGTCCTGATCGCCTACAAGATGGGCTGGATCCGGGTCAACCGACGCTTCTACGGCTTCGTGATGGCCGCCGCCATGGGCTTCATGCTGCTCATGGTCGTCAACCTGCTGTTCGCCGTCTTCGCCGGCGGTGACGGCCTCGGCTTCCGCAGCGGTGGCCTCGGCATCCTCTTCGGTGTCATCGGCGTCATCCTGGGCGCCTGCTTCCTCGCCCTCGACTTCAAGCAGGTCGAGGACGGCGTGAACTACGGCGCGCCGCGCGAGGAGGCCTGGCTGGCCGCCTTCGGTCTCACCATGACCCTGGTGTGGATCTACCTGGAGATGCTGCGTCTGCTGTCGATCCTGCAGGGCGACGACTGACGCGTCTGAGCTCGGGGGAAGGGCCCGTCCGGCTTCGTGCCGGGCGGGCCCTTTCCGCGTTTCCCGGACGGGCCCTAAGTCCTGTCCGCCGGACAGGGCCTACCGCGCGGCGGCGTCGAGGAGGACGCGGGCCGCGGCCTTCGCCTGGGCGGCGGGCTCCGGGGAACCGGTGATGCCCGCGACGACCATGGCGCCGTTGGCAAGCAGGGCGAGCTGGTCGGCGAGCGCGGGCGGGGCGCCGAGGGCGTCCGTCTGCGCGGCGAGGTACGCCCGCAGGGCCTCCTTGTGGTCGCGCGCGAGCGTGGTGACGTTCGGGGCGACGCCGCCGAGCTCCCCGAAGGTGTTGATGAACGCACAGCCGCGGAAGCCGGGCTCGGCGAACCAGGAGCCGAGCCAGTCGAAGACCGCGAGCGCCCGCTCGTAGGGGCCGTCGGCGACCCGCGCTCCGTGCGCCGCGAGGGCGTCTCGGACGGCCCCGTCGCGGCGCCGCAGGACCGCCTCGACCAGGACGTCCTTGGAGGGGAAGAGCTGGTAGAGGCGCTTGAGCGAGACCCCTGAGGCAGTGCGGAGCGCGTCCATGCCGACCGCCTGCACTCCGCGCTCGTCGAAGAGCCGCTCGGCGGTGTCGAGCACCTTCAGTTCGGCGGCTTCCGCGTCCATCTGCCGATCACCCCTTGCGTAGAGAACCATCGTTCTCGTAGCCTACAGGGCATCGGGAGAACGATCGTTCTCCCGTCCGGGAACACCGCACCGGAAACGGGGAACACCATGTCCGCCTTCGCCCTGCGCGCCCGCACCGTCACCGTCGACGGGCTCGACGTCTTCTACCGGGAGGCCGGCGACCCGGCCAACCCCACGCTCCTGCTGCTGCACGGCTTCCCGTCCAGCTCGCACATGTACCGCGGGCTCATGGCCGAGCTGGCCGACTCGTACCACCTCATCGCCCCGGACCACATCGGCTTCGGCGCCTCCGCGGCCCCGGCCGTCGAGGACTTCGCGTACGGCTTCGAGAAGCTCACCGAGATCACCCTCGGGCTCCTCGACCGGCTGGGCGTGGAGCGGTTCGCCCTCTACATCCAGGACTACGGGGCGCCCATCGGCCTGCGGATCGCCTCCCGGAACCCCGAGCGGGTCACCGCGATCGTCAGCCAGAGCGGAAACGCCTACCTGGAGGGCTTCACGCCCTTCTGGGACGTGCTCTTCGCCCACGCCGAGGACCGCGCGGCGAACGAGGCCGGAGTGCGGGAGCTGCTCACCGCCGAGGCCACCCGCTGGCAGTACACCCACGGGGTGCCCGCGGACCGGCTCGACCGGATCGCCCCGGAGACCTGGACCCTGGACCAGGCCGGCCTGGACCGGCCCGGCAACAAGGAGATCCAGCTCCAGCTCTTCTGGGACTACCAGTTCAACCTCGACGGCTACCCGGCCTTCCAGGAGTACTTCCGCACCCACCGGCCGCCGCTCCTCGCGGCCTGGGGGCGCGGCGACGAGATCTTCGGACCCGCGGGCGCCGAGGCCTTCGCGCGGGACCTGCCGGACGCCGAGATCCACCTCCTGGACGCCGGGCACTTCGCCCTGGAGACCCACGGGGAGGAGATCGCCGCGCTCGTCCGCGACTTCCTCGGCCGGCACGTGAAGTGACGTAGGGTCGCGGGGTGCGTGATACGAGTGAACTGACCGCGGCCGTCGAGCGCTTCGCCGACCGGCTGCGGGCCGCCCCGCAGAGCCGCCTCCAGCGCGGAGCGGCGGCCGAGGGGCTGGCGCTCGCCCGGGAGCTCGCGGTGCGCGCCCAGCGCGCCGAGAACCCGGAGCGGGAGCCGCTGACGATGCCGGACGCGGGGGTCTTCACCGTCGCCGACCAGCTCGTCGTCGCCGGGAACGACCTGGCGGAGATCCTGCGAACGGCCCCGGCCGCTTCCCGCGAGGGGGAGCTGGACGAGGCCGTGAGGCTGGTACGGGAGGCCGGGGAGCGTTCGGGGCTCTAGACCCGGTCCGGCGCGCGACCACCGGGGCGCCGGGAGGGTGTCCTGCGGGGCCCTATGGGGCCTGTGGGGGCTACAGCGAGGCGATGACGCGGTCGGCCAGGATGTAGACGTTCTCCTCGTCCGTGTCGCCGTACGAGAAGGTGAGCGCGAAGGCGCCCGAGACGCCCGAGCCGCCGAGCAGCACGGGGGAGCGGCCGGAGCGCAGGGCCTCGGCGAGGCGCTCCGCGGTCTCGCGGTGCCCGGGGGTCATACAGAGCGTCGTGCCGTCCGCGAAGACGTACACGTCCAGGGTGCCCAGCGGGCCGGGGCGCACGTCGGTCAGTGCCGTACGGGTGTCCGCGAGCTCTTCGAGGCGGGCCACCGTCCGCTCGTGGTCGGTGACGACCGGGGTCTGCACCGGCACGAAGTCGGGGTGCGAGGGGTGGCGGCGGCGGGCCGCGGCCAGCTCCGCGGAGTCCTCGGGGAACTCGTCCAGCGGGTCGGCGAGGTCGGCGACGCCGTCGAGCGCGGCGGCCTCGGCCTCCATGGCCTCCAGGGCCATCGCCTCCAGGCCGGCGAAGTCGGCCTGGCGCGGGACGAAGAAGGTGCCGTCCTCGGCCGGGCCGCCGAGCCCGCCGAGCAGGGACGGGGCGTCCGCCGCGTCACGGGCCTCCTGGGCGGCCCAGAAGGCACGGGCCTCCGCGAGCTCGCGCTCGCGCTCCTCGGCCAGCGCCTCGGCGACCGCGGCCCGTATCTCCGCGGCGGGCGTGGCGCGCGCCGCGGGGACCGTGACGCCGCGGGCGGCCGCCAGCTCGGTGCGGAGGCCGGTGACCTCCTTGCGGAGACCGTGGACGGCGTGCAGGGCAGCAGCGCCCACGGCCGTGGCAGCGGCCGTGGTCAGCAGCAGGGCAAGAGACATGGCGCTCACTGACGTACTCCCGATTCCGAGTCGATCCCCCGACTTCCTACATCAGCTTGTCCTGGGGTGGTGCTCGCTGTCAGTGCATTACGTCACGAATTGGACAGGTATTTCTGCCAGGCGTTTAGTCCCGAAACGGCTCTGACCTGGGAAAACGAACTCCCCCGGGACGTAGGTCACATCCTGGGGGAGATTCGGTCACGGCTCGGACGCGGCGGGGTTAGCCCCGGGTCGTCAGGACAGGCGCTCGATCACCATCGCCATGCCCTGGCCACCGCCGACGCACATGGTCTCCAGGCCGAACTGCTTGTCGTGGAACTGCAGGCTGTTGATGAGCGTGCCGGTGATCCGGGCGCCCGTCATGCCGAAGGGGTGGCCGACGGCGATGGCGCCACCGTTGACGTTCACCTTGTCCAGGTCCAGGCCGAGCTCCTGGTAGGACGGGATGACCTGGGCGGCGAAGGCCTCGTTGAGCTCCGCCAGGTCGATGTCGCCGATGGTCAGGCCGGCGCGCTTGAGGGCCTGCTTCGAGGCCTCGACCGGGCCGAGGCCCATGATCTCGGGGGAGAGGCCGGAGACGCCGGTGGAGACGATGCGGGCGAGCGGGGTCAGGCCGAGCTCGCGGGCCTTCGTGTCCGACATGATGACGAGCGCCGCGGCGCCGTCGTTCAGCGGGCAGCAGTTGGCGGCGGTGACCAGGCCGTCGGGGCGGAAGACCGGCTTGAGGCCCTGCACGCCCTCCAGGGTGACGCCGGCGCGCGGGCCGTCGTCCGTGGAGACGACGGTGCCGTCCGGCAGCGTCACCGGGGTGATCTCGCGCTCCCAGAAGCCGTTCTTGATGGCCTGCTCGGCGAGGTTCTGCGACCGCACGCCGAACTCGTCCATCTCCTGGCGGCTGATGCCCTTCAGGCGGGCCAGGTTCTCGGCGGTCTGGCCCATCGCGATGTACGCGTCCGGGACGATGCCGTCCTCGCGCGGGTCGTGCCACGTGGAGCCCTCGGAGGCGGCGACCTCGGCCGTGCGGGCCTCGGCCTCGGCGAAGAACGGGTTGTGGGTGTCGGGCAGCGAGTCCGAGTTGCCGCGGACGAAGCTGGACACCATCTCGACACCGGCCGAGATGAAGACGTCGCCCTCGCCCGCCTTGATCGCGTGCAGCGCCATGCGGGAGGTCTGCAGCGAGGAGGAGCAGTAGCGGGTGATCGTGCAGCCCGGCAGGTGGTCCATGCCCATCCGCACGGACACGATCCGGCCCAGGTTGTTGCCCTGCTCGCCGCCGGGCAGACCGCAGCCCAGCATCAGGTCGTCGATGTCGCGCGGGTCCAGCTCCGGCACCTTCGCCAGGGCGGCCTGGACGATGGTCGCGGTGAGGTCGTCCGCCCGCAGGTCCTTGAGGGAGCCCTTGAAGGCCCGGCCGATGGGCGAGCGGGCGGTCGAGACGATCACGGCTTCGGGCATCACGGCTCCATGAGGGTGCGGAGGGGGCGGACTGAAAGGGAAGTTACCCGTACGTACCGCACGGGGTCACCGGCCCGGGCATGTGATGCGGACCTCTTTTCTAAGCGTACGCTCAGTTGGTGGGAGGCGCTGCTGTCGCGGTGGTCCCGGTCGGCCCCTCGGCGCTCCTCGCGGCGGCCCCTTCGGCCGTGACGCCGGCCGCTCCTTCGGCCGTACCCACGGCCGTCCCTTCCGCCGTCCCCTCGGCCTCGTCCTCCGCCGTCCCTTCCGGCCCGCCTCCGGTGGGCAGGGGTAGCCGCCTCCGCCGCCGGTGCTTCAGCAGGGCCCACGGCGCCCGTGCGCCCGTGACCTCGGTGCCGGCCTCCTTCGCCGCCTCGGCCGCCGCCTTCGCCACCGGCAGGATGTTCTCCCGGCGCGCCGGCTCCAGCCGGTCGGTTTCCGGCCAGGCGCCGAGCGACACGCACAGCGTCGGCAGCACCGCCATCGCCGCCGTCGCGTACCCCTCCGCCGACGGGTGGAAGTTGTCCACCCCGAACATCTCGCGCGGGTTCGCCGCGAACTCCGGGCCGAGCAGATCGCCCAGCGACACCGTCCGCCCGCCCTGCTCCACCACCACGATCGTCTGCGCCGCCGCCAGCTGCCGCGAGGCCCGCCGGGCCAGCCAGCGCAGCGGCTGGTAGACCGGCTCGATCGTCCCCAGGTCCGGACAGGTCCCGACGACCACCTCCGCGCCCGCCGTCCGCAGCCGCCGCACCGCCGCCGCCAGGTGCCGCACCGACTCCGTCGGCGGCATCCGGTGCGTCACGTCGTTCGCCCCGATCATGATCACGCACACGTCGGGCGCCATCGGCTGGGAGAGGAGCAGCGACACCTGACGCTCCAGGTCGTCCGAGCGCGCCCCCGACAGCGCCACGTTCCGCAGGACCACCGGCCGCTCCGCGACCGCCGCGAGCCCCGAGGCGAGCAGCGCGCCCGGCGTCTGCCCCGTGCGGCGCACGCCCTGGCCCGCCGCCGTGGAATCACCCAGAAGGGCCAGCCGCAGGGGCTCCTCCGTACCGAAGGCCCGGCCGTACAGGCCGTCCGCCACCGGCGGCAGGGGCGCCGTCCCGTTCCCCACGGACCGCTTCGCCAGCTGCATCTCGGTCAGCAGAAGTCCGACCGCCGCCACACCGAGGAGACCGATGCTCCCGCCGCCGTACGCCGCACCCGCCGCGATCCGCCGTGCCACCCTCGCCCTCGACATGGGGGCCGTCACCTCCTCCGGGTCGCAGAGACCCTTCAAGCCGTTCAGGGTCTAACTGCCCCGTAACCCGCTCCGACTACGCATACGCTGGCCACACCATTACGGAGACCCCGGAGATTACGGTGCAATTCCACGACTCGATGATCAGCCTCGTCGGCAACACCCCGCTGGTGAAGCTCAACAACGTCACAGCGGGCATCCAGGCGACCGTCCTGGCCAAGGTCGAGTACTTCAACCCCGGAGGCTCGGTCAAGGACCGGATCGCCGTGCGGATGATCGAGGCGGCCGAGCAGAGCGGAGAGCTCAAGCCCGGCGGCACCATCGTCGAGCCCACGTCCGGCAACACCGGCGTCGGCCTCGCGATCGTGGCCCAGCAGAAGGGCTACAAGTGCATCTTCGTCTGCCCTGACAAGGTGTCCCTCGACAAGATCAACGTCCTGCGGGCGTACGGCGCCGACGTCGTCGTCTGCCCCACCGCCGTGGATCCCGAGCACCCCGACTCGTACTACAACGTCTCGGACCGGCTCGTCCGCGAGACCCCCGGTGCCTGGAAGCCCGACCAGTACTCCAACCCGAACAACCCGCGCTCCCACTACGAGACCACCGGTCCCGAGCTCTGGGAGCAGACGGACGGGAAGATCACCCACTTCGTGGCGGGTGTCGGCACCGGCGGCACCATCTCCGGCACCGGCAACTACCTCAAGGAGGTCAGCGGCGGCTCCGTGAAGGTCATCGGCGCCGACCCCGAGGGCTCCGTCTACTCGGGCGGCTCCGGCCGGCCGTACCTGGTCGAGGGCGTCGGCGAGGACTTCTGGCCGACCGCGTACGACCGGAACGTCACGGACCGGATCGTCGCCGTGTCCGACAAGGACTCGTTCCAGATGACCCGCCGCCTCGCCAAGGAGGAGGGCCTGCTCGTCGGCGGCTCCTGCGGCATGGCCGTCGTGGCCGCCCTGGAGGTCGCCCGGGAGCTCGGCCCGGACGACGTCGTCGTCGTGCTGCTGCCGGACTCCGGCCGCGGGTACATGTCGAAGATCTTCAGCGACGAGTGGATGGCGGGACACGGCTTCCTGGAGGACACCTCCTCCGCCACCGTCGCCGACGTCCTGCGCCACAAGGAGGGCGTCCTGCCCTCCCTCGTCCACATGCACCCGGACGAGACGGTCGGCCAGGCCATCGAGGTGCTGCGCGAGTACGGCGTCTCCCAGATGCCCATCGTCAAGCCCGGCGCCGGTCACCCCGACGTCATGGCCGCCGAGGTCGTCGGCTCGGTCGTCGAGCGCGAGCTCCTCGACGCGCTCTTCACGAAGCGCGCCTCCCTGGAGGACCCGCTGGAGCGCCACATGAGCGCGCCGCTGCCGCAGGTCGGCTCCGGCGAGCCCGTCGCCGACCTGATGACCGTCCTCGGCGAGTCCTCCGACGCGGCGATCGTCCTCGTCGAGGGCAAGCCGACCGGCGTCGTCAGCCGCCAGGACCTGCTGGCCTTCCTGGCCAACGGCGGCTCGAAGTAGGACGGGGAGCGGGTGCTCCGTCGGACGTGAAACCGGTACTTCGTACAACCGGTACGAGCGTGACACGTACGCGCAGCACCCGCTTAACACGCGTCCGGCACATTGGTGCTTGTCGGCGTCAAGGACTTCCGGAGCGGCTCCCGGGCCTCCATGGACGCCGCGGACGCGGAGACCGGCCCTGACCCGGGCCCGTGTCCCTCGCGGGGACCGCCGTCGTCCCGCCCCCCTTCACCGGGGGTGCGGCGGTCCCCGCGCTACACCTTCCCTTTCCCTCCCTCCGCCCGACTGCATATCCTTATGCAGAGTCATTGGCGGGTGAATAGGTGAGGGGGCGGCATGAGCGACAGCCCGGCCGGACGGCTGCAGGCGCTCTTCGAGGGGCACCGGCTGACGCCGACGCAGCGGCGGATCGCCCACTGCATGGTGCGGCGCGCCGCCGACGTGCCCTTCCTGTCCAGCGTCGAGCTCGCCGAGCTCGCCGGGGTCAGCCAGCCCTCCGTCACGCGCTTCGCCGTCGCCCTCGGCTTCGACGGGTACCCGGCGCTCCGCCGGCATCTGCGGGAGGTCGCGCCCCCGGAGCCCGGTGCGGGCAGCGGTGGCGGAGGTGAGGGTGACGGCGGCGCCGAGGGCTGGAACGAGTACCAGCAGGCCGTGCTCGCCGAGATCGAGAACCTGCGGCACCTCGCGGGGCTGCTCGCCGATCCCAAGCCCGTCGAGCGGGCCGGCCGGCTCCTCGCCTCCTCGCGCCCGCTGCTCGTGCTCGGCCTGCGGGCCGCCTCCTCGCAGGCGCGCGGCTTCGCCTACTTCGCCGCCAAGGTGCACCCCGACGTCCGGCTCCTCGACGAGGGCGGCTCGATGCTCACGGACCGCGTCGACGCGGCCGTACGGGCCGGGGCGACGGCGCTGCTCTGCTTCGCCCTGCCCCGGCACCCGCGGGAGGTCGTGGAGGCCCTGGAGTACGCGCGGGCGGCGGGGCTCACCGTCGTGGCCGTCGCCGATTCGGCGTTCGCGCCCGTCGCCGCCCACAGCGACCTGCTGATCCCGGCCGCCGTCGGCACCGGGCTCGCCTTCGACACCGCCTGCGCGCCGATGATGCTCGGCCGGGTCCTGCTGGAGGCCATGGCGGACGAACTCCCGGACGCGCAGGCGCGCCTGGAGGAGTTCGACACGAAGGCGGCCGCGCGGGGCCTGTTCGTCGAGTAGAGGACGGCCCCGGGTGGCCTGGGGTCAGACCTGGAGCGCGGCGGCGATCTTCTTGAGCTGGTGGCGGGCCATCGCGAGGTTCGAGCGCTCCTTGTCCAGGGCCAGGTACATGAACAGGCCGTTCGTGCCCTGAGCCCTGAGCAGCAGGATCAGGTGGTACTGGCGGCCGAGGGTGATCAGGATGTCCTCGATCTCGTCGCCGAGGCCGAGCATCTCCATCGCCCGGACCTTGGCCCGGACCACGTCGGTGTTGCCCGCCGCGGCCACGTTCAGGTCGAGCTCCTTGCCGCCGCCGATCGTGCCGAGCGCCATGCCGCTGGTGTAGTCGACGAGGGCAGCGCCGATGGCGCCCTCGATGGAAGCCGCTTCCTTGAGAGAGGTCTCGGTGTTCGCCATGGTGTCGTACTTCCTTTTCGAGTGTGCTGTTCGGACGGTGCGATCAGAGTCGGTTCAGGTCTTTGCGTTCCAGGGCGCCGTCGACGAGCTCCCCTATCCGGGTGCTGGACCTGCGGGCCTCCAGGTGGAGCCGGCCCACGTTGATCCGGGGTTCCGCGAGGAGCGTCAGGACGGCTGCGCCGCCCGCCGCGTAGGTCGCCACGTAACCGCTCTCGCCGCGGACGAGGAGCTCGCGGAAGCGGCCCTGGCCCGTGGAGTCGGTCAGCCGCTGGCCGACGCCGAGCGCCGCCGCGGTCAGCGCGGCCACGCTCTCGGCCTCGCCGTCGACGGTGTCGTGGGCGAGCACCAGGCCGTCGGCGCTGGCCGCGAGGGCTCCGGTCAGCTGGGGCAGCCGGGCCCGTAGCCGTCTGAGCTCACCGAGGACCTCTGTCTCCGCAGTCATGAGCTGTCTCCTCTCGGCGCGCAGGCGCAGGGCACGTCTCATCACAGATGTGCCTCCAGGGCGTCACGGAGCCGGCGCAGCAGGGCGATGTCGGGGTCTGCCACCTGCGGGGCCGCCAGGAGCGGTTGCGGGGGCGGTACGGGGCCGGGGTCGGGTTGGGGATCCGGCTCCGGCGGGGTCTCGACGAGCCCGGCCGCGGCGAGCCGCCGGACGTCGAGGAGTGTGTGGAAGGCGGGGCGGCCGAGCAGCCGGGCGAGGTCCGCCGGGGTCCGCTCCCCGTCGGCGGCGGCGAGCAGGGCGCGCTGCCGGGCCCCGACGGTCTGGCCGGGGGCGGCGGGGCGCGGCACGACCGGGGCGCTGTCGACGGTGGCGTACGGCCAGACGGCGTCGAGGAGTTCGCGGCGGCGGACGGTCTCGCGCTCGACGGCCTCGGCGGAGACCGGCCGCACCGTGCCGAACCAGTGGCCCACCCCGTACCGGAAGCGGGTCGGCCCGCTGGTGGGGGAGAGGGCGAAGAAGGCCGCGTCGAAGACGGCGCCGAGGTGGCAGATCTCCAGCTCGCCGTCGTGCAGCCGGCCGCTGTCGACGAGGAAGCGGCCGACGGCGCGGTGGGCGCCGGCCCGGTCGACGGCCTCGTCCCAGCCCTCGCGGGGCAGGCGCCCGCCGGTGGTCAGGAGGACGTCGACGCCGGGGGCGGCGGGGCTCTCGGCGTGCACGACGCGGCCGTCGACCAGATAGAGCGTGCCGTGGTCGCGCAGCAGCGCGCCGGTGGCTCTCTCGGCGGCGAGCCGGACCAGCATCGGGGAGACGGGGGTGGCGACGGCGGTCATCCGAGGACCAGCCTCTCGGCGAGATCGCGGAGCCGGATCCGGGCGAGGGCGAGGTTGCCGGTGTCGCGGTCGAGCCAGAGGTGGAGGAAGACGCTGCTGTCGAAGGAGGTCTCGACGAAGCGGATGACGTGGTAGCCGGCGCGGGTGGTGACGATCAGGTCCTCGACGGGCGGGCCGTCGGAGGGTATGTCCCCCTCCGCCACGAAGGAGTCGAACTCGGCGGCGGACCGGGCGAGTTCGGCCGTCTCGGCGGCCGTCGTCTCGTGGTCGCCGACCGGTGAGTCCCCCGCGGTCCCGAGCGCGAGCCCGCTGGTCCAGTCGACCAGGGAGGCTCCGCGAGCGCCTGGCACGGCCATGGCCTCCAGCAGGCACTCGTCGATTCCGGGCACGCAGATTCCCCTCCCGATACGGCGCGCGAACGAACGGCGGTGACGGTGACGTTACTGAACGTTCCGGCTCGCGGAGGGTGTTCTGGCATTTTCCATCGGAACATGCCCGAGGGTGGCGGGAATTGACCGCCCGTGCTCGTCAGGCGCGGGACTCGACCGCGTTCGCGATCTCGGACAGGTCCTTCGCGAGCGCCTTGGCGACGGCCTTCGCGCCGAAGCGGGCGAGCAGACGGGCGACGAATCCGGGGGTGCGGCCGGCCGCCGGGCGGGCCGAGAAGGCCATCCGCAGGGTCGTGGCGCCCTCGCCGTCGGCCTTGAGGGTGATCTCGGAAACGTAGTGCATGCCGTGCGACTCGGCGACCGTGACGTACCGGTCGGGCGGCACGCACTCGGTCACGGTCATCTCCTCCGTGGCCTCCTTGCCCAGCATCTTCCGCGTCTCGCGCCAGCGCGTGCCCACGCCGAAGCCGCCCTCGGTGAGCACCTCGACCTTCTGGACGCCCGAGAGGACGCGGGGCATGTCCCGCAGGTCGGTGATCGACTCCCAGACGCGCCCGGGGGAGGCGGCGACCCGGCGCTCGACGACGACCGAGGTGGTGTCCGTACCCGTTCCAGTCATGTCCTCATCGAAGCCGTGCCGCCGCGCCCGCGCTACCCGAAAGGCCCGCCCGCGCTACCGGGCGCCCCCCTGTCCGCGCGATCGGCCCGCGCGATCGGCCCGCGCGATCCGGCGGGCCGGTCCGTGTGTTCGGGCCGCCCGCCCGCGCTACCGGACGAGGGCGTTCGCGTGTGCCCCGCCCGCCTCCGCGACGATCTCGTCGAGCGTCTGGGCCTTCCGCACCGTCGAGAACGTCACCGCCCCGTCGTCGGCCACCGTGAAGCCGTGGATCGCGGGCCGGGGCAGGCTGTTGTACGCGTAGTGGTGGGCGAAGCAGTACGCGCCGGTGTCCGGGACGGCCACGACGTCCCCCGGGTGCAGCAGCGGCAGCTCCCGGCCGGTGGCGAGCAGGTCCCCGGCGAAGCAGGCGGGGCCCGCCACGTCCTGGACGGTGACGTCCCCGGCGCGGGGGCGGCCCTCGGCGTCGTACGCGAGGATCCGCAGCGGCCAGGAGTCGGGGGCGTAGACCGTGCGGGTGGCGAGCTGGACGCCCGCGTGGGTGACGGCGATCGGGCGGCCCCCGGAGGTCTTCGTGTACTCGACCCGGGCGAGGACCGTGCCGTGCTTGGCGAGCAGGGAGCGGCCGAACTCGGTGACGAGCCGGTAGCGGCCGTCGAGGAGTCCGGGCGCGGTGTCGGCGAGCAGCCGGGCGTACTCGGCGTACGTCGGTGTCTCCTCGTCGGAGGTGAAGTTGACCGGCAGGCCGCCGCCGATGTCGAGGGTGTCGATCTGCTGCCGGCCCGCCTTGTGGTTGATCTCCTCGGCGAGGGCGTAGGCCTCCCCGACGCCTTCGGCCATCAGGGCGAGCGGGACGCCCTGGGAGCCGGTGTGGGTGTGCAGCCGGGTGAGCCACGGGCGGTCCAGATAGGCCTGGACGACGGCCGCGCGGGAGCCCTCGTCGCGGAGTGCCACGCCGAATTTGGAGGTGGCGGTCGCGGTCGAGAGCGCACCGATGGAACCGGCCCCGACCTGCGGGTTCACCCGGAGTCCGAGGGGCGAGGCGGTGGGGGCGGAGGCGACGAGCGCGTCGAGGCGGTCCAGCTCCTGGAGGTTGTCGGCGTTGACGGCGATCCCGAGCGCGAGGGCCTGGCGCAGCTCGGCCGGGGTCTTGGCGGGGGAGTCGAGCACGGTGTGGGTGGGCGGGATCCCGGCGGCGCGGGCGAGGGCGAGCTCGCCGGGGCTGGCGACCTCGACGCCGAGCCCCGCGTCGTGGAGGAGGCGCAGGACGGGGACGAGCGGGGCGGCCTTGACGGCGAAGGCGTGGAGGACGCGGGTGTCGGTGACGGCGGCGAAAGCGCTGGTCAGGGCGGCGGCGGAGGCGAGGATGCCGGTGGTGTCGAGGAGCGCGACGACGGGTTCGGCGGGGGAGAGGAGTCCTTGGTCGACGGAGGCTCGGACGGCGAGATCACGGCGGTAGGAGGCCATGCGGCCCATCCTCGTCCATGGCTTCACCGGTACGGGTGAGGGCCGCCCTGTTGACTACAACTATTCAGCGCGCCAAGATGTGAATATCTGATCGACATTCGAGGAGGCACCCCCATGTCAGGACCCCGCCCCGTCCGAGCAGCACGCGGTACGGAACTGAGCGCCCTGGGATGGCAGCAGGAAGCCGCCCTCCGGATGCTCCAGAACAACCTCGACCCCGAGGTCGCCGAGCACCCCGACAAGCTCGTCGTCTACGGCGGCACCGGCAAGGCCGCCCGCGACTGGCGCTCGTACGACGCCATGGTCCGCACGCTGCGCACGCTGAAGCAGGACGAGACGATGCTCGTCCAGTCCGGCCGCCCCGTCGGCGTCATGCAGACCCACGAGTGGGCGCCGCGCGTCCTCATCGCCAACTCCAACCTGGTCGGCGACTGGGCGAACTGGGAGGAGTTCCGGCGCCTGGAGGCCCTCGGCCTCACCATGTACGGCCAGATGACGGCCGGCTCCTGGATCTACATCGGCACCCAGGGCATCCTCCAGGGCACCTACGAGACCTTCGCCGCCGTCGCCGCCAAGAAGTTCAACGGCACCCTCGCCGGCACGATCACCCTCACCGCCGGCCTCGGCGGCATGGGCGGCGCCCAGCCGCTCGCCGTGACGATGAACGACGGCGTCGCCATCTGCATCGACGTCGACCCGCGCGCCATCGAGCGCCGCATCGAGCACCGCTACCTGGACGTCAAGGCCGACAACCTCGCCCACGCCCTCCAGCTCGCCGTCGAGGCGCGCGACGCCCGCCGCCCGCTCTCCATCGGCCTCCTCGGCAACGCCGCCGAGCTGCTCCCGCAGATGCTCGCCGAGGGCGCCCCGATCGACATCGTGACGGACCAGACCTCCGCCCACGACCCGCTCGCCTACCTCCCCGTCGGCATCGCCTTCGAGGACATGGCCGACGCGGCGGCGAAGGACCCGGCCGGCTTCACCCAGCGCTCGCGCGAGTCCATGGCCAAGCACGTCGAGGCCATGGTCGGCTTCATGGACGCCGGCTCCGAGGTCTTCGACTACGGCAACTCGATCCGCGGCGAGGCGCAGCTCGCCGGCTACGACCGGGCCTTCGCCTTCCCCGGCTTCGTCCCCGCCTACATCCGTCCGCTGTTCTGTGAGGGCAAGGGCCCCTTCCGCTGGGCCGCCCTCTCCGGCGAGGCCTCCGACATCCACAAGACGGACAAGGCGATCCTGGAGCTCTTCCCGGAGAACGAGTCCCTCCACCGCTGGATCAAGATGGCGGGCGAGCGCGTCCACTTCCAGGGCCTCCCGGCGCGCATCTGCTGGCTCGGCCAGGGCGAGCGCGACAAGGCCGGCGACATGTTCAACGACATGGTCGGCAACGGCACCCTCGCCGCACCCCTCGCGATCGGCCGCGACCACCTCGACTGCGGCTCGGTGGCCTCCCCGTACCGCGAGACCGAGGCCATGCTCGACGGCTCCGACGCCATCGCCGACTGGCCGCTGCTCAACGCCATGGTCAACGTCGCCTCCGGCGCCTCCTGGGTCTCCCTCCACCACGGCGGCGGCGTCGGCATGGGCCGCTCCATCCACGCGGGCCAGGTCACGGTCGCCGACGGCACCCCGCTCGCCGGCGAGAAGATCCGCCGCGTGCTCACCAACGACCCGGGCATGGGCGTCATCCGCCACGTCGACGCGGGCTACGACATCGCGGAGCGGGTCGCCGACGAGAAGGGCGTCCGCGTCCCGATGCGCGAGGGCTCCGACGAGGAGACCTCCGGCACCGAGGCCTCCGCGTGAGCGAGACCTTCCACGCCATGTGGCGCTCGCTGCGGCCCATCGGCCGCAGCGACGCCTCGGGCGGCTACCGCCGCTACGCCTGGACCGCGGCCGACGCCGACTGCCGGCTCTGGTTCCGGATGCAGGCCGAGGCCCGCCGCCTCGACGTCGAGACCGACCGGAACGGCAACCAGTGGGCCTGGCTCGGCGACCCGACGGCCGGTGACGCGGTCGTCACCGGCTCCCACCTGGACTCCGTCCCCGACGGCGGCGCCTTCGACGGCCCCCTCGGTGTCGTCTCCGCCTTCGCCGCGCTCGACGAACTCCGCGCGCGCGGCGCCGTGTTCGAGAGGCCGCTCGCCATCGTCAACTTCGGTGACGAGGAGGGCGCCCGCTTCGGCCTCGCCTGCGTCGGCTCCCGCCTCACCGCGGGCCGGCTGACGAAGGAGCAGGCGTACGAGCTCCGCGACGCCGACGGGATCAGCCTCCCGCAGGCGATGGAGGCGGCGGGGTACGACCCTTCGGGGATCGGTCCGGACCCCGAGCGGCTCGCCCGCATCGGCGCCTTCGTCGAACTGCACGTCGAGCAGGGCCGTGCCCTGGACCTGTCCGGGGACTCCGTCGGCCTCGCCTCCGCGATCTGGCCGCACGGCCGCTGGCGGTACGACTTCGCCGGCGAGGCCAACCACGCCGGCACCACCCGGCTCGTCGACCGCCGCGACCCGATGCTCACCTACGCGGAGACGGTCCTCGCCGCCCGCCGCGAGGCCGAACTCGCGGGCGCCGTCGCCACCTTCGGCAAGATCGCCGTCGAGCCGAACGGCGTCAACGCCATCCCGTCCCTCGTCCGCGGCTGGCTCGACGCCCGCGCCGCCGACCAGGGCGCGCTGGACAAGGTCGTCACGGGCATCGAGGCGGAGGCCCGCGCCTACGCCGAGCGCCACGGCATCGACCTCACCGTCGTCCGGGAGTCCTTCACCCCGGTCGTGGACTTCTCGCACACGCTGCGGGACGAGTTGTCCCGCCTCCTGGGCGAGAAGACCGGGTCCACCGGGAAGGTCCCCGTCCTCGGCACGGGCGCGGGACACGACGCCGGAATCCTCTCCGAATCGATCCCGACCGCCATGCTGTTCGTACGGAACCCCACCGGCGTCTCGCACTCCCCGGCCGAATTCGCGGCCGAGGACGACTGCGTGTCCGGGGTCCTCGCACTCGCCGACGTACTGGAGGGCCTGGCGTGTCGCTGACCACGTACTGGCTGGAGCACGCCTGGCTCGACACGAACGTCGAGCCGGGCGTGACCCTGGCCGTGTCGGACGGCCGCATCACCGCCGTCCGCACCGGGGTCGACACCCCGCCCCCGGGCGCGGTCGTCCTGCGCGGCCTGACGATCCCCGGCCTCTCCAACGCCCACTCGCACGCCTTCCACCGCGCCCTGCGCGGCACCGTCCAGGTCGGCTCCGGCACCTTCTGGACCTGGCGCGAGGTGATGTACACCGTCGCCCAGCGCCTCACCCCCGACAGCTACTTCGCCCTCGCGCGCGCCGTGTACGCGGAGATGGCGCTCGCCGGCATCACCTCCGTCGGAGAGTTCCACTACCTCCACCACGCGCCCGGCGGCACCCCGTACGCCGACCCCAACGCGATGGGCGAGGCCCTGATCGCCGCGGCGGCCGAGGCGGGCATCCGCATCACCCTCCTCGACACCGCCTACCTCTCCTCCGGCTTCGGCGCCGCGCCCGACAAACACCAGCTCCGCTTCACCGACGGCACGGCGGAGAAGTGGGCCGAGCGGGTCTCGGCGCTCAAGGAGCGGGACGGCGTACGCATCGGAGCGGCGATCCACTCCGTACGGGCGGTCCCGGCCGACCAGCTGTCGACGGTGGCCCGCTGGGCGCAGGACAGGGAGGCCCCCCTCCACGTCCACCTCTCCGAGCAGACCGCCGAGAACGACGCCTGCCTCGCGGCGCACGGCCTCACCCCGACCCAGCTCCTCGCCGAGCACGGCGTCCTCGGGCCCCGCACCACCGGCGTCCACAACACGCACCTGACGGACGGCGACATCGCCCTCCTCGGCACGTCGACCACCGGCACCTGCATGTGCCCGACGACCGAACGCGACCTCGCCGACGGCATCGGCCCCGCGGTCGCCCTCCAGCGCGCCGGCTCCCCGCTCTCCCTGGGCAGCGACAGCCACGCGGTCATCGACCTCCTGGAGGAGGCGCGGGCCATGGAGCTGAACGAGCGCCTGCGCACCCGCACGCGAGGTCACTGGACGGCGGCGGCACTCCTGCGCGCGGCGACCGTCGACGGCCATGCAGCCCTCGGCTGGGCGGACGCGGGCACCCTGGAGGCGGGCGCGCTCGCCGACTTCACGACGATCGCCCTGGACACGGTCAGGACAGCGGGACCGCTACCGCGTCTGGCAGCCGAGACGGCGGTATTCGCCGCGTCGGCAGCGGACGTCCGTCACACGGTCGTGGCCGGCCGTCACGTCGTACGGGACGGGGTCCACCACTCCGTACCGGACGTGGCCGGCGCCCTCGCGGACTCGATCGCCGCCCTGCGCGGCTGAAGGAGACACCCCTCATCATGAACACCGGCCCCGCGGCGACGAACAACCCGGCGGCGACCTCCGCCCCCACGAGCGCGAACAGCGCCGTGGCGAAGACCGCCACCGCCATCGTCAACATCGCCAGTCTCGTCACGAACGATCCCTCCCTCGGTGATGGCAGTCCTCTGGGCCTGATCCAGGACGCGGCCGTCGTCATCGACGGCGACCGGGTCGTCTGGGTCGGTGAATCAAGCAGAACACCCGCCACTGACAATCGGGTCGACGCCGGCGGCCGGGCCGTGATCCCCGGCTTCGTCGACTCCCACTCGCACCTCGTCTTCGCGGGCGACCGCACTGCCGAGTTCAACGCCCGTATGTCGGGCCAGGCGTACGCGGCGGGCGGCATCCGCACGACGGTCGCGGCGACGAGGGCGGCGAGCGACGAGGCCCTCTCGGCCAACGTGGCCCGCTTCATGGCGGAGGCCCTCCGCCAGGGCACGACCACCTTCGAGACGAAGTCCGGCTACGGCCTGACGGTCGAGGACGAGGCCCGCGCCCTGCGGATCGCCGCCGAGCACACCGACGAGGTGACGTACCTCGGCGCGCACATCGTCTCCCCGGACTACGCGGACGACCCGGCGGCCTACGTCGAGCTCGTCACCGGCGAGATGCTCGACGCCTGCGCCCCCCATGCCCGCTGGGTCGACGTCTTCTGCGAGAAGGGCGCCTTCGACGGCGACCAGGCCCGCGCGATCCTCACCGCCGGCAAGGCGAAGGGCCTGCACCCCCGGGTGCACGCCAACCAGCTGACGTACGGCCCCGGCGTGCAGCTGGCGGTGGAGCTGGACGCGGCGAGCGCCGACCACTGCACCCACCTCACCGACGCCGACGTCGACGCCCTGGCCTCCGGGAACACGGTGGCCACCCTCCTCCCCGGCGCCGAGTTCTCCACCCGCGCCCAGTGGCCGAACGCCCGCCGCCTCCTGGACGCGGGCGTGACCGTGGCCCTCTCCACGGACTGCAACCCGGGCTCGTCCTTCACGTCCTCCGTCCCCTTCTGCATCGCCCTGGCAGTACGGGACATGGGCATGACCCCCGACGAGGCCGTCTGGTCCGCCACGGCGGGCGGCGCGGCGGCCCTCCGCCGCACGGACGTCGGCCGCCTGACGGTCGGCTCCCGCGCCGATCTCACCGTCCTCGACGCCCCCTCCCACGTCCACCTGGCGTACCGCCCGGGCGTACCGCTGGTGGCGGAGGTCTGGCGGAAGGGCGTCCGCACGGTCTGACACGCATGACGAGGCGTCACAACGACGCAGTGGCGGTGGGTTGTCTCGCGCGTACCGTTGAGTACCGGTACTCATGTGGGCGGCCCGCTGCCGCTCGCATGATTCCTGCATGAGAACTCCGAACCGCCTCGCGAAGATCGTCCTGGCCGCCGCACTCGGCAGCATGGCCCTGACCGCCTGCGGCACGGCGGACGCCACCGGCAAGCCGCCCGCCAAGGTGTCCGCGGCGGCCGTCGGCGCCTCGGCGAAGCCGAAGCCTGCCGCGACGCCGACTCCGACACGGTCCCTCCCCTCGGACGACCTGGCGGCGCACCCCGACCCGGAGTTGCGCTTCCTGGCCCTGTTCTCCCGCGTCCTGGACGGTTGTGTGCCCGGTGGGCTGCCCGAGCCGCCCTCCCCGGGTCCGGAGGAGTCGGTCCCGCCGCAGAACCAGCCGGGTCAGCCGATGCCGGAGGAGCCCGGGGACCTCTCGGTCCCCGTGGACGCCCCCGAGCCGCCGCCCGCCCCGAAGCCGGCCCCCACCACGTCCGGTCCGGTCGAGGAAGTCCCGCTGACCGACGTCGAGAAGTGCACCGGTGACGCGCACGCCGAGCGCGTCCGCACGGCATTCGACGGCGCGGCCCCGGCCGACTACCCGGCGCTGCAGAAGAAGCTGACGAGCCTGGACTACCCGCCGTCCCGCATCCACCGGATGCCGGACCAGGGCGGCTCGCCCCGGGCCCGGATCGACCTCCGCTTCATGGGCGGCCACCTGGTCCTGGAGATCACCGGCACCCCCGACCAGGTTCTCGCCGAACCGTTCGGGGTCCCCGAGACGGAGGACGTGCGGATCACCGAGGTGAAGCGGAAGCCGTAGCCGATGTCCCGGGCCGTCGCTGGGGACGGACCGGGACACCGAGGGCGGGGTGCCGTCAGAGCGTCAGCATCCAGCCGCTGATCAGCCCCGTGTCTCCCTGCGCGACGTCCTGGGCGCGCAGCTTCCAGGTGCCCTTCGCGGGTGAGGCGCTCGCGTCCACCACGTAGGTCTCGCTGATGACGTTGCCGCTTTCCTTGGGGGCCGCGGCTCGCAGCGGGTACACCCGGCCGTCCGGAGCGACCAGGTCCAGCTTCACGTCCCCGCGCCAGTCGTGCCAGATGTCGACGTAGACGCGGACCGCCGTCGGGGCGTTGCCGGAGAGCGCGCTGCCGACGACGACCGACGACTCGACGGTGGCGTTGTCGGGGATCGCCGTCTCGGTCCAGTTGTCGAACCAGGGGAAGCGCAGGTCCCAGCCGCTGATCCAGCCGCTCGAACCGGCCGAGGTGGCACGGAGCTTCCAGGTGCCCTTCGCCTGCTCGGCGCTCGCATCCACCTCGAACAGCTGGTGGATCTCTGTGAGCGTGTCGGGCTGGTAGACCCGCCGCAGCGGGTACGCGGAGCCGTCCGGGGCGACGAGATCGAGCGCCAGGTCACCCGTTCCCGCGCGGTGGACGTCGGCGTACACCTGGAGTCTGGACGGTGCGGGCCGGTCCTGGTTGACCTCGATCGCCGACTCGGCGGTCCCGGTGCCGGGAATGGCGACCTCCGTCCAGTCGTACCACTCGACCAGCTCCGGGTCGGGGTCGGTGCCTCCCCCGCCGCCGGTGCCGAGGGCCGCCGCGTCGAGCTGGATCCGAGGTGTGACGGCGCCCGTGTAGGTGACATCTCCGCCCGAGTTCTTCAGCATCGCCTCCAGCTCGGTGACGGGCTTCTCGGGGAAGGACTGGCGGAGGACGGCGAGGGCGCCGGTGACGTGGGGTGCGGCCATGGACGTGCCGCTCTTCGACGCGAATCCGCCGCCGGGAACCGAGGAGACGATGGCGGTACCGGGTGCGAGCAGGTCGAGCAGCGCGCCGCGGTTGGTGAACGTGGACAGCTGGTCGTCGTCGGTGGTGGAGCCCACCGTGACGGCGGAGGATATGCAGCCGGGGGCGCTGACCGCGTCGGTGTAGCCGTTGTTGCCGGCCGCGACGACCGTGGCGACGTTCGCGGCGAGCAGGTCCTCGATGGCCTTGCGGCGGGGGTCGTCGGGGCATGCGGCCGCCCAGCGCCCGCCGCCCAGGCTCAGGTTGGCGGCGATGACGTCGGTTCCCGCCTTCCTCAGCGCGAGGACCTTCTCCAGTGCCTTGGCCGTCGAGCTGGTGTAGGCGAGCAGGCACGGGGTGTTGCCGGGGCCGCAGAGGGCCGCGGAGTTGACCTTGGAGAACACCTGGATGGCGATGATGTCGGCGCCCGGGGCGACACCGCGCGCCGGTGCACCGCTGACGCCCGTTCCGTCACCGGCGGCGATCCCGGCGACGTGAGTTCCGTGCGAGCAGGCGGCGCCGAGCGCGGCGCACGGTCCGGCCGAGGTGTCGGCGCTGCCGGGGCCCTCCTGCTGGATCTCGCCGTTGGGGCACAGGCTGGTGGTGGAGGTGCTCGGCTCGTTGACGGAGAAGCACGCCTCGGTCGTGACGCGGCCCGAGAGGAACGGATGGTCGACGTCGACGCCGGTATCGAGGATGGCGACCGCACTCCCGACGCCGGTCCTGCCCGCCGAGGCGGTCTTGTCGCTGCCTATCGTGACGGTGGACTCGTCGAGAGAGGGCGGGACGGCGACGTCTTCGGTGACGCTGACGACGCCGGGCGTGGCGCTCAACTCCTGGAGACCTGCGCTGTCGACGCGCAGGGTCACCATCGGCAGGGTGTCGAAGGTGACGAGGGTTTCGCCGGCCTCGGCGGCGGAGGCGAGGTCCACGCGCCGGTCGGTGACGACGTTGACGCGCACGGTGCCGTCGGACTGGGCCTGGTCGAGCAGAGCAGGCGGGACGGGATCCGACTCCGTGGCGGAAGTTGCGGCGCTCACCGGGGCGGCGCCGGCGGGCGTGGGCAGCGCGGTGATCAGCATCGCTGCCGTGGCGGCCGCCAGCACGCCCCAGACGGGTCTCTTCACGTATGACTCCAGGAAGAAGAAAGAGAAGAAGAAGGAGAACAAGGAGAAAGAGGGGGCGGTCGGCGGAATCCCGCCGACCGCCACCGGGTGCTCACACGGTCCGGAGGAGGGGCCGGATCAGGTGGCGTTGGCGCCGCTCTTGACGCGGCCGACCACCATCACGGCACCGAGGTACACGTTCGCCGCGAGGCGGCAGGCGCCCTTCCAGAAGTAGCCACGGCACACGCCGTTGTACGTCTGGTTCCAGAACGTGGCGTCGACCTGAAGGCCCTTGTTCTTGTCCAGGTAGTAGCGGTAACCCTTGTAGGCGTTGCCGACCGTTCCGTAGCCGTAGTCGTGCGAGTCGCACGCCGGCCGGAAGTCGTAGCCGCCCGGCTTGTCCGGAGAGGTGGTGCAGTGGTCGTGGTCGATGCCACGCACCTTCCATCCGGCCTTCGTGGTCTTCCAGGACGGGTTCTTCCACCCGTAGTGCGCGACCTTCGTGGAGCAGCCGGAGCCGGAGTAGTACATCCACGAGCCCGACGTGTTGCAGTTGGCGGGGTAGGCGAACGGGTCCTCGATCTCGGAGCCGAGGAAGTCCTCCGCCGCCGGGGCCTGGCCCTCGGGTTCGTTCTGGCTCGGCGCACCGGGGGCCTCGCCGCCCGGCTCGGGCAGCGTGCCGGTGGTCTCGGTCGCCTGCGGAGCGGCCGTCTCACCGGCGTAGGTCAGCTCCCAGCGGGCGCCCTCGTCGGTGGTGGCCACCGACAGGCGCTCGTTGGCGTCGTAGGCGTAGGTGTTCAGCTCGACGTCGGCGGCCGGGTTGGTCACGCGACGGAGCAGACCGGTGTGGTCGTAGGCGTAGCGGGCCTGGGTCTGCACGGTGGCCCCGGAGGAGGTGGTGATCTCCTTGACCTGACCGGCCACGTCGCCCAGCGTGCTGCCGGCGGCGGTGGTGGCGGACGCGTAGGTGACCCGCACCGACTGTGCCTCGTAGTCGCCCCGCGCGGGCTCGTCGACCTGTCGCACGCGGCCCTGGGCGTCGTACTCGGCCGTGGACTTCCCGAACGCCTCGGTGCCGACGCTGGTGACCCGCCAGGTGCTGCCGGAGCCGTTCACCTGCTTCCAGACCAGCGTCGGCTTCAGGTCGGCGGCGGGGATCGGCTCGCCGAGCGCGTTCACCGGCACGTCGTCGCCCTCGGGCGCCGTCGCCAGGTCGATGTTGGCGGTCTCGGTGATGGTGGTGCGCAGTTCGCCGGCCGCATCGTCCCAGATGCTGCTCTCCACCAGCGTGGAGCCGTCCGGGGCGGTGTACGTGCTGAGGCTGCCGCCGTCGGGGCGGTCCATGGACCACGTCAGGCCGTAGCGCACGGACTCGTCGACCCCGAGGTCGGTCGTCGTGATGGCGCCGGATCCGTGGGTCAGCTCGCGGTTGAGCTGGCCGCCGAGGAACTCGGCCGTCCAGCTCGGCCCGAACACTCCGAGGTCAGGGCGGTTCGCAGGCGCGTCCAGGGCCTGCGCCGCACCGGCGCCTTCGCCCGTGACGAGGTGGCTGCGGGTCATCAGGCCGCTCGGCACGTCGTTCTCGATGATCCGGTACTGGTCGGGTGCCGACTCGTACGTGCCCGGGCCGATGGGGCCGATCTCGCCGGCGGCGGCAGGCTGCTCCGGCACTTCCGTGGCCGGGGCCGAGACCTGGATCGCTGCCGAGGACTGCTGCGGGAGCAGCAGGGCGACGGACACGGCGGCAATGACGGGTAACGCGATTCTTCGCAAGGTGTTCCCATTCATCAATGTCGACCCGTGGTGATCGACGGTCCCGGACCCTAGGTGCGCCTTCACAACCACGCAAGGAATCCACGACCGGAATCAACTACTCCCCTTCTGGTGGGCGAGCCGCATGCCTCAGACCCGAATGAGTACGCGTACTCATGCGTGCCACCCGGGCTGCCGACATGATGCGCGCCCGAATTCCGCGCTCGCCGGCAGAGGTGCTCGTGGCCCGCTCCGGAGCGGGCGTTCGGCGACGTCACGGGGTGTGCGGGGGCCAACTGCCCTACCTGTGCGGCGTGTTCGCCGAAGTCGGGTGCGGTCCGGGCTCTCCGGTGGGGTACGCGGGGGTGGCGGGGGGCGGATACTCAGACGGGGGCGTCGCCGTTTCGGCCAATCATTGGCGCGTACCGGCGACCGGTATGCGAGACGGCGGTCGTTCCGCGGCGACGCGAGGGCTCAGCCCGCCAGGGCTCGTACCAACTCCTCTGCGCCGGCCAGTGCGGCGATCTCCCCCGCCGTCAGGTTCGGGTCCGCCGCGCGGCGGGCGCGGGCTGCCGGGAGGTGGGGGAGGAGCGGGGTGCGGACCGCCGTGAGGAGGGCGGCGAGGCCCGCGTGCGCTCCTGGGGCGTACGGGGCGGGGGAGACCGCCACCTCCGCGAGGATCAGCGCCGACATGGCGCAGTCCAGGCCCGGCGGGGCCTCCTCCGCCGTCTGCCAGTCGATGACGACCGGGCCACGGGCCGCCGTCAGGACCACGTTCCCCGGGTGCAGGTCCAGGTGTGCGAGACGGGTGTCCGGCAGGGCGTGCAGGCGGGCGAGGAGTTCCGCGAGGAGTTCGCCCGCCGGTTCCGGCTCGTACGAACCGTCCAGGAGCGCGTCCAGGAGCGACGGCCCGGTCAGCCGCTCCATCACCAGGTCGGGCCCCTCGGCGTCCAGTACCGCCGGAACCGGATAGCCGTGCCCGGCCAGCCGTGTCATCACCCGCGCCTCCCGGGTCGCGTCGTCCCCGTCCCGGTACCGCCGCAGGACCCGCTCCCCGTCCAGCGCGTAGACGTCCGCGGTCCTGCCCTGCCCGATGATCTTCAACTTCCCTGCCCCATCCGTCTCTTGTCCCGCTCCGCCCCCGCGTGACCGCCGCTTCGCAGCGTGGCCACGGAATGGACGAGTATGCCTGCCGGGGAGGGGTTCGGACCGGTACCGTCCTGTCCAGGCAGTACTCAGGGGGTAGACCGGGGGGTCGGCGGGATGAGTGCTTTTCGTGTGCGGATCGTGAGGCCCGGGGAGCTGAGCGAGCGCGAGATCGAGGCATGGCGGCAGCTGCGGGCCAAGTCCGGAGCGCCCGCGAACCCCTTCATGGAACCGGAGTTCACCCAGACGGTCGCCGCCGTGCGACCCCGCTCACGGGTCGCCGTGTGGTGGGAGGGGGACGAGCCGGTCGGCTTCTTCCCGTACGAGAAGGGGCCGTTGGGGCAGGGGCGGCCCATCGGCTTCGGCGTCTCCGACAGCCACGGCGCCGTCCTGCGGCCCGGACTGCGCCCGGCCTCGCGCGCGGTCCTGCGCGCCTGCGGCATCGCGATGTGGGAGTTCGACAACCTGGAGGACGGCCAGCCCGTCTTCGAGGGCGCCGCCGCCGAGTCCTTCGCCTCGCCCGTGATCGACGTCGGCGAGGGGTACGCGGCCTACGAGGCGCTGCTGCGCGTCCAGTCGCCCAAGTTCCTCCGGACCACCCTCGCCAAGGAACGCAAGCTCGGCCGCCAGGCCGACGGCGAGGTGCGCTTCGTCTTCGACGAACGCGACCCGGCCGCCCTGCGCACCCTCATGGAGTGGAAGTCCGCCCAGTACCGCAGGACCGGGCGCGGCGACCGCTTCGCCAAGGAGTGGATCAACACCCTCGTCCGCCGCCTCCACGAGCAGCGCACGCCCGGCTGCTCCGGCGTCCTGTCCGTGCTGTACGTGGGGGACCGGCCCATCGCCGCCCACTTCGGGCTGCGGTCCTCGACCGTGCTCTCCTGCTGGTTCCCCTCCTACGACCCCGAGTTCGCGAAGTACTCGCCCGGCCTCGTCCTCCATCTGCGGATGGCCGAGGCAGCGGCCGCCGCCGGGATCGGGATGCTCGACCTGGGGCGCGGCGACGCCGAGTACAAGGACGCGCTGAAGACGGGGGAGCTGACAGTGAGCGAGGGCGCCGTCTTCGTCCCGGGCGCGCGGGCCGCCCTGCACTGGCTGGGGCGCGAGCCCGCCCGCCGTGCGCACAGCTTCGTCCGCAGCCGTCCCGCCCTCGCGGCCCGGGCGCGGACCGCGCTCAACGAGGTCGCCCGGCTGCGGGGGAACCGCTAGCCCCGGCCTGCCGGTCACCCCCACCCCCACCCACCGCCTTCCCCGTCGCCGAGCCCTTCCCGCCGCCGTACCTCCCTGGGGGATCCCCGTTGAGCAGCCCACCACCCCACGCTCTCTCCCGCTCCACCTCCCTCTCCGTCGCCGAGCTCGATCTCGCCGCGCCCGACGGGCCCGTCCTGGCGCTCCGGCCCGCGCCCGGCGGGCCTGCGCTCGTACCCGGTGACGTCTACGCGCTCGTACGGGTCGACGGGCGCCCCGCCGCCACCGTCCTCGGCGCGGTCGCGGAAGGCGACGACCCCGCCGAGGTGCTCGCCGCCCTCGCCCGCGAGCGGCTCGCGTCGGCCGGGCCCCGCACCGAGGCCGAACGCCTCGCCGCCGCCCGGCCGTTGACCCGGCCCGACCTCCTCGCCCGGGCCCGCAAGGGGCTCACCCCGCCCCGTACCTCCGTCGTCGTCGCCACCCGCGAGCGCCCCGAGCAGCTCGCCCGCGCCCTCGACTCGCTGCTCGCCCAGGACCACCCCGACCACGAGCTGATCGTCGTCGACAACGCGCCCCGTACCACCGACACCCACGACCTCGTCACGGGGAAGTACGCCGACCGCGTCCGGTACGTCCGTGAGGACACCCCCGGACTCGCCGTCGCCCACAACACCGGCGCCGCGGCCGCCGACGGCGAGGTCCTCGCCTTCACCGACGACGACGTGATCGCCGACCCGCACTGGCTGAGCGCCCTCACCGAGCCCTTCGCCGCCGACCCCGGCCTCGGCTGCGTCACCGGCCTGATCCTGCCCGCCCGGCTGAGCACCCCCGCCCAGGTCCTCCTCGAATCGCACGGCGGCTTCGCCAAGGGCTTCGCTCCCCGCCTGTACGACCCGGCCGAACCACCCGCCGACGAGCCGCTCTTCCCGTTCACGGCGGGCAGCTTCGGCTCGGGCGCCAACATGGCCTTCCGGGCGGGCGCACTGAAGAAGGCCGGCGGCTTCGACCCCGCGACCGGCACCGGGACCCCGGCCAAGGGCGGCGACGACCTGTACGCCTTCGTCGCCGTCCTCTCCGCCGGATTCCGGCTCCGCTACACGCCCGAGGCGCTCGTCTGGCACCACCACCGCGAGACCTGGCAGGACCTGCGGAACCAGGCGTACGGCTACGGCGCCGGCCTCACCGCGTACCTCACCGCGACCCTGGTCCGCCGCCCCCGCACACTCCCCGCGCTGCTGTCCCGGCTGCCGCGCGGCCTCGCGTACGCGCGGACGATGACCGCCCAGCGGGGGGAGGCCGCCGAAGGCGGAGTCCCCGGCGAGCACGGCACCCAGCACCACCCCTGGCCCCGCAGCCTGTCCCGACTGGAGCGCCGCGGCATGCTCTACGGCCCGATCGGCTACGCGAAGGCCCGGGCGAAGGCCCGTGTGCAGGCCGGTTCACGGAAGGCGGCGGCCCGATGACGTGCGCACCCCTCCACACCCGCATACCCGTCCTCCTCTACCACGCGGTGATGGACGACCCCCCGGCCTGGATCGCCGAATTCACCGTCTCGCCCAAGGAGTTCGCCTCCCAGCTCGACGCGATCGTCGCCAGCGGACGCACCGCGATCACCGTCGGCGCCCTCGCCGCGCACTTCGCCGCCGGCGCCCCGCTGCCGCCCCGCCCCGTCGTCCTCACCTTCGACGACGGCTTCGCCGACCTCGTCGGGCCGACGGCCGAGGCGCTCGCCGCCCGCGAGCTGCCGTCCACCGCGTACCTCACCACCGGGGCCATCACCCCCGGCCGGCCCTGCCTCCTCCCGCCCGCGCCGATGATGACCCTCTCCCAGGCCCCGCGCCTGGAGCAGTACGGGATGGAGGTCGGCGCCCACACCGTCACCCACCCGCAGCTCGACACCCTCACGCCCGGCCTCCTGCGGCGCGAACTGCGCGAGGCGAAGGTGGTCCTGGAGGACGTCCTCGGGCGCGAGGTCCGGCACCTCGCCTACCCGCACGGCTACAACAGCCCCGCCGTGCGCCGGGCCGTCGCCGCCGCCGGGTACACCTCGGCGGTCGCCGTCCGGCACGCGCTCAGCTCCGAGAAGGACGAGATCTACCGCATCGCCCGGCTCATCCTGCGCCGCGGGCACACCGTCGCCGACATCGAGCAGTGGATGGCGGGCCGCGGCGCGAAGGCCGCGCCCTACCCGGACTCGCTGCCCACGGTCGGCTGGCGGATGTACCGCAGGGCCCGCGCCGTGCTCAACGGGCCGGAGTTCGCGGGCTGAGCCGCGGCAGCCGAAGGATCGGGCCCAGCGGTCCGGCAGGGCCGTCAACTCCGGTGCCGAGGCCGCAGATCGAATGTGCGTACACAACCGAAGGACGTTCCTTTGCTTCACCAAGGGGACAGTAGGGGAGAAGGCGTCGTGCAGCAGCACCACCAGGGGCCAGCGCCGGCGAGGGAGGTGGGCGTTCCCGCCCAGCCCGCCGCCTCGGGCCGTGAGACCAGGTCCGGCGGAGGCACCCCCGCGCCGCCGGCGCGCCGCACCACCGTGCCCGACCCCGCCTGGCTGTCACCCGCCCTTCTGGTGCTCGGCCTCGGCCTCTGGGTGCTCGCCCTGCCCGCGATCGACTTCCGCACCATGGACGACTACGGCCTCCTGGACCGGCTGCCCGCCGCGTTCTATGCCGCCCTGCTCGTGCTCACCGCCGGATTCCTGATGGCGCTGCGGCGCGCCGGGACCTCGCCCGGCTGGCCCCTCGCCTACTGCGTCGCGCTGCTCGTCGCACTCAAAGCACCTCCCGCCGTGCTGTACGACTCCGTGCGCTACCCCTGGGCCTCCAAGCACGACGCCGTCGTCGACACCATTCTCGGCGTCGGCGAACTGCGCCCGAGCGCCGCTCTGTCCGGGAACATGTCCGCCTATGACCAGTGGCCGGGCTTCTTCACGCTGAACGCGGCGCTCGTCCGCGCCTTCGGCGTCGAGGGTGCCACCGACTATCTCAACTGGGCGCCCATCGTCCTCGGCCTGATCGCCCTGCCCGTGCTCGTGCTGATCTACCGCACCTTCGCCGAGGACTGGCGGCTGGTGTGGACCGCCGTCTGGATCTTCCAGCTCGCCAACTGGGTCGGCCAGGACTATCTGGCGCCGCAGGGCCTCGCGTACATCCTCCACCTGACCGTACTCGCCGTAGTGCTGCGGCACTTCGTACGGCCCGGCTCGGCGGGAAGGCTGCGCGACCGGGCGTATCTCGACCCGGCCGCGACCGCCGTGCCGCCACCCACGGACCTGCGCCAGCGAGCGATCTGCGTGGTGATCATCTCCCCGGTGATCTTCGCGATCAACGCCGTCCACCAGCTCACACCGATCATGCTCTGCGCCGCGCTGTTCGTTCTCGCTCTCACCCGCCGCTACCGCAACTACGGTCTGCTGGTCGTCGCCGGGCTGCTGATGCTGACCTGGAACCTCACCATGGGCCGGCCGCTGTTCCTGGAGACGCTCGGCACGCTGCGCGACTCGATCGGCCGGCTCACCGAGAACTCCCGTGCCGGATACGCCGGCCAGCTCACCGGACCCGGACCCGAACTGGCGGGCCGGGCCGGCATCGCGATGGCCCTCTTCGTCGTCGTGCTCGCGGGGATCGCCGTGTTCGGCCGCCGTCGGCTGACGCGCAGCGCGCTGCCACTGCTGCTCGTCTCGATCGCCCCGGTCCCGCTCTTCGCGGTCAACGACTACGGCGGCGAAATGCTCTTCCGTGTCTATCTGTTCGGACTGCCCGGAGCCGCCTTCTTCGCCGCGGCGGCGCTGGTGCCCGCCACCGCGGGCGCCCACCGGAGCCGTGGCGGTCGCGCCCTGCGCCGCACCGCGGCCATCGCGCTGCCCTTCTCCCTCGTCGTCCTGACAGCCGGGTTCCTCCCCGCGTACTACGGCAAGGAGGCGATGTACTACACACCGCCCGCCGAGACGCAGCTGGTCACCCGGGCCATCGACCAGCTGCCCGAGGGGGGCCTGCTCCTCGCCACGGCCGGTTCCTTCCCGCAGGCCCTGCACCGCTACGACGAGGTCGAGCACTGGTTCTTCGCCGAGCAGGAGCTGCCGGAGAACGAGAAGATGCTCGCCGATCCCGCCCGCTACCTCGCGGAGGGGATTCCGCCCGGTGCGAAGGCCCGGGTCGTCCTCACCCGCACCCAGGACATCTACACGGCGGGTGAGGGCCTGCTGCCGCCGGGGGGCTTCGCGGTCCTGCGCGACCGACTGAAGGCGTCCCCGCTCTTCAGAACCGTCGAGGAACACCCGTACGGGATCGTCCTCGTGTACACCCCGGCTTCCACCGAAACCTCGGCCACCTCAGGCGGTGCCTCGTGAACATGACCCAGAACCGGATCAGAGGAGTCGTCGCGGTCTCCGGATGGGTGGCCTTCGCGGCGACCCTGCTGCCGGGCGGCTCGCCCTTGCGCTGGCTGCCCGTGCTGCTCTTCGTCTGCCTCGGGCCCGGCCTCGCGCTGCTCCATCCCCAGCGGCAGGGACTGCGGCCCGGCGCTCGCCTGGAGGCCTTCGCGCTGGCCGCACCGATCAGCCTCTCCCTCGCCTCGCTCGCCGCCACCTTCCTCTTCCTCGTCGAAGGGTTCTCCGTGACCGCCTTCCTCGTTCCGCTCGCCGCCTTCTCCACCGCCGTCGCCTTCCTGCCGGGCCTGCCACTGCCCGCCGCCACCCGTGGCGCGGTCGAACCCGAGGGCGCCGGATCCTTCCGGTTCCGCAAACGAGGGCCCGGTGGGGGCCGATGAGCGGGGAGCACGCCAGGGGAGGGGCCGTCGGGCGGCTCGCGGTGGCGCTCGCCGCCGTCGGCGCGCTGACCGCCGGCATCGGGGTGTGGGCGACGGTCGCCGAGGGGGACGACCGGTGCGCCTCCGATGCCCGCCTCGTCGCCCCCTGCGGGGCCTGGTGGGGCGCGTACATCCCGTACGACGACGACAGTTCGCTCGTCCGGCCGGTGCGCGCCTTCGAGGAGAAGATCGGCCGGCGCCTCGATCTCGTCTACACCTACCACGACATGTCGGGCAACGAGCTCGACGGAACCCTCCTCACCCCCGACGAGCAGGTCCTCGGCCGCGACCGGCTGCTGATGCTCGCCTGGGAGTCCACGGTGTGGAAGGAACCGCACCACGCCGGATACACCGAGACCCAGCTCGGCTGGAAGAACCTCGCCTCCGGGCAGTACGACACCGAGATCCTCGACCCGCAGATCCGCCGCATCAAGGCCTACGGCAAGCGGGTCTTCCTCTCCTTCGACCAGGAGGCGGACGCCCGGATCAAGGAGGGAGCGGGTACACCCGCCGAGTACGTCGCCGCCTACCGCCACCTCCACGACCGGTTCAGGAAGCTCGGGGCGGACAACGTGGTCTGGGTGTGGACGGTCTCCGGCTACCTGGGCAGCGCGACGGCGATGAAGCAGCTCTACCCCGGCGACGACTACGTCGACTGGATCGGCATGGACCAGTACAACTACTACCTGTGCCACGGAACAACGAAGTGGCTCGACTTCGACAAGAGCCAGCGCCCCAGCTACGACTGGCTCCGGAAGAACGTCTCCGCCGACAAGCCCGTCATGCTCTCCGAGTTCTCCACCGCCCCCGACCCGAAGCGGCCCGAGCGGCAGCGCGACTGGTACACCGCCATCCCGAAGGTGGCGCCGACGCTGCCGGAGGCGAAGGCGTACGTGCACTGGAACCGTGCCGTCCCCGGGCCCGGCTGCGACCTCACCGTCGACTCCGGTCCCGGGCTCGACGGCTACCGGATCGCCGGGCAGGACCCCTACTTCACACAGCCCCTGCCGCGCCGCTGACCCCCGGCGGGGGTCAGCGGCGGCCGGCCGCCAGGCCGCGGAAGGCGCAGACCGCCATCGTGGCCCCGGCCAGGCCGAGGAAGAGCGGGAGCGGGGCGGCGGCGAAGGCCTGCTGCCCCGCCCACCCGGCCCAGACGAGCACCCACACCGCGCCCGCCGTGACCCGCTCGCCCACGCCGAGCACCCGCAGCAGCAGGGCCGCGAGCAGCAGACACAGCGCCTGGAGCACGATCGGGGTCGCCACCGCCGCCGGTCCCGCGGCCTCGCCGAGGAGATCCGCGCCCGGGCCGCCGGCCGCCGCGGGCCGCAGGCCCAGCAGGGGCGGGGCGGTGTGCAGGGCGAGGAAGGTGGCGAGCAGGACCGTTCCGGCGAACGCCGGGCGGAAGACACGGAGACCGACGGCGGCGCCCTGGAGGGCGACGAGCAGCAGCCCCGCGAGGAGCGTGACGGGCGGGAGCGCGGTCAGCAGGCCGGTCCCGGAGAGCCGCTCCACGTCGAGCACGCCGGAGCCCACGAGCGGGAACCAGAAGAGCCCGGCGGAGAGGCCGAGGAGCAGCCAGAGCCCGATCGCCGCGCGCTCCACCGCGGAGGCCCGGTCCGCCTCCCGTGCCCGCGCCGCCCGCGCGTCCGGCCCCGGCCGCGCCGAGCGGCCCGCCGGCTCGTCGGCGCGCTGCCGGGGCACGTACACGGGGATCCCGAACGCGGGCGTCACCGAGTCGTGCGTCCCGCGCAGATAGGCGCTCTCCCGCGCCCAGTTCGTGCCGTACCCGTCCTCCGCGCGCTCCTTCACCCGCGCGGCGGCCCGGGCGCCCTCGGCCGGCTCCCGGCCCTTGAGGGTGGCCCGCAGGCCCGGCACGGACGCCACCGCCACCAGGATCATGGAGCCGAGGACGGCGTACCCCGCGCCGGCGATGCCGAAGGGCCCGAGGAGGAAGACCGCGCTGCCGAGCACCAGGACGCACATCACGCCCTGGAGCGCGGCGAGCATGCCCGTACGGCCCTGGACGCGCAGCACCCCGATGTACAGCTCGACGGCGACCCGGGGCAGCGCGGCGGCGGCGAGCAGCCGCAGCACGGTCGTGCCGTTCTCGGCGTACTCCTCGCCGAAGGGCGTGAGCAGCACCGGCGCGAGCACGACGAGGACGAGCACGACGGGGACGAGCAGCAGCACCATGCGGCGCAGCGCGCCCCTGACCCCCTCGGCGAGGGACTCGGGGCTGTGCGAGGCGTGCGCGGTGAGCGAGGAGGCCATGTTGATGGCCATGAACTCCATCGTGCCGCCGACGGTGTAGGCCGTGTAGAAGAAGGCGTTGTGGGCGGCGTCGAAGCGGACGGCGACCATCATCGGCAGCAGGCTGATCATCAGCAGGCTGAAGATCGAGCCGACGGAGTCCCCGGCGAGGAAGCGGCCGATCTCGCGCAGGGAGGGCGGCTCGCGGTCCCGGTCGGCGTGCGCCTGCCGGGGGATCAGGTGCCGGAAGACGAGCCAGCCGAGCGGCACCACGGACAGCACGATGGCCGCGGCCCAGGAGACGAAGACGCCGAGCACCGGCAGGCCGACGGCGAGGACGACGAGAAGGACGAGCTTGCCGAGCGAGAAGACGGCGTTGCCGACGGGCACCCAGACGGCCCGTCTGAGCCCGGTGAGGACCGCGTCCTGGAGGGTGAGCAGGGCCCAGCCGATGCTGGCGGCGGTGAAGAAGATCCCGGCGGACACGGTGCCGAGCGGGGCGTACGAGGGTCCCCACCAGTCCAGGGTGAGCAGGAAGACGCCGCAGGCGACGCCCACGACGGCCGTGCTGACCAGGTACAGGCGGACGACGAGCGGCCCGGTGGCCCGGCCCGCCCGGGGCACGTACCGGACGACCGCGCCGGTCAGCGTCGTCGCCGTCAGGGAGGCGAGCATCCGCTGGGCGGCGATGGCGGCGGAGCCCTGGCCGACCGCCTCCTCCGTGTAGTAGCGGGCCGCGACCAGCCAGAAGCCGAGGCCGAGGGCGGCGGAGACGCCGGTGGAGAGCATCAGCGCGTAGGCGTTGCGGAACATGGAGTTCTCGCCGGAGTCGCTGGCGTGGTCGGAGTCGCCGGAGTGGTCCGCGTGGCTCTTGCTCTCCGGGTGGCTCTCGCCACCCGTCCTTCCGGCGGGTTCCGGCACGGCGGCAGCGGCCGGGGGCTTCCCGGCCGCAGGGTCGTCCGTCTCCCGCAGTCGTACGGTGTCGGTCACCGGGCGCCGCCGGGGGCCTCCGACAGGCGGGCGGGGCGGGTCCCGGCCGCGCGCAGCACGCCCAGGACCTCGTCCGCGCGGCGCGGGTCCACCGGCAGGGCGTGCCGGGCGAACCGGGCGGCGGCCTCCGGCGCGGGGGAGAGGTCGGTGAACGCCTCGCCCGCGTAGGTGTCGAGCGGCGGGTCGTAGATGTAGCCGGTCGTGATCCGGTGCCGGGCGAGGGCGGCGATCGCCGCGTCCCGGTCCTCGACGAGCAGCGGCACCCGGAACAGCGGCTGGGGCGGCTCGTCCGCGGCCGACGGCGGGCCGTACTCGCTGGCCAGGAGCCGGGCCGTGCCCGTGCGGTGGGAGGCGAGGACGTCGTCGAGCCGGGCCAGCCGGCGGGTGGTGCGGCGCAGCCGCCCCGGGCCCGGCCGGAGCCGGTAGTCGTGCATGTCGACCCGGACCCAGGAGTGGAAGGGGGTGAGCGAGGGCGCGGCCGGCAGGGCCCGCCGCAGCTCGTCGGCGCGCAGCGGCATCCGGATCTCCTCGCGCTCCTCCTTCCCGAGCAGTCGCACCGCCGCGCGCGCGGGCCCGACGAGGCGCGTCCCGCGCAGGGCGGCCTCCGCGTACGGCCGTGCCAGGTAGGCGAGTTCGCCGATCGCACGCGTCGGGTGGAGCAACGCGTCGCGGGCGGCGGCGAGTTCCTCGCGCAGTGCCGGGTCGGCGAGGGCGACGAAGCCGCCGGTCTTGGCGCCGGTGTGCTTCGAGAGGCTGAAGACGGAGGCCTCGCCGTACGTGCCGACCGGGCGCCCGCCGACCGTGGAGCCGATCGCGTGGGCGGCGTCCTCGATCAGCGGGATGCCGAGCCGGTCGCAGTGGCCCCGCAGCTCCGGTGCCGGGTCGGGGTTCCCGTACAGATTGGTCGTGAGGACCGCGGACAGGCCGCGCCAGACGGACTCGGGGACGGCCGCCGTGTCGATCGACCCGTCCCGGGGGTCGAGCGGCGCCTGCACCGGGCGGAGTCCGGCGGCGAGCACGACGAAGAAGATGACGTCGTCGTTGACCGGTGACATCAGCACCCGGCCGCCGGGCTCGCACCAGTGGCGCAGCGCGAGATACAGACCGAAGCGGCACGACGGCACGTAGAGGCACTCCCTGCCCCCGAGCCGGTCGCGCATCCGCCCTTCCAGTTCCGCGTACGCAGAAACCATGTGATTCCCCCCTGAATCCCCGGGCTCAATGTGGCCCAATCCGGACGGCCCGTCAACAAGGCCTTCCGGCCGCGCGGTTGGCCCGACGAGGGGCCGGCCGCGCGGTCGTACGTGGTGGTCGTACGTGGTGGTACGAAAGGGGCCCGTTCCGGGTCGGTCGACCGTGAACGGGCCCTTTCCGGGGCCATTTTGGCGGTTCGGGGGAGCCCGTGGAGGTCATTCCTCCAGAGTCAGACCGCGGCGCAGCCGGGCGAGGGTCCGGGAGAGCAGCCGGGACACGTGCATCTGCGAGATCCCGAGCTCCGTGCCGATCTCCGACTGCGTCATGCCGGAGACGAAACGGAGGGAGAGGATGAGCCGGTCGCGGGCGGGCAGCGAGGCGATCATCGGCTTCAGGGAGGCGACGTACTCGATCCCGGTGAGCCCGCCGTCCTCGTATCCGATGCGGTCGGCGAGGGTGGTGTCCCCGCTGCCCGCCTCGTCCTCCTCGGTCTTGGCGTCGAGCGAGCTCGCGGTGTACGCGTTGCTGGCGGTCATGCCCTCGACGACCTCCTCCGCGGAGATCCCGAGCTCCTCCGCGAGTTCGGCGACGGTCGGGGCGCGGTCGAGGCGCTGGGCGAGCATGTCACCGGCCCGCGCGAGGTCGAGCCGGAGCTCCTGGAGTCTGCGGGGGACGTGCACGGACCAGGACGTGTCGCGGAAGAACCGCTTGATCTCGCCGATGATCGTCGGCATCGCGAAGGTGGGGAACTCGACGCCGCGGGTCAGTTCGAAGCGGTCGATCGCCTTGATGAGGCCGATCGTGCCGACCTGGACGATGTCCTCCATCGGCTCGCTGCGGCTGCCGAACCGGGCGGCGGCGAACTTCACGAGAGCCAGGTTGAGTTCGACGAGGGTGTTGCGGACGTACGCGTGGTCGTGGGTGCCCTCCTCCAGTTCGGAGAGGCGGGCGAAGAGCTGCTTCGAGAGGGCGCGCGCGTCGACCGCGCCGATGCGGTCGAGGGGCCCGTCGGGCAGGTGGTCGAGGGGGATGACCGCCGACGGCGCGTCGGGGGTACGCGGGGCGTCGAGCCGGGGTGACATGAGTCTCCTTCATAGGTCTTCTGCTGCGGTTTGCGGCGCCTCCGAGGCCGGTCGTGTCGGGTGTCCTGTCAGGTGTTGCCCTCTAGCCCTACCTGGTGGACACCGATGGTTGCAAGTGCCAATAATCCGCTTTGGGTGGGTTTGTGTGGGCGGTGGGTGCGCGAGAGGGGGCCCCGCTTGTAGGGTTCGAGGCACGTCAGTCGGCACCCGCGAGAGCGAGAAGAGGCACGGCCATGGACCGCCAGCACATCGGCAGCGCGCAGCCCGCGCGGCTGCGGGTCGAGGTCCGGACCGTGGACGGGAGGAGCGAACTCCTCATTCCCGTCGGTGAGCTCGATCACCACACCGCCGAACTGTTGCGTGCGCCACTCGACTCCGCGCTCGACGCGGGCCGGTCGCGGCTCGTCGTCGACTGCTCGGGCCTCGGCTTCTGCGACTCGACCGGACTCAACGTCCTGCTCGGCGCCCGGCTGAGGGCGGACGCGGCGGGCGGCGGGGTCCATCTGGTGGCGATGCGGCCCGCGGTCGCCCGGGTGTTCCACATCACCGGCGCGGAGGCCGTCTTCACGCTGCACGACACGCTCGGCACGGCCCTCCCCGGCTGAGCCCGCCGGGCCCGATCGCTCCGTACGTACCACCCCTCTGTCTCGTCAATCGGTGAGGTGAAGCGCTGATGGACCAAGCTTCCGACGTCCGTACGCTCGCCCTCGGCGAGACCAGCGGCACCGTCCCGCTCGCCCGCGACTTCACGCGGTCGGCGCTCACGGAGTGGGGCTGGCTCCCGGCCGCCACCGCCGACCGCAGGGCCGCCGCCGAGGACGTCCTGCTCGTCGTCTCCGAACTGGTCACCAACGCCTGCCTGCACGCCGAGGGCCCCGAGCGGCTGCGCGTCCTGCGCGGCCCCCAGGTCGTACGCCTCGAAGTCACCGACCGCGGCGCCGGCCAGCCCGCACCCCGCACCCCGCACCGCTCGGGCCGGCCCGGCGGCCACGGCATGTTCATCGTCCAGCGCCTCTGCCTGGACTGGGGCATCGACCGCACCCCCGGCGCCCCCGGCAAGACCGTCTGGGCCGAACTCGCCGCTCCCGCCTAGGGGGGGTGTCTTGCCGATCAGGCCCCGCTCCCTGATCCGGCCTGATCGACAAGACACCCCCTGGCATTTTCACAAGTTCACCGGTTCCTCTGCCTTCCCTCCGCAAGGCCCCGGGCGTACCTTGACGGCCAATCTGAAAGACCGTCAGTTACGTTGCGGTGAGGGGTGCTCGGGTGTCCAAGGTGCCGAACCGAAGGAGAACGGCCGCCGGTCTCACGGCGGCGGTCGCGGTGGCGGGCGCCACCGTGCTGACCGCCGCACCGGCCGCCCAGGCGACCGTCGTCGATGTGAACTACGCGTGCGTGACGAAGATCGGCCCGAAGGACGCCGTCTCGCCCGTCGACATCAAGGCCGTCAAGAGCGGCAGCGGCTACACGATCACGATGTCCTTCGACAAGGGCGTCTCCGACAGCCCGATCGAGCTGGGCAAGGGCGTCATGACCCCGCGCGCCGAGCTCGTCCTCGGCGGGGCCGCGTCGGGCACGGTGAAGGTCAAGGGCACGCCGAACACGGCCGCCATCCCGCCGGACACCCCGATCAAGATCGGCACGCTGACCGGGACGTTCACGCCGACGAAGAACGGCAAGGTCACCTTCACGGCCGGCACGCTCATCGTGCACGCCCTCGGCATGGACGCGGCCGAGTGCAAGCCGAAGAACAACCCCGCGCCCTCGCTCGAACTGGAGGTCACCGGGCTCTCCGGCGGCGACGCCGACCCGCCCGCCGGGAACGACGACGGCGACGACGACGGCTCCGGGTCCGAACTGCCCAAGACCGGCCCGCTCGACTCCGCCATGGCCCTCGGGACCCTCGGCGGAACCGTCCTGCTGACCGGCGCCGCCGGAGTCCTCTGGCTCACGCGGCGCACGGCACGCTGATGCGGGCGGCGGCGACACGCTCCGGGCTCCTCGCCGCCGCGGCCGCCCTCCTCGGCGCGGTCGCGGCGGCACCCCCGGCTGCCCAGGCCTGGACGGCGGCACCCGCCGCCGGACGGCCGTACGCCTATCTGGAAGGCCCCGCGGGAAGCGTCCTCCAGGACAGCCTGTCGGTGACCAACCCGGGCGCGCGGCCGCTCACCGTACGACTCGCGGGGGAGGGCGCGCCGGTGGCCTTCGCCGCGCGGACCGTCACCGTGCCGGCCAGGACCCGGGCGGACGTGCCGTTCGCCGTGACCGTCACCGCGGACACCCCGCCCGGCGACCACCGCGGCACCGTGCGCGCCACGGCCGCCGGACGCGAGCTGAGCGTGGAGCTGCACCTGCGGGTGAGCGGCCCGCGCCTCGCCGCGCTCACCGTCGAGGACGTCCGCGTCGACGAGGCCACCGGCGCCCTCCGCTACACCCTGGTCAACCGCGGCACGACCGTCCTCGCCCCGACCCTCGCCGTCCGCGCCGAGGGCCTCCTCGGCACGGTCCTCGACCGGCCGGAGCGCGCCCTGCCGCTCACCCTGCGCCCCGGCGAGCGGGCCACCCGCACCGAACCCTGGCCCGACCCGCCCGCCCTCGACTCCGTCACCGTCCGGCTGACCGCCGGCGCCCCCGGCGCGCCCTCCGCCACCGCCCGCACCGAGGCCGCCTTCGCCGAGCTCCCCGCCCTCGCGGGGGCGGCCGGGCTGCTCCTCGCGGCGGCGGGCGGCGGCGCTTGGGCGGTACGGCGGCGGGGCAGGGCCGGAAGCCGTACGGGTGTGGGTCCCCGTACCCGTACCCCGCAAGCGTCGACGGGAGCGACATCATGAGGCCGACGAGACGGTCGCGCACGGCCGCGGCCCTGGTCACAGCCCTGCTCACGGCCCTCGCCCTCGCGCTGCCGCCCGCGGTCACCGCGACGGCCGCGCCCGGGCCCGTCGTCGAGCTCTCGGAGACCGAGGGCGGCAAGGGCGGCACGATCACCGTCAGCGGCAGCGGCTGGAAACCGGGCGCGCTGCTCATGCTCCTGATCTGCGGCCAGTCCGCCCCCGGCAAGGGCGTCATCGGCGGCACCAATTCCTGCGCCAACAGCGAGGGCCGGGCCGCCACCGTCGACGCCAGGGGCGCGTTCAGCGCGAAGCTCCCGGTCGCCGAACCGCCCAAGCCCTGCCCCTGCGTCGTGCACGTGGCCGGAGTCACCGGCCAGCAGGACGCGGTCGACAAGGAGTTCGCGGTCGCCGGGCACCCCACGGCTCCGCTCCCCGAGCCCTCGGGCAACGGACGGCTCGCCGTCCTCGCGGCCGTCCGTCTCGACGGCTCCAGCGGCCTCCTCGTCTGGTTCGGGGCGCCGCCGCGCCGCGAGGTCGTCTTCACCGTCGGCAACCTCGGCTCGGCCACCGTCAAGGACCCCGTCTTCGAGGTCGGCACGAGCCACGGCGTCTTCGCGCCGCAGTACGAGGAACGCCAGTGGCGCGGCACCATCGAACCCGGCAAGAAGGCCCTGATCCGGCTCCCGGCCGAGCTCACGGCGGGCGCGCACGGCGACTACCAGCTCTCCGTGCGGTACGCGGGCAAGGTCCTCGTCGAGCAGCCGTGGGGGGTGGGCCGCCCCTGGGGCGTGACGCTCTTCTGGGTGCTGCTCGCCGTCGTCGTGCCGGCCGCGCTGTTCCGGATCGGGATGGCCGTGGTGGACCGCGCCAGGCCGGCCACCGGACGCCCCGCCGCGGGAGGCCCGCCGGCCGGACGCCGGGGCCCGCGCCTTCCCCGTACGGCCGCACCGCGCCGCCGTACCCGCACGTCCGTCCCCGCCCCCGTCACCCGGGACGCGAGGGACGACGAACCGACCACGGTCCTGCCGTGGTTCAGCCCTGACTCCGCACCGTCAGCGCCAGAGAGCAGTCCGACGACGAAGGGACATGCGTGAGTACGCAACGGAGGATGAGCGCGGCCGGTGTCGCGCTGATGCTCGGCGGCGCGGGGATCCTGATTTCCGCCGGCCCCGCACAGGCCGCCGAGGTCTCGTACAAGACGGAGTGCGTCCCCCCGCCCATCTCCGGGCTCCCGCCGGTGCAGGGCACCACGAAGGTGCTCATCACCGCACCGGCGGAGGCCAAGGTCGGCGACGAGGTCGAGATCGTCTGGAAGACGGTCCAGGCCGCCTCGAAGAACCCCGACGTGCTCGACCTCGGAGCGGACACCGTGAAGCCGAGCGGTGTCCTCACCGTGGGCGGCGCGGGGAGCGGCACCGTCGCGATGGAGGGGCCGCGGAAGAACCCGCCGATCCCCAAGAACAGCGCGATGGTGCTGCCCGAGATGAAGGGGAAGCTGAAGCTGGACAAGGCGGGCGACATCACGCTGACGCCCGACAAGTACACGATCAACGTGTCCAAGCCGCTGTCGACGGACACGAAGTGCACCCCAAAGGAAGCGGTCCCGGTCGCCGCGACGATCAAGGTGACGGCGGGCGGGGGCGGCAGCAGCTCCGGCAGCTCCGGCACGTCGAGCGGTGGCGCGAGCACGACGACCTCGGGTGGCGGGAGCAGTACGACGACGTCGGGTGGGAGCAGCACGACCACGTCCGGTGGAAGCAGCACGACCACCTCGGGCGGCAGCAGCACCACCACGTCCGGAGGTACCTCCACCAACGGCGGCCACACGGGCGGCGCGGCGGCCAGTTCCAGTGGCGGTACGGGCGGCTCGGCGTCCTCCGCGGGCGGCAGCACCACCTCAGGCAGCACCTCCTCCGGCAGCACCTCCGGCGGAAGCTCCACCTCGGGCAGCGGCTCCGCCTCCGGCGGCAGCGGCGGTTCCGGTGGCGGCCAGACCGACTTCCCTGGCAAGGAAGTCGCCGTCGCCTTCGCCTGTCAGTCCCCCGGTCCGCCGAACATCAGCTCCAAGGTGACGATCAGCGCCAAGAAGAACGGCGCGGTCTACGACCTCACGGTCAAGACGGCCAAGGGCGTCATGGACAGCCCCGCTCCCCTCCCCAAGGGAGCCCTCGTCCCGACCATGGTCGTGAAGATCGGCGGGGCCGACAGCGGCACGGTGAAGGTCACCGGCGCCCCCAACCCCACCGCGGTCGCGGCGGGCGCTCCGGTGAGCCTGGAGGACATGAAGGGCACGTACAAGCCCGGCGCGACCGGGAAGTCCACCCTCAGCGCGGGCGCGCTGACCATCCACGTCACGCTCGGCTCGGCGAAGATGGACATCCCCTGCCAGGTCAAGGGCACCGCCCCGGTCTCCCTGGAGCTGGACACGAGCAAGCAGGCCGGCGGGGCGAGCGGCGGCTCGGACGGCGGTTCGAGCACCTCGGGCTCCGGCTCGGCCTCCGGCGGCGGCAGCACGGCCTCCGGTGGCTCCTCCGGTGAGAACCTCGCCGAGACGGGCGCCGAGAGCGACGGCGCCCTGCGCGCCCTCGCCCTGGTCGCGGGCACGGTCATCCTCATCGGCGGCGCGGTGTTCACCTTCACACCGTGGGCGCGGCTGAGGCGCTGAGACGGCCCATGACGGCGAAGGCCGCCGCACCGGAACCGGTGCGGCGGCCTTCAGGCGCGTACGGAGCGGGGCGTCAGTGGACGTCGCCCATCATCGCCTGGACCTTCTTGCGGTACATGAAGACCGCGAAGCCGGCGCCGACGGCGAGGGCCGCCTGCAGGGCGATGATCCCTGTTCCGTTGAGGTCCACCCCGGCCAGCGAGAGCAGACCGGTGGTGCAGTCACCTGCGGTGACGGCGAGGAACCAGACGCCCATCATCTGGGAGGCGTACTTCTTCGGCGCCATCTTCGTGGTGACGGAGAGGCCGACGGGGGAGAGGCAGAGCTCACCGATGGTCTGGATCATGTAGATCGAGACGAGCCACATCGGGGAGACCATGGTGCCGTCGCCCGCCATGCCCATCGGGACGATGAAGACGAAGAAGGACGCGCCGACCAGGACCAGACCCATCGCGAACTTCACGATGGTGTTCGGCTCCTGGTTCTTACGAGCCAGCCACAGCCACAGCCAGGCGAAGACCGGGGCCAGCGCCATGACGAACATGGGGTTGAGCGACTGGTACCAGGTGGCGGACGGGTCGAAGCCGAAGATGGAACCGGTCTTGTCGTCGGCGAACAGCGACAGGGTGGAGCCACCCTGGTCGTAGATCATCCAGAAGATGGCGGCGGCGACGAAGAACCAGATGTAGCCGTTCATCTTCGACTGCTCGGTCTTGTCGAGGTCCTTGTCGCGCTTGATGCGGACGAGGACGGCGACGGGGATGAGCAGGCCGGCGAGGGTGAGCGGGACCAGGGCCCAGTTCAGGGTGAACAGGTCGAGGCCGACGACGACACCGTAGAAGACGGCGGCCAGCGCGACCACGAGCGAGGCCTTGACCAGGATCCGCTTCTTCTCCTCGGCGGAGAGCGGGTTCGGGACGAGGCTGCTCGTCGGGCTCAGGCTCTTGCTGAAGGACAGGAAGCAGGCGAGACCGAGCGCCATGCCGGCGGCGGCGAGGGCGAAGCCCAGGTGCCAGTTGACCTTCTCGCCGAGGGTGCCGACGACGAAGGGCGCCACGAAGGCACCCAGGTTGATGCCGATGTAGAAGAGCGTGAAGCCACCGTCACGGCGCGGGTCGTCCGGGCCGTCGTAGAGGTGGCCGACCATCGTCGAGATGTTGGCCTTGAGCAGACCGGAGCCTGCCGCGACGAGCGCGAGACCCACGAAGAACATCGCCTGGCCGGGGAGGGCCAGCGAGACGTGACCGGCGATGATCACGAAGCCGGCGATGGTGACGGTCTTGCGGGCGCCCCAGACGCGGTCGCCGAACCAGCCGCCGGGCATGGCCATCAGGTAGACCATCGACACGTACACGGAGTAGATCGCCGTGGCCGTGGCCGCGGTCATCGCGAGGCCGCCGCCCTGGCTGCCCGTGGCCGCGTCCGCGCCGCCGGAGACCAGGTACAGAACGAGAAGAGCCCTCATGCCGTAGTAGGAGAAGCGCTCCCACATCTCGGTGAAGAAGAGGGTGGCCAGGCCGCGGGGGTGGCCGAGGAACGTCTTCCCGGAATCAAAGGTTCCGTTCGAAGCCGTCGTCAGGCTGGACGCCATGTCGATCCTTGCTCTGTCGGGACGCTCGCCTTGTGAGCGGGGTGCGCCCGGTGGGGGAGGCCGGCACCGGCGGAGCCGTTGGACTCCACCGGGATCCACGCCCCGGGAGGCGCGTCATCGCGTCCCGGAACCCGGCCCACAGGTCGTTCACCGTCTTCGAGTTCGGCTGAGCCGACCTCACGCAGAAAGAGGACCTTGCCGCACGAAGCTGGCCAAAGGTCCCCGATTACCGCTACAGACGTCTCGCCACCATACGACACGACAGTGCCGGATATGGAAGGACTTGAGAGATGGATCACAGGCGGCAGCGCAACCACGCAAGGCCATTCGAAGGTCATGAGCAGGATGGCCACAGGATCCCCAGGGGTCACCCGGGTCGGACGGATCCCGCCACGGCCCGGTGGCCGTGCGGACTACCATCACCCCATGACCCGTGTACTGCTCGCCGAGGACGACGCATCCATCTCGGAACCGCTGGCCCGCGCCCTGCGGAGAGAGGGATACGAGGTCGAGGTCCGCGAGGACGGTCCGACCGCCCTCGACGCCGGACTCCAGGGCGGAGTGGACCTGGTCGTACTCGACCTGGGGCTGCCCGGCATGGACGGCCTGGAGGTCGCCCGGCGGCTGCGCGCCGAGGGCCACGCGGTCCCGATCCTGGTCCTCACCGCGCGTGCGGACGAGGTCGACACCGTCGTCGGGCTCGACGCCGGCGCCGACGACTACGTCACCAAGCCCTTCCGCCTCGCCGAGCTCCTCGCCCGGGTCCGGGCCCTGCTCCGGCGCGGCTCCAGCGAGCCCGTCGCCGCGCCCTCGACCCACGGCGTCCGGATCGACGTCGAGTCGCACCGCGCCTGGATGGGCGACGAGGAGCTCCAGCTCACGGCCAAGGAGTTCGACCTGCTCCGGGTCCTCGTCCGGGACGCCGGCCGGGTCGTCACCCGCGACCAGCTGATGCGCGAGGTCTGGGACACCACCTGGTGGTCCTCCACCAAGACCCTCGACATGCACATCTCCTGGCTCCGTAAGAAGCTCGGCGACGACGCCGCCAACCCGCGCTACATCGCCACCGTGCGCGGAGTCGGCTTCCGCTTCGAAAAGAGCTAGGAAGCGTCTTGCGTCGCCGTCTGATCAACTCCACGCTCGCCGTGGTGCTCGTCGTCATCGGCGTCTTCGGCGTCTCGCTCGTCATCGTCGAGACCCGCACGATCTCCAGCAGCGCGCAGGAGAGCGTGGACTCGGAGGCGCTGCGGATCGTCTCCATCGTCGACAGCCGGCTCATCGGCGGCGAGCCGGTGAACCCGGACATCCTGGCCGAGCAGAGCGGCGCCAAGCGGTACGCGCAGATCCGTATCCCCGGCCGCGACACCATCGAGATCGGCAGCCGCCCCACCGGGGACGTCATCCGCGGCCTCGCCGAGGGCGAGCGCGGCGAGACCGTGGTCGTCGAGGAGTCCCGCTCGACGGTCACCGCCGAGGTCGGCCGCACCCTCCTGATCATCGGCGCGGTGGCGCTGCTCGCCGTCATCGCCGCCGTCCTCCTCGCCGTACGCCAGGCCGACAAGCTGGCGTCCCCGCTGACCGACCTCGCCGAGACCGCCGAGCGCCTCGGCTCCGGCGACCCGAGGCCCCGGCACAAGCGGTACGGGGTGCCCGAGCTCGACCGGGTCGCGGACGTCCTCGACGCCTCGGCCGAGCGCATCGCCCGGATGCTCACCGCCGAGCGCCGGCTCGCCGCCGACGCCTCGCATCAGCTCCGTACGCCCCTCACGGCCCTCTCCATGCGCCTGGAGGAGGTCGCCCTCGCCGACGACCTGGACACGGTCAAGGAGGAGGCGACGATCGCGCTCACGCAGGTCGAGCGGCTCACCGACGTCGTCGAACGGCTCCTGACGAACTCCCGCGACCCCCGTACGGGCTCCGCCGTCGCCTTCGACCTCGACGAGGTCGTCAAGCAGCAGCTGGAGGAGTGGCGGTCGGCCTACCGCAGCGCGGGACGGGCCATCGTGCACTCGGGGAAGCAGGGGATGCGGGCCGTCGGCACCCCGGGCGCGGTCGCCCAGGTCCTCGCGGCGCTGATCGAGAACTCGCTCATGCACGGCGGTGGCACCGTCGCCGTACGGACCCGGGTCACCGGCAACCAGTCGGTGATCGAGGTCACGGACGAGGGCCCCGGCGTCCCGTCCGACCTCGGCGCGCGGATCTTCGAGCGGGCCGTGAGCGGCCGCAGCTCCACGGGGATCGGCCTGGCCGTCGCACGGGACCTGGCGGAGGCGGACGGCGGGCGACTGGAACTCCTCCAGCAGCACCCGCCGGTCTTCGCGCTCTTCCTGAGCCGAGAGGTCAGGAGCGTCTCGGACGAGTCGCGGGAGCGCCCCGTACGGTGAACGGGCCGGTCAGCCGGTCGGCAGGGGCGCGGTACGTCGCTCAGACGCGGTCGGGCTGGCGGCGGGGCACCTGGTGCGGAGGCTGCTCGAGGAACGATTCGGCGGCCTGCACGGCCTCCTTCGCGGGCAGCGCGCGGAACACCCACGTGCGGTACGACCAGAAGCGGAACAGGGTCGCGACGCCGATGCCGAAGAACTTGAAGATGTTGCTCGCGAGCGGACCGTCCCAGCCGAAGCCGTACGTCGCCGCGTACAGCAGACCGTTCTGGATCACCAGGCCGATCAGGCTGAAGAGGAGGAAGAGCGACATCTCCTTGGTGCGGCTGCTCTTGTCCCGGTCGCGGTACGTGAAGTAACGGAACCCCACGTAGTTGAAGGCGATCGCGACCAGCGTGGCGATGATGCTGGCCCGCACGACCGGCAGATCCGAGAAGTGCCGTACGAGGTTGAACACCCCGAGGTCGACCAGGACACCGACAGCCCCCACTGCCCCGAACTTGGCGACCTCACGGAAGAGCCCGTTGAGTCGCATGCGCAGCGCGCCGGGTTCACTCATGGTGATGGCTCTGTCCCGTCCGTCCGGGTGACGTCCGGGCGACGTCAACCCAACCATGCTAACCAGCCCCCCTGTGACCCGCCCGAGTACCTCGCAAACCACGGGCAAACCCGGTTCCCACCTGCGCTGTCCTTGTCGCAAACCACAGGCGGAAGAGTGTTCCCTGATGGTGCGGATACCCTAAGAGGGTGACGTTCCCCGTAGTAGGCATGGTCGGCGGCGGTCAGCTCGCGCGTATGACCCACGAGGCGGGCATCCCCCTCGGTATCAAGTTCAAGCTCCTCAGCGACACCCCGCAGGACTCCGCGGCCCAGGTGGTGAGCGAGGTCGTCATCGGCGACTACCGCGACCTGGACACGCTGCGTGACTTCGCGCGCGGATGTGACGTGATCACCTTCGATCACGAGCACGTCCCCACGGAGCACCTGCGGGCCCTGGAGGCGGACGGCATCCCCGTCCGGCCGGGGCCCGACGCGCTGGTGCACGCCCAGGACAAGGGGGTGATGCGCGCCAAGCTCGACGAGATCGGCGCGCCGAGCCCGCGCCACCGCATCGTCGCGGACCCGGCGGACGCCGTGGCCTTCGCGGCCGAGGTCGGCGGCTTCCCGATCATCCTCAAGACCGTGCGCGGCGGCTACGACGGCAAGGGCGTCTGGTTCGTCCGTACGGAAGAGGACGCGCGCGACCCGTTCCTCGCGGGTGTCCCGGTCCTCGCCGAGGAGAAGGTCGACTTCACGCGCGAGCTCGCGGCGAACATCGTCCGCTCCCCGCACGGCCAGGCCGTGGCCTACCCGGTCGTCGAGTCCCGTCAGGTCGACGGCGTCTGCGACACGGTCATCGCGCCCGCGCCCGACCTCGACGGCGAACTCGCCGGGCAGGCGCAGGAGCTGGCGCTCCGCATCGCCAAGGAGCTGGGAGTCGTCGGCCACCTCGCCGTCGAGCTCTTCCAGACCACGGACGGCCGCATCCTCGTCAACGAACTGGCGATGCGCCCGCACAACTCCGGCCACTGGACCCAGGACGGCGCGATCACCTCGCAGTTCGCCAACCACGTCCGTGCGGTTCTCGACCTCCCCCTCGGCGATCCGCGGCCGCGTGCCCCGTGGACCGTGATGTGCAATGTCCTGGGCGGCGACTACCCGGACATGTACTCCGCGTACCTGCACTGCATGGCCAGGGACCCGCAGCTCAAGATCCACATGTATGGCAAGGACGTGAAGCCCGGCCGCAAGGTGGGGCACGTCAACACCTACGGCGACGACCTGGACGACGTGCTGGAGCGCGCGCGCCACGCCGCCGGATACCTGCGAGGAACGATCACCGAGTGAGCAGCACGAGCCACGCCACCGCCACCGCCCCCGTCATCGGCATCGTCATGGGATCCGACTCCGACTGGCCCGTCATGGAGGCCGCGGCCCAGGCCCTCGACGAGTTCGAGATCCCGTACGAGGTCGACGTCGTCTCCGCCCACCGGATGCCCCGCGAGATGATCGCGTACGGCGAGGAGGCCGCGGGCCGGGGCCTGAAGGCGATCATCGCGGGCGCGGGCGGCGCCGCCCACCTGCCCGGCATGCTCGCCTCCGTCACCCCGCTCCCGGTCATCGGCGTGCCGGTGCCGCTGAAGTACCTCGACGGCATGGACTCGCTGCTCTCGATCGTGCAGATGCCGGCCGGCGTCCCCGTCGCGACCGTCTCCGTCGCGGGCGCGCGCAACGCGGGCCTGCTCGCGGTGCGGATGCTCGCCGCGCACGACCCCGACCTGCTCGCCCGGATGAACGAGTTCCTCCAGGAGCTCAACGACCAGGCCACGGAGAAGGGCAAGCGCCTGCGGGCCAAGGTCGAGGGCGCGGACTCGTTCGGCTTCGGCAAGTGAGCGCCGCCGAGCGCCTCGAGGAGGCCCGCGAACTGCTCGCGGGCCACCCCGTCGTCGACGGCCACAACGACCTCCCGTGGGCGCTGCGTTTGGGGTCTCCCCAGCCGAAGGCGAGGGGAAACGTCCGCTATGACCTGGACCGCATGGACATCGGCGCGGACCAGACCGGCGCGCTCCACACCGACCTCGCCCGGATGCGGGCCGGCGGCGTCGGCGCACAGTTCTGGTCGGTCTACGTCCCCTGCCGGCTCGCCGGTGACGACGCGGTCAGCGCGACCCTGGAGCAGATCGACATCGTCGACCAGCTCCTGGAGCGGTACACCGCCGACCTCGCCCCCGCCCTGACGGCGGACGACATGGAGGCGGCCCGCGAGCAGGGCCGTATCGCCTCGCTCAAGGGCGCCGAGGGCGGCCACTCGATCAACAACTCCCTCGCCACCCTGCGCGCGCTGCACGCCCTGGGCGTCCGCTACATGACGCTCACGCACAACGACAACAACGACTGGGCGGACTCGGCGACCGACGAACCGGGCGTCGGCGGGCTCTCCGCCTTCGGCCGGCAGGTCGTCCGCGAGATGAACCGCTCCGGCATGCTCGTCGACCTCTCGCACGTCGCCGCCACCACCATGCGGGACGCGCTCGACGCCTCGACCGCGCCGGTGATCTTCTCGCACTCCTCGTCCCGGGCGGTCTGCGACCACCCGAGGAACATCCCGGACGACGTCCTGGAGCGGCTGCCCGCCAACGGCGGCATCGCGATGGCCACGTTCGTGCCGAAGTTCATCCTCCCCGCAGCCGTCGAGTGGACCGCGCGGGCGGACGACAACCTCCGGGCGCACGGCTTCGACCACCTCGACACCACCGCCGACGCGATGAAGCTGCACCGCGCCTTCGAGGCGGAGAACCCGCGCCCGATCGCCACCGCCGCCACGGTCGCCGACCACCTCGACCACATGCGCGAGGCCGCCGGCATCGACCACATCGGCATCGGCGGCGACTATGACGGGACGGCCTTCACCCCGGCCGGCCTCGACGACGTCGCCGGCTACCCGAACCTGATCGCGGAGCTCCTCCACCGCGGCTGGTCGCACCCGGACCTCGCCAAGCTGACCTGGTCCAACGCGGTCCGCACCCTCCGCGACGCGGAAGCGGTCTCCCGCGACCTCCGCTCCCGCACGTCCCCGTCGAACGCGACGATCGACACGACGGACGCCCGCTAGGGAGTGTCCCGGAGGCTGATGGTGCCCCGCTCGCGGCGCGACCCGCCGTCGAACCGCGAGCGGTCCACCACGGGCCGCGGCGCGGGCTGCGCGGCGAGCAGCTTGATCGTGTCCCGTCCGGCCAGCGCCGTACGCCACTGCCCCAGGTCGGGCCGTGTGCCGTACGCCCCGCCCGCGAGCCCCCACAACCGCCCCACGGCCGCCGCCCGCCGCTCGTCCAGGACGCCGGCCAGCGGCTTCAGGGGCTGCTCGGGAGTGGCGTACGCGTCCTGAGCGAGGACCCGGCCGATCATCAGCGCGGCCTTGTACCGGTCGCTGTCGATGCTCACCACCCCCGGCGGCGCCTTCGGGTCCAGCCAGTCCGGGGTGTCGGCCTGCGCGAGGACCGGGGGCCTGCCGGTGATCCGTACGCCGTCGCAGTCGAGCAGGTGCACGGCGGGGCCGGGATCGAGCGACCACAGGACGTTGGCCTGCGAGAGGTCCCCGACGACGAGCCCCAGCGTGTGCAGCCACCCGAACAGCTCCACCAGCGCCACCACCAGCGCGTACCGCTCGGCCGGCGCGGGCTGCGGCACCGCCTGCCAGGCCGCCTTCGGCGGGCGCAGCAGGTAGGACAGCTCGATGAGCCGGGTGTCGCCCTTGCCCGTCCGCCAGGACATGGCGTCGGGCGCCCGGCGCATGAGGAAGCCCACGACCCGGCCGCCGTCCAGCACCCGGCACAGCGGCCACGCCGTCTCCCGGTCCAGCCGCCGGACCTCGGCGGGGGCGAGCCCCTGGCGCAGCGTCACCAGGGCGGCGAGCGCCGCCCCGTCGACCTTCTGCGGTTCCAGGTACCGCTTGAAGAGCAGCTCCCCGGGGCCGCCCACCTCGTGGACCTCGCCCTGCCCGCCGGTCGCGAGCTTCCGCACCAGCGTGAGCAGGGACTGCTCGACGTCGGCCCCGTCCTGCGCGGTCACGGCAGGGCCTCCCAGAGCACGACGCCCGTGCGGTCGTCGTCGTACGACTTCACCCGGTACTGGAACTGCCAGAGGAAGTCGGCGGGTTCGGGCACGGAACCGCCGCCCCAGGCGGAGCCGAAGAACTCCCGCATCTCGGACTCGCCCGCCAGCGGCGTGGACAGACCGTCGGTGGAGAGGACGAGGACGTCGCCGGGTCGGGTGGTCAGGAGCCTCGTCTCGGCGGTACGGGACAGGGGGAGCGCGGCGGTCCGGGTGTCGATGACCCCGTCCCCGGCCCCGCTCGCCTCGGAGGTCCCGCCGGGATCCAGGTCCCAGCGCCCGTCCCGGAGCAGCGCGATGCCGCCGTCGCCCACGGTCAGCAGACCTCGGGTACGGATGGACGGATCGCGCGGGACGAGGAGCACGCGCAGCGTGGTGGCGTGACTCGCAGGGTCGTGCGACCGGCTCTTCGCGTTGCGGGCCAGCTTGTCCGCGAGCCGCTCGACCACGAAGGTCGCCAGTTCGGCGAAGCGGGCGGCCGCGCCGGCGGCCAGCGCCTCGTACAGCTCCTGGGCGTGATGGGCGAAGGCCCAGGCGGCCCAGCGGCACACGCTGCTCGACCCCACGTGCGAGAGGGAGGCGGAGCCGACCCCGTCGGCCACGGCGAGCATGAGGAGCTCGCCGGGGCCGGGCTCGCCGAGCAGGCTCACACCGAGCGAGTCCTGACGGGGCTCACCGTGATAGCGGTGGGAGTCGCCCCGGACGGAGGCGGCCCGCACCGTCAGCGGCGGGTAGGCGGCGCCGTCCAGGACGATGTCGGGCAGGACGGCGGCGGTGGGATCGTCCGACACCCGGGGCCTGCCCTGCGGCACCGGCGGATAGCTCGGCGGTCTGCGCCCGCTGTGAGCCGGGACTCCGAGCGTCGGCGGCACCGGGCGCGGGGTCTGCTGCGCAGCGGCGACCTCCGCCCCTGAACCCGCCGCCTCGGGGGCCTCGGCCCGTGGGCTCCGAGCCTTGGGGATCTCCTCCGTGGTGGGCTCCGCCCGGAGGGCCGGCGGCGTGCCGTCGACAGCGGCCGACGGGGCCGACGCCGCCACGGGTGCCACGGGTGTCACGGGTGTCACGGGCGGCACGGACGTCGATGGGGTTTCCTGCTCCATGTCCACCCTCAGAGCTTGTCGAGCGAGACGGTCGCGAAGCCGGGCACGGTCTCCTCCACGCTGAGCGTGAAGTCGGAACCGCCGTCGGCCGCGATGCTGCTGGCCGAGCGGACGATGGACCGGGTCAGGCTGGAGGCGAACTCGCGCAGCGCCGCCGCGGGCGAGACGTTGCTGTCCTGCTGGATGAAGGCGCGGAAGTTCGCCACCTGCGCGATGGTGGACTCCTCCGCGTCGCCGACCCCGAAGGCGATGATCTTCGGGCAGAAGCGGGACTCCGTCAGCTCCTTGTACGCCTGCGGCCAGTCGTCGTCCGTCGGGATGCCGTCCGACATGAAGAACGCGACGGGCCGGTACACCTCGTGCCCCTCGGCCTTCAGCGCGGCGACGTCCGTCTCGATGCAGCGCAGCAGCGTGCGGAAGGCGTTGCCGAAGGAGGTGAGGCCGCCGGCCGCCAGCGCCGGGACCTCCTCGATGTCGCTGAGGTCGACCAGCGGCTGGAGCACGTTGGCCTCGGTGGAGAAGCCGATGAGACAGAACCGGGTCTTGTCGGCCACCGTCGGATTGGTGCTGATCTCGTGGTGCAGCTCGGGCAGCGTCGTGTTGAGCGCGTCGACGTTGTCACCCGCCATCGAACCCGACTCGTCGCACAGCAGGTAGAACGGAAGTATCTGCATGGGGTCTCATCCCTCCGGTGAGGCGGTCGGTGGCCGCTCAGTACGTGTAGAAGTAGATCTCGATGTCGGCGTGGCCGCCGGAGGCCCCGCCCTTCCAGAAGTCGCGGGTCGTGGCGCCCTTGAACATGCCCGGGCGGGCCTTCGCCAGCAGCGAGTTGACCTCGCCCGCGTACGCGCCGCCGGTGCCCGGGTCGGAGTGCCGCCCGAAGGTGAGGACGAAGGCCGCCTGGCGCCCCTCGTACCGCGCGGTGGCGGCCTTCAGCCGCGCCAGGATCTCGGCGCGGTCCCCTGGACTCGCGTCGATGGACACCTTCACCGGTGTACGGGTCACCGCACGCGGCCCCTTGGGCTTCTGGCTCTTCGAGGGGCCGGGCTTCGGCGTCGCGGAGCTCCCCGGCCGGGCGGCCGCCTGGGGGTCGCCCTGGTCGCCCATCGCGACCAGCGCGAGGACGAGCAGCATGTCGGCGAAGAGCCAGCCCGCCAGGTGCAGGGGGTTGAAGCGGGGCGCCCTCACCGGACGTCGGCCCGGTCCGTCGGGGCGGGCCGCCGGGGCGCGGGCAGCACGTCCCGCCCCGCATCCCGGCCCCCATCCCGCCCGGTGTCCCGTCCGACGGTGTCGAGCGCGGAGTGCAGCGCCTCGACGGCCTTCCCGAGCCGCTCGGCCACCAGCCCGAGGGCGTCGGCCTGGTCGGCGAACCGGCCGACGAGGGCCTGGGCGTCGGCGCTGCCGCGCACCGAGGCCTCCACCACCTCCGTGAGCCTGCCGAGCACCTGCGCGGAGAGGTCTCCCGTCACCTCGATGCCGGTGGTGAAGGAGCGCTGCGCCGCGGCCAGCGCCGTCACGGAGTCCTCCACCCGCTCCCCGGCCTTCTCCAGGACGTCCTTGACCTCGCCGTTCGTACCCCGTACGTCCTCCAGGGCCTTGCGGATCATGACCCCGCTGCCGCTCACCGCGGCCTCGACGTCCTTCCCGCCGCCCCGTACCGCCTCCTCGATCCGGGTCGCGGCGGACTCCAGCGGGCGGACCGAGGTGTCGACCCCGGCGAGCCGCTTCTCCGCCTTGTCCAGCGAGTCGGCGACGAGCAGGGCCGCCTGGGAGAGCTCCTGCGTGGTCGAAGCCGCGCGGTCGCCGAGCCGGTTCAGCGTCTCGGCCGATTGCGTCAACTCCGCGGTGAAACGGCGGGGAGAGGACAGCCGGTAGGAGTTGAGCAGGAGCTGCGCTCGGGTCAGCGAGGGTACGAGCCGGCGCAGCAGCTCGTCGGTGAGCCGCTCGGCCTCCGCCTCGCGGCGGGAGATCCCCGCGCGACGCCAGCCGTGCAGGAGGACGAGGGCGAGGAGGACGAGGATCGCGACGGTCGCGGTCCCGGCGACGTGCCCGAAGGTGAAGAAGCCCGTCAGATGGCCTTCGAAGCCGGACTGCCACAGCTGGAGGAAGGGCCGGGCGGCGGCCTTCGGGTCCGCGCCCGTCAACGCCCCGTAGGCGCTGGACGCCTGGGTGAGCCCCAGCCAGGTCAGGGCGAGCGGGATGAAGACCAGACCGCCGAGGAGTGCCTCCAGCCAGCCCCACGCCGGGTGTTCGGGCTTGGAGGCGCCGTGGGTGATGCTCTCGGGGCGGGCGTAGGCCTGGAGCAGATCGAGCTCGGTCCACGGGTCCAGGGGACGGGTGTCGCTGTCCGCCGCCCTCAAGGCCCGGCAGAGTTCCAGGAGTTCCTCGCTCCGAGGCGCGAGGGCGGCCTCGCGTGAGAACTCCTCGATCTCCCGGGCTATCTGATGACGATTCGCCGAAGCCCCGACGGGCATGCCCACCCCCACGCGAAGGAACAGGGGCCGCGACAGCCGGTGCCTCGCGCTCCCCAGCGCTGATGAGGCACCCTCGAACCCCCGGATGGGAACGCATCGTAGCCCAGGGGCGGTTAGTGTGCGCACAGGTGAAGTGCGCATTCAGGGGGAGTGGTCGTGGGCGACGATCGCCGTCGTGGAGTCATCCGTCTCAAGCCGGCGACCGGCGACCGCCCGGTGCGCCCACCGGCCGAGGAACGAGCGCAGCGTCCGCCGGAGAAGACCCCTGTACGTCCGCCGGAGAGGCCCCCCGCGCGTCCGCCCGAGGCGACCCCTTCGCGTCCGCCGGAGAGGACCCCTGCCCGCCCGCCCGGGAAGACCCCGGCCCGCCGCACCGACACCCTCCTGACCAAGGCGGCCCCCCGAGGCCTGGTGGCCGGGCGCGGAGTGCTCCAGGCCAACCTCAACTGGTCGGCGTCGACCGGCGCGGACCTCGACCTCGGCTGTCTGGTCGAACTCGCCGACGGCACCCGCGAGGCCGTGCAGGCGCTCGGAAACTCCTTCGGCGCGCTCACCGCACCCCCGTACGTCCAGCTCGACCAGGACGACCGCAGCGGCGCGTCCTCGGACGGGGAGACCCTGCGGACACACCTGGAGTACCGGTCCCGCATCCGGCGGCTCCTCGTCTACACCTACGTCTACGAGGGAGCGGTGGACTTCCGGAGCCTGGGCGCGGCCGTGACGGTCACGGCCCCGTCGGCGAGCTTCCGGATCCTGCTCGACGACGCCCCACAGGGAGCGACCGCCTGCGCGATCGCGCTGATCGACTCGGGCGAGGGCGGCCTGTCGGTGCGGCGCGAGGTCCGCTGGTTCACCCCGGCCCACGGGCTGAGCAACCAGCAGCTGATCGACCAGGCGTACGGCTTCGGGCTCGAATGGGTGTGGGCCACCAAGGACTGACCGAGGGCCGGCCGAGGACCGGTCCAGGGCGCCGGGACTGCCCTCCGCGACTCACCCGGACGGTCTACTCCGCCGAGCCCCGGCCCCCGGCCGGTGGCACGGTGGACGGTACTGCCCCGCCGCTCTCGGCAGGGCGGTACTGCATCACCGAGTTCGGAGTAGCACCATGGCAGATCTCGACGACCATTCCCCCCTCTCTGCCGCCCCCGCCGCAGTCGGCGCGCTGGATCCCCCTGAGCCCCCACCCCCGCTCGACGAGACGGCCCGGGCCCGCGCCATCCTGGCCGCCCAGCCCGTCGTCGAGGGCCACACCGAACTGCCCCCGTCCCTCGACACCGAGGACCTCCCACCCGTTCGCGCGGGGGAGGCGGGAGCGCAGTTCTGGTCCCTGTACGTGGACACCGACGAGGGCGTCATCGGCACGCTGCGGCGGATCGACGCGATCCGCGCCCTCGTCGCCGCCTGCCCCGAGGACCTGCGCCTCGTGCACACCACGTCCGAGATGGCGCACGCCGGGAACTGCGGCCGGGTCGCCGCCCTGCTCGGCCCGGTCGGCTGGCCCGCGCTCGGCGGCTCGGCCGCCACCCTGCGGGCCTACCACGCCCTGGGCGTACGGGCCGTGAACCTCACCCGCTTCGACCGCTTCGCCCGCGAGGCCGTACGGGAGATGAACCGGCTCGGCCTGGCCGTGGACCTCTCCGGCGCCGACCAGGACACGGTCCGCCGCACCCTCGCGGTCACCCGGGCCCCGGCCCTGCTGACCAGGGCAGCGCCGGAAGGACTCCCGGACGACGTGCTGCGGCTCCTCGGCGAGAACGGCGCCGTCGTCATGGTCACGGTCACGGACGACCCGGCCGCCGACGCCGACGTCCTCGACCGTGTGCGTACGGAGGTGGGGCCGCGCTCCACGGGCGTCTCCCACACCACCGCCCCGGCCCACGGCTACGTCCCGCTCTTCGCGGAGCTCCTGCGCCGGGGCTGGCCCGCCCAGGACCTGGTCGGACTCGCCCATGCCAACGTCACCAGGGCGCTGCGCGAGACGGAGTTCCTGGCGCGGACGAACCGCATCCGCCCGGCCGCGGCCTGACGGTACGTACGGCCCGACCGTACGCACGGAGGAGGGGCGCACCGCCACGGCGGTGCGCCCCTCCTCCTCGTCGCTTCAGGACCGCGGGCTCGTCGCCTCGGGCCCAGTGGGCTCGTCGCCTCAGGCGCGCGGGCGGCCCATCGCCCGGTAGGTCCAGCCCGCCGCACGCCACCGCTCGCCGTCGAGGGCGTTGCGGCCGTCGAGGATCACCCGCGAGGAGACGACCGAGGCGAGCTCCGCCGGGTCGAGCTCGCGGAACTCCCGCCACTCGGTCAGGTGCAGCACCACGTCCGCCCCGCGCACCGCGTCCAGCGCCGTCTCCGCGTACCCCAGGGTCGGGAAGACGCGGCGCGCGTTCTCCATGCCCTTCGGGTCGTAGACGGTGACCTGGCCGCCCTGGAGGTGTATCTGGCCCGCCACGTTCAGCGCGGGGGAGTCGCGGACGTCGTCCGAGTCCGGCTTGAAGGTCGCGCCGAGCACGGCCACCCGGCGGCCCAGGAAGGTGGACCCGCCGAGCGCCTCGCGCGCCATCTCCACCATCTGGCCGCGCCGCCGCATGTTGATCGAGTCGATCTCGCGCAGGAAGGTCAGCGCCTGGTCGGCGCCCAGCTCGCCCGCCCGGGCCATGAACGCCCGGATGTCCTTGGGCAGGCAGCCGCCGCCGAAGCCGATGCCGGCCCGCAGGAACTTGGCGCCGATCCGGTCGTCGTGGCCGATGGCCTCCGCCAGCTTGGCGACGTCGCCGCCCGTGGCCTCGCACAGCTCGGCCATCGCGTTGATGAAGGAGATCTTGGTCGCGAGGAAGGAGTTCGCGGACGTCTTGACCAGCTCGGCCGTCGGGAAGTCGGTCACCACGAACGGCGAGCCCTGACCGACGGGGACCGCGTACACCTCGCGCAGCGTCTTCTCGGCGCGCTCGCCCTGCACACCGACCACGATGCGGTCCGGGCGCAGGGTGTCCTGGACGGCGAAGCCCTCCCGCAGGAACTCGGGGTTCCAGGCGAGGTCGACGCCCTCGGGCAGCAGGCCCGCGAGCCGCTCCGCCGAGCCGACCGGCACGGTCGACTTGCCGACGACCAGGGCCCCTTCGCGGACGACCGCGGCGAGGGAGGCGAAGGCGGCGTCGACGTAGCTCATGTCACAGGCGTACTCGCCGTGCTTCTGCGGAGTGTTCACGCAGACGAAGTGCACGTCGCCGAAGGCGCCGACCTCCTCCCAGGAGGTGGTGAAGCGCAGCCGGCCGGTCGATCCCTCGATGCCGGCCACGTGCTTCGCGAGCAGATCCTCGAGCCCCGGCTCGTACATCGGGACGCGCCCGGAGGACAGGAGCTCGATCTTCTCGGGGACGACGTCCAGGCCGAGCACCTCGAAGCCCAGCTCCGCCATGGCCGCGGCATGGGTGGCGCCGAGGTAGCCGGTGCCGATCACGGTGATCTTGAGGGCCATGCGGTACTCCAGTGACGTCGGGCGGAATGCCTGCCCGAGCATAGTCGTGCCCTGGCCCGGGGCCGGGGCTCGCCCGTACCCTTCGAGTTACTTAACGGTAGTTAGCAAACGTGGGAGTGAGTGAACGTGGCGGGTTCGTCTGATTT
>NZ_BJMN01000039.1 GCF_006539185.1 Streptomyces gardneri
AGGCCGCGCGGTGCGCGGCTGGGTCGATCGGGGTCTGATGGTGCGGCTAGTGGGCTTTATGGTTGTGGAGTTGGGGAGCGCGTTGCGTTCCTGGGCGGGTCCGCTGCGCTCCCCCGCCTGACGGTCCCTCCGGCTGCGCCTCCAGTCCCTTTGGGGCCCGCTGGCGCGGGCCGAGCTGGCTATGGGAGGTGGGGGTCGCTCGTTCGTGTTGGGTTTTAGTGTAGTGGGCGCCTCAGGTTGATGCAGCATGTACCGTTGGCGGAAACATGGGACACCCCAGATCATCGGGGCGGGAGCCGTGGTGTCGAGTCAGTTTCTCTTTTCTCGGAAGGCAGGATTGCCGGAATGGACGCAGAGAAGAGCGGGGATCCTGGCCTGACCCGCTATCGGGTCGTGGCGCAGCGGACCGTCGCGGAGCACGAGGGGGCCGCCACGCTCACTCACTTCGCGTTCGCGCGGTCGGTGGAAGAGGCCGTGTCGAAGGTGCGTCAGGCTCACGAGGGGCCGGGCTGCGTGTACGGGGACCAGGGGCTCTACCGCGTGGTGGAGGTCGCTGAGGAGAGCCCGCTGAACGAAGAGCGCGAACTGGAGGAGGCCCGCCGGCGGTTCGTTACCTGGGTGATGACGGCCGCTCAGGCCGAGACGGTAGAGGTCATCACGGGGGTCCCACACTCGGAGATGTACGGGACCCTGTGCGACTTCTTCACCCGGGCGGTCGTCTTCCCTGCTTCGGGTTCCCGTTCGGCACCGAGAAGGGCGACACCTCGCTGCACACCAGCGACCCCTCCCGCGCCCTACCCCGCCTCCTCCTCGAACACCTCACCCACCACGGCCTGGACTTGCGAGAGCTGGAGGCCGGGCGATGACCGGACACGCGACCACGCCCCTGGCCGAAGAGCTCAGCAGCGATCCCCTGCACAGGGTGACGCAGTACCAGACCGCCGCCGCGGCGCGTGGGCCAGCTCCCTCCGCTGCGCTCCAGGAGTTGAGGGAAGCCGGCCGCTGCGCGCCCGTCAGGCCGCGCCCGTGAACGCCCGGCTGCGGCTGTTCGCGCTCCTGGAGGCGCAGGGCGTGTCCGCGGAGGAGGCGGACGACCTGGTGGCCGCGCTGGAGGCCGGAGCGGTCGCCGGGGCGCAGTGCGAGGTCGTCGAGTTCGACGGGCTGGCGCCGGGCGAGCGGGGCACCGAGTTCGAGGACGGCTGGGACGAGGGAGTGAAGGCTGTCAGCGATGCTCTGGTGCGTATCGCCGATCGGGGCTGGGAGCGGCGTGCGGGCGGGTCGGCCTCGGCTGGTGAGCTGACCGTACATTTCGCGTACATCCGGCAGCGCGAACGCGCTGACCTGGAGCGACTCCAGTCGTTCGTCCGGGAATCGGTCCTCCCGGCGACCTCTCCGCACACCATGAGCCGGCGGTGGGTGCTCAACGCCCTGGGCGAGGCCGGCGGCCTGTGCACGGCCCAGACGGTGGAGCTGTCGACCGGCGACATCATCCTGTGCACCCGCGACGCTGGCCACTACGACCCCACCGACAAGCCCACGGGCGGCCGGCCCGGAGGCTGGCACCGGTGCAACTCGTCCATCTGGAACGACTCCGGTGCGGCCTGCATTCCGCACGCGGCCATCTGAAAGACCACCGGAATTCAGGCATCGGGGAGACAAGGAAATGTCAGCGATTCAGCTCAAGGAACACCAGGTAGACCAGCGCTCTGCGTTTCGGAAATGGGCAGGATTCCCTGCAAGATCATCAGTGCCCCCGCAGGGTGCGCGGGGCACGATCGTGTCCGCGACCGGCTCGGGCAAGACGATCACGGCCGCCGCGTGCGCGTTGGAGAGCTTCGCGGACGGCCGGATCCTCGTGACCGTCCCGACCCTGGACCTGCTCGCGCAGACCGCCCAGGCGTGGCGCCTGGTGGGGCACCGAGCCCCGATGGTCGCGGTGTGCTCGCTGGAGAACGACGCGGTGCTGAACGAGCTGGGAGTGCGCACCACCACCAACCCGATCCAGCTCGCCCTGTGGGCCGGGCACGGGCCAACAGTCGTGTTCGCCACGTACGCCTCCCTGGTGGACCGCGAGGACATCGACGCACCCGAGGGCCAGCGGAAGGTTCGCGGGCCGCTGGAGGCCGCGCTGGCGGGCGGGGAGCGCCTGTACGGCCAGCGCATGGACGGGTTCGACCTCGCGATCGTGGATGAGGCGCACGGCACTGCTGGTGATCTTGGTCGGCCGTGGGCGGCGATCCACGACAACGCCCGGATCCCGGCGGACTTCCGGCTCTACCTGACCGCGACCCCCCGCATCCTCGCCGCGGCCCGGCCTCAGAAGGGCGCGGACGGCCAGGAGGCGGAGATCGCGAGCATGGCCGATGATCCGGACGGTACGTACGGGGCGTGGCTCGCCGAACTCGGTCTGAGCGAGGCGATCGAGCGGGAGATCCTCGCCGGGTTCGAGATCGACGTCCTGGAGATCCGCGACCCCTCCCCCATCCTCGGGGAGTCCGAGGAGGCGCGGCGCGGCCGGCGCCTGGCGCTCCTGCAGACCGCGCTCCTGGAGCACGCGGCGAAGTGGAACCTCAAGACCGTCATGACGTTCCACCAGAAGGTGGAGGAGGCCGCGGCGTTCGCGGAGAAGCTGCCGGAGACTGCCGCCGAGCTGTACGTCAACGACGCCTCGGACGAGGACCTGGCCGCCGCGGACAAGCTGCCGAAGTCCTCGATCGACGCGGAGTTCTACGAGCTCGAAGCCGGTCGCCACGTCCCGCCGGACCGGGTGTGGTCGGCGTGGCTGTGCGGCGACCACCTGGTGGCCGAGCGCCGGGAGGTGCTGCGGCAGTTCGCCAACGGCATCGATGCGGCCGGGCACCGGGTGCACCGCGCCTTCCTCGCGAGCGTTCGCGTGCTTGGTGAGGGCGTGGACATCACCGGTGAGCGGGGCGTCGAGGCCGTGTGCTTTGCGGACACCCGCGGTTCGCAGGTGGAGATCGTGCAGAACATCGGTCGGGCGCTGCGGCTCAACAAGGACGGCTCCACCAAGGTCGCGCGGATCCTCGTGCCGGTGTTCCTGGAGCCCGGCGAGGACCCGACCGACATGGTCGCCTCCGCGAGCTTCAAGCCGCTCGTGGCCGTGCTCCAGGGCCTGCGCAGCCACGATGAGCGCCTGGTCGAGCAACTCGCCTCCCGCGCGCTCACCAGCGGCAAGCGCAAGGTGCACGTCCGGCGTGACGAGAACGGCCGGATCATCGGGGCCGGCGGCGAGGGCGACGGCGAGGACCAGGAGCAGGACGACACGCAGGCCGCGGCCGAAGCGGCGCTACTGCACTTCTCCAGCCCGCGCGACGCGGCGACCATCGCGGCCTTCCTCCGTACGCGGGTCTACCGGCCGGAGTCGCTGGTGTGGCTGGAGGGCTACCAGGCCCTGATCCGGTGGCGCGCCGAGAACGAGATCACCGGCGTCTACGCCGTCCCCTACGACGTCGAGGTCGAGATCGGCGTCACCAAGAACTTCCCCCTCGGGCGATGGGTGCACCAGCAGCGCAAGGCCCTGCGCGCCGGCGAACTCGAGGACCGGCGCAAGATCCTCCTGGACACGCCGGAGGCAGGGATGCTCTGGGAGCCAGGCGAGGAAGCGTGGGAGGCCAAGCTCGCCGCGCTCCGGACCTACCGGCGGGCCACCGGGCACCTCGCCCCCCGGCAGGACGCGGTATGGGGCGAGGGCGAGGCGATGGTGCCCGTCGGGCAGCACATGGCCAACCTCCGGCGGAAGGGCGCGAAGAACGGCCTAGGCAAGGACCCGGACCGGGCGGCGGAGCGTGCGGCGCAGCTGACCGCGATCGACGAGGACTGGGACTGCCCGTGGCCGCTGGACTGGCAGCGCCACTACCGGATCCTGGCCGACCTGGTCGACGCCGACGGCGTCCTGCCCCACATCGCGCCGGGCGTCGTCTTCGACGGCGACGACGTCGGCCGGTGGCTCCAGCAGCAGAAGCAGCCAGCCAACTGGGTGCTCCTGCTGCCCGAGCAGCAGGAGCGGCTGACCGCGCTGGGCGTGCAGCCCGACCAGGCGCCGTCTCCCGCCCCCACGGCCAGTCGCGGGGCGAAGGGCCCGAGCAAGGCGCAGCAGGCATTCCAGCGCGGCCTGGAGGCCCTCACCCAGTGGGTGGAACGCGAAGGCGCCCACCGGCCGGTCCCCCGCGCCCACGGGGAGAAGATCACGGTCGAGGGCGAGGCGGAGCCGGTGGTCGTGAAGCTGGGCGTATGGGTCTCCAACACCAAGAGTCGACGCGACAAGCTCACCGCCGACCAACTCGCCGCCCTCGCGAAACTGGGCATGCGGTGGGCGTGACCCCGGACTTCAGGTCCTGGCTGGTTTCCAGGCAGCACCTGATTCGGGTGGTCTTGTTTTCAGCCCGTCTCGTCGTCGATCAAGCCGTAGGGCGGTTCTGTCTCGTCACGGCTGAAGCGGACGATGACGCGGTCCTCGATCAGCTCGGGTGGGCTGTTGTCGGCGACGATAACCTGCGCTCCGTTGCCATGATGTGCCAGCCATTGTGTGAGGTGTCGGTAGAAGTCGTCGGTGCTGACAGCGTCCGCGATGAGGGTGTCACGGCCGGTGCCGTGACCGAGATTCTTCTGAGGGCTGTCGATCATGAGGAATCCGGGGTGTGCTGCTCCGCTTTCGTAGGCGGTTTCGAAGACGGCCAGTTGCCAGGCGAGGGTGATGAGCGTTCTGGCTCCTGAAGATGCCACTTGATAGGGCTCGCCACGCACAAAGGGCGTCAGGTCATTCGCCATGTGGGCCTGGCTGAGTTTGGGGTAATGCCATTCAGCGAGGAGACGGCCAAACCGTGTGCTGATCTGTCGGAGTACCTCATTTCGGTCTTCGGTGGCATCACCCAGTTGCGCAAGTTCCTCGCGAAGCTGGCTCAGGTTCGCCTCTTGGCGGTTCACGACTCCGGCCCGCTTGGCCAGGCCTTCTTGGAGTTTGAAGGCGGTGTTCAACTGATCGATCTGGCGGGTGGCCACCTCTTTGCGGCGGTGCAGCTCGTCTCGGGCCACGAGGAAGGTGGAGACGGTGGGTGAGGTGGCTTCGTCGAGGGCTTTCGCCGCACGTTGTTCTTCCAAGCTGGCGGTCTGAGCTCGCTGCCTGGCAGAGGAGAGCGAGGCATCGAGTTCCTCGATGTACGTGGTGATCTCTTTGAGCCGGGCCTTTGTCGAACGAATCTCGGCCGCGACGTCCAGCTGCTCGGCTTGTGCGCTGCTGTCGGCCGCGGCGCCGAGAGTGAGATCAGGCGTCTCCGGCAGGTCGTGGTCGCACATGCTGCAGTGCCCGTCGTGGGCGTGGGGCGGGGCGGACAACGGGTTCAGGCAGGCGGGACACGTGCGGACGCGGAGCGGATCGAACAGCTGTCGTGCTTGAGCCAGCATGCCGAGTTTGAGGAGGTCGTCGGCGTATTGGGCGCGCAGGGGAAGCATGCGTGCAAGCTGCGTTTCCCGGTCACGCAGAACGGCGGAGGTTGTGCGGGCTTCTTCTGCAGAACGCCGGTGGGTCTGGCGCAGCTCTTCGGCGAAGCTGGTGGCGGCGTGGGCCTGCTGGTCGAGTACTTCAAGCTGTGTGGTGATCGCCGTCAGCTGGCGTTCGGCAGTCAGGCGGGTCTGCGGGTCGGTAGCCGTTTCCCCGTCTTGTTCAGCGACGAAGGCGGTGGCTGCGGCTAGCTCGGCTCTCGAACGGTTGAGGCGTCCCTCGAGCTGCTTAATGCGTGATCCGAGCTCTACGGCGCGGTCGTCGTGGACGCCGAAGACAACGTCGACGACCTGGCGCAGCTTGTGCTTGCGCGGGGGGCTGTTTTCGAAGAGGAAGTTCTTGTCAGCGACCCGTTCGTTGGGCAGGAAGGTCAGCCACATCAGGTCGCGGATGCTGAGCGGGTCGGTGCGTGATTCTGCGTTGGTTGGCGCCTCTCGCAGTTCTACGCCTTCCAGCTTGCAGTGGCTCAGCAGGAGAGAGGACAGGCTTTGGGGGTCGCCGGCCGGGGCAATGACCTTCTTATCGATGGCGGAGAAGGAGGGCTGGTCCAGTCGTCCGCGGCGGACGAAGGCCACGGTGGAGGGCTCGCCTACGGCGCGTTCGATGATGTGGCTGTCGCCGGAGAGCTCGACTTCCAGCAAGGCCGAGCGGACCTTGCGGAGGACTTCGGGGTGTCTGGGGTGGTTCTTGGCACCGAGACCATAGGCAACGAACTCCAGGACAGCTGTCTTGCCGGAGCTGAAGGCTCCCGAGATGACAGAGAGGTCTTGGACGCGGCCCTCTGTGGTGAAGTCGATGTCGTAGTTACGGCCGATACCCACCAGGCGCAGACGTCGTACGCGGATGCCATGTGCTTCGGTCATCGGTCGTCCTCCGCGAAGGGCTGGTCAAGTGGTTGAAGTACTGTGCTGCCGTTGTCTACGGTCCCAAGAACGCTGGCGAGAGCCGCGGCGGGCCGGTTATTGCCGTCGACACGCACCCAGCCTGCGGTCTCCTTGCGCAGGCGGGCGTCACTGAGGCGACGTAGCTTTCCGACAACCATTTCGGCTGCGGTGGTGAAAGATCTGGCGTAGGTCGTGGTGAGGTGAGTGCTCAGCTCACGTCCGGCAGAGGTAATGCGGTAGACGAGCCCGCCCTGTTCATTCGCGGCGCTGCAGCATCCGTAGGCCACCAGCAGGCTCAGGTCGTGCTGAATGCGTTCTCGGCGGCTGGTGAACCGCTGTCCCGAGGAGGCGTATGAGAGCACCCTCGGGTCGAAGCCCGCGAGACGCAGCAGGGATGCCTCCCGGCTGTCCGGTTCCACCACCAGGAAGGGGTTGGCGGAGAGGAAGTCGTAGTAAGCGATCCGTTCCAGGTTCGCGCCGTACGGCTTCTGGTCGGCCATGGCATTCATGAGGAGAAGGAGCTGAGCCAGCCGGAACTGGACCTCGTCCTCCGGCATAACTACCGGGCGGTCGGTGTCCACGGCGACTCCTCATCGTCGGTTGGAGGCTCATGCGGGGGCTGCTGACTGGGTGGATCGGTTTCGCAGTGCGCGGCGGCAACGGTGCGCCAGTGCTTGACCCAGCCGGCCTTTCGGTTGTCCACGAGCCGGTGAACCAGTCCCCAGGCGTGCGCGACCTCCAGCCTCAGTTGCTTGGGCAGCTGGGAGTGCTCGGTCCGGACATCGGCCCAGACCAGACTGTGCAACTTGCGCAGGCTGTCGTCGGCGAGGCACTCGTTGAAGCGGGTTTCCCACACGCCGTGGAGGGTCGCGTCCGTGGATACCAGGGCGTTGACCTCCGAGGGCACGCCCTTGTGTGCGATTTCGCGTGCGACCAGGTCCGCGTTGAAGAACTGGCGCTTGGCGCCATCGAGCTCAAGGTGGCCAGCCTCCTTCATCTGTCTGACGAAGAGCGCAGAGTCGAAGGCAGCCGCCTTGTCCTCGTCTACTTCCAGGACGGTCCGAGCTTCCTCAGGGGCGGGAGGCGCTGCCGTGAAGGGTTCGTAGTAAGCGCGGCGCACATGATCGGCTTCTGGGGTCCGCAGTCTGACCGTCAACTGCGTCTCGTCCCACAAGTCGATGACCAGGTTGTGGTCACGTTCCTGGTTCCTCTTCCACTTATCCCACCACTTCGTGGTCGGCCCATCCATGCTGGAAGGAATGCACAGGATCCACAGCCTCACCGTGTGCCCGTGCTCGGCCGCCTGCTTGATCACCGACTGGAAGGACTCCCTGATCGTCCGCTGGTGGGTGGCCGCGGTGACGGGATAGAAGTACTTGGACTGCCAGACCGTGATGGAGCCGCCAAGGTCGCCAGCGAACGCGTCGATGCCCCAGTCACCGGGGTTGGCGGTGATGGTGCGGACACCGGGCATCGTGGCGTCCGCAAGCTCAGTGATCATTTTCTCGAAGTCGTCCCGGGCACCGCCCATCCCGCCCGTACGCATCTGATGAGCAACGAAACTGATCGGCGGTAGACCAGCCGCCATCGCAGTACGCTCTGGCACGACACCCCCCGGGAAGCACCCGTCCCCCTGCACATGCGGGTGGTGCTTTTCTCGTAACACAAAGTAAAGGGCGACGGTAACGCCGATCGATTCTCCCGATCAAGAGGATGATGCGTGCGGTCTTCGGCCAGCGACGTGAGGCAGTAGCCGCCCGGCAGGTGTCGTACTGTCGGGCGGCCGTGGTGGACCGATACGCACGGGAGCTCCAAGGCGGGCCCATGGAGGGACAGCGGGGCCAACGTCGACCTTGAGAACCTTGAATCCCTGGACTGCGATCATCAGCAACCACGGCCGCCACCCAGGCGGCCGGTTCCTGTACCGCTGTGAGCCGGACCCCGCTTCAAGGCTGGTGTGAACAGGCACACTCATGGCAGCCAGCCATCCTCACGATGGACGCCTGACAGCAGCAGCCCGGTCACCTCGTGGCAGCCATGATCACTATCACTGCGCAGCATGCACAGAGACAGCTGCCCATCCCCTGCTGACGACCGAGCAGTGCCACCGCCGCACTCACTCACACCGCGCTGCGGTCGTTCCGGCGGGCGACCAGGCACCTCGCGCCACGCCAGGACGCGGTGTGGGGCGAGGGCGAGACGATGGTGCCCATCGGGCAGCACATGGCCAACCTGCGCCGCAAGGGCGGCCTGGGCAAGGGCCCGAAGCGGGCCGCCGAGCACGCGGCACAGCTGACGGAGATCGACCCCGACTGGAACTGCCCGTGGCCGCTGAACTGGCGGTGCCACTACCGGGTGCTCGCCGACCTCGTCGACGCCGACGGCAGCCTGCCCGAGATCCAGCCCGGCGTGCTCATGGACGGCGACGACATCGGCAAGTGGCTCCAGCAGCAGTCCCAGCCAGCCGCCTGGGCGCGGCTCCTGCCCGAGCAGCAGGAACGGCTGACCGCGCTGGGCATCAAGCCGCTGGAGAAGCCCTCTCCGGCCCCGGCGGCGCCCCCGCGCGGCGGGAAGGGACCCAGCAAGGCGCAGGAGGCGTTCCAGCGGGGCCTGGCAGCCCTCACGCAGTAGGTGGAGCGGGAAGGCGCCGACCGGCCGGTGCCGCGCGGCCACAGCGAGGAAATAACGGTCGCCGGCGAGACGGAGCCGGTGACCGTGAAGCTCGGCGTGTGGGTCTCGAACACCAAGTCGAGGCGCGACAAGCTCACCGCGGAACAGCTCGCCGCCCTCGCCGCGCTGGGCATGGACTGGGCGTGACACCGGCCCGTAGGTGGTGTCAGGTCACGCGAGTGTGCGAAGGCCCCCGGAGTCGGTCTCGGGGGCCTTCGTGTCGGTCGCTGGCCTCATCGCCGTCAAGGGGTTCGTCTCGTCCTACCAGCCCGTCAGGGCGCTGCGGTCAGGGCCATCGAGCCGGTCCACTCGAATGTCGCCCTCGGGGGTCAGCACGTGGGGCTGATGGGTGCCCATGTCGGCAAGAAGGTCGGCGACGAGGGAGTAAGCCGTGCTGACGGCCTCACGCTTATCGGCGATGAGCGCTGTTAGGTTCGCCGTGGTCTGCGCAGGTGTCCTGGAGATCGGGCTGGCGGGACCGTGCTGGAAGGCGCTCTCGGACACGACGAGTCGCAGCGGAATGAGGTCGTCGTCGAAGCGGTGGAGCGCTGCGGAGAGCATGAGGTCTCCAGCGCCGCCTGTCTCCGCGGCCCAGGCGGCGGCGGTTTGCACTTGGACTACGAGCTCAAGCTCGAGTTCGCGCTGGTCCAGCTGCTTGGGGTCTCCCGGTTCGCGCGGGTTCTTTTTGATGTTGAGGGGCAGCGCGGCGTAGCTGGATCCGTCCTGGTGGAGCTGGCCGGTGGGTGATCCTTCGAATCGGACCTGCCGGCGGCCCACCAGGGCGGGGTGATCCGGCTTCATGTGGTGGGTGATAGCCAGATAGGCAAGCTTGGCGAAGCGGTCCAGGGCCGCGTCGCGTTCGTGCTGCGTGGTCAGGGGGTAATCGCCGCGGACCGCTGGGACGGCGGTCAAGCTGACCCAGACCGGGTACCAGGCCGCCCGGCTGCCACCAGCGGGTACACGTGCCGTCGCGTAGGCGGTGAGGTGGTCGGTGCCGGCCACGGCAAGGTCGTGTACCCAGTCGACGTCCGTGGCCGCCGCGTGGAAGCGGTCGCGGTAGCGCTGGGCGATCTCGGATTGGGCGAGAGTGCGTGTAGTGGTGCCGTGCCGGACATGCACGCGGAAGTTGTAGTCGTTGCCGGGCGCCGCAACAGCGTGGGGCATCTGGGTGCTCGGCGGCACCGTGATCACCCAGTAGATCCTGCCTTCGTCGGCGGCCGGCAGGGAGCGCACGCCCACATTCGGGACGACGGGCTGGATCCAGTTAGCGAGGACCGAACGGATCCACTCCTCACCACGGCCGGGAGCCGGCTCGAAGGGAGCTAGAGCGTGGGCGTGGTCCTGCTTGCCATCGTCGACCCCAATGACGAGCAGACCGCCGACCGTATTCGCCATGGCCGCCACGTCCTTGGCCAGTTCCTTCTTGCCCGCGTCACTGCCCGGGTAGAAGTCCTTCTTCCAGTCAAGATCGACGCCTTCGGGTATCCGGTTGTCGACCGCGCGCTGCAGATCGGCCTCGGTGAGGTTGTCAGGGTGCCGTCCCAGGGCGGCGGTGAGCCGTGCGGGCAGAGCCATCGGTTCTCCAGTTCAATTGCCGGCCGCTGTCGGCCACCCACACGCTAAAGGGACGTGCCCTGCCATCACCACGCAATTCCACGATCCTCCTACGGCACCGGCTCGCCGACCCGAACAAGCCCACCTCCCCGGAGGGAGTGACACACCGCCTTCCCCGGCGTTGAGCCGGAAGGTAAGCGAAGTGGAGGCCCCGGGACGTCGTGACCCCCGGGGCCTTCGGCTTGTCCCCGGGACCGGATGGTGGTGCAACACAGGCTGCTACACGGCCCTTTGACGGCTGTTGGGTCGCGTTTGTGCAGGTCAGGGGTGCAACGCGCAGTCGTGTTGCAGCGTCGGTGTTGCACGGCCGGGGTGAGTGCGTTGCAGCGGTGGCGCGATCGTCACCGCTTCGGGTGGCGCGTTCGTCGCGGCCGGGGGTGCCTTGCCGGGAAGTGCACGCCCCTGCGGTCCGGAGCGGCTATACCGGTGCGGGGCCGACTGCCCTGCCCGCCGTAGGAGAAGGAGTCCACCGCCTCATGACCGACGCTGCTAACACCTCTCCCGCCACCCGTGCCGCCCGTGTGATCACGATCGTCGCCGTCGTCTTCGGCGTCGCCTACATGAGCTTATTGGCCTTCATCTCCGTGCCTGAGCTCACGGACTACATGAGCGGCCGAGACATCGACTTCCCGGTGTTCCTGGCCATCGCGGCCATCGCCGGCCCCACCCTGTTCTGGGCCTACATCGGCCTCGGCCTCGGGCTGAGCAAAACGGGCTGGGCAGCCGGCATCGCCCTCACTGGCATCCTCACCGCCCTCACCTACGGGTGGCTCCTCGCCTCCTCCAACGGCCACGGCTTCTCCTACTGGCTGTTCCTCACCCTGATCGTCGCCACCAACCTCGGCGCCTTCTGCGTGATCCCCTACGCCCTCGTCCGCGGCACCATCAGGAGCCGCTGACCCTCCGAGCCGGACCCGCACAGGCCCCGGCCTACGGCTCCTCATTCCGCATACCCCACCGACCGGCGAACCCCTCCAGGGCGCGGCGCTGCTGTTCCTCGCGGGCGATCTGCCGCGCGAGGACGTCGCGGTCGATGTACGGATCGACGGCGGCGAGGACCAGGCGCCGGAGTTCGCCCGGCTCCAGCGCCTCCACTTCCCACTGGACCGGGTGCTCGATGTCGAAGCCGTAGCGTCGGGCGAAGGCCGGCCATCTCGGGTCGCCGCGCTTGCCCTCGGTCGCCGGAAGGCCGTACGCGCGCACCTGCTCGTAGGTGAGTAGCACGCGGGTCACCGAGCTCCAGCAGCCCGTCCGCTCCACCCAGTCCCGCTCGATGTCCTCACCCGAGCAGTCGAAATCACCGACCACGGCAAGGTGGGCTTTGCGTTGCTCGTGGACGACGCGGTCGCGGACGACGTCGGCGTAGGACTGGGAGCTGAAGCCGCGGACCACGAGCACGGGGATGCCCGCGAACTCGAGCCAGCCGGTCAGCTGCTGACGCAGGGTGTCCTTCTCCGCCGCGACGTACAGGGCGTGCTCCTGGCCCGCCGTGCGGTCCAGGCGGAACCAGGAGGGCATCTCGGCGACGAAGGCGTCCGCGTCCGTCCAGGCCGGTGGGACGTGGACTTCGCGGACGGTGTCGATCAGGTCGGGGAAGCGGCCCTCGCGGCGGGCCTGGGCCAGCTGCGAGGACAGGCGGCGGTACATCGGCGGCGTGTGCGGCAGCACGCCCTCGGCCGCGAGGCGGTACATCACCTGTCGCAACGTGACCTTGAGCGGCGCGTACCCGTCCACGATCTGCCGGGCTCGTTCCACGACGAGGGGCCACCGGATCCGTTCACGAGCCATACCGGTACATGTACCTCTCCGCGGCGCCGCCGGCCCCCGGGATCCGGATAGACCTCTCCCCTCGGCTATCGCGAGGTAAGAGGTGTCGTTTTCCGAAGGGGGCTTGCCCACGGGTTCTGACCTGCACGAATGAAAGATCACCGGATTCGGGGGGTCCCACCTCCGGTCACACCTGCGGTCCCCCGCCTAGTGCACCCGTGCAGACACCTCTCCAGCCCCCTTCCGGTGCAACCCTCATGGGCGTGCCCTTGTCGTCGGGATCTTCGGAAAGGCGTGGCTGGTGACTACGTTGCGCCGATAGGGTCGCCCGGCACAAAGGGGGTTGCTGATGAGCAACAAGGTCGTGACTCTGCCGGAGATCCCGAAGGCCGGCGAGGACCTCGAGGACTACATCGCCGCACTGTTCCAGGCGTCCGGTCACTTCGTGGAGAAACAGATCATCGAGAGGGACCCGGCCGACATCCTCGAGCTCGACATCTTCGCGACCTACTACGGACCGGACGAGGCTCTGCGGCGGCTGATCGAGGTCAAGGGCGGGAGATGGGGCTTCACGGACCTGTTCAAGGTGGTCGGGTGGATGCAGTACCTGGACCTTGAGCATGGGGCCTTCTTCATGACCCAGTGGGATGACCGGGAGTCCGCTCTGCGGAAGATGAAGCCCCTGGGCCTGGACGTCGTGTGCTTCGACGACTTCGAAGCCGCTCCGCAGCTGTTCACGGAGAAGGGGTACGGCTCCTTCGCGGAGCCGCGGCTCATCAATCTGTGGCGGCACTCGTACGGAGTCGAGCGCAAGTTCGTCAAGCTCATCCACCAGCAGGAGCGCGCCGGGCACGAAGGGGCCAAGGCCGCGAAGACGTACCACCGTCAGATCAACAACGGCACGTTCTTCGCCAGGGCCCCGGAGGAGTCGCTGGCGCTGCTCTACGAGGCGTACGGGGACCACCCTAAGTTGACCCTGGGCTACGCCCGCGAGATCGACGGGGAGGGGTTCGACCCGCACGCGCCCACCAGCGACAGCCCGAGTTATCAGGCGATGCTCCGCAACGGCAGCCACCCTGAGCTCCAGGCGTGCATGTACCTGGAGCATCGAGCCCGGCTCGCCATCCTCAAAGCCGCCGTGGACTACGCACTCGCGCATCCCGACGGCCCACCCGAGTTCCGCACGTCGGAGGACGGGAAGTCCTTCTTCTTCCAGGGGCTGACCTACCACGTCCTGCCGGGCACGTTCCACGACGGCATCGCGTGGCTGCGGGAGCAGCCGAACTTCACGCGGTACGCGACCTTCTGGCAGCAGTTCCTCTGGGGATGGGGAGGGTTCTACCTCGAGGACAGGACGGGAGAGGAGTTCGAGTGGATGGCGGAGTACTCCGGCATCCCCGCCGACGAGATCCCCACGGCCCTCGAAGCCTTCGACCGCTTCTTCCCGATCCCGAACGGCTGGCTTACCACGCCGGGGCCCACCGACATCCACATGCTCAAGATGGTTCCGATGATCTTCCAAGGCATCGGCGCCCACCAGCGCCGCATCCAGTACAAGCTGGGCAAGAATCTGTCCGAGCTGCAGCCGGCCTCCCGGTACACGGCCTCCGACCTCGGGAAGCGCATCAGCTGCGCGGTCGACTTCCTGCTGTAGGCGCAGGACCGACCGTGCTTCCCCCCCGCCGGGCGGATACCTGGCCGCCGCGGAGTACGTTCGGGGTACGGGGTACGGCCCTGGCCACCAGGGCCGCGACGGGGGCCGCACCCCGACACCACGCGAGCGCCCTGCCGGATGCTGATGCGCGGAGCCAGGCTCCAATCCCTCGTGCGGGTGGAGCCGAGGCCGCCGGCGAACCGCCGCGGTTCCACCGCCGTCGGAGCGGTCATGAAGCCGATCGACGAGCAGCACATCGCGGAGCCCGATCTGGTGGTCCTGGACATCACCGGCGGGGACGAGGACACCGTCCAGGCCGTCATGGCCGCGCTGGAGGAGCGCTAGGCAACCTCGGGCATCAGCCCGATGCGCCGGGACCCCGGCGAGCCCGGTGTCCGGGCCCGGATCTACGCCGACGTCCTGCGCCCTGGACGGGAAGCCCCATAGCCATAGGCCCTCTGGGCAAGCCGCCCTCGCGGAGGGCTTGCCCAGGGGCGCGTCAGGCTTGCCCGGCTGCCGACTCCCACAACGGGCGGGCACTGCCGGTCCCGTCGCAGTGGAAGCACCGGCCGCCCTCGGGCGTGCTGCGGGCCCCGATGGTGTCGACGGCCTGGCGCAGGAGCCGGGTAAGGCCGTGGACGTGGGCCGGGTGCAGGGCGAGTTCGTGGCGCTTGCCGACCATGACCTCCAGTGCGACCCCGGGCCCGGCGTAGCTCAGTTCCGCTGTGACGCCGTGCGTGGCCGTGCGGATGAGGTCGTGGAGGTGGCCCATCGTCTCCATCCCGGACAGCTCCACCCTCGCGGTGAAGAGGACGTCGTCCGGCTGAGTGAGGGCCAACATCGCCTCCGGTCGCTCGAACGGCACGAGGCGGCCGACCGAGTCGCGGTGTGCGGCGTGAAGGCGTGCCAGGGCCAGCCACATGTCGCCCGCATCGCTCTGCCCAAGCCCGGCTGGGTTCTCCTGCTTGTTTCGTCTCATGGCTCCGGTGTACGGCCAGCGGGGGGGGCGTCGGCCGGCTCCGGGCCGCCGTGTTCCAGACGGTGACGCCACGACTTCGGGAGCCGTCCCGCCACGCGGTCCGGATGCGTGGCAAGCCCTCTGTGCCGAGGGCTTGCCCAGCGGACCTCGTGACCGGTCGGTGGGCCTGTCGTGACCGATCCGGTGCCCGCGATCGGTCAACCAGCATGTCAGCGCCGTGACCGATCCATGTAACTCCCGGCCGAGGCGGTGACCGGTCATCGGCCAGCCGCGGCCCCGTCGGGAAGCCCGGGGATAGCCATGACCGAAGCCGCCTGGCCGGCCGGGATGGGCCAGCCTGTGGTGGGGGCGGCTTGCCCAGGCTCCCCTTGGGCTTGCCCGGGTCAGGTCCGTCGGCGGAACCAGCCGCGGCGGTCCGGCTCCGGGTCGTCCTCCGGCTCTGGCGGCACGGCGGCCTCGAGGCGGTCGGCTTCGGCGGCGACCTCGAGGCGGGCGACGTCGTCGGCCCGGCACGAGCCGCACACCGACTTGTCCCCAGCTCGGACGGCGGTCCGGTGCACGGCGACCTGCTCCCAGCGCTCGTCGGTGAACTGCCGCCCGCACCGCGCGCAGACCGGGCGCTGTGTCTCCCGCTGCGCTGCGCGGCGTTCCTTGTCCTCCGCGTCGGCGCGGGCCTCCTGGGCGCGGTAGAGGTCGTGGCCGTCGGGGTTGTCGAGCGCATCCGTCAGCGTCTGCTCGTTCTTCCTTCCCAGCCGCCGCCACACCGTCGCGCCCGCGCCGTGCTCTTGGAGCCGCCTCTCCGTGTCCTAGCTTGGTCAGTACCCACACCTGCCGTTGGTCGTCCCTCACCAGTTCGGGCCTCACCAGGTGGTGGTCTTGCAGATCCAGGAGGTTGTCCCGTACGAGCCGGTCGTGCTTGTTGCCGGGGCGGGTCAGCTTCCAGAGCTGGTCGGGTGTAGCCCGCTGGAAGATCCCGAGCGCCTGCAGGAGCGCGCCGGCGCCGACCTGTGGGACACCCCGCGGCGCAAGGCCTTCGCGAACGACTTGCAGCACTCGCAGCTGATCGCCGTCTCCGCGGCGTCGAACCGGTCCAAGGGCGACCAGACCCCCGACCTGTGGAAGCCTCCGCTGCGAGCCTACTGGTGCACCTACTCGCGGGCCTGGATCGACGTGGAGCACGTCTACCAGCTCAACGTCACCGAGAACGAGGAGACCGCGCTGTACGAGATGCTCGACACCTGCGACGCCAGCTGATGACCACACCCGAGCCGGAGGCGTTGGAGGGCAACGTCACCGCTGGCCCGGGCGGAGCGATGACCGCGGAGGTCGGCGTCATCACCGGCGACCTCACCATCCGCACCCACCGCCAGGCCGGCGGCCTCGTCGACGTCACCGTCCAGCACACCGGCGCCGACGAGTGGTACACCCTCATCGGCAGCCCCACCGCCGCACCCGACGGCGCCCTGACCGGCTTCCACACCACCGTCCTGGCCGCCGCCGCCCGCGGCGGCGGAGCCGAAGTCCCCCGCTAGCACGGCGCGGGCGCGTGTCTCTCCCGAACTGCTGCCGAAACGCTGCCCTGTGACGTAAGCAGAGCCAGCGGTGGCCCTGAACGTGGGTCGCAGGGCCTGGTCACTGCTTCCTCAGCTTCGACTCGGCCTGCCGTTGTCGCAGTCGGGAGCCGATCGCGGTGAGCAGGTCGGCTGCTCACCGCGCTGTTCAGGGGTGTCTCCTCCCTGTCCTTGGAGCAGGAGGACGAGGAGGGTCACGACGATGGCGCCCACGGTGATGGGTGTCGCCAATTCCTTCCATTTGTGGGCCGCGTATGCAGCCAGGAGACCGACCAGGAGCAAGACAATGGCGTTCAGGTCGAGGTGCCAGGTGTTCATCCTTGTGCCCTTCGGCTCGGGCCTGCTCGCCGCACTGTCCAGGTGGGGGCGAGCAGGCTCTGCTGTGAGCCCCAGGCGGAGTGCCCGGAGCCCTGCACTCCTGAGGGGAAGGTGCAGGGCTCCGGACAAGCGAAAGAGCCCGCACCTCTCCTTAAGGAGTGGTGTCGGACTCAGAACTCGCGGGGCGAGCTACAAAGATGTTCGGGTCGCTGGAGGGGGTCCACAATTTTCCGCCGCAGTTTCGTCATTGACGAAACTGCGGTTAATTCGGCGGCCCGTCCAGGGATGCGGCGTGGAGCCTGTACTGCACCACGGTGAGCAGGGACTTGAGCTCGGCCTCAAGGTCCTGGAGCTCCTTGACGGATCCCCGGGTCCGCCTTGAGTGGATGTCGTCGCGAAGGTCAGCCAGGCGAGCAGTGACGGCTGCGACCTGAGACCACGCGCGGTAGTCGTCGTACTTGCGTTGCTGGTTGGCTCCTTGCCTGCAGCTGGGTGAGCAGTACTGCGGCGGCCGGCCGGTCGTGGCCCGGGGGGCGAAGCTCTCACCGCAGTGGGCACAGGGGCGGTCTTCACCGGGCTGGTACGGGGCCGTGAACTTCCGTCTCGCTCTTCGCTGGCAGGCCTCCGAGCAGTAGACCCTCGGCCGCCCACGACCACGCTCGGGCGGATACGGCTCCCTCCACTCATTCTCGCCGCATTCAGGACATGTTGTTAGGAAAGGGCTGCGGTCTGCCTCGTTGTCGGCCACGGTCTCAACGTACTGACATCGCGTAGCCAGCCGTCAGCTTCGGGTCGGGGGCGCGGACATAGAGGCCCGTCCTGAGCGGCAGGAGCTGCCCTATACCTCTGTGCGGTCCGCCCGGCGTCGCCGCCGGGTCGAGCAGTTGGTCTGGCGGGTAGTCCTTGGTGCAGCAACCGGCCTCGGCGGTCTGGTCGTCACCATGGGTCTGCCTTGGATCGTTTCCAAGGTCTGATGCGTGCCACTAGTGGAGTCCCGCACTCGGGACAGGGCGCGGGCGTCGCGGCGCGCGGCGGCGTTGCCGATCCGGTTCTGCCGAGGTCGGGGCTGGCGCGACTGCGAGGCGGCCAGTCGGCGCTTCGCGGCTTCCTGGAGTCGCTTGCGCTGCTTGCGCAGCTCCTCCTTCTTCGCGGCCTTCGACTTCGGCTTCCGGGGACGCTTCCAGATCGGCTGCCAGCCCAGGGGCTCGTCGGGATCCGGCTCCTGGTCCTCGGTGAGCGCGGCGGCCATCTGCTCGCGGGCGGCACGGGCACGGGCAAGCGCGTCGTCGGGGTTGGGGCGTTCTTCCGGGGTGTTCACGCGACTCCTCCTGCGGTTCGGCCCGGCGTGTGCTGGGTGCCGGGCTGCTGCTGGGTGTGCGGCGGCGGGGCCGTCGCCCGGGTGGGCTGCGGTCGGGGGCCGTGGGCGGCTTCGCGCGACCGCCGGCTGTCCTGGAGCGTGGCGGCCACCTTCGCGGCGGCGGCTTCCAAGGTCTGGCGCGTCCGTTCCACCGTGTCGACGCCGGTCTCCGGCTCCAGGAGGCGGCCGTCCCTCGGGCCGGTACGGAACGGCCGCGGGTACGACCTCGAAGCGGTGGGCACGGCGACGGCGTACAGCCGGGGCCGGGAGTTCAGGCGTTCCGCACGGCGCACCGCGTGGACCGGGCGGGCCAGGGCGTCGGCGGCGAGGCGGGCCCGCTCGTACGGCGGGGCGGTCCGCTTGCGGGTCAGCGGGCGCAGCACGGCCTGGTCCTCGGTGTCGCGCGGGTACAGGGCGCAGGTCGGCGGTCATCCTCCGACCGCGCCCGACGGGGCGGGTGTAGTCGTCGACGACCGTCTGCACGATCCGTTCGTCCAGGCCGGGTTCATGGCGGCGGCCGCGCAGGGCGTAGGCGAGGTGGCGGCGGGCTTCGGCGAGCAGGTGGTGGCGCGCGAAAGCGCCGCGCATCACGTAGACCACGGCGACGGTGTCCACGGCCGCCAGGACGACATCGACAACCGGCCGCGCCCGCGCCCACACCGCCGCGGCCGCCGCCCGCACCCGTCCGGCGAGCCGGTAGACGGTGCAGGCGCCGAACGCCCGGATCGCCGAGGTGCGCCACCGCGTCCGCAGCTCGGTCAGCGACAGCAGCTCGGAACGGCTCGCGGCCGTCGTCCGAGCTGCCCTTGCCGACGAATCCGAAGTACGCCGTGACGTCCACCATCATGCCGCTGGTGGTGGACGCCTGTTCGCGAATCTGGGCTCTGACCTGCGGTTGCCACTCGGATTCGGTCTCCTCCATAGGGTGGCCTGGAACCGCTTTTGCGGGGGCGTCAGGGTCCCGGCGGGGTAGCCGCTCCACCGTGCGGCGGGAGACGCCCAGGCGCTCGGCCAGGGCCCTGGTCGAGCCCTTTGAGCGCGTGAGGAGGAATTTCATCTGGGCTGCGGATTTCGGCGCGGGCCGGGTGAAAGCCTTCCGCTCCGCCCGTGCGAGGGCGGCCAGGACCTTGCCGCGGCCCGGGGCCAGCTGCTGTGAGTCGTTGATCGGACACCAGCCCGGGCGAGCTCGCGTTCCGCACCGGCCTGTCCGGGAAGCCCGCCGTGATCACCACACGCCATCTGTGCGGCGCAGCACCCGGGCACCCGGCTGTGCTCCCTGTGCGGGGCTGCGGCCGAACTCGATCCGGTCCTCAAGGGCTTCGATGCTGGCTTCGAAAGCTGAGGCGTGCGGCCCGAGACGCCGCATAATCTATCGCTGTGCTGCTGACATACGTCGATGAGAGCCACTCGGCTGAGGTGTACTTCCTCGGAGCTGTGCTCTGCCCTGCAACCGAGGCCATATCGCTTACCGAAGCCCTCGATGAGGTGGTTGCGAAGGCCGTTGATGCCTACGGCCAGATACCCCCGGAGACCGAACTGCACGGATATGACATCTTCCATGCCAAGGGGGACTGGAAGCACTTGTCCGGCATGGCCAGGGCGCGGATTGGTGTCTACGCCGACGCCCTCCAGGCCATCGCAGACCACGACGTAAAGATCGTTCTGACTGGTGTGGACCTCGTCGGTCTTCGGCAGCGTTATGGCAGCAATCATGATCACCCGCACTCGATCACGCTTACGCACTTGCTGGAGCGTGTGGACGAGTTCGCCAAGCGGCATGATGAGTTGGCCTTGATCATCGCCGATGAGTGCGAGGGACAGGACAACTACCGACGAGAGCTGCGGCACTACCGGACTACTGGGACCTGGGGCTACAAGGCGCGGAAGATCACCACCGTGGTCGACACCATGCACTTCGCCTCATCTTCGGCGAGTCGGCTGCTTCAAGCCGTCGACCTCGTTGCCTTCCTCCATCACCGCGTTCACATCGCGGCGGACAACGATCCGCGGGCCAAGAAGGCCAACCGGCTGCTCTGGTCGAGAGTCGAGCCTCGGGTGGTTCATCAGCGCGTCTGGTACCCCTAGACGCACGAAGACCCCGCTCAGTGGCGGGGTCTAAGGCGATACGGGCGACAGCTTGCGCGGCCACCTGCGAGACGCACGCTAGCAGAATCCGCCAGGATCGGGAAGGGAGTATGCAGCCCACCCGGGCTCTGACCTGCACCTTTGTGATCCGATAAGGCCGACGGCCTGCTCTTCTCCTACGGGTCGAACTCGAGGCCGCCGACGCGGCGGCCGCGGTCCTGGAAGTAGATCTCACCCTGGACCGGGCCTTGGACGCGGCGCAGCACCCGGGCACCCGGCTGTGCTGCCTGTGCGGCGCGGCGGCCGAACTCGATCCGGTCCTCAAGGGCTTCGACCGCGGCTTCGGCGGCGAGGACTAGCGCTCGGACGGCTCTTCCGGGCTAGGTTCGCGCGCCCGGATCTCGCTGCGGCAGTCCTTGCAGTCCACGGTGGTGCGCAGCACCGCGTACCGGACGCCCACGGATGTGCTGTAGGTGCCCTCGATTCGGTAGCTCCCGCATTCTGGGCAGGGCGTGGCCTGGAAGTCCTTCTCTCGCAGGGACTCATGGAAGCAAGAGCCTGTGGTCTGCGCAGACGTGCTTCCCGGGCCTCGTACGCGGGGTCCGGGCGGGGCCGCTCGGACGTACCATCCTCGGACCGAGAACGAGGGGTGCTGGCATGCACCAGGCGGAGCGTTTCGCCCGGTGCCGGCTTCGTTCACTTCAGGCAGAGGGTCGGCCGACGCGGACTTCCGCAGCGTCCGACCCTCTGCCCTGTAGGCTCAGATGTGTACAAGCCTGTGTGCGTCGAGTTCCCGGGCGAGAACCGATGGCGGGCGGTCCAGTTCGATCCGGGGGTGGGCACTGCCGTCGAGCGGGGCCAGGCGGCGCGCTGCCCAGCCTTCCGCCGCCCGGACAACGTCGAGCGGTGCATCGGGCCGGATGGGGATGACCGTCAGCAGCGCCCAGTCGGCCCGGCGCCGTTGCCCCTTGGCCACGTAACGGAAGTGCTCCGCCAGCCGGTCACCGACGGCCGTTGCCCCGCCGCGGCAGACGCTGCCGACGTACCGGCACTGGCCCTGAACGTCCCACGCGGTGTAGACCGCAGAGCGACAGCGGATCTGGCGGCGCACGGTATCAGGCAGGGCGCGCGAGGCGAGGTACTCCAGGGCCACACCGGTGGGAGCTTCGAGCGTGAGCGGCAGCGACGGGTGTACGAGACCTTTCAGCAGCCGCGCCGTACCGGCGACCTCGCGGTGCAGCCGCGCCGGAATCCGCGGCTGGCCCCCGCTCACTCGTCGTCCTCGTCATCGAAGCTGACCGTGACCGCGGGCTCCGGGGCGTTCCGGATCAGGATCTTCGTGATCTTCTCCAGGCGGTCCGTGAGCTCGTCGACCCCTTCGGCGCTGCCGAACACGTCGCGCCCCTGAGTGGAGACGAGGCTCTTGAGCCCCTGGGCGGCCTTCATGGCGCCGGTGACGGAGGTGTCCAGGAGCCGGCGCAGCCTGACGTCCTCGGCCTCACCGGTACCGTCGGCTTCTCCGCCGCCGGACTGGCTGGTGCTCTGCTTGGTGGAGCTGATGGTCTCCTTGGCCTGCTTCTGATCGGCAGCGAAGACCAGGTCCCACTCGTAGACCAGCGTCACCTGGGCGCCGGCCCGGTCCGTGACCGGGTCGCCGTCCTGGACGAGAACCCCGTCCACCTCGTGCGTACGCGTGTGGAACATCTTGGGCTGCACGGAGGCGTCGGAGGCCACGTGCGCCGAGGCGATGGAGTGCAGCATCCGCAGACCGCCGACCGTGCGCGACAGCACCGTCAGCAGGCGGTTAGGGGTGGCCCGGAAGGGCGCGTTGCGGTCGTTGCGCTCGACGCCGAGCTTGGATCCGCGGTCGCGCGTGATGAGACCGGCGAGCATGGCCGCCGTACCGCCGAGCACCGTGAGCTCCGCGACGGCGCTCTGCTCCCCCTTCACGGCGCGCTCCAGCACCTCGTCGAGTACGGCGTGGGGGTCGGCACCGGCGGTCAGGGTCCAGGAGGTCTTCCAGACGGTGTCGGTGATGTTTCCACCGTTGCCGAAGGCGCGCAGTACGTGCTCCAGCCCTTCCTGGCTGCGGTAGGCGGACAGGGCGACGGTGGCCAGCCGCTCGCTCAGCCACTGCCGGTCGATCTTCCGTCGGCCGAACTCGGAGCGGATCAGCTCGTTCATGCTCTCCGCAGCACCGGCGAGCACGGTGTGCTGGTGGACGGCGGCGGACCAGAGCCTGTGTGCGGGAACGCCGAGCAGCTCGTGCATCTTGGCGGGGCCGACGTCTCCGCTCAGCACGCGCGAGGTCGCCGCCGAGACGACATCAGCGGCCGCTGCGCGCCGGTACACGCGCTGCATGCCCTGGGTGTGCTGGGCCGCGTCGGCCCAAGGGGTGACGTGGATGTGAATGCTGGCCAGCAGGTCGTCCCGGGCGGTGACCAGGTCGCCGAGGTGTCCGCCGTCCTTGTCGCGGCCGCCGACCACGACAACTGCGGGGAGGGTGAGCGTGTGCCCCTCGCGGCGGGTTTCCTCCGTCAGGACCGCCTCGGCCAGGCCCCGGCGCACACGGTCGGCCATCAGCTCGACGTCACGGCGGGCGGCGCGGTAGTCCGCCGCCTTGCGGCCGCCGCGGCCGACCGGCCCGATCACGGTGTTCACGCAGGCCGCCGCCGCGGCGTCGATGTCGCCGCCGGTCCGCGCGAGCCACATGCTCACCAGCCTGCTGTTGCCGTCGCCGGCCACGAGGTACGTCTCTGCGGTGCCATCGTCGTAGACCACTCGTACGACGAACAGCATCACCGGCTCCTTGACGCCCTGCTGGAGCACACTGTCCGTGTAGTCGTTCGCCCCCTTGTGGGTGCTGATGGTCTGACGCATGCTCTCGGTCACGGCCTTGGCGAGGGCTGCGCGGTCGCGCATGCGCACCTCGAGAATGGCCAGCGGACGCCGCTCGCCGTCGATGGTCGCGTGGTGCGTGGTGTACGTCGTCGCCGCGGTTACCGGCGGCACGATGTCCATCGCGGTCCGCTGCTGGTGCAGCCAGCGCTGGTTCGTGAAGTCGGGGAGCACGTCCAGGTCGGTGAACCGCTGGTGCGGGGCGGTGACGTACAGGGTGCCGTTGACGACAGGCTTGGGTACCAGCAGGTTGACTGCAGAGTCGCTACTGCCGTGAACGGCCGTCAGGGCGCCGAGCACGTCGGGGTTCACCGCGCCGGAGGTGATGGTGCTGGCTGCCTCGTCGTCGAGGGCGGCGCGGGGGTTGACCAGCAGCCCCTTGCGTACGGAACGGAGCTGGGTCACGGGCACGGGACCGGGTACGGAGTCCGGACGCCGCAGGATCGGGGGCAGAGCGCCGCCCTGCTCGTCGCCGTAGGTTTCGAATTCGGGGCTGTGGTAAGCCACCTGAGTCACCCTCTCGAGACGGGCGCGCTGTAGGGGACGTGGTCCCACACGGTTCCGGGCTGGTGCTCGGAACCCCGCTGCGCGCCGGCCCCAGGGGGCGGCGAGCGCCGTCGCTTCTCTGTACCGGCTCTTGGTCCGGCTCGATCAGCGCCGTCCGGCATTCCCCGAAAACCAGGCGAGCTGCTGGTCGGCCGGTCCTGGTATGGACGCGGACTCCCGCCAATGACGGGTGCCAGCCGCTCTTCACCCCTTGCCTTTTGTGTGCGAGGGATGCGGTTCCGAATAGCCGAGGCGGTGTGCGCGGTCGGCGCAGGCATGCCTGTCCGACTGGGCGACTCTATCGCATGATCAGACAACTCGCCGAGCTTTATTGCGGATTGACAGCCCACCAGGTGATCTTGGGCGTCCCCGTGAAGGTGCTATCGAACGACGGTGGAGTGGTTCTGTCTGGACTGGTGGGCGTGAGTCACGCTGGCCTCCTCGAATCGGACGACCGTACGGCGATCCGTGCATGTGTGCGGCTGTTGGGTCGGTGTTGTCAGAGCTCGCTGTCACCATCCAGGCATGGCCCAGATCAGCCCCAAGCTCGCCCGCACCTACTTCGCGGAGATCTCCGCCGGCTCCGCCGTCCCGCTCGACCTGGACGATCTCGTGCGCATGGTGCGGCTGCGCCAGCACGGCCACGTCGTCATTGGCGACATCGCGATCCGCTGCTACAAGAACAAGTCGAAGTGGACCTACGACGAACGCGACATCCGCCGCGCCGCCCGGGCTCTCACGGACTTCCCCATCGACTTCGACGACGTTATCGAAGTCCAGCTCCCGCCCTACCGCGACCGCGACGAGCAGGACCCGGAGGAACAAGGCCGGGCGGACTGGCGGGGGACCATCGCGGCGTGGATGTTCTGGCGCGCCCGCCACAAGCACCGGCTGGAGCGGCCAGCGGAGGAATGGAACGATGAGAGCTGGCAGCGCATCGGTCCGGACGGTCTTCCCGGTGAGCTGACCTGGGAGGAGTTCGCCGCAGCCTCCAGCGACTGCCGGCGGACCATCGCCAACACCCGGCCGCTGCAGCTGATTACCCGTTCCGGCGGCAGCCTGTTCCTGCCAAGGGCCTACGCCGAACTCCTCGACCGCTGGGAGCAGGTGACAGAGGGCATCATTGACCGGGCCCGGACCTGCAGCCGCTGCCAGGCGCAGGGCCCGCGATGGGGCGGCTGGCGCACCCCCAGCCCGCGCGGCTACGACACCTTGTGCCCGCCGTGCTCAGGAGCGACGTTCCAGCGGTACACCGGGCGCCTGCGCGGCGTGCAGTACGAATCGTCCCGCACACGCGGCACCCGGGCCGACGACTACCTGTGCCGGCTGTGCGCCGAGACCCGGGCGGCGGCGTGGGATCACTGCCACGACCACGGCTACGTCCGCGGCCCGCTGTGCGGCAGCTGCAACACCTACGAGGGGAAGAGCACTCCGCAGTCGTTCCTGCAGGACCATGAGGGCGCCGCGCTGCACCTGCTGGAGTGCCTCGGATGCCTGGACCGACGTACCTTGCCTGCCCGGTACCACGCCGCGATCGCCCAGATGCAGGTAGAGGCGACCGAGCGCCACCGCATCAGTTCCCGCCGGTGCCGGCGGGAGCCGTGGCTGAAGAACGTGGAGCTCGCCCACGGGAGGTACCGCTTCGAGCTGTCCTGCTGGTGGCATGAGGCGGAGTGGACGAAGGACGTCACGGTCGCCGAGACCTCGGCGCTCGTACGGAACTTCGTCCTCCACGCGCTCGCGGCCGCGCATCCGGAAGCCGGGGTGCCGACCCCGCGCGCGGCATCAGACACTCCGTCGCGAGCATGACATCGACGTCTGGTCTTAGCGATGCCGCGGGTGACGTAATGTTGCGGCTACCGACGCGGGGTGGAGCAGCTCGGTAGCTCGCTGGGCTCATAACCCAGAGGTCGCAGGTTCAAATCCTGTCCCCGCTACTGAACGCATGAGGCCCGGATCCACAGGATCCGGGCCTCATGCATGCTGTCCCCCGGCCAGCGCCCTCGTTGTGACTGAGCACTTGAATTGGCGAGTTGAATCTTTCTTTAGCTCGATATCGGGACACGGACGGGCAGTACCAGACCTCAGACACCGGCACGCATCGATGGCGAGTGGGGTGCACGGCTGCCCTCCCTCGCTTCCGGCGACCTGCTGATTTCAGGCCGTGGCCAGGCTCTACGGACCCAAAGCCGTTCCGGCATGCGTCCCTTCGACGTGAGCCGAGCACCATATCCGAACTCTGGGCAGAGGCCTCGCGGCCGAACGGCCGAAGAAGGCTGAGCCCAGAACCCCGCGGCGGCCGGGGTGAGTGGCTTCACCGATAGGCACAGCCTCGACGAGGTGAACCTGAATTACAATCTGGACAAGGCGTCTCGGACCCGAAGGGCCACTACAGAGTTATCTAGATATCCTGCAATTCCGTGCCGGTTGGGGGTTTCATTGCGAATACCGCTAAAATTCTCGACAACTGGGTCAACTGGGAAATGTTTGTAATCGAGCGGATGGAGAGCCACCACGTCTCGCGGATCGAATGCGTTAAACCAGTCGACAACCCCATATGGCCGACCAATGGGACGCAGTGCTTCGACGATCGGCCCCACCGCCAGCGGTGATCCCAGGGTGATCAGGGTGGGTACGTTCCAGTTTCGCGCTTCCGCTTCACGCTTTAGCATATTGTAGACGATTACCGTACCTAGCGAGTGAGCGACGACAACGCACTTCTCGTCAGGAGTAAATGCCTTGCGTATGCCGGCTTCGATGACGGCCTGGATGCCGTGGTTATGCATGTAGGCATAAACGTCACGAGTGGCGAGTTCGAGGCTGGCGCTTGAGAGGCCGGGCATCTTGTCTATGACTCGCAAAGCCGCGATAACCCAGCGCCAGTTCTGCATGCCTTTCTCTATGATGGCGGGCGTTTCTGCAGCGGCTCGGATGTCGGCCTCTGATATTCCAGATGCCTTCACCACTTCCGCGACGACGGCAGCGATGAACTCTCTCTCACCTTCGCTTGGCTCCCCATAGCCTTTTATGATCACATCTGGTGCGTCACCAGGCAGGCTCTTGGTCAAATGGTGTAGCGTATCGCCATAATAGGGGAAGCGAATCTGTTCGTCCGGCATCTCTAGGCTGGCGCCCGCTTTGGTTAGCCCTGATTGCAGAGCCTGCTTCCATTGCTGCTTCAGCCCGCCAGCTTTTTTGAATTGCTGAGACCGCCCGTGGACGAGAATTAGCTTGCACATCACATTGCTTCCCGCAGATCCAGCAGTTCTCGCAGGCGAGGAATCTCGGTATCTGCGAAAAGCGTCCAGTGTGAGTTATGCGGAATCGGGGCGCTAAGCCTCACATCTGGCGTCAGCAGGCCGAGTAGTGCCCAACCGCGTGAAAGTAGCGGCAGGAATGGAACCACTGGACCATCAAAGCCGTCCCCCATGAGCATGACGTCGAAGAGCATTCGACTGTTTCGCAGCTGCAGTCGGCTTACCAAATCCCGGCGGCTGAGGCTTGCCAGTGCATGAGCAAAATACACCGCGAGAGAGGGATCGGATTCACCGCACTTCTCGAATATTTCTACCAAATTTTCAGGGGAAGCTCCTTCCCACCATGAAATACCGAACCGCGAGGCGGCAGCTATTCGCGCTCGCATCTCGATGTAAATCGGGTCAAGCTGCTTGCGTCTCATATTCCCCTGGGTCAGGGGTGCATACGAGACATCAACCAACTGGTCATCCTCGACGGTCATCGTTGCCACGCGTCCAAGCAGCGCAGGAACGACGGCGCAGTGACCGGAACCGAGATGCAGCAGAACGCTGGAATCAGGTTGGCGATTTGTGAGCCGAACCTGCACGAGCTGGTCGGTCAGCTGGCTTGCTTCTACCCTGCCGGGATACACCGACTCAAAAGTCGCACCCCGCACATGCACAGCGGCCGGCGCGTCGATTACGCCTGGGTCAAACGAGTGCGCGAGCCGAACAGCGGCGGCAGCCGCGGCAGCGGAAACTGGATCCGCTGGAGGGGGGGTCTCCTCGGGTGTGTCCGAGCTGTCGCTCGCGCCTGAGTCGTCGCTCGCGCCTGCTCCGCCTGAGTCGTCGCTCGCGGCCTCAAGACCCAAGCTGCTTGACGTTGCGCCCCTGAGGAACCTCGACAGCCACGCGACTTGCTGGTCAGAGGTGACTGTGCCGTCGGGCCTTTGGTTAACAGTCAAGGCAGCTCCGAGTCCGCCGATGTGCTGGCTCAGAAGCTCCGGGAGGGCATGCTTCAGCGGGAACGGACGCACGTACTCCTCGCGTCCATCCCCGGCAGCTTCGAGTAGCTTAGGGTAGCCGCCTTTCAGCGCCTTGGCGATGACCTCGGTGTAAAGAGCGCGGTACGCCTCGCTCGAAACATCGGGATCGGGGACCTCAAAGGATGGATCGCCGAGCCTGCAAGCATAGAAGACATCCGTGCTGGCCGCTGCCCCGCCAGTTGGGCGATTCGGAAAAATCGATGACCCGTAGACGCTGTCGCACCTGATGCTCGCCGGCGCCGTCCGGCAGGCATCTGAGATCAACACTACGTGGGGGACCTTGCAGCGCTCCGCAAGTGCCATGCTGACAGCGAGGTTGACTGCCTCGTTCGGATTGTCTGGCGCGTCCGAGAGCAACCAGTACTCCCCGTAGTTTTTATTTACTCCGTGCCCGCAGAAGTACACAATGAGTTGCTCAAGGGTTCGGCGATTAACGAATGATTCCACCGCCTCATAGATAGCCGAACTTCGGACGATGCCTCCCTCGGTGTCGGATAGAATCCGAACTGAGGTATCGGGAATGCCCTGACTCTTCGCCCAGTCATGCATGTGATCGATTCCGCGATCGACAGCTTCCAGCCTAGGAAGATCGCCAGATTTGTGCACTCCGATCAGAACAACAGCACGCTCCATGGCTGCTCCATCTATGCCCCTGTCTCGACCGTAACGCGAACGACACGTGGTCACACGCTGGGCCGGGCTGCGGAACGTATGGTGTGTGCCTGACGCCCACGACCCCCTGACTTGGGCCGGAGACGGCTGACATTGTTGGCGCAAACGATCAACAGCCCCGCGCAGCCAAACCTTCAGAACGGCCCCGGCGAGCTCGGCGACCAGGCCCCGTCCCGGACCTGGCCGTCCGGTTCGACGCCTGCGCCGCCCAGCTCACCCGAACCGTCGACACAGACGCTCCAGTCGCCAACTCACACACTCACTCGCCAAATAAAGCGCTCAGTCACACTCATCTGTTGCTGTGGCTAAAGGACGCGGTCTCTACAGTTCGAACTCCAGGCTCAGCAGGTCGTTGATCTCGACTTCTCGCAGGGAGCCCGCGCGCCGGCCATCGTCCTGGAAGTAGACCTCCCGCAGCGAGTTAGCGGCGATCTGCTGCAGTTCGTCCTCGTCGGCGCCCTGCTGCTGGGCGTCGAAGAGGCGGGCGGCGTGTTGGGGCGGGAGGGCGACGGTGAGGTGCCGGATGCGGTCCTGGTCCGTGGCGTCTTTTGGGGCCCCGGTGTAGCCGAAGCGGGCGTGGATGTCGACGATGATTCCGCCGGTCGATGCCGCCTTCTGTCGGGCCTTCGCCTTGATCTGCGGCTGCCACCGGGCTTTCACCTCACGCTCCATGCGCGCGGCGAGGCCGGTCCGGGGCTTCTTGATCTGGTCCTTCACGTACCGCTCGACGGTGCGCTGGGAGACCCGAAGCATCTGGGCGACAGGCTTGGTGCCGCCCAGCTGTTTGACCAGGTACCGCATCTGCGCGCCGGCGCTCTTCGGCGCCGGGCGGGTAAACGTTTTGTGTACCGCGGCGTCCAGTCCGTCCCCGAACTGACCCATCGTCTACCTACTCCCCATTGTCGGCATCGGTGACGGTGCCGGCCTTGATGTAGCGGGCCAGGTTGAGCTCGGGCGCCTCGTACTGCTCCCGGACGCCCTCGCCCCACAGGACGCTCTGCGTGCCCTCGTGTTTGACCAGACCCGGGTTGACGCCGAGCTTGAAGCCGCCCGGGAGTGGCTTGCCCTGTCGGTAGGGCAGGAAGTCCAGCGGGCTGGTGCCGTCGACGGCGTAGACGACGCAGTCGGACAGGATCGCGACCGGGTACTGCCCGGTGAACGCCGCGTGCTTGACGATCTTGCGGTGGAGGTTGATGCGGGTGCGGGAGATGACCGCCGCTCGGATGTCCGGTCGCCACGTCGGGCGGGCCAGGGCCCGCCACGGCTCGCCCGGTCGCCACCCCTCGCCGCGGGGCCGCTCGCGGAGCTTGCCCAGGCCGCCCTTCACGGTTGCCTTGATCGCCGAGACGACGATCGCGAGCTCTGGGTCGCGGTCCTTGTAGCCGTCCATCGCCGCGAGGAAGTCCTCCGGGGCCGTGTCGGCGTGGACGCCGAGGTCGGCCATCGTGGCGAGGTACGCGTCGCGTACCCGGTTGTACCAGCTGTCCAGGTAGCGGCCGTTGTCGTGCCGGACGTACGCCTCGGTCGGGGCCACGTCGTAGCCGAGCTCCAGCGCGTACGCCACGGTCGGCGTCGCATACCAGGCCGGGCCGGCCGGGCGGTCGCCCTTCGGCGTGAACGGTGACGGCAGCAGGTCGCCGCGAAGCTCCACCCACTCCTTGCCGACCTTCACCCGCGACATGTCCACGTGGGAGAGGTCGACCAGCCACGCCCCCGGCACCTTCGGGTCGAAGACCGGGTTCTTCACGTGGGTCGGTGCGCCGAGACCCACGATCAGCCCGTTCGCGCCGGCGGCGAAGGCCATGTTCACGTCGAGGCCCACCAGGTTGGTCCGCAGGCACTCGTCGTCGGTGAGGGGCCGAGCCCAGTCGTAGGCCTCCTCGAAGATCTTCTCTTCGGGGCCCCGGACGTGGAAGCGCGGCAGGTCCGCCAGGAGCGGGTGGCCGTCGATGGCCTCGCACGGGGCGGGGTCGACCGGCTCCTTCCCCAAGGAGCCCGGGTTGTGCTCGGAGTGCCGCTTGCCGTCGGTGTCGGGCTCGGAGGCGCGGGTCGGCGGGTGCAGCGCGGTCATCAGCTCCAGGCCGGTCACCGCGGTCGAGCCGCGCGGCGTCATCACCCGGGCCGCGAAGACGCCCAGCACGCGGGCGAGCTCCGCCGGCGACAGGGAGGCAGCATTGCCCCAGTGGCGGGAGTCGAGAGCGTCCCAGGACGGGATGCACAGCTGGACGCAGGCCCGCTCGGAGCCCTGCGCGGGGCGGTAGATCCGCGCCCACGGCCCGAAGCCCCTCTTCGTCAACTGCCACTGCGCGCGCGTCAGCTGCTTGACGACCTTGTGGCCCTCCGGAATACGCCCGGCGGTCCGCTCCTCGGCAGTCAGGGCCGTCGGCAGGCCGTAGCGCTCCAGCGCGGCCTCGGTGAGGACGAGAAGCGGGTCGGCGTCCTTGCCGGGACCCGAGAGCTTGGGCTGCCCGAGCTTGCCCTCGGTCAGCGTCCACTCCACCAACGACGGCAGGGACTTGGCCGGCACCTCCAGGACGAGGCCGCCCGGGCAGTACGCCACCACCTGACCGGAGTCGTCGACGTCGACGACCGCGAGCGGCCCGTTCGCGAACCGCGCGTCGACGCCGGTTGCCGGGGTGCCAGCCGGAGCGGCCTTCCGCGCGGCGGGACGGCGGGACGTCGACGTGCTCCTGGTGGCGCGCGGCACCGGCTGCGCGGCGGGAGCGGAAGCGTCGACGGGCTGGGTGTTCGTGGCCTTGTTCATGACTGCAGCGTCCGACGCCTGGCCTGCTGACAGAGCCTGCGCCGCCGGGGCCGTCGGGGTGGTGAACGTGTCCGGGACTGTCGTGTCCTCGGCCGGAGCCGGGGAGTCGGTCTCGGCGGGGTAGAGCTTCGCGAGCCCGTCGAGGAGACGGGCGTAGGCGTCGCGCTCCGGCGGACGGGGCTCGGTCTTGCCGGACTCCCAGCCACTGACCGTGGCCCTGCGCACCTTCAGCGCGGTGGCTACCTCGTCGATCGTCAGGCCGTGCGCGGCGCGGAGCCTCTTGCGCTCCGCCGGCGGCGGGAGCGTGGCGCGGGACGCGAGCAGCGCGTCGACCGCGTCGAACAACTCGGACATGAAGCACCTCCTGGGAGCACTCTAGCCCACAAAACGCACGAAGCGCGTACGTTTGGCGTACGAATGCCGTACGGATGGCGTTCGCGCGCGGAGTGCCTGGTAAGTATCGGCGCTCCTGCTCCAGGGAGCAGGAGCGCCGGGACGGTGCTACTTCTTCGCCTTCGCTTCGAGGAAGGCGGTGTCGACGACCACGCGCGGGGGCGGGTCCTTCGGGTCGGGCCGCTTGTTGATGCCGTCGAGAACGCCGGCGATCTCGTCGTACATGCGGATGGACTCCGCGCTGTGATGCCTGCCGAGGTTCTTGGAGTCAGTGCCGCCGTGGGCCATGTAGTCCAGGATCCGCAGGTAGTTCGCCAGGTTCACCCCAGTGAGCTCGACCTGGACCAGCCCGTTGTCGAGCTCCTTGGTCGTGTTTTTCAGCTCCAGGTCCGGGCCGCCCCGGCCCTTCTGGTCCGACGTTTTCTCCCACAGGTCTTTGGTGGTCTCGACGTGGAAGGTCTTCAGACCGGCGGCCTTCTGCAGCCGCTCGGAGTGCTGCGGTGGGGAGTCGGTGGAGCAGCCGCTCAAAAAGACGGCGGCCAGGACGGCGAGGGCGCCGAGCAGGCGGGCTCGATGTGGTGAGGAGGAAGAGGACACGGACCGCAGTGTCGTCACGAAGACCGTCGCCCGGGTCTTGAATGATCTTCTGCCATCCGAACGAGGGACGCTCCAGTTGCCCTAGCTCGGCATCCCGCCGCTCGTCACCAACGACTTGCACTACACCTACGCGCGCGACGCCCTGCTGTGCATCCAGACCGGCAAGAACGTCTCCGACCCGGACGGTTTCCGCTTCGACGGCACCCAGCCACTACCTCAAATTCACGGACGAGGTGTTCGTCGAGAAGAAGCTCAAGCCGAAGTGCGGCCTGACGCAGCCGGAGCAGCCGGAATCTACGTGCGCTTTGCTCGGGCGGCGCGCCGGTCTCGTGCACGCGCCGCTCTCGCGACCTCGGCGGATGCCGTCAAGCGGCGCTCCACTTCGGCAAAGTCCAGATCGGGCGAGTGCGCCACCAGCCGGTCAGTGAGCCACCCACATGTGTCCTCTGTCGGAATCGTCTCGCCCGCTCGGTACCTCTCGATTGCGGAGTGTCGGCTGCCGAACAGAAGCCAGGGTCCGTCCTCGAGGCCCGTCGTACGGATCAGGGCGTCGAGCTGTTCGATGAACCGACGCTGTTCAGGCGGGAGGGCGATGGAAACGCTCTTTGCCTTGGGCCGCTGCTGGCGTTCCTGCGCTCGAAGCAGGTCGCGGTGCCGCGTCCGCCACTGCTCGATCAGCCGCTGGCCCGCGTGCCGACGAGGCAGCCTGTGGGTCCAGGCCCAGATGGGCTCCAGGTAGTAGTCATCCACATTTCAGTCCTCTTCCTCGGGACTGCCAGCCCACCACCTCAGGAGAGTGCTGACGGTCTCCGCCGTCGGCAGCCGAGTGCCGGACAAGGCCGCGTACAAGGCAGCCCTGGAGACCGAGGTCTCCTCGTGTCCGGCAATCCAGGCGACTGACGCCTTTCCTCTCCCGAGCTCCCGGAGGTCGTACGCGAACGCCTGCAGCGGGCCCGCCTTATGCGGGGTGATCTGCGGGCCGAGGCGGTCTACCGGATGCCCGTCCAGCGCCAACTCCCCACCGACCCGCTCGCGCCTTTCGAGGAACTCGACGACTGGGACAAGGCCATCGAAGCGGCCGGCTATTACAAGTGGGGCGTGCTCGGCAGGCCGGACGAAACATCCCTGTGGCTGGACATCTACCGGCGCAAGACGACCCCGGGCCTCACCGTGCCGTTCTGCCTGGCCGTTATCTCAAACCACGGCTTCTACGAGACCGTGTACGCCGAGAGCCTGCCGGCGATGATGGATCTGCAGACTCGGTGGGCGCCGGCAATCCAGGCGGCAGCGATCACCGACCTCCTGGGCAAGCTCGACGACCGGACGACGACGCATGGGTTCGCCGGGATGATCCGCAAGGCACTGGCGTAAGACAGCGCCCCTGGCCCGCCGCCGACGCCGGGACGGACCCAGAGGGCGGTGGTCTCGACCGTCAGGCCCGAGACCCTCCCGCTGTCCGAAGCCGCCCGTACAGTCTCGAACCATGGAAATCCTGACGGGCGCGCACCGTGCCCAGTCGGTGCCTACTCCCCCGAGTGATGCCGTACGCGAGCAGACCGAGGTCACCTCCCGGTTGGCAACGGATGTCGAATTGGCGTGTGCCGCGCGGCCCGCCAGCGGTTTGAGGACCTGGCCGTGTGGAGCGCGGACCCAAGCGTGACCCATCTGTCGGAGCGTGAGGGCATCGCTGTCTGAGAGCTCCCGGGCTTCTGGGGGACACCCCGTGAACGGGCACCCCGTGGGGACCAACGAGCTTGCTGCGGAGGAGCTGTCGGCTCTCCTTGGGGTCCAGCCGAACTGGATGATCTTGAAGTGCTGGGAGCGGGGCCCCGTAGCCGGCGAAGGGCTGCCTGTCAGTGGGGACTGCAACACTCCGCCTCATGCCCGTCTCACTTACCTGCTCCCGCTGCGGCCGAGAGTTCTCCGTACCGCCTTCCCAGGCCGACCGGCGGTACTGCTCCATGGCCTGCTTCCGGGCACAGCAGACCGAAGACACCGAGTGGACGACGTGTAACTGCGCACAGTGCGGCGTCGCCTTCCAGGTACGGGGCAAGGAGCAAAAGGCCAGAGCCGTCTCGTACGGCTCCCGTGCCTGCCACCTGAGCGCGACCGCGCGACGGTCCCGGACCTGCGCCCAGTGCGGGGCTGCGTTCTACCCGAAGAGCCCCACCTCTTCGGATGGCACTCTCCAGGGGAAGTTCTGCTCCAGAACTTGTTCGGGGCTCGCCCAGCGCACCCGCGTGACCCGTGTCTGCCTCCAGTGCAGCGCCGAGTTTCAGATCAAGCTGTCCCGTGCCGAGAACGGCCGTGGCTCGTATTGCAGCAAGGAGTGCTACACCTTCGCCGACGGCACCCTCGAACGCGCCTGCCAAAGCTGCGGGAAACCGTTCCGTGCGAGACGCAGCGTCCTCGAACGCGGCTGGGGCACCTTCTGCTCACAGGCGTGCACGGCGCGGCGGGTGACCTGCACCTGTCGCGTGTGCGGAGCCGAGTTCGCGGCGAAGCAATCGGTCGCCGATGAAGGCGGAGGCGTCTACTGCTCCAACGCCTGCCGACACCTGGGCAAGCAGGATCGCGTCAGCAAGACGTGCCCCCAGTGCGGCGTCCAGTACACCGTGCCTGTCTCGCTCAAGGAGAAGCGGCGAACCTGCTCCCGTACCTGCTGGGTGAAGTTCATGGGCACCGACCCCGTGATGTCCGCAGTACTCGCCCGTGCCCGACGCGAGCAACTTACCTCCCGGGCCCCGACCCGTCCGGAGCGCATCCTCTACGCCCTCATCGACGAGGCCGTAGCGGAGCTAGCCCCGGATCTCAGCTGGGAGCGCCAGCACCTTCTCCTGGACCGGTGGACCGTGGACGCGGCCATCCCTTCCCTCCGGCTCATCCTGCAAGCCGATGGCGACTACTGGCACGGCCTGCGTCCGGAGTACCGCGAGGATCCCCGGGTTCGCGGAAACGTGGCCAATGACGCCTACCAGGACCGCAAGCTCTCACAGGCCGGTTGGACCGTCCTGCGGTTCTGGGAATCCGACTTGATCCGCAGCCGCGCCGCGTGCACCGAGCGCCTACGCGCAGCCATCACAGGGCGCTTGGAGTAGCTGCTGCATACCAAGTGTTGGAGGTCCCCGGCCATTGCCTGGGGACCTCCAACATCCGGTTTGCCCCGGTCGCCAGGAGTTGGTGATCTCGCGGATGAGGTCGAGTTTCTGCTGAGGGTCTGGGTGGCGCGATGCGTGCCAGCGCCGGGGAGAAGCTGCAGAGTTTCGACGGGAGTGGCCGGGGCGTCGTCAGCGGTGGATCCCGGAAGTCTGCCGACGAGGTTCTGTAGGCGCCGTGCCTAACGTCCAGCTCTGGGCAGGGGTCGTACATCGCTACACCGCGAGCGGACCGGAGGGGAAACCGCAGGTGAACCCCAGTAAACGGCCTGCGCCGGAATACCTACCTGCCCGACGCCGCGGCAAGACGGGCGGCGGGGGCGAGGCGACCGTGCACGAGATACCGAAGCCGAAGAAGAAGGCACCCGCGAAGAAGGGCGTCGACTGCGCCGAGGCCCCGCAGGGTGTGTCCCGGCTGTCGCTGGACCAGGCACTCAGCGCGGCAGAGCGGCCCGGGGTCCGGCTCTGCTCGCTGTGCGGGTGCCTCCGCCGAACTCGACCCCGTCCTACGCGGCTTCACCGAGGGCTTTGACGACAGGGCCGACGACGACCAGCCGTGAGGACCGCCGCCCTCTTGCAGCCACAGACCGACCATGATCGATCGCGTGGAAGAAGCACCGCTACGTCCAGCTGTCCTTCCTCCTCGCCGGAATCGGGGGCGTTCTCGTCTTCATCGCCGGCATCATCGCGTAACCCTGGATACCGTCCTCACCCTCACTTCAGGCAGAACGGACTCACGGCACCGCTGATGGGGCGGTGGATTGGGGGCGGCCCGACGGTACTGCTCCCAGAACGCGTCTGGGCGCCGGGCCTCACCTGCGCACGCCATATCGGCACAGGCTGCCGCTGACCCTACGGGACCGGTGCGGTGCCGGGATCAGCCGGGCCACCGCCATGGCCACCACGCTCAGTTGAGGACCTGGACCTCGACGACGCGGACGGTGAACGGTGTCGCGCGGGTCTCGGTGAGGGTGCCTGCATCGCCGAGAGCGGGCGCGGTCCATTCCACGGTCCATGTGGCGGTAGCGCGTCCGGCGTACGCCCCGCCCTTCTGGGCGGTCGACGGGGCCTTGTAGCGGTGGCCGCAGTCCGGCGACGGGGCCTTGCCCTGGGTGGCGTCGTAGGGGGTGCCCGGGCCGGCGCAGGTGACCGTGGTGCCGTCTCCCATGTCCCACCGGATCGAGGACACCCGGGCGGTCGCGGTGACCGTGACACCGCCCGCCGTCGCGGAAGCCGTGACGGGCCCGTACGTCGTCGGAGACCGGCTGGCCCACATCCACATCGGCATGCCCACCACGTACCGCCCAGCCGCCCTCGGAGAGACCACCAACGGACCGTCCAACCGCATGGAATCGACCGCGCGGCGCGCCAGCACCTCCGGATCGATCCGGGGCGCAGGGGCGCCGCCGCCGGTGGGGATGAAGGTGACGCCGACGCGGCCGGTGGCGGGACACTCCACCTGGTAGAGCGCTCCGTCCTCGGCCGTCTTGCCCTCCCATGCCAGGTTCCCGGCCGGGGGCTGCGGTTCGAGCCGAACGTAGGTGCACGCGGGCTTCGCCGAGCCGCCGCTCGAAGTGCCGGCCGGAGTGCCGGCCGTACCGCCCGAGCCCGAGCCCGAGCCGCCGCCCGCGCTGGGCGCCGTGGTGCTATCGGAGGCGCACACCGTCACCAGGAGCCCGGAGTTGTCGCAGACCCCTCCGCCCGGTCCGTCCGCGTGCGCAGCCGGGGCGAGGATGCCCGAGAGGACCACTGCGGCTACCACCGCGCGCCTCAGCATGTGCGTGCCCCCTCCGGGGCATAGGTGACGACCATCCACCCCTGCGGCCACTTCTCCGCCGTCGCCGTGGCGATGTACCGGCGCGGCTGGTTGCTCGGGAGCGGGATCGGCTCGCCGGTCTTGACCCGGACCGCCTTCCAGCCCGACAGGTCAAGGCAGTCCTCGATCGTCGCCTTCGGCAGTTTCCCGGTCATGTCGAGCATCGTCACCGTCGGCGCGTGCCCCAGCTTGCCCGTGCCGATCGTCCCGGCCTGCTTCATCCGGGCCAGGTCGATACGGAACTGTCCGAGCGCGTCCAGGCTCGCGTACTTCTCCAAGGCCGTGCCCTTGGCGTCGGCCTTCCCGTACGCCTTCATCTGCTCCGCCCACATCGAGCCGTAGGCGGCGAGCACGGCCTTCTTCTCCGTCGTCTCCGGGTCGGCCGACGACGTCGCCGGAGCGGGCGCGGTCGTGGACGTCGTGGGCGGGGCGGTGGTGGCCGGCGCTTTCGCGTCGCCGTCTCCGCCGCCGCATCCGGCAAGCATGAGGACGAGCGCCAGGGCCGCGAACGCGGGCGCCGCTGTGCGTGTGTGTCGAGCCGTCACCATCAGGGTTCCCCCGTGCAGTCGGAGCCGATCACGGCACCGTAGCGGGACGCACACACCGGGTCACAGTCGATCCAGTGAGTCCGTCAGCAACCGCCACCCCGCCCGGCCCGAGAACACCCAACCTCTCCGTACGGCTATCGCGTACAAAGAGGTGTCGTCGTGACGGTGGGGCTTGCCCACGGGGTCTGACCAGGCACGACGTTCTGGATCGTGAAAGTGGGGGTCCCACTCCCGGTCCCCCCTCCGGTGCACCTCCTAGTGCAACCGTGGAAGCAACCCTCCAGCCCCCTTCCGATGCAACTGTCCTCGGGCTGGGTGCGGGTGGGCTTGCCCGCTTGTGTGCCTCGCAGCGATAGTTGGCACTTCGCAGAGGTAGTTGTCACCGAGTGGCTCTTCGGAAGCCGCCTCGCATGGTGATGATCTCCTCGGCGGTCGTGTCCTTGCTCTTGTCACGCTGGTGCGCCAGGAGGGCGACCTGGAGTGGGAAGGACGTCCCAGGTCTGGTTCGAAGGGCGTATCCCATCCTTCGGTGAATGTAGGTCGCCTCGACCGCCAGGGGTTCGAGGTATCGGGCTGCCTCGTGCTCATCCGGAACGCTGAGGAAGCGGTCCGCCAGGTCGGGCTTTCACCTTCCATGATGTAGCTGAGGACCAGGTTCTCTGCCCAGGGTGCGAGGCGAGGCTGGCGCCCCGGCCCGCCCCGGGGCCGCGGGCGGGGCGCCCGCGGGGAGTAGCGGGGGTGAGCCCCCCAATTGGAGAGTTCAGTGGAATCATCCCGGCAGGGGCGGGGAACAGCGTCAGACCCGACGGGGGCCAGCAACCAGAAGCAGGCCCATTCCCCCGCCACCGACAGAGCTCAGATACCGGAACCATCCCCACACGGGCAGGGAGTGGGCGATGCCGCTGGCGGTCGGATGCCCGCCAATCCGGGCACCACCGTGCCGCGAGTTCGCGTACGTCGGATTCCCTGCAGCACGGGGCGGGTTCGGCCGGATCCGCACTCGTGAGCGGGGCCGGTTTCGCTCCTCGACAGGGCAGCCTGGGGCGGCCATGCCCGTTCAGGCTGCTCGAGCATCTGCAGGGCCGAAGACGTTGTCGAAGCTATGGGCATGACACGTGCTGACGAGGTGGTAGGCGCCGCTCGAGTGACGCAGGGCGTGCTCGGTGTAGTGGAGGACTTCTGCGGGGGTGAGGACTTTCAGGTCTCCGAAGACGTAGTACAGCGGGGTCGGTGCGTGGACGGCCGTGAACTGGAGGCCGGCGTTGACCGTGCTGGTGCTGATCGAGTAGCGGTTGGTATCGGTGCTGGGCATGCGGTCCTTGGCGTCGATGGTGACGATCTCGCCGGCGCGGGCGGCGATGAGGTCCGGGAACTGGCGCAGAGCGGACCGGGTCCGGCGTAAGGCTTCGCGGACGACTTCCGGGTAGGTGCCCTGGCCGCAGGGGTGGACGGTCCAGCCCCTGGCGCGCAGCGCGTGGGCGACCCTGTGTTCGTGCATGTCCCCAACGGCCTTGCGGTGCTGCCACTGCGTCACGTTCGTTCCCCCTCTGTCGAGTTCCGTCCGCGTGATACGAAGCCCTGTCTTTTCGTATTCCCCCATTGAGGGCTAGGATGCCGCACATGACGGAATACGTTGACCCACGCTTTCGTCCCACTCTGTGGCCTGGGACCCCGGTCCCCGCACCAGCGTTGAGCCCTCTCGCCTCGGCACGGGCGGAGGGCGAGTGGATTGTCTGGTCCCCCCAGGTCCGCTCCCCCGGCGACGGCACCATGGCCCTGCCGGAAGACTTCTACCTGCGCGAGTTCATGGAGCTCGACCCCACCAACCTCGACGCGGTGGCCGCCATGATGCGCACCTACGGGCAGCTCGGAGGCAGCGTGGGCTCGCTGAGCCTGGACGTGGAGGAGCACGAGCGCTACACGGAGCTGGAGGACCGCCTCCACCCGAAGCACGGCCCGTTCGCCCTCCACGGCGAGCTGACGGAACTGTTCGTCTCCCAAGCCCAGGAGGTCATCACGACGTGGCTGGCCCTGCGTCGAGAAGGGGGGCTGGACGCACTCGTCGAGGCGGAAGGCACCGAAGAGGAACTCACCCTATGGCAGGCAGCCAACAGTGACAGTGAAGACCTGTGGCCCCGCGACCTGGCCCACATGCGCGAACTCTTGCTGGAGCTGAAGATCGGCAACCTGCGCAGCACACTCAACTCGGCCCTCAAGCCGTTCAGCATCGGCATCGGCGGCCTCGAAGACCGCTACCCCACCCTGCTGGCCGTGACCTTCCTCCAGCTGTACAACCACCTCGCCGAGAACGCCACCATCCGCACCTGCGCCAACGAGACCTGCCACCGCTCCTTCGTCCGCCAGCGCGGCCGTGCCGAGTACGGACAGAACCGCACCACCGGCATCAAGTACTGCACCCGCGAATGCGCCCGTGCCCAAGCCCAACGAGAACACCGCCGACGCCGCAAGACGGCCGCCACCCAGCCCGACACCCGGACACCCAACGACGACCAAGCCGTACTCGCCTCACGCAAGGACAAGAAGAACCGCCCGTGATCCACCCCCGCGAGCACCAGGCCAGCAGGGGGACTCCCGGGGCACGGCCAGCGGCCGCGTAGGGACGATCATCGCGTGCGAGGAGCAGCCCGTAACGAGATCCCTGGCCAATGGCCGGATCCGGGGGCCCAGCCCCACCCTCACGGCACTACTGGATTGTGCCCCTGCCGCGGAATCGGCAGGGCGCCGGTGCGAGGGAGGGCGGCACAACGATGCCCGGGCATTTCAAAACTTGGCAGCTTTCGTACCCTGCCCCCTGGCATTCTGACCGCACACAGCGGTGGAGGCCGGTGAGCGGCATGAGAGCTTGTGGTGCTGCCGTTTTCGGGTTGGCTCGTTCTCGTGCCCTGGGCAGAGAGGCGAAAGCTTTCACCGCTGATGCTTTGTCAGAGGGGGGCGTCACGATGTCCACATAAGCCTCGCCTCTTGCCTTAAGGATCGGCCATCACTCGGTTCCTGGCCGCCCATCGGCCTCGTCCCGATGCCGTTCTGGCGGACGGTCCTCGGCGCGTGGATCGCTTTGCTCCCCCGATCGAGCCGGTCTCCGGCCCTGGCTTGCGCGGCCACCGCACGCCTGGCCGCACCATCGATCACCGTCTGCCGCAGCGGCCGGTGCCGTGCCTGTGGACGTCGCCGACCGCGGCACGGCAGAAGCTGACGGACGTCGCCCGTGGGCGCAGCGGTGCCTCTCCGCGTCTCCATGCCGGGACGTCGGCCGGGCCGGAGCGGCCTGCCGGGCCCGGGGCCGGGAACCCGGCCGGCGCCTCACGGCAGCATTCCGCGGCTAGGAGCACCTCTCGGCATGGACTGGGCGAGGTGATCGTGAGGCAGCTTGGCCGGAGGGGCTGCGCGTGGATAGCAGCCGGATTCGACTCGGCTATGGCCTCACGTTCGCATCCAGGTAGCGAAGGCGTCGACAAGGCCCGTGTAGAAGCGCTCGCCGGGTACCGAGCCTGGATTCTTGCTGGCGTCGTAGAAGGCGACGTTGGTGAAGGTGGCAGAGGCGGAAGCGTTGAGGTTCTTGTAGAAGGCGAGCTTGCCCCGGCCGAACCCGACGAAGAGCCAGAAGATGCCGAGCGAGGCGGTGTTCTGGAGCATGGAGCGGACCTCCGCTTTGTCCCAGGGCTCATCACCGACTTGAGTCACGACGAAGGCGGGATCTACAGCTCCGGACTCCTGATAGTGACTGACAGCGCGGCGCATCGCATCGGCAACGTTGCCCCACCCCCAGTCGACCTGAGTATGCAGCTGTCCGATACGGCCTCGATAGTTGTCCAACCGGATCTCCTCCAGGAAGGGCTCACGTCCGCTGGAGAAGATCACCGGCACCGTGCCGTCGTCGTCGAGGTTTGCCGACAGGGCCAGGACGCGTTCGGCAAAGGCCTGCACGGCGAACGACTCGTAGAGTTCTTCCATGTCCCAGTCATGGTCCAGGATGAGATAGACAGCGGCTTGCCGTCCCGTGATGCCTCGGTCTGCGAGGGCCTGGCCAGCCTGTCGCGCGGGCGCCAGCAGGCCCGGGGCCTGTCGCTCCAGTTTCGTCAGGTCAACCGCGGCAGCCTGTCCCGCTGTCGTGCGTGTTGGTGTAGGAAGTGGCGCGGCAGTGGGTTCGGGGTCGACATCGACGCCGTAGTCGGTTGCCAGCCCCGCAAGGCCTGAGGCGTAGCCCTGTCCCACGGCCCGGACCTTCCAGTCGCCACCGCGGCGGTACAGCTCCGCCAGGACCACGACAGTCTCCCCCGACGTGAAGCTTGGCGCTGTGAACGACGTCGGCGAGGTTCCGCTCTGGGTAATCGTCAGTTGAGGTGCTCTGGTGAAGACAGCACCTGGCTGCAGCGGATCGACGCTCACGACGACAACGACACGGTGCACGTCGGCCGGCAGGCGAGGAAGCTCTGCGGTGACCGTCGTGCCTTGAACGGAGACCCCGTCCTGGGCCGGATGGTTGTAGAAGACCAGATCATGATCGCCGCGAACCTTGCCGTCAGGCCCGAGCAGCAGCGCGGACACATCCGCGGAAAGCCCCTGTACAGAGACCGACACCACCGTCCGCGCCGTCAGCAGACCCGTGTTCTCACCCTTACGCAGCGACATCGTCTGCATCCCTGCCCCCTTGATCACCAGAGAAGAACGGTAGTCGCCTATGCGCCCGTCTGCGGCCTCTTCGGCATATCCGGCATGCGCAGGTGGGGAGCAGAACGAGACCATCCCCGCACAAGCGGGCAACAGCTGTGGGACCCGATCACCGACCACATCACGCAAGGGCCATCCCCGCACGAGCAGGGAGCAGGACGACCCGCAGGGTTGGAGGGTCATTGCGCTGGGACCATCCCTGCACAAGCACAAGGACACGTGAGCGATCGCCGTGCAACGGGGAGCAACACCCATGGGTGCGAGGAACCGCGTCATGGTCGCCCCAGGCCGGGAGGGGCCCTCGGGGGCCCCGGGTGACGAGACCGGGCCTCCTGTGTCGTGGCAGGCACACGGTGTGTCTCCGGGGTCCTGTATGCCGCTCGCCTGAACAGCGTCAGGAAGAGTCCGAGAGCCCCTCCTCGACGGCCTGAGCCTGAATCCGGTCCGCTTCTTCGGGAGTCAGGTGAAAGCCTGCGGAACGGTTTCGCTGTTCTCCGGGACATCTGACCGTGCAGTCGAATCCGCTGCTGCCGGCATCGATGAGGGTCACACACATGTGCAGGGGCCAGTCGCAGCCTGGGGTTCCTCGCTCAAGGTGGAGATGGCGGCGGAGCGCGGCGAGTTGGTGATTCGTGGGCAGGGAGCGTCGGGTGCGGCAGTGTGTGCATCGCAGCAGGTGGGCGGTGCTGCCCTGCAGGGTCAGGAAGTCCTTGCCGTGGCCCTCCATGGTGTTGCAGCTGACGCACAGGGGTCCGCGGATCAGCCCGTGGTCGTGGCAGTGGTCCCAGACAGCGGCCGGCCGTGGCGGGTCGCACAGTGTGCACAGGTAGTCCTGGGCCGGAGGTCCGTTCTCGCGGACCTTGGCGTAGGGCTTGCCGTCGAGCTGCTGTCTGTAGCTGAGCAGCGTGGCCTGCGCACAGGCGGGGCAGAGTACGTTCCCGCCGCTGCCGGCTGCCGGGCGTCGGCCGGGATCGGTGACGCCGGTGCCGCAGACCTTGCAGGGTGTGGGAGTGTGGCCGAGGTTCTCGTCGGTCTCCTCCTGGCGGTCGAGGATGAACGCGAGCGTCCGGGGAATGAGCCAGGTGTCGTCCGTCCAGGCCAGAGAGGCGACGGGCAGGACGCAGGCGATGGCGTACTCGCCGCACTGCTCACGCAACGCATCTGCGGTCAGGCCGCACCGAAGGCCCCAGCTCTTCTCGTAGCCATACCCCCACACGGCGCCGCAGGAGCAGCCGGTCTCTTCATGTGCGGTGCGAGCAGCTCTGACGATCCAGCCGTGGATCTGGGCGCGCCACCCGGTCGGTTCGAGCCGGCTTCCGCCCTGCTGACCGGCGCCGCCCGGGCGGGGGTCGACCAGGTCGTGCGGATCCCAGGCCAGGGCGGCGATCGCGCGTCCTGCCGCCCGGACCTCCGATTCGACGAACTTCCACCGGTTGGCCATCTTGTAGGCGCGTACCGGTTGATGCCCGAAGAAGACGAAGTCGTGTTTGGCGTCCCGGTTGTACTTGTATTGGAAGCGGACCGGTGCCATCGGGATCGGGCTGTGCCGTGTCTCATCGGCCAGAAAAGCCGCGGCCAGTTGTGGAGTGATCACCCATCCAGCCTCCCACCCGTCACTGACAACGCGGCGAGCGAGCATGCCAGACGCCGCGGGCCAGGCGGAACTATCCGGACAGACCCTGGCCTTGAGCGGTGGCTGTCCTCACGTGACGTTCCAGTCGTAGAGAAACTCGTACACGCCTCCGAACTGCTCGACTCGTTGGATGAGCTGGGTGCCCACGAAGGGATGCCTGGCGAAGTGGTCCGGATCGTTGACCGTGAGGGTGAGCGGGATGAGGGGTGAACGACTCGTCCGCCAGGCCCGATCGGACCGTTTCGTTGAACGCGTCGAAGACGGCCCCGGCCAATGCGCCGATCGCGCTCGAGATGAGGGCCCCGGTGATGACCCTTCCCGCCGACTCGACGGCACTCACGATGGCCGACCGGATCTGCTTGCCGAAGGCGGCGTACAGGGCGTCGAACCCCGTCCCTGAGGTCGCCGTTGTCGTGCTCGATGAGGACCAGCGTGGTGGTGTAGGAGTGCAGCCAGGGGCCGTCCTCGTCGAGGTCGAACTCCATGAGCACGTGCGGGTGATCGCGCTAGCGGTCCCGTACGTCGTCATCCGAGACGTCTCCGATCTCGCTGCCGTGCAGGACGGGGGCGCTGTACGTGCCGTCCGGCTGTACGCGGACCGTTGAGGAGTCGACGCCGAGCGCGGACATGTACACCTCGTCGCTGGCTCCTTGGAGCACGTCGTCCGTCGACTCCTTCTCGATGAAGTACCTGAGCCGGAACTGGACGGACCGGTGGTTCCAGTACGTGGTCCAGACGTGGCTGTCGTCCCCCAGGACGAAGAGGTCGAGGTGGGCCGGGCGGCGGGAGACGGCCGCAATGTGCTGGGCCTTGTCGAAAACGGCCTGGCCCGGGACCGGACTCCGCGGCCGTTGCGGATCTACCGCCCATAGTCGAGGTACTCCGCCTGCCGGGCGGTCAGAACGCCGGTCTCGGCGCCCTGGGCGCACTCCATTTCCCCGGATGGGCCGGGGGCGGAGCGTGCATGTTGTGCTTCCGGTCGCCGCCCCGGTGTCAGCCGTGCCGCCGTGGCCATGCCCTGGGTGGACGGGCCCAGGGCGCGACCACGGCCGTACGGATCAGGCGGTGGTGACGGGCGACCATCCGATGATGACTGGGATGCCGCCGTGGCTAACGTGGCAAAGCAGGGACACCTGATCTCGGTGTCGTCGATACGGCCCTGACGCCGGTGATCAACTCCATGGCGTCAATGGCCAGCCCCGGCCGAGGCGACTCAGAAGAAGGTGATCAGCTCGACGCGCTTGTCCCCGGGGTTGAACTTCAGGCCGATGGTGAAGGTCTTGTACTCGCCGCCTCCCGTGTCGACCTCGACCATGGATGTGTACAGGAGCGCACCGTACTCGTTGAAGCGCAGATTGTAGATGTGGCCCTGCGCGACCAGCTTGCTGACGACGGCCTCCAGCGCGGGGTGGTCAAGGTGATCCAGGCCGGCCCGTTGGAGGGAGACGAGGTGCTTGCTGGCGTCGTGGAGGTATTCGTACCGGCTGGGGGTCATCCAGATCGCCGGGCTTTCCACCAGATACGCGTCGGGCGAGAGCGTCGTCAGTGCGGCATACGCGTCTTCCGCGTTCCTGCCGGTGAGATGGCTGTTGATGCGGTAACTGAGGAACGGCAGGAACAGGTACTCGCGGATCGCGGTCGGCGTAAAGCCGTTCTCCTTGTAGGGCAGGCCGGCCGCGTTGGGTGTGCCGTCGAAGCTCCGGCCGTCGTGGAGGACTCCGTCGAGGATCTGGTCGCCCACACGCAGGCCCGAGTTCATCAGCGACATGCCTAGGTACTGCTTCAGCGCGTTACGGCCAGAGCAATCCGCGTAGCCGATGTAGGCGGGGTGCTCCTCGACTGCGCGCCTCAGCTCACGGTCCTGCGTCGGGGAGAGGTTGTTGATGTAGACGCAGTACATCTGTCGCGGGTGGACGTACCTGTGGGGCCGGTGGTGGATGACGCTCTCCTGGAGCGCGAGAGCTATCTGGTCGAGGGGGCCTTCGAGGATGTCGCCGCGCAGGATCGAGTTCACCGGGACGCCGCTCTTCACTTTCGGCAGCGCCGGTATCCATGCTTCGGCTACGTCGTGTCCGTAGAAGCCCCTGGACCGGGCGGAGGCCACCTCGGAGTCGAAGAGGAGCGCTGTCTCCTTGCGGCCATGCTGGGGCAGCAGGGCCTTGGCCAGGCTGTCGTACGAGATCCCGTGGCCTTCGAGGTCGTCGGTGAGCCGGCGGTGAGCGACCCGCATCATCTTGTGGAAGGCCTCGTCGCTCATGTTGAACATGCGCCGGGTCTCGGTCAGGTAGCAGCTGTTGTGCGTGGTGACCGTGGATATCTTGAACGGGCTGGCCAGCAGCTCTTCCCAGGTCATCGGGGCTTCATCATTCATGAGCAACTCCTAGGATCGGCCGACCGGGTGATGGCCGATCAGGTGCCAATGATCCGCCTCGGCTCAGGCTCAGCGCACTCTCTTTCCCGGACGGGGCGGGGGCGGAGCGGGCATGTTCTGCTTCCGGTAGTCGGCCCGGCGCTGGCCGTGCCGCCGTGGCCACTCCCTGGGTGTGCGGACTCAGGGCGCGACCGTGGGGGCACGGATCAGCTGGTTCCGGAGCCGGGCCACGGGTTGCGGAAGCCGCAGCGCGCGGGCTCGGCCACCCTCAGGACCCGTCCTGCTGGGTAGAGACGTAGCGGCTATCACGTCCGCAAGGTGCAGGAACGAAAAGGCGAGGGCGGCAAGTCCTTCGCCCAAGTCGCGTCGGTGGTCTCCCGCATGGCGGCGGAGTTGGCCAGGCGTCGGGCCTTTCATCGCATTTGTGCATTAGGGGTGATATCTCCTTCGAGTTGGGAAGATGCGCGGCCGTACGGCAGTGGTCGTTCCTCGGGCGGACGGGTCCGAGGTGCGACCGAGGAGCAGCAGGATGAGGAGCGTGGTCGTGGACGTGGGAGTCCCCCCTTGAGTGGGTCCGGAATGCCGGTCGGGTGACGCGGCGGTCCGCACTGTGGAGGAGTGGGGGGTTAGCCGCGCAACTGCCGACGACACTCGATCCTGGGCAAGCCGCGTTGGGCCGATCACGATCGTCTCTACGTGTCCCCTGGAGACCCTCAGATGGCCTTCCCGAGACAGACGGCTGAGCCAAAGGCCGCTGTGATGCCGATCTCGAATTTTCCCCACCGCTGCTCTTCGCCTCAGTTGGTTCACGAAGTGAACCAACTGAGGAATGTGGGGAGCGGAAAGCAGAAGGACTCACCGATCGCTGGGTCGGTGAGTCCTTGGGCGCGGGGTGGGTCAATGGGACGAGACGAAGCCCGCTGACTTGTCGAGGTGGAATGGTGAGCCGGGGCTCGCCGGCGTCCAGCCGCCGGTGAGAGCGGTGCGGATGCTGTCAGCCACCTGGGCAGGCAGGATCGGGCTGCCTTGTGTTCCGAACCAGTTGCTCGGATGCGGCTGGTTGGTGGTGACCACCAGTGTGGTGCCCGGAGTGTCGGCATGTTCGATCGCGTAGGTGAGGGGTGACCGGACCAGTCCCTGGTCGTAGGTCGGCCGTCCGCGGAGCCGCCATCGGTAGGCGGTGCCGTCCACGTTGATGAGCCGCGATCCCTTTTTGACCAGTGCCATGTCCACATCCTTTCCCATGTGACAGTAGTGAACGGCGACTGATCGTGTCCTGCCGGTTCCCATCGGACGGTGTCAGCTTCTGCGCATCGGGATCACGTCCCGACTTGCTGCTGGAATGGTGGGTCGCGCGGCCTCGGGAGTGGCCAGCAGGGCGACGATGGTGACGGGCTTGTCGCAGTGCGGGCAGTTCCGGACGGCCGTGGGCGCGAGTGGTGTCGGGTCTGGCGGCGCTGGCGTCATCGGTTCGCCTTCAGCGACGTCGGCGGCTTCGTCGCGTTCGCGGCGTCGACGCCGAGCGGCCTCTGCTTTGCAGCGGGAGGTGCAATAGGTATGCCGAGCCGCCGCATTGCGGTTGACCTGGAACGACGTCCAGCAGATGGGGCACTCCCGGAATTCAACCAGCACGTCCGGTCACCCCTTTGCGGAGGTTGTCAGCGTGGGACTGGTGCGAGCGGAGACGGTAGGACGGTCCGTCGATGCCGACCACGGCAGCACGGTGCAGGAGCCGGTCGAGCATCGCAGCGGCAACGGTCGCGTCGCCGAATGCGCCTGCCCAGTCGGCAATACCGACATTGGTCGTCAGGATCGTGCTCGACTTCAGATACCTCTGGTTGATCACCTGGAAGAGGGCTGAAGCGCCGTCGCCCGGAAGCGGGAGATAGCCCAGTTCGTCGATCACGAGCAGGCGGGGGCCGGCGAAGAACCTCATGATGCTCGACCAGCGGCCTTCGAGGGCGGCCTTGTGGCACTTGGCCGCGAGTTCGGCTGCGGTGGTGAAGTAGACGCGGTGGCCGGCATCGACCGCGGAGCGGGCGCGTGCAACGGCCAGCATCGTCTTGCCGACGCCGGGCGGGCCGACCAGCAGGACATTGGAGGCGTTGTCGAGGAACCTCAGGGTGGCCAGGTCGCGGATGAGTTTCTCGTCGACGCCGGGCTGCGCGGCGAAGTCGAAGTCGTTGAGGGTCCATGGTTCTGGCAGACAGGCGAACCGCAGACGGGAGGAGAGTTTGCGGGCCTCGGTCGCCTCGACCTCGATCTCGAGGAGTTTCTCCAGGGCGGTGGTGAGGGTCATCCGCTCGGCCCGTGCCTGGTCCAGGACGCGGGGAAGGGCTTCGGCGGCGTCGTTGAGTTTCAGATAGGACAGGTGGCCTCGCAGCTGCTGGTAGCGGCGGGCCTCGCTCATAGGCATGGTGTCACTCACTCTCGCACTCCTGGTCCTCGTGGGTGGGGGCCTGCCGCAGCCGGTCGGCGACGGCGGCGTAGTGGGACAGGTCGATCACGACCCGGTTCGCGACGTCCGATTCAGGTCGGCCGCGAAGCTTTTCGGCTTCTGCCTGGGCCGCGGCCGACGGGGGCCGCCGGACCTTGGTGCGGCAGGGTGCCTTGTCGGAGAACGAGGCGAGTACGGCCCGTTCGAGGGCGATGACGTGTCCGGCGTCCCGGACGGTCTGCCCGGCTCCATCCGGTGCCCGGCGGTGGTGGGCGATGACCGCGCGACCGGCGGTGACCACATGCAGGTCGTCCTCGCCGAGGCGGATCCGGACGGTGACGTGGGCGCCAGTCAGCCCGGGCGGAACGGAGTAGTGGTTGCCGGCGAAGGAAATGAGTCCTTGCGGGCTGACGACGCGGGTCTGCTCCAGTTCGGCGGGGAACGGGCGGGTCGGCAGTTCCAGCAGCGGCTCGGCTTCGGCGAGCGCGGCGACCGTGGTCGACGCTCCGTCGATCTTGCGTTTGCGGCTGTCCATCTACACGGCCAGCTTGTCGACGCCGTTCTGGCTTGCCTCGATGCTGATGCCGTCCGGGACAGTCCGCCACCAGCGTTGGGCTGCTGAGTGGTTGGCCTTTTCGACCACGCCCTTGCGGTTGCCCCGTCGCGGCGGGCAGATGTCGACGCCGGCTCCGTAGTACTTCGCGACGGCGGCGAAGGCCGGCAGGATCCGTCCGGTCGGCGGGTGGCAGACGGTGGCCATCCGGTCGAACCGCCACCTTCGGGTGGTTCCGCCCAGGCGCCGCAGGACGGCGTCGATGGCCTGGACCAGGTGCGGAAAGGTCTCGGCTTCCGCGAGCACGGCCCGCCATCGGCCCGAGTGAGCCAGGGCACCGACGAGGAGATGCGCGTTGGCACCGACGCCCCACTCTGCGGGCGGGTCCGGGAGCTCGACCCAGTCGAACTGGATCTCCTCGCCCGGAGGATGCGCGATGATCGCCACGTCGCGGCCGCTCGAAGCCCGGCATGGTTCGCAGTGCGGACGTGCTTTGTATCGCCGCAGGGCCCGGGTGAAGGTGGAGTATCCGCCCGCATAGCCGAGTTCGACGACTTCGTCGAAGAGCGTCGAGGCCCACAAGTGGGGGTCGTCGTTGGCGGCAGTACTCCAAGAAGGGCATGAACGCGTCCGGCGACTGGCGGCGATATCCGGAGATTCTCTCGCCGTTCAGATAGGCGCGGATCGTCTTGCGGTCGTGCCCCAGGTGCCGGGCGATCGCCGAGATCGACCAGCCCTGGCGACGCAGTGCGTGAGCATCCGCGTCTTCCTCCCAGGTGAGCATCAAGGGCCCTTCAAACAGGCCGAACTCCGTGCTCACGCAGGCTCTCCACGACACGCCGACACCAGTTCGACACGCCGGAAAAGATCACGCAATGGGTGGGGAGATCACCTGAGCAGGTTTGGCCACCTGAAGAGCAACACCTGAGGAGATTCAAAGAGCGCCATCAGCCGCAGGAACACGCTGTACGACTGGGCGTGTTCCTGTCGAACGCAAAATCGAGACGGGGGAAACTCGCAACCGACAAGCTGGCCACACTCACCACACACGGACTCGACAGCGTGACGACCGGACAAGAAGGGGCCGGGAGGGGTTGTGTCCGGCGGCCACGTGGATGCCGTCGGAGCTGCTCCCAACGGAAGCGGAGAGCAGCCGGCCTTGCGGTCGTAGGTGAGCGTGAACCCATCCCTACGGATACAGGAGCGGTCGTACGCTAGGACGTCGACCCCATGCGGGCGCGACCATCCCCACTGGCGCGGGCAACAGCTGTGGGACCCGATCACCGACCGCATCACGCAGGGACCATCCCCGCAGGAGCGGGGAGCACAGCGATTCGTAATCAGGTCGCAGCTTCGAGCGAGTCCGGGGCTGCGGTGTGGGCCCGGAGTCGGGCGGCAAGGCCGGCGGGGCCGAGGTGGGCCAGGGCCCACAGGGAGGTGACGCGCCGGGCGGATGCCCAGATCCCGGCGGCTGGGGGCAGGAACGGGGCGACGGCGATGTCGCGGGCGGCGAACGGGGCCGGGTCGAGATATGTCATCCCGCCGGTCCCGCACAGATATGTGCCGGCTCCGGCGGCGGCGGTGAGGTCGGCGAGCCGCTCGGATCGCTCGGAGCGGGCGGGCAGTCCGCCTACCGTCAGGACGCGGCCCAGCCAGCCGAGGAGGTCGAGCAGGATGCGGGTGGAGGTCTCGGCGACGGCGGCGATCCGGCCGATGTCGAATGCGTCCCAGACCGGCTCCACAGCGGACTGGAGGGCGGGCCAGTGGGGGCTGGTCCGGTATTCCTGCCGGATCATCGCCTCAGTCCGTCGCCGGGCGGAGGCAGGGTCGGCGATCAGAGCGTCGCGGATGACGGTCTGGCGGCCCTGGGGCAGGTGGGTGGGGATATGGACAGCCACTTGGTTCGGTCCGGGTCTGACAGGGCGGCCAGGCGGGTGCGGTGCTGGTAGTCGCGGCGGGTGAACTGGACGTCGTCGAGGACGATCCAGGTGTCCGCCGCGAACAGCTTGGCGAGGGTGGTCAGTCTCGGGAACAGGTTGGGCTGGTGGATCGCGCACACCCCGCCGGGCGGCCGGTCAGGAGATGAGGCGGCTGGTGAAGCCGTCGCGGATGAGGGACTCGTATGCGGCATGCACGTCCTCCGGGACATCCTGGGCGATGGCGAAGTCCTGCTTCGGATACTCGATCACTCGCTGGAGATCGCCGATGAGCATGTCCACCACGAGCTTCTCGTCGCCGATGGACTTGAAGTAGTCGTCCAGCTCCAGGGGCTCCGACGCACACACGATCTCGACGTCGGGCCATAGCTTGCGGGCGGTCGCGAAGGACCGCCTTTCCATATACGGCTTGGAGACCAGCATCACCGTCGCCGGGTCGATGCCGGCCGCGGCCAGCAGGGCGCGGGTGAGGGTGATGTTCTGGCCGGTGTTCGCGGCGCTCGGCTCGATGAGGATCGCCGTGTCGGGGACGCCGAGTTCGAGAGCGTGCTCGCGGAAGTGGACGGCCTCGCCGCGGGGGAACCGGCCCTTCGTGGTGAGGCTGTTGCCGCCGGTGAACACCAGCGTCGGGAACAGGCCGCGGTGATAGAGATCGGCGGAGGCCGCGGCGACGCCGAGGTCGTGGCTGCCCAGGCCGATCGCCACGTCGGTGGGCCGCAGCTGGTGGCCCATGAGGTGGTAGTCCCAGATCAGTTTGGTCTGACGCCACTGTTCCTCGGTGATGGTCTGCTGGTTATCGCCCACGCTGTTGTCTCCCTGGTCACCGGTTGACCGGGCCGGACGGCCCCGTGCTCATGGCCTTGATGTTCTCGATGCTGGCCAGCTGGTGGGACAGCCCGAAGCGGGCGGCCATGGTCGCGGCCTTGTCAAGGACGTGAAGGCCATCATTGCGGGTGGCGGAGTCGCTCAGCAGGATGTGTCCGTGGGCGGTGTCCAGGCGGACCTTCTGCATGGGGGCGTCGGTGGTGGCGGTGCCGCGGGCGACGGTGATGAAGTGCAGAGCGGATGAGAGGTCTCCGGCGCCTCGGTGGGCCAGGGCGATCTTCTGGTGGGCCACCGACCAGTCCTCCGGTTCGGCGAGGTCCTCGAAGTCGCGGGTCGCGGGTCGCGGGTCGCATCACGCGGGTCGCATAGTCGTGTTGGCCGTCCTTGCTCAGCGCGGTCCCCACCCACAGTCGGGATCTGGCCCGGTCGCGGCGGGAAAGCCTGTCATCGACCGCGAGGTTCTCGTACTGGCGCACCACCCTCGCCGACTACCTCGACCAGCACCCCGACGCCAAGACCGAGCTCGGCGTCATCCTCGGCCTCCTGGACGACAACGGCGACGATCTCACCAGCCGCAAGACGCTGCCCGGACACGTCACCGCCGGCGCCATCCTCGTCGACCCCGATAGCCGCATCCTGCACAGTCTTCGCAACGCCACCCAGAAGTGGCTGCTGCCCGGCGGCCATCTCGAAGCCTCAGACGGCACCCTTCTCCAGGCCGCCGGCCGCGAGCGCACCGAGGAGACCGGCATCCCGCCCCACGTCATCACCCCGCACAGCCAGACCCCCCTCCACATCGACGTCCACCCCATCGACGCCAACCCCGCCAAGGACGAACCCGCCCACCAGCACTTCGACTTCCGCTTCCTCTTCCGCACCACCGCCGACATCGGCGACCTCCAAACCGAAGAAGTCTCCGACGCCGCCTGGCGCGAGATCGACACCATCAGCGACGACCTCCTCCGCCAGCGGATCACCCAGGCTCTTCACTGACCCCTCCCGACCGGCAGTCCCCGCGAACTCCGTCCCTCACGGCGCGGGGACAGCCTCATCTCCACGACCAGACCTTGGTACCGCCCCAGACCCGGCCGCCCAGGGAAGCCCGACGGAGGGAACGAGCACGTCAACTGCTTTACGGGTTAAGCAAACAGCGTGCTCGCGGAGACCCTGGACGGATACCCGGAGGGCATCCGTGATACCGGCGAGGAGGGAACAGCCCTGCGGATGCGGGGAGCAGCGAGGGTGACTGATCGTGGCGTTCGTCGTCTCGGGACCATCCCCGCGCGAGCAGGGAGCAGACTCGATGACCTGCAGTCCTATCGCACAAGCACCCGCACCTGAACCACTTTCGCCGAAACCGGCAAACCAGGCATCTCCTCCCCCACGCGCCGAGCCAACCCCACGGAGACGAAGAACAGAACGCGCAACAGATCCTTCACTTACCTGCTCGGCGCCGTCCTCTTCCCGGTCGGGCAGCAGGTCGATCGGCCGGCGTATCTCGACATCCACCAGGACAGTCCGCAGTGCCGGCCCTTGCGGGTCGCGTACTCAGGGAACGCGTACAGGACTGGGATGGCTCCCGGGCACCGCCCCGAGGCTTTCCGGCGCAGCCCCGTCCTCCGCCCCGTGGCCCTGCGGCGCGCCGAACCACGCCACCGCGACCGCGCCCGCGACCGCAAGGACAAAGCCGAGGACGGCGAGCCAGGCGAAGCCCGGACGTGAGGCATCGCCCAGCCACCACACCCCGATCATGCCGGGGAGCACCGTCTCGCCGACCACCAAGGCTGCCGTCGCCCCGTTCACCGAGCCGATCTGGAGCGCGACGGTGTGCAGATACATGCCGCCGATCCCGGCGACGAGAATCGCGTACAGCGCGGGGTCGGTCAGGAGCGTGCCGGGGTCGAAGGGGTCGATGCCGTTCAGGATCCGTACCCCGACGCCCAGCGCGCCGAAGCCGAGCCCAGAAAGCAGACCGGCCAGGATCGCCGCCCGCCCGCCCAGGAGACGTACGAGGACTGTGCCACCGGCCATCAGGAGCAGGGAGATCGCGAGCAGCCACCAGTGCGTGGCGCCCTGAGTGTGCCCGCTGCCCTCCGGGCCGGCGGCGCTCGCCAGGAGTACCAGCGCGGAGCAGACCACACCGATCGATGTCCACTCCGCGCGGGTGAGCCGGATCCCGAGCAGCCGGACGCTCAGGACCGCCGTGACGACCAGATTTGCGCTGATCACGGTCTGGGACAGGAACAGCGGCAGCAGCCGGGCCGCGAGCGCCCCGAGACCGAAACCGATGAAGTCCAGGATCGTGCCGACGACGAACTCCCAGGTCGTCGCCGCCTTCGCGGTGGAGGACAGACTCGGCCCGCCGCGCTCCGTGAGCCGGCCCGCGACCGCCTCACGCCGGGCGGACTTGCGCGACCCGACGGCCTGCAGGACGGAACCCGTGCCGTAACAGATCGAGGCGGCGATGGCGGTCAGCAGTCCTATGAGCACCGAATGGCTCCATTCCGGAAGGGTTGGTACGGACTGCCAGACGTGGCATCGGGCATAGAAGTTGCCTCCCGTAGCCACCCACAGTGATCATCTTCCCTACCAGCCCCCTTCCGGGCGGCCACCGGCCCCCTTCCAAGGCCTCCAACCTCAGCGGCCAACAGAAGAAGTAGACGACGAAGGCCGCATTGCAAGCGGAAGGGTTACCTGGTTTCCGGTGTCCGGCCGCTTCCAGATCACCGACAACCCCGCGGGGAACGGTCGCCCATCTGCCGGAGACTGTCTTGCGGACGGGAACGGCCCCGTGAGTCCGGGAGCAAGCGATGCCGCCGCCCTCGGTGGGGATCGTCACCGCGGGTGCGGGGAACAGCGTACGCGCGGTGGGTGGTCCGCGGGTGGGGCTGGGACCACCCCCGCGGGTGCGGGGAACAGGCGCCTGTTGACGCAGGACCATCCTGTTCCACACTCGAGGTGTCTCAGAGCATGTCCCGGTCCATGAAGTCCTCGGCTTCTTCCCAGCTGATGAACGAGCATCCGCCTGTCTGAAGATCGACGACGATGGGGAGGTTTCCGGCTAGCTGGGCACCATCGACACCGTGGTCAAGGTAGTCGGTGGTGTTGTAGGGCGCGATGAGTCGGCCTTTGTCGACGAAACAGTCCTCTTGGATGATCCTGACGCTGTTCGCCTGCCAGGTGCGGCGTTCCTCGGCCAGGAAGGCGGCGGCTCGCTCCATGGCTTGTGCCTGCTCGAGCATCTAGTTCGTCCTCATGAGGTAGTAGTGCCTGTATCTCGGGGCGGCAGGGTTGGCCTTTCCGCTCTGGAAGTCGAAGAAGACCACCTTGCCGTCGATGTTGGCGACGTTAAAGTCCATCCGGGCCGCCCAGGAGCGGCGCGCCAGGCGCCTGCCCCCGTGCCTCCGCCGCCCCGGGTTCCGACGGGGAGCCTGGTGTGCGAGGCGTGCCGTCGCCCGCTCAACCCTCTGCTGGCTAAGGCCTGCCCCACATACTGCGCTGATGCCGCATTAGGCGCGTACGGGGAGGGAAGTACCCCGGACCAGGCAAGTCTGGGGACACCGAAGGGTGTGTCAGCGGACCGCTGACACGGGGTGTTCACCGCCCGCGGGAGAGGCCCGGGATTCCCGCTCTCCGCAGGGACTGTCGGCTGGCACGGTCAAGGACAGGGCACACATGGTGAACTGCACCCCGGCGGCGGCCTCACGCGGCATGACGTCCACCCGCGCAGGCAGCGACCGCGAACAAGTCCTGGGGCAGCGGTCCAGGCTGGCTGTTGCCGGAGGTCAGCGGGTGTTGCGGCGCAGCGGCCTGGCAACAGGTGATCACTCCGTCTACTTGATCAGCCGGAACGTACCGTGGGGGCGATTTCGGGGTGGCGGCAACAAGGGCACGTTGTTGCGTCTGTTCTTGGATCGCGCATGGCAACGGTTTCAGGGGCCTACATTCTTGGATCCTCCCCTCCGGCAATCCGCCGGATGAGTGACAGGTACCCCTGCTCCGCTATGGGTTGAAGATTGGACATCTTGATGGAACGGCCGCTGCTGTCGTTGAGAACGACCCTGGTCCTTCTGCTCGCGCTCCTCGCCGGCGGCACGGCTGGAGGCCTGTCCGTGCTTGCGGGCGAGGGGGTGCCGCGCAGCGTGCTCGCGGGCCTCGCCGTCGCGGCGCTGGCGGTGCCCTTCTTCAACCGTCTCGTGGGCACCGAGGCCGACGAGGCCGCACCGTGCGCTCACGCGGTGGTGGCGCGCTCGCACGAGGAGCAGGGCAATGGGTGAGCTCCGGCCGCTGGGGGATGGCCTCAACGATGCTTCCCGGGCGCTGGCGATGGCTCTGCGGGAGCTGTTCGAAGGGATGGAGTTGTCCGTGCGCCGGTACGCCGCGCGTCGCCAGCGCGATCCGGGGACGTTCTCCCGGTATCTGAACGGGACCCGGTTACCGCCGTGGCAGGTGATCAATGAACTCTTCGCGGATCTGGGTGAGCATCGTGGGACGGTGGTGACTCCTGAGGCCATCGAGTTCGTGCGTGGGCTGTACGGGTCGGCTGTCGATGCCGGGTCTTCGCCCAACAATGCGGTGGAGATCCTGGAGCAGCAGCTGGCGGACGCGGACCGGGACTCCAGGCGTTCCAGTGTGCATGGTGACGTCCTGGGCGATGCGCTGCTGGACCGCACGCACCGCATCGCGGACCTTGAGGTGCGGCTGAGTCAGCTGGAGGCCGACCGCAGTGCCGAGCGGAGGCGGGCGGACGAGCTCGCGGAGGCTCACCCCGACGTCTCCGGCCTGCTGGAGGAGCGCGACGCGCTGCGCAGCGAGGTGCGGCGGCTGGAGACGGATCTCCGCAACGCGCAGGCACTGCATGCCGCCGCCGAGCACCGGTGTGATCTGCTGGAACGGCAGCTGGAGGCCGTGGAGACGGTCACTCCCGCGCTGCCTGCCCCCGCGGTGTCCCAGCGGATGCCGAAGATCCTGGTCGTCGACGACCAGCCGGACAACCTGATCGCGATGACGGCGGTCCTCGCCACACTCGACCAGGATCTCGTCACCGTCTCCTCCGGCAAGGAGGCACTCAAAGCGCTCCTCGACCACGACGACTTCGCCGTCATTCTCATGGACGTGCAGATGCCGGAGATGGACGGCTACGAGACCTGCGCCCATATCAAGCGCCGTGCTCGCACCCGTGACGTCCCCATCATCTTCCTGACCGCGATGGGCGCCGGACCGGAACACTCGGCCCGCGGGTACCAGGCCGGCGCCGTCGACTACATCAGCAAGCCCTTCGACCCCTGGGCCCTGCGGGCCAAGGTCGCGGTATTCACCTCCATCTACCTGGAACGCAACACCCAGTAGCACGACCCCGACCGGACACACTCCGGCGAACTCGCATTGTCGGGCCCCTCCCCCGGCTCACCTCCGGCGGAAACTCGGCGTGTGTCGTGCCCTCGTTCGACGGGGTCACCTCCAGCTGGGCGGGTACACGCCCCCCGCGCATCTTCCCGTCGCCATCAAGTTCTCTGGGGCCTGTCACTGTGCCGGGAAGGCGGACCCACTGGTGATCTCGTCGACGATCGTCGCCACAGGGGTCACGGCTTCGGTACGGGTTCGGGCCATGCAGCCAAGGCCCGATCGAATGCCCTGTGCAGGGCGCGCACGAGGCGGGCCGTCGACTGTGCGGCGGTGAAGGGGGCGCGGGGGCTGTGTGTCGTGTCGAATCGGCGTACGGCCTCGGCGCATGCCGCGTGCGAGGGGTACGGCCGGGTCGGTCTGCGGCAGGCGTCCGCATGCGGCCTTGGTCTCTCGGATCAGGAGGCGTCCGTAGCCGGTGAGCTGGAGGCTGATCTGGTCGAGGTCGGCCGACGGCAGGACGGTGGAGTTCTCCCGCCAAGTCAGGACGGTGTCGACGAGCCGTTCATGCACGGCCCGGTCGAGCGGCACGGTGTCGTCGAGGAGTGCCTGGGGGTCGTGGACGATGCCGGCACACGGGCTCCCGTCCCATCCGCCCCGGCCGGTGTGGCCAGCGCGGTCGGGATGGGTGATGGGGGTGGCCGCTTCGGTCACGTCGGCACCTCCAAGTCGGTTAACTGTCACGGGTGTTCGGATACGGTGTTGCGGCGTTCGGCTTCGGGCTTGAGGAGCACCGTGTCGGTTGCCACGAGAGCGCCAGTGGGTTCTGGGGGCGCCGTGAGGCACTCAGTTCCTGCTCCCGGCCCGTTACAAGCAAAGGCGTTCCAGGGACGGGGAGTCGGTGGCATCGTGTTTTCTACGCGCACAGCTGACGAGACGGGGGGCTGGTATGAACCGGTGGGCCAGGTGGACGGTAGCGGGAGTGGCGACGGTCTCGTCGTTCGCCGCTGTCACCTCGCTCTGCGGGGCTCTGGTGCTGCCGCCGATGATGGAGGACGCAGCAATCCGCTGGGGGTTGGCCTCCGCAATGGGCGCGGCGCTGGCAGCACTGGCTGCCGCATGGGGCCACGGTTTCGCCACCCGCACCCCGCAGACCCCGGGCGAGGCGCCGCTCGGCAGATCGGCACATGCGGCGGGCGCTGGCTCCGTCGCCGTCGCCGGTGACAACTCGGGCAGCATCGCCACAGGCGACATCACTCCGAGGGCGGTCCCCGCTCAGCCTCCCGCTCAATGGCCCGCCACGCCCCCTCCCCCCGCCCCGCCCTCCTCGAATAGCACGGTGACGGCGTCCGGGGAGCGGTCCATTGCCGTCGGTGGGAACAGCTCTGGGACCCTGTCGACCGGCGACCAGAGCGGCGGCACCGGACAGTGAAATGGCCCTCGCGAATGAGGAAGGAACCACCCGCTCTCGCCAAGGTCGTCCCGCAGATCGAGGCGTCAGGGAAGGGTTCCGTCGTCATCGACGGGCACAACTACGGGCTTGTGATGACCGGCGACGGCGCCAGGGCCGTGGAGCTTCCCGCCGAAGCATTGCGACCCCCCGCACAGGTAGACGCGCCCCCTGGATTGGACGACCTGCCGCTGCACCGGGGGCCGTTCGTCGGCCGCACGAGCGAACTGCAGCGACTCGACGCCGCACTGGCGGCCCCGGGCGGGGTTCTCGTGCAGGCGGTGCACGGGCTGGGCGGAGTCGGCAAGAGCACCCTCGCCGCGCACTGGGCCGCCACCCGCTCCCACGGCTGCGTCCCGATTCGGTGGATCAACGCTGACAGTCCCACTGGTGTCCACGAGGGCCTGGTGGCGCTGGCCACCAGCCTGCAACCGGCCCTGGCCGAGGCCCTGACGCAGGGGGCGCTGGCCGAGTACGCCTTACAGTGGCTGGCCACCCACACTGGCTGGCTGCTGATCCTGGACAACGTCAACGACCCCGGCGACATCGCCCCTCTGCTCGCCCGTGCTCCCGGCGGACGCTTCCTGATTACCAGCAGACTCGCCACCACTTGGCACGACGTCACCACCGTGGTGCGCCTGGATGTCCTAGACCAGGCGGAGGCGGTGGACCTGCTCACCCGCCGGGCCGCGACCACCGCCCCGGGACGGAACATGGACGGCGCCGCCGAGCTGTGCGCCGAACTCGGCTACCTGCCCCTGGCCGTGGAACAGGCCGGCGCGTACCTGGCCCAAAACCTGCTCACGACCCCCCGCGCCTACCTGGATCTCATCGGCCGCGACCCGGCGATGATGTACGACCAAGGGGCCGTCGGCATCGATCCTGAGCGCACCATCGCCCGAATCTGGCGCGCCACCTTGAACCGGATCACCGCCGACCAGCCCCTGGCCGCCGACCTCCTGCGGACCCTGGCCTGGTACGCCCCCGACCACATCCCCGCCGAACTCCTGGGCGACATCACCGAGCCTGTAGTGAACGCCGCGGTCGGTCTCCTCACCGCCTACAGCATGATCACCGCCGATCCCGCGACCGGCACCCTGTCCATGCATCGGCTCGTCCAAGCCGTCGCCCGCACCCCCGACCCGGACGACGCCCACCGCCAACCTCAGGACATCGATGCTGCGCAGCACCACGCCATCGTCGGCCTCTCCTTGCCCGATTCGACACACTCGAATCGTGCTGCCTGGTTCCGTCTCGCCCCGCATGTTGCCGCCTACTGCCGCAACGCGCCGGCTGCCACCGACAGTCCCTGGGTGGCCCGGGCACTCAACAACATGGGTGTGTTCCTGGACACCGAAGGATTCAACACGGAGGCGGTGCGGTATTTGGAGCGAGCCTTCGATTTCCACCAACGCCCCGGCAAGAGCCGCTCCAACCCAGAAGCCCACGCTGTGCGGGGCAACCTGGCGATCGCCTATGGCAACGCAGGGTTCCCGCGCGTCTCGCTGCCCCTGGCCTGGCAGAGTCTGCAGGACAACATCAATGCTCTCGGCGAGGAGCACCCCCGCAGCCTCACCGCGTTGAACAACGTGGCAGGCGCTCTGTATCGGGACGGGCGGCTCGCCGACGCCACCTCCTTGTACGAGCGCTCCCTGCAGCTTCACACCGCGACGCTCGGCGCCGACCATCCCCATACGCTCACCGCGCGCAACAACATGGCCATCGCCTACCAGCGACTCGGCCGGGTGAGGGATGCGGTGACTCTGCTCGAGGAAAACCTCCGCACTCGCAAGCGGGTGCTGGGAGAGGACCACCCGCAGACGCTCCTGGCCCGGGTGAATCTCGCCGACGCATACAAGGTGGGTGGCCGCCTAGGGGATGCGCTGCGCTGTTTCGCGGAGAATGCGGACTCCTGCCGGAAGTTCCTGGGTGCCGCCCACCCGACCACTCTGGCCTCCGACGAAGGCATCGCCGCGGTATACCAGGCCCACGGCGAGACTGGGCGGGCCATCGCACTGCTGGAAGAGACCCTGCTGGCACGGCGGCGCCTGCACGGGGACTGCGATCCCCGGACGCTGGAGTGCCGCAACCAGCTGGCGCAGGCCTACCAGGCCGCCGGTGACCTGCCGCGCGCGATCGGGTACTTCGAGGAGAACGTCACCCTCAAGACGGATGCCTTCGGCGAGGACGCCCCCACCACTCTACTGGCGCGCAACAACCTGGCCCACGCACTACTTGGCAAGGCCGGCCACGCATGCCAGGCGGTACGCGTGTTCGAAGACAACCTCGCCCGCCGCGAGCGAGTGCTGGGTCCGACCCATCCCGACACGCTGGTGTCGCTGCGCAATCTGGCTTTCGCCGCTCGCGAAGCTGGCGACCAGGAGGGAGCACTGAAGTACCTGCGGCTGGAGCTCCACCGCCGCGAGCAGACCCTAGGCGCCAACCACACTGACACAGTCGTCTCCCGTGAAAACCTTGCTTTCTTCCTGGCCGAGATCGGACGCGTCGGCCAGGCGATACCCCTGCTGCAGGCCAATCTCGCCCTGCGCTTGCGACACGATGGGCCGGACCACCCGGACACAATCGCCGCATACGAGACGCTCCAAGCTGCTGCTGAGTACGCAGAAGACGAAGAGTAGAGATCACGAATAGCACTCGGCGCGGGAGTGATCGCCCTCGGCCGGTGCGGGGTAGTAGCGACCTGGCAGCACGACGACAACTTCGGCCGCATCCTCGCCGCGTACGGCTGGGGTCTTCGTCGCCGGCTCCATCGCCTGGGGCATGTTCGCCGACGGCTGGCGGACACGTCAGGAATACTCGCGGCCTACGACGAGACGGACCCGCTCTACGACAAGGCACGCTACGTACTCAACAGGGCTGGCACCATCGTGATGTCGCCGCTTGTCCTCGCAGAACTGGACCACGTGGGCTACAACATTGGGTTCACCCACGACGAAGTCCTCGCCATGTTCGACGGAATCGCGGCGCAGATGGAACGGGGACGCCTGATTGTCCCTGAGCTCAAGGCCCGATTCTGGAGACGGCTCAGAAGATCCGCCGCGACTACGCCGATCGCAAGCTCGACCTGTCGGACGCCACCACGATGATGCTCGCGGCGGAATGGGACACGGTCAACGTCCTCACCAAGGACGAGCGCGACTTCCGATCCGTCAGCCCGTACCGCGGCTGCTGGCTCACGATCCTGCCGGCGAATGCCTCCGAGTAGGGGGCTGATACTGGTGGGCTCGCGTATTCAACTGTCGCGTGTTGGTACGTCCCGCTCTGGAATTGCTACTGACGTCAGAAGGATCCGGTGGATGAACCCAGAGGCCGATGCAACAGTTCATCAACGGACCGACGGACTGTACCCGCGGCGTACGGGAGCGACGGAACATGAGGCCATGGAGACAGGAGAGATATCACCACGGTGGCCACCACCACCGTGGCCGTCGCAGCGATCGTGGGCTCATTCGCCGGAGCTCGCAAACAGGCCCTGCGGTCGGCAGACCGTCTCAGGTGTCGGGCAGCAGTGCGCGCAGGCGGTCGGCGTCGGGCACTTGGAGCCGTTCGTCGATCGCGAGGGCCTGGCGGAGAAGCGTACGGCTCTCGGGGACGGACCCCAGGGATGCGAGTGCTCGCCCGGCGCCTTCGAGGGCGCGGGCCTCGTCATAGGGGGAACGGATCTCGCGAGCGAGGGCAAGAGCAGCCTGGTAGCAGTCCAGAGCCTTCTCCGGGGATTCCTCGGCGAGCCGGAGGTCACCCAGGATGACGAGGGCGGTCGTCCTGCCGCCGCGGTCCTGTGTCTGCGTGCAGAGTTCCACGCTCGCCAGCGCGAGGTCGAGGGCCTCCGCGTGGGTGCCGAGGGCGGACCTTGCCTCGGCCAGGTGCATCATCACGTACGCGCGCCCGAAGGGGCTGCCCAGTTCCTCGCAGATGTCGAGCGCCTCGTGCAACCCTTGCGCGGCATCCGCGGGACGGCCGAGGCGCAGTTGCACACGGGCCAGAAACGTGAGGGCCTGCGCCACGCTCAGCCTGCCTCCGATGTCTCGGCACAGCCGCAGGGCCCGAGCTATCGTGCTGGCGGCTTCCTCGTACGCGCCGAGCAGTCTCAGCACGTCGCCGAGATCGGTGAGGGCGTTCGCCACCCCCAGCGGAACGTCGAGGCGCTCGAAGAGGGCGACGGCTTCGCGATGACGGGCGACAGACTCGGTGTACCGTCCGGTGGATCTGAGGACGTCACCCAGGATGGTGAGGGCATTGGCATGGCTGACGTCCTCCCGTTCCCGGCTCAGATCCAAGGAGCGCTCCAGACTCGATGCCGCTTGAGCGTAGTCACCGGTGAGCTGCTGGGCGTGGCCGAGTTCGATCAAGACGGCGGCCTGGCCTTTCATGTCCCCTGTGCCGGCGAAGCACGCGAGCGCGTCCCGTAGGGTGCCGATGGAGTCACTGAACCGTCCCGTCAGCCGTAGAACCCTTCCGAGCCCACACAGCGCGATCCCCTCCCAATGGCGGTCACCCACCTCGCGAGCGGTCGTGAAGGCCTGGCGGAACCCCGCTTCAGCCGGCTCGTAGTGACCACGCATGCACTCGATCATCGCCTTGTTGTGGTCGGCCACCGCCCGCATGGTGAGGTCGCCCGTCACCACGGCCGCATCCCGGGCCGTCCCGTGGAGCACCAGCGCATCAAGCCAGTGGCCGTTCACCCGCAGAAACTCGGCCATCGCGGCGGGCAGGCGCGTCGCATGGACCATGTGCCGCCGGTCGGCGGCGTACTCGACCGCCGCCCGCAGGTTCTCCCGCTCGACCCGCATCCAGGCCGTGGCGTCCTCGACGTCGCGGAAGACGGGCAGCGCTGGGGGGAGGCTCGGTGTGCGAACGAGCTCCGGGGCGGCGAAACGTGCCATGTGGCGGTCGGCTTCGGTCGTGGCGTGCAGGTAGTAGTCGAGCAGGCGCTCCACAGGAGCCGTCGTGTCCTCGACGGCACCGGCCCGGGCGTAGGCGCGGACAAGGTCGTGCATGCGGTAGCGGCCCCGTGCCGGTTCCTCCAGGAGGTGCTGACTCTCCAGGTCCTCCAGGAGTGCGCGGGCGGCACCGAGGGAGATGCCCTCGATGGCCGCGGCGGCGTAGGCGTCGAAGCAGTCCCCCGGTACGAGCCCGAGCCGCTGGAACAATCGTCGGCTCTGCGGCGAGAGTCCCCGGAAGGAGAGATCGAAGGCTGCGGCGACGGAGGCGTTCTCGGAGGCCAGGGCGTCGAGCTTGCCGTGAGCGGTGCCGAGGTCGAGTACGAGGTCTGCCGGGGACCAGGTGGGGCGGTGGCGCAACCGGGCGGCCACGAGCTGGATGGCGAGGGGCAGGTGGCCGCACAGAGCGGCAAGTTCGCGGACCGTCGGATCGTCGGCCGTGACGTCCGGCCGTGCCGCCTTGGCCACGAGCAAGTGCACGGCCTCGGCCGGGGTGAGAAGCCCCAGGCTCAGGGGCGTCGCGTCGGTCAAGGCCTCCAGCCGGCGGCGGCTGGTGACGAGGACCATCGAGCCGGGCGTCCCGGGCAGCAGCGGTTCTACTTGGCCGCTTCCGCTGGCGTCATCGAGCAGGACCAGGACGCGGCGGCCGGCGACGCGGCTGCGCCACAGGCCGGCCAGCGCGGCAGGGTCGGCCGGAAGGTGCTGAGGGCTCTCGCCGACGGCGAGCAGCAAGGTGGTCAGCGCGTCCACCGGATCCACTGGTGAGGTTCCTGGGGTGTGGGCGTGCAGCGGCAGGAAGATCTGGCCGTCGGGGAACGTCTCCGCGAGCCGGTGCGCGACGTGGACGGCCAGCGCCGTCTTGCCGATCCCCGGCATGCCGTCGACCGCGTGGATGCCCACCACGCCGGGCAGGCCACCGGAATCGCGCCTGGCGCCGGCCAACAGGCAATCGATCTCCATCGCCCGGCCGGTGAACACGGCCACGTCCCGGGGCAAGGCGTTCGGCACGGCGAACTCGAACGCGCCTGGCGAGGAGCGCACCGTCGCGGCCGTTGCGTGTGGCTCGGGCAGCGGTTCGTCGTCGAGTGCCTCTTGATAGGCGAGACGGACCGTCGGCCCAGGCTCGACACCCATGGTGTCGACAAGTCTGCGACGCAGGCGGTGATAGACGTCCAGGGCCTCGGCCGTTCTGCCGGTTCGGTGCAGCACCTGAAGGAGTTGCGCGTGGAAGGACTCCCGTAGAGGGAACTCCTGGGTGAGGCCGGTGAGCTCGGCGAGCAGCTCGGCGTGGCGGCCTTGGCGGAGCACAGCATCGCCCCGCAGTTCGACGGCCTGCAGGCGGGCCTCATGCCACTCGGCCACCTGAGCCACGGCGTCGAAGGTCAGGGTCGGGAATTCGGCCAAGGGGTCGCCGCGCCAGAACGACAGTGCGGCGTCCGCCTCGCGGCCCACGCTCTGCCAGTCCGCCGCGAGCCGAGCGTTGTGCGCCGCCTCCACACGCCGGGTGAAGAGCCGATGGTCCAGCTCTTCTTCCTCGACGCCCAGCACCAGACCGCCCGCCCCGCTGCGCACTCGCGAGGCGTCACCCAGTGAACGCCTCAACCGCATCAGGTGGTTGTGCAACGAGGCGCGGGCCCTGACCGGGGGCCGCCCGTCCCACAGGAGCGCTTCGATCCGGTCGTAGGAGACGCTCCGGTTCGGGTCCAAGAGCAGCGTGGCCAACAAGGCTCTGGGCATGGAGGCGTTGGGCGCGCGGTCCACTCCCTTGCCGTCGTGCACGGTGAGCACGCCAAGCAGCCCGAACCTCATCCCCACCCCCGTGTGAACGCAGGGGCATCCCCCGCCTTCATCGTAGCGGCGCGATCCACGGCCGTGCGCGTTGCCGCCGTAGGGCATGTGCTCCGGGCGGGTTTCCGACCAGGCCAGCCGCGCATCCCGCCAGCCTTAACGCCGCACGTTAGACGGTTGTTAAGGAGAGTGAGGAGGATCGTCCCGTCGCTTCGATGAACATCTACTCAGGGGGAGTTCGTGCGGAATATCAAGCGTGCGGCTGCGTTGTTCGCCGCCGTGGCCACGGCGGCGGTGGGAGCCTTCGCAGCAGCTCCGGCCGCTTCCGCGGGAGCGGGGCCGACGTGTCCCAACGACGGGTACAACCACCTGTGCCTCAACCTGTTCTACAACAGCAACTTCGGGGGCGCGGGCGAGACGTTCTGGGACAATCCCATTCCGGACTTCGGGCCGTACAAGTTCGAGTGGCCCGGGCTCACGGACGCCGGACTGGGGCGCAGCGTCAAGAACAACGCCGCCTCCGGGTACACCCAAGTAAGGGGGTGGCCTTCGAAGACATGGGCGACCATCTACTACAACAGCAACTACGGCGGGGCATGCGACGCGATTGCCCCCAACGCCAAGGCTTACCAGCTCCATTACACCTACAACAACAACGCGTCCATGACGTGGGCCTACACGGGAACGTGCTACCAGTTCCAGTGAGAATGAATTCAGGCCTTCGCATTCTACTGCCGGCCTTGTCGCTCCTCGGCATGACCACATGCGTTCCCGAGCCCGAATCGGCGTCTCGAGAAACCAGGGGGACGGCCTCGGTCACCACCGATTCTCCCGAAACCCCACCGGCCACGCGTGAGGCGTCCTCTCCGACCTTCAGCCTGCCGCTCGCGAAATACAGCTTCACGGCGACTCAGCACGCCAGGATCCAGGCCGCTGAAAACGCCCTGCTCAACGCGTGCGTCCGCAGGTTCGGAATCGTTGCCCGGGCACCAGTGCACGACGCGTCCGCGCCGCAACCTTCGGATCGACGTTACGGCCTTGTCCGGCTCCGCGAGGCCGAATCGGACGGCTACCACCTTCCGACCCGGAACGCGCCGGAAAAGCGGACGAGGATCGACGACGATCTCATGCTGGTTCTCCACGGGACGACGAATCCGCAAGCGCCGGCGAGGACAGCGACGCCCTCCCGGCCGACGCTTCCCGTTCTCCACGGGCGCCAGATCCCGAAGGGCGGTTGCACAAGGGAGGCAAACGACAGAATCCACGCACCCTTCGCGCACCCCGAGGGCTCGGAGATCGCGAGCCTGATCAACAGCCGCGCCAACCAGGAATCTTCACAGGACGCTCGCCTGCGCGCGGTCTTCACCCGGTGGTCCTCCTGCATGAAGTCGTCGGGGTTCTCGTACGCGACCCCACTGGAGGCCATGTCGGACCACCGGTTCCTCGGCCCAGCCGTTTCCTCGCTGGAGAGGCGAACGGCGGTCGCCGACGTCATGTGCAAGGAGTCCGTCCAGCTTCCCCGGGTGTGGCTGTCCGTCGAATCGGAGAAGCAGCAACCCCTGATCCAGAAACACCGCAAATCCCTCGACAAGTTGCACCTGATGCATCAAAGGAAGATGAAAGCGGTTGATGACATTCTCGCCACTGCGGCCGTCCGCTAGACGAGGAATTCGGGGGTCAGAGTGGATGTGATGGATCCTCGGATTCGCAGGCTTATGAAGGCGACCGCAGAAGACTTCACCATGGATTGCGATTCCCTCGCTCGTGCGGGACTACGAACCGGACAAGCGTTGAGGAGGGCGCGAGTCCTGGCCTCGTCGGCCGTGGGTGTCGCCATTGCGATCAGCTGCTGGCTGTTCATTCGCTGAGCCCGGCGTGGATAACTTGCGGCGCTGTCCGCCCCCCATGAAGGTCTCATCCGACCCGCCCATCCGAACGGCTTTCCCATCGCTACTTCCTACGGAGAAACCCACGTGAAGTCCCTCAAGAAGACCGCGTTCGCTGCCTTGGCCACCGCAGCGATCACCATCCTCGCCATCACCCCCGCCACGGCCGGAACCTCGGGCCAACAGGCCAAGTACATCGACGGACGTGGCGACGTCTACTCCGTCTACATCTACGGCCAGAACCAAAACGACGAGTGGCTCGGCCACTGCTTCCAGACCCCCCATCGGGAGAACAACCTCGACGGCTGGTGGTGGTGGGGCAACGTCCGCGTCACCCCCTACTTCAGCAGCGACTGCTCCGGCGCCAACCTCGGGACCCACTCCTCCTGGTTCCCCTGGAACCAGGGCAGCGACAACTACGTCCAGATCGGCCTGTAACACGCCTCCGCAGGAAGTCCACCACGCGCCGCCCTGCACCGTCACTTCTGTGGCGCACGGTTCCGCCATCCCGAGCCGACGACTCGTCATGTCGTACGGCTGACCCGAAAGGACACCCCGTGACCATCAAGACCACGCTCGCAAGGATCGGCACCATAGCCGCCACCGGCGCGGCCCTTGCGGTGCTCGGCTCCGGCTCCGCGTTCGCCGGGACCAACGGCCAGCAGCTCCGCTTCTACGACACTCAGGGCGACACCTACTCCATCCGGGTAGCCGGTTGGAACCACGCCGACGAGTACACCACAGCCTGCTTCAACACCCCCGTCAAGGACAACTACATCGGCGGCTGGTGGTGGAAGGGGAACCTGCACTGGGTCGGCTACTCGGGCGCCGGTTGCTCCGGCGAGGTCACCGTCGGCGAGAAGCAGGACTACGTCGAGCCGAACCAGGCCGACAACTGGTGGTTCATCCACAGCTGACATACCTGAGCTGGCAGTCCGGCGCCAGGCCGCCGTTGGCAAGACCCTCACATTCGCCGACGGCGGCTACTCGGAATCCGGACTGACCACCCCGCGACCGCCGCGAGCGCGGCCTGACCGAACGTCGCGGCTGGAAGGAGGAACACAGCAAGTCCCACAAGCAGGCACGGGCCCGCGTCGAGCACGTCTTCGTCATGGTGAAGACCAGGAAGATCCTCCGCGACTGCCGCCTCAAGGGCGACGGGATACACCCGCCACGCTCAGCACCGCCGCATGCACAACCTCGCCCTCGCTGGTCTTTACAGGCTCGGGCACGGTAGGCGGTGATACACCGAGCGCTTTTTAGCGCTCTTTGAGCCCAGAGGTCTCCAGCGAGACGAAGACCGACCTCTGGCCACGGACCGAGACCGGGCCGGTTGACGGCGGCCGGGAGCCAGCCCTCAAGGCGATAACCGGGTGATCATTGCTGACGCGGACAAGACCCTGCGAGCATGGTCTACCTGGTAAAGGAGTTCGCGAGACCGTCCATGACCAGGGTGAGCAGGTGGTCGCTGCGGGCGGCGATCGAAGGCGCCTGGTCGGAGACCCAGCTGAGGGCGTTGGGCAAGGCGAACAGGTCGGTGCCGTTCGCATCGGGGCGGATCCGCCCGGTTTCCTGGGCCACCCGCAGCAGTCGGCCGCTGGCCTCGCGCATGGCCAGGCATGAAGCGTGCAGGGCCGAATCCGGGTCGCCGAGCGTGGCCATCAGCGAAGCCGGCAGCCCCCGGAAGGCGCTGCCCCGGAGCTGGAGTCCGGCTGGTTCAGGACGGCTTTGGGAGACCTCCTTCGCCCTCCCCACCCCGCCGACAAGCGACTGAACGTCGAACAGACAGTCGGTTGAGGAGGTGAAGGCGGGTGCCCAAGGCATGCGGGGCCGTCAGAGCGGGTGTGGCCCGGGACGGCGAGCGCAGTGGCACGCTCAGGGGCGGTCCCGTCGTCAGCTGTACAGGCAGCGGCAGTGGGCAGGGCCTGGCAGTCGGGGTGAGCTGCCAGGCCCTGTGGGTGAGGTTGTGGTTGCTGTTAGCCGTGGTGGCGGTCGATGAAGTGGGTACTGGCGTACGACCAGGCGCCCGCGGTGGTGGTGGACCAGCTGACCTTGACGGGGTCGAAGGTGGCGTCCGGCTTGGTGAGCCAGGTGAACATCTTCACGGTGCCGTTGGTGTAGCCGTACATGGCGCCGATGTCGCCGCGGCCGTCGCCGTTGTAGTCACCGACGACGGTCTTCATGGATCCGTACGTGAGGCTGCCGGCGGGGATAGTGAGTGCGGCGCGCGGGGCCACGAAGGTGCCGTCGGCGTTGCTCTCGAGGACGTAGGCGATGTCGCGGCCGTCCGGGTGGTCGAACCAGAAGAGGACGTCGTCGCGGCCGTCGGCATCGAAGTCGCCGGAGTGGACGTGGGTGATGGCCCAGTCGCCCCAGCCGTCGTGGGTGAATCCGGCAAAGGGGGCCGCGTAGCCGCCATTGGGCTGCCCCAGGAAGGTCCACACCTTGATGGCGCCACCGGCGTAGTCGTAGAAGACGGCGATGTCGTCACGGCCGTCGCCGTTGTAGTCGCCGGTCACGGTCTTACCCATGGCGCGGGTCCACGACGTGGACGTCCAGCTCTTGACCGGGGTGCCGAAGCCACCTTGCGCGTTGGCAACGAACGTGAACAGGGCGTCGCTGGCGTCGGAGTACTCGTACCAGGCGATGACGTCGTCGCGGCCGTCGCCGTTGGAGTCACCGGAGTGCAGGACAGCGCGTTCCCACTGCCAGGACGCGATGGGGCCGGTCCAGGTGGCGAACGGGGCCTGGAACGCTCCGTTGGGCTTGCCGAGGAAGGTCCAGAGCTTGGTCTCGGTGGCGTACTTGCGCATCACCGCGACGTCGGAAATGCCGTCGCCGTTGAAGTCGCCGGACACCTGCTTCATGGCGTTGAAGTCCCACTCGTCCGTGGCCGTGCGGGCCATCGAGGAGTGCGGGGCGGCGATGGAGCCGTCGGTGGTGCCCTCGAAGAGGTGCATGGCGTCGGTGCCGTCGGAGTGGACGTACCAGTTGCTCATGTCGGCGAAGCCGTCACCGTTGAAGTCGTTGCGGACCACGGTGCCGCTGGACCACTGGGAGACACCCTGCGCGGTGTACACGGTGAGGCTGCCGCGGTCGGTAAGGGCCGCGGTACCGCCTGCAGCGCTGGTCTTCGCTTCCCATAGGTTCGCGGTGTCGGCGGCGTTGCGGACGACGAGGTTGCCGGTGGCGTCGAGCAGGGCGGTGGCTCCAGCCCCGGTGGTGCCGGTGGACCACAGGGTCTTGCCCGCGTTGGAGGTGATGACGAGGTTGCCATCGGCCTTCATCGTCAGCTTGGCGGAGGCAGTAAACAAGGCCCACCGGGCAGCCATCGCGGCCGCCGGGGACAAGGCACTTGCAGATGGCGCCTATGTAGCTGCGGCGCAGGCACGACTCGCAGCGACCGTCGCCAGAACCTCGGCTGTCGCCGCCGACAACGCCGGAAAGGCCTCGGCCGCTGCCAGGGTCGCCGCCCTAAACGCCAAGAGCGCCTCCGCGAACGCGCGACTCGCGGCTGACGCCGCTGATGCCGCCAACAATTCCGCGGCAGCTGCCGGTGTGAGTTCCAACGCGGCCCGCCAAGCCGCAGCTGAAGCGCGCCGCCATGCCGACGCTGCTGATAGGGCGGCCGACCGTTCTGCCGAGCTGGCACGCCAGGCTGCCCTCGCTGCCTACGGAGCCCGGGACGCCGCCAACTCGGCTGCCAATCATGCGGACAAGGCCGCCGACTACGCGCAGGAAGCCGCGGTCCAGGCCGGGAACGCGACCACGTATGCCGCGGTGTCCAAGAAGAACGCCGAGGCCGCCAAGGAGGCGGCCGCCGCCGCGACAACTGCGGTGGACAAGGCCAAGGAGGTCTTCTCCCTGGCAAGGCAGACCGAGACCGCCGACCTGCTGACCCGGACGGAGGGCCAGATCGAGCAGGCCCGCTCGATGAAGGCCGTCACCGAAATCGGGATCGGGGCGGCCGCCACCACCCAGAAGCAGGCCCTGGCGCTGGGCATCACCGCCGACGCGTTGGCTCAGGAGGCCGGCCGGCCCGACGTCGACATCCAGGCCACCGCCCTCAAGGGCCGCCAGCTTGCCATGCAGGCCATGAAACTCCTCGGCCCCTGGCACAAGGAAGCCGCCGCCCGGGCACTGTCGGGTACCGACCAGGACGTCCTGGACTACCTGCGCACCCGCTGGAAAGAAGCCGACCACAACGAAATCCGCCAGCGTGTCGTCAACCTGAGCACGCAGAGCCCGTACGCATCGGTGCGCACCGCGGCTACGGGAGTCCTCACCGGAACCCCCGAGCAGCTCGAGACGTTCTACGCCACCGGCCAGTACGAGGCCGGGCTCGACGACATGAAGGTGGCAGCAGCCCGCCTGGCCCAGACCGGCGGCCCCGGCGTCAGCGCAGCCGCGAAGGCCGCGCTCGCCAACGGAACCGGAAGAGTACTCGCGACCTTCCTCCAGGTCGGGCAGTACGGCGAGAGCGTCACCGACGAGAAGGTCATCGCCGCCCGACTGGCTGAGACCGGGGGCCCTGAGGTCCAGTCAGCGGCCAAGATCGCCCTGGCCGGCCCGCCGCAACTGGTGCACGAATTCGTCACCGTCGGCCGGCACATGGCCCAGCGCAAGGACGACCTCGCCACTCACCACGTCCACCAGGTCGAACGCCTCATCGCCGAAGGCTCCCTGGTCGCAGCCACGGCACACGCAGACGCATGGCGCGCCACCGAAGCCGCAGCCAAGGCCATCAACGCCGCCGCCGAAGCCACTGCGGCCGCCGTCGCGGCGCAGCAGTCCGCGGATGCCGCCCAGGGGTACGCCAACGAAGCCGACGCCTCCGCGGACAGCGCCGAGCAGAGCGCCGCTGACGCAGCCGCATCTGCCGCTACCGCACGCAACGCTGCCAACCAGGCCAATGCCGACGCCACAGCAGCGGAGTCCTCCGCCGCCGCCGCCTCGTTTTCCGCCGCATACGCCCGCCAGTCCGCAGCGGCAGCGAACAGGTCTGCGGACGCCGCCCGGGCCGATGCCCTTGCCGCAGACAAGAGCGCGGATCAGGCGGAAGCCGCCGCGAAGGCCGCCTGGCAGCACACGCTCACCCTCTACGAACAGGAGATGGCGGAAGCACTCCGGCAGGCGGAAGAGGAGCGCAAGGCAAACGAGCCCGATTCCAAGAAGATCTGCTTCTCGTACACCATTCCCTATTACGGGTATCGGATCGGGGATTGCACAACAGATTTCGCCCCGCACATCGAAGCGGCGAAAGACCCGCGCGTATGGGCAGATATCGCCTATGAAGTATCGGGCTTGGCCGACATTCAGGCCTGCATCAACGACCCCGCTGCCCTCGCCTGCTCGGTAGCTGTCCTCGGCGTCACGCCCTGGGGGAAGCTCAGGCTCCTCGGCAAGATCGACAACGCCGTCGAAGCCATACAAGCGGGCCGTACCGTACGTCGCACCGTCTCCTGCCTGACCGGAGCAGCACACAGCTTCCCCGCCGGCACCAACGTCGTGATGGCCGACGGTAGTGGCCGTCCCATCGAGCAGATCCGAACCGGCGACTTCGTCACGGCCACCGACCCCACTACTGGCGAAACCGGTCCTCGACGCCCGGAACTTCACCGACGTCACCCTCACCGACGGCTCCACACTCACCTCAACCAGCCACCACCCTTACTGGTCCGAAGGCGACCAAACCTGGAAAGACGCAGCCGACCTCAAGGCCGGCGACACCCTGCGCACGCCGCAGAACAACACCGCCACCATCGCCCACACCCGCGACTGGCACGGACTCCAGGATGCCTATGACCTCACGGTAGATGACCTTCACACCTACTACGCCTCCACCAGCACCACTGCCGTACTCGTCCACAACACGGACGCAGCCTGCCCGCTGTGGGTCAGCAAGATCTTCGACGGCCTTCCGGTCTACAAGCAGCTTGGGGACAAGACCTGGGGGCAGATCCGAGCACTGGACGGGACGGAAATACCCGCCGCTGACACCGACGAGCTCCGCATGCTGATGAGCGGCGAACACGACAGGCTTTACAGCCAGGCCGATGAGCTGCTGAAAACCTCAGGTCACCCGCTGTACCCCAACAAGACCAAGGGCGGATACAGCATCGCTTCTCACGTGGAGGCAAAGTATGCCGCCTTCATGAAAAACAACGGAATCGAGCACGCAACAGTCGTGATCAATAACAACAACGGCGTATGCAACAAATACTGGAACTGCACAAACGCCGTGGAGGCGATCCTTCCGATAGGATCGACGCTCAAGGTATACTATCCGGGCTCCGGAAGTCCGGTGACGCTCTACGGTAAGAGGACAACGCCGTGATTGTGGCCGTGCATTTCAATGAAGAAACTCGCTTTCTCCGAAGCCCTGAAGAGGTCCAGGACTCCCTTCGCGAGGTGTTCCGCCCCGGGATTGGCGACGAGAACCACGTGAAAGCGGTCTGGCTGACCTTTGATCGCGAAGAGGAAAAGACCCCGATCGGCTTCCTAGACGTCAGCGCAAACCTCGAGAGTGATCTCGGCGGAATCGTTTGGTTCGTAAGCGATAGCGAAGCCGAACGAATCGAAAGCGAAACTGGAAGTGATATGGGAAATCACTTCTGGGTTTCCGATAGTGGGCGATCGAGAGAGGGGGGATCAACGGTTCTCTCCGACCACTACGCCCCCTCATACTTCGACCCCCGAGGAGTGCTCCCCCTAACAGAAGTTCGCAAGGCAGTAGAGGAATTCTGCCAATCGCAAGGCCGTCGGCCTAGCGGGATTCGCTGGGTTACCGGAAACCAGAATGGCACACGGCTCGACTGATAGCGAACAGGAATAAGGGTGGACCTGCGGGATTCTTTCTCGCAGGTCCACTGCGTTGCCGTGATGGTGTTTCGCTGCACGGAATTACCCAAACAGAATCGGATCACCGCCTCGCCTCCATCGCTACTCGGCGGCCTTCCGGAAGATCTCGCTGCCCTCCTTCATTCGAGTTTTCTCGCTCCCCCTCTCGGCAACGGAACGTGTAGGTCGAACAGAGTTTCTGGTCGGGTGATCTTTCAGCTGCACGCGCATGAGGCCGAGCCTGGACCTTTGACCGCCTCCTGGACCGCGGCCCAGTCGGGCCGTGGTCCAGGAGGTGCAGGCCGGCGGCCCCCGTGAGCGAGCCTGAAGGCTTTGGCCGCCCATCACGTGCGGCCGCGGCTCACCCGCAAGGGCTCCGAGGCTCGCGTGCGCGGCAAGACGCAGGTGCGGGCCGAGTGGACGGTCAAGGACGACAAGGGGCGGCCGGTCATCGGCGCGGACGGCAAGCCGGTCAAGGCCTGGTCCGCGTCGCTGGCGAAGGCCGGCAAGCAGCACATCGCCTCCGGTGCGAGCCGGCTGCGGCCGGTGGTGGAGGACGCGGCCACCAACGGCGGACGTCCCCGTGGGCGCACCGCCGACGGCACCGACTCCTACCGCCTCGCCTCCATCCGAGCCCGAGCCGAGGAGCCCGCCAAGGCCGGCTGAACCATCCGGGTCCGCCTCGCCTGCGGCGGGGCGGACGCACAGCCAGGACACCTAGGCCAGCCGTGAGATCCTCTCCATCATGTTCGAGAGCGAGCGCAGCCAGCGGGCGATAGCAAGCGTCGAGGCCCACGTTCGCGGCTTCTTCACCGGCCACATGATCACGGTCAGCGACTACGACCTGGGACCTGGGCGAGTTGACGTGGCCTTCGACGATGCCGGAGCTCCACGGCAGCGTTAGGCCGGCGGTGACAGCTACGAGATCTCGTTCGAGGCCGTTGACGAAGGCGTGGAGGCTGGGCAGGTCGTCAGCGCGGACCGCCTTGATCCATTGAGGGAGCTGGTCACCCTGGAGCTGGGTCAGCATCTTCCCGAACGCGCGGACGTGCCCAGTGAGGGCATCGAGTTCGGGGCAGCCGGCAAGGACGGATTTGAGCTTCAGGCGCTCGCTCTCCGGCAGGGTGTCGGGGTGAGTCAGGATCCAGCCGGTGACCGTGCGTGGGGACGGCGGACGGGCTGCAGGTGCGGTCGGGGATGTGCGGAACGGCTGGAGGTAGGCGCGGACGGCGCCGTAGCCGCCGGTGTAGCCGTGCGTCTTGATCTCTTCCCAGAGGGCCCAGGCGTTCGTGCAACCCTCAGACCACCGCTCGTGCAGGTAGGGCTTAAAGTCGTCGAGCTTCGTCCTGCGGTTCTGCCACTGCCCCTGGAACAGGTCTTCCAGCCTGGCGGCGTCGGCCAGCCGTTGGACGGTGCGGTAGGTCATGCCGAGCTGTCGCTGGATCGAGCGTCGGCTGTGGCCGGCGACCAGCAGCGCGTGGACGGTGGCGTGTTTGGCGCGGGTGCGGTCGGCGAATCGGTGCCCGGTGGGCCATGGCGACCCGCTCTCGGCCTGTTCCGGAGCCGGAGTCTTCTCCGGCGCCGACTCTGCGAAGGTCGCACGGAGGCACGGGCGGTGGCGGGAGACGCACCGTTCGGCCGCTTCGCCGAGGTTGCGCCAGAGGTGGAATCGGTCGGCGACCTGGACCGCGGTGGGCGCGCCGATGCTGGCGCCCTCGGCGAAGAACGGGGCGCGGTCGCGGCAGACGACCTCGATGCTCGGGTGCTCGGCCAGCCAGGCCGCGACAGTGCCTGCCTCGCGATCCGGCAGGAGGTCCACCGGTCTGCGGGTCTCGACGTCGACCAGCACGGTCCCGTAGATACGGCCCTTGCGCATCGCGTATTCGTCGACGCCGACCACACGCGGGACCTGTGGCTGGGGTTCCGGGAGAGCGTCGACCAACCGCAGGACCGTGTTCCGGCTGACCCTCGCCCCGAAGACGTCGGCCAGCCGGGCACCGGCGCGACCGGCCAGGGCGAGGCCGACCTCAGCCAGCGCCGACCGCATTCGTTCGGTCCGCTGGCTGTACCGACGGGTCAGGCCCGCAACCTGCTCGACGAACGTCCGCCGCCCGCAGGAGACGTCTTTGCACGTGAAGCGCCGGACACGAAGCTGCAGCACCACCCGCCGTCCCGACATGGGGAGGTCAGCGGGAAACCGCAGGTAGGAGCCGTGCACCCGCCCCGACCAGCTTCCGCAGCCTGGGCACCGAGCCCCGGTCGTCCGGCATCTGACACCGATTCGGATCACCTCGCCATCGTCCTGCATCGACTCCACCTTGATCCCCGGATCCGCCAGGAAGAGCAGCTCTTCCAGCCGGAGCAGTACCTCGCGCACAGCCCAGAACCATCAGCCCAAACGCGGTCGGCACCGGCAGTTTCCAGACGATCTCGTGTGACTGAACGCGATAGGTGGCCCCTGAGCATTCCGGTTGGCCCGAACGCATTTCGCCCTGAGAGGGTGCCTTCCGGGTTCTCGGCGCTTCGTGGTGTGTCGGGATGTGCCCCTGGATGTCCGGCAGCCGACCGGCGGGGACGGACGGACGGGCGGGCGGGCAAGGCATGATCGAATCTCTGGGGATTCGACGGCGGGGGTGTGGTGTGAGGGATTGGCGGACCGATCCGGCGTTCGATATGTGCCGGGCGCTGGTGGACGGAGCGGATCTGGCCTCGTTCGCGGGAGGCGCGTTCGATGTGCGGGCGGTGGTGGCCGGCATCCAGTCCGGGGCCCACAGCGGGTTGCTTCTCGACGCCGTTCCGTGGGGGAACTTCCCTCACGGGAACGATGCCCGGAAGGCCGTTCACCTGCTGCACACCGGCGAGGACCCCGCAAGCCACGCGACGGGCGTGCTGGGGGGCCTGTGTGCCAACGACAGCCGGGCCGCCGTCGCCCTCACCGTACCGTTCCTGATCCCCATCGCCACCGATGCCCACCACCCACACCGTGCCGCCGCCCTCGGCGTACTCTCCAGCCCGGCCCGCGCCCAGCACTTCGGCGTCGCCTCCCGCGATGAACTCCTGCTCCACCGCACCGATCCTCGGCGTCACGCCCCCGACGACTACGACGACTACGGCGTCGAGGTGACCGGCTACCCGGCAGGCTGGTCGGTGGCCGCCGCCCGCGCCGCGATCACCGCCGAAGCACCCGTGCTCCTGCCCCTTCTCAACGACTCCGACCCCACCATCCGCATCGACGCCGCCTACGCTCTGGCCACCGCCGCCGACCCCGACCACACGGTCCGAAGCGACCTCGCTGCCAGGTTCGCCACGGAGCATGACGCCATAGTCCGTGCCGCCCTGCTCCTTGCCGCCGCGGAGACCAGCCGGGCCCACGCACATCCGCCGACCGTCTGGTGGCTCCGTGAGCGGTGGCAAGACTGGACAGAGGCGCCCGAAGTCCGCCTGGCCGCGGCGATCGGCTGGCTCTGCCTCACGGACGAACCCGCCCCCGAGTACCTCCACCAGACCATCAACACCTTCGCCACAGATGAACGCGTGCATGCCATGGACGCCCTGCCGTGGATGAACGCCGCCGCCGGATCCGGTGAACCGGGACTCCGGCGCTGTATTCGCTGCATGCTCCACCCCGAAGAGCCCGAACCATCGGACGACCCCTGGGCCTCCTCGCCTTGAGCGCCCAGACCTCGGCCCCGTTTGTGCATCGAAGTTGTCCACCGGGGCCAGGTACGGTGCTCGGTCACATCTCGCGGGACCTACCAGCAAGGCCCACGGGCACAGGGAATAGGCACACCACAGAAGTTGGACCAGAACCCGAGTTTCAGCAGCACTTGGTCGCTTGACTCTGGGTGACTGACGTGTGGTGCGCTGGCAGGGTCGGCTGCAAAGCCAGGCAGCATGCCTCGTACGGTCAGCGCATGCACGACCGACGCGACCAGGATCAGGAAACCGGCAATGCGGCGCCCAAGCACCGCGCCCCCGCTGCCGAGAGCGACACAGAGGCCGAGGCGGTGGTCTTCGTTTGCATGACATGTGAAGTCCCTCTGACGGGCCCCCTCACTCGACTGCCGGCGGTTCCCGAGCTGCCGTACCACGCGTGGTGGGACGCCGAGGAGCCCGGTCCGTCGCCGCCGACTGTGCCCTCAGGCCGCTATGCCGTCGAGACAGAGCCATACGGCGCTCCCCTGGTGGTCTCCGAGGTGCCTGCGGAGGCGATGCCGCGCTACGGGACGATAAGTGACGAGCACGGGCAATACCTCGTGTCACAAGGCCCGCGAGGCAACATCGTCATCAACCCGGACGACGCCCACGGCCTGGAGTATCACCACGCCTCGTCCGCCTGCTGCGGAGCGACACCGACCGGCGGACTGAACCAGCGGTGTGCCTGCGCAACCCTCGTCGCCACGCTCTGCTCCGACTGCTGCTGTCCGTACGAGCTGCATCTCTCAGCAGACCACGTCCGCGCCGTCCTCCCCTGACATGAGAGCGGACCGCTCTCGATTCTCGCTGACACTCCCACGGCTACTGGCAGCAGCTGCTGCCAGTAGCCACCGACATTCGCTGCTAGGCCGCGCCAACACAGCCACGACGGCGAGTGTCAGCAACGGCGAACACGGAAACGAGGACACGGAACGCCTTGATGTGTTCGGCGGAGGGCAGGCCCGCGAACCCGTAGCGGGGCGGGCCCATACAGATCATTACCGCGGGGTTGGCCGTGGGCTTCACACCGGACCGCGCCACCCCCGCACGGCCGTCCGCAGCGGTGATATGCGCCTGCATCGCATAGCCAGCGACCTCCCGCAGAACCCCCTGCCGGCATGTCGGGGTAAGGCCGGAGAACCAGCCCACACCATCGTCCAACGTGCACAGCCCCTGGGCGATCCCGAGAGCGACCCGATCGGTTGCGCGCCGGAAGGTGCGGCCACCGTCACTGCTCGGTTCGGTCATCGCTTGATGATTTCACGACACACGTTCCGAACGAAGGCCGTAATCCGCACCCGCGACAACGCAGGCGGCGAACCCGGGAACAGTCCGCTCCCGCGATCCGGCAGTGCCCCAGCCTCTGGCGAATACAGAGGTGATCATGGTCTGTCACTTTGCGGCAGTATCTGCCATGGTGCCAGGGTCATAGGGCCGGGCCGACAGCATCGGCTCTATGAACCTGGTAGACCTCGGCACTGTCGCCGGCGCACTGCTCACCCCTCCCATCGCGTTCGTAGCCGCTCTGTGGGCCAGGCGCAGCGGCCGCCAATCGGCGGACGCGACCGTCGTTTCGGGTGTCAACCAGGCCCATGGCTCCGTGACCGCGGCCCGTGTCCAGACACGCGGCGAGCTCGAGCTGCGGCAGCGGGCCGCGCTGGCCGACGCATCTGCCGCCTTCCTGCGGGCCTCTGACGCGCTCGCGCGCACCGTTCAGCAGCTGCCCGGTGTCGTCCCTGAGGAACGTCACGCTCAACTCGCCGCTCACGGCATGGCGGTGGAGACGACCCTCGGCCCGCTGGAACTCTGGCACCGCCAGAACTCCTATGTCATGCGAAAGCACTGCGGAAGTACTGCCGGACACTGGAGAACCATGCGTTAGACAGGGCAGTGCTCCGTTCGGCAGTACAGGCTCTGGAGGCCGGCTGGTGCCCTCTCAATGCGGAAATCTGCGACAACGATCATCACAGCGCGGCGTTCGTCGCTTGGCAACTCCTCATGGAATGGCCCGACCGGGAAGACGAGGAACGATGGGCAGACCGCGGCCTGCTGGAGTACTGCCTCGAGGAGAGCCAGTCCATGACGGAGAGCGAGATCGCCGGTGTTCTTGCAGTCGTCGACCGTGCGCCGGGTACCTGGTCGCGGATGATCGGCGGCATCGTCCGCGATCCACTCATGGAGCAGTTCACTGCCCTGCGCGCACCCTTCGTCGAGGCAGCCCGCTCGACACAGTCTCTGGTCCCACCGGCCCAGCCAGATGGGCGCAGGGCCTGCGCGAGTGATGCCGTCAGCGCGACAACACCCTCGGCTATTTCTGGCGGCTGCCTCTCAGCGTGATCTGGTGAGGCCAAGAGTCCTGTCGTCGCACGCCCGTTGCTTGCTCATCACATGCTCTTTCCGAGATCGCCGCCGTCTCCCTCAGCCGCGACAGGAACCAGAGCTTCCTGAGATTCCACAGCAGCGCGCCTCGTCTACCTTCGTTCCCAAGACGTAGAGGCGCGGTGATGCCTTCGATTGGGCGAAGCATTCCCAAAATGGGGTCGCTCGGCGCCTCGGAGAGGCTGCTCGGGCGCCCATCAAGGGGACCTCGGTGAGCGCCAGGTGGACGAACCTGAGCGCTTAGCGATGTCACGGGAGCCCGCACCCCGAACACTCGTCACTCTGACACAGGCCTCTCTGACCCCAACGGATCTCTGGGCACGACTTGACTTGCGGAAGCCGAATCCAGCGCGGTCACGCTTCGGTTGACAGGCTTGCCGACCAGGCGTCCACTACACCCCCACCGCATAGAGCCGCCGCCCTCTCTGCCACCAGGCGGAGAGGCGGCTTCGTCGTCCGGGGTCAGGTGCCAGCGGACCACGCACCGGCTTCAACAGCGCGGGTCAGTCGAGCGGGAGCGCCTGGTGTGCGGCCACGATCGCATCGATCCGCTGCGCAAGGTCGAAGTCGGCTGCCGTGAGCCGGTACCCGGCATCATGTGTGGTGATCGACGCCCGCAGGTGGTCCATGCGCAGGTCGATGTCCGCGTGGTGCTGGACCCGGCGCGACCGGTCCGCGATCGTGACGATGGCGGCCACCCCTGCGTGGTACCGAATTGGGTACGTGCGGCTGATCGTCTCGCCCTCGCGCTCCCACCCCGGCACACCGGCCAGAGCGGCCTCGATCTCTGCCTCGGTCAGCGGCTCCGGCACACCCATGTCAGCTCCCCTCGGTCACGGGCGCGAGGGCCTCGGCGAGGGCCCGCCCGATCGGGGCATCCTGCCACGGTCGCATGGTCCGCCGTGAATGATCTTGTGGGCGAGGTGGCGGACCCGTACCACTCATGCACCACGGGTCATGCGGATGTTTGTGGATCTACGCGTCCCAGCATTTCGGCGACAGAGATCCCGGTTCGGGTTGCTGCGATTCGACGCGCTCGCAGCTGAGCTCGGGTACGCGGACGGTACTTGGGTGCCTTGCCGCAACCGCAGGGTTCCCGGCCCTCGTAACGCAGTCCGGCGTTCAGTACCACAGCAACAACGGTCCACGCCTTGACGTCTCGACGCCGCGGGGCCGCGAAGTCGTGGCCAGCACAGGCCATTGGCCCTGAGCATCGGGGACATCGGTGCTCGCCGGGCTTTGGATGCCGCTTGAACGCAATGCGGCAGCGCACGCACGCGTAGTGCAACTTGTAGGGATGTTCAGCGTAGTAGCACACGAGGTGAACGTACCCGGCCTCACGGCGACCGACGAGAAAGATATGCCACCCAGGTCATGGTCGGGCGAGAACACAGGTTCGGAGAAGTTGGAACGGGGCCCGACCGCACATCGCTCTCTTGAAGATTCTGACCCCCTTCACGTGGCCTTCGACGACGCCGGAGCTTCAGGTGTGGGTGAGTCCGGCAGTGACGGCGTCGAGGTCCTGAGAGACCATCCCCGCAGGTGCAGGGGAGCAGCAGGTTGAGCTGGAGTGGTACCTGCCGGTCGCGGGACCATCCTCGCAGGGGCCGGGAGCAGTTGAGTCGGAACTGTCCCGGTGTCTCGTCCGGGGGCCATCCCCACGGGTGCGGGGAACAGGAGGTGCCGTCCGGCCGCGAGCAGTTCCGCGCGGGAACATCCGCGCGGATGCGGGGAACAAGTCGGATCTTGGAAGGGTGCCACCCTCCGAGAGGGGCCATCCTCGCAGGTGCGGCCTGATCGACCCGGGCGAAGTCCTACGCCGGGCCATCCAGGAGCACGGTGGCCATAACCGGGCACTCGCCACCCTGCGCAGCCCGCCGAGATCGCGCTGGCCGGAGAGGTCCTGGACGATCGCCGGCACACTGACTCCTTCGCGGATCAGACCTCGATGTAGGCAACGACGACCACGGTGCGCAGCACCGTAACCCAGTACAAGAGCCGGACGCGCTCGATGTCGTCGGTGTACTGGCGCAGGTGGGGACCGGCACCGTCGCCGGGGAGGGGCTCGCCGACGTCGGGGTCTACGGAGACGACGACCAGGGCGCGGTCCAGGGCGTGGATCTCCGCCTCGCTGGTGATGTTCTCCAGCTGCTTGGCTGCGGAGTCTGAGAAAGTGATCCGGGCGCGGCGTGGGCTGTGCTGCGGGGCCATCAGGCGACGGCCGGGCGCTGGGCTGCGAGCCGGGCCAGGTGGGCTTCGCGCAGGTCCTCCCACGGCGTGCAGTCCTCCACCGACGGCAGTCCGTTCTCCGCGATGTCCTCCAGGACGGCGGCGAACTGGTCGGCGTTCTCGCGGGTCCGGGCCGCGTACGCGCGGACCGCCAAGGCGGCCGAGGGTTCCAGCCGCTGCCGGGCAGCAGGGGCAGTGTCAGTGGAGGCTGGCTGTTCACTCATCGAGGGCTCCAGGGTGCGAAACTGGCGGATCTCACCACGGTATCGCCGGGTGGAAGAGTCCGTGACCACTCCAGTCGAACCCGGCCCCGGATCACGCTCCGTACGCACCACCGGCGCCCGGGAGGCCGTGTCACGCCCGCCCTCAAACCCCACGTGGACGGCCCTTCGGACTTGCCGAAACAGGCATAGGCAGGCGGTATGAATCGAACAAACAACCCTGCCCACGCGAAGGACGCGCAGAACGAGACCCCCCACACACGGGCGGGGAGCAGTTCTCAGCGACCTGCCGCTTGGTAAATCCCTCGGGACCATCCCCGCGGGTGCGGGGAGCACACCTCGTGAGCTGCAGTTTTACCTCAGCCCTGGTCCCGTCTGAACCACTTTCATCGGAACCGACGAACGGGGCAACGGATTTTGGAGTGGGGCGGCTTCCAGTCGTGACTCACGTCCCGAACCCACGGCTGCCGGAGATCCTCGGCGATACGTCTTCTGATCACGAGTCCTGCGTCTCCCGGTCTCACAGGAGGCAGCGTGCTGCCCACAGGGCAGTTCTCCCCCACCGGTAGATCGCTCAAGCCTCGCGTCACATCCGGCTGATGCAGCAAAGCCCTCGCAGCCGTATGGATGCCGTAGATGACAGGCCCTCCTTTCTCGCCCGCTGTGGTGAACGGAGCGATCAGCAACGCTCGTCGAACCCGATAGTCGGCAAGCTGGCCGTGGACGAGCTTGTAGCACAGAAGCCCCGTGCAGTGCGGCATCCCAGTCGCTGTCCGTCTGAGTGGTACAGGATCCCCGGCACATCCCTTTAACTGATGGTTTCAAAATGAGATCTGGAGGCAGCGAGGGCACATGCGGTGCCGCCGGTTGAGGCGAGGACCTGTCCGGCCTGCCCCTGCGACTCTGGCTCACAGCCTGCCCCACGGCGGCCGGCAGCCGCACAGACTCGCCCGTCCGGCCTGGGTGCCGTGCATAGTGTGCTCATGGATCGATTCGCGGGTCAGGCCCGCCTCGAATGGTGGGCCAATCACGCGACGTGCCTTGAGAAGTACGACATCGACATCACCGTCACTGTCGACGCGGTCGGCACGTGGCGGGCAACCGGTCGGCATGCCAATGCCCTCGACACGACCGAGCGCGAGGGCTGGGACTTCCTCATGGAGATGGACCCCCACTTCTGCATAGTGTTTCCCGGCGAGGACAACGGCGGGATCTTGGTGAGAGTCTTCGAGGCAGAGGATGGAACTCTCACGCTCACGGAGGCGCCGGACTGGGACGGTTCGGGGAGCATCACCTTCGACCTCCCCTGAGTTCAGCCGCCCAAGGGCAGGAACCGACTTTCCCGCCCTGCCACCACCTCCGGCATGTCGCCTGTCACTGATCTTTCAGAATGAAGTTCGGAGACGGCGAAAGCATTCGAGACTGCAGGCCAGTTCGAGGAAACCTTGGTGCAGATCCGCGCGTCGTTCGTAGCAGATGCGGAGCCGCTTGAACTGGTGCAGCCAGGCGGAGGCGCGCTCGACGACCCAGCGCACCTTTCCCAGCCCGGAGCCGTGTGCGACCCCGCGTCGGGCGATCATCGGCTTGATGCCGCGCTTCCACAGCAGACGGCGGTACTTGTCGAAGTCGTAGCCCCGATCGGCATACAGACACCGGGGCTTGCGGCGGGGGCGTCCTCGCAGGCCCCGAATCGCTGGGACAGCGTCCAGCAGCGGCAGCAACTGGGTGACGTCATGTCGGTTCCCACCAGTGAGCGTGACAGCAAGCGGTGCACCGTGGCGGTCGACGATCAGATGGTGATTGTAGCCGGGACGGGCACGGTCGACGGGCGAGGGACCGACGTGATCCCCCCTTTCAGGGCCCGGACATGCGACCCATCCACGGCGCAGTCGTCCAGGCCCAGAAGGTCAGCGCGGCGCAGTTCGGCCAGCAGGGCGGCATGCAGACGCGGCCAGACGCCGGCCTTTGTCCAGTCCCGCAGCCGGCGCCAGGCCGTCACCCCGGAGCAGCCCACGGTCTCGGCCGGAACATCGCGCCAGGCGACACCGGTCCGCAGTACGAACATGACGCCCGCGAGGGCCGCCCGGTCCGGAACCCGAAGTCGACCCGGGTGGCGACGGCGCCGTTCGGGAGCGGACGGCAGCAGCGGAGCCACCCGCTCCCACAGGTCATCCGGAACAAGATCAGCACGCACCCCGGACACCCTGCCGACCAAGATCACCGAGCACAAGACCCACAGCTCAACTCATTCTGAAACGATCAGTAAAACCAATAGTCCGCCGAGGTCAGCGCATGGCTGACTACTACCGACGCTGACACAGGACATCGACGACGGTGGGCGCTGTCAGCGGCGAGCTCTAAGATCCCGGCATGATTTCCCCGGAAGAGATCGAGCAGATCATGACGCGGATCGAACTCGAGGGGGACGGTGAATTCTGCGACTGTGGGGCATGGGCGGCCCGCCTGGTGCGGGGCCGTGAGTGCCAAGGGTGCTACCGGATGCGCCGGGGCATCGAGAATTACGGGCTCACCATCCCCCAGTACAACGCCATCTGGCGCGCGCAAAATTTTCGGTGCGCCCTATGCGGGGACAATGAGGAACCCTGCGACGGCGGTATCCCTCACGTCGAACCACGCCCCTGGCAGATCGATCACGACCATCACTGCTGCGGCATGAAGGGCTCCAGCAACCGCTGCTGCGTTCGCGGGATCCTCTGCCTCCCGTGCAACCTGCACGAGCTGGCGCCGTATGAGCGCAAGCGCCGTCGCGGCGCCGGCTTCCCGATCCCGGTCCTCGACGCCTACCTAGCCAATCCGCCAGCGCGCCGCCCAGAAGCCCGTGTTATCCGCGGCCGCGACGACGCCTACCTGCCGACATCCTGGGCCTTCATACACGATGCGCAGGTGGTCAAGCACGGGTTTGTGGGGTGGGCGTGAGCGTTCCACCACTGAGGCCCCACCGCCCTCTGGGCTGAGGGAAAGCGTCTAGACGTTGGCCCGTGTCTCACCTCGTCCCCGCAGACAAGGTTGCGGCCCCGGTCAGTTCCTGACGGGTACGCGTCCGTCCGCAGCGCTGGGGGCCTCTTTGTCTTCGCCGCCCAGCCCGTCTGACGGGCGCCCCGCCCCGGTTCAGGGGGTCCGGTGGGTCCGGGGGCCGGCGGTCCCCGGTGGGGGCGGGTCCGGCGAGGTACGCCGGAGGCGGCGGAGACCAGACCGCCCACAGGCCCGGCCGGGGACCGAACTCCTCGGTCAGCCAGCCGATCAGCACCCCCGAGGGGTGTGGAGCCCTGCGGGCCCAGGCGTGGGGACCGCTGCGACAGCAGGCGGTGGCCGCAGGGCCGCCGCCAGGGCGCTGCCCGACGAACACCACGGCGTCCGCCGGATCCCAGACCATCAGCCCGCCGTCAGCGGTGAGGGACCGCCTCCCCGGTAACGGGATCGACGGAGGTGATCACCGCGTCCTGGCCGAGCATCGGCGGGATGCCAAGCACGTCGACCGTCCAGTACCTGGTCCATATCCCCCTCGGTGCTCCTCTGCCAACGTGGTCCGGGTCCATGTAGCGTCAGGGCCAGGGGGATGAGTTGAACTTCGATAAGAACGAACCTCGGTCTGTTCGAGGGGAACGCTTTGCCGTAGAACGGGCCGAACGTAGAGAGGCACGTAAGGCTGCGTCGCTCGACGCGTGGGGAGCCCACGTCGGCGCGGCAATCGTGACCATTGCCCTGGTCCTCCTCAGCTGGAACGGGAAGCTGGTCGCTCTGGGCATCGTCGGAGGAGTCCTTCTGCTCTGGTTCTCCGCAGCCCTCGCATGGGCCTACGCCGACGGGGACCACGGACGACACACACTCCAGCGCGCGTACAAAGGCATGTTCGGATGGGGCGACAGGTTCTGAGCGCCGAGATCAAACCCGAGGGGGGAGATTTGACGTTCGAGGCGTTGAGGTCCGCTCTGGCCCGGGATGGCTCCATCAGCGGGCCCGCGGCCTTGGCCGCTCTGCTGTCGGGCGCGCGGTGGGAGGTCCCCTCGAATACGGCCTCGGCCCGCACGTTGTGGGCGGTCTGGTGCGACCGGCTGGACATGCTGGTGGAGACCGGAGAATTTGATCTGGGTCGACTGGAGAGCCTGGCTCAGGCTGTGGACGGGCTCCACGATGCAGGAGACGCGCGGGTGTACATGGCCACGGTCATCGACCCGCCATGCCGGTTTCACGTCTATCTCTCGGAGGACCTCGCCCACTGTGTCGGGGCGTGGGAGGGCCGCGTGAACGAGCACACTCCCCGAACGGCGACCTGAAGCAAGGCGGCCAGGTCACGGATGTCTTCGACCTACGGCGGGATGCTGGAGGGCTACCCGTGCAAGCGCATCAACGACCTCAAGGCCAGTTGGCTCCAGTGGCAGGCCGAACGCGCGTTTCCCTCCACGGCGGTCCATCTTGTTCCCCCCTCCCGCGAGTACCCGGACGAGACCACCGCCTTCTGGCCCGTTGAGGTGCTGCCTTCCATTGCTTGCGGCGGCGTCTCAGGCTGGGCGTGTGACCTCAACCTGAACTCGCGACTGGAGCCTGCGTAGTGCGGGCGAATGCGGCGCCCGATGTGCGGGCGATGTCAGCAAGGGCCGGGCTGTGGCACGGGGGCCCCATGAGGCGCTTGCGACAATCGCCCGGGAGGTCAGCCCCAGCGCGCGGTTGTCGCGGAACACCCCCGCGTCGGCGGGGAGGAGTCGCCGTATTCGGCGCGGATCTCGGCGTCGAGCGGAACACCCCCGCGTCCGCGGGGGTGTTCCGGCCTGGCCCGTAGAAAGCCGCAGGCGCTGGACGTCCTCCCCGCCGTCGTCACCTCTCATGCCCCTTCCTGCAGCTGGAGCATCTCGTAGAACGTGGACCCGGCACCGCGTTGGAGGAGTTCGTCGTAGGTGCCTGTCTCGATGACGCGGCCGCCCTCGAGAACGACGATGCGATCCGCGAGACGCGCGTTGGCGAGGCGGTGGGTGATGAAGAGGGTGGCGCGGCCGGCGGCGAGGCTCTTTAGGCGGGTGAAGATCCGGTGCTCAGCCCGTGCGTCGAGGGCGGCTGTTGGCTCGTCCATGACGAGGACGGGAGCGTCGCGGTAGAAGGCGCGGGCGATGGCGAGGCGCTGCCACTGCCCACCGGACAGGTCGTGTCCGCCCCACCAGGAACGCGCGAGGGATGTGTCGAGGCCCTTGGGGAGCTGGGCGATGACGGCATCGGCACCGGATGCTTCGGCTGCAGCGTGGATGGCAGGGTCTCCCGCGGGCCGGGGCTGTCCGAGGTGGATGTTGGCGCGGGCGTCGAGCGGCCAGCGGGTGTAGTCCTGCGGGACCAGCCCGAGGTGCCGGTACACGGTGGCCGGGTCGGCCTGGGCGAGGTCGATGCCGTCCCAGTGGACGCTTCCGCCGGTGGGGAGGTACAGGCCGGTCAGGAGTTTGGCCAGGGTGGTCTTACCGGAGCCGTTCTCGCCGACGAGTGCGACGACTTCGCCGCGCTTGAGGTCGAGGTTGATGTCGGAGAGCGCGGGCCGGTCGGTTCCGGGGTAGGTGAAGGCGGCGTCGTTGACGCTGATCACCTCGGGGCCGGTCTCCGGGATGCGGGCGGTGCCGCGGCGGGCCGTCCAGGGTCCGGCGACGGCAAGGAAGCGGTGCCAGTCGCCGACGGCGAGCGAGGTCCGGAAGAGTCCGGCGCCGGCGCGGACGGTGGTGCTGAGCGCGGCGGAGGCGGTGCGTAGGGCGAAGGCGGCGGCGCCGGCGGCGGCGAGTTCGATGCGGCCGGTGGAGACGAGCAGGACGAGCGCGGCCCATGCGGCGGCGGTGGCGAGGGCGGTGAGGGCATCGCCGATTCCTCGGACCGTGAGGGCCTTGCGGGTGGCGGCGAGCTGCTCGTCTTCGAGGCGGCTGGAGATGATCTGGTACTGGTTGGTGAGGAAGTCGGCCATGGTGCCGGCGCGGACTTCGTCGGCGGTGGCCTGCTCGGTGGTGTAGGAGCGGAAGACGTTGCGCAGCCGGGAGTCGCCGAGGTTGCGGTGGTGCGCGTCGTGCTCGATCCGCGCGGCCCGGACGGCGCCCCAGGCGCATGGGGCGGCTGCGAGCAGGAGCAGGCCGAGGACGGCTGGGTGCAGGGCGGCGACGACGGCGGCGGCGGCAACGATCTGGGCGGCAGCGGAGGTGAGGAGCTGGGTGTCGAGGATGAGGTCGCGGGTCTTGTCCGCGCCGTCGGCGGCGGCCTGGCGTGCGTTCTCGAAGTCTGGGTCCTCGTACGCGGCGAGCTCGGCCGCCGTGGAGGCCGCGATGACCCGGAGGTCTGCTTCCCGTACGACCTTCGGGGCCAGGCGGGCGGCAGCGGCCCGCGCGGCGGCGTCGAAGAGGTAGCGCCCGCTGAGGGCGATGCAGAGGACGGCCAGAGCCCCGGCGCGGCCCTGGAGCCCTGCCAGAACGTCGCCGGTGAACAGACCGGCGAGCACACGCGTGGTGGCGGCGAGCGCGATGGCAGTGAGCAGAGCGGCGGCCCCCTGGCAGGCGGCCAGGGACAGGACGGCTCGGTGGTCGGTGGCCCAGCCTAGCCGGACGGCTCGGCCGAGGGTCCTCGGCAGGCGGCGGGCGATGGCCCAGGTCGACATGGTCGCGTTGGCGTCCTGGTACCGGTCGGAGGCCATGCGCATGACGGGAGGCTGGCTGACGGCAGTGGCCGGCGGCGCGATGGTGGCGGTAGAACTCACGGGCCTAGGAACGCGCGCCGTAGCACCTGGGGGCAACGGGATTGTCGGCGGCATGCACACATCGGAGCCGGTCAGACAATCAGGCCGTCAACTTTGCGTTACCGGATTCACCCGATCGAGAAGCCTTGGCCCGGGAAGACGGAGGCGTGTCTCCTCGAGCCACGGCCGTTGGGGTGCGTCCTAGGGGATGGAGAGGACGCGGGTGTAGGGCCGGTCCGCGCCATCGCCGACGTCGTGGCCAACCGGCCCCTCGGCGGTGTCGACCCAGGCGTGCGCTGCGTCGGGCAGCCGGCGCGCGCCGAGGGCCCAGGAAGCGCGGCGGCCGGTGAGGGCGGTCGCGAGGACGGTGGCGAGGCTGATCTCCATGCACGCGATCCGCCCTGGCCACCAGGTGGGGGTGACGTGGCGTACTGCCGTGTCAAGGCAGACGACCCGCCTGCGGCTGGCTGAGGGAAGGCGGCGCAGCGCCCGGACGGTAGCGATGCGGTATCTCAGCGGCAGGCGGCTGAGTGTGAGGGAGAGGGCGAGTCCCACGGCGGCGAGGATCCGCTCGGGCAGGGTTGGGGTGTCCAGCGGTACCGGCACCATCTGCGTCAACGCTCCCACCACCTTCGGCGCGGGGTACGGGTGGGGTCGGCAAGGACCCCGTCCTGCCGCCACTGAGCTACGAGACTGTCGATGCCCTGCTTGACGGCGTGCGGGTCGCGGCCGGTGGGGATGGCGAGTTCGTCGGCGAGGCCAGCGGTGGTGCCGTTGGTGACGATCGCCTGCCAGATTCGGGAGACGTCCGGACCGAGCATGAGCCATGTCGCACTGCGGACGTCGAGGATCACGGTCCCGTGCGCGTCCGTGGCGTGATGAATGCGTTTGGCCGGGGTCAGCATGATGTCCCCGTGGAGGAGCAGGTGCCGGCGCCGATGAGCCACCAGGAGACCGTCAGCAGCTGGTGCATGTCTGCCGAGCCGATCGGGGTGCGGCCCTGTCCGAGCTGGGCGAGGGTGTCGGCCACGGCGTCATGGTTGAACAGGCCGGACGTGATGAGGGGGCTGACGGCGAGAAGGTCGCCCAGCTGGGAGCGGTGCTGCTGGAAGGCCATCACCCGCTGAGGGGTGAAGGAGCCCTTGGAACGGCGCCCGAGCAGCCAGTCAGGGAGGTCCGGCAGGGCCGCCGAAAGCATCGGCTTGAAGGTGTAGAGGCCACGGCGGGCCTCCGGCGGTACGGCGAACGCGGCGCGGACCACGGTGTTGTCGAGGTACGGGTAGACGGGGCGGATGCCGAGAGCGTCGGCGTACGGGGCCCAGCCGCGCGCCGAGGCGCCGGTGAAGCGGAGCGCGGCCCACTGGTCGAACTCGTCGGCTCTCTCAGGCGGGGAGGTGTCGGCGGCGGCCTGCCGGAGCAGCATGGCCACCTGGGCACGGCCGTTGGGGGTCAGCCAGGATGCGGCGGTGCCGAGGCGGCACCAGGACCACCCGCCCACGCCGGGTGCGTTCTGCAGCCGGTTCTTCTCCAACTGCTCCACGGCCTTCTCCAGTACCCCTGTCCGGCCGAGCGCCGCGGTGTCCTTCAGGCCGTGCCAGAAGGGCCCGGGCGCTGCGTTCCGCATCCGGGCGTAGGCGACGATCTGGCGGTGCGCGGCGCGGCGCTTGCCGTCCTGGAGAAGCCGGACCCAGACCGAGGACGTCGCGTCCAGGACGACGTCGCCGCCGTGTCCGGTCAGGTGGAGGGGCAAGCCGGCCACCGGCGCGAGGTAGGTCCGGTCCATCTCGAACAGGGCTGCGCTCAAGGCCGGCTCCAGGCCGGTCGGCTGGCCGGTGGGAAAGGAGAAGGGCAGGTCTTCGTCGGTGCCGTGCGCGATGGTGTGCTCGATGTCGGTGTGCTCGGCGATCCGGGCAGCGAAGGAGGCGTCCTCGGCGCTGGTGTAGGCGTCGGTGTAGGTGACCGCGTGCACCTGGCCGACCTGGGAGGCGAGAACGACGGCCGCGGAGGAGTCGAGGCCTCCGGACAGGTCCGCGCCTACCGTCGCACCGGCGGCCCTCACCCGGTACTGAACGGCCTGGGTGAGGGCTGCTCCGAATTGGGCGGCGCCGGATTGCAGGTCTTCGGCGGGCTGGATCGCGGTGACATCGACGAGCTTCGGCACCTGTCCGATGCGGAGCAGCAGGCCGTGTCCGCCCGGCACCAGGTTGATCCCTTCGTACGGGCTGCGGCCGGGCCAGTGGTCGCTACCCGCGACGACCCGCGCGGCCGCCAACGCCAGTTCAGGCACGAGACGCTTCTTGAGGAGGCGAAGGTGAGACGCCCACGTCCCGTCGGCGGTGTAGTAGACCGGCCGGAGCCCGGCCAGGTCCCCGCAGACAAACCGCTCGCGCTCGTTTGCGGCCATCACCCAGTACGAACCCGGCCAGCCCGTCAGGTCCTCCCATCGTCCCGCTCGTACGGCCACGAGCACGCGGTGCAGTTCCGTCTCCTCCACCGGGCAATCTCCGACCACCGTGACTGTTGCACTGCCCTCTGTCGCGCTGCGCGCGCGGCTTCCGGGGCCCACGCGGACGTCTCCGAGGTCAACGACGATCAGACCGCTGCCGTCCGCCGCCGGTCCACCGGCGAGCCACTGCTCTCCCATGCTTCTGTGCCTCCTGCTCGATTCCGGAAAATGGGCCCGGGGGCCGCCGCTGTGCGGCGACCCCCGGGTTCGTGTGGCGCCGGGGCGATCAGCCCTCGAAGTAGTTGTCCTTGTCGGAGTCGTTGAAGGTCTGCCGCCCGAGGGTGAGCTCAGCGACGGGGTGGACGTTGACCTCGGCCGTGAAGTCGACGGCGGGGACGGTGGTCTGGGTCAGCTCGGCCATGGCCGGCCTCCTTGGTGTCGGTAGTGCCTGCTTGGGTGGTGCACATCTATGACATCGCTTTCGAACTCCCTTTCGTAGAGCACGAGTTGGTGACTTCCTAGGGGAAATATGGGGAGTGCGGATACCCGGACACGAGGCCGGGGGCTGTCGCAGTGCGACAGCCCCCGGTTCGCGGTGAGATCGGGTCGGTCAGCTCTCGAAGAAGTCCTCCTTGTCGTCGGAGCGTCCCGTGTAAGTGCCGAGGGTGAGCTCGTCGACGGGGTGGATGTTCACCTCGGGGGAGAAGTCGACGGCGGGGGTAGTGGGCTGCTCGGCCATGGCCGGTCTCCTGACTGTCAGAGGGTGTTTCTGCGAACGGTGCTCATTCAGGAGACCGTGTGCGGGCTTTCTTCTGTAGAGCAGGAGTTGGTGACTTTCTGGGGGAAACGTGGGGGCGTCAGGCCCCGCTCAACAGATCCTCCACGGCCCGCTGGTGGATGGCGTAGACGTCCGGAAGTTCGGCCAGGGAAGCGCGCTCGTCGATGCCGTGCAGGCCCTCGTAGGGGACGCCGAACCCGGCCGTGGCGGGGATCCCGTGACCGGCGAGGAGGTTGCCGATGTTCGACGGGCCAGCGGTCTTGGCCCGGACGTCGAGCCCTGTGGCCCGAGCCGCGGACAGTAGGGCGGCGGCAGGCTGCTCGTCCTCCTCCAGGCGGAAGGCGGGCCAGGAAGCGACCTCGGTGACCCTCGTCGGAACGGGCGCGGGCAGTTCGGCGTCGAGTTCGGCGACAACCTTGCGTACCAGGGTCTCGGCATCGTGTGCGTCGAACGAGGGAGTGGTGCGGATGTCGACGTTGATGTCGACCCGGTCTGGGGTCACAGAGAAGCCCTCGCCTCCGTGGAAGGCGGTGACGGTGAGCTTCGGCCCGAGCGGGAACCCGGAGGTGTTGTCCGGGCCCGGCAGTTCGGCGGCGTCGAGCAAACCCACAAGGCGTGCGGCGCGGGTGACGGCGCCGGTGACGGTGCGGCTGGAGCCAGAGTGCCCGGATGGGGCGTGCACAGCGATCGCGGCGCGCCACAGGCCGCGGCCGCCGACGACGACCTCGTCCATGCCGGGGTACCCGATAATGACGCCGGCTGGGCGTACGGCCTGTGGGTCGGCAAGGTAGGCGCGGGCGCCGCCGAACACGCCGGTGTGCTCGTCGACGTCCAAGAGCACGGCGAGGCCGCCCGCGAAGGTGTGCGGGCGGGTGGCAAGGTCGGCGGCGATGTGGCAGTACATCGCGGCGGCCAGCTTGGAGTCGGCCGCACCCCGGCCCTGGAGCCAGCCGTCCCGTACCTGGCCGGAGGTAGGGGCGAAGGACCAACGGGTCAGGTCGCCGAACGGGGCGGTGTCCACGCAGGCGTCGAGCGTCCACCAGGGGCCCGGCCGGTCCCCGGCGACCTCGGCCAGAAGCCCGACCAGCGCTCCCGCCTCGTCGTGCAGACGCCGGTGCGGCACGGCGTGGCCGGTCAGCCACGTCTCCAGGACATCAAAAACGGGACCGTAGTCGTCGGCGCCGCCACGGCTCGGCTGGCGGATGAGGTCTTGAGCGAGCCTCACCACCGACTGCATCGTCTTGTCCCGCCCGGCATCCTGAGGGCCACTGGTCATGCCCTTCCTCCCCAACTTCCCTATCTGCGACGCACGGGCAAGTCCCGCACGTCTCGTATCGTGCCCAGCAGCCGCGCTGCCGCGCACGCCTCTCGCCCGTGATGGACGAGGCCGGCCGCAGCTTCTCCGTCGAGGACGATGCCGCAGTCGAAGCCGTCCGCGCTGTGCAGGGACGGCAGCGGCACCACGGCCTGCTTCTCCGACGCCACGAAGAACCGCTCCAGCGTCGCCCCGCGGTCAACGATCCCGACGCTCAGCGTTCGGACCCCGTTGCGACGCTCGGCTGGGTTTCTTAGCGCCATGAGCCGCGTCAGGTGTTCGGCCAGCTCCTGGTGCCGCGGCGGGCCGTAGAGCACGCGGGTGTGCACCAAGTCCGGGTTCTGCGCGACAGCCGTCTCGATCGCGTCCAGGTATTCCTTCTCGCGGCTCCGGCTCCCCGTCACGACCAAGTGCTCGCGGGCGCCGGTCACCACCGAGGTCATCGCCTCAACCAGGTCGGCCCACCGCGTCACGAGAGTGCCCTGCGCATGGTGCAGAGCACGTGCAACCCCGTACTGTCCGTCCTGGTGGGCAAACAGCAAGTCACCCGGCTTGTCGTACAAGTCGCAGAGGCCACGTCGGTTGCGCAGCCCCGTACGTCGTCTTCCTGACTCCCACGCGCTGAGCTGACTGGTGTCGCTCGTCCCGCCAGTGATCGCGTTCAGGAGTGCGACGGCCTCCTCCAACGTGAGGTTCTTCTCCAGCCGTGCCCGCTTGAGCGCCGATTCTGCCGGCGTGCCCATCGAGACCGCCTCCTCCTGACTCCGCCGTGCTTCCAGATGTTCCAGATCGCCGTGCCGGTCGAACAGGTCGTGCAGGGCGCGGGGCGGAGCACACGCTCGGGCAACCCGCCCCAGAAACTACGCAGGCCGTCCGCTGACGGTCAGAACGTAATAGCCGGGTCCGTGCGGGCCTTCCCAGAAAGCCACCAGTTTGTCCTTGATGACCAGGCGGAGCGCCCGGGGCACCAGCTCCAGGGTCAGGCCATGCTGAACGGCGAGAATCGCGGTCGGCAACACCGTGCCGGCCCCGTGTCGGCCGCTCTCGATGCCGTGACGCACCGCCCGGTCGAAGGCGATGTCGTTGGGGTGCTGTTCCTGCGGGCTTAAACGGCGCCGACCCGCGTTCCGACCACCGGACGGGCTGTAGACGACCTCTCCCAGCCGGTCGAGATGGACCATCGCCGAGCCCACGTACCGCTGAGCCTGGCCAAGCTGTGTTGCCAGTTCGCGGACGCTCGGCAGCGTCTCGCCGATCGGGTATTGCTGCAAGAGGACACGCAGGCTGTGCAGGAGGACCGCACGACGCTCAGCGAAAGAGACATCCCTTCCTCTCGTCGCCTCCGGGTTGTGGTGCGGGGCTGCGGTGCCTGTCCCGTCCGTGGTCGGGACTTCCTGAAGATGCATCGGTATCGCAGTGATGGACATGCTTCCTGCCGGGGTTTGAGGTTGTCGTGGAGTGGACCGGCTGCTCTTCCCTCCCCCGTCTGTGGGGAGGGTGGCTCGACCGGAAAATCAGGGGTGGTGCTCGCCTCGGGCTGCGCTCCATGGCGACCGGAGTAACCGGTCCCCAGCGGCAGGTCGGGGTGGAGTGTGGCTGATCAGGCGGGGACCTTGCCGGTGGGGCGGTGCGGGCCGACGATCTGTCCGTCCGGGGGCAGTTCTCCGGTGTCCTCGAAGGTCAGGACGCCGTTGCACAACAGGCTCCAGCCCTGGGCCAGGTGGCAGGCGACGATCTGGGCGGCCCCGTGATCGGCGCCGCTCGCGGTGGGGCAGGGGGGCTCATGCGTGCACATGTTCGTCCTCATCCGTAGGGGCCTCGGAGGATGACCACGGTGATCTCGCCGTGGGCGTCCAGGTCGTAGCGATCGTGCTCGCGCCAGTCCTGAGCGAGGGCCTGGACGTGTTCCTCGGGCATGCCGATCTTTCGTCCATCGCGCAGCTTCTCGGTGACCGCCGTGGTGACGTGAAGGACACCATCAGGACGCAGCCACCGGCGGACGTCGGCGATGAGGCGCGGGATCTCCAGGAACTGGAGGGAGTGGCGGCAGGAGACCAAGTCGAGGCTGCCGGTCTGAAGGGGGCTGGGGATAGCGTCGGCGTCGAAGTCGTGCGCCTCGAAGCGGAGTGCGCCGCCGTGCTCGGAGTGGAGCTCGCGGGCACGTTCGATCGCGACGCGGGAGCAGTCGTACCCGGTGACCTGGAGTCCGATCTTCGCCATCTGGCAGGCCCACTCGCCGAGTCCGGTGCCGATGTCCATGGCGTGCTGTCCCAGAGCGACGCCGGCACGGTCCTGCAGGAGGCGGCGCTCACTGGGCGGGATCGGCTCGAAGATGGTGTCGGGGCGGGTGTAGACGTTGTCCCAGAAGGCGGCGGACCGGTGCTGGAGGGGCGCAAGGGTCACGAGGCGGTCTCCTGCTCGCGACCGTCAGGGGAGCTGCTGGCGCCGAGGCGGTGAAGGCGGGCGTGGTCGAAGCGCCGGTCGAAGGTGTCGCCCAGCTTCGCGCCGAAGAGGTTCACTTCCGCCGGCGGCTGGGGGGCGGGGACGATGGCGGCCAGGGCCTCGCCGGGGTCGCGCTGTTCGAGCGTCATGGTTGTCCTCACGGGGTCCGGGTTGCGTCCAGGTAGAACCAGGCGAAGGCGGCGCTGACGGTGATCACGAAGAGGAGCTGGGCGGCGATCTGCCGCCAGCCGATTCCCTTCTCGTCGAGCCGCCGCAGCGGGTTCCTTCAAGGGTCGGACTCGGAGGCCAGGAGCCAGGTGAAGCCGTTGCGGTACCCGATGTATTCGAGCTCCTGGATGTACGCGGTGGCGTTGCTGCTGATGTGGTGCCGGTTCGGGACAAGGACGCCGTCGGCGAATCCGCGCTTGATCTGGTCCCGGGCAGCCACCCAGCCGGGCCATTCGTCCGGGGGCACGTTCGGGTTCTGGCCGAAGGGCAGCTGATCGTGGTGCAGGTGGGTGACGGCCCAGCCCTTCCGGGCGGTCACCTCCCGGAGCTGGGAGAAGACCGGGCCGGGATCCTCACCGTGAAAGGTGCGGACGTACAGGACGACGCGGGGGGCCCGCGTCCCCTCGGCGGCTCGGGTCAAGCCGTTGTGGTTGAGGCGGCGGCGCAACTGGAGCAGGCGCCGACCGGCCGGCGGAGCCGAGCCCTGGGATCGCACGAAGGAGCGGTACGTCTCGTACTCGCCTCCGGTCAACGATCGGGTGGCACCGCAGGCAAGAGCACCTTTGAGGCTGCGGCCGAGAGCCGCGCGAGCGTCCACGCGCTTGCGCTTGTCCTGCGTTGAAACCGTCGTCGCCTCGTGAACCGCGGTCGCTGAGCTGTCTCTGTCCCCACCGGGCGGTGGTGCCTCCTGGAGCCTGGTCATGCCCCCCATCGCACCGCTGGACGAGGACAGCAACCAGGGGAAACCTACGGGGGGAAAATCTGTCAAGGGGGGAAATTAGAGGAGGAGATGACGCCATGATTGGCTTCCGCCCAGGGACAGAGGTCACACTCATGGCAGACCCGTTCGCCTTACTGCTCCTGCAGCTCCGGAAGAAGGCCGGTCGGTCACAGGAACAGCAGGCCGATGCAGTCAACGCCGTCTCCGGCCGCGTCACGGTCACGCGCCGCGAGATCAGCCGCTACGAGCACTCCGAAACCATCCCGACGAACCACACCCTCGGACATATCGCTGTGGCCTGTGGGGTGCCCTACGAGGAGCTGCTACGGGAGGCGAAGGCAGCCCGAACCAGACGAGCTCAGGCTCGTCGCCGTGTAGAACAGGACGAGGAGGATATGAAGCGTCGCACCGTGTTGGAGGGCGCAGTCGTTGGAGTGTGCACGGCTGCTGCCGAGCCCTGGGGGCGACTCGCCGCTGCCCTCCAGCGAGGAACGAAGGTCGACAAGCCTTCCGCGAGCGCGTTGATCGACCGCGCCGCCGACCTGCACATCCAGGAGCTCGGTCTCAGCGCCCGACTCCTCCAGCACAAGGTCGAGTCCCACCTCGACGCGATCACCGCGGTCCTTCCCCGCGCCGGTGAACACGAACGCGCCCTCACCATCGCCGCCGGAGAGACAGCTGCACTCGCCGGCTGGGTGGCCTGGGACCTCGGGGAGCACCCGAAGGCGAACGCCTACTACAAGGTGGCATCGGAGTGTGCGTCGTCCGCCGGCCATCCACCGCTGCGTGCGCTCGCGCTCACGTACGCCAGCTACGGGGGCAACGCCCCTCAACGCAAGCTGGGTCTCCTCCGCCAGGCCGCCCAGGACGTACGGGGGCGAGGGAACGCGGCCGCCGCCGCGTGGATCCACGGACGGTACGCGGAGGAAGCAGCTCTGCTGGACAACGCCACCGACGCCCTCCAGGCCCTGGACCGCGCGCGGTTCGCGTACGACTTCGCCGACCACACCAGCGAACAGGCATGGGTCCGCTTCATGACCCCCTACCGGATGGACTCACTGACGCTCTCCGTCTACAGCCAGCTACGGCGGTCGGAGCTGGCCGTCACCGCGAACGACGCCATCGCTCGCCTCGGAAACGGCCTGCCGGACGGCGGGGTCGTCGTTCTCGGCGACCTCGCTGTGGCACTGCTCCGGGGAGGAAACGTCGACCAAGGTCTCGACGTCACACGGAAGTTCGCGACCGCTGCCCATGCGAAGCCGAACACGATGGGAAAGGAACGTGCCCGCGCCATCGCCTCGCTGCTCCCCGTAGGGGAACGCGATCTGGCCCACCACCTGCGGCAGCTCGCAGCATGACCTCCATCCGCCCGATACGAGCGGATGGAGGCCAGGAACATCGCGTCAGGCCGTCGCGGTTTCCTCGACCACCCAGGACAGGTACGCCTCCGAGCCTCCGGTCACCGGCAGGGTGATCCACTCGGGCACGTCGTACGGGTGCTGCTCCACCACCCACGCCTCCAGCTCCGGAAGCCGGTCTGTCGTCGTCTTGAACGAGATGCGCCACTCCTTGGCTGTCTCGATGCTGCCCTTCCAGCGGTAGACCGCGGTGAAGGCCGGGTCGATGTGCGCGCAGGCGGCCAAGCGGGCCTCGACCGGCCCCAGCGCGAGGGCCTTCGCCTTCTCCTCGTCATCGATGGTCGTCTGCGCGATCACGATCTCGGTCGTCATGCGGCTGCTCCTCCTCGAACGGTGTCCTCCGACCCTACCCAGACAGCCACTTGAGCCAGCTATTACCAGCGCACGCGGGCCCTGACCCCCTATCTGCCTGGAGCGAGCCGAGGAGCATCGCTGCCATAAGGGCACTCGTCAACCTAGTGCGGCTCGACCGAGGCCATCGAGGAGCTTCTTCACCGCAGCCCGGCTGCCTTGGGTCTTCTCCCGGGCAAGCAGCCGCGACAGATCGTCCTGCGTGACGCCACCGTTGCCAGGGCCGTCGTCAGGCTTGTTGGGGTCGCGCTCGGGCGAGGCACCCAGGATCGGGTAGATGGGCCGCCCGTCACGGCGGTACCCGAGCGGGGCAAGCGGATTGGGGAGCGAAGGGCGCGTCATGCGTGAACCATCCAGGTCTCCAGCGCCCCCACGCCGGTGATCAGTCTAGCCACAGCACGTGTGTACTCGAGTAGCTCCAGGCGTCCAGCGGTCGGGGTTCTCCGCGGCCTCCCGGGTCTTCAGCGTCTCGACCTGCGCCTCGGTCATGTCGGTCATGATGTAGACGCACCCCCGACTGGGCTTGTACTGGTGGCCGTTGGAGAACGCGGTCACCGTGTACTTCTTCTCGCCGTTGGCCATCAGACCGAACCTCCCTGCCACCGCTCACGGGAGTCGAAGACCAGGGACTTGCGCTCGCGGGCGCCGGTGAACAGGCTCACCGCCTGGCCCGGGTCGTACTCGATGAGCTGCGCCCCGTTGTTCGGGTATCCGTACGACCAGCAGATGGCCCAGCGGCCGTCCAGCTCCAGGAGGGGGACGCGCGGTTTCCCCCTCGGTCGTCTCGTAATGGGCCTTCTGGTCCCACTCGCGCATGGGCTCCCCCTCAGACCGCGTTTGAGATCTGCTCTGTCTTGCGGCTGCGGTGCCGCCGGAGTAGCCGCTGCTGTTGAGGGGAGCTACCTGGCGGAGCTGGCAGGTGCGGTACCGGTGAAGCAGGGCCTCATCAGCGAGGAAGGCGAACGGCGGCCTACGAAGCAGCCGTTGCAGAGTCAGC
>NZ_BJMN01000040.1 GCF_006539185.1 Streptomyces gardneri
TGTAGGACACGGTCTAAGGGCTGTCCCGTGAACGATCTCCAGTGGGCGAGACTCGGTTCAGGCGCGCAGCTTCCTCGGAGGCTCTGCTCGTGTGCTGTTTCAGCCCCGGGCGGGGAAGTCGGGATGGTCGGCGTAGGGCGAAGCAAGGTCACGCAAGTTGTGGCATGGCCAGGGGTCGCGGGCGTGGCGGGCCAGGATGCGCCGCTTGGCCTCGATCTCGCGCAAGACGCGGGCGGGGTCGTGGAGAGCCACATGCAAGGCAATCGTGGGGTGGAAGCCGGAGAGGTCGACCTGGCAGAAGTCGACCGTGTGTCCGCGGGCAGACCACTCCCCGCATCCGTCACCGTCGCAGCGTCGGGCCAAGTCGGCCTCCTCATCCAGTCGCGCCTCAAGGAACCTCACCAGCTCTTCAGTCATGGGGGCATTCTCGCGTTGTGCTGGGCACATGAAATGGTCGTCGTGGTCGGCCGGCCGCTCGCCGGAAACCGCAACGACTGCAAGGCATGGGAGGAATCCGGCGCCAAAGCCGCCGTCGGCAAGACCATGACGATCGCTGACGGCGGCTACCCCGGCACCGGACTCGTCATGCCCCACCGCCGCCGCAAGGGCGAAGACCTGCCCGAGTGGAAGCAGTAGCACAACAAGTCCCACAAGCAGGTCCGGGCCCGCGTCGAGCACGTCTTCGCCCGCATGAAGACCTGGAAGATCCTCCGCGACTGCGGCCTCAAAGGCGACGGCGTCCACCACGCCATGCTCGGCATCGCCCGGATGCACAACCTCGCCCGCGCCGGATAGGACTGCATGCCACACGGCAGCCAAGCATGTCCGAGCGACCTGGAGATCATTTACGGGACAACCCTTAGGGCATCCTGCTCGTCCTGCATACCGGGACCGCATGGGAGTACCTACCGCAGGTGCTCGGCTTCGGCTCGGGCACGACGTGCCGGCGGCGCCCGGCCGAGTGGACCGAGGCCGGCGCGTGGCCCCGGCTCCACGAGGCTCTCTTGGCCGAGCTCCGCAGTGTGTGGATGCCCTGGACTTCTCCCTGACGGCGGTCGACGGCTCCCACGGCAGGGCGTTAGAAGGGGCTCCAAGACGGAACGAAGTCCGGTCGACCGGGGCAGGACGGGCAGCAAACACCACTTGATCACTGATGCCGCCGGCGTCCCCCTCGCCGTCACCCTGACCGGCGCCAACCGCAACGACGTCACCCAGCTCATCCCGCTGCTCCAGGCAGTACCTCCCGTGCGGGGCAAACGTGGCTGACCTCGGCGCCGTCTCGACGCCGTGCTCGGTGACCGCGGCCACGACCACGACAAGTACCGCCGCCTCATCCGAGCGCTGGAAGTGAAGCCACTGATCGCGCGACGCGGCACCGAACACGGCGCCGGTCTCGGCACTCAACGCTGGGTTGTCGAGCGTGCTTTCGCCTACTTGCGCTGGTTCCGCCGCCTGCGGATCCGCTGGGAGATCCGCGACGGCATCCACGAAGCCTTCCTCCCCGGGGACGCGCGCTCATCTTGGCGACACCTGTCACAGCCGGTCCGGGCCCTCGCCCTCCCGCAGTAGCCATTCCCGGACCGAAGGAGCTTGGTCGAGGAGCCGTCTGACCTGCATCCCTTCTTCGCGTGAGGTAACCCTCGGCAGCGGGGTGAAGTCGTCGGGAATCACATCCAGCAGGCTCAGCACGCGGTCTCCCGCACGCAGAGTGATCAGGAGTTCGCACCGCACTTGACGTGGAACGTCCGGGCGGTGGGACAGGCTGTGCCACAAGGTCGGCCACAGGTAGTGGGTGCCGTCGGGCGCTGCATTCGCTCGTACCCACGCCGGGTCCAACCGCTGGCTCAGGCGGAGGTCAACCGCCTGCTCCTCCAGTCTGAACAGCGAGACCGAATCGATGACCTTCACCTCGCGAGGCAGCGGCTGTTCGAAGTCCATCGCCCCATGCTGCCCGACAGCACCCCACGTCAGGCAGCCGACCCCAAAGAGACAGTTCTCAGACCTCGTCGCACTCGGAGGGCTGAGCAGTCTGCGGTGGCCGTGGTCGAGCGCTTGGTGCCGGACGAGCTGCGGGAGGCTGGGTTTCCGCAGCCTGCACCGCCGGTACGAGCGCAAGTCCGAGCACTACCTAGCCTGTGCCGGGAACGCAGCCCTCATCTGCTGTCGCAGGCCGGCGGCCTGACGATCGGTGGTCGCAGATGGGACGATCCACAGCGTGATCGGATGGATGCACCACACCCCGCGCTGGGCGGTCATATCGGTCTGCGTCATTGCGTCCGCCCTGCTCTTCGTCGGCGCTTCTGCGCACGTCACCGACCTCCTCAGCCATGGTCTGCACCCGTATGACTGGGCACCGGACTGGCTCAACCTCTACTGGTCGTCGCTGGCGCTGTTCGACGCGCTCGCCGCCCTGTTCCTGATCAGGGGCAAACGTCGAGGAACCGACCTCACCTGCGCCATCATGGCGACCGACCTCGCCGCCAACTGGTACGCGGTCTACGGCATCCAGCACAGCGACCTTGCCGCCCAGCCCGGCCTTCAACGACTGACCCTCTTCGCCGCAATCGTCCTGGGAACGGCGCCGTTCATCCGACGACACCTCACCCATTGAGATGTCGTCTCCGCCAACGGGCGTGGCCGGTCGGCCCGGGTGCCCTCGCCGCGGCCCGCCCCCCCGGCGCTCCGCACGGCTGGGACTCCTCAGAATTGGTCTCGGCGCCGGGAGAATCGGTCGGTCAGGCGGCGATGCGCACCGAAGAGGTAGGCCTACCGGTCGGCGCACCCCCCAGCGGGTGTGAACCGCCACTCGGTGGGGGATCCGAGGCCTCAGGGGGTGGAACGCATGAACGATGAGGGCCGCAGTATCGGGGAGTTACTCAAGGACGAGGCCGTTCGTGAGCGGCGCGGCGCGCTGCGCGGGTGGATCAGCGCCGCTGGGATCACCGTCCAGGACATCCTGTGCTGCGAGGACAGCTCGGGATTCGTCGGGCCCGGGCACGCAGACGGGTACACCGTGGTCCTGGCCCGGTCCGGCGGCTATCTCCGCCGGATCGCCGGCGAGGAGTTCTTCGTCGACGCGAGCGGCGGTTACCTCACCCGGCCGGGCGACGAACACCGGGTCGCCCACCCGATCGGCCCCGGTGACCGGTCCACCGAGATCCGGATCGGCGCCGCACTGTTCGCCGACCGGTTCGACGGCCCGCCGCTCTCCCGTCGCTTCACGGTCACCGGTGCCACCGACGTGCACCACCGCTCCCTGCTGGCTGCGGCACGGCGCGGGGCCGAGGACTTCGAACTGGGAGAGCGACTGCACCGGTTGCTCGACGACGTGGCCGCCTCCGCCGGACACTGGCGCACGGACACGAGCGGCCGCCCCGCCGCCGCCCTCGCCCACGCCCGACTGGTCCGTGACGTCTGCGCCGTCCTGGCCGGCGGAACCCCGGGGCTCCTGCTCTCCCTGGAGGAGCTGGCCCGCGAGGTGGGGGTCTCGCCTCACCATCTCAGCCGCGTCTTCCGCGCCGTCACCGGTACGACCCTCACGCACCACCGCAACGAGCTGCGGGTCCGGGCCGTCCTGCACGCGCTTGAGGAGGGCGAGGGCAGCCTGCGCACCCTCGCGTACGCCTACGGATTCGCCGATCAGGCCCACCTGACCCGGGTCTGCCGCAGCCATACGGGGTGTGTCCCCAGCGCCTTGAGGGGTGTTCTCGCGGATCGCGCATGAATGTCCAACGCCCCGGTGCGGGGCGCGCCGCAGACTGGCGGCGGCCGGAGACCCGGCCGGCGCCGTGCCCCCGCGGGTGTTGCACGGCGCTCCGTCTTCCTCGTGGGGGAACGCGACGATGATCTTCCTGACCAGAGCCGGTACGGCCGTTGCGGCCGCCCTGGCGGCCATCGCGTGCGTGGGCTCCGCACCAGACGCCGTACCGGCCCCGTACCCCTCAGTCCCCACCGCCCCCGCCGCAGCCTCTGTCGCGGCATCAGGGCTCACCGATCCGCGTCCCTGCCCCGGACAGACCGACGTGACCTGCGCCGATCTCACCGTGCCTCTCGACCGTACGGGCGCCGTGCCGGGCACCCTGAAGCTCCGGACCGCGGTCTTCGGCACCGCCGACGCGCCCAGGGGGACGCTGCTCTTCCTCACCGGAGGCCCAGGCCAGCCGGGCGTCCCCTTCGTCCAGCGGATCCGCGAGCGGCTCCCCGAAGCCCTGGCCCAGTACCGGCTGGTGATGATCGACCAGCGCGGCACCGGCGACGCGGCGGTCGACTGCCCGGAGCTCCAGCGGGAGGTGGGCAGCAGCGACACCGTCGCCCCCACGCCCGGCGCCGTCACCGCCTGCGCCGAACACCTCGGCGTGAAGCGGAACTTCTACACCACCGCCGACACCGTGGCCGACCTGGAAGATCTGCGGCGCGCCCTCGGCGTGGGCTCCTGGACGCTCGACGGGGTCTCGTACGGCACGTTCACCGCCGGCCAGTACGCCCTGACCCATCCGCGTCGGGTCCGCAAGCTCGTCCTCGACTCCGTCGTACCGCTCGACGGTGCGGGCGTGCTGTACGAGGACGCCCTCGGCCACTCCGCGCAGGTGCTCCGCACCGCCTGCCGTGAGCAGGGGTGCCGGTTCGACCCGGCCCGCGACCTCGCGACGGTCGTCCGGCGCGACGGCAACGGGGTCGGTGTGTTCAACCTCCTCGTCATCGCGAGCATCATCGACCCGAAGCTCGACAACCCCCGGTTCGGCATCCTCGAGGCCATCCATGCCTCTGCCTCCGGTGACCGGGCCCGCCTCGACGGTCTCGTCGCCGGGTTCTCCGCGCCGTCCGATGAACCGCCTGCGGAGTTCAGCTCCGGACTGCATGCCGCGACGCTCTGTGCCGACTCCCGATGGCCGTGGGGCGATGCGTCCGCGCCCGTCGAGGGACGGGAACGAGCCCTGAACCGGGCCGTCCAACGGATCCGGCCGGCGGCGGTGTGGCCGTTCGAGCGGGAGACGGCGGGCGCGCAGGGCATCCCGCGGACCTGCCTGCCCTGGCCCGCCTCGCGCCCCAACCAAGCCGCGCCCCGCCACACCCTGACGATGCCGGTGCTGATCCTCGCCGGCGACCGGGACCTGTCGACGCCGGTGCGATGGGCCCGCGACCTGGCGGCCGTAACCCCACGGTCCGAACTCGTCGTTCTCGCCGGGGCAGGCCACTCCACCCAGAGCCGCAGCGACGGCGGGGCCCGGGCTGCCGAGACATTCCTGCTGCGCTAGAGCGCTACGGACCGTGGAGGACTGTCTACGAACGCTTCCGGCACTAGGTGTATTGCCTCGTTGGGTTGGGGACTCGGCTTGCGGGTGGTTTGCCTGCGAGTGCGGTGTGTCCGCGGTGGTGATGGTAGGAGTGGAGCCAGCCGGGGAACGCTTCGCGGCGTTCGATGTCCGACCGGTAGGGGCGGGCGTAGGCCCATTCGTCGAGCAGGGTGCGGTTGAAGCGTTCGACCTTGCCGTTGGTCTGGGGCCGGTAGGGCCGGGTTCGTTTGTGAGTGATCCCGGCCGCCGCCAGGCTGTCGCGCCAGTCGCGTGAGCGGTAGCAGGAGCCGTTGTCGGTCAGAACCCGTTCGACGGTGATCCCAGCGCCGGTGAAGAAGGCGTGGGCCCGTTGCCAGAAGGCGGTGGCGGTCTCCTTCTTCTTGTCCGCGTGGATCTCGCTGTAGGCGAGGCGGGAGTGGTCGTCGACGGCGGTGTGGAGGTAGCTGTAGCCGGCGTTCCTGCGGGTCTTGCGGCCCGCTTGCCGGCCCAGGACCTTGTGTCCGCCGCCGTCGGGGATGTTGCCGAGCTTCTTGATGTCGACGTGCACGAGCTCGCCGGGTTTCTCGCGTTAGTAGCTGCGTATGACGTGCCCGGTCGCGCGGTCGAGGTGGGTCAGGCGGGCCGGCCGGTAGCGGGTCAGGACGCGGTGGACGGTCGAGGGGACCAGGCCGAGCAGGTGGGCGATACGGGCCGGTCCCCAGCGGCGCAGGAGGCGGACCTTGATGATCCGGCGTTCGGTCCGGGTCGGTGTCCGGCGCGGCGTGTGATGGGGACGGCTGGAGCGGTCACCCATGCCCGCTTCGCCCAGGGCGCGGTAGCGGTCGGCCCATCGCTGGGCGGCAGTCGGTGAGACCTGGAAGCGTTCGGCGGCCCGGCGCAGGGGCCGGCCGTCCTCGACCACACAGCGGGCCGGACGCAGTCGGCCGGTCTCGGTCAGGGGTGCATTGCGGTGGGCACGAGGGCCGTTCGGTCAGGTGTAGACGTCGTAATCCACACCGGACCGGAAGGCCTTCACCTGTTCAAGGGGTGTGACCCAGATACGGCAGAAACCCGCCAGAACTTGATCTTGGGTTGAGCCGGCGGTTTACCACGTCTTGCGTTGTGCTGTCGTGGCTACGGGCCTTCTGACTCGCGGCATGATCTCGGGCGGCACGATGCGGCGCGGGAGGAGGCGGCGTGGGCGGCGGAGCGGATGGACGCGGATGGAGATCAGCTGGCCCTGCTGCTGGCGTTGAAGTCGTACCAGCGGATGGGCCGGTTCCCGAGGCCGGAGGAGTATCCGGAGGCGGTGGTCGATTTCGTGCGCCGCGCGGTGGAGCTGCCGGAGGCTACGCCGGTTGTGGTGGGTGGTCGTACGGCGATGCGGAAGCGGCGGGCTGGTCTGCTTGCCGGGAATCGGATCGCCATCAACGGGGTTGGTGGGGGATGAGCCGTTAATCGCCATCAACGGGGTTGGTGGGGGATGAGCCGTTATTGGAGTGTCATGCGAGCGATTCAGGTGTACGAAGTGGGCGGTCCCGAGGTGCTGCAGGAGGCCGAGGTGGACCAGCCGCGGCCGGGTCCGGGCGAGGCGATCGTGGAGGTCGCCGCATCCGGGGTCAACTTCCTCGACGTCTACCACCGCGAAGGCCGGTACAGCCTCCCGCTGCCCTTCACCCCGGGCGCTGAGGGCGCCGGCACTGTCGTCGAAGTTGGACCCGGCGTCGCTGACGTCGCAGTCGGGGACCGGGTCGGTTGGGTGGAGATTCCCGGCACGTATGCCGAGCGGGCCGTCGTGGACTCCTCCCGGCTGGTGCCGCTGCCCGACGATATCGGCTTCGAGACAGCCGCCGCCGTGCTCCTTCAAGGCATGACCGCGCACTATCTCGTCAAGGACGCCTACCCGGTTCAGGGGGGCGACACGGTGCTCGTGCATGCTGCTGCTGGTGGCATGGGGCTGCTTTTGACCCAGCTCATCACCCATCTCGGCGGCAGGGTGATCGGCACGACGTCGACCACGGCGAAGGCCGAGCTGGCGAAGCGTGCCGGGGCCGCTGAGGTGATCCTTTCCTCCGCAGTCGACGATCTCGCAGCCGAGGTGAGGCGGCTCAACGGCGGTCAGGGACTGCCGGTTGTCTTCGACGGCGTCGGCGCGCACACCTTCGATGCGAGCCTCGCCAGCCTGCGAACCCGCGGCCATCTCGTGCTCTTCGGCGCGGCAAGTGGTGCCGTGCCGCCGTTTGATCCGATTCGGCTCGCCCATGGCGGTTCGCTGACCCTGATCCGGCCCAGCCTCGGGGACTTCATCGCCGATCGGTCCGAACTGCTCCGACGGGCCGCCGATGTGTTCGAGTGGGTGCGCTCCAAGGCGCTTGAGGTCACCGTAACGGGCCGCTACGCATTGTCCGAGGCCGCCCAGGCCCACAGCGATCTGGAGGCTCGGCGTACCACCGGCAAGCTGCTCGTCGTACTCGATGCGGCCGCTATTGGACGCCGCGAGGAGACGCAGAGCTGATCGCGGGTGACGAGGTCGGGGATCTTGGAGACTGAGATATCGAGGGCATGGCCGACCGTCATCGCCAAGATCCCCGACAGCGTCAGGCACTCAGCAGGCCAAGATCAAGTTCTGGCGGGTTTCTGGCGTATCTGGGTCACACCCCTTCAAGATCCGTCAGCCGAGACCTGGCTCACCCGTCCACAACCTCCAGGTTGCCTTCGGCGTCGGCCTGGGCGAGGAGGGGGCGAAGACGCGGTCCCATGTGCCGTCGATCGCCCACGTCCGCAGTCAGCTGTATGTGCCCTTCCATGAGCCGAAACGCTCGGGGAGGTCCGTCCATGGTGTGCCGGTGCGGTACTTGAACGCGATCGCATCGATCACCTGCCGATGATCACGCCACCGCCCACCCGCTTCGGTGTCCGGTCCGGTAACAACGGCTCGATCCGCGCCCACTGCACGTCCGTCAACGACACACATCAACCAGCGATCAGATGATTCGGAGAGAAATGGCCTAGACCACGGACGGGCGGTGCGGGTCGACCGGATCGATCTCCCGCTCATCGAAGAGGCTCTCCAAGGCCTCGAGGCCGTGTTCGCGGCGGTGGTCCTTCTCCGCCCTGGTGATCGGCAGCAGCCACAAGAGTCGGGCGTGGGCCGTTTCGTCCCAGGCGCAGACCTCGAAGTCAGGGCCGTACGGGTACGGCAGGCTGATCAGGTAGTGGTCGCACGCGGAGTCGTCGAGCCACGGCCTGCCGATGGGGACGGTGTGCCCGACGTCCAGCCGCTGATGGTCCGGGCCGCAGTGGTAGTACGCGTTGACGGTGAGGCTTTCCCGGTTCCGCCAGTCGTCCCGCGGGGCCGCGAGGAAGAACTCCGCCCCGTGCCCGCCCTCCTGGGTCGCCGCCCAGCAGCCGGACGTCACGTACACCCACCACTCGCCCGGCCCACCGGGGTGGATCCGGAACACCCGGAACCCGGGCACCCGCTCCTCAATGGGGCCGTCGACGCCCGGCAACTCGTCGATGATCTGCCCGGGGAAGTGCCGCTGCAGGTGCGCGCGCAGGGCCGCCCGGGCGGCGAGCAGGGAAACGGAAGACATGCTCCGATCATGGCAGCCGCGTGGCTGTCGGCCACAACGGGGCTCCGCGCAGGGACCGGAGCCAGGCCCTGGTTCGCCGACGGCACCGGGGACCGCCTCCTGGCCCATGTCCAGTAGCACTCCGATGTCGTCGGGACCGTGGACTGGTCGATTCCGGATCGCCCGGCTGGGCTCGGGCAGGCCCCGGGCCCGGGCCCGACCGAGTCGTCGCCGACAAGGGTTACTCGGCCCGGAAGATCCATGCCTACCTACGACGACGAGGAATCGCCTGCACCATCCCGGAACGGATCGACCAGATCACTACGGACGCATCCGCCGCGGCGAGACCCGCTGTCGCCTCGACAAGGCCGCCTACCGCAGGCGGAACTTCGTCGAACGCTGCTTCAGTCGCCTCAGGCAGAACCGGGCCTCGCCACCCGCTACGACAAACGAGCCCGGCACTACCAAGCCATGGTCACCCTCACCAGTCCGCCGTTATCTACCTGGGGAAACGACCTCTTCCAGTGTCAGGGGCATCGGGTAGGTGAGCTCCGCAGGAAACAGCCGCTGTGCCTTGGTGGCGTGCCCGGTTTGTATCAGTGTCGCTGCCTTGCGGACCTGGGGGGTCAGGTCGGTGAGACTGACGATCCAGTCGTCGGTGAACGTACGGATCAGGTGGCGGCCGATGCCGACCTGGATGCTGTAGTGGTTCAGTGCCGCTCCGCGCGGCGAACGCTCCGGGTCCCACTGGACATGTACGGCTGCCTGGGCCACCGCTGCCGGGTCGGCGGTCGTCAGCACGGCCTGGGACAGGGCCTCCTCCCAGCCCTCCCGGGTGATCCGTACCGCGAGAACACGTTCCTGGCCCGGTTTGCGGGCCCAGTTGCTGCGGTGCATCAGCCACATGAACGACGGCTTGATCCACGTCATTCGGTGGAACGAGAACGGCGCAACGAAGCGGCCCGCCCTCAGCGCCGCGTCAGCGATGGCAGGCGAGTACGCCTGATAGACCACGATCGTGCGAGCGTCGTAGTCGGCACGAATCTGATACTGGGGCGTCATGCGCCGCACCCTGCCATCTGGTCCGCCGGCGCGGCGAGCCGATTTTGCCTCACCGCCCCCGGGGCAGGTTCGCACGCGCTGCTGGCCGCGACGAGGACGGTCGCCTCATAGCGAACCGCGAACCGCGAACCGCGAGCCCTGAGGCGGGGCACGCGGACTTTTTCAGCACGGGTTCGAACTGCGGCGCGTCTCCACGCTGAACAACTTCACGGCGCCGTTCGCGCCGCACCGCGGCTTTGGCGAGGTCGCCGCTCGCGTACAAGAGCAGGCTGAGTGCGGGCGACTCGCCCCGGAGAGTCCGGCTCGACGGCCCGCAGGTACCGGGCGTTCGCCTCCTCCTCAAGGCCGACCTCGCGCAGTAGATAGACCGCAGTGGTAGACGGCGCCGCGGACCGAACGACAGCAGCGAGTGGTACCGAGCGTGAGCCGTTCCGGTCTTCCTGACCGAGCCTGACCGAACCCGGCCGAGCCGCTGTCCAAGAGTCGTCAAAGACGTTCTGTGCGTTGAGCAATGCAAAACCGGGCGGGCTTCACGGGGTCGTACGTTCCTCGTGTGACTCCTCCTTCCTCTGAATCTCACATATCCGAGAGCCCTTCCGCGGCCTCTTCCTCCTCGCGCCGCACACTGCTGCGCACCGCCCTCACCGGAGCGGCGCTGACCGCCGGATCCTGGGCATGGGACCTTCCCGCGGCCGCGGCCACGCCTCGCGTGAGCGAGAAGCCGCGGCCCGCCACCCCCGCAGCGGCCTTACGCGAGCTCAACGCTGGCAACCGGCGCTGGCGCACCCACCACCAGCGACACCCTCACGAGACGCTCGCCGTCAGGAGGGAAATGGTCTCAGGACAGCATCCGTTCGCCGTCGTACTCGGCTGCATCGACTCCCGCGTCGCGCCTGAGCTCGTCTTCGACCAAGGTCTGGGCGATCTGCTCACCGTGCGTTCCGCGGGTGAGGTCCTGGACGAGGCGGTGCTGGGCAGTGTGGCATACGGCGTGCTGGAGCTGGCCATCCCGCTCATCGTGGTCCTCGGGCACCAGTCGTGCGGCGCCGTGTCCGCAGCCGTCCACGCGGAGGAGACCGGAGAGCGGCTTCCCGCACACATCCAGTACATCGCCGACCGGATCAAGCCCGCGATCGACCACTCGCACGAAGGAGCAGCCCGCATCGACGCGACCGTCTCGGCGCAGGTGCGGCGTGTGCGGTCACAGCTCGCCGCGGAGCCCGACCTCGCCGCGAGGATCGGGGCGGGACGGCTGGCGATCGTCGGCGCGCGCTACGAACTGACCAGTCAACTCGTCCATCCGGTCGACTGATCGAGAGCGCCTCGAAAGCGTTTCGAGAGCCGATCGAGAACGGATCGGCCCGATCGCGACTGATCGCGCCCTCCGCCCCACCGCCGGCCGGTGTACGCACCGGTCGGCGCCCGCTGTCCGTAGCCCTGGCCCGTCGGCTCTCTGTAGCCCTGGCCCATCGCCATCGCCATCGGCTTCAAGAGGCGTCATGCGCTCTTCCACGCCAAAAAGAGCTGATCCGGAAGGCGGTTAATGGCTGGGCGCCACCCTGCCTCGACGTGCAATGGCCCCTAGCATTCGACCATCCCCGCTCGCACCGGCGGGGTGGCCGGACAGAGTTCATTCGCATGATAGTTCAACCATTGCCGGTTGGACTACCCCGCTGCGTATTTCCGGCCCTTCCGATTCCCCGCGCCATGTCACCACCGCGGTAGGTCCCTGCCGACCACCGCACTTGAGCATGGCGCGCCGCATCCAAGCCCGTGGGCGCGGACACACCCGTGCGTCCGCGCCCACGGGAACCGAAGCACCGGATGGGAGAAACATGAGATTTCCCCTGCTCGTGAGCGGGGCGGTCGCCGCGCTGTTCGCCTCGGCACTGCCCGCCGAAGCCGGCCCGTCGTCGATCGTCGACCCGCCGCCGGACAGGATCGTCATCGACATCGCCACGGTGAACGGATCCGGCTGCCCCCTGGGCACCGCCGCCATCGCCGTATCCGAGGACAACACCGCCTTCACCGTCACCTACAGCGAGTACCTCGCGCAGGTGGGCGGCGGTTCCTCCCCCACGGCGGCCCGCAGGAACTGTCAGCTGAACCTTCTGGTGCACGTGCCGCAGGGGTTCACGTACGCGATCGCCAGCGCCGACTACCGGGGCTACGCCTCGCTCAAGCCCGGAGCCAGCAGCACGGAGAAGGCCTCGTACTACTTCCAGGGCTCGCCGAGCACCGCCTCCCGCACGCACACCTTCCGCGGCCCGTACGAGGACAACTGGCAGGCGACCGACGACACAGACTGGGCCCAACTGGTGTGGGCGCCCTGCGGTGTGCAGCGCAACTTCAACATCAATACCGAGCTCCGGGTGAACGCCGGCACGTCGAATCCGAGTGCCACCAGCTACATGACCATGGACTCCACGGACGGTGACATCAGCACGATCTATCACCTGGCGTGGAAGGAGTGCCCGGCCGACTGACGCGCGCGGCGGCCGTGGCGCACCGACGCGCCCGGCCGCCCACCGGCCGACACGACGTCTGATCGCGCCACAGGAAGAGAGCATCGGCCGAGGCCGTGCGCACCGACGCGGCTCCGGCTGCCCTGTCCGCCTCGCCGACAGCCCCGTGGCCCGTGTCGCCGCCGGGAGATCTCCCTCGCACGGACCGCCCCGGTGTACGTCTCGCTGTGGAGCCCCGACCACCGCGTAGTACTTGAGTATGACCCGGTGCCCGTACGGAGACGGACATTGCCACCGAGGAGGAACCTGGGCCCCGGACAGGCGTCTTGATCCTCGCGTCGGCTTGATCGTCGAGTCGACCCGAGGAGGTTCTGATGGCAGGTCAGGTGACGGAGAGGCCGGCGATGGCATCGGCGCCGGAGTACCAAGGCGCGCTGGGGTCATTGTCGGTGAACGCCTCACTGCCCGAGGTGCTCGCCCGGGGCGTCCGGGAACTCCGGGCGGCCGAGGAGTCCGGGGACCTGCGGGAGGCGGCGCGCTGCGGGCTGGCCGTGGCGGAGGCATGCCGCAGGCTCGGGCGGATCGAGGAGGCCGACCGGGCGTGGAAGGCGAGCTACCGGGCGGCGCGTTCGGCCGGTCACGAGGGGGCCATGGCGTGGGCGCTGTGGAGCGGCGGCACCCTGGCCCGCCAGCGCGGTGCGCTCCGGCTGGCGTACCGGCTGCTGGGGCTCGCGGCCGAGATGGGGGAGCGGGGCGGGGACGTCGTCGTGCGGGGGTACTCGCTGGCGGGACTCGCCGAGACCGGGCGCGTCCAGGGCGATTACGAGGCGGTCGGGAGGCTGCACGAACAGCTGCTGGCCGAGGCTCGCCGCCGCGGTGAGGCCCGGCACACGGTCTGGGCGCTGGAGGGCATAGCGCAGATGCACCGCAACACCGGCTCCTACGACCGGGCCCTGGCCCTCTTCGAGGAGGCGGCCGAGACGGCATCGCGCGCCGAGGACCGACGCGGATGGGCATGGGCCCTGCGGGGCATCGCCGACGTGGTGTCCGTGCGGGACGGGGACGTGGAGCGAGCCCTGTCCCTGCTGTCGCAGGCGGAGGAGGCGTGCCGGGAGATACGGCTGGCCAGCGCGCTCGCCTACAACCACAAGATGCGGGGCAACGTGCTGTACCGGGCGGGCCGTTACGAGCAGGCCCGTGAGTGGTACGCGCAGGCGCTGGAGGAGTTCCGCGAGATGGAGGAGCCGCGGGGCACTGCACTGTCGCGGCTGGGACTGGTCAAGGCCGACGCCCGCCTGGGCCGCGACGCCGCGGACACCGCCGCGGAACTGGCCGGACTCCGCACGACGCTGGACCGTATCGGGCTGCGGCACGCCCGGGACATGGTGGACAAGGCCGCGGCCGAGCTGGGGGTGGGCCCACTGCCGGACCACACCGGAGACGGACCGGGGGCGGCCGCACCGGTACTGCCGGCAGTCGGGGCGGCAGCCCTGCGGAAGGCCGACGTGGAGGGGCTGCGGTGAGCGCTCGCCCGATGTCCGCCCCGGCGGTCTGCTCACTCACCGTCGCGCCGGGTGCCACGGCCGTGACCGAGGTGAGTACGTCTCGTGTGCACGAGGCCTCGGCGACCGTTCTCCTGGGGCGGTGCCGTGACCGGGTCCGGCCCGCGCTGGTCGAGGCGGTGGGCCACTTGCACCCGTGGACCGGTGAGATGGCGGCGTACGCGCTGGGCTGGGCCGATGCGACCGGAAAGCCGGACCCGGGCGGATCCGAGGGCAAGGGGGTGCGGCAGACGCTCGCCGTGCTCGGGGCCGAGGCCGTCGGCGCGGACGGCGCCGTCGCAGTCCCGGGCGCAGTCGCCGTCGAACTCGTCCACACCTTCTCGCTCCTCCACGACGACATCATGGATGCCGACGGCCTGCGCCGGCAGCGCCCGGCGGTCTGGAAGGCGTACGGGACCGGCCCGGGCGTCCTGGCCGGCGACGCGCTCCTGGCCCAGGCCGTGACGATCCTGGCCGAGGCCCCGGGTCACCACACGGCTGCCGCGGTACGGCACCTCTGCCGCACCCTGAACGCGCTGGTGTCCGGCCAGGCGGAGGATCTGCGCTTCGAGGACCGCCCTTGGCGCGGACCCGGCGCGGTCGAGCCGGAACAGTACCGGTCCATGGCCGAACACAAGACGGGAGCCCTGCTGGGCTGCGCGCTCGCGCTCGGCGCGATCCTCGGCGGCGCCCCCGACGGGACCGTCACCACGCTCGACCGAGCCGGTCGCCATCTCGGCCTCGCGTTTCAGGCGGTGGATGACATCCTCGGTATCTGGGGCGACCCGAGAGTGACCGGCAAACCCGTCCACGCCGACCTCCGACAGGGCAAGAAGACCTTTCCGGTCCTCATCGCGCTGGCCGGCGGAGGCGAGGCCGCGCACGAACTCGCGGTGCTGCTCGACTCCGTCGAGCGCATCGACGGCGAGACCGCCGAATACGCCGCGGAGCTCGTGGAGGAGGCCGGCGGCCGGACCGGGACCCGCAGGGAAGCTCGCCGGCACCTGGACGCAGCTCACCGCACCCTGCGTGAGGCGTCCCTGATACACCCCGCAGCACAGGAACTGGACGTGCTGTTCACCCACTTGCTCGACCGCACCTGGTGACACCGGGGTCCTGGCGGGCAGCACCCCCGCTCCTGCCCGCCGGCACCCGTGCGGCCAGCAGGAACCGGAAGTGGCCCTCCACTGGCGTGTGGAGGGCCACTTTCGTGGCTCAGTGGTCGGCCGACCGGTGGTGCGGTGCTGCTACGGCGCCACCTTCAGGAGCTTGTTGGCGGTGCCGGAGGACGGGTTCTTGATGGCGTCGGCGGTGGCCGCCCCGGTCAGCGCGGTGGCCGTATCGGCCGGCGTCGCCGACGGGTTGGCCGCCAGGTACAAGGCCGCGGCACCCGCCACGTGGGGGCTGGCCATCGACGTACCGGAGATCGTCTTGACGCCCGTGTCGCTGTCGTTCCAGGCCGAGGTGATGTCCGAGCCGGGCGCGTACAGGTCCACCACGGAGCCGAAGTTCGAGAAGTCCGACTGCTCGTCGTCCTTGGTGCTGGACGCCACGGTGAGCGCCTCGGGCACCCGGGAGGGCGAACCCTGTCCGGCGTCGGAGGACTCGTTGCCGGCCGCCACCGCGAAGGTCACGCCGGAGGCGATGGCGCGCTGGACCGCCGCGTCCAGAGCCTCGTCGGCGCCGCCGCCGAGGCTCATGTTCGCGACGGAGGGGCCGGAGTGGTTCTGGGTCACCCAGTCGATGCCCGCCACGACCTGGTCGGTCGTGCCGGAGCCGTTGTCGTCGAGGACGCGAACGGCCACGACCTTGGCCTTCTTGGCCACTCCGTGGGCCGTACCGGCGATGGTGCCGGCGACGTGGGTGCCGTGGCCGTTGCCGTCGTCGGCGGTCTGGTCGTTGTCCACGGCGTCGAAGCCGTGGCTGGCCCGACCGCCGAAGTCCTGGTGCGAGATCCGGACGCCGGTGTCGATGACGTATGCGGTCACGCCCTCGCCGCCGGCGTCGGGGTAGGTGTACTTCTGGTCGCCCGCCGTGTCGGCCTGGTCGATCCGGTCCAGGCCCCAGGACGGGGGCTGCTCCTGGGTCTCGTTGATGCTGAAGCGCTTGTTCTGCACGACCGTGTCGACGGCCGGGTCAGCGGCGAGGCGCTTGGCCTCGTCGACGGAGAGACCGGAGGCCGAGAAGCCGTTGACCTCCGAGCCGTAGGAGCGCTGGAGGGTGCCGCCGTACTTCTTCGCGAGCTCCGCCTTGTTCGCGGATGCGTCGAGGATGACGACGAAGCTGCCGGAGACGGCGCCCGGGGCACCGAGTCCGTGCACGGTGCCTTCCGCCGGGGCGGCTGCCCCGGCGAGGTTGCCCGCGAACAGCGCGGCGGCTGCCGCGGCAGCGGTACCTGTGGCTATCGCCGCGTTGCGAAGTCCGTGGGATCGCTTGTGAGTTGCCATGAAGGTGGTTCTCTCCTCGTGTTGACGTGTGGGGCGTCAAACGTTCGAGAGAACCCTGTGCGGGTTGGCAGGAGCAAATCAAGTGCGAACCCCGGGTAGGCGTTATTCAACAAGGTTTCTTAAAGATCTCTCCGCACCTCCTCCATGTCGCACACGCGATCTGGCCAACTCCTGCAGGAAATGGGCACGGAGCGGTGCCGGTGCCTCGGTTCACGTCGACAGTTCGGAACGGGCGACGGTGACCGGCGTGGGAAGCGAGAGCGCCGACTGCGCGCCCTGCACGTCTGCTTGGCCCTGGCGGTCGTCCGGTCCGAGGTGACGCCATCGGCCGATGCCTCGTCATCGAGGCGGGCGTCCGTGCCGAGGTGATCTGAAGGCGGCCCCGAGGATTCTGATTGAATCGACTTTGTGTACGTCATATACTCGCGCTTATGGCATATACAGCATCGCATCTGGACGGCCTACCGCTGCGACGCTTCACCGGAATCACCGGCGTGGCGTTCACGGTCCTGCAGGTCATCGAGGTGCCGCTCTACTTCGTCCATGACGGGGCACCGCCCGACTCCAACGTGCTGACCCGCATCATGCTCAGCCTTGTCGTCCTCGTACTGCTTCTAGGCTTCGTCACCGGGGTTCGCGAGCTCGTCCGCCAGGCGGACCCGGCCTGCGGCTGGGTCGCAGACCTCGCCTACGGCGCGGCACTGGCCTACATCGCGGTCACCTTCGTTGCACACTCCCTGCAGGCCGGGGAGGTTATCGCCGCCGAAGAGCCGGTCGATCCGACCATCACCGCCGAGGGCTCCTACCTGCTGTACGGCTCGATCGGTCGCATCCTCACTGCGGTGTTCCTGGTGGCCGCCGGGTATGCCGTGGTGCGCTCAGGACTGCTGTTTCGGTGGGCCGCCCGGTCGGCGTACGCCATCGCCCTGATCAATCTCGCGTTCGTCCCGTCGCTGTACTTCGGCAACGACACCGGACAATTCTTCAGCGCCAACGGCTGGGGCACCACGGCCACCATCGCCAGCCTCTATGCCTACTGGGTCCTCGCGTGCGGCATAGCGCTGCTCCGACACCGCAATGCCCGCCACTATGCTGGGCGACCGGGATCGGCCTCGGAGAATCGGCGGTAGAAGTGTCAGCGGACAAGAGCGCGGCGGCTACCTTCCGTCTCCTGTGGGAGACGAAGGAGAGCGCGCGGTCCTCCCTCAGCGTCGGCGGCATTGTCGAGGCCGCCATCGCGCTGGCCGACGCCGAGGGCCTGGGCGCGGTGTCGATGCAACGGGTCGCCGGCGAACTCGGCTACACCGCGATGGCCCTGTACCGGCACGTCCCCGGGAAGGACCAGCTGGTCGCCCTGATGGCCGACCGAGCGCAGGGCAATCCACCAGTGGAGTCGGGGAAGGAGTGGCGCACCGAGATCCTGAACTGGGCCGATGCGGCCTGGGACTTCTACCTCGCCCACCCCTGGATACTCCGCGTAGCGACCACCGGGGCCCCGACCGGCCCGAACGAGCTGGCCTGGTTCGAGGCCCTTCTGCGTCCTCTGGCCCAGTCCGGCCTCGCCACCGAGAACCTGGTCGCCACGGCCATGTTCATCTCCAGCGCCGTCCGCGATCTGGCCCGGATCGCCACCGAGATCGTCCCGTCCGGCTCCGACTACGGGAACCTTCTCGCCCAGGTCATCCGGCCCGACCGGTTCCCCACTCTCGCGTCCCTGATGACCTCAGGCGCCATGGAAGACGACGGCGATGTCAGACCCGCCCTCGACTTCGGCCTCAATCTCATCCTCGACGGCCTCACGACCCACACTTCCTGACGCCGGCTCGTCACCCCGGTCTGCAACATCCGACCAGAAACCGCGGTGACCACCTTGGCCGGCACACCGCGACGATCATCAGCAAAGCTGGCTGGGGCTTCCGCTGGAAGGACCGGTTGCTCCTGGTGGTCGCGTACTGGCACCTGCACGACAGAGATCATGTACGCCCGGGATCAGCCTGGGAGCAATCTCAGCCGAGGAAGTCCTTCCAGAACGGCACGGACGGCCGCGGAGCCCAAGGCACGTCCTCGTCGACCTCGCCGAACTCGCGGTCGATGTAGTCGGCCAGATCGTGGCCGTAGCAGATGATGTCCGTCCCCCACATCGACAGGACCGGATGCCCCACACTGCTGCGACCTCCGGGTATGAAACGGCGCGCGTAGACGGGAACGAGTCGCGCGGCTCGGGCAAGTGCCGCTCGGGCCGCCTCCACAACCTCCTCAACGGAAGTGGGACGCACCCCCAGTCTCGATACGGCTGAACTCTTCCTCCGTGAGCCCTGGAGCCATCTCGCAGCAGTCCGCCTCTGCCAACCGCCGCGCAGCCTCCGCACCCAACCAAGCGCCGTCAAAGTCGATCACTCCGGGCACCGTACACACCCTGCATGCACGGCATCGCATCCTTTTGATCCCCGACGCGGGCCTCCAGGTCGTTGCAGGACAGCTCTTGGGCAGCCTGATCGCCAGGGCTGACAGCTGAACCGACATTCGTGGATGTGGTCGTCGGATCCGCGAGTGGCCCCGAGACCCCGCTTTATCCCGACACTTCCCGGGGTGAGTCGTTGAGGGATCGCTCGGCCTGCCAGCGGGCCCGCACTACTCCGTCCCCGTCAGGCATGACAGCGGAGAGCAGAGGGACGCGTTCATCGGCGTACATGGGCAGAAGCGCTGCAGCATCGGCACCGGCGATGAGGTCAGCCAGCTCCGGGAACTCGTCCTCGTCAGCGACGGCGCTGTGGATCTGGCCCTCCTTGTCCTGCCAGACGCCCTCGACGAGGCCTTCGGAGGGGAGGGCATCGAGGACGGCAGCGGTATCGGAGGACAGGTCCGGCCACACGGCCAAACGAGCGCGGGGAGCGAGGGCGGCGCGAACCGTGTCGATGGTGTCGCCGGTGAGGCGATGCCATCGCGAGGCGTTCTGGACGTAGATCTCTTCCAGGAGTCCCGCGCGGCCGCAGGCAACTGCGCTGTACAGGCTGGCCCAGAAGTCGTTGTCGCCCGGAGGTTGGACGCCGTCCTCGTCGGGCTCGAAGTTGTAGGGGGACACGTCCAGGCGTTCCGGGAACAGGCCGAGCTCGCGGGTACGGGACAGTGCTTCGTGGCAGGGCCGGCTGCTGCCGACATAGACGTACTGGTCCCACCCGACGTGCACAGCGAACGCCCCTTCCACCTCCAGCCTGCACCAGGCGCCGCTGTCCCGCAGCATGAGCCGCACCAGCTCCAACCCGGTGTCCAGCGGCACCTCCGCTCCGTCGTGGAAGCCGTCAAGACCGCCCGGAAGGAGAGTGCCGAGACCGAAGCCGTCCATCGGCGCCTCGAGGCCGAAATGGACGAACGTCGATACCTCCGGCTCACGGACGGACAAACGGTCGACGCCTGTTTCTGAGGCGAAGGCCTGAACCGCCTGAAGATAGGTCGCCTCCACCTTGCCGTGATCGCTGGTGACGTCCTCCGCGCCGGTGTAGTGCCCGTGATCGTCACGGTTGGCGGGGTCGTACTTACTGACGCGATAGACGTGGGAGAGCTGCACGTCGTCATCTTCCAGCGCCGCCTACAGGCAGTGCCACGGATTTGGGACAGGGCGTCAGCATGCGCCGTGAGGTCGAACCGGCCATGCAGCCGCGCACTAAGAAGCCGTCTCATTTGGTGAGTCTGCGGTAGCAGATGAGGGTGCAGGCGATGCTGGTGAAGGCGAGGAAGTGGTCGGCCTTGCGTTCGTAGCGTCGGTGGAGTCGTCGGTAGCCGGCGAGCCAGGCCATGGTGCGTTCGATGGTCCAGCGGTGACGGCCCAGACGCTGAGAGGACTCGACTCCCTTGCGGGCGATGCGGTGGGTGATGCCACGCTCGTGTAACCAGCGTCGTAGGTGGGAGTAGTCGTAACCCTTGTCGCCGTGAAGCTTGCCCGGCTTGCGCCGCCGCGGCCCTCGGCGGGACCGGATTGGGGGTATGCCTTTCACCAGAGGGATCAGGGCCTGGCTGTCGTGTAGGTTCGCCGCTGAAACTCCGACAGAGATGGGCAGACCGGTGCGCTCGGTGATCAGGTGGATCTTCGATCCGTACTTGCCCCGGTCGACAGGATTCGGACCCGTCAGGTCCCCCTTTTCATCGCCCGCATGTTCACCGAGTCGATCGCACAGCGCGACCAGTCCAGCTTGCCTCGCGAGCCGAGATCGTCGAGGACTAGGCGGTAGAGCTTGGCCCACACGCGGGCCTTCGTCCATTCCGAGAAACGCCGGTGGGCTGTCGCTCCCGACGGCCCGAACGACGCGGACGGCAACTGCTGCCAGGTGCAGCCCGGCGGGGCCACAAACACGATCGCGGCCAGCACCTCCCGGTCGCCATGCCGACGCCGGCCACCGCCCTGGGGGCGCGAGGGTGCCTCCGGTACCACTCGCTGGAACAGTTCCCACAACTCGGACGGCACCAGCCGCTCAATGATCCCCACCACGAGCCCGCACCCTACCGACCCATAGGAAGCGTGCTGTAAATGTGACGCCCTGCGATGACAGCCGTGGCAAGATCACCGGATGTCCACCGACGTTGCCTATCCCGTCTTCCGTACTCCCGACCCAGAGCTCGCCCTGTGTACGGCGCGCCGTCTCATGGAGTTCGGCCGCTGCGAGTATTCCGAGGTCTCGGCGTACGCGAAGCTTGCCTCCGTCGCTGAGGTGCGGCGGATGGCGAAGGCCATGCCCCAGGGATGGTTCCGCGGGGCGTCTGAACTGGACGAATTTGAAGGGGTGCCGTTCGAGGACCAGCCCGCTTTCGTCGTCGGTGTCGAGGCGAGCGGCTTGCCGACCGAGGAAGCCGCGTTCGAGGGACGGCTGCCGGTGGAGTGGGAGGTGTGGGACCTCCCGATCGGCAGTGTCGAGGCGGATTTCACCGCGGCAATCGGTCCGAATGTGGGCCTGATCAACTGGGATTCGCTGCAATGGCCGGCCGCGCCCGAGGCGGGATTCCACGGCGATTCCAAGCACGCTGAAGTGACACTTCTCTTCAACACCTACACCCGCGAGCTCGATGAGCCCACCGACGATCACAGCGTCCTCGTCCACGTCCGCAGCGCCGTCTTCGACGGCCGCCAGAGAAACGAGCCGTATGCCCACTGGCTCGCCGCACAGGTGGGCCTCACGGTCATCGGGCCCGCGCAACGGTGCTGAAGGGACCCGCCAACCCTCGGAACAACAGACGGAAGAGCCGCCGGAACAGCCCCCACAACTCATCCGGTACCAGCCGCTTAACGATCCCCGCCACGGCCTGCCGGCTACCCAGCCGCTGGCGGCCCAAATGGGCCGGACCGATCATCCGCTCAGCGCTATCGTCTGCCGGACAAGAGCCGTACGCCCGGGGGGAAGTGTCTTGAGACAACGGTTTCTCATGAGCGCCGCAGCCATGCTGCTGGTGACATTGGCTGGTTGTACGTCGGGGACGGAACTGCCGCGGGACTCCGCGAAGCCCGCGCGCACGAAGTCCTCGGCCACTACCCGACCGGCAGTCACGCAGCGGCCGTACGACAAGATGCCGGCGCGGCCGCTGGGCGAGGCGGCGGTCAACGATCGTGACCACGCTTTCCTGCAGGAGGCGTTTGCGATCCAGATACCGGCAGGACACAAGGTTCCACCGGCCGACGAGGTGGCCGTGATCCGTCGCATGGACGCCAAGAACGGGGAGCTGGCCTGGATGTCCGACGGACGCACCTTCTGCTACGGCAAGATCCGGGAAGGCTACAGCTCGTACAGCTGCGGCCGACTTCCTGAGGAGGCACCGGCGCCCGGTCTGCTGTTCACGATCTGGGGCGAGCCTGACCGGGTGAGCAACGGGGAGAATAACGCCGCGGTCCGTGTCGTGAGCTTTGTGATCGCCGAAGGCGGTCCGGCACGGTTCGACCACGTCAAGCGCAGTAAGGAGACGGGGCCGGTGCACCAGGCAGTCGCGAGGTTCCCCTCCGGCCGCATGGTCACCTTCCTGACCTTCGACCGTCCCTACGGGCCCATCGACCCCGAGGCGGAGATCTGCAGGAGCGACCGGAAGATCTGCTTCCCGTCCGAAGACTTGCCCCTCTGACAAGACCGCGGTGTGCGGCCCTCAGCCGCGCACCGCTCTATGGGCTCCAGTCTGTTTCAGTCCCACCAGAGTGACCACATCGTCGAGCGGGCCATCGTGTCGCCGATCCTCACCGGATCGTGCACGGTGTCGTGGCAGTAGGCGTGCAGCTCCGCGGCAGCCTGCGCGGCGCCCCGCGGGTCCAGGGGCGGCCGGTCGACGACCAACTCCAGGTAGGAGCCCTGGGCGAAGAAGAGCTCGGCGCCCCACTGCTCGTGCCAGCGGCGCAGGAGCGCGGAGGTGTCGAGGGGTGTCAGGCCGCGGTCGCCGTACCCGGACCAGCCCCACGTCGTGTAGACGAACGGCAGAAGCACCGGAACCTCGTAGCCACCACGCGCGGCCACGAAATTCACCCACCGCAGGTCCTTCTCGAAGAAGTCCCGGCTGCCGGTCGCCCACTGCGACACCCCCCGCAGCGGCCGTTCCACGGCCGGTACGAGCAGTGGTGCCAGCCGGTCGGGGTCGTAGTCGGACCGCCAGAGGTCGAAATCGTCGTCCGCATTGGCGACTTCCTCCACCGCCCATCGGCAGGCCGACACCAGTACGGACGCCGCCCTCGCGTCGTGGTCCTGAGACGCGGCTTCACCGACCCACTGCTCCAGCACGCCGGCATCCCACGCCGCATGCCCGTGCCACTCCGTCGCATCGCTCGGCGGGCTCAACGTGACGTACGGCCACCAACCGGTCTGGCCATGCCTGCCGCGCCACTCCTCCCACACCGTACAAGCCTGCTCGCGCGGCACGCGGACGCCGAGGACCTCGACACCCGCCGCGGTCACAGCCCGCTCGGCCTTGGCGGTGGGAAAGGACATCCGCAAGCGGTGAAGGAGGTCATCGGAGGAAACAAGCGGCGGGCGGCGGAACGATGTCATGAGATCAAGACTCTCAACGATCCCGGAATGGCGAGCCCCTCCCCTACCCTCGCCTCGTCGAAGCAGCAGCGATTCTGGCCGAACCGAGCCCCCTCCGGACCGGTAGCCCTCTAACGAAGGCAGCCATCGTCATCGCTGACGCATTCCACCTCACCCTGAGCCTGGCCACCCTCCATCACTGCCTGCACGAGTCCAGGACGCGTGTGCTCGCCCCCATTCGCGCGAGGCACAGGTTCGGGCGTCACGGTCCGTATCGCCAGGCTTCGTGCTCATCACCAAATGAGACGGTGTCTAATACTCCAGTGCGGTTTCGTGATCTATCCGCTGGCTTCGTGAGCTGAGCGTCGTCGGTAATGGCTGTGGCGGGCTGTTGCCTGGTGGCGTCTGCGCCAGTTCGACCAGTGCAGCAGTCTGGCTGGGGATACAACTGGTGGGTTGAAGACGGCGGTGAACAGGTGGCGGATCTCCGGAACGGTCAGCGAGATCGGGTTGCTGCCCCGGGTGTGGTGATGTGGGTCGGCTGGCCGGTCGGGGGCTGCATCGGCGGCGACGGTGGCGAGGAAGGCCAGCGCGAGCATGGCGAGCGTGACGTGCCGGTGCCATGAGGTCCAGTTCCTCACCTGGTAGTGGTCCAGGCCGACTTGGCCTTTGGCGGCCTGGAAGCACTCTTCGACGCTCCAGCGGCTGCCGGCCACGCGGACGAGTTCGGCCAGCGGTGCTGCGGTGGGTGACCAGCACAGGTAGAAGGCGAGTTCCCTCGTGGTGGGGTTGCGGCGGATCAGCAGGTGGCGGTGTTCGCCGGTGCCGATATGGATCCAGGCCCAGTCGTAATAGCGCAGGCCCTTCGCGCCGGTGCCGGCGCTTTGCCGGTGCCAGGCAGCCTTGGGCAGGCGGTCGGCGAACGTGTCGGCGCGAATCGGTGTGCGGCCGGAGTTGATCCGGACCCGGATAGAGCAGGCGACGGCCAGAACGTAGCCGGTCCCGCGGGCCTCCAGGGCGGCACGAAGCTGCGGGTCCTGTCCGTATGCCTCGTCGCCGGTCACCCACGGTGCTTCCACCCCGGCGTCCAGTGCGGCGGCGATCATCTCCCAGGCCAGGCGGGGTTTGGTCCCGAACTGCACCTCGTTGGGTATCCCGGCCGCCTGGCGGCGCTCGGGATCGGTGCACCAGGAATGCTCAGGCAGGTAGAGCCGGCGGTCGATCAGCGCCCGCCCCCGGCCGGTGGCGTAGGCGAGAAAGACACCGACCTGGCTGTTCTCAATGCGTCCGGCGGTGCCGGTGTACTGCCGCTGCACGCCCGCCGAGGCCCGGCCCTTCTTCATGAAGCCGGTCTCGTCGACGATCAGCACACCACCGTCGCCGCCGAGGTGGTCGACGGCGTGAGCGCGGACTTCGTCGCGGACGGAATCAGCGTCCCAGCGGGCACTTCGCAGCAGACGCTGCATCGGTCCGGGACGTGCGTGACCAGCCTGTTCGGCCAGCCGCCAGCAGTTCTTGCGCTCGACGCCGGACAGCAGCCCGAGCAGGTACGCGCGGGCAGTCGCCCGCGGTTCCACCCGTCGGAACCGGCCCGCGATCCGGGCCATGGCCTGGTCGAACAATGCCCGCCACCGGATCGGGTCTACGCTCTGGCTCGCGGCCACCGCACGATCTTCTGGAGTCCACACAACCCCCGATGATCACGCGGTGGCTGCTCTCGCTCCAGGCCGGGTCCTGGGCAGTGCCGAACTCCTTGCTGCGGTCCGACGGCGGCCCCTGACCGACACAATGAGCACATGGACAGCGAACCTCTGCGGATCCCGCTTGATCAGCTTCGGACGGCCTTCGAGCTGGCACTGCAACGCATCGAAGCGTCAGCCGGCAGCGCAGTGGCGCTCGAGCACGATTACTTCTGGTCTGTTCCGGGCGACGAACTCTACGACGTCCTCAACGAACCGAAAACGATCACAATCGGGCAGCTCTCCGAGTCATGGCAGCACCTTGAGGACCTCCTCGCCGACCCGAACCGGGCCGTGGGCCACCACCTGGTCTGGCTCGCCGATGTCCTCCGCGCGATCGGTCAGGACACCGCCCGATAGCCACCACACGTGCGACATGACGTGGAACTACGAAGTCACACTGGAGTACTAAGGGTTGTCCCGCAAATGATCTCCGGGGCTCGGGGGGCCTTGTCGATCATGTGTGGGACGTGCCGCCCACGGGGGAAGCGGACTTCCCGCTCTTGTCGCGGGCGGCAGCGTTGTTGTACGGATCGGGATGTACGGGCTGTGCGGTATCGAGTAGGCCGCCTACCGTTCGGATGTGAGTAGCTCTTTTCAGACGATCGTTGACCTGGACGCGACCGCCGAGGACGCCGTCGCGCACGGGGAGCGGGTGGCGGCGTGGCTGGTGGGCGAGGGAATCGTGGGGCTGCCGGATTACGGTCCTGGGCCGCGATGGGAGCAGGCGACCGGGTTCCAGGAGGCGAGCGGGAGCGATGGGCTGACCGTTGTCACTGGGCGGACGGTGTTCTTCTCGCCGCAGCACGGCGGGCCGCCGGTCTGTCCGTACTGCGTGGTGGCATTCGGGGATGAGCACCGTGAGGCGTTCTCGCCGGCCATGGACGAGTGGTGGAACACCGGCTGGGCCGAAGTGTCGTGTCCGGCGTGTGGACGGGTGGTGCCGTTGGCCGCATGGGAGTGGGCTGGTGACGGGCTCGCCTTCGCGTACCTGGGGTTCGAGTTCCGGAACGGGCCCGCGCTGCTGCCGGAGTTCGTTGCCGAGCTGGGCCGGGTGCTCGGGCACCGGACGCGGTTCGTGCGGGGAAGGATCTAGGGGCTGTCCGATGGGTCGTGAGAGCCGATCAAGGCTGTGGCCTAGTCTTCGCTGAACGAAGGGGGTCGCATGTCGCGCTACACAGCCGAAGCAGAGGCGGGGATGAAGGGGATCACGTTTCCCGCCTGGCACGGAAAGCACTACGTGACCCTGGCCGAGCTGCTGGTTCGCCTCGGCAGCTTCGGCCTGGACCTGACCTGGCGCGTCGAACTCGACTGGATCGTCGGTCCTCGCTGTGTCGAGATGGAGAGAAGGTCCGCCGATTCCGGCATGGACACGTTGACGCTGTTGTCGTTGACGACCCCCTTCCTCCAGTTGATCGACGCCGAAGCATGTGGGTTCGCCGGGGACGAGCTGGTGGTCGTCCTGACCGAATTCGACAGTTCCTTGTGGGACGTCAGGGCTGTCGACGAGCGCGTACTCAGCGACCTTCGTCGCCACTACCCGGGTGCCAAGGACCTCTGAAGGGGGAGCTTCACTCCGGGCGGAGCCATAGGCGGATCGCGGCCACGGTGACCGTTCCGTGGAAGACCTACGCGCGCTTGTCGAAGCGCGTGGCGACGGCCCGGAAGTTCTTGAACCGGTTGATGGTCCGCTCGACTTCGTTGCGGCGGCGGTAGATCGTCTTGTCGAACCCCGTGGGCCGGCCGCCTTGGCTGCCGCGGCGTTGGCGGTTGGCCCTCTGGTCTCTCGGCTCGGGGAGCGTGTGCTTGATGTGGCGTCTGCGCAGGTGACGCCGATTGCGGCGTGACGAGTACGCCTTATCGCCCCCGACATGGTCGGGCCGGGTGCGCGAGCGTCCCAGGGCCTCATCGGAGCGGTGACGTGCCGGGCTCCTGCGCCGACCCGGGATCTTCGGGGCACGAGTGGAGGCGCCGGCCGCGTGCTGATGAGCGCGGCAGGTCGTGGAATCGACGCTGACCATGCTCCAGTCGATCCGGCCCTCGGTATCGGCGTCGGCCTGGACGGCCCGCAGAATTCTCTCCCACGTGCCGTCCGCCGACCACCTGCGATGACGATCGTGGACCGTCTTCCAACTACCGGAGCAGGCAGGCAGGTCCCGCCAGGGGAGGCCGGTCCGCTGCCGGAACAGAATCCCGTTGATCACACGACGGTGGCATTGCCAGCGTCCTCCCCGCCCGCGATTCGCTGGCATGTGCGGCAGAGGCAGGCTCCACGGCCGGCCTCTTCGAACGGCGTCAGCTCCTTCGTGCCGCAGCTGTGTCACCAACGTGCCGAAACGGCGGGGGCTCAACCCGTTGAACGGGACTATCCAGGACGGCTGCGACGCCGTGATCACACCAGCCACGGCGGGAGCCTCACACGCTTCCCGCCGTGGCATGTTCTGCTGCTGGACAGGCGGAGATCTCCGGACCAGGTCTCGCACCGGACACGGCCAGAGCCGAAGATGATCTCGAGTGCGAGCCGCCCGCTGTCCGGGGCACCGTCTTCGCTGACGGCCAGTACCGTCTCGCCAAGGTGATCCGAGAACGGGGTCTCGCCCTCATCGACTCCACCCAACGACCGTACCGTCAGGCAGAGCCCCAGCTCACGCCCTCATACAAGGCAAGCCTCAGTTCCGCAGGACCTTCACGGCCCGGTCGAAGGCCGAGTCCTTGTTCTGGTCGAACTCCTCTGCGGTGAAGACCGGCTCGGTGAGGTGTGGCGGGATGCCCGTGCCGTCGAAGGTCCTGCCCGACCTGGTCAGCAGCTCCTCGTTCGGCAGCCAGACCGACATGCCGTTGGGGAGCTTCCGCACCATGACGTCCGAGAAGACACCCTGCGTGGACTGCCCGATCCGCACGGTCCGGCCGGGCCGGTCCATGAGGGCCTGGGTGAAGGTCTCTCCCGCGCTGACGGTCGAGCCGCCGGTCAGCACGGCGACCGGACCGGTGTAGCGGGGGCCCGGGGTGGGCGTGACGTACAGGGGCTGGGGGCGCGTGTGCCGGGTGGGGTCCGCGGGATCGTTGCGGGCCCGCTTGGAGTAGGCGAGGTAGGGGGTGTCGGTGAGCCGCCCGGCGATGTGGAGCCCCATGGCGTCGGAGCCGCCGCCGTTGACCCGCAGGTCGATGAGCAGGCCCTTCAGGTGCCGGGTGCGCTCCTGGTCGAGGATCGTGTCCAGCGCCTTGTCGAGCTCGGCCAGCTCGGCGGCGTAGGTGGCCTTGTCGCCTGCGTAGCCGCCGAAGCCGGAGATCCGCAGGTAGCCCTGCCCGCCGGGGAGGTCGGCGTAGGTGATCCGCCCGGCTCCGAAGTCCTGGATGTTCCGGGCGTCCTTGAGGTCGCGCTCCACGACGAGCTTCTTGACCTTGGCGTCGAGCTCCCCGCCGGGCATGACGGTGCCGGGGCGGGCCTGCCCGAAGATCCGGTCGGGGTAGCCGTCGCTGTCGCCGTCGACGTCCGCGACGGCGACGTGGGCGTCGTAGAGCGGCTCCACCATCTTGCTGAAGACGGCGAAGAGTTCGTCCGGGGTCGTCCCTTCGTGGACCGTGGGCCGGTACTGGTCGCGTACGGCGTGCCAGTCGATGCCCTTGGCGGCGAAGAACGGGTAGTTCTCCTCGAAGGACTGCCAGAAGACGTCGAAGGAGTCGAGCGGACCCTCGGGGGCGGAACGCTTACAGGCGTCGGGCAGTTCCGTCATCCGGCGCAGGTTCCGTTCGCCGACGTCGCCGTCCAGCCGTACGGAAGCGCGGTCGCGGTCCCCATGGGTGCGCACGGTGAGGACGGTTTTTCCAGGCGTGGTGTAGACGCCGGGGCCGGTCCGCCGCGCGGTGTCGCCCGGGATGCAGCTGACGGCGGTGGTCTGGTACTCCTGGAGGGTTCCGTTCCGGATGGACAGCACGGTGCCGTAGCCGTCGGTGCGCCAGACTCCGTCGGTGACGGGCTGGTGGGCGGCGGCGGTGGCGGCCGGCGCGACTGCGCCGACGAGGGCCAGGGCGACGGCGGTGGCCGTGACGATGCGCACGATCTTGCCTTCTCTGTAGGTGACTTGCTGCTACCGCTCCACCGTCGCCGACACGGGATTCACCTGGCCATCCGGCTGTCCGGCCGATCGGGGGTGGGGCCAACCCCCGCTACCCGCCGTACCCGGGACGACACGACCTGACGGACGGGCGCCTTGGTGGCCTCGCGATCGTGACGACCAGGGGGAGTTGGACCCTCACGACGTAAGGCAGTCCTGTCGGCCGTCCCCTGCCTCACAGGCTGCACGGCCGACAACCCGCCCGCCGACGACCGTTGACGAGAAGCGCGCCGCCCACGCGGATGGCGTACGCGATGCCTGCCGGCTCAGGCGCAGCGCGAGTCTGGAGATGCACGCCGGCCCACGGCCACGGCAGATCTCAAACGCGTTCTCTGACGGAGCTGCCGGCCTCTTCGTAGTCCGGCTCCGGTATCGGACCCTTCTTCTTTTCGGCAGCAGGCAAGGTAGTCAACAGCACAGCTGCTCCGAGGAGTGTGATGACCGCGATCCAGCCCGCGCCCACGTGCATAGCATGGATGAACGCATCATCAGCAGCCTGAGCAAGAGTGGGCCGATGGATAGTGGTGGCGATGTGGCGGGCCTGCTCGGCGGAAACTCGCGCCTGATCCTGTACTGGACCGGACGCACCCTCCAGTGAAGGTTCGATCGCACGGCGGTACATGATCGACATGATCGTGCCGCCGACTGCAATTCCGATCACACTGCCGGTTTGCCGCACGGTGTTGGTGACGGCCGATCCCGCACCGGCCTGTTCCAGCGGCAGGTTGCTGAGCAATGCGGCCGTAACGGGGCCGATCACCATGCCGATCGAGAGACCCTGTATCAACAACAGGATCTCGATCCAGATGAGTGGGGTGTGGAGTCCGAGGAACCCGTACCCGCCCATGGTCAGTGCAGCCATGGTGAGCGCCGGCACGGTGACAAGGCGTAGCGACAGGCGGCGAACCAGACGTGCGGCAAGGGGCGCCGCCGCGAGCGCGCCGAATGCGGTCGGGATATTGGCCAGACCCGCCTTCATCGGCGAAAATCCGAGTGCTCCTTGGAGATAGAACGCATTGTAGAAGGTAATGGCCGCCACGCCGAAGAGCAGCAATCCGAGCGCCATGTTGCCGCCACCGAATGTGCGTTGCGCGAGCAGCCGTGGATCAAAGCTGGGCGACTTGACACGCAGTTCGACGAGTACGAAGACGGCCAGCAGAACCAGACCGGCAACGATGGGAGCCCAGACGTCGGTACGACTCCATGCAGCCACCTGCCCCGCCCGGATCAGCCCGTAGGCCAGAGCCGTGAGCCCGCTGATCGACAGCAACATTCCAGCGGGGTCCAGTGGTCGCAGAGTGGGGCTGCGGAAATTTGGAACCAGCACGGCGAGCCCGACCAACGACAATGCTGCGACCGGAACATTGATCAGAAAAACCGAGCCCCACCAGAAATGATCGAGAAGGAATCCGGCCAGCACCGGGCCGGCAGCCATTCCGACACCGGCCGACGTCGAGAAAATGCCGATCGCTGCAGCCCGCGCGGGGCCGGTGAAGGTCCACATGAGGATGGCCAGCATGGCGGGCGTGATCAGCGCGCTGCCCACCCCCATCGCAGCACGAGCTGCAATCAGCTGGCCCACATTCCTTGCGTACGCCGCCCACAGTGAGGACCCGGCGAATATCGCCAACCCACTCGAAAAAACGGTTCGGTGACCGAATCGATCGCCCAACGAGCCTGCAGTGAACATCAACGTGGAGAAGGCCAGAGTGTACGAACCAGTCGCCCATTGCAGCTGACCGGGATTGGCGCCCAGTCCGCGGGCCGGGTCTGCAAGGGTCTCCAGTGCAGTAGTCAGGACGGTATTTTCTAGCCAAATCAGAACCGAACACAGCATAAGAACGGAAAGAATCAACTGCTGCCTGGACTTCGGCAACGTTGGAGGCGGGGTCATGGACACCTTCGGGTCTTGATCGGCAGGAACCTGAACGACTGGACCATAAGGAAACTCCACGACGCCGTCAAGCTTGAAGTTTTTTGTCAATACTGTTGCGGCTGAACGCGCTGTATGCCCTCTGTCGGATTGCAGACTGAAGAAATTCGTGCCCTCTGGCAGATTTGCGCTTCGAAGAATTCCATGGCTCAACGCCTGGCAGCGTCGCCGGCCGTCGATGGGGGGTGAGCCCCGGTTTCAAGGGCCTGGGTCAGGCCCACATGGCCGGGGCAGTGACGAGATCCACCATGAGCTCTGCCATCGGCATGCGCGTAACAACTACCATCAGCCATCCTGTTCGTGGCCGCTGACGAGGGGAACTCACAGTGAACGAGCGGCAGCCGATGGATCTGGACGCCTACGAGGAACGCGTACGGCGCGGGCCCTGTTTCGTGTGCGCCACCGTCGATGGGCACCCAGGCTACGAGCACCACTTGATCTACGAGGATGCCTGTCACGTTGCCTTCCTCGACCGGTGGCCCACGCTGCCCGGCAAGGTGCTGGTCGCCCCCAAACGGCACATCGAGCACGTCGTCAGCGGATTTACCGACGATGAGTACACCAACATCATGCGCGTGGTGCGCAACGTGGCCCTGGCCGTCGAGAAGGAACTCGCCCCGGAGCGCATCTACCTGCTCTCGCTGGGCGCGCAGGGCGGAAACTCCCACGTCCACTGGCACGTCGCGGGCCTGCCGCCCGGCGTGCCCTACGGCGAGCAGCAGTTCCACGCGCTCATGTCGGAGAACGGAGTGCTGGACGTTCCAGCGGAGGAAGCCGCCGCGCTGGCGGCCCGGCTCCGCGAACAACTCGCGTCATGACGATGCCTGTGTTCCGGCGTCAGTCGATGGCCGACGGACGATGCCATGCATGTGGTCCCTGGGTGGGTGTCGTCTCTCAGCGCCGAGGCCGGCGGCGCCGGGGTAGCGGCGCCGTTGTGGAGCGGTAGAAGGGCAGCGGGACTGGGCCGTGTTGACGGCGGCGTCGGGGAGTCACCTGCTTGACCTCAACCATGCTTGAGGTCATACGGTCTTCCCATGACCTGCACGGTGTGCGGGCTCCACACTGAAGTACCTGGAGGGGACATCCCATGACGACCCGGCAGACCTCCGACACCGAACTCGCCGCACAGCCCGCCGCGTACTGGACCGGTCTCGCCTACGAGGCGCTCATCGCGTTCACCCGGGCCCGGCAGGCCGAGAAGGGCTACACCCAGCCCCAGTTCTGGCTGCTGCGCAACCTGTCGGTGAACGACATCTCGTGCGACGGCGAGGGGATGACCGTGGCCGAGCTGCGGGATGCCATGTCCTCCTACATCCGTCCCGAGGACGACTTGGCGGTGGAGGCCGAGGGGCTCCTTGAACGCGGCTGGCTGGCTCAGGATACCGAGGACCGGCTGTGGCTTACCCCGGAAGGAGAACAGGCCCGCATCGACATGGCCCGCAACGCCCCCGCGATCCGCGCCGCCCTCCACGAGGGCATCGACGACGCGGACTACGTCACCACGATGAAGGTGCTTCAGCGGCTGATCCGGAACGCGGGTGGGACGGTCGCCTGATGGACCGCCGGCCGGGGCAGAACACCCCGGCCGGATACTCAAACCGGGCAGGTGTGAACCGTCAGGCAGTCACGTAGCGGAACTCGGGCCCGTAGGTCTTGCCGCCGGCGCCGGGGAGCGGACGTTCCATCAGCTGTATTGCGGGGCCCTGCAGGAAGAACATCTGCTGCACCGCGTCGTTGAGCAGCCGCTCCGCCTCGTCCGGGAGGTCCTGCTTCCATGCCTCTTGCAGCAAGTGCAGCAGGGCGCTGTAGGCGTGATTGAAGTCGTCGAGGATCTGTATCGTCTCGGCGTCCGGAGCGGAAGGTCCTGTCCGGGGCCAGCCGCCGCGGGGCACGATCCCCATGGGCAGGGTTTCGGGCATCGGGACTGGGGTGTTCTCGTCGAACTCCCACTTCCCCGTCACGGGGTTCTTCCGCAGCTTCCGTCCGTTGTGGATCTCGAGGAAGGCGTAGTAATGCGCGAGCTCTCCCGGGGCTCCCGGGTGCGGGTTCTCGGGCGACGCGGACGTTCCCTCGCCCTGTTCCTTGATCACACCGATGGCCGCCTCGACAGCGGCGAGCGTCTTGAGGGCCACGACGTTGTTTCCCTCACCGTGATGGGGCATGTCCAGGGTCAACTGTCGGGCGCCGGTGATCCGCTCGGGGTGTGCACGGAACGCTTCCAGGAGAGCGGTGTAGAAGGCCCCGATCGAGGTGTGTGCCGCCAGAGCACGCGCGAGCGGCTGGTCCGGCTCCTCGATGCAGGCGTACATCCCCGCCGACTCCTTCGTCAGGCCGCTGAGGAAGACGGAGAGTTCGGGCCGCACCCCTCCCGGCAGAGGCCCCGGGTACGTCGGCACCACCGACTCGTCGGCGAGCACGGGAGTCCCGCCGAGCGTGGTGAGCAGGTTGCACGCGAGACCGAGGTGCGACATCTCGTCGAAGACGATCTCGTGCAGCGCGTCGAAGACGGAGCTGTCCTCGCCCGTGTGCCTGATCGACCACATGGCGCACAGATACGGGGGGAGCGTGGCGAGCTCCAGCAAGATCGCCTGCTGCGCTGCTTCCCGCATCCAATCGGCGTCACGCCGCTCCGCGGGCTGCTCCATCAGTTCGACGATGCGGTTCTTCCGGGCGTACAGAAGCGTGTTCACCACCGGTCTCCTTCCGGGCGGGATGGGCGAACGGGTCCGGCACCCCCTCAGGCCTGCGCAACGTGCTCACCCAGGCAGGCCCAAGTGAGCTCGGCGACGACGCCTGTCACGGGGGACGTCCCCGAGCTGGGCAGGGCCGCCTCGCCGCTCTGGGAGGAAGAGCACTGCCGGATCGCTGGCCGGGGGCTCCGCGGAAACGGCCGCGTTCCGGAAGACGCCCCGGTTGACCGCGTCGTGCCGGAGGAGGCCCGAGCCGTTCATGTTGCACTCCCGTGTATCTGCCGGCCGGTGAGCCCCGGGGGTCCAGCAACTCGTACAGCGCTTGGGTGATCGCGTCCCGGAACTCCGTGGATCGCCCCGCACACGGGGTTGAACGTGAACTTCTCGCCTTACGACAGTCGGTCCATCTCGTTTTTTTGCGGGTGAAGTTGAACTCGCTGATCGGGCGGGTGCTCCCCGACAGCCATTCGTCCCGGTCGGCGTTGGGTATCGCCTACTTCCCGTCCAGCCGGGTGATGGTCCCGACGCCCACGACGGGGTCGGTGGGCGTGAGCCCTTCGTCCTGCTTCGCGTAATCGAGGTCGATCAACCCGTACTGGACGGCCTTCACAGGTGCACCGGACTGGCCGTCCTTGAGGTACACGCTCGAGTCCGCCGCGCGGATTCGTTCAAGAACGGGATCTCCCCTGAAACGCGCGGATTCGAGCTGCAGCGCCATGGTGGATCTCCTCCTCCGACAGCGACCGCCCTTCCATCGTCCCCCCAGGCCCGCGACGGCGCACCCCGGAGCGGGACGTCGTCAGGCGAAGCGGCGGGCCACCCCAGCGGCGAACTCCTTGCCTGTCAGGGCGTGATCGCCGTCCATCCCGGTCAGTCCCGCCGGTGGCACGTACGAGCGCTGGGGCGCACGCTGAACCTGGGGGTGTCGATGCCCCGCGACGGGCGGGCCGACCTCCTTTCACGACGACACTGACCTCGTGCAGCGGGCGCGACGGCGGCCGGGGTGGTCGCGGAGGAGACGCCTCCGGCGGCGCCTACTTCACGACGCGACCACTTCTCGTCCAGTCCGGCAACAGCTTTGCGTCGAGCACGGTCACGGCCGGCACGGCAGGCGTGAACTTACGGCACGGGCTGTCCCGGCGGTGCGGCAGGAGGCGGTTTCGGAGGCCCCGCCGGCGCCCCGGGAAAGGGCGGCCAGAACACCGAAGGCGTCGTCGCCGCAGACGGCGGGTCCGGCGCCCAGGGCGGGTCGGGAAGTGCCGGCACGAAGGGTGGTGCCGGAGCCGACGGCGCGCCCGGCGCCATGGGCGACCTCCACCACAACTGAACCCCCGCCCAGGGAACGTCACTGAGATCCTGAACGCATGCCCGAAGACTCGAACCTGCTGTCAGCCCTGTGGCCTCTCGCACCGGCCGGTGCGACCGACTGGTTGCTGGAGCTGTGCGGCGACGGTGTGACAGGGTTCATGCCGCCTGGAATGCCGGATGCGGCCTGGGTGCTCAACGCGATGTACGAGCACGAACGGGGCGCGGCCGAGGTGTCGTACCACGATGCTCGCCAAGCGCGCCTGGCAGAGGGGAGCATCCAGCCCCACCCCGTCGTCGGCATGGACCTCGACGCTGTGGGCATCGCCACGGGAGGCAGCCTGGGGCGCGCCGGGCACCCTGGCCTGGGTTGGCGGCGGCTGCCCTGGGCGGAGCTGGCCCGGCGAACCGGCGACCCCCTGGTGCCCGACGGGCTGCTGCCCTCCTACCGTTGCTTCCCCTCGGTCAAGAAGGAGGGCAGCTGGCCACTCGGCATCGCTCCACCCACCGAGGGCAGCCTCGACCGCGAGAGCTGGAACCGCCTGATCGGCATCCTCACCGACTACAGCCCCGCAGGCCCGGACACCGTCTGCCTGGTCTACTACAACCCGCTGATGCTCGGGGCCGCCGACTTCGACAACCTGCATGTACGTGTCGGGCGCCTGGGCGATGCCGAGATGCTGTACGACCACCCCGAAGTCGATTTCAGCCCTTCGAACCTCTGGGCCGAGGATCGCTCATGGGTCCTGTGCACCGACTACGACCTGTGGGCCACCAAGGTCGCGGGACCCCGGGCCCTGATCGACGCGGTGATCGACGACACCGAGATCGAGGCGGTACGACTGCCCTGGGCGCCCTGACGGCCGGTCGCCCCACGGGCACCTCAGGCGGGCTTGCGCCACACGGAGATGTGCTTCGTGGAGTCCTGGGTGAACGGTGTCCCGTCCCAGTCCGCGAGGCGACGTTCCTTCTCGAGCCCGGCGATCCGTGCCATCAGGTCGAGCTCTGCCGGCCAGGCGTAGCGGTGTCGGGAGTTTTCGCGGCGGTAGCGGAGGTCGTCGCCGTCGCTGTCGTCGTCGCGGGTGAAGTGGTGCGAGACGAGAATCTGCTCGACGAGGTCGAAGGTGTCGAAGCCGAGATGCCGCTCGGAGACGTCGAACGGCACCGCGACCTGGCCGGGCGGCAGGAACCGTAGCGGCGGCACGCCCAGCTCGATGACGAATCGGCCGCCGGGTGCCAGATGACGTGCGGCGTTGCGGAAGCACTCGATCTGCTCGTCCTGCGTGAGCAGGTTGGTGATGGTGTTGTAGACGAGATAGACCAGGGTGAACTCGCCCGGGACGACGGTGGTGGCCATGTCCCCGATGGTCACCGGGAGCGTGTCCTCGTCGATCTTGCGGCGCAGTGCCGCCGCCATGTGCTCGGACAGTTCGATGCCCGCCACCGGCACACCGCGTTCCCTCAGCGGGACGCCCACTCGTCCGGTCCCGATGGCGAACTCCAGCGCCCGGCCGTCCCCGGCGAGGTCGGCGAGAAAGGCGAGAGTCGGTCCGAGAACGGCAGCCGAGGACATCTCGGTCTCCTCGGCGTCGTAGCGGTCGGCGGTCGCACGGGTCCACAGCTCACTGCTCGTCACGGACAGGCACTCTGCCCGGTGCAGAGGGGCGCTGTCGACGCATTTCCCTTCCAGCACCTTTCCTCGTCGACGATTCCGGCGAAGGAAGGAAGAAGGAAGTCCGAACACGTCAGCCGGGGGAGGGCCGGGACCCACGTCGTGGTGCCACGGTCAGGAGTGGGACACGACTTCGGTGAGGCGGTCGGCCGCGTCGACGGCGGCCTTCGCGAGCCGGGCGCCGGGGTGTCGGGTGAGGCGTTGGATGGGGCCGGTGACCGTGACGGCGGCCACGACACGGTCGGACGGGCCGCGGACCGGAGCAGAGACGGAGGCCATGCCGGGTTCGCGCTCACCGATCGACTGGGCCCAGCCCCGGCGCCGTACGCCGCTCAGGGCCGTGGCCGTGAAGCGAGCACCCTGCAGAGCCTGGTAGAAGTGCTCGGGATCCTCCCAGGCCACCAGGACCTGGGCGGCGGAGCCGACCTTCATGGGGAGCGTGGACCCCACGGGCACGATGTCGCGCAGGCCGGCGGTCCGCTCGGCGGCGGCGACGCATACGCGCATCTCACCCTGGCGCCGGTAGAGCTGCGCGCTCTCGCCGGTGGCGTCCCGAAGGGAGGTGAGGACCGGACCGGCCGCGGCCAGCAGAAGGTCCTCGCCCGCGGCAGCCGACAGTTCGCCGATTCGGGGGCCGAGGACGAAGCGGCCCTGTACGTCCCGGCCGAGCAGACGGTGACGTTCGAGCGCGAGGGCGAGTCGATGGGCCGTGGGCCGCGACAAGCCGGTGGAAGCGACCAGCCCCGCCAGAGTGGCCGGGCCCGACGCCAGCGCGCCGAGGATCACTGCGGCCTTGTCGAGGACGCCAACACCACTAGAAATATCCGAAATGTCCATGAAAGGGGGTACTCCAGTCTCGGTCCGCGAGCCATGGCTCGCGGCGACCTCGCTCAGGGGAGGGCGAGGATGATCAGCGGGAAAGGGCCGAAACGGTCGGCCGATATGCCGCGGCGATCATGAGATGGGTACGCGGAAAGCCCGGGGCGGACAGAGCCGGGGCGAAGGACAGCACAGAGAGCACCGTGTCTCCTCATCTTTTCCCGCGCCACGTTGGCGCGGGCCGGAGTTGGCACTGATCCCGACGGCGCGGCGCGAACATGGAACGCCGAGTCGACCGGGGAGTTGCCGGGGCTTCGTAGGGCCGGTCCCTCCACCCCTCTGGATGATTCGCGAGGAACCATACAAGACTCCTGGTCGGCCTGCCAACGGCTTTCGGGCGGGCTCCAGCCGCTCGCGGATGGAGCAGGCTCTCTCGTGATGCTCAGGGCCGTGGGGTGGTGGCATCCTGCGCGGATGAGACACATGGGCAGGGTGGCGGCCGCCGCGGCCGGGACGGCTGTGGTGGCGGTGCTGATATCGGGCTGCGGCAGCGGTGGTGAAGGGGCGTCGGGGGCGCCGGTCGCAGTGAGCGAGACGCCGACCGACGATCCGACGTCCTGGGAGGAGCTGTTCCCGACCGAGGATCCGCCGCCGACCGAGGATCCGCTGCCGACCGAGGGGGAGGAGCCGGTCGATCCGGACGTGACGGGTCCGGCGGCGGAGCTGGATGCCCTCGCGGCGCAGAAGGGCTGGGAGTACGACGACGACATGTACGACTCGCCGTCGGCGTTGGTGACCAGGGTGTGCGAGGAGCTGCCGACGTCCGAGAAGGACGGGAGGTCACCGGCCCAATGGCTGGCCGAGGGCACCTCCTTCTGGGACGACGGGAAGCAGATTCTGCTGGCGGGGGTTCCGAAGCTCTGCCCGAAGTGGACGGACGCGGTGAAGGCCGCGGCGTCGGGGAAGTACGACCGTTGGTTCGGCAACGGGACGTACGCGGTGTCGTCGAAGCCCGCCGAGGCGCAGCAGGTGATCCCACCGGGCACGTACCGGTCCGAGGGAAGCACGGCGAACTGCTACTGGGTGCGGACCACGGAGTCGGGCGATCCCATCGACAGCCAGTTCGCGACCAGCCCGCGGAAGGTCATGGTGACGATCCGGTCGTCCGACGGGCAGTTCACGTCGGAGGGGTGCGCAGTGTGGAAGCCGGTGAAGTAGCCGGCCCGGGGAACGAAGGCGGCCCCGCGGACGGGCCCGGTCGGCGGCTCTTGCGGAGGGTGGCGGGTGTGGTGCCGTACCAGCGGTGGATTGACCGGCGCATTGCGCGGGCGTTGGCGTAGCCGCATCGGGATGCGATGGAGTCGATGCGCATGGCCGGACCTAGACACCCTTCGGTGACCTGGCGACCGAATGGCCGTACAACGGCAGCGAATCGCTCAACCGAAGGCACCACTGCGTACTGGCGTCTTGAGATCTATGGCAGGAACGGAAACCTGCCACAGATTGCAAGGGGAGAGTCTGAGGCGTTACGGGGTCTTGGGCGCTTGATCTTGGTGGATCTCGGTGAAGGCGAGCAGGAGTGCGGCCGTCTGCGCCGGTTCCTCCAGAATGGGTGTGTGCCCGGCACCGGGCAGCAGCTCGACTCTCGCGCCCGGAACGACGCGGTAGTCGGCCGCGGACGAGGGCCGCCATCTGCGGTCCTGGTCGCCGAAGATGACCTGCAGCGGCTTACCGAGGGGCATCAGGCGGTCCGGGAGCGCCCGCTGGTTCAGATAGGCGATGGACGCCTGCATGGCCGTGGTGAGTGCGTGGTAGGTCATGCCGCGCAGTTCGTCGACGAGTTCCTGTGGGACGTGGTAACCCGTACGGAATGCGGAACTCGCGAACTGTCGGATCTGTTCGTCGGTCGGTGGCCACTGCGTCGGGTCGATCGCGGTAGACCCCGACGGGATGAAGGCATCCATGCTGGGGCCGGTGTTGATGAGCGCGAGCGCGGTCACCAGGTCGGGTCGTTGCTCGGCGAGAGCGGTGGCGGGATAGCCACCGCTGGAGTGGCCGACGATGATGGCTCGTTCGACCCCGAGCCGGTCCAGTGCCGTGCCGATCCTGCGTCCCTGCTCCAGGGGTGAGTAGTCACCGTCGGCCGGTTCGGCCGAGCGGCCGTGCCCGGGCAGGTCGATCCGTATGACGCGATGGGATGTGGTCAGCAGGGGAACCAGTGCGTCCCACGAACGGCTCGACGTGGCGGATCCGTGGATGAGGAGGAGCGCAGGCGCGCCGCGAGGGCCGTCCTGGCAGACGTAGATGTCGCCCTGGTCCAGGTGGAGGAGCGCATCCTCGGTGGCCGGGGCGTCGCCGTTCGCCTGAGGTTGGCTGTCGGGAAGAGTCATGAGCCCACTGTCGTCGCAGGTGCGCGCCGACGGCTTGGACGAATGTTCCCCTCTCCACCTGGCCCTCTTAGCATGTGGCGATGGGGTCATCCACGAGTGAGCGTGACCACCCTGCGCTGTGGGACGTCGCGCGTCCCGAGCGGCCGAGCCGGGTGCCTGGTGTCGACATGGCCGGCTTCCGGATCCCCGGTCGGCCCGTCGGCGGTCTGCGGGTGGTTCCGCATCCGGCCGTGATGCTGATCCTGGAGTTCGGGGCGAGTGCCTCCATCGTGGGGGACGGTGCTGGGCGGCAGCATCGGGGAAGTCTCGTCGCCGGGCCAGGGTTCGGCTCCGGAGGCGGGGTTCGGGCCTGGGGCGAACATGTCGAGTGTGTGCAGGTGCGCCTGTCCCCAGCGGTCGCGGGCACGGTACTGGGCGCCTCTCCGGCCGATCTGGCCGGTTCTGTGGTGGCCCTGGATGAGGTCTGGGGCGGGGAGGCGTCACGGATTCGCGAGCAGCTGAGCGAGATCCCCTTGTGGGAGGACCGCTTCGCGTTCGCGGAGGCGTTGCTCGCCCGCCGGTCGACCCGGCGGTGGCCTGGGCCTGGAACCGGATCGTCGCCGGCAAGGGCCGCGTCCGGGTCGACCGCCTGGCGGCCGAACTCGGATGGAGTCGCAAGCGTCTGTGGACGCGGTTCCAGTCACACATCGGCATGCCACCGAAGAGTGCCGCGAAGCTGGTCCGCTTCGACCATGCCGTGCACCGTCTGGTCGCGGGTGAAGGCGTGGCCCAAGTCGCGGCGGACAGCGGCTACTACGACCAGTCCCACCTGCATCGGGACGTCATGGCGTTCACCGGTACGACCCCGGCGACCGTGCAGGGCGAGCCCTTCCTGACGGTGGACGACCGCGCATGGCCGACTGCGAAATCTCGTGAGACCGCGGGAGAAGCCCAAGCCGGCTGAACGGCATCCGTCACGCGCCGTGAGATGTGCACCAGGCTGTGCAGCCCCGGTCCCGTGGGGTGGGCGGACTACCTCGCCGGGATTCGAACCCGGGTTTCCGATTCCGGGCGAACCGGAGACCGGTGTCCTTGGCCGCTGGACGACGAGGAACAGGGCTGTCCGGCATCGTACGGGCTATGAGGTGTCCCGTAAGAGGGTTCCGCGGCCGGTGGGAGTCAGAGGAAGGCCCGGCGGGACGCCTTCTCGACAAAGAGCCGCAGGATGCCCGCCAGCCGGCGGGCGTCCTGGATGTTGCCGGTGACGGTTCTGCGGCGCGAGGGCGTCGATGCGGTCCGCAAGAGGCTCGTGCTGGTCCGCTGTCTCAAGGGGCAGGGGACCAGAGAAACCTGATGGGCCTGTCTCATTCTCCGAGTGCGAACGACGCCCGTTCTTGCCACTTCACGCCGTCGTGCACGATGAGTTCGACCGACGCGACGTGAGAGGTGAACGGGAGGCTGCCTGCGAGGTCGGCCTCGATCTTCTCCAGGACGGTGCCTTCCTGACCTTGAGCGATGGTCAGGTGAGGAATGATCTCGGTGAATCGGCCGCCATACGGCGGAGCCTCAGGCCACCGATCAGCGATCGCCTCCGTGAGCTGCCGCACCTGCATGTCAGGCTCGGGAACGAGATACAGCACTCCCGGGAGCCGCCCGAAACTCTCGAACCGCAGGTCAAAGGCCTGGTGGCTGCCCAGCACGTCCGCGAGAGCGGAGTGGACGAGCGTATCTATTCGACTCTCGTCGAGGAACGGGAAGAGCACAGTGATGTGGGCTGGGACCCCGGCCTGGGCTGAGGGGTCGAGCCGTTCACGCCACCCGCGGACGGACGGCTCCGCCTCTGGGATCCGGACGATGAGCGCCGTCTGGCCCGCCCGAAACGCACTGGTGCTGTCATCTGCCATGACACCGGATGGTGTCACCTCTGACGGCCCGAGGGATGTTCGGCGGTCACCGACGACCGGTCGCGGACATGCAGGCCCTGAACGGTGCATTGCCCGGCCATGCCCAGGGCACGCTGAACAAGTGCCCGAGCCCACCCGGGCGGCAGGGCCGATGTGAAGGAGCGGGCTGATGCGGAGCTTCGAGGTGGGGGAGAGCATCGCGCGGCGCGATGTTCACCGTTCCGGCCGAGTCTGGAGCGAACAGGCCCTTCGAGTCATCGACGACACGGACCAGGCTCTGATCACCGCGTGCGCGCCGGGAGCCCAGGTCCGCTGGCCCGCCCTCTACGCCCGGGCGCGCGCCGAGGACGACCGGTCGGTGCGCACCGAGGCGTTCGACGCGTTGGCGACGGGGGAGTGGCAGCTCGCGGACGCGGTGTGGCAGGAGACCGAGCTGGTGTTGTGGAAGCCGCCGGAGACATGGTTCAGCGTCAACGCCTTCTACATCCCCGACGAGGAGCGCGACGGTGGCCGCCGTCTGCGGAACTGGTACGTCAACTTCGAGCGTCCCACCATCCGCAACCCGGGCGGCTTCGACACCTTCGACCTCGCCGTCGACCTCCTGGTCGCCCCCGACCTCACGAGCTGGCACTGGAAGGACGAGGACGAGTACGCGCACCTACGGCGGCTCGGCGTCATCACCGACACCGAGCACCACGCCGTGAACGCGGCCCGGGGGCAGGCACTTGCGATGATCGCCCAACACACGGGCGTGTTCGCAGACGCCGAACGATGGGCGGTCTGGCGATGGGACCCGGCCTGGCCCGCGCCCACCTGGGTGTAGCTCGGGTACGGCCCCGCCCGTGACCACCGCCGCGTCGCCTGCGACCCCTGTGAGCACCTACCCCGCCGGCCGCACGGACACGGGTCAGCTGGATTTGTTCACGAGAACCGCTCTGCCTCAGCTTCCGTGACGGCCTGCCTCCATCGCTGCCGGGCGCCTCGTGCCCTCGTACGTCCCAGCCGGCTGCGCCTGCCCCTTCGCATTCGGTCGATTGCCGCGTGACCTGCACAAGCGTGGATGCGTTCATCGGGCATGCGAAAGATCATCACTTGCGGCCTGCTGGCCGCCGCGGCGCTCTCCGCCACCACGCCCGCCTTCGCCGACCACGACAGCAACTTCGGCAGCGGGGTCAACGCGGCGAACAACTGGAACTTCACCGCCGCCGACGTGTGTATCCAGGAGCTCGCCGTGGTGCCCGCGCTGAGCGACTGGACCGGCAACCACAAGAACAACTGCTCCAACGGCAACGTCATCGACCACTCCGGCGCCGGGGTGCCGCCCGGTCACTGACAGCACCAGGTCAAGGGAGCCCCGACCCGGGGCTCTGCTTGAGTCGGCTGATGCATCGCCCGACCGCGTTGCGCTGCCTGTACGCCTCAGCGTCGAAGACGGGTGGCCGGCCACCCGAACGGCCGGTCTCAGGGGCGGCCGGTCTCAGGGGCGGGCAGGGTGAAGAATCTCACCCTCCCGCTTCCCCGCCGTAATGGTGAAGTCGCCTGATTACACTGCGTGTTGATCCTTCATTCTTGCCGTACGACCCCACGGAGAGAGTCGTGAAGCTCAAGCGATTAAGCGTCATCGCCGCAGTGTGCAGCATCAGCCTCACCATCGGACTCGGCACCGCCGAGGCCACGGTCCCGGATGCGGCCGCGGCCCTCAAGGCGGGCGCCGACCAGGGTATCTCCGACGGCTACCCCGGCATCATCGGCATGGTGCGCGACGGTGCCCAGAGCCAGTACATACAGGCGGGCGTCGGCGACCGCGGAACCGGAGTGCCGGCGGACCCCAAGGCGAAGTTCCGCATCGGCAGCAACACCAAGGCCTTCACGGCGGCCACCGTTCTGCTGCTGGAGGCCGACGGCCTGCTGTCCATCGACGACACGGTGGCGAAGTGGCTGCCCGACGCCGTCAACGCCAACGGTCACGACGGTTCGAAGATCACCATCCGGCAGCTGCTCAACCACACGTCGAACCTCCCCAACTACACGATGAACATCGACGGGTTCACCACCGGTCGGGTCTGGACCCCGCAACAGCTGGTCGACGGTGCCCTGCGCAAGCGACAGCCGAACGCGCAGCCGGGTGAGAAGTGGGAGTACACCAACACCAACTACGTGCTCGCCGGCATGATCATCCGGGCTGTGACCGGCAACGAGCCCGCGGCTGAGATGAAAACCCGGATCCTCGACCGTCTCGGTCTGGCGGACACCACTCTGCCCACCACGGACAACAACATCTACGGCAACTTCCTGCGCGGGTACTACCTGGCCGGCCCCTTCATCCTGGACATGACCGTCACCAACGTCTCGGCCACCCAGACCGCCGGCGCCATGATCTCCACTCTCGACGACCTGGCCACCTTCCAGCGCGCGCTCGTGGGTGGCACCCTTCTGCCGCCCGCGCAGCAGACCGAGCTCAAGACCACTGTCCCCACCGGCGCGGGCCCCGACTACGGCCTGGGCCTCATGCGCCTGGACACCCCGTGCGGTCGTACCGCCTGGTACCACAACGGTGTTGTCCCCGGCTATTTCAGCTTCCACCTCACCAGTGAGGACGGCGCCAAGCAGGTGGTCGAGGCCAACAACGAGAGCCACCTCATCTCCGGCACTCCCGGCCAGAACCACACGGGCGCAGCCGCTGTGAACGCCTTCTGCGCGCTCTGAGCGAGCGCTCCGCTTCGTCCGTCGGGCGCGGGAGGCCACCCGTCCGCCCACTCGATGATGCGATGCCCGTCGGCGAACAGACTTCAGGCCGCCCCGTGCAGAGCGGTGCGGCCTGCGGTCGCAGCGCCGCGTGACTTCTTTCAGGTCGCATCGGCACGCTGCTTCCTCCACAGACCCGCCGCTCGGTAACTATGGTTGTCAGGAGTGAGGGTCGTGAACTATGGTTGTCGCATGATGGTGCCTGAGATCACCCGAGAAGAACAGGTCGAACTCGACAAGGCTCTGTACGACGCCTTGAATCCCTTGGCCTCGGCCATTCGCTCCCGACAGACCGGGCTTCCCGAGGACCGCATGTGGGACGCGGACCCCGTCGCAGTGGCCCTGTCCGTCCTTGCCGCTTGGAAGACGGTGGACGCGGAGGTCAGACGACTGACCGCGAACGCCGCAGCGACCGCCGGCTCCTACGGGGCAAGTTACGAGCAGTTGGGGGCCGTATGGGGGATCACCCGCCAGGGCGCCCGCAAGAAGTGGCCTGACGCCGTCACCCGCCCGGCGCCCCCGACAGCACGCACGAGCAACCTCGAGATCTTCGGCGGGACGGCCGAACTGGTCCAGGCGCCGTCCGGCGGCTGGGGCTGGACGGGCGAGGGCGCCGACGGAGCATCCGGTACGGCCGGCGAGGGGGTGTACTACGCGACCGCGGAGGAAGCCGCAGCACATGCGGGCGCATTCCTCAAGGAGCATGCCTCTGACAGCGCCGGCCGGCCCTGACCGGCTGCCTCATCGCGGCCCCCACACCGGACTCGGGACCCGTCAACGCTGAGGCGTTCCGCCGCCCTCGGCCGTGAGCAGGGCCAGCAGGGCGGGAAGGTCGGCGAAGGAGTCGAGGACGTGGTCGGGTGTGCCGGAGGCGGCGCGGTGCGTCTCGGGGAGGTACTTGCCCGTTCTCACCAGTACGCCGGTGATGCCGGACCGTTGGGCGGCCAGCACGTCGGATTCGATGTCGTCGCCGATCATCAGCGCCTCCGACGCGTCGACGCCGAGATGGGCGAGGGCGCTCGCGAAGAACGCGGGATCCGGCTTGCCCGTCACCTCCGCTTGGATGCGGGCAGCCTTCTCGAGCCCTTCGAGGAAGGCTCCGGTGTCCAGGTCGAGGCCGTCCTCGGTGCCCCAGTACAGATTCCGGTGCATCGACACCAGTCGGGCCCCGCGCTGCAGTTGCCGGAAGACCCGATTGAGGGCCTCGTAGCCGAACTCGGCCCCGGCGCCGCCGAGCACGACGACGTCGGCGTCCCCCTCCTCGACGAGCGTGACGCCCGTCAGGTCGTCCCGTACGTCACCGCTGTTGAGCAGAAGGCAGCGCGCGCCGGGAAAGTGCTCGCGCAGATACGCCGCCGTGGCCGCCGGGGCGGTCAGGATGTCTCCCGCGTCGACGGGGAAGCCCAGGTCGGCCAGGCGTGAGGCGATCGCGGCCCTGGTGCGGGACGTGTTGTTGGTGACCAGGGCGATGCGGAGTCCCGCGCCCCGCAGCTGCTCCATGGCCGAGGCTGTGCCCGGCAGGGCCTTCCAGGAGACGGTGAGGACTCCGTCGATGTCGACGAGGACCGCTCGGATTCGTTCCATGGAGCCGACGGTAGCCGCGGTGCCGGGCCCCCGCGCCTCACCTGCGTCGACGACGCCGCACGTCACTCCACCTGCGCGGTACGTGCGAGGGCGTCCAGGGCCGCTCCTTCGGCCGTGGAGCGGTCTTCCGGGACCAGGCCGATGCGGGTGCGGCGGTCGAGGAGGTCGGAGGTGTCGAGAGCGCCTTCGTGGCGGACGGCCCACACCAGCTCGGCGCCCGTGACCGGGTGGCCGGGTACGACGGGCTTGGCGAGGGCGGGGTCTTCGAGGCCGAGCGCCTGCACAGCGGGTGCCTCGGAGCCGTAGCGGTACACGAGCCGGGCCGGGACGTCGAGCCCTGCGAGGGTCTGCGGCCGGGCGGCGCCGACGAGGGGGACGGAGGCGGTACGGCACGGCCCGGCGGTCAGGCCCCCGGCGGCCACGACGGCGTCGACGGCGTCCTGGGCCATGCGGCGATACGTGGTCAGCTTGCCGCCGACGACGGTGACGACACCGGAGGGGGAGGTGAGCACGGCGTGCTTGCGCGAGATGTCGGCGGTGCGGCCCGCCGCGTCCCGGGTGTCGAGCAGGGGGCGCAGCCCCGCGAAGGCCCCGACCACGTCGGCGCGCTGGACGGTGACGTCCAGGGCGGAACCGAGGACGTCGAGGAGGAAGCCGATGTCGGTCTCGGGGACCTCCGGCACGTCGGGGATGTCGCCGTCGACGGGTTCGTCGGTGAGGCCGACGTACACGCGTCCGTCGCCCTGGGGCAGGACCAGGACGAAGCGGTTCGTCTCGCCGGGGATCGGGATGTGCAGCCCCGCGGAGAGCCGGCCGAGGTCCTCGGAACGCAGGACGAGATGGGTGCCGCGCGAAGGCCGCAGGCGTACGTCGTCGACGAGGCCGCCCGCCCAGACGCCGGCCGCGTTGATGACCGTACGTGCGCGGATCCGCAGCTCCTGGCCGGTGGTCTCGTCGCGGACCAGCGCACCGTCGCGGTGGAGTTCCAGGGCGCGCGTGCGCGTGAGGATACGGGCGCCGTACGCGGCCGCCGTGCGGGCGATCGCGGTCACCAGGCGTGCGTCGTCGGAGAGCTTGCCGTCCCAGGAGAGCAGTCCGCCGCGCAGCCCGGTGGGGCGTAGGGCCGGGGCGAGATGACGGGTCTCGACGGCGGACAGTGTGCGCGGCTGGGGGAGCGTGCTGCGCGAGGTGCGGGCGCCGACGCGCAGCATGTCGCCGGCGAGGAATCCGGCGCGGGCGAGGGCGGCCTGGCCGCGGCTGACGAGCGGGGTGAGGGGCAGGACGAAGGGCTGCGCGCGGACGAGGTGGGGAGCGGTGCGTTCCATGAGGATGCCGCGCTCGACCGCGCTCTCGTGGGCGACGTCGAGCTGTCCGGACGCGAGGTAGCGCAGTCCGCCGTGGATCAGCTTGGAGCTCCAGCGCGACGTGCCGAAGGCGAGGTCGTGGGCGTCGATCGCGGCGACGGTGAGCCCGCGGGTGGCCGCGTCGAGCGCGGCTCCGGCCCCGGTGGCACCGAGCCCGACGACCAGGACGTCGACCACGCTGTCGGCCTGGCCGTCGGCGAGCCGGTCCAGTTCGCGCAGGCGCCGCCGGGCGTTGAGGGAGGAGCCGGGCAGGGCGGGGCTGCTCGTGGGGTTCATGGGGCGATGGTCCTCTCCAGCAGGGTGCGCAGCTCGTCGAGGAAGGCGGCTTCGCTCAGTTCGGGATCGGTGTCGTCGGTCATGGTGCGCAGCGAGAGCGTGAAGGACTGGACGACGAGCAGCAGGGACCGGGCCTGCAGGTCCGCCCGGACGCGGCGCACGGAGCCGTCCTCGTGGCCGTCCTCGAGCGCCGAGTGGAGGAGCCCGAGCAGGGCGTCCTGGCTGGCGCCCCGGCGGTCGAGGATGTACGGCAGCAGCAGCTCGGGGTCGACGTCGATGATCTTGTGGAAGAGCGGGTGGGCCCGGAACGCCGCGGCTCCCGCGACGAGCCCTTCGACGATCCGCTCCCGCTCGGGCCGGTCGTCGTCGGAGGGCGGCATGGCGCCGGCGGCGACGGCGATCCACTCACGGGTCATCAGGTCGCCCACCAGGCTGCGCACGTCGGGCCAGCGCCGGTAGATCGTCATCCGGGACACGCCCGCGCGCCGGGCGATGTCGGTGAGGGTGGTTCGCCGTACGCCGACGGCGAGCACGCAGTCGCGTGCGGCGTCGAGCACGGGATCTGCGTCTTCATGGTTGTGACGAATGGGCGTCATCTGTCACAGTGTAATGCCAGCGTCGGCCGAGTGGCAGCGCCATCCGTGAAACAGACCGTTAGGAACCCTTTCGAAGTGGACATGTTGTGGAGCGGTTGGGGCGACCCGGCCAAGGCGGCACCCCTGCCCGACTCGGTCACCGGCCTGCTGCGTGACCTGCTCGGCGTCACCCCCCGTGAGAGCGGCCCGGCAGCCCTCACCGACATCGAACCGCCCGCCCCGGCGCTGCTCGCCGAGGCCCGCACCGCCCTCCGGGCGGCCGTCGGCGCGCCCGACGGCCTGCGGGAGGACGCCGAGATCCGCATCCGGCACACCCGCGGAAAGTCGACCCCCGACCTGCTGCGCATCCGCGCCGGTGAGGTCGACGACATCCCCGCCGCGGTCGTGCTGCCGGGCGACCACGACGAGGTCCTCGCCGTGCTGCGCGCCTGCGCCGAACACGGCGTCGCAGCCGTGCCCTTCGGCGGCGGAACCTCCGTCGTCGGCGGCCTCGCACCCGTAACGAAGCGCCCGTTCGTCGCGCTCGACCTGCGGCGGCTCGACCAGCTGCTCGCCGTCGACGAGGTCTCCCGCACCGCGACACTGCAGCCCGGTCTGCGCGGCCCGCAGTGCGAGGCGCTGCTCAACGAGCAGGGCTGGACCCTCGGACACTTCCCGCAGTCCTTCGAATGGGCGACCGTCGGCGGCTTCGCCGCGGCCCGCTCCAGCGGCCAGGCATCGGCCGGATACGGCCGCTTCGACGAGATGGTCCTCGGTCTGACGGTCGCCACCCCCGAAGGCACCCTGGAGACCGGCCGGGCCCCGCGCTCGGCGGCCGGCCCCGACCTGCGCCAGCTGATCCTCGGCTCCGAGGGCGCACTCGGAGTGATCACGGCGGTGACCGTGCGCATCCGTCCGCTCCCCGCGAAGCGGATCTACGAGGGCTGGCGCTTCACCTCCTTCGAGGCCGGCACGGCGGCACTGCGCCGACTGGCCCAGGACGGCCCCCGGCCCACGGTGCTGCGCCTGTCGGACGAGACGGAGACCTTCATCGGTCTCGCGCAGCCGGACGCCATCGGCAACGCCGAAGTCCCGCAGAACCCCGGCTGCATGGCCATCGTCGGCTTCGAGGGCACCGAGGAGGAGACGGCGGCGCGCCGCGCCGCCGCCCGCGAGGTCCTCCTCGCCTGCGACGGCGAGCTCATCGGCGAGGAGCCCGGCGACAAGTGGGAGCACGGCCGGTACAACGCGCCCTACCTGCGGGACGCGCTGCTCGACGCCGGAGCCTTCGCCGAGACGCTGGAGACCGCGGCCTTCTGGTCCGCCATCCCCGGCCTCTACACGGCCGTCCGGGACGCGCTGACGAGCACCCTCACCGAAGGCGGCACGCCGCCGCTCGTCATGTGCCACATCTCGCACACCTACGAGAACGGCGCCTCCCTGTACTTCACCGTCGTCTCCGCACAGGGGGAGGACGCCGTCGCGCACTGGGAACCGGTGAAGCGGGCGGCCAACGACGCGATCCTGGCCGCGGGCGGCACCATCAGCCACCACCACGGCGTCGGCACCGACCACCGCGACTGGTACGCCCGAGAGATCGGCCCCCTCGGCATCCGCATGCTGCAGGCCGTCAAGGCCGAGGTCGACCCCTCCGGTGTGCTCAGCCCCGGAGTCCTCATCCCCGTCCGCTGACCCACTGTCCGCTGACCCACCGTCCGCTGACCTTACTTCTGCCGCCCGGAGGCCAGATCCATGCGACAGTTCACCGCCGTCGTCAACCCCACCGCAGGGGGTTCCAGCGGCACGGCGGGTCTGCTCCCGCTGGCCCGTCTGCTGCGGGAGGCGGGCGCCAGGCTCGACACCGTCTACAGCCGCAGCCTGGAGCACGCACGAGAACTCGCCCAGGAAGCCGGAGCACAGGGGCACGTCGTGCTCGCCGTCGGCGGTGACGGCATGGCCGGCTGCGTCGGCGGCGCCCTCAGCGGTACGGACACGGTCTTCGGCCTGGTCCCGGCGGGGCGCGGCAACGACTTCGCGCGCGCCCTGGGCCTCCCCACGGACGCCGAACGGCTCGTCGAGAACTTGCTCCACGGCGAGCCGCGGGCCGTCGACACGATCGAGGTGGAGTCCGCCGTGCACAAGCGGACCTGCGTCCTCGGAAGTGTGTACGCGGGCGTCGACGCGGTGGCCAACCGCCATGCCAACGAGTCCCGCGTGCTGCGCGGCGCGGCCTCGTACTACGCGGGCGGCCTGCGGGCGGTCCTCGCCTGGAAGCCCGCCACGTACCGCGTCACGATCGACGGAGTGAGGCACGACCGCACCGGCTACACCGTGGTCGTGGCGAACTCGGGCTTCTACGGCTTCGGGAGGAACATCGCACCGGGCGCGCGCATCGACGACGGGCTGCTCGACGTCGTGGTCATCAAGAAGGCACCGAAACGCCTCTTCTTCGCCATGATGAACGAGCTGAAGACGGGCGTGCACGTCAACCGGCCCGAGGTCGAGATCCTCCGCGGCAAGGAGATCCACATCGAAGCGGACCGCCCCCTCCCGTACGGAGCGGACGGCGAGGTCGACGCGACCCTGCCGGTGACCCTCAGGGTGCGGCCCGCCGCTCTGAACGTCCTGGCCTGACCGGGACATCCCTCGGGACATCGGGCAACAGCCTGACGCCGGCGCCCGGAGCCACCGGTCGCCCGCCGATGGCAGCCCACAACCGCCCTACCCCCTGCCGAACCACCTGCCGCCAGCGCCACGCCGCTGGCGGCAGGTCCATGAGGACGGCTCATCCCTGCGGGGACGGGCGGCGCGCCACCCGATCGGAGCAGCTCGACCGCGATCCCGTTCACCAGCGGTGCCCTGCGCACCGTGCCCAGGGATGCCCGCCTGGTGTGGCGGGCCGCGTCCGATGGTGGTCCGGTGGGGGGGGTGACGACCGTGTGCGTCGAACCGGATCCGAGGAGGCGTGCGTGATGAGCGGTGCGATACGGCTCACCTTCGAGTACCGGGGCCAGCACATCGAACTGGTGGCCAGCGAGCCGGTCGATCTGGTGATCCCGGACGCCCCCGCCGGACAGCAGGGCTTGTCGATCGGCGTGACCACGGCCGACGTCGACGGACAGCCCGACGTATCGGTCGGCTACCGGGTGGACATGCTGAACGCGCGCGGACAGCGGATCCACAGCCGTCCGCTGGACAACCCGGTCAGGGACGAGGCGGAGGTCCTCTCCGCCGATCCGGACCGGCCCTTCACGCACCAGGCGATCAACCAGCCCAAGGGACGCTTCTTCGTACTGGTGCCCGCGTTGGCGGAGGCCAAGGAGGTGGCGCTGCTGCGCACCACCGTGCGGACGCAGACGATCGGCCGGTACCAGCTGGGACACGGGACCGAGGGAGGCGGGTCCTGATGGGAACCGGCGACGGCACCGTCCTCGGCACGACGCTGCTCCACAACAGCGGCCCGACCGCCTCGCGATGGAACCTCGTGCTGCTCGCGGAGGGCTACAGGAGCAGCGAGATGGCGCAGTGGCACACGGACGCGCAGTTCTTCGTGAGCCAGCTCTTCGCGATACCGCCGTTCAACGAGCCCGCGGTCCAGGGCCGGATCAACATCCACCGCGTGGACGTCACCTCCACCGGCAGCGGCGCCGACGACCCCGTGTCCTGTGGTGGGACGGGAGCCACTCCGAAGACCTACTTCGACGCCACCTACTGCACGGGCGGGCTCGCCCGACTGCTGACGGCCAACACGTCGACCGTGCAAGGCGTGCTCACGGCCCAGGTCCCGGCCTGGCACCAGGCGATCGTCGTGGTCAACAGCGCCAAGTACGGAGGCTCGGGCGGCACTGTCGCCGTGACCTCGACGAGCGGCAACTGGGTCACGGTCGCCGCGCACGAGCTGGGACACTCCGCGTTCGGCCTCGCCGACGAGTACGAATCCTGGGTCAGTTGTCCCTCGGAGACCGGACACGACCTCTACACCGGCACCGAACCCACCGCGCCGAACATCACCCTGGACACCGGGCGCACCACGATCAAATGGGCGGCGCTGGTGCAGGCGACGACCACGATGCCCACCTCCAGGAACGCCGACTGCTCGGTGTGCGACCCGCAGGCCAACCCCGTGGCGGCGGGCACGATCGGTGCCTTCGAGGGGGCCGGCTACTACCACTGCGGTCTGTACCGGCCGGCGTTCAACTGCATGATGCGCAACCTCACGCCCTTCTGCGCCGTGTGCCAGGGCGTGATCCGCCGCACGCTCCAGCCGTTCGAGTGGGCCCTGCGCGCGGCGGATGTGACGTCCACCATCATCGAGTGCGTCTTTGATCCTTCGGGCACGGCCGTGCCGAACGACATCGCGCCGGCCATCCGGATCACGGGTGCCACGGGATCGGGTTCGCTCCAGTCACGTCTGTACCCGCGCGGCGTCGCCGGCTCGCTCGGTGCCGGCAAGTACCCGTACGAGTACCGCGTCGACATGACACCGGTCTCGGGGCCGCTACCGGCGTCGGCCGTCCGCACGCTCAGCCTCGACTTCGGGCCCGTCAGCCGTGTCGACTACGACGGAACCGGCGGATCGGACCTCTTCGTCATCGCCCAGGGCGGCCCGGGAACGGTCCGGCCCGTCTCCGCCACGCAGCGGGGGAGCCGCCTGACCATCGACTTCGGCACCCCCGGGGTCGCGGCCGGCAACAGCAGCTTCTTCCTGGGCCTCACGTCGGACCATCCGCCGCGCGACACCACGGCCCAGATCACCGACGGAGCCGGGAACACGCACACCCTCGCCACCCGAGCCCCGGCCTTCCCCACGCCCTGAAGCGGGCGCGGAGCGAGGCGCGGGACTCGGCGCCGGACTCCATGCGGGGCCTGCCGGGACCGCGTGCGGTCGGCGGGGCCGGGCGGCCGGTCGTATCAGACGGGCAGCTGCCAGATCTGGTTCGAGGAGCCGTTGCAGTCCCAGATCTGTACGACGTTGCCGTTGGTGCTGTCGAAGGCCCGGACGTCCAGGCAGCGGCCGGACTTCGTGTTGACGATCGCGCCGTTGCCCTGGACCCGCCACTGCTGGGCGATGTTGCCGTTGCAGGGGCCGGTGTGCACCTGGGTGCCGTTGTCGGTGCGGCCGTTCCAGATGTCCAGGCACACGCCGACGGCGCGGATGGTGCCGTCGGCGCCGATCTTCCACCTCTGGTTGACGTTACCGAGGCAGTCCCAGATCTGGGTGGGCACCTTGTTGGCCATGCTGCCGCCGCGCACGTCCAGGCACTTGCCCGCGAGGCCGGTGACCTGCCCGACCGGGCCGGCCGGGACGGCGGGTCCGAACGAGACGCCGCCTCCCCACCACATGCCCGTACCGAAGCAGCTCGCGGAGGCGGTGGTGTCGCCCCTTACCCAGCCGCTCCACGCCTGCGAGAAGGTGTAGAACCCGGTGGTGAAGTCGTAGGTCGCGCAGGTGCCTCCGACGCTCCAGGTCTGCATCGGGTCGAGGCCGGTACAGGTGGCGGATGCGCCGGCTTCGGTGCAGCTCCCGACGCCGCCGGGGCCCGGGACGGTCGCTGCGGACTGCGCAGCGGCGGCAGCGGGGCTCTCGACGGCGTGGGCGGCGGGCGCGGTGAGCGCGGCGGCCCACGCGAGCAGGGCGGTGGCTAACAGTGCGGCGGTACGACGCATCGGAAGATCCTTACGGAGACGAGGAACCGGTCAACCCGCCTGCCAGGTAATCGTGGTGACGATGTGACAGTTGTGCGGGTCGGGTGAAAGCTTCAGGCGTGACATGGGCACGGTCAACAATGCGGGGTAAAGATCACGCCAGCGGTCCGTCGGGTTCGCTCGTCGGGCCGCTTGCTGCGTGCGATCAATGGCTTGATCCCGCGCTGGGCGGCGCCGGCTGCGTAGGGTGCCTGCTGCGGTGTGGATCTCGGTGAGACGCTGGAGCGGGCGGACGGCAGGCGCTGAGCCTTCCATATCGAAGCCGTCAGACCAACGGTGAGGAAGACACGCCCGGCGCGGGCACCCCACACAGGGCTGCCCGGCGCGCCTTGTCGAGGACGTTCAGAAGCGAGCTTCCCCGGTCCGTAGCTGACCAGCATGTTCCTCGTGTGCTGGTGGTACACCGGTGGCACCACCACTGACCAGGCGAAACGCACGTTGCTCAACGGGGTGATCGCAGCTTGGGCCGCAACTGGCCCGGATCTTGGTCCGCTTGGGCGAAGGGCGGACCGTCGGCCCCGGCGGAGCAGGCCGTCGACGAGATGCCGGCACGGCACTCTGAGCGACTTCACGGTCTGATCGGGTGGTCGGATGCAGCATCGTCCGGGGCTGGGTGCCGGCATGCCTCGGCCGGTCCCGGGGCGGGCTGACCGCCAAGGTCCACCTCGCCGTCGACGGCCGGGTCCTGTTGCCCTGCCGCAGGTCGCCAGCCAGGACCGGTCCGGGGCGCCGGGGCGGGATGCCGGCCTTGCGGAGGGTGCTACAGATGTCAGCCCGGAGTCCGGGGCCGAATGCGGTGGAAGCGAGCTGTCGTCAGCCTCTGAGGTAGGTGAGGACGGCGAGTACCCGGCGGTGCTGGGTGACGTCGGGCGGCAGTCCGAGCTTGGCGAAGATGTTGCCGATGTTTTTCTCCACCGCGCTGGAGGAGACCACCAGTCGCTGGGCGATGGCGGTGTTGGAGCAGCCCTCCGCCATCAGCGCCAGGATCTGGCGTTCACGTACGGTCAGCGACCCAAGGGCCTTGCCGCGGCGCTGCCCGGCCAGCAACTGAGCGATGACCTGGGGGTCGAGCACCGTCGCGCCGTGGGCGACGCGGTTCAGCGTGTCGAGGAACTCCTCGATCCTGGCGACCCGGTCCTTCAGCAGATAGCCGACAGCGCCGGAACCATCCGCGAGCAGATCGCCGGCGTAGGACACCTCCACGTACTGGCTGAGCACCAGCACGGGGGTGCCGGGCAGCTGTCTGCGGGCCGCCATCGCCGCCCGCAGACCATCGTCGGTATGGGTCGGCGGCATCCGCACATCGACGATCGACACGTCCGGGTGGTGTGCGAGCACCGCCTCGACCAGGGCAGGACCGTCACCGACCGCCGCCACCACCTCGTGACCGTCCTCAGCGAGCAGGCGGACCAGGCCCTCGCGCAGCAGCACCGCGTCATCGGCGACGACGATCCGCAGCGGATATCGGGCCGTTGGGTCCGACCCTGCTCCAGACCCTGTTTCGTCCGAGGTCAGCGGCACGGCAGCTCCGCGGTGACCGTCGTCGGGCCGTCCTCAGGACTGTCGACTTGCAGTCGGCCACCGACCGCATGCACCCGGTCGGCCAACCCCTGCAGTCCGTGTCCCTTGGCCAAGGCCGCGCCGCCCGCCCCGTCGTCCGTCACCCAGACCCGCAGGATTCCCTCAGCGTGACGCATACCGATGGTGCACCGGCGAGCATGGCTGTGCTTGGCCACGTTGGTCAGCGCCTCGGCGACCACGAAGTACGCGGTCGTCTCGACGACGGCGTCCGGCCGACGACCCAGAGGACCGGAGTCGAGCTCGGCGGGTACGACGCAGCGCGCGGCCAGAGTGGAGAGCGCCTCCCGCAGTCCGCGGTCGGCGAGGATCGGCGGGGCGATGCCTCGCGAAAGGGCCCGCAGCTCGTCCAGCGCCTGCTGGGTCTGGACGACCGCGTCGGCGAGTGCGGCCCGGACGAGTTCCGGATTGCGGTCGAAGTGATGCTGCGCGCGACCCAGTTCCATCGCCAGACGGACCAGCTGCTGTTGGGGCCCGTCGTGGATGTCGCGTTCGAGCCGGCGCAGGGCAGCCGCCTCCGCTGTCACCGCTGCGACGGCCTGTGCGACGGCGGTGTCGCGGTCCTGCTCCAGTCCGCTGATCCTGCGGTGCAACGCGGACATGTTTGACAACAGCGCCTGCCCGAGACCGGTCTGGGCCGCGACGCATACCCGGGTCACCAGCGGCAGGGTGAACAGCAGCAGCACGGCGACTGTCATCGCGAAGGCCAGCCGCTCGGCCGGCGACGTCAGCCCAAGACTCAAGGCGATGTGCGACCGGTCGCTGCCCGCGTACAGAGTCAACGGCCGCGGCGACCCAGGCGTGACCTGGCTGCGCAGGGGGTACGTGGCGGTCGCGACTCCCACGAACCACCACAGCACTGTCACCACCGAGGTGACCAGGACGACGGGGAGCACCAGCACCGTGTGCGCCAAGTCGAGCCACAGCCCCGGGTCGGCCGCATCGGCCGTCTCTTTCGACCGCGGTCGCCAGCCCGTGCCCCGGGCCCCGCCCGCCCGGGAACGCACCTGGCCGATCCGCCACCATTCCAGGTCGCCGGGCCACCGCGCCAGCGCCAGAGCCCGGGCCGCGACGGGCGACCCGCTCTGCAACAACGAACCGACTGTTCCGACGCAGAGGCCGCCGACCACCAGCGGCAGACCGACAGCAGCGCTCAACGGCGCGGTAACGAGATACACCGACTCTACGATCGTGCGACGCGCGATGCGCACGGCAAACCTGACACGTGGCCGCCACCGACCCGCGGCCACGGAAGGCAACGACTCAACCATGCCCCCAGCATAATGTTCCTCGCGCCCAGAAAGGCCGCCATTTTCACCACCCGCGTCTGACCGACTGTGATGGTGCATCACCAGCTGCCATTGAAGAGGTTCAGGAGTCCTGGATTAGGGTCTGTTGCAGTGGCCCTGTTTACCAAAAAGATCAAAATGAAGAAGAGCGACAACACTGTCGACGAAGCAGCGAACGATACCAATACACGCCTCGTTCGCCTGTCATTCGATCCCCTTCGTGCAAGCTTGTTCCACAACATCACGCTCGCACCCGTGAAGGCGAATGCTATAGGCACCGCCGCGATCTCGCGGACCACGTGGAACCGCACGTAGTCGCTGACTATTCCCTCAAGGGCAGGCCGAGCTTGTTCACTCCCGCCCGTGGAGTCAGTCAGTTGCTGCTTGATTTGGTCGACTGTATCGGCAAGCGCTCCATTGGAGGCGCCCCCCAGTAGCGGCAGGATCGAAGCGAAGGGCGCTGCCGCACCCTGGAGACTGGCCACCGCCGTCCACAAAGCGAACAGCGCGAACCCCACGACGGATACGCCGGCCGACACGAGGGCGACCTTTCTCACCCTTCCCGGTCCTCCATCTCTCAGGAACGTTTTCCAGAGAAGAGAGCCAAGCGCAACGAGAACCATCAGCAGGATGGAAGCGATCACACCCTTGACCACGTTGTAACGGAACCAGTAGTCAATAACCCTCTCCAGGCCTGGAGAGGGTTGCTCTTTCCCGGAACGCCAATATCCGATGAACGCGTCGCATAGGTCATTGACGAGGGTGTGCCTATCGGCAAGGTCGCTGTCCCGACCACGTGTCGCCAGCATGCGGGGCGCGAAGACGAGAGCTGCGAAGAGAGCGCCGGCGAGGGCGGTGAGTACAGCAACTGCACGTGTGGGGAACACTGCGGATCTCGACGGTGATATGAGCCTGCGCAAGAAAATTCCTTCGGCTCGAACGATTGCGTACATCTCGCGTTGAGGGGGTCAGTCCGACCGGGTCCCAGAACCAGGATGTGCGGAAAGGGCGCGGTTCTTGCGCTCATCGTTGCGTACTCGTGGGTGCTGGTCACTGAGGTGTGCCACCCACTTGGGGGTGTGGCCTGCCATACCAAGAGTCACCTCGGGTTGTCCGCGACAGCTGCCAGGCATGCGATCGAGTCGCGTCAGGTCCGACCGGCGTCGATCAGCGCCGTCATCGTCTCAACGACGAGCGGGCAGGCGGATAGCTCGTAGGTGACGTCTTCGTCAGGTGTGCGGCACACGAGCCGGCTTCCTTCGATCGCGACCGAGGTGAGTTCGGTGCGTTTCCATGGGCTGGGGACCACCAGGTGGAGCCGGCCGTCCTTGTGGGTGATTCGTATCGATTTCTCGACCACGCCTTCGACGACCCGCAGCACGTTGATCACGGCGATCGTGCCGTCAAGCACGTGGACCTCGATCACGTCCTGAGGGCCTGAGGCGACCGCGTCATCCCCGGTGAGCAGGCGTTGGGTGACCTGGCGCAGGATCCGATCCGTCTGGTACCGCCCGGTCACTTCGAACGACTCCGAGGTGCTGTGCCACGTCGCATCGAAACGCATGACCGTGAAGTCCTCGGAGAACGACGTGTTCCTCACTTGCGTCAACGATCGGTCGGCGGCCGGGTTCTGATCGATGTACAGCGACCGTGCGGAAGTGTCGAAGTACAACGACGGCTCGGCCGACACCCGGATCATGCCGGAGCGGTAATCCCACGAGAACACGGCGCTCTTCGGGTTCCTGACGATCTGCATTGGGTCTCCCAGTTACACAGAACAGCGATTCATTCGGTGAACCGGGCGGATGCGGCGGCTGGGTTCGTCGTGTTCAGCGTTGGCGAGCGCTCCAGACTCCGCCTCCCGCCGGTGCGACTCCGCACCGTCCGGATCACGCCCGACGACCTTCACCCTTTCAAGCCCCGACTCCAGGAAGAACGCGTAACTCCAGCGCGCTCCCAGTCGTCCGACTCGATCAGGTCGAAGAGCATAAACTGCCCGGCTTGCGATGGGATCCTGTACGTGACGGCGCTGTTCCCACAGCTCGCCACCGCCCACACCGTGTTGGCTCCCCGAGACGCACGAAGCTCCGTGGACCGCGACACCGTCGGCCACGCGCCGGGCCGCCCTCACCGAGGGCCGGACGGCACACCGGCCCGGAAACAACCTTGGGGGGCCGCCACCAACAGCTCATGCACGCGACAGTCCTTCGGTACCAGGCGTTCCTGACCCGTGTTCGTCTCCACCGCCATTCCTACTCAACGACGTCCCCAGACCAGGAACTTCCCCATGCGACGGCAACTGCCGCAGCCGGTGCTGCACGGCTCGCGTCTGCTCCAGCACGTCATCGACGAGCTCGAGGGGAGGTGCTGGGTCAGCTCGCCCAGGTGGCCGGGAGCGAAGACTCCATCCGTGACCGTGAGGGTGCGGTTGAACGCTGTGGTGGCAGACTGGCCTGACAACGGGACCTCTCGTGGCAGGAAGACTTTGATCGGTCTCCCGCTTCTACCAGGCTGACTACACGGCATTGGTACTAGCCGATCCGGCGACGGGACTCCACAATGAGGACGACGGCCTCCTCCAGAACTTCGTCGTTCACCGCGATACGGACCTCCGTGACCGTGCCGGGCCAGTCTGCGATCAGCTCCCGGCAGATCGCGTCGTTCTCCAGGACGGCCATGAGTTCGCCGCCCCGGACGGTCTGGCCGGGCTCCACCAGGACCTCGGTCACGCACCACGGCATGCCCATCACGGCCTGCGCGGTGAACACCACCGGCCCCAGCTCGCGCCAGACCGGCGGTGCCGACGGCCCGCCGATGCGCTGCTCGACCTGGTCGAGGGCTACTCCGGCGCGCCGGGCGAACGAGGAGTCGTCTGCCAGGTGCGCGCGCAGCAACGGCCCGACCGCGCGGGCGTCGCCCAGCCGCGCCAGCGTGTTCAGCGCTTCGGACCGCGTCTCGGGGTCGTCCAGGCACGCGGCGACGGCCTCCGTGTGATCGGCCGTCCCGTTCTCGGCCAGACCCCGCAGCGCTCGACGGCGGTACTCCGGGCTAGGGGTCCGCAGGTGGCGCTCCAGGAAGGGCAGAGCTCGCGGATCCTTGATGTACTCCAGCGTCTCCGTGATCGCCCATTCAAACATGGGGTCCCCCGCCGCCTCGTCGAAGAAGGTGTCCGGGAAGGCGCGGGCAAGGTGTATCTGCGCTTCTCCGGGGCGCCGGTAGTCGTCCCGGTCGTGGCGCGTGATCTCCGCCATGTCCCATCCCGGCTCGGCCCGGCCCGCCCGAATGGCGAGGAGCCGACGAAGACTCACCGGACCTGCTGCCAGCAGGCCGTCGAGGGCGCTGTCGTCCCCGTACATGTAATCCGTGAGGAGACTGTCGATCTCCTCGAGCACTAGGTCCATGGGGAGTCGGCCAACTTTCAGTAGACCAGCGGGTCAGGGTGGGCGGCTTCTCCGCCCGGCCGACGACCCCGACGGCCGCGACGTGCGTTGGCGCACATCACCAAGGGAACCGACCGCGACCGCGTGGTCTCCACCGCCGACCCCGAAGCCCGGTACATCCAGAAGAACCGTACGCGCCACCATAGTCGGACGACCCTCAGACCGCGTTTGAGATCTGCCGCGTCCCTGGGCTGGTGGGGCCGAAGGGCGGGCGACGTGAGAAGCACCCACGTCGGCGGATCGTGGACGCGATCTTCTGGGTGGTCCGCACCGGGTGTGCCTCGTGCTCTGACCGGGAAGGTTCGCCGGGTCGCTGGTGCGGTGAAGAGCCGGGTTCGGCGAAGAAAACTGGTTGTAGGGGTGTGGGCATGCCTGACACGGTGCGGGTTTCCGCAACTTCCGCGAGGTTTCCCATGACGATCTACTTCTACGGCGCCGGCGAAGTCCCTTATGGATGCTTCTCGAATTTTTCTGATCATGGTTTCGACCTCGACGGGGTCTGGTGGCCAACCTCGGAGCACTACTTCCAGGCGCAGAAGTTCAAGGGCACTCGCCACGCGGATCTCATCCGGCGTGCTCGCACGCCGCTGCGGGCAGCGGAGCTGGGCCGTGACTCGTCCAGACCTCTACGGAGGGACTGGGAGCGGGTTAAGGACGACGTGATGCGCCGTGCGGTGGTAACCAAGTTCCGCGCGCATGCCGATATCCGTGACATTCTGCTGTCCACCGGTGACGAAGAGATCGTCGAGGACACCACCACCGATCACTACTGGGGTCGAGGCCGGACCGGGACTGGCAAGAACATGCTCGGGCGGATTCTGGTGGGCACCCGTAGCCGGCTGCGCGTCGAACTCGCCGAAGACCTCGACAGCGAGTAGGCGGGCAGGGCCCGGGCCTGCACTGAGTGGTCGTGGTGGTTGGAGCTGGCGATGGCGAACTGTCGCGCGGTCCGAAGCGCACCTCGATCGGGTTGCCCACGAGGCGTAGGTCGGGGTGAAGCTTCAGCCCCGCCGCGATGAGCCGCCCGAACACTTCGCGCAACTGCCCGGCAGTGATGGTGGCGGTGTCGTCCCCGGATGCCAGGCGGAGCGCGTTCAGGGGCGGTCCACGAGCTGCGACCGGGCTCCGGCGCGCAGAGGATCGAGTACGGCCAGCCGGAATCGGGGCAGCCATCGGGTGATGTCGACGGCCAGGACAAGCCGGCAGTCGGCAGCCCGCGGCAGCGGACCCGATGCCAGCGCGAGCCGCAGCCGATCGGTGTCGGCCCGGCCAGGGTCACACCGGCGTAGAGCCCTCCGTGGCCGCGGCGGTGGACGGCTTCCAGCCCATCGGCCTGCTCAAGCCTTGGGCGTCACCCTGAGCCCGTGTCGTCCGTCGCCTCCAACTCGGGAAGCCCGGCGAGCCGTCGGGCTTGGATGATGTACACGATGTGCTTCTCCGAGTTCTGGACGTGGTCCTCCCGGAGATACCTGATGCGGTCCAGCCACCATGAGCCCCAGTCGCCTTCACCCGGTGCCGTCCCCGGTGGACGGTTGAATGGGAGCGGGTTCGGTCCCCGGAAATCCACCTCGCGAGCGATGTCCCGGTCGTAGCCCGCGGTGCTGTCTGCCCAGTTGTTGGCCGTGTCGAGAAAGACCACACCACCGTGCTCATCGCGCCCGAAGTCGAGTCTCATGGTTCTGGTGTCCCACAACCCACGCTTGTTGACGATCCTCCACGTCAGCCGCGCCACGAACACGACCGCGACGCCCAGAAGAGCCCACAGCCACCAGCTCATCGCCCACCGTCCCCCTTCGCGAGCCACTTCGGTCTCGCCCACTGCGATGGTGTCAGGTCGCGCTGACATCGTCTTGGGCTTCCACCTGTGGGCGTAGGCCCCGCAGTGCCAGGTGACGGGAGCAGTGGGCCGGAGTGTGGCCATCCGCCACGAGTGGGAACGCGGCGAAGGAGAGCAGGTCTTCCTGACGGGTCGTCCCCAAGCGCTCTGTGCCTTTTGGGAATCGCCGACAAGCATGGCTATCGCAGCCGGCCGCTGACCGATGAGCAGGTGGGCTTGCTGGAGGCGGCCCTTGGCGTCGGGCTCCCGGCCGCGTTCCGGGTGGTCCTCCTGCGAATCGGAGCAGGCACCGGACCGTACTACGGGATCTACGATGCCGAGCCGCTGATCCGGAGCGTCGGCCCTGGATGCACCCGGCCGTTCCCCGAAGGGATGGAGGGGCCGTTCTGGGCCGACGAGGACGATGAAGACGGCCTTCTGGCGGCTACCTACCCACCATCGAGGTGGGCTGTGCGGCCTCGACATCGGGCCGGTCACCAACGGCGCGCACCACGAGCTCATCGTGTACATCGATATGAACAGCTCGCGTTCGGTGATGGCCAAGAGGGGGCTACCGCGAGACGCCGCGGGCACCAGGCCGGCCTGACGCCCCGTAGGCCCCGATGCCGTCGAGCTGCAGGGCTTCGGCAGGTCCTGGCCCCGGGGCTTCCCCATCTATAGCATCAGGGCCAGCACGGCATCCGGACCCGCGAAGGTATGAGGACCGAGTCCGGGACCGTGCCCGCCGACAGCGGTCCGCCCATCCGCTACGACGCGGTGCAGGAGTGTCTGCACGTCCTGGCGGAGCACGCCAAAGAGCTGCATGCCTCGGTCCACATGCCCCGTATCGGCTGCGGCTTGGCCGGCGGCACCTGGGACCGCGTCGAACCCCTCATCACCCAGGCGCTGTGCGCCAGGCGCATCCGTACGGTCGTCTACGACCAGGCATAGCCGCTGGTGGCTCGTCGGCCGAAGGGCCGACTGCGGTCGGGGAGCGTCGTCGCGGGACACCGGTTCCCCCGCCGGCAGCCGGTCGAACAGCTCGTACCGGTCCAGGCGTGCCTTGCCGTCGCCGTCTTCCTCCTCGGTGAAGGCCTGGACGGAGAACCCGGACCGCCGGGGGTGTCACGCCGCTTCGTCGGGGTCGAGGTGTCGACCGCGTACGCCCGGGCGCCGTGCCGGCTGCGCCCACGCCCCGACCCTACTCGCGCCGGCGGCAGCAATGGCTCCACCAAGGCACAGCTTTGAATAGGACGAGGGCCTGCGGCACCAGGTGTTTCTCGCCGACACCCCCTACTCCGGTGGTGGTTCCGCCCAGTTCCTGGAGGTCCGTCACCGCGGGCATGTCGCCGTCGAGGACCACATCCGATGCGGCAAGACCACAGGCTTCGGCCGCTTCCCCTCCCGCCACTTCGCGATCAACTTGGCCTGGCTCGAACTCGGCCTCGCGGCGATCTTCCTGCTGGCCTGGATGCGCGTCCTGCTGTGGGACGGGGAGCTGGCGGCTGCCGAACCGAAGAACCTCCGCTACCGGCTGCTGCAGGTCGCCGCCCGCCTCGCCCGCGGTCAGCGACTGCGCTTCCGGATATCGCAACCCCTTTGTGGGGTTGGGGTGTGGCTACGCGTCGTTTCGGAGGGGTCTCGGGGCGAGTGTGCCGGCGTCGCGACCTTGCGCGTTCGCGCCCGTGACACCTCGCGGATCTCGCCCTTGACCGGTTGTGCGCTGCCGTGCCAACCCCTGGGCGCAGGAGGTCAACGCGGTCGGTCGGGTCGCTCGTAGCTTGAAGAAGTGCCGAGCCGCGGACGCGGCGGGCACGTTACCGATACTTCGAGAGGACCCCTCATGTTCGACATCACCAAGGTGCAGGCCGCCCCGAGCAAGGACCTGCTCACGCCCGACAACGCGGTCATGCTCTTCGTGGACCACCAGCCGCAGATGTTCTTCGGCACGGGCAGCGGCGACCGTGCCGCGATCATCAACAGCACCGTGGGTCTCGCCAAGGCCGCTCAGGCCTTCGACGTGCCGGCCGTCCTGACCACGGTGGCCGCCGAGTCGTTCTCCGGGCCCCTGCTGCCTCAGCTCGCCGAGGTGTTCCCCAAGCACGAGGTCATCGACCGTACGACGATGAACGCCTGGGAGGACGAGGCGCTCGTGGAGGCGGTCAAGGCCACCGGGCGCAAGAAGATCATCCTGTCGGGTCTGTGGACCGAGGTCTGCCTGGTTCTGCCCGCGCTCTCGGCGCTTGAGCAGGGTTACGAGGTGTACGTGGTCTCCGATGCCTCCGGTGGTGTCAGCCCCGCCGCCCACGAGCACGCTCTCCAGCGGATGATCGCCGCCGGCGCTGTCCCGGTGACTTGGGTCCAGGTCCTCCTGGAGCTGCAGCGCGACTGGGCCCGCCAGGAGACGTACGGCGCGGTCATGGAGATCGTCAAGGCCCACGCGGGCGCGTACGGCCTGGGCGTCGTGTACGCGCAGAGCATCATCGGCGCGCACGCGGCCGGCTGAGCTCCTTGGACACCGGCATTCTGATCCTGCGTCTGCTGGTGGGCCTGCTCGTCGCGGGCCACGGGGTGCAGAAGATCAGCTCGCACCTGGGCGGCAGAGGACTCGAGGGCGGCACGGAAGAGTTCCGCGCCGACGGTTTCCGCGGCGGAGCCCTCACCGCACTGGCGGCGGGCGGTGGCCAGATCGGATCGGGACTGCTGCTCGCGGCAGGCCTCCTGACCCCGCTCGCCGCCACCGGGGCCATCGGCGTCATGACCGTCGCCCTCACCGTGAAACGGCACAACGGCCTCTGGGTGCAGAACGACGGGTACGAGTACCCGCTCGTCCTCATCGGCACCGCCGCCGCCCTCGCCGCCACCGGACCCGGCGCCTGGTCCCTCGACGCGGCCCTCGGCCTCACGCCGTACCCGCTGTGGTGGGCGGCCCTCGCGCTCGCGGCCGGTCTCGGCAGTGGACTCCTCACCCGGCTCGTCCTGCACCGGACCGCCGCCCCGGCGATCGCCGAGCGCTGAGCGCGAGCCGCGCAGACCGGGTCCGGCCGCCCGCGTACCCCCCGACGGGGCGGCCGGACCCTTCCCACCTTCTCTCCCGAACAGGAGCACTCGATGGACACCCTGACGACCCCGCACGGCGGCGGCCAGCCGCTGCTGCACCAGAAGGGCGCCGAGACCCAGGCGTTCGGCACGCTCAAGCAGTTGCCGATCGGCCTCGGCCACGACACTCGCATGTACGCCTGCCAGCGGCTGAACCGCGTACTCGCCGACACGCAGATCCTGTACTCCCTCTACAAGAAGCACCATTGGCTCATGCGCGGGGCGACCTTCTACTCGCTCCACCTGATGCTGGACAAGCACGCGGAGGCCCAACTGGCCATCGTGGACGCGCTGGCCGAGCGGGTCCAGAGCCTCGGCGGCGTCGCGGTCGGAGACCCGCGTCACGTCGCGGAGCTGACGTCGATCCCCCGGCCGCCGGACGGCGTGGAGCCGGTTCCCGTCATGCTGTCGCGGCTCCTCGACGCGCACGAGCGGATCCTGATCGACGCCCGGGACGCCGCCGCCCGGCTCTCCGGGGAGGGCGACGAGGGCAGCGCCGACCTGCTCGTCTCCGATGTCATCCGTTCCGGCGAGGCGCAGGTGTGGTTCCTGGCCGAGCACCTCGTGGACACCCCTCTGGTGCGCGGCTGATGGACACGTACGACGTCGTCGTGCTCGGCGGCGGGCCGGGTGGCGAAGTCGTCGCCGACCGGCTCGTCCGGTCCGCGCTGACCGCCGTCGTCGTCGAGGCCGACACGGTCGGCGGCGAGTGCTCCTACCGTGCCTGCGTGCCGAGCAAGGCCCTGCTGCGACCCGATGCCGCCCGGGCGGAGGCCCGCTCGGTCGACGGGGCCCGGCAGGCGGTCACGGCGGCGCTCGACCCGGAGCGCGTCCTGGCCCGCCGTGACCGCTTCACCGGGCGGGGTGACGACACCGGCCAGGCCGACTGGCTCGAAGGCGCGGGCATCGCGCTCGTACGGGGGCACGGACGGCTCGCCGGTGAGCGCCTGGTGGAGGTGACGGGGCCCGACGGCACGGTCCGTACCCTACGGGCCCGGCGCGCGGTCGTGGTCTGCACCGGCACGGAACCCGCCCTTCCGCCGTTGGAGGGGCTCGACCGGATCGGTGTGTGGACCAACCGGCAGGCCACCACGGCTGACGCGGTGCCCGAGCGGCTCGTCGTCATCGGCGGGGGAGCGGTGGCTTGCGAGATGGCCACCGCGTGGCGCTCACTCGGCTCCTCCGTCACCCTGCTGGTCCGCGACCAGGCCCTTCTGATCGGCTGGGAGCCGTGCGCCGGCGAAGAGGTCGCCCGGGGTCTGAGCGATCTGGGCGTCGCGATCCGCTTCGGGGTGTCGGCCGTCCGGGTCGCCCGTGACGAGGCCACCCGCGCGGTGACCGTGGACACCGACGACGGCACCGCTCTCGTCTGCGACGAGGTCCTGGTCGCCGTCGGCAGGCGCCCGCGGACCGCGGACCTCGGACTGGACGCCGTCGGACTGGCGGCACACGACTGGCTCCCGGTCGACGACACCTGTCGCGTCACGGCAGTCGAGGGCGACTGGCTCTACGCCGTCGGCGACGTGAACCACCGTGCGCCGCTTACCCATATGGCCAAGTACCAGGCCCGCGCCTGCGCGGCGGCGATCGCCGAGCGAGCCGCGGGGCGCCCGGCCGTCACCGGAGGCCGGCAGCAGTGGAGCGCGGAAGCCGACCACGTCGCCGTCCCGCAGGCCGTCTTCACCCGTCCCGAGGTCGCGAGCGTCGGTCTCACGGAACGCGCGGCACGCGAAGCGGGTCTCGCGGTACGCGTGGTCGAGTACCGCATCGACGACGTCGCCGGTGCCGCGCTGCACGCGGACGACTACCGCGGCCTCGCCAAGCTCGTCGTCGACGAGACCCGAGGGGTCGTCGTCGGCTGCACGCTCACCGGTCCGATGGCGACCGAGCTCATCCACACGGCCACCGTGGCCATCGTGGGTGAGGTCCCCCTGGAGCGCCTGTGGCACGCCGTGCCCGCCTTCCCGACGGTGAGCGAGGTCTGGCTCCGGCTCCTGGAGGCGTACGGCCTCTGAGGCCTGGCCCCCTTCTCCCGAGCCCGGTCCCGTCCGCCCGGCCGGCGCACTCCCTCCGCCCGAGCGGCGCACCCCTCCCGCTCGACCGAGCACACCCCCACGCTTCCCCACCCGACAAGGAAACACCCACCCATGCAGCTCACGAGGCGCACCCTCGCCCTCGCCATGCCCGCGACGCTGGCCGCCCTGATCGGCGCCGTACCCGCCGCACCCGCGAGCCGCCCGGCCGCGGCCGACACCGACCGGCACGACCCCAAGCCGACGATCGTCCTGGTCCACGGAGCGTTCGCGGACGCCTCCAGCTGGAGCGGCACGATCCGGCGGCTGCAGCACGCCGGCTACCCCGTCCTGGCGCCCGCCAACCCGCTGCGCGGTCTCGCCGCGGACACCGCCTACCTGCGCAGCGTGCTGGCCGCCGTAGACGGGCCCGTCGTCCTGGTCGGCCACTCCTACGGCGGCGCCGTCATCAGTGGCGCCGCAGTGGGCAACAGCCGCGTGAAGGCCCTCGTCTACATCGCAGCGTTCACCCCGGACAAGGGGGAGAGCGCGGCCGAGCTCGCCGCCAAGTTCCCGGGCTCCACCCTCGGCGACACCGTGAACCCGCGGTCGTACCCGCTGCCCGGCGGTGGCACCGGCACCGAGCTCGTCATCGAACGAGCCAAGTTCCACGGGCAGTTCGCCGCCGACGTACCCGCCGCCGAAGCGGCGGTCATGGCCGCGACCCAGCGCCCGGTCGCCACCGCCGCGCTGGAGGAGAAGGCCGGGGAGGCGGCCTGGAAGACGATCCCGTCCTGGGCGCTGATCGCCACCGCCGACAAGAACATCCCGGCCGCCGCCGAACGGTGGATGGCCCGGCGTGCCGGTTCGCACATCACCGAAGTGGACGCGTCCCATGCAGTGGCGGTCTCCCGCCCGGCCGTGGTCACCCACGTCATCCTCGCCGCCGTGCGGGCGACCCGCTGACGCTCCGACCCGCCCCGTACAACCCCTGAAGGAGAGCCCCTCATGAAGAACCGTCCGGTCCTCGAACCCGCAGCCCAGGCCTTCGCCGACGCCACCGCCCAGCCGCCGTACCTCTACCAGATCCCCGTCGCCGAAGGCCGTAAGGCCGTGGACGACGTCCAGAACGGTGAGGGCGTCCCCCTGCCGGACGTCGACGAGGAGTGGACCACCGTCCACGGCGGCCCGACCGGCGACGTCCGCACCCGGATCGTCCGCCCACGCGGCGCCACCGGCCCGCTTCCCGTCATCCTCTACATCCACGGCGCCGGCTGGGTCTTCGGCAACGCCCACACCCACGACCGGCTCGTCCGCGAACTCGCCGTCGGCACCGGGGCGGCCGTGGTCTTCCCCGAGTACGACCTGTCGCCCGAGGCGCGCTACCCCGTCGCGGTCGAGCAGAACTACAGCGTCGCCCAGTGGGTCGCCCGCGAGGGACACCACAAGGACCTCGACGGCACCCGGATCGCCGTCGCGGGCGACTCGGTCGGCGGCAACATGACCGCCGCCCTCACCCTCATGGCCAAGCAGCGCGGCGACGTCACGCTCGTCCAGCAGGTCCTCTTCTACCCGGTGACCGACGCGAGCTTCGACACCGACTCGTACCACGCCTTCGCCGAGGGCTACTTCCTGCGCCGCGACGCGATGAAGTGGTTCTGGGACCAGTACACGACCGAGGAGGCCGAGCGTGCGCAGATCACCGCATCCCCCCTGCGTGCCACCACCGAGCAGCTGACCGGCCTGCCGCCCGCCCTGGTCATCACCGCCGAGGCCGATGTCCTGCGCGACGAGGGCGAGGCGTACGCGGCGAAGCTGCGTGCCGCGGGCGTCCCCGTCACCGCCCTGCGCGTCCAGGGCGTCATCCACGACTTCGTCATGCTGAACGCGCTGCGCGAGACGCGGGGCGCGGAGCTCGCCATCGGAATCGCCACCGACATCCTGCGCAAGGCCCTCGCATGACCGGGCCGTCGACGAGCATGCCGGTGGTGGGCCTCGTCCCCGCCCCGCGTCGGGAGCACGAGCACGCCGACCTCCTCGTCCGCAACGCCAAGGTCTTCACCGGTGACTCCGACCGACCCGAGGCCCGTGCCGTCGCGATCCGCGACGGCAGGGTCGCGGCCCTCGGCGACGACCACGACCTCGCCCACCTCGTCGGGCCGGGCACGAAGGTCGTCGACGCCCTCGGCCGCCGGGTGATCCCCGGCCTCAACGACTCGCACCTGCATGTCATCCGGGGCGGCCTGAACTACGTCCTGGAGCTGCGCTGGGACGGCGTACGAAGCCTTCGACACGCCCTCGCGATGCTGCGCGAGCAGGCCGGCCGCACCCCGAAGGGGCAGTGGATCCGGGTGGTGGGCGGCTGGACCGCCGAGCAGTTCGCCGAGCGCAGGATGCCGACCGTCGCGGAGCTGAACGCCGCCGCCCCCGACACCCCGGTCTTCGTCCTGCACCTGTACCAGTCGGCGCTGATGAACCGAGCCGCGGTCAAGGCGGCCGGGTTCACCCGGGAGACCCCCGACCCCCGGGGCGGGCAGATCGTCCGGGGCCGGGACGGCGAACCCAACGGCGTCCTCCTCGCGGCGCCGAGCGCTCTCGTCCTGTACTCGACGCTGGCCAAGGCACCTGCTCTCGACGAGGCCGACAAGCGGACGTCGACGCGCCACTTCCTGCGCGAGCTGAACCGCTTCGGACTGACGTCCGCGGTCGACGCCGCCGGCGGCTTCCAGAACTTCCCCGACAACTACGCGACGGTCACCGACCTCGCCAGGTCGGGGGAGCTGACCCTCCGGATCGCCTACCACCTCTTCCCGCAGACGGCCGGGCAGGAGCTCGCCGACCTGAAGCGCTGGACCGAGATGGTCAAGCCCGGGGACGGGGACGAGTGGCTCCGCCTCAACGGCGCGGGAGAGAATCTGACCTGGGCCGCCGCCGACTTCGAGAACTTCTCCGAGCCCCGGCCCGAGCTTGCCGCAGGGTACGAGACCGAATTCGAGAGCGCCGTCCGGCTTCTCCTTGAGAACGGCTGGGGCTTCCGGCTCCACGCGACCTACGACGAGACGATCCGCCGTGACCTGGCCGTCTTCGAGAAGCTCGCGGCCGAAGGGCTCTTCCCCGGCGGTAACCGCTGGCTCTTCGACCACGCGGAGACGGTCTCGGCCGACAGCCTGGACCGGATCGCGGCCCTCGGCGGCGCCGTGTCCGTGCAGAACCGCATGTCCTTCCAGGGCACAGCCTTCCGCGACCGCTACGGCGCAGAGGCAGCCGCCCACACCCCGCCGGTCCGCGCCATGCTCGACCGGGGCCTCACGGTGGCCGCCGGTACGGACGCCACCCGCGTCTCCTCGTACAACCCGTGGGTCGCACTCCACTGGCTGGTCACCGGGCGCACCGTCGGCGGCACGGCCCTCTACCCAGCCAGCAACCTGATCGACCGGGAGACCGCCCTCGGCCTCTACACCCGCGGCGGGGCGGAACTCACCGGCGAACAGGACGTCAAGGGCACTCTGCGAGAGGGGTGTTACGGCGACCTCGCGATCCTGTCGGACGACTACCTCACCGTGCCCGAGGCCGTCATCCCCGACATCGAGTCCGTCCTCACCGTCGTCGGCGGCCGCATCGTCTATGCGACCGCGGAGTACGAGGGTCTCGACGAGGCCGTCCCGCCGGTGAGCCCCGAGTGGAGCCCCGTGGCTCACTTCGGTGGCTACCAGAGCGGTGCCCGTCAGGCCTCGCTCGTGGCCGAGGCCGTCGCCGAGTCCGAGCAGCACCGCCGGTGGCGCGTCGCGCGCGGCTCCGTCCCTGACACACAGCCGTCGTTCGTCGACCCCTGCTTCGAGCACTGAGAGAGATCCACACGATGAGTACCGCCTCACCCACCGCCGACAGTGGCGACGACGCCCGGGCCACCCCGCCGGACGTCCCCCCGGGACGCCGTTTCGAGCCGGACCTCCGGTCGATGACCCGGATCAACCTGCGCCCGATAGCCTCACCCATGCCGCTCGGCTTCTTCACGATCGCCATCGCGTCCGTGATGACGGGCTGCCTCCAGCTCGGGATCCTCGGCGAGGAGGCCCGTGCCGCCGTCGCCCTCACCGTGCTGCCGGCCTTCGTCCTCCAACTCCTGGTCAGTTTCCTGGCCTTCGGCGCCCGTGACGTGATCGGGGCGACCCTGATGGCGGTGTTCGCCGGCAGCTGGCTTCCCTACTCGCTGATCATGCTCAGCGGTGCGGCCGACGGCCTGAAGGTCCTCGGCGTCTTCAACCTGGCACTCCTCTGCTTCGGCGCGCTGATGACCGCCGTGACCGGGCCCAAGCGGGCGCTGTGGCTCGTCCTCGCGGTCTCCCTGCCCCGCTGGGCGGCCACCGGCCTCGCGGGCGTCACCGGCGCCGAATGGCTGACGCGCACGTCCGGGGTGCTCGGCCTGCTGGTGGCGGTCGTCGCGATGTACACGGCGTTCGCCCTGATGCTCGAGGACATGCGCAGCGAGCAGGTTCTGCCCATCGGCCGCAGCGGCCCCGCCCACCTCGCCGTGGAGGGCGACCTGTCCGTCCAGCTCCGCAACCTGGAACGCCAGGCGGGCGTACGCCGCACCCTCTGAACGCAGCCACCGCCCCCGTCACACCACGACCGCACAGGAGCACGCATGGAACCCCGAGTGACCGACCGGCCCGAGAAGTCCCGGTACGAGATCCTCGCCGGCGAGGACGGCGCCGAGACCGCGGGCTTCGCCGAGTACCACCTCTCGGAGGGCGAGATCGCCTTCATCCACACCGAGATCGACGGCCGGTTCGCCGGCCGGGGCCTGGGCGGGCTGCTCGCCCGCGGGGTCCTCGACGACGCTCGGGCCCGAGGGCTGCGTGTCCTGCCGTACTGCCCCTTCATCCGGGGCTGGATCGGCAAGCACCCCGAGTACACCGACCTGGTGCCCGAGGCGAGGCGCGCCCGCTTCGGCCTGTGAAGCACCACACGAACACCACACATGCGCCTCCCGCATCCCCCATCACGCACTGAGGAGTTTCCCCATGCCCCGACACGCCCGCCCCACCGCCGTCCTGGTCCACGGTGCCTTCGCCGACGCCTCCAGCTTCGCCCGCGTCATCCCCGAACTGGCCGCCGCCGGCATGGAAGTGGTGGCCCCGGCCGTGCCCAATCGCAGCCTCGTCGACGACGCCGCGTACATCGCCTCGGTGATCCGCGCCATCGAAGGCCCCGTGATCCTGGTCGGCCACTCCTACGGCGGTGCCGTCATCACCCTCGCCGGCGTGGAGGACAACGTCCGCGCACTGGTGTACCTCGCGGGATACGCGCTGGAGGAGGGCGAGAGCCTGGGCGAGCTGCAGGGCCGCTTCCCCGACTCCGGTCTCGCCGACGCGCTCGTCTACACCCCGTTCCCGGTGGCCGGCTCCACCGAGACCGGCACCGACGTCTCGGTGCAGATCGAGAAGTTCCCCGCCCTCTTCGCGGCGGACGTCGACCCCGACCTCGCCGCGGTGCTCGCCGTCTCCCAGCGCCCCTTGGCCGCACGTGCCTTCTCGGAGGCGGCGCCTGTCGCGGCGTGGAAGGCCAAGCCCTCGTGGGGCATGGTCGCCTCCTCCGACCGCACGATCAACCCCGATGTGGAGCGCTACGGGTACGAGCGCGCCGGCATGACCACCGTGGAGGTCGACTCCTCCCATCTGGTCATGCTTGCCCAGCCCAAGGCCGTGGCGGAGCTGATACAGGACGCGGCCCGGTCCACCGCCCACTGACCCGATCGTTCTGGTTAGAACGATTAGTCGATATTGTTCGAGCGCTGGTAGCTTCTGATCGCCCCTGAGGACCCTTCGGCGGGCGATCGGAGGAGCTACACCCATGAGGTTCGGCGCGAGGCTCGCGCTCGCCGGCATCGCCCTCGCCGCCCTTGCCACCGCCTGCGGTGTTCCGCAGGGCAGTGGTTCGCAGTCGCACACCGCCGTGGACTGTGGGCCGTACGCCAGGTACGGCGAGCACCCCGGCACCAAGGTCACCGTCTACGCGGAGAACCGGGACCGGGAGGCCGACCTGTTCGAAGAGACCTGGGCGGACTTCGCGGACTGCACGGGAATCGACGTCCAGTACGAGGGCGACGGGGAGTTCGAGGCCCAGATCCAGCTCCGGGTCGACGGCGGGAGTGCGCCGGATGTGGCGTTCTTCCCTCAGCCCGGGCTCCTGGAACGCTTTGCGCGGGCGGGGAAGCTCAAGCCCGCGAGTGCCGGGGTCGTGGCCCTCGCGAAGCAGGGATGGTCGGCTGACTGGAACAGCTACGCGACGGTGAACGGCACCCTCTACGGCACGCCGCTGGTCGCGAACGTCAAGTCGTTCGTCTGGTACTCGCCGAAGTTCTTCCGCGACAGAGGGCTGAGCCTTCCCCGCACGTGGTCCGAGCTAATGGCCGTGACGGAGAAGGTCGCGGCGTCGGGTGTCAAGCCGTGGTGCGCGGGCATCGAGTCCGCCGAGGCGACCGGCTGGCCCGTGACGGACTGGATCGAGGACGTCCTGCTGCGCCAGCAGGGCACGGACGTCTACGACCAGTGGGTCGCCCACAAGATCCCGTTCGACGATCCGCGGGTGATCAAGGCCATGGACACCGTGGGGTCGATTCTCAGGAACGACCGATACGCCAACGGCGGTTTCGGCCCGGCCCGGTCGATGGCGTCGATCTCCTTCCAGGAGGCCGGCACACCGATTCTCTCCGGCGACTGCGCGATGCACCGCCAGGCCTCGTTCTATGCCGGTCTGTGGCCTGAGGGCACCGAGATCGGACCGGACAAGGACGTCTACGCCTTCCTCCTGCCGGGGGCCGACCCGGCGGGCCGGCCCGTACTGGGTGGTGGGGTGTTCACCGCGGCGTTCGCCGACCGTCCCGAAGTGCGGGCCTTCCAGGAGTATCTGGCCTCCGGGGACTTCGCGAACGCGCGTATGAAGAAGGGCCCGTTCGTCTCGGCGAACAGGGGCGTGGATCCGGCGAACGCCGCGACACCGGTCGACAGGCTCTCGATCCAGCTGCTCCAGGATCCCAGGACACAGTTCAGGTTCGACGGTTCGGACCTGATGCCCGCGTCGGTCGGCGCCGGGACGTTCTGGAAGGGAGCCGTCGACTGGATCGGCGGCGCGAACACCCGGCAGGTCGCCGACTCCATCGAACGGTCCTGGCCGAGCCACTGATGTCGTTCGACGCCGTCGCCCAGCAGCCCAAGCTGCTGTACCTGCTCCAGGGCGTCGCCGCCTTCGCGGCGGTGGTCTCCCTGATCCTGCTTGCACTGCACCGGGGTCCGGTTCGGAGAAGGGCCGCGGCCCTTCTCCTGCTCGCCCCCGCGCTGCTGCTGCTCACGGTGGGTCTCCTCCTGCCCGGTCTGCGCACCCTGGTGCTGTCGTTCACCGACAGCGGGGGAGACGCGTGGGCCGGCTTCGACAACTACGTGTGGATGATCACCGACCCCCGGGCGCTGGTGGTGCTGCGCAACACCCTGGCGTGGGTGGTGCTCGTGCCGTTGCTGGCGACCTCGGTCGGTCTGCTCTACGCGGCGGCCGTCGTACGGTCGCGGTTCAGAGCGTTCGCGCTGTCCCTCGTCCTGATGCCGATGGCGATCTCCTTCGTCGGCGCGGGTGTCGTCTGGAAGTTCGTCTACGCCTACCGTCCCGCGGAGGCCGGGCAGATCGGGCTGCTGAACCAGCTCGTCGTCGCGTGCGGCGGCGAACCGAGGCAATGGCTCGTGGACTCTCCCTGGAACGTCCTGTTCCTCATCGTGGTGATGGTGTGGACACAGGCGGGCTTCGCGGCGTTCGTGCTGGCCGGCGCGATCAGGGCCGTTCCCGGAGAGCTGACCGAGGCGGCCCGACTCGACGGCGCGTCCCCCCGGCAGATCTTCTGGCGGATCACCATGCCGTCGATCAGGCCCACTCTGCTCGTCGTGGTCCTGGCCCAGGCGATCGGCACCTTCAAGGCCTTCGACATCGTCAAGACCATGACCGGCGGACAGTTCGGCACGGGCGTCATCGCCCACGAGATGTACGACCAGGCCTTCCGCTACGGCGAGACGGGCCGCGGTGCGGCACTCGCCGTGCTCCTCTTCGTCCTCGTCACGCCCTTCGTCGCCCACCAGGTCCGGGCACAGCGGAGGGCAGCGTGAACGGCGTCCGGGAGCGTCTGGCCTCCCGCGCCTTCACGCCGATCGCCGTGGTGATCGCGGTCCTCTGGACGACACCGACCCTCGGCCTGCTGCTCTCCTCGTTCCGCCCCGAGGAGGAGATCAAGACGACAGGCTGGTGGACCGTGTTCGGCACGCCGCACCTCACGCTCGACAACTACGGCGAGGTGCTGTCCGGCGGCGGGAACGGGTCGGGGCGGCTCTCGGAGTACTTCGTCAACTCCGTCGTCATCACGCTTCCCTCGGTGCTTTTCCCGCTCGTGCTGGCGTTCTTCGCGGCGTACGCCCTGGCGTGGATCGACTTCAGAGGGCGGGACGCGCTCGTCGTCGGCATCTTCGCGCTCCAGGTCGTGCCGCTCCAGATGGCGCTCGTCCCCCTCCTGAAGCTCTTCTCCCAAGGCTGGCTGTTCCTGCCCGCGTGGAACCTCACCGGTCCCGCGCGGTTCGGCCACGTCTGGTTCGCCCACACGGTCTTCGCGCTGCCGTTCGCGGTGTTCCTCCTGCACAACTTCCTGGCCGGGCTGCCCCGGGACCTGATCGAGGCCGCCCGCGTCGACGGGGCGTCGCACGGGACGCTGCTGCTCCGGGTCGTGCTGCCCCTGGCCCGCCCGGCCCTGGTCACCTTTGCCATCATCCAGTTCATCTGGGTATGGAACGACCTCCTCGTGGCACTGACGCTGTCGGGCGGAACGGCCGAGACCGCGCCGATGACGGTCAGACTGGCGAGCTTGGCCGGGACGTACGGCAACGAATGGCAGCGGCTCACCGCAGGAGCCTTCGTGGCGGCGTTCGTCCCGCTGCTCGTCTTCATCGCCCTCAGGCGGCACTTCGCACGGGGACTGCTCGCGGGATCGGTGAAGGGATGAGCCTCGACCGGCCCGAGGGAAAAGGCACGACGGTGCCCGGGAGCACGGCGCTGAGCCGGCCGGGGCTGCGGGGCCGCGAAGCCGAGTTGCAGCGGCTGCGCGCCCTGATCGAGGCGGTGCGCGAGGGCGAAGGAGGGGCGATCGCGATGCTCCTGGGCGAGCCCGGGATCGGGAAGACCGTACTGCTGCAGGAGACCGTCTCGGTCGCGCGGGCTCACGGGTTCGTCGTCAGCCATGGACGCGCCGAGGAACTGCACGAGCTGGCACCGCTCGCCTCACTGGCCTCCGGCCTCCTGCACGGTGACCCGCCGCTGCTGTCCAGCACGGACTTCGCAGACCTTGCGGGCCATCACGACCAGCGCATCTGGCTCGTCGAACGACTCGCCCAGCTGATCGAGGAACGCTCGGCGGGCACACCCGTACTGATCGCGGTCGACGACGTCCAATGGGCCGACCCGCTGAGCCGGTTCGCCCTGAGTGTCATGCCGGCACGGCTGCTCAGCTCCCCCGTCCTCTGGCTGCTCACGGGCAGGAACGACCCGGAACTGTACGGGCAGGGGCCGCGGACGACGACCCTCCCCCTCCGGCCGCTGTCCGACACGGCCCTGGCCGAGCTGGCACGGGACGTCCTCGGCGGGGACGTGCCGACGCAGGTCGCGGAACTTCTCGACGGGGCGGGAGGCAACCCCTTCCTCGCGGCCGAGATGCTCATGGGCATAGCGGCGTCGGGCGCGGGCGTGGACGAGCCGGAGCCGCCGGAGCGGCTGGTCCTCGGTGTACGCGACCGGCTGGCCGACCTCCGGCCGGACACCCTCCACTTCCTGCGGATCGGCTCGGTCCTCGGCCGCGCGTTCTCGCTCGCGGACGCAGCCGCCCTGTGTGGCCGGCCCGCCTCCGGACTCAGCGCCGAAGTGGACGAGGCGATCGCGGCCGCCCTCCTCCACGACGAAGGCGAACGCCTCCTGTTCCGCCACGACCTGCTCCGCCAGGCGGTGTACGCCGATCTCGCCCCTTCCGTACGCCGGGCGCTGCACCGGGAGGCCGCGAGCCGGCTCGTCGCAGCGGGCCGGAGCTCCACCGACGCGGTGCCGCATCTGCTGAAGAGCGCCGAACCCGGCGACCAGGAGGCGATCGGGCTGCTCGGCACGGCCGCCACGGACGTGATCGCCGTGATGCCCGACCTCGCCGCCGACCTGGCCGTACGCGCCCTGGAACTCGTACCGCCCCATGCGTCCATGGTGTTCGACGTGGGAGAACGGGCCATCGTCGCGCTGACCCGCGCGGGCCGGTACACCCAGGCACGGGATACCGGCGACACGCTGCTCGCCCGGCAGCCGCCCCTGGACGTCTTCGCCCGACTGCAGTCCGTACTCGGCGACACGCTGTGGCACCTCGACGACATCCACGAGCTGACCCGACGGTCGACGGCAGCACTGGCAGCCGTCACCGACCCGACGATCCGCGCCCGGCTCACCGCCCGACAGGCCCTCGCCCGGTCCCGCGGGCGCGACCTCGGCGCCGCACGCGAGACCGGCGAACGGGCACTCGCCGAGGCGGAGCGGTCCGGTGACCGGGAGGCCCGTGTCCTCGCGCTGTGGGGCCTCGGCGAGATCGCCCTCAACGCGGGCGACTGCGCGGCCGCCGCCGAACACCACACAGCGCTGAGCGTGTTCGACACCGCATTCCTGCCCGAGGAGGCCGTCGCCCGGATCCACATGGACGACTTCGACACCGTACGGCGACTGCTCCGGGCTGCGGGCGACACTCCCCTGCGCCCCGCCATGCTGATCTGGGCCCAGGCAACCCTGAACATGGGGCTAGGCCGGCTCGACGACGCGGACGCCGACCTCGTCACCGCCGAGCGGCTCGAAGCGGATCTCCACGTGCCCGGCAACCTGGTCAACATCCGCGTCAACCGCGGCCTCCTCGCGATGCTGCGCGGCGACCGCGAAGCCGCGCGGGAACACCTGGACGTCGTGCGGGCGACCGTGGCCGAGCGGCCGAACACGGGCAACCACGCCACGCACCAGTACTTCGAGGCCGTCGTCGCCGACGGCGACGGCGACCACGCGACAGCGGCCGAACTGGTCCGATCCGTGCAGCGTGACCATCCCTTCCTCCGATGGCGGCTCCTGCGCCCCCATGTCGTCCAGGCCGTGAGGATCGCCCTGCGCGGCGGGGACCGGAACCTGGCCGAGGACCTCGCGGCCCAGGCCGCCGAACACGCCACCCGTAACCCTTCCGTGCCGACCGCACAAGGGACGGCCGCCCACGCGGCCGGCCTGGTGAACGCCGACCACGGACTCCTGGAGCGGGCGGTCCGCATCCTCCTCACCGGCCCCCGGCCGCTGCCCCTCGCCGCCGCATCCGCCGACCTAGGGCGCGCTCTTCTTGCGGCAGGCGACGCCGCTGCGACACCCACCCTGACCAGGGCGCACGACATCTACGCCCAGGCGGGGGCCGACGCCGAGGCAGACCGGGTCCGGGCCGATCTGGAACGGGCCACAAGCCGTACCGGCCGACGCTCCGGAGGCCGCCGGCCGCGCCTCGGCCAGGGCTGGGAAGCGCTCACGGCCTCGGAACGCAAGGTGGCCCGGCTGATCGCCGCGGGTCACACCAACCGGTCGGCCGCGGAGGCCCTCGTCGTCTCCCCACACACGGTCAACACCCATCTGGCGTCGATCTTCCGCAAGCTCTCGGTGCGCTCAAGGGTCCACCTGGCCCGGATCGTGCTCGCGGAGGGCGACGCCGGAACGGCGACCGGCGACTGAGTGACCTCTGCGCCCGCGTGCAAGGTGTGGTGCGCGGCGCGTCAACAGGAGGCGCGGGACCGGTCCTAACGTGACGGGCATACCGCGCCGCTTCGACGCGCGGACCAGCCGACCCGAATCGAGGAAGCATCCCCATGCCGTTCATTACCGTGGGCCAGGAGAACACCAACCCCATCGAGCTGTACTTCGAGGACCAGGGTGCCGGGCAGCCGGTCGTCCTCATCCACGGCTTTCCGCTCGACGGCCACTCCTGGGAGCGCCAGAGCGCCGCGCTGCTCGATGCCGGCTACCGCGTGATCACGTACGACCGCCGCGGTTTCGGGCAGTCCTCCCAGCCGACCATCGGCTACGACTACGACACCTTCGCGGCCGACCTGAACACCGTGCTGGAGACCCTCGACCTGAAGGACGCCGTCCTGGTCGGTTTCTCCATGGGCACCGGAGAAGTTGCCCGCTACGTGTCCACGTACGGCTCCGCCCGCGTCGCCAAGGTCGCCTTCCTGGCCTCCCTGGAGCCCTGCCTGCTCAAGAGCGACGACAATCCAGCCGGCGTCGCCCCGAAGGAGTTCTTCGACGGAATCGTCGCCGCCGTCAAGGCCGACCGCTACGCCTACTACACCGCCTTCTTCAACGACTTCTACAACCTCGACGAGAACCTGGGCACCCGCATCAGCGAGGAAGCGGTCCGCAACAGTTGGAACACCGCGGCCCGCGGCGGCTCCTTCGCCGCGTCCGCCGCGCCGTCGACCTGGTACACCGACTTCCGCGCCGACATCCCGGCCGTCGACGTGCCGGCCCTGATCCTGCACGGCACCGCCGACCGCATCCTTCCGGCCGAGGGCACCGCGCGCCCGTTCCACAAGGCGCTCCCGTCGGCCGACTACGTCGAGATCGAGGGCGCCCCGCACGGCCTGCTGTGGACCCACGCCGATGAGGTCAACACCGCCCTCCTCGCCTTCCTGGCGAAGTGACGCCGCACCGTTGCCCCGCCGGGTGACGCCGGAGCCCCCGGCGTCACCCCGGCCCCGGTTCCCGGCGCGGGAACCGGCCGAGCTCAGGAGAGCAGACACCCCATGCAGTTCGGCATATTCACCGTCGGGGACGTGACCCCCGACCCCACCAACGGCAGTGTTCCGTCGGAACGCGAACGCATCAAGGCGATGGTCGCCATCGCCCTCAAGGCCGAGGAAGTCGGCCTGGACGTCTTCGCGACAGGCGAGCACCACAACCCGCCGTTCGTCCCGTCGTCGCCGACGACCATGCTCGGCTACATCGCCGCCCGCACCGAGAAGCTGATCCTGTCCACGTCCACGACGCTCATCACCACCAACGACCCGGTGAAGATCGCCGAGGACTACGCGATGCTCCAGCACCTGGCCGACGGCCGGGTCGACCTCATGCTGGGGCGCGGCAACACCGGTCCGGTCTACCCGTGGTTCGGCCAGGACATCCGGCAGGGCATCAACCTCGCCAAGGAGAACTACGCGCTGCTGCGCAGGCTGTGGCGCGAGGACGTCGTGGACTGGGAGGGCACGTTCCGTACGCCGCTCCAGGCCTTCACCTCGACACCCCGGCCGCTGGACGGCGTCCCGCCGTTCGTCTGGCACGGATCCATCAGGTCTCCGGAGATCGCGGAGCAGGCCGCCTTCTACGGCGACGGCTTCTTCCACAACAACATCTTCTGGCCGGCCGACCACACCAGGCGCATGGTGCAGCTCTACCGGCGCCGGTTCGCGCACCACGGCCACGGCCGGCCGGAGGACGCCATCGTCGGCCTGGGAGGACAGGTCTTCATGCGCAAGAACTCCCAGGACGCCGTGCGGGAGTTCCGCCCCTACTTCGACAACGCTCCCGTGTACGGCCACGGCCCGTCGCTGGAGGACTTCACCGAGCAGACCCCGCTGACGGTGGGCTCTCCCCAGCAGGTCATCGACCGGACCCTGTCGTTCCGGGAGACCGTCGGCGACTACCAGCGCCAGCTGTTCCTGATGGACCACGCGGGCCTACCCCTGAAGACCGTCCTTGAACAGCTGGACATCCTCGGCGAAGAGGTCGTGCCCGTCCTGCGGAGGGAGTTCGCGAAGGGACGTCCGGCCGACGTGCCGGAGGCCCCCACGCACGCGTCCCTTCGAGCCGTCCGGGAGGTGTCCGCCGCATGAAACTGATCGTCGTCTCCGCGGGGCTGAGCACCCCCTCCTCCACCCGCCTGCTCGCGGACCGGCTGGCCGAGGCGGCCCGCGACGAACTCGCTGCCCAGGGACAGGCGCCGTCGACCGAGGTCGTGGAGCTGCGGGAACTGGCCGGCGACATCGCCAACCGCCTCGTGACCGGGTTTCCGCCGCCGCGACTGAGCGCCGCGATCGACGCAGTCACGGCGGCTGACGGCCTGATCGTGGTGACTCCCGTGTTCGCGGCTTCCTACAGCGGTCTCTTCAAGTCCTTCTTCGACGTGATCGATCCGGACGCCCTCTCCGGGAAGCCGGTCCTGATCGCGGCGACGGGCGGTACCGCCCGCCACTCCCTGGTCCTGGAGCACGCCGTGCGCCCGCTCTTCGCCTACCTTCGCGCCGTCGTCGTCCCCACCGCCCTGTTCGCGGCCTCCGAGGACTGGGGCTCGGGGGGAGACGAGTACACCGACGGCCTTCCCGGCCGCGTCCGCCGGGCGGGCGTCGAGCTCGCCGCGCTCATGGCGGCGCGCCCGGTCAGTGAAGAGCCCGAGGACGACATCACCGTCCTCGAACGGCAACTCGCCGACCTGCGCTTCGACTGAGACGGGCCCCTGGGCCGGGCGACGGCGGGGTGGTTCATATGGTTCATACTGTTCCGCCGTATGAGCGTGAACCGAGTGACGACAAGGACCGTGCCCGAGGAACCCGAGGGTGTACGGACGCCCCTCCGCGGCAGGGACGCCGAACTGGCGTTCATCGAGGCGCGGCTCGACGCGCTCGACCGGGGCGAAGGCGGGATCATCCGCGTCGAAGGCCCCGTCGGCATCGGCAGGTCCAGGATCCTTGCGGAGGCCGCGGCAGCCGCGAGGCGGCGCGGGACGAGGGTGTTCGAGGGAGCGGCGGACCCCGACGAACAGTTCGTGCCGCTCGGCCCGCTCCTCGACGGTCTGCTCTCCGGCGAGGAACCGCTGTCGGGCGCCGTCCGCCTCAGGGACCTCGCCACGACACCCGGCCAGCGCTTCTGGCTGCTCCAGGAACTGGGGGACCGCCTGCGGGAGACGGCTCGAAACGGCCCCCTGCTCGTCGTCCTCGACGACCTCCAGTGGTGCGACGACCTGACCCTTCTCACCTTCAACACCCTCGCGGCCGGACTCTCGTCGCACGCCATCCTGTGGCTGGTCGCCGTGCGCGGCGGCAGCGTGCCGTCGGGAGTGCGCACGACCCTGGACAGGATCCGGCAGGCAGGCGCACACGAGCTGGTGCTGGGAGCGCTGGACGACCAGGCCACCACACGGATCACCGAGGACGTCCTCGGCGCCGCTCCCGACCCGGACATCCTCCGCGTCGCCCGCCGCGCCGAAGGAGTCCCACAGCTGCTGGTCGAGCTGCTCGGCTCGCTGCGGGAGGCGGTGACGATCGAGAACGGCACGGCCAGGCTGTCGGCCGGACCCCCCGCCCCACGGGAACTCCCCTCTGTCGCGCGCCGCCTCGACCAGCTGTCCGACGAGGCACGAGAACTGGTGCAGACGGCGGCCGCCGTGGGCGGCCCGGTCACCGTCGCGGTGCTGGCCGAACTGCTCGGCAGGTCCTCGGCGGCGCTCATCACAGCGGTCCGGGAATCCCTCGACGCCGATCTGCTCACCGAAAGCGGCGATCGCCTCGCCTTCCGCCACGACCTGATCCGCGAGGCGGTGGAAGCCGGCCTCCCCCTGCCCCTGCGTCTGGCCGTGCGTGATCAAGCCGCCGAGCTGCCGCCGGGGAGCGCGGCCTCCGCTGTCGAGCATCCCGGGCCGTCGGCCGGGAGAGCACCGGCAGATGCGGCGGAGGCCGGGACGGGAGACGCGGCGGAGGCCGACCGGCTGCGCACCGCCGCGGCGGAGTACGCGGCCACGGCTCCCGGACCCGCTGCGGAACGCAGCCTCAAGGCCCTGGAACTCACCTCGGCGGACGCTCCGGAGCGGCCGCGGGTCCTCGCCGAGACGATCCCGCTGCTCTGGCAGACGGGCCGGGCCGCCCAGGCGCGTGAACTGGGAGCCACCGCCCTGGCGGCCGGCGGTCTCGGACCCGAGGACGAGGCGCTCATACGCCTGGCCCTGGCACGCCTCGCCGTACAGTTCGACTTCTCCGAGGCGGTCCGGCAGGCCCGAGCCGGGGCGGCACTGCCCGGGATCTCCCTGACCACGAGGGGGCGACTGCTCGCCATGCTCGCCGTCGGCCTGTCGATGTCGGGCGAACACGCGGCGGCCGAGCAGGTCGCCGCGCAGGCGTGGGACACCGCGGCGGCAGCGGGGGACCGCACCGCCGAGGCCACGCTGACGACGGTCCGCTCGGCCGTGAGCTTCCACCGCATGGACCTGACCGAGGCGTTCCGGCAGGCCGAGAGGGCCGCCGCGCTGGCCGACGCCCTGGGCGTCAGCACCTCGCTGTGGGTGCCGGAGGCCCTGTGGCACGCCCTCCTGTCGAACACCACCGGACGCACCGCGGAGGCGCTCGCCGTCGCGGAGGAGGGCATCCGGATCACCAGGGAGCAGGGCCGGACGGCCGCCACCCGCATGTGGCTCATGACCCGCACCCGCATCTATCTGGAGACCGGACGGCTGTCGGACGCCCGGGCCGACGCGGAAGCCGCGTCCCCGGCGACCGACGAACCCGGCCCGGGCAACCTCGCCGATGTCACGCTCCGGTACGTGATGCTGCGCGTCGCCCTCCACACCGGCGACCGGCAGACCGCGGAGGCGTACGCGGCGCAGGCGAGGCGCATGCGGAGCGACGACGCACCCGTCGTCCGGCACTTCGGCACCTGGATGCTGGCGCTGATGGCCGACTACGAAGGCCGGCCCGACCGCGCCATGGCCGAACTCGACGCGGTGATGACGTCGCCCGCCGCGGACCGGCCCGCCTACGCCGGCCTGATCGACCCGGCCGACGCCCCGGTGCTCGTCCGCCTGGCGCTGCGCGCGGGCAGGCACGAACGGGCCGTGCAGGCGGTCGCCATGGCCGAGAGGCGAGCCGTGCTCAATCCCGACCTCCCGTTCCTCGCCGCCACCGCCGCGCACGCCCGGGGGCTCCTCGACAACGACCTCGCCCCGCTCGTACGCGCCGTCCGGCTGTACGAGGACTGTCCTCGGGTACTGGCCCGGGCGTCGGCGCTGGAGGACACCGGACGCAAGCTGGCGGCCACCCGCAAGCCGGAAGCGGTCCCGTACTTCGAGACGGCCCTCGCGCTCTATGTGCGAGCGGGCGCCGAGAGGGACGTCGCACGCGTCCGCCGGCGTCTGCGGGCCGCTGGTGTCCGCCGCCGGCCCTCGACGGCCGGACTCTCCGGGGCATGGCCCGAGCTGACGGCCGCGGAGATACGGGTGGTACGGCTCGTGGCACAAGGGCTGACCAACCAGCAGGTGGCCGAGCACCTCTCCCTCTCGCCGCACACGGTGAGTTCGCACCTGCGCCGGGCCTTCACCAAGCTGGACATCACCTCGCGCGTGGAGCTGACCCGGCTGGTGAAGCATCGTGACAGCGGAGAGTAGTCGCTTCGTATCCCCTGTGGGCGTCATGGCAATGGACGATTCGTGTGATGTGCCGACGTCGTCGCTTCCTCAGAATGATCAAGAGCCGCGGAATGGAGAAGTCCGCGGGGAACCATTGGTCGAGAGAGGAACAGCGCATGACCGTAAGGCTCCAGCGAGCCCGCCCCGGCAGCCCCGAGCTCCAGGCGCTTGTCGACGAGCTCGCGGAGCGGCTCGGCCGGTCCGTCGCCGTCGACGACCCGTTGGTCCGCATGGTCTGCACGAGCCGCCACTTCGGCGACGAGGACCCGGTCCGCATCGGCACCCTGTTGCAGGGCCGCGCCGACAACGCGACGATCCGCTACGTCCTCGCCCAGGGCGTGACCCAGTGGCCCCGGGCCGGATTCATCGACGGCCGTGACGATCTCGGACTGCTGCCCCGTTACGTCGTACCCCTGCGCGTGCGCGGGCATCTCCTCGGACTGCTCCTGGTGGTCGTGCCCGAGAAGACGCTCGCAGAGCACGAGACGCGTGCCATCGCCCGGGCCGCGGACGCCATGGCCGCCCAGATGCACGGAGAACACATCGCCACCGACACCCGGAAGGCCGACGAGCGGGACCTCGTCCTCGAACTCGTCGGCACCGACGTCGCCGCCCGTACCGCCGCACGGCGGCGAGGCAGGGAACTCGGACTGCTCGGAGCAGCCGAGCACGTGCTGGTCACCGTCGTCCAGCTGAGCTGCGCGACCGAGCTCGTGCGGCAGTCCGAGGCGGCCCTGTGGGGGGCGCTGGAGGGGTTCCGGCAGACGCGCTCGGCCCAGGGCCTCATCGCGATCGGCAAGGAGCGGGCGACAATGCTCCAGCTGCGCGATCGCCCACCCGGCCAGGACGAGGTCACCGCACAGTCCGCTCGCATCCTGGACGAACTCCGCACCTTCCTGGGGCCGGCGGCGGACCCCGTGATCGGCGTCGGCGGCCGGCACCCTAGCCTGGACGGCGCATGGACGTCGTACGAGCAGGCGCTCGTGGCGGCACGCGCGGCACGCCGGCTGCCCACCTTGAAGAGCGCCGGTGACTGGGATCTGCTCGGAGAGCTCGCGGTGCTGCTCCAGCTCCCCGAGCACGCCCTGAACGCGTCTTTGGTTCCTAAGCCGCTCCTTACCCTGAGCGACACTCACGGCGGCGACCGCCTGCGGGACACCCTGCGCTGCTTCCTCGAACACGCGGGATCGATTCCCCGGACCGCGGACACGCTGGGAATCCACCGCACTTCGCTCTACTACCGCCTGCGCCAGATTCAGGAGGTCACCGGACTGGACCTCGACGACGGCGCCCACCGGCTCACTCTGCACCTCGGCCTCAGGATCGAGGAACTCCTCGCCCCGGGCGGCGACGGGGCCGTCTGACCACGGACTCGCTTCGACAAAGCGAGGAGGATTCACGGCCCGATTCCTACAGCTCGCGGTGGTGCGGGCGGCGGGCTCCATTCGATGATGCTCGTGACGGGCGGGGACGATGTACCGCCTCTGACCAGGGGAGAGGTCATGAAGGAACTGACTACGACGGACGGCGCACGGCTCGCGTACCAGGACACCGGCGGCGAGGGCGTCCCGCTGGTGATGCTGCACGGCTGGGGGCAGACGCAGGCGATGTTCCGCCACCAGATCGAGGGGTTGGCGCCCGGCCGTCGCGTCGTCACCGTCGACCTCCGCGGTCATGGGAAGTCCGGCAAGCCTCGTCACGGCTACCGCATCGCCCGGCTCTCCCGCGATGTGCTCGAACTCGTCGAACATCTCGGTCTCGACCGTTTCGACGCACTGGGCTGGTCCATGGGTGTCTCGGTGTGGTGGAGCTTCATCGACCAGTACGGGACCGGACGGATCCGGCGCTTCGTCGCCGTCGACCAGCCCGCGGCGGTCGCCGCCGTGCCCTGGATGACCGAGCGGGAACAGCGGGACTCCGGTGCCATCTTCGATGTGTCGGGGCTGTTGTACCTGGGCGCGGCCCTCGCGGGTCCGGAGGGCGACACGGTCCGCGCCGACTTCGTGCGCGGCATGTTCTCCGGCGAGCCCGACCCCGAAGTGCTGGCCTTCGTCGGCGAGGAGATCCGGTCGACACCCGCCTACGCGGGCGTACCGCTGCTGTTCGACCACTGCGCGCAGGACTGGCGCGACGTGCTTCCCCGGATCGATGTGCCGACCCTGGTGATCGGCTGTGAGGGAAGCCATGTGCACCCCGATTCGCAGCGCTTCGTCGCCGAGCGGATTCCCGGCGCACGCCTGCACGTCTTCGCCTCCGACGTGGCGAGCTCGCACTTTCCCTTCCTGGAGAACCCGCCGGCCTTCAATGCCGTGGTGGAGAAGTTCCTGGCCGAGGAGCCGGCGAACGGGGCGTGAATCCGCCCTCCGCCCGCACGCACCTACGGCTAGGACTCCCCATGACCCCCACACTGATGTCTCGTGCGCCCGAACGGGTGCCCCGGCAAGTGCCCGATCCGACCTCGCCCTCCTCCCGCTCGGGGTGGCTGGTCCGGATGCTTTCCGAGATGCCGGAGACGAACGACCGGACCCACGTCTACCTCGGCGTCCATGTCCGTGGGCCCGTCACCGTCGTCCACGAGCGCGCCAAGACCCTGTTGGAGCCGAACGACCTGGTCTTCTGCGACCCGGCCCGACGGCATCTGCTGCAGTTCGGAGAAGACTGCCAGATGATCTTCTTCCGGGTGCCCCGGTGCTATCTGGGCGTCACGGAGTCGGAACTGAACCAGGTGCTCGGCGTACCCGTACGCGGCGGGGAGGGGATCGGGGCGCTGGCGTCCGACTTCCTGACCGCGCTCGCCGCCAAGGCGGAGTTCCGGCGGTCCACGATCGGGGACCGGCGTGCCCGGACGGCCGTACACCTCCTCTCCGTCCTGGTCATGGAGCTCCTCGAAGCGGACACGACGGACGAGGCCGACAACGCGTCCGGGACCGTCAACGAGATGCTGTCCCGTATCCACGGCTACATCGAGGAACATCTGATGGACCCGGACCTCTCACCGGAGTCGATCGCACGTGCCCACCACATCTCCGTCCGGTACCTGCAGAAGCTCTTCCAGAACGACGGCAGCACGGTGAGCCAATGGGTGCGGCAGCGCCGGCTCGAGTTCTGCCGGCTCGAACTGGGCCGCTCCAACCGGAGGATCACCATGGCCGCGGTGGCACACCGCTGGGGCTTCAGCAGCCCCTCGCACTTCAGCCGCACGTTCCGCGGGGCCTACGGCATGAGCCCCAGCGAATGGCAGGCGCTGGCGACGTCGGCCTTCGCGCCGACGACTGCCGACACCCAGGACGAGCGAAGGCGCTGAGCCGCGTGTGCGCCGTCATGACAGCGCGGAGGCGCACACGTACAAGAGGTGCCACTTCCACGGCTCTACCGTGAGCAAGAGTCGCACGGACCTCTTGCCGGGTCCGGGCCGCCCTAGACCGTCGTGACGACGCCCCCACGTGGCCCGACACCGAGAAGAGAACTCGCATGACCAACCCCACCGTCGTCCTCGTGCACGGTGCCTTCGCCGACGCGACAGGCTGGATAGGCGTCATCTCGGAACTGCGGAGCAGCGGTATCCCGGTGATCGCTCCGCCGAACCCGCTGCGGGGGCTGACGTCGGACGCCGCCTACCTCACCTCCGTCCTCGCGCAGGTCGACGGCCCAGCCGTAATCGTCGGCCATGCCTATGGCGGTGCGCTGATCACCGTGGCCGGCACCGCGGAGAACGTCGTCGCGCTGGTCTACGTCGCCGCCTACGTGCCCAACGAGGGCGAGAGCCTAGGCCGGCTCCAGGCGAGCTTTCCCGAAACCCCCCTGACGGGCAACCTGAAGGAGTGGACGTACCCGCTCCTCGACGGTGACTCGGCGGTCGAGGTCACCATCGAGGAGACGGCCTTTCCCTCCGTCTTCGCGGCGGACCTGCCCGAGGACGTCGCCGGCGTCCTGGCGACGGCCCAACGCCCGCTCGCCACGGCCGCCTTCACCGAGACCGCGTCCGCGGCGGCGTGGCGGACCAAACCGTCCTGGGCCCTGGTGGCCGGGGCGGACCGCACGATCAGCCCCGAGGTCCAGCGCTTCGGCGCCGCACGGGCCGGAGCCGTCGTTGTCGAACTTCCGGACGCCTCCCACGCCGTCGTCCTCTCCGAGCCCACACAGGTCGCCGACCTGATCAGGGACGCGGTACGGGCGGCGAGCTGACCGGCCGACCTCCGCGACGACAGGAGCGGGACCGGCCGACTCCACCGCCGTCCAGGACCAGCCATGGCCGGCTACGACGCCTGCTGTCGGCACGAAGCTGCGGTGGGATCTCGCTGCGGATGAGGCTGGGCAGGAGGCTCTGCTGGGTCTGGCCCCTGGCAGATTGAGCATGATGGCCTGATCGCCTTCTTCTCGGAAGTCTTCGAAGATCAGTGGAAGCGCGCCGAACCGTGGTTGGGGGGTGCCGACAGCACTCCGCCGGTAGGGACTACCACCCCGATGACTGACTTCGGGCCCGCACAGCGGGACTAGCGGGCGGCCCGTCGTTCGGGTCACGACGTGACGGGGGAGGGAGTGTGTGCCTCGTCGGGGTCCGGTTCCGGCCCTTCGCCGCTGAGCTGCTCACGCAGGTAGTTCCAGAACACCGCGATGAGCGCGGCCAACGGGACGGCGAGCAGACTGCCCACGATGCTGGCCAGTCTGCCGCCGAGCGTCGACCTCGCCGAGCGGTTCCCGGCGAACAGGTCGGTGCGGTCGTCGACAGATACCACCTGTGGTGGGACCCGTACCTGGCCACTCAGATCGCACGGGCCGGCACGGTGGGCGGATCGCCTCCTGCCAGGTCTGCGACTGGACCCTGCCCCTACCCGCCGACGCCCTGCCCGGCCGCGGCCACGTCGGCGACGGATGCATCGACTTCCGCACCCTGACCGACCAGGTCACCGTCGCCGGCTACACCGCCGCGCTGGAGGGCGGCCACAGTGGCGGCCAGCCCCTCCGTTACGGGTCCGTCCAGGGCACGCCGGCCGACGAAGATGTCCACGAGTTCCCGGTCGTGCGCGGCCATGCGGCCGCGGAAGACTCCGTCGAGCTGCGGTTCCAGCAGGGCGCGTCCGGTGTCGGTGGGGGTCCGGCCGCCCACGCGTACGACCTTGTCCCGAAGGGCGTGCGGCAGGCGGCGGACAAGTACGTTGCACGCCCACTCGTCACCGCCGACGACGACGGCGTCGGCGTCGGCGTCGGCGTGCCGCGCCCGTTCGTCCAGCCGCTGGCCGAGCCGGGGGGCGGTGCGGTGCCAGGTCGCCACCGCGACCCTGCGATGCAGCCATGTAAGGGATCTCCGGAACGTGCTGGGTGATGAGGGGCATCGCGTCCGGCAGGGTGCTGTAGCGCGCGGAGTCGTGCTCGGGCGGCCAGGGAAGCTCCCCGTTCAGGACGAGCATGCCGTGGGCGGCGAAGAGGGTCTGCCCGTGCACCCCGGGCACCTCGGTGTCGGTGCCGACCACCTCCTCCAGAACGTTCAGCAGCCTCCGGTCCGCGCCCTGACGGGACAGGCTCTCGCGCAGCCGCTGCCACCGCAGCGCGATCGCCCGCTCGGGATGCTCGATATTCCGGGACGTATCCAGGTACACGGAGACGTACGGGCCCGGCTCTGCGTAGACGGGCTCAAGGAACGACAACCTCATCGCCACTCCTCGTCGATCGTGCCGATGGTCTCCCCACCTTCGATGATGCATGTCCCAGCGGGCGACGGAGCCCGACGAGCACAGAACGGTGGTGGCACAGCAGCCGCTGATCTGGTCCCGGCATGGTCCCGATCTTGGTCACGGCGCCGGCTCGCCATCCGGCTACCACGGCCGCCGCAAGGCGCGCCGCCCCGCGGACAGGGGGGCGGTCGAGGGATGACTCACGGGTGGCAGTGGCGCTCGATCAGGTCAGGCAGGCGTCCGGGGTGCCGACCACGTCACCCCATCAGGGACTCGGTTCGCGTGAGTTCTCCCGTGATGTCCAGAGAGGTCAAGGCCCCTCTATCGGTACGCCGCGCCCCTGGTAACGCTTGGGAGACCTCATGTCCGTTCGAATGGCCGCGGCGGGTCACGGTGACCCGTCGCGGCCATCAAGTCCCGCGTCGTGATCACGAGGTTTCGCCATGAGTTCAGTCAGTTGCCCACGAGTGTCGCGAAAGTCCCTGCTCGCTGCCGGTACCGCCGTCGGGCTGCCCGGTCCGGTGGCGGTGCCGGCTGCTGCGCTCGCCGAGGCGCCGGGTTCCAGGCCGATCCTGTTGGAGCCGCGCCGTTCGTGGCGTGGGCGGGTGGGGTGTGGCTTGTCGAAGGCGACGTAGAGCTGGACCACCTCGCGGGGGAAGCGGCTTCCGGTGTTGGTGATGGTGGCCTCGACGGTCCACCGTCTGTCGCCGGTCGCGGTGGTCTCCAGGTCGTCGTAGGCGAGGGTGGTGTAGGTCAGGCCGTGGCCAAAGGGGGACGCGATCGGAACGGCGAGGGTGTCGTAGTGGCGGTAGCCGACATAGAGGCCTCGGGGGATCGTCGAGAGACACCTCTTCCTCGAACACTACTGGCGCCGCACGGGTGGGCATGCCGGCGGTGCGTGGATCGTCGAGGACGCACCACACGACCTTCCGGAGGATCACGACTGGTTCAGGAGCGGTTCCTCCAGGCCGCGGCGAAGGCGAGCGGCTGGTCATGGGTTCGGAAGACCGCCCTGATCGTGCCCGTCATTGTGTTGCTGGGCGTCTACGTCACGTACGCCCTCAATCAGAGTGCGGCCCGTCGGGAGCGGCGAGCGAAGACCCTTTCCGAAGCGCTGACCGCAGTGGAGGAGTACCTGGAGATGCCGTACAGATCGCGCCGCCGCACGCGGGCGTGCAGGCAGGGCTTCACCCACGCCGAAAGCGGCGCGATCGACCGGCTGTCGGAGCTGAACACGAGCTGCCACCGTGCACTTGCCGAGGCGACCGGATACCGCATCCTCGCCGACCTGACCGAACAGCTGCTCCTGACCATCCGCCGCTACCGCGCCGTGGCGCCGATCGACGAGATGAACTGGCGCTCGGTGATCGAGCACGACGGCATCATCGGCGCCCTGCGTCGTGGCGACGCCACAGCCGCGGCTGACGCCGCCCGGGCACACACGGTGGCACAGGCGCGACACGAGGTGGGTGGCGACGCCTAGGACTTGTCCCTGCGATCACCTTCGGATCCAGATGACGAGGGCTGCTGCGATTGCGGTACCGAGGTAGTCGTAGCGGCGCTTGCTAGTTCGCCGAAGGCGAGTTCGGTGTTGGGGCGGCAGGCGTCGTCGAGCCGCTTGTAGGCGGCCTCGTCGCCGCCGTAGCACGGGATCTCGGCCCTCACCCGCCGCGCCATACCGTCCCAGAGCTCCCTTGCCCGGCCCAGGAGTACGGCCACGACGGGCTCCATCTCCGTGGGCGGGCTCGGTGTTCGGCTCATGGGCCGCGGACTGCACAGCCGGACGCCGGCCCAACCCGCCTCCGCCCGACGGGGATTCCCCGGTTCCGGGGTGGGGCTGGCCGCACCCCCGGCCGGGGGACCGTCGGATGTCCCGGTGATCAACGGATCCGTAGCGTCGTCGTCATGACCCACACCACGACCCGCACCCGCTTCCGACAGGCCATGCGGCGCAGGCGAGTACGCCGGTCCCTGGCCGCCGCGACCGCCGTCGTACTCGCCGCCCTTGCCGCCACCCCGGCAGTCGCCGCGTCCGAACCCCGCCCGGCCCAGCAGAGCATGGGGCGCGGGGCCCTTCTCGGTGTCACTCCCGTCGCCGACCTGAGCCGGGCCGAGGTCGCCGCGTTCCTCAAGGGTGCCGACATCGACCCGGCGACCGTGCGCCACGGTGTGCGCGGCTACCGCCTCACGTACCGGACCCTGACCCCTCGGGGCGAACCGACCGCTGCCACCGGCCTGTTGGTGCTCCCCAAGGGTGGCGAGCGCCGGCTCGACCTGGTGGCCGACACGCACGGCACGATGGTCCACCGCGACTACGCGCCGTCCGTCGCCGAGGACTTCGGGCTGTACGCGCCCTATCTGCACGCCGCCGCGGGCCGCGCCGTCGCCGCACCCGACTACCTCGGGCTCGGCAAGGGCCCCTGCCTCCACCCGTACATGGACACCGCCTCCTCCGTCTCCGCCTCGCTCGACATGCTGCGGGCCTCCCGAACCGCCGCACGTGCGCTGGGCAGGCCGCTCACTGGAGACGTGTACGGCACCGGGTTCTCACAAGGCGGCCAGGTCGCCATGGCGCTGGGCCGCGAACTGGCGCGGGGCGCGGACCGGCACTTCCGGCTGCGGGCGCTCGCGCCGGTCGCCGGACCGTACGACCTGCAGGGCGCCGAGATCCCCGCCCTGCTCGACGGCCGCGTCAACGACATCAGCGGTGTCTTCTACATGTCGTACTTCCTCACCGCGCAGAACCGGCTGCACCCCGTCTACGACAACCCGGCCGAGGCCTTCCGGCAGCCGTACGCGGGGTACGTGGAGGAACTCTTCGACACCCGGCACACCGAGGAGAACATCGTCACGAAGCTGCCCGGCTCGGTGAAGGAGCTGCTGACCGACGGCTTCTACGAGCGGCTGCGGCGCCCGGACGGAGGCCTGCTGGCCGCGCTCAAGGCACAGGACGGGACCTGCGACTGGAAGCCCGACGTGCCCGTTCGGCTGCACAGCGCGGCCGGCGACACGGATGTGCCGATCGCCAACTCCATCAGCTGCGCCGCTGATCTGGCCCGCAACGGTGTGACGGCCCCCGTGGTCGACCACGGAAAGGCCGACCACAACGGGTCTTTCAAGCTGGCGGGACCCCAGATCGTGCGCTGGTTCGACACGCTCGCGCGCTAGGGACTTTCAGGCCGATCATGTTCGGAGCCAGCTGGTGAGCGCTGCTGCGCTTGCGGTGCCGAGGTAGACGCAGCAGCGCTTGTCATACCGGGTGGCCACCGCTGAGGTGCCGGACGCCAAGGACGGGCAGGAGTTGAGTCAACGGTCGATCAGCCGTGGACTCGGGGCCTCACCCGTGGATTCCGCGTCGGTGTCGGCGGTGCCGACCGGGCCGTGGGGAAGCATCCGGTCCAGCCACTTCGGCAGCCACCAGTTGGCCCGGCCGAGGAGTGTCATGGTCGCCGGTACCAGCACCATGCGTACGACCGTGGCGTCGATGAAGATCGCGGTGGCCAGGCCGAGCCCGAACATTTTGGTCGAGGGGTCCTCGGCGACGGCGAAGGACAGGAAGACCGCCACCATGATGAGGGCGGCCGAGGTGATGATCCGGGCGGTGCCCGAGACGCCCTCAACGATCGCCGTGCGGTTGTCGCCGGTGCGCAGGTACTCCTCGCGTACGCGGGAGAGGAGGAACACCTCATAGTCCATCGACAGGCCGAACAGGATGGCGAAGAGGAACATCGGGATGAACGACACGATCGGAACCGTCGCTTCCAGCCCGATGAGTGCGCCTCCCCAGCCCCACTGGAAGACCGCGACCATGATGCCGTAGGACGCGCCGATGCTCAGCAGATTCAGCAGTACCGCCTTGAGCGGTACGAGTACCGAGCGGAAGGCCAGCATCAGCAGCAGGAACGACATCGCCAGCACGGCGGCGACGAACACCGGCAGGCGTTGGCTGGTGCGTTGGCCCACGTCGGACAGGCTCGCGGCGGCGCCGCCGACGTGGGCCCTGGCCGGGCCGTTCCCGATCGCCGTGGGCAGCACGTCGGTGCGCAGCCGGGCGATGGTGTCGGCCGTGGCCTTGTCCTGAGGGCTGGTGGTCGGGAACACCACGAGGGTCGCGATGCCGGTGGCCCGATCGATGTGCGTCGGCGCGACGGATGCGATGCCCGGATCCGCCGCGACCGTTGCGACGAGTCGGTCCAGCACTCCCGGATCACCGGTGGGGTCCGCGGCGATGACGAGGGGGCCGTTGGTGCCCGGGCCGAACCCCTCGGCGACGAGGTCGTAGGCCCGCCGCTCGGTACGGCTGTGGGGCAGTGAGCCGTCGTCGGGCAGGCCGACGCGCAGGCCGAGCACGGGCAGCGTCGCGGTCAGCAGCAGCCCCGCCGCGCCGACCGCGTACGGCACCGGGTGCCGGCTGACGTGCCCGATCCAGCGACGCCACCCTGAGGCCTGGGCGGCGCCTGCCACCGGGTCCCGCCGCCGTGCGAGTCGGCCCGGCTTCCTGGTCTGCAGAGCCCGGCCGATCCGGCCGGTCCGGGCCAGGCGTGGGCCGGCGGCGCCGAGGAAGGCCGGCAGCAGCGTCACCGACGCGACCACCATGATCAGAACGACGATCGAGACGGCGATCCCGCCCACCGTCATGAACGGTACGTTCGCGACCGCCAGGCCGAGGATCGATACGACGACGGTGCCGCCGGCGAAGACCACAGGCCTCCCCGCCGTGGCCACCGCTCGCCCCGCCGCCTCGCGGGGATCGAGCCCGCGCGCGAGGTACTCCCGGTGTCTGGCGAGCACGAACAGCGCGTAGTCGATGCCCACTCCGAGCCCGACCATGCTGCCCAGGACAGGGGCGAAGGTCGGGACGTCCGTCACCCCCGCCAGTACCGTCATCGTGGCAACCCCTACGGTCAGCCCGAAGACCGCCATGCCGATCGGCAGCGCGGCGGCGACGAGCGAACCGAACGCCAGGAACAGGATCGTGGCCGCGGCGAGGAGGCCGATCAGCTCGCTCGCGCCGCCGTCGGGGGCGGAGAAGGCGTAGAAGAGGCTCCCGCCCATCTCGATGCGCAGGGGCAGCTCGGCGCGCAGCCGGTCGCCGAGGTCGACGAGGGCGTCGAGGTCTTCGGCCGACAGCCGGCTCTGGTCGGGGTACTGCACCCGGACGACCGCGATCCGCCCGTCGGCCGAGACAAGGCCGCCGCGCACGGTGGTGTCCCCGCCTGCGCCGAGTGCCCCCGCCGGGTCGCTCGTGCCGAGCACGTGCGGCAGCCGCCGCACCTCGGTCTGCAGCCGTGTGAGAGCGGTGCGCGCGCTGCCGTGGTCGAAGAACGTCGCATCGCCGTCGAGGGGGGTGACGACCACTTGGGCGGTCATGCCCTCCTGGCCGGTGCCGGCCCGCTCGATCAGTTGCGCGGCCCGTTGGGAGTCCAGTCCCGGTGCGGTCATCGAGTCCGCGGTCCGCCCGCCGACGGCGATCGCGGCGAGGACGGCAAGCGTGGCGGCGATCAGCCATGCCGCGATCACCCGCCAGGGATGGCGGGCGGCGCTTGCGCCCAGGCGCAACAGGGCTTTCGAGAGCATCGGGTCCTCCAACCACCTCGTCGGCCGTCCTTGTACGGCCTCCGATGTCGAGGTTCGTCGCCACGGCGCTCTGCGGCATCGGCTCGCGGGCCGCGGATCCGTCGGCCCCAGGGCTGAGTGACACCCCGTCCTTTCGGCCGATGCGCGGCACGGCGGGGCCCCTAAGCTGAGAACCGTGCTGCGAGACGACCTGCGAACCCTGTGGACCGAACCCCGGCCGCCCGACGCGCCCGCCCGGGTGTGGCGGGACTGGGCGCTGCTCGCCGCGAGCCTGGGCGCTGTGGCGCTGGAGGCCACCCTGCGCGAGAACGTCGTGTGGCGGCCTGTGGCGGTGGTGTTCGCCGTATGGCTGTGCCTGCTGCCCCTGTGGCGCCGGACCCGCCCACTGGCGATGGTCACGCTGGGGTTCGGCTCGGTGATCCTGCTCCAGCTGGCCTCGCTGGTCGCCGCACCGCGCGAGCACGTAGGTCTGGACACCAGCATGGTCGTGCTCGTGCTGGTGTACGCGCTGCCCCGGTGGGGATCGGGACGGGAGATCGTGCTGGGCAGCGCGGTGATCCTCACGACCTTCGCGGTGGGGGTCGTCGCAGATGACACCCCGGCCGCCGAACAGGTCGGGGGCTTCGTCTTCCTGTGGCTGCCCGGCTTGATCGGGGCCGCCGTGCGGTTCTGGGGGACCGCTCGCGAGCGGCAGTTGGAGCAGCTACGCTCCCGCGAACGAGAGCAGCTCGCCCGGGAACTGCATGACACGGTGGCCCACCACGTGTCGGCCATGGTGATCATCGCCCAGGCGGGCCGGGTGCTCGCGGGCACCGACCCGTCCGCCGCCGTCGAGGCGCTGGACGGGGTCGAGGAGGAGGGGGCGCGCACGTTGGAGGAGATGCGCGCCATGGTCGCCGCGCTGCGCGACCGCGGGGTCGGCGCCGAGCTGGCGCCCCCTGCCGGCGTCGCGGATCTGGAGCGCCTGGTGCGCACCCCGGGTGGTCGCCTCAGGGTCGACCTGGGGCTCGACGGCGAACTGGACGCGCTGCCACCGGCCGTGGACGCCGCCGTCTACCGGATCGTGCAGGAGTCGGTGACCAACGCGCTGCGCCATGCGGTCGACGCGACCGAGGTCGTCGTCCGGGTCGCCGCGGAACGGCACACGGTACGGGTGAGCGTGCGGGACAACGGCCGGCGCACCGGCCGGGGTCGCGACGGATACGGACTGACCGGACTGCGCGAGCGCGCGACGCTGCTCGGCGGCACACTACAAGCCGGCCCCGGCGCCGACCAGGGCTGGCATGTCGAAGCCGAACTGCCGAGAGGGAGGATCGAGAGCGGTGCCCATCCGCGTTCTCGTCGCTGACGACCAGACCATCATCCGCACCGGGCTGCGGATCATACTGAACGCCCAGCCCGGCATCGAGGTGGTCGGCGAGGCCGCCGACGGACAGGAAGCGGTACGTCTGGCCCGCGAACTACGCCCCGACGTCTGCCTGTTCGACATCCGCATGCCCGTGATCGACGGGCTCGAGGCCACCCGGTTGGTCGCCGGCCCGGGCGTCGCCGACCCGCTGGCCGTGGTCGTCATCACCACTTTCGACCTCGACGAGTACGTCTACGGCTCACTGCGTGCCGGCGCCCGCGGATTCCTCCTCAAGGACACGGGACCGGACCTTCTGGCCCAGGCCGTACGGTCGGCGTCCGACGGGGAGGCGCTCATCGCGCCCAGCGTCACCGTCCGGCTGCTCCAGGCATTCGCGGACCTGCCCGCCGGCCGGCCCGTGGCCCAGCCGGTCGCCCCCGTCACCGCCCGCGAGGAGCAGGTGCTCCTCGCCGTCGCCCGCGGGCTGACCAACACCGAGATCGCCGATGCACTGCACATCAGCCTCAGCACGGTGAAGACGCATCTGGCCAGCCTCATGGCCAAACTCGGCGCCCGCAACCGGGTCGAGATCGCGATGTGGGCCTACGAAACGCGCCGTATCCTCCCCGGAACCTGAGCCGGGTGCCGGGCCATGTCCCCATCCGGTGGCCGCTCGGAAGGAGCGGCCACCGGAACCCTGGTCGCGTACCAGGACGACGGGGGAGCAGGTGCTGCCGTCAGTCGGGCAGGCCGACGGCGCGTTCGCCGCTGCGGCGCTGCTGGATGACGACGGCGAGGACCAGCAGGGCGCCCTGGGCGACGTTCTGCCAGAAGGAGTTGATGCCTTCGACGGTGAGACCGTTCTCGAGGCAGCCGAGCAGGGCCACGGCGAGGAGCCCAGCTCGTCCGGCAAGTCCCGCCAGGGCGAGCCGGTGCGGTACTTCCACGCGATGGCCTCCAGTGTTCGGCGGTGGTTGGCCCATCGCCGACCGTGGACCGGATCAGCCGGCATCAACGGCTTGATCCGGCCCCACATCGCATCAGTGATCACCAACCGGACTGACACATCTGATCAACCGACGAGCAGATCAAGGAGACACGCT
>NZ_BJMN01000041.1 GCF_006539185.1 Streptomyces gardneri
CCCCTTCGAGCCGCTTCCGCGCCCGCGCGGAAGCGGCTCGTCGTGCCGAGGGCGGCCATCAGCTCGCCCACCCGGCGGCTGTACGTCCGCGCCGACATGCCGAGCCGGGCCGCCGCCGCCTCGTCCGTGAGCCCCGACAGGAGCGCGTCGAGGACCGGCCGCAACTGCGGCGCGAGATCCCGCGGCGGGGGAGGCGGCGGCGGTACGTACGTCAGCTCCTCGGCCGCCGCCCAGCAGGCGTGGTGCGCCCGGACGAGGGCCTGCACCACCACCGGGTCGCGGATCAGCAGCAGGCCGTTGTACAGCAGCTCCAGGTCGAGCGGGACCGCCGCCACCGTCCGGTCCACGACGATCATCTTGAACGGGATCGCGTCCGCGAACCGGGCCCGGCCGGGAATCCCGAGCCCGCTCTCCAGCCGGGGCAGGGCATGGCGCGGCACGATCCGCCGGACCTCTTCGGCCCGCTCCGCCGCGGCCCGCATGCACGCTCCCGCCAGCTCCAGGAACGGCCCGGGGATCGCACAGCCCGCGGAGGCGACGGGGTCGTCGAAGGTGAGCAGCTCGTGCCGGGCGGAAGCGGCCAGCCCGGCGAGCGCGGCGCTGATGCGCCGCGCGCCCCGGACCGGGCGCCCCGCGGGCCGCTGTCCCTCGGTCGCGGCCCGGTTCATCGCCGAGCGGGCGAGCATCACGGAGCCCGCGCTCTCTGCCACCGCTGACCACCCCCGCCCGATCGATGTCCACTCCATGTACGCACGCGACTGCACACGGTGACAAGCCCTGTTGAAAAGGATGGCGAATCCATGCCACCCTCGTCCGCGCCGGTCGCCGTTGTCACATCGAGATCCATCCGCAACTCATCCGACTGCTCCTTCCGGCGCCTTCGTTCGTCACATTCACAAGTGCCGTACGAAGAGGGGGAGATGACATGAGTCGACAGAACGAGGCGGCGAACGACCGCCGCAGGGCCCGGTTCGGGGCCACGATCGCGGGGCTGCTCGCCGTCGGACTGGCCGTCGGCGGCTGTGGCGCGTCGGGCGAGACCAAGGACGCGTCGCGCGCCGAGGGCGGCCGCACCGCACCGGGCACCTCCGGTGGCGGCGGGGCCACGAAGCCCGGGTACGTCGCCCCCGGAACGGCGACCCCGGGGGCCGACGCGCCCGCGCCCGAGGAGGGCGAGCAGCGCACCAGGCCCCCCGCTCCCGACTACCTCTCCACCTTCGCCCTGGACGTGGACACCGCCTCGTACGGCTACGCCCGCCGCACCCTCGCCGAGGGCCGGCTGCCCGATCCGACGACCGTGCGGCCCGAGGAGTTCGTCAACAGCTTCCGCCCCGACTACCCGCGTCCGACGGACAACGGCTTCGGCGTGAGCCTCGACGGCGCCCGCACCGGCCGGGACGGCTGGTCGCTGGTCCGGGTGGGGCTCGCCACCCGCGGCGCGGACCGGAGCGGTGAACGCCCGCCCGCCGCCCTCACCTTCGTCGTCGACATCTCCGGCTCGATGGACGAGCCCGGCCGCCTCGACCTGGTCAAGGAGTCCCTCGGGCTGCTCGCCGACGAGCTCCGCGACGACGACTCGATCGCCCTCGTCACCTTCAGCGACGAGGCGGAGACCCGGCTGCCCATGACTCGCGTCGGAGAGGCCCGGGGCCGGATCCGCGAGGTCGTGGCGTCCCTGGCGACGACCTCGTCCACCAACGTAGAGGCCGGCGTCCGCACCGGCTACGACGTCGCCGTCGAAGGCCGCCGCGAGGGCGCCACCAACCGGGTCGTGCTGCTCTCCGACGCCCTCGCCAACACCGGCGAGACCGATGCGGACGGGATCCTCCGCCGCATCGACGAGGAGCGCAGGGCCCACGGGATCACGCTCTTCGGCGTCGGGGTGGGCAGCGACTACGGCGACGCGTTCATGGAGAGCCTCGCCGACAAGGGCGACGGCCACACGACATACGTCTCCACCTCCGAGCAGGCCCGGAAGGTCTTCGTCGACCAGCTGCCCGCCCATGTCGAGCTGCGCGCGCGGGACGCCAAGGCGCAGGTCGCCTTCGACCGGCGGACCGTCGAGAGCTTCCGGCTGATCGGCTACGAGAACCGGGAGGTCGCCGACGAGGACTTCCGCGACGACCGGGTGGACGGCGGCGAGGTCGGCGCCGGTCACACCGTCACCGCGCTGTACGCGGTGAAGACCCGCCCGGGTGCGACGGGCCGGGTCGCCACCGCCACGGTCCGCTGGCTCGACCCCGCGACCCGGGCGCCGCACGAGCGCTCCGGCACGGTCGCGATCGAGGCGCTCGGCGCGGGACTGTGGGACGGCGGCCACGACAGCCTCCAACTGACCGCGATCACCGCCTACTTCGCGGACGCGCTGCGCGGGGGCGACTTGCCGGGCGACCCGGGGCTGCGGGTGCTCGGTGAGCGGGCCGAGGCGATCGCCGCCCGTTCGGGATCGGCGGTGGTCCGGGAGCTCGCCGAGTCGATCGAGCAGGCCCTGCGGCTGTTCGGCGCAGCCGCGGAGCTGGGCGAAGGAGGCTCCCGCGAGGGAGAGTTGAGGTCGGGTGACCCGTACAGCTGACGCGCGGGGCGGGTGGCGGGACAGAATGGCCGCATGGCCACCCTGCTGCTCGCCCTCGCCGTCGGTTGCACCGGGCTCTACGCCGGTTTCCTGCTGATCTTCCAGACCGGGATCATGCCCGCTCTCGCCCGCCTGACGGACGCCGAGTTCGTCTCGGCGATGCGCCGGATCAACGAATGCGTGCCCAGGGCCGTGTTCCTGCTCGTCTTCCTCGGCGTCGTCGCGTTCCCCGCCGCCGCCTTCCTCGTCCCCGCCGACGGACGCACGGACACCCAGAAGTGGCTCGTCCTGGCGGGGCTCGTGTGCGCGGCCCTCAACCACCTGGTCACCGTCGTCGGGAACGTCCCGCTGAACGTGGCCCTCGCCGGGTCGGAGCGCCCGGGCGGCGCGGGGGAGGACCCCTCGGCGGTGCGCGCCGCCTTCGAGAAGCGGTGGAACGGATTCCACCTGATCCGCACGGCGCTGATCGTCGTCGCGTTCGGGCTGCTCACCGCCGCCGCTGTCCTCTGAACCGTACCCACCGGCCGGTTTCTGGCGCGAAGTAGCGCTTGAGGACCCCTCCGACATCCGTAAGGCCTCTTCGAAAGCGTACCCCCGAGTCCTGAAACAGTCCTTCGGGGGGTAAAGGTCTAAGCCAGTGACGAAAACCTGACGCCGAAATATCCCCTCAAATGGGGTGAAGCACCCCGATATCACGGGTCAGGTTTCCGTACCCTGCGGTTTCTTATTGACATGCCTACGGGGGTCTTTTCTAATCAACGAGGGTCATCCCGCGCGCAGACACCGCACAGGCACTGAGGGGGCAAGGTGGACGTCCGGATCCTGGGGGGACTGTCGGTACGGGAGAACGGCGTGTCCATCACCCCGACGGCAGCCGCACCGAGGCAGCTGCTCGCCCTGCTCACCGCCAGTGCCGACCAGGTCGTCCCCGTGACGGTCCTGACCGAGGAGCTCTGGCCCTCGGGCGCCCCGCGCGGCGCCCGGGCCGAACTCCAGTCTCACATAGCGGAGTTGCGAAGACTCATCGCGGCCGCGCTGATCTGCGACGACAACCCGGCCGAAAACCGTCCGGGCTGGTCCGACCGGCGCACCGCCGACGCGGTCCTCGTCTCCCAGCCCGGCGGCTACCGCCTCGACACCGGCGGCGGCGTCCACGACGTCTGGCAGTTCGAGCGCGCCGCCGGCGCCGGCTACCGGGCCATGGAGGCGGGCGACCTCACGCGCGCTGCGCTCCGCCTCGGCGAGGCCCTCGCCCTGTGGCGCGGCGAGCCGTACGCCGGCGTCGCGGCCGGCCCCCGGCTCCGGCGCGAGATCGAGCGCCTCGAAGCCTCCCGCCTGAGCGTCCTCGACCAGTGGATCGAGGCCCAGCTCGGCCTCGGCCACCACGCCGAGCTGGTCTCCGAGCTCTCCGGGCTCGTCGCCCGCTACCGCACCAACGAAGCCCTCCACGCCCACTACTTGGTCGCCCTGCTGCGCTGCGGCCACCACGACGAGGCCCTCACCGCCTACGAGCGGCTGCGGGCGGCGCTCGCGGGGGAGAGCGGCACGGAACCCTCCGCGCGCCTGCGCCGGCTCCACCGCTCGGTCCTGACCGTGCGGAACACCGCGGGCCGCTCCGTCTTCGACACCCACGCGCCGGCCTGGGCAGCCACCCGGACGGCCGCGTACGCGCCCGCCCACATACCCGCCCACATACCCGCCCAGTACAGCCCTGTCCGGCCCCGCCCCGTCCCCGTGGGCTCCCTCGTCTGAGGGATCACACGGGTTCCGGGAACGAAGTACGTCAGGTCGCCGTTGTGGACGTGCGGCGGGACGATGTCGACGGACTCCCGAAGCCGGACGGGCTTCGGCGGGCAGGACGGATCCGTCGGCCTCTCGTCGACGTGCCTTACAACGCTCTACTACGGGGGTGGAGACCATGACCTCGCACGGCGCGGACGCGACCGGCGGTGCCGACGCGCTGCTCACGGTCCTCGAACTGCTCGCCGGACAGGCACCGTCCGCACACTTCGAGACGCTCCTCGACGAGGCCCGCCTGGCCGGTCTGTCCGGCGAGGGACTCGAACAGCTGGAGCGGGCCGTGAAGCTCGCCGGCGAGGTCCGCGCCGGACACGAGGACGACGCGCGCCGCGAGGCCGGACTCACCGCCCTCACCGACACCGCGCGCGACCTGACCTTCTCGTACGACCTCGACAGCCTGCTCCGCGTCATCACGCGCCGCACCCGCCGGCTCCTCGGCCTCGACATGGCGTTCGTGACCCTGCGCGGAGCGCACGGCAGCTGCTACGTCCACACCACCGACGGCGCCCGCACCGGACTCGACGGCCCCGGCCGGACGGCCGGACCGCGCCTCGCCCCCGGGTTCAGGATCGCCGAGGGGTACGGACTCGGCGGCGCCGTCCAGCTCCACGGCGAGCCCGTCTGGACCGCCGACTACCTCGCCGACGAGCGCTTCGCCCCCTCGGGCTCGCTCGACGCCGGCGTCCACGCGCCCGCCTTCGACGAGGCCGCCGAGGCCGCCGTCCGCGGCGAGGGACTGCACGCCATCATGGCCGCCCCGCTCCGCAGCGGTGACGCCGTGATCGGCGTGCTCTACGGGGCGGACCGGCGCGTCCGCGACCACACCTCCGAGGAGCTCGGCCTGCTCGCCGCGCTCGCCGACCTCGCCGCGCTCGCCGTCGAGAAGGCCGGACTCCTCGACCGGACCCGCGCCGAGGTCTCCGAACTGGAGCGGGACAGCTCCCGCGTACGGACCAGCCTCACCCGGATGCGGCACGTCAGCGAGGCCCACAGCCGCATCATGAACCTCGTCCTCGCGGGCGGCGACCTGGGAAACGTGGCCAAGGCCGCGGGCGACGCCCTCGACGCGACGGTGCTCATCCGCGACCAGGGCGGCCGCGCCCTCGCCGGCGGCGACATCCCCGGCCTCGACGAGGAGGCCGTCGCCAAGGCCTCGCTCGACGCGCACGCCCGCCGCCGCCCGGTCCCCGCCGACGACGACACCTGGGTCGCACCGGTCATCGCGGGCTCCGAGGACCTCGGCGGTCTGGTGATCCGCGCCGCCAGCGGACTCACCGGCGAGGACGAGCGGCTCCTCGAACTCGCCGCCCAGTCCGTCGCCTTCCTCCTCCTCATGCGGCGCTCCACCGCCGTCGCCGAGGGACCCGTACGCGACGAGCTCATCGCCGACCCGCCGCACGCGCCGCAGCAGATCGCCCAGCGGGCCCGCCGGCTCGGCGTCGACCTGCGCAGACCGCACGTCCTCGTGCTGGCCAGACCGGAGGGCGGCGAGCAGGGCCGGGCCGTCGTGTGGGCGTCCTCGTACGCCTACCGTCTCTCCGGGCTGAAGACCGTGCAGGGCGGCTGCATCGTGCTGCTGCTCCCCGGCATCGACGCCTCCGCCGCCGCCAAGGCCGTCGCCGCCGAACTGTCCCCGCTGCTCGGCCACCCCGTCTCCGTCGCCGCCGCCGGACCCGCCACGAGCCCGGACGGCGTCGGCCGGATGCACCTGGAGGCCGGGCGCTGCCTCGACGCGATGAGCGCCCTCGGCGGCACCGGTTCGGCCGCCTCCGTGAACGACCTGGGCTTCCTCGGCCTGCTGCTCTCCGACGACCACGACGTGGAGGGCTTCGTCGAGGGGGCGATCGGGCCCGTACTCGACTACGACGCCGAGCGGTTCACCGACCTCACGCGCACCCTGGAGGCGTACTTCGCCTCCGGCGGCAGCCCGACCAACGCGGCCGAGGCGCTGCACGTCCACCCCAACACGGTCTCGCGCCGCCTGGAGCGGATCGGCGAACTCCTCGGCCCGGAGTGGCAGAAGCCGGGCCAGGTCCTGGAAGTCCAGCTCGCCCTGCGCCTCCAGCGCACCCGCGAGGTCCTCGCCCGCGGCCGCGCCACCGCCGACCCGACCCGCCCGGCCGCCCCTTAGGGCCTGATCGGCCGGGCGGGTCGACGTGCGGTCAGCTCGCCGAGCGCCTCGACGCGTACCCGGAGTCGTAGGCCGCGTCCCACTCCGACGAGCCCAGGAGCGTCGCCGCGTGGGCCGCCGAGGCCAGCGTGATGTGACGGTGCCAGCCGCGGAACGAGCGGCCCACGAAGTCCCGCAGCCCCGCCCCCTCGCCGACCTCCACGAAGTCCCGCTCCACCCGGCGCGCGAGCTTGGTCAGCCGCAGCAGGGAGCCGACGGGGGAGTGGGTCAGATCGCTGATCCACACCCGGGCCGGGGCCCGTCGCGGGTCGTCCCACTCGCCGAGCAGCACCAGGGGACGCATCCGCTCCCCGCCCGGCGTGGGCAGCGCGACCCGTACGGCCGTGGCGAGCGAGGTCCGCGAGGTCCGCACACCGGCCACCGTGTCCACCCAGCTCACGGGCCTGCGCAGGCCCTTGAGCGACTCCAGGATCTGCACCGCCGAGAGCGGCCCCGCGCCGAAGCCCGGCAGCGCGCGGTCCGCGATCGCCAGCCGGGAGGCCGGACCGATCCGCGCCACGACCGGCACCCCGGCCCCGGCGAGCCGGGTGAGCGCCGCACGGCCCGCGCCACCGCGGATGTCGAGCAGCACCGGCTTGCGGGTGACGTCCGTCCAGCGGGCGGTGTCGAGCGCCGCGGCGACCGCGCACTCCTCCAGCGTCTCCTCGCCGGCCTCCTGGGGAACCTCCGCGCGGTCGCGCCGCGTGCGGTCGTTCACCCACGGGTCCGGCAGGAACAGCCGCCAGTTGACCGGGACGCTCAGCTCGTCGCTCGCGAACCACACCCCGAACGCCTGCTGGCCGTGGAAGACCTGACCGCGCTCCGGATCGAAACGCCGGTCCACGCCCACCGAGTGCTCCCCGGCCTTCGGGATCGGCATCGGCCGGACCACCCAGGCCTGCGGGCAGCTGTTCCGCTCCAGGTACCGGGCGAGAGCGGCCCGCATGGGCTGCCAGTCCCAGGTGGAGCTGGAGACGAAGTGGTGCAGGCTCTGCTCGGCGGCAGGCCCCCCTATCTGCGCGGCGATGTTCCGGATCGACTTGCGGCCCTGCGCGGTGAGCAGGCCGTACAGGTACTGCTCGGCCTTCAGACGCTGGTCACGGCGCGGGAAGCCGGAGAAGAGCGCGGAACACAGCTCGGCGTAGGCCTCCTCGCCCGCACCGGACGCACCGACGGGCGTGGCGACGCTCAGCGGAACCGTCAAGGACGAGACGGCCCCGGTGGTGGCCCTGCGCTTGGTGGATGTACTCACGACACTCCTGCCCGAAGGTTGCGCAGCTCCCTCCCGCTGCTCCACCACCGTCGCCCGTCCCCGCCCCCCGGGACGAGGTGTACCCGGCACCCGAATCGGCCGCCGAATGGTGGCCGGACCACCTCCCCCTACATCACCCCAGGTCACGGCGGCCTCCACGACCCGACCCCAGCCCCCTGGATAGTCCTCCGGAATACCCCGAGGGGGGATCTGACAGACTCACAGGCACCGCTTTGACCCGTCGCAGGGAGTGGCCGGACCATCGCAGAGCGAGGCCGCACGGGCCGGCTACCGGTTAATGCCCCAGGCCGGGAACCGCGCCTGTGCGCCTCGCACTTCGACGTCCGCCGCGCCCCGTACCCGTAGGCTTCGGGGCATGGGAACGCGCGGAGAGCTACGGGTCGTCGGGGCCGTCGCCGCCGGCGGGGCCCTCGGCGCGACCGCCCGCTACGGCGCCTCGCTCGTCTGGCCGACCCCGGTCCACGCCTTCCCCTGGACGACCCTCGCGGTGAACGCGGCGGGCTGCGCGCTGCTGGGCGTCCTCATGGTGCTGCTCACCGAGACCCGCGTCCGCGTGGCTCCCCATCCGCTGCTCCGGCCCTTCCTGGCCACCGGGTTCTGCGGGGGTTTCACCACCTTCTCGACGTACGCGCTCGACATCCAGCGGCTGCTGGCCGCGGGCGACGCCACCCGGGGCCTTCTCTACCTGGGGGCGACCTTGCTCGTCGCCCTCGCCGCCGTATGGTCGGGGGTCGCCGTCACGCGGGCGGTCGTACCGGTCCGGGTGACACCGGCGTGAACTGGCTCCTGGTCGTGGCGGGCGCGGCCGTCGGCGCACCCTTGCGCTATCTCACCGACCGGATCGCGAAGGCCCGCTTCGGACTCGGCCTTCCCTGGGGCACGTTCGCTGTGAACGTCGTCGGCTCGTTCGTGCTCGGCCTGCTCACCGGCGTCTCCTCGGAGCGGCTGCACCTGCTGCTCGGCACCGGTCTGTGCGGCGCCCTCACCACGTACTCCACCTTCTCGTACGAGACGCTGAAGCTGTACGAGGACGGGGCGAAGGGGTACGCGGTGCTGAACGTGGCGGGGAGCCTGGCCGTCGGACTCGGAGCCGTATGGCTGGGAGTCGAGACGGCCAGGCCGTGGTGATCCCTAGGCGGTGATCTTCACGTGGTGGTGCCCTACGCGGTGATCCAGTCGCTGGTCGCGATCACCGGCTGCACGCCGTCACGGTGGATCGTCCCCTCGATCAGGCCGTACATCCGGTCGGCGGCGAAGTACACCTCGTTGTCGTTCTTCAGCCCGAACGGCTCCAGGTCCACGAGGAAGTGGTGCTTGTTCGGGAGGTTGAGCCGGACCTCGTTGACCGTGGACACATGGTCGAGGACCCGGTCGGCCATCGCGTGCAGGGTCTGCTGGAGCGAGTAGCTGTACGTCTCCGCGAACGCCTCCAGCATGTGGCGCCGCACCTTGTCGTACGAGCGGTCCCAGTCGTGCTCCGCGTCCGCCGCAGCCGGGGCCGAGTTCGCCCAGCGGGCGGTCACCTTGGTGGCGAGGATCCGGTCGTACGCCTCCTGGAGCGTCGTGTACCTGTCCTTGATGAAGCCGTGGAACTCGGAGTTCGTCGAGTTCATCACCGTCAGGTCCTTCAGACCCGAGAGGACCTGGAGCCCGGTGGTCTCCGAGTAGGTGATCTGCGCGGTGCGGACCTCCTGGCCCTTGCGCACGAAGGAGTGCTGCTCCTTGCGCGTCGGTACGGAGATCCGCTCCCAGGCGTATTCCTCGATCCGGATCTGCGCCTCGTGGATGACCGGCTGCGAGGTCACGAAGTGCCGGGCGAGGAGGATGCCGAAGGCCTCGGGGGAGTCGACGCCGTGCTCCTTGGCGAAGGCGTAGACCGTGTTCTTGGTGGTGTCGGTGGGCAGGCAGTTGCCGTTGTCACCGGTCAGATGGACGTCGCGGTACTCACCGCGCAGCGCCACCGACACGTTCAGGTCGCGGATCTCGTGCCACGCGCCGTCGTTGCCCTTGCGGGTGACCGTGACGATGCGGTTCTCGGCCTTGCCGTACTGGTTCTGTGCCAGGACGTGCTTGCTCATGTGCTGCTCAGCTCCTGCGGGTACGCGGATACGGATATCCCGTACGCCCGGCGTCCGGCGAACCGTCGTCCCGAAGGTCCGCCCCCCGCCGTCCGGCCCGTGAACGGCGGACCGCCCCGGGACTGACGAGCATCCCGGTCCGTAGGTGGTGTCGGCACGAATGTATGTGCAGTCCCGGTGGCTGGCAATGGCGAGGTGGCCGGCGCCGGCGACCGGTGGCGACCGGTGGCGGCGGGGCGGCGCGCGGGTCAGCGCGTGGGGAACACCTCCGTCTCCGCCACCGTCAGCCCCTTGGTCCACCAGTGGTCGAAGCGCCGGTAGACCAGCGGATCCCGGCCCGCCAGGAACGAGCCGAGCGCCTCGGCCTCCCCGGCCAGCTCCGCCCAGACGCCCGCCGGGAGCGGCCGGAACGCCGAGGCCTCGATCCCGCCGTCGACGGGCCGCCAGACCCCGGCGACGTACCCGTCGACGAGCAGCGTCGGCAGGACGTCGCCGTTCACGCGGATCACCGATTTGCGGTACTCGGGCGGGATGACGCGGCCGCGGTCCGCGTACGCCAGCAGGATGCTGTCCCACATGGCCATCAGCCGGGGCGGGGCGGGCACGTCCCCGTCGGGCCTGGCGGCCCCGGGCACGTCGTACAGGATCGTTCCCTCAGGTCCCTCCAGGACGTCGATGCGGCCGTCGAGCGCCGCCAACGCCTTGCGCACCCGGCCCCGCTGCGTCATCGAGAACTGCGCGATGTCCGCCACCGACGCCGGCCCGAAGCCCTCCAGATAGCGCCGGACGAGCTCCGCGAGGCCCGCGGCGACCGCGTCCGGATCGGTGCGCTCCGGCAGTTCGTCCGCCGTGACGAAGGACTGCGCCGTGCCGTACGACCACGGCGGCCCCGTCGGGGCGTGCCACAGCGGCGCGTACTGCCGGATCAGACGCCAGGCCACGGACTCCACGGGACCGCCGCGGTCCACTTCGAGACGGCTCAGCATCTCGGCGCCGGACCGCGCCCGCTCGGCGTACGCGAGGAGCCCGGGCAGCAGCGCGTCGGCGTCGGCCGGGGTGAACCCGGCCGCCCTGAACCGGTGGTCGCCGAGCCGCGAACCGCGCAGCGTCGGCTCCATGCCCTCCCGGAACGCCCGGTAGTCCTCGACGTGCACCAGGTGCAGCGTGAGCCGCATCAGCGTGGACCGCACCGCCCGGAACCCTTCCACCGCCCCGTCGAGCAGGCTCGGTTCGAAGCCCGCGACACGGTTCCACAGCGCCACGTACGGCGAACCGGGCAGCTGCGCCTGGAGGGCGACGACCCGCCGCAGGGCCTCCTCGACATCGACCGGAGCCCTTTCGAGGAGCAACTGGCGTGCGAGGGTTGAGCGGTTGAGGGAGCGCGCGGTGATCACCATGGGCCGATTCTCGCGCCCGGCCGAGCGGAACACGTAGCGTCCCCCTTCATGGGATCGACCACGACCACGACGACGACCGCGCCCTCGGCACATATACGGACGCCGGAGCCGCCTCCGTCCCGCTCGGCGTCTCCGGCCCCGTCTCCCTCTCCGTTCCGGCTTGGTCGGGGCGCGGCCCTCACCCTGCTCTGCTTCCTCGTCTGCTTCGGCCTCGGGATGCAGTCCTGGACGGCCCTGCGGCTCACGGGCTTCGACCTCGGGATCTTCGACCAGGCCGTGCGCGCGTACGCGCACTTCGAGCTGCCGAGGTCGCCGATCAAGAACGTGCACCACGAGTTCCCGCCCGGCTTCTCGCTGCTGGGCGACCACTTCACGCCGGTGCTCGCGCTCCTCGCGCCCCTGTACTGGGTGTGGGACGACCCGCGGGTCCTCCTCTTCGCCCAGGCCGCGCTGTTCGCGGTCGGGGTGCCGGTGGTCCGGCGCATCGCGCGGCACTGCTTCGCGGGCGCCGACCCGCTGGTCGTGCGCCGGGCCGCCGACCTGGGCGGGCTGGTGTACGCGGTGGGCTGGCCGCTCCTCAACTCCTCCTACAACGGCTTCCACGAGGTGGCCTTCGCGGTGCCGTTCACCCTCCTGATGCTGGAGCGGGGACTCGCCCGCCGGTACGGGGCGGCGGCCTGCTGGGCGCTTCTGCTGTGCGCGACGAAGGAGGACATGGGGCTGGTGGCCGGTGCGTTCGGCCTGGTCCTGGCGGTACGGGCGCACCGCGCGGGTGACCGGACGGGCCGGGCGGCGGGCGTCGCGCTGGCCCTCGTGGGCCCCCTGGTCTCCGCCCTCGCGATCACCTGGTTCCTGCCCGCGATGGGCGGCCCGGAGGGCTACTACTGGTCGTACGGCAGCCTCGGCGCCGACCCGGGTGCGGCGCTGACCCACGTCCTCACGGCCCCGTGGGTGCTGCTCCAGGTCTCCGTCACCCCCTTCGTCAAGGTCGCGATGCTGGCCTGGATCCTGGGCACCCTGGCCCTGCTGCCGCTCGGCTCGCCGACCTTCCTCCTCGCCGTGCCCCTCCTCGCGGAGCGGGTCCTCTCCGACAACCCGAACCACTGGCCGGTGATCAACCACTACGACGCGTTCCTGTGGCCGATCCTCGTCACGGCGTCCCTGGAGACCCTCGCCCGCCTTCACCGGAACCGCCGTACGGCGGCGCGGCGGTGGGCGCTCACCGCGCTCGTCCTCTCCTCGGCGGCGGCCGTCGTCCTCGGCCTCGGGCTCCTCGTCCGCCCGGACTTCTGGACGCCCAGCCCGGACAAGCGCCCGCTCGCCACGGCGGCGGAACAGATCCCGGACGGGGCGACGGTGGAGGCGGACAACACCATCGCCCCCCGCCTGACGGCCCGTACGCACGTGGTCATCGCCGACGCGGTGCCACGGGGCGCGGACTGGGTCCTCCTGCGGGTGGAGAACAGGACGTTCCCCTTCGCCTCGACGGACGACCAGGCGGCGCGGGCCGAACTCCTCCTGGCCCACGGCTACACGGAGGTCTGGCGTCAGGACGGCACGGTCCTGCTCCACCGCACCACGCGGACCCCGATCCCGGGCATGCGCGTCCCGGGCCCGGACAGCACCCCGGTCCGCGAGGCCGTCCCGGAGGACGTGGGCGCGAACCTGCTGCTGCGCTGAGCGGAGCGCGGCGCCGCCGGTTCACCGGCTCCACGCCCCGGTGTCACGCGAGCCTCACCCGGCCCTCACCCGGCCTCGTGACGATCACCGGCATGACCTTCACCTTCCGGGCCACGCGCCCGGCCGCCGGCGGTACCGCCCTCGCCCTCGCCGTCGCCGTCGCGCTCCTCGCCCCGACCTCGCCGGCGTACGCCGCCGCCAACGCCGTACCGACGTACGAGGTGAAGATCAACCTCACCGCGGCGGCGCTCGACTCGGCCCACGCCCCGAGCGCGGCGGTCAAGTCGGCCTTCGGGATCACCGGTTCGGCCAAGGCTCGTTCGTACAGCTACTACGACACGGACGGCCTGGCCCTCGACGCCGCCGGGTGGAGCGTCCGCCTCCGACACAAGAGCGGGTCCTCGTTCGAGGAGACGTACAAGAAGCGGTTCCCCGTCACCGGCGGGGACATCGACGCCGCCCTCACCGCGGCCAACGCCGCCGGTTTCGACAGCGGCGACACCAACTACGAGGCCGAGATCGACTGGGGCTACGCCAAGCAGACCCTCAGCTTCAGCACCGAGAAGAGCCACAGCGCGAGCGGCTACTCGGGCACGGCGATGCCGACGAGCACGACCGGCCGCACCTGGCTCGTCAACGACATCCCCGGCAAGCTGGAGGACTGGGGCAGCGCCGACTGGGGCAAGAACACGCTCCAGGCCTCCCGCGCCCACGGCCCGGTGACCGCGAAGGTGTACGGCGGCGCCTGGGGCCCCTCGGACGACGCGAGCATCGAGGTGCTGCCGGTCGTCGGAGCGGGCGGCACGGGTACGGAGTACGTCGTCGAGCTGTCGTTCAAGACCGACTCGTACGCCGACGCGGCCGAGCTGCACGAGGACGCCATCGCGCTCGCGGAGACGAACGGCTGGCTCCACCACGGCGACATCCTCAAGACGCAGCTGATCCTCGACCGCTACTGATCACCCCCCGGCCGCAGGAGACGCGCGTTCACCCAGGGCTCACCGGTACGTCGTGAGCGCGTGGCCGGGCGTTGCGCGCGGAACCGCACGATGGGCCCGCGCTCACCCGCCCGTACGTGTCCAAGGAGTTCAGATTGAATCCGCGTCTCCTGCGCCGGCCCGCCGCCGTGGTGCTTCCCGTCTCCGCCGCACTCGCGCTCTCGGTGGTGGTGGGGACGGCCGACGCGACCCCGGCGCACCACGGCTCCACCGCGCGGGTCGTCTCCACCTCGACCCTGCCCGACATCCCGCTCGCCGCGTTCAGCAACAAGCTGCTGCCCGGCAGCGTCGGCGACGACCGGGGCGTCGACCTCGGCGGAATCGGCAGTGACCTGTACCCGGCGGAACGGCCCGGCGAGTACTGGACGGTCACCGACCGCGGCCCCAACGGCCAGATAGCCGTCGGCAAGGACAAGCGCCGGACGTTCCCGGTGCCCGGCTTCGACCCGGCCATCGTGAAGATCCGCGCGGTCGGCGGCCGCGTCCAGGTCCTGAAGTCCCTCCCCCTCACCACGGCGTCCGGCGCCCCCGTGACCGGCCTGCCCAACCAGGCCGGCCGCGACGAGGCCCCGTACACGTACGACGCCTCCACCCCGCTCGCGTACGACCCGAACGGCCTGGACACCGAGGGCATCGTGCGGGACCGGGACGGCAGCTTCTGGCTCGTGGACGAGTACGGCCCCTCGCTCGTGCACGTCTCCGCGAAGGGCCGGGTCCTCGCCCGCCACGTCCCCGAGGGCCTCGGCCTCACCGGCGCCGACTACCCGGTGATCGAGTCACTCCCGTCGATCTTCCTCCAGCGCAAGATCAACCGCGGCTTCGAGGGCCTCGCGCTGCTCCCCGGCGGCGATCTGGTCATGGCCCTGCAGAGCCCGCTGCTCAACCCCGACAAGGCCACCGGCGAGAACTCCCGCACCACACGCCTGCTGCGCTTCTCCCCCCGCCAGAACCGCGTCACCGCCGAGTACGCGTACCGCTTCGACCCGGTCGAGGTCGTCGAGCCCGGCCAGACCAAGACCTCCGAGCTCAAGATCTCCGCCCTGGTCGCGCTGGGCGGCGACCGCCTCCTCGTCCAGGAGCGCACGGACAAGGCCTCCCGCGTGTACGAGGTCCGCCTCCGCCGCGGCTCCGACATCCTCGGCACCACCTGGGACACCCCGGCGACCCCCACCCTGGAGCAGCTCGACGACGAGGCCGCGAAGACCGCCCCGGTCCTCGCCAAGCGCCTGGTCCTCGACCTGAACACCGTCGAAGGCGTCCCCGGCAAGATCGAGGGCATCGCCCTGGAAGGCCGCTCGACCCTCGTCCTGCTCAACGACAACGACTTCGGGATGACGGACGGCCCCGCCGCCTTCGACGCGGCCGGCCGCCTGGTCGACAGCGGCGTGGAGACGACCCTCGTCCGCGTGCGCCTGCCCCGACCCGTCCGCTGACGGCACCGTCACGCTCCACCGCCACACCTCCGCCCGACCCCCTGTACGGCGGCCCGCCGGGTGACCGGTGAGGGATCGGATCGTTGCCCGGTCGTCGACGACGACATGTGGAGGTGTGCGGTGAGCGGACGACGGACGAGCACGACCGGGGGCGGGCTGATCCTGGGCGACATCGGAGACGTACGGAGGGCGGCCGAAGCGCTGGGCGAAGGCGCCGCCGTGGCGCACGGCTTCGGCAACTTCTACGCGCTGACGGCCCGCGCCGACCGGGAGGTCGTCGAGCGCGTCAACCGGATGAAGGGCCGCCCGGCCGGTCAGGTCGGCAGTGTCACGACCGTCCGCGAGCACGTGGGATCCGTCTTCGACTGGACCCGGCTGCCGTCCGAGCTTCCGCGCCGGCAGGTCGAGGACCTCGTGGAGGAGCTGTTCGTGCTCGGGCCGTTCGGCTTCCGGGGGCCCGCCTCGGCCCGTATCCCTCCCCATCTGTCGGCCGTCCAGGACGGCGTGACCACCGTGCAGCTGATCGGCCCCGGCTACCGCTGCCCGTCCAACGCCTTCCTCGCCGAGGCCCTCGACCGCACCGGCGCCGGATTCCTCTCCATCACCTCGGTGAACCGTTCCCGCCATCGGACCGGGGCGGAGCACGAACCGGCCCACTGGCGCGCCGAGGGCGTGAGCACGGACTTCGGCCACGAGCCGGACGTCCGGATCCTCGCCCATGACGACGAGGCCGCCGCCCGCCGCCGCCACCCGCACCACGGGGCGATGTCGACGACGGTGCTGTCCTTCCACCGCACCGCCGGCTTCGGCCGCTCGGGCCTGCCCGCGCTGACCCTCGAACGGCACGGTTCGCTCTCGGTCGACCACACCCGCGCCGTTGCCGCGAACCACGGATTTGCCCTCACGGTCCCCCCGCAGGCCGAACGCAGGCTGCCCGCCCGCACGTACGCCGACTGAACGCGGGCACGTACGCCGACCGACGCCGAGGCCGCCCTTCCCCGGGGCCGGGTGGGCGCCCTTGGGGCGGAGCTACTCCGGCAGAGGGCGGTCGTCGATGACGTGCTTCATGACGAGGGTGGAGGTCAGGCGCTGGACCCCGGGCAGCCGGGCGAGCTGCCGGTCGTACAGCTCCTGGAAGGCGGCCAGGTCGGCGGTCGCGACCCGCAGGAGGTAGTCGGGCTCGCCGAACAGGCGCTGGGCCTGCAGCACGTGCGGGACGGCGGAGACGGCCTCTTCGAAGGCGGTGACCGTGTCGGCGTCCTCCCAGCGCAGGGTCGCGAAGACGAGAGCCTCGAAGTTCAGGCCGACGGCGGCCGGATCGACGACGGCGCGGTAGCCGCGGATGGCGCCTTCGCGCTCGAGGTCGCGCAGTCGGCGATGGCAGGGCGAGACGCTGAGCTGCACCCGGGCGGCCAGCTCGGTGATCGTCAGGCGGCCGTCGAGCTGCAGCTCGGTAAGAATCTTCCGGTCCATGGCGTCCATGGAGAAGATTCTCCCTCACATCGCGCGATCATGGGGTAAAGACGCAAACACCTTCGGGCCCATCCGACCTAGCCTTCCCTCCGTAAGAAGAGAGTGCGAGAGGGAACCATCGATGGACACGACGACACTGGCGGCCTTCCTGGCCGTGGACCTGCTGCTGGTGTTCACCCCGGGCGCGGACTGGGCCTACGCGATCTCCGCCGGACTGCGGGGGCGCTCGGTCGTCCCGGCCGTGACCGGGCTGATCGTCGGGCACGCGGCCTACGCGCTCGTGGCCGTCGCGGGCCTGGCGGTGCTCGTGGCGAGCTCCCCGGCCGTACTCACCGCACTGACCATGGTGGGCGCCGGCTACCTGCTGTGGCTGGGCTGGGGCGTCCTGCGGCAGCCGGCCGTGCCGACGGCGGCGGGAGGAGGCGCGGAGGTCTCCCGCCTCCAGGCCATGCTCAAGGGGGCGGGGATCAGCGGCCTGAACCCGAAGGCGCTGCTGCTGTACTTCTCGCTGTTCCCGCAGTTCATCGACTCCGCGACGGGCTGGCCCGTCGCCGCGCAGACCGGGCTGCTCAGCACGATGCACCTGACCGCCTGCGCCGTCGTCTACCTCTCCGTCGGCGTCCTGGCCCGCACGGTACTGAGCACCCGGCCCTCGGCCGCCCGGGCCGTCACCCGGATCAGCGGTGCCATGATGATCGCCATCGGCGCCTTCCTGCTGGTGGAACGTCTGGCCGGCTGAGGGACCCGTCCCGCTCCACCCGACACGGCCCGAAGGAGAGCGCGCGTGGAAGACCGTACGCAGCAGGAACAGGCGAGCCCCGCGGTGCGCAAGCGCGTACGGGACAGCTTCGACCTGCAGGGCCTGATGTCCCACCTCGGCGCACGGATCACCCACATCGGACCGGGCCGCGTCCACATCGCGCTCCCGGCCCGCCCCGAGGTGACCCAGCAGCGCGGCTACGTCCACGCCGGCGCCACCAGCGCCATCGCGGACAGCGCCGGCGGCTACGCGGCGCTCACGCTGTTCGACGAGGAATCCGATGTCCTCACCGTCGAGTACAAGATCAACCTCCTCGCGCCCGCCGCGGGCGACCACCTCGAAGCGATCGGCACCGTCCTCAAGTCCGGTCGCACTCTGACCGTCTGCGGGCTGGAGGTCCACGGAGTCCAGGCCGACGGCACCCGGAAGCTCGTCGCCAACGGCCAGCAGACCCTGATCCGCGTCGACAGGCCCACCGCGTGAACCCCGAGGCGTCCACCCCGGCCCTGCCGTCCTGGCTGACGTGGTGGCAGCGCCCCTTCCCCGACGCCAACACCCTCCTGCTGCACGGCCGGCAACCGGCCCTGGTCGACACCGGCTTCGTCGGCCACGCCGACGAGACCGCCGCCTGGGCCCACGCACACGCCGGACACGTCGACCTGGTCGTCAACACCCACTGGCACTCCGACCACGTCGGCGGCAACGCCCTCCTCCAGGCCCGGGGCGCCGCCATCGCCGCCGGAACCCCGGAGGCCGAGGCGATCACCCGCCGGGACCCCGGCTGCTGCGCGGCCGAGTACCTCGACCAGCCCGTCGCCCCGTACGAGGTCGACATACCGCTCGACGACGGACGCATCCTCCGCCTCGGGGACGCCGACTGGGAGGTCGTCCACACCCCCGGCCACACCCCCGGACACCTGGCCCTGTGGCAGCCGGAGGAACGGCTCCTCGTCGTCGGGGACGCGCTGTCCGACTACGACGTCGGCTGGGTCGCGCTCGCGCTCGACGGCCCCGACGCGGCCACCACCGCCCTCGCCTCCCTCCAGCGGATGGCCGACCTAGCCCCCCGCGTGATCCTCCCCTCCCACGGCCCGATCCCCGCCGACCCCCCGGCCGCGTTCGCCGCGGCCCTGCGCCGCGCCCAACGCCTCGTCGACGACCCGGCCGGAGCGGTCTGGTACGGCGCCCGCAGGATCCTCGCCTTCGCCCTGATGATCCGCGACGGGATCCCGGCCGACGAGATCGAGCCGTACCTCCACGCCCGCGCCTGGCTGAACGACGCCGCCCACCAACTCGACATCCCCCCGGAGACCCTCGCGACCGAACTGGTCACGACCATGCTCCGCAGCGGCGCAGTACTCCTCCGAAACGGCCGCATCCACGCCACCGCCGCCCACACCCCCGTGCCGCCCGAGACGTTGAGCACCCCCTACCCCCGAACCTGGCCGGCGCCCGCACCACACTGACCACCCCCGAACAGCAAAAAGACCCTCCCGAAGGAGGGTCTCGCGCTGTGCGCCCCCGGCAGGACTCGAACCTGCGGCCAAGTGCTTAGAAGGCACCTGCTCTATCCACTGAGCTACGGGGGCCGGGTGGTGGCCGTGTGGCCTGGAGGCCCTGGTGGGTGGGGTGTGGCCTGCCGGGACAAGGATAGGGCTCCGATCGCCTTGGCCCGGGTGCTTCACCTGCGTGGCACGATGTGGAGGTTCGGTGAAGCGGAACGATAATCGCAGGCAGGTGCGATTCGCGCAGCGGTTTTCACGCCACTCGGGGCGGGTGTTGTGCACTCGTTATGCCTGCGGTCCCGGTCGCCCTTCCCTTCTCTCGGCGCGCAGGGCGCCTATACGCTTCAAAAACACTCATAAATTGGGCATTCTTCGCATGTGGTGACCTTGGACGAACGGCCTCAGCTGATCGACGCACTCTCCGCCCTGCGCGACCGTGTCGCCGCCGTGCGTCTCCCACTCCCTCTCCCGGGCGCATCACGCGCCCGGCAGACCCGGGCCGAGCTCCTCGCTCAGCTCGACGACTATCTGGTGCCCCGCCTGAAGGATCCCGACGCTCCCCTCCTCGCCGTCGTCGGCGGCTCCACCGGGGCCGGGAAGTCCACGCTCGTCAACTCCCTTGTGGGGCGGCGCGTCAGCGAGTCGGGGGTGCTCAGACCCACCACCCGCACCCCTGTCCTCGTCTGCCACCCCGAGGACCACCACTGGTTCGCCGGGATGCGTGTCCTTCCGCAGCTCACCCGCGTCTGGCTGCCCCAGGCCGACGAGGAGCACCCCGTCGAGGAACCGCCCGAGGAGAACGCCCTGCGGGTCGAGACCGCCGCCTCCCTGCCGCGCGGGCTCGCCCTGCTCGACGCGCCCGACATCGACTCCCTCGTCGTCGAGAACCGTCTCCTCGCCGCCGAGTTGATCTGCGCCGCCGACATCTGGGTGATGGTCACCACCGCCTCGCGGTACGCCGACGCCGTCCCCTGGCACCTCCTCCGTACCGCGAAGGAGTACGACGCCACCCTCGTCACCGTCCTCGACCGCGTCCCGCACCAGGTCATCGGCGAGGTCTCCCGCCAGTACGAGGCCCTCCTCGACAAGGCCGGCCTCGGCGACGTGCCCCGCTTCACCATCCCCGAACTGCCCGAGTCCACCGACGGAGGCAGCGGCCTCCTGCCCGACAGCGCCGTCGCCCCGCTGCGCGGCTGGCTCGCCCACCGTGCCGAGGACCCCGCCGCCCGCCAGCAGGCCCTCCACCGGACCGCCACCGGGGTCATCGACTCCCTCGACAGCCGACTCCCCGAACTGGCCGGCGCCGTCGCCGCCCAGTACGCCTCCGCCGTCCGCCTCGGCGGCGCCGTCGAGACCGCCTACCGCGAGCAGGCCAAGCGCGTGCGGCAACAGCTGGGTCGTGGTGCCGTCCTCGCCGGCGACGCCCGCACCCGCTGGCGCGGCTACCCCCGCGACAGCACCGCCGACGAACTCCTCGACGCCCTCGCCGAGTCCCTCGCCGCACTCCTGCACTGCGCGGTGGCCGCCGCGGAGGAGCGCGTACGCGACGCCTGGCAGCGCGACCCCGCCGCCGACGCCCTCGGCCCGCCGCGGACCGGCGGCGACCGGGAGGCGGGGGAGCGGACCGGCGTGGAGGTGCGCCGCTGGCGCCGCGTCCTCGAAGAGCTGGCCGAGGAGGAGGTACGGAACGTCGAGCGGCCCTCCGGCTCCCGCTCCTCCCGCGCCTCCCGCACCGCCGTCCCCGAGGCCGACACCGTCGCCGCCCTCCTCGCCGCCTCCCTCCTCGGCGGCCGGCGCACCCGGGCCGCGGGCGACCGCCTCGCCGAACTCCTCGGCGCCCAGGCCGCCCTGCGCCTGCGCGACAAGGGCGGCGAGCTGGTCCTCTCGTACGTCGACCGCGTCCTGCACGCCGAGCGCGACCGGCGCCTCGCCCCCCTCGACGGACTCGACGTGACCCCCGAGCCGCAGGCGGAGCTCATCGCCGCGCTCTCCGTACTGCAGAAGGAGAAGTGACGTGGTGGATGTGGACGACGAGCGAGGCCGTGGGCGTGACCGTGGTCGGGGCCGTGACGGAGAGGGTGGGGGCCGGCACGGCGGCCCTGTGCCCGGGGCAGCCGGGAGTTGGGACGACGGGCTGATCGCCCGGCGCGCGAGCGACAGGGCCGCCGTCGCGACCGGGGACGAGGGGCGACACGCGCCCGAGGAGGACATGCTCCCCGCCCTCGGCGGGAACTACGGCGGCCCTCTCCGCACCCGCCTCGACGCCCTCCACGAGCTCGTCGGGCTCTCCCGCACCCGGGTCGAGAGCGAGGCCCTCGCCGAGGCCGGGCGCGTCCTCGACGAGGCCGCCGCCCGTCAGCGGCTCTCCTCCCGGCACACCGTGATCGCCCTCGCCGGCGCCACCGGCAGCGGCAAGTCCACGCTCTTCAACGCCCTCGCCGGCGTCCCCGTCTCCGAGACCGGTCTGCGCCGCCCCACCACCTCCGCGCCCATCGCGCTCTGCTGGTCCGAGGGCGCCGCCGGCCTCCTCGACCGGCTCGCCGTCCCCAGCCGGCTCCGCCGCCGCCCCCTCGCGGGCGGCGCGGCCGATGCCGACCTCCAGGGCCTCGTCCTCGTCGACCTCCCCGACCACGACTCGGCCGTGACCGCCCACCGCGACCAGGTCGACCGGGTCCTCGGCCTCGTCGACGCCGTCATCTGGGTCGTCGACCCCGAGAAGTACGCCGACGCCGCCCTCCACGAGCGCTACCTGCGCCCCCTCGCCGGACACGCCGAGGTCACCTTCGTCGTCCTCAACCAGATCGACCGGCTCGGCGCCGAGGCCGCCGACCTCGTCCTCGACGACCTGCGCCGCCTCCTCGACGAGGACGGAGTGGCCCTCGGCGAGCACGGCGAACCCGGCGCCACCGTCCTCGCCGTCTCCGCGCTCAGCGGCGAGGGCATCCCCGAACTGCGCGAACTCATCGGCTGCTTCGTCCAGGACCGGACCGCGCCCGAGCGCCGCCTCGCCGCCGACATCGACGCCGCCGCCCTCCGGCTGCGCCCCGCCTACCTCGCCGACGGCCGCGCCGGCCTCGACGAGCGCGCCCGGGGGGACTTCACGGACCGGCTCGCCCTTGCCGTCGGCGCCCAGGCCGCCGGGGAGGCCGCCGAGCGGGTCTGGCGCCGGGGTGCCATCCGCGCCTGCGGCACGCCCTGGCTGCGGCTCTACCGCTGGTACGAGCGACTGCGCGCCCACGGCTCCACCGACCCGCGCCTCGACTCGCCCGCCGAGGACGAACTGACGGCGCGCCAGCGCGTCGAGCAGGCGGTACGGATCGTCGCCGACGAGGCCTCGCGCGGACTCCCCACCCCTTGGGCGCAGGCCGTCAGGGAAGCTGCGGCGCGCGGGGCCGAGGGGCTCCCGGAGGCCCTCGACGAGCTGATGGCCGGCCTGGGCGACCCGGCCGCCCGGCCGCCCAGGCCCGCCTGGTGGCCCGCCGCCGTCCTCGCGCAGGCCGTGATGACGCTTCTGCAGATCTTCGGCGCCCTGTGGCTGGTGGGCCAGATCGTCGGCGTCGTGGAGCCCGGTCTCCTTCCGCCGGTCCTCGTGATGCTCGGCGGGATCGTCGGCGGGCCGCTCGTCGAATGGGCCTGCGAGGGAGCGGTGAAGGGCCCCGCCCGGCGGTACGGCCAGGAGGCCGAGCGTCGGCTGAGGGAGGCCGCCGCGGCCTGCGGCCGGGCCCGGGTGCTCGACCCGGTGGCGGCGGAGCTGATGCGCTACCGGGAGGTGCGCGAGCAGTACGCGACGGTGGTCGGTACCCGTCCCTCGGCGCGGGTGGTCGGGGGGATCCGGTCCGGCGCCTCGTCGCGGCTGGGGGCGACGAGGGCGGGCGTGCGGGGGAGGTAGCCCCGAGGCCCTTCCTTCCCTCCTGTTCCCCCTTCCGGGTAGGGGAGTTGTCCCCAATCGTCAGCTTGTCCACAGGTCTCGACGGGAACGTCCCGCCTGCCCCCACCATGGTGCCGACCGAGAAGAACGCACAGGTGGGGGCGGAACCATGAACGACACGACCGTGACGCTCGTCGGCAACGTGGCGACGGCGGTGGAGTACCGGGAGACGGCCGGAGGCGGGGTGGCGAGGTTCCGCTTCGCGGTGACCGCGCGACGCCGGGACCGCGAGACGGGGCTCTGGTCCGACGGGAACACCAGCTTCTACACGGTGTCGGCCTGGCGGTCGCTCGGGGCCAACCTCGCGGCCTCCGTATCCGTCGGAGAACCCCTCGTGGTGCACGGCCGGTTGAAGGTGCGGGAGGACGAGCGCGACGGGCAGCGCAAGACCTTTGTGGACGTGGACGCACTGGCCGTGGGGCACGATCTGACGCGGGGTACGGCGGCCTTCCGAAGGGTGGCGAAAGCGGAGCAAGTGCCCCGCCCGGAGGCCGAACCGACCCTCGTCCAAGCACCGGAACAGGACCCTTGGACGGAGGCCACGAAGCGGTTGGTGACCGCCCCCTGACCATGTGTGGTGGGGATTTGTCGACCAACTCGCGGGAGGGATAACGATTCTGATTCGGAATGGTTATCTGAACGTATGGCAGGGCACCGGGGGGTTCCGCATCCATAGGATTCCCGGGTACTCATGTGGCACATGAGCCCATCGAGTCTGTGAGTCTGCTGGCGTGCGCTCCCCCCATGCGAATCGACCAAGTTCGCGGAGCGGTGCGCCCGGAGGGGAATGCAATGTTTTCAGTTCGTGGGCGTGGTGCTGCCCGTCTGGCCGCCGCGACCCTGGTCTCCGGCATCGTCGCGGTCGGTGCGATAGCCACCGCCGCTCCGGCTTTCGCCGATGAGCCCGTCCCGGGTACGGGCGGTGTCACGGCGAAGCTCGGCGGTCTGACGGAGGACGCCGGCGGCGTCCTGATCACCGAGAAGAACGGCGACAAGTGGCCGGTCACCGGTGGTCTCTTCAAGATGGAGGTCGGAGGTGGAGGCACGCTCTTCACCTACTGCATCGACCTCCGTACCCCGGCCAAGCACGACTTCGACTACAAGGAAGTCGGCTGGGGCGAGTCCTCCCTGCACAACAACGAGAACGCCGGCAAGATCCTCTGGATCCTGAAGAACGGCTACCCGGAGCTCTCCGCCGACCAGCTCGGCTCGAAGCTCGGCGTCGAGCTCTCCAAGAGCGAGGCCGCCGCCGGCACCCAGGCCGCGATCTGGACGCTCTCCGACGACGTCACGGCCACGCCGAAGAGTGACGACGCCAAGAAGCTGACGGAGCAGCTCCTCAAGGACGCCGTCACGCTGGAGGAGCCGAAGGCCTCCCTGGCCCTCTCCCCGTCCTCCGTCGCGGGCAAGGCCGGCGAGAAGCTCGGCCCGATCACCGTCACCACCAACGCCAAGCCGACCATCGCGGTCGCCCCGGGTGCCCCGGCCGGCGTCAAGATCGTCGACAAGGCCGGCCAGCCGGTCACCGAGGCGAAGAACGGCGACGAGATCTTCTTCGACGTTCCCGCCGGCACCGCCGACGGCAGCGCCGAGCTGACCGCCGAGGCCACCGCCGAGGTCTCCCTGGGCCGCGCCTTCGTCTCCGTCGACGGCCCGTCCCAGACGCTGATCCTCGCGGGCTCCACCGCCTCCACCGTCACCGCCAAGGCCGCTGCGACCTGGGCGAAGAAGGGTGCCGTCCCGGCCGTCACGGTCGCGAAGGACTGCGCCAAGGGCGGCCTGGAGATCATCGCCTCCAACGAGGGCGACGAGGCCTGGACCTTCGACCTGAAGGGCACCTCGTACACGATCGGTGCCGGTGAGACGAAGACCGTGACGGTCCCGCTCGCCGAGGACGAGGCGTACAACTTCACGATCACCGGCCCGAACGGCTTCGAGGAGACCTTCGAGGGCGTCCTGGACTGCAAGACGGCCACCCCCGGCCCGAAGCCCTCCGAGACCACCCCCACCACGGAGCCTTCGACGGAGCCCTCGGAGACCCCCTCCACGCAGCCCTCGACGGAGACCCCGTCGGCCGCTCCGTCGACCACGGCCCCGACCGGTGACACCACCGGCACGACCGGCACCACCGGCACCACCGGTGGCGGCGACCTCGCCGAGACCGGCAGCTCCAACGCGACCCCGATGATCGCCGGCATCGCCGCCGCGCTCGTCGTGATCGGTGGAGCCGCGGTGTTCGTCCTCCGCAAGAAGAAGGCTGCCGGTCACTGACGGCGACTGACTCCATGGAGTGATCCGCGTCACACGCGGATCACTCCGTGAGGCTCCGCCCGATGACCGCACGGCCATCGCACGGCCCCCGTACGACCCTGATGCGCGTCAGCGCCCGGGATCGTGCGGGGGCCGTCGCACGTCCGAGGCCTCTTCCGCGCCTCCAGGGCCCCTTCAGGCGCCGCCCGGGCCGCTTCCGCGCGTCCGGCGCCCCCGCCCCGCCCCCGCCCCGTTTCCGTTCCCTCTCCGCCCTCGCGCCGGTCTTACCGGTTTCCGCCTGAGGGTGGCGGTCAGGCAAGATGGGGTGTATCTGCCCACTCACTCTTCGCCGGACGGTTTCTCTTGGCTGAGTTCATCTACACCATGCGCAAGGCGCGTAAAGCGCACGGCGACAAGGTGATTCTCGACGACGTCTTCCTGAACTTCCTGCCCGGCGCCAAGATCGGTGTGGTGGGTCCGAACGGTGCCGGTAAGTCCACCGTTCTGAAGATCATGGCCGGGATCGAGCAGCCGTCCAACGGTGACGCATTCCTCTCGCCCGGCTACAGCGTCGGCATCCTCATGCAGGAGCCGAAGCTCGACGAGTCGAAGACCGTCCTGGAGAACGTGCAGGACGGCGCCGCCGAGCAGATGGGCAAGCTCAAGCGCTTCAACGAGGTGGCCGAGCTCATGGCCACCGACTACAGCGACGAGCTCATGGAGGAGATGGGCAAGCTCCAGGAGGACCTTGACCACTCCAACGCCTGGGACCTCGACGCCCAGCTGGAGCAGGCCATGGACGCCCTGGGCTGCCCGCCCGGCGACTGGCCCGTCACCAACCTCTCCGGTGGCGAGAAGCGCCGCGTCGCGCTCTGCAAGCTGCTCATCGAGGCCCCGGACCTGCTCCTCCTCGACGAGCCCACCAACCACCTCGACGCCGAGTCGGTGAACTGGCTGGAGCAGCACCTCTCGAAGTACGCGGGCGCCGTGGTGGCCGTCACCCACGACCGTTACTTCCTGAACAACGTCGCCGAGTGGATCCTGGAGCTCGACCGCGGTCGCGCGATCCCCTACGAGGGCAACTACTCGACCTACCTCGACAAGAAGGCCACCCGCCTCAAGGTCGAGGGCAAGAAGGACGAGAAGCGCGCCAAGCGCCTCAAGGAAGAGCTGGAGTGGGTGCGGTCCAACGCCAAGGGGCGTCAGACCAAGTCCAAGGCCCGTCTCGCCCGCTACGAGGAGATGGCTGCCGAGGCCGACAAGATGCGGAAGCTGGACTTCGAGGAGATCCAGATCCCGCCGGGCCCGCGTCTGGGCTCCATCGTCGTCGAGGTCGAGAACCTCTCCAAGGCCTTCGGCGACAAGGTCCTCATCGACGACCTGAGCTTCACCCTGCCCCGTAACGGCATCGTCGGCGTCATCGGCCCGAACGGCGCCGGCAAGACCACGCTCTTCAAGATGATCCAGGGTCTCGAGACCCCGGACTCCGGCTCCATCAAGGTCGGCGAGACCGTCAAGATCTCGTACGTCGACCAGAGCCGCGCCAACATCGACCCCAAGAAGACGCTGTGGGCCGTCGTCTCCGACGAGCTGGACTACATCAACGTCGGCCACGTCGAGATGCCGTCCCGCGCCTACGTCAGCGCCTTCGGCTTCAAGGGCCCGGACCAGCAGAAGCCCGCGGGCGTGCTGTCCGGCGGTGAGCGCAACCGCCTCAACCTGGCGCTCACGCTCAAGGAGGGCGGCAACCTGCTGCTCCTCGACGAGCCCACCAACGACCTCGACGTCGAGACCCTGTCGTCGCTGGAGAACGCCCTCCTGGAGTTCCCCGGCGCCGCGGTCGTGATCTCCCACGACCGGTGGTTCCTGGACCGCGTCGCGACGCACATCCTCGCGTACGAGGGCGAGTCGAAGTGGTACTGGTTCGAGGGCAACTTCGAGTCGTACGAGAAGAACAAGATCGAGCGCCTCGGCGCCGAGGCGGCCCGTCCGCACCGCGCCACGTACAAGAAGCTGACCCGAGGCTGAGCGTGCGCCACATCTACAGCTGTCCCCTGCGCTGGTCGGACATGGACGCCTTCGGGCACGTCAACAACGTCGTCTTCCTGCGGTACCTGGAAGAGGCGCGGATCGACTTCATGTTCCGGCTGGCGCCGGGGGACGGTTCCCCCTCGTTCTCCGGCGGGTCCGTCGTGGCCCGGCACGAGATCGACTACAAGCGGCCGCTGGTCCACCGGCACGAGCCGGTGACCATCGAGTCCTGGGTCACGAAGATAGGCGCGGCGTCGCTGACGATCGCGTACGAGGTCAAGGACGCCGACGTCGTGTACGTCCGGGCGTCCACGGTCGTCGTGCCCTTCGACCTGGAGGCCCAGCGTCCGCGCCGGATCACCTCCGAGGAGCGTGAGTTCCTCCAGGAGTACGTCGACGACGGGATGACGTCCGCCGCATGACCGTGCTTGCTCCGCTGCACTTCGCCGACCCCCGGGAGGCGGCGGCCCTCGCCGCCTTCCTGGGCCGGCTGGTCCACTACGACCGGGCCGCGGCCGTCCGCCTCCAGGCGGGCGGCGGGGCGCTGGCCGTCTTCGGGCGGCCGCCGTCCTTCGAGGTGCTCGCGATCCGTACGGCCCGGCTCGTCGACGCCGTGGACCTGGACGTCACCGTCTCCGCCGGCGAGCTCCTCGAAGGCATCGAGGAGTCGGCCGGCAAGGCGGTCGTTCCGGAATCCGTCACGGGTCCGCCCTGGGCGGGCGTGCTGCCGCCCCGGGCCGGCTGGCAGCCGGTCGCCGGACTGCCGGACGCCGCGCAGATGCGGGGCGCGGTCGCCGCGGCCGTCGCCGAGTTCCGCTCGCGCGACGAGGCGCTGCCCGAGGAGCGCCGGACCAGGGCCGAGCGCGACCGACTCGGCCGCGACATCTGGTCCAGGACCCTCGGCACCACCGGCCTGCCCCTGCGGGCCGTGCACGCCGCGCAGTCGCTGGGCTTCCTGCCGCCGGGGCAGGAGGACGCGCCGGTCGCGCTCTTCGCCTCCGGCCCGTGGCTCCGGCTGCGTACCCCGTACGGCTCGATCGCCCTCCGTACGGCGCCGATGTCCCTCATCTCCGTCACCCCGGGGTGATCACGATCGCGGACATCGAGGTCGACGGGCCCCTCACCGGGGACGAGCTCAACAGCCTCTTCCACGCAGCCTGGCCCGGGCACCAGGACACCGACTTCGGTCCCGTCCTCGCCCGCAGCCTCCTCCGCGTCACCGCCCGCCGCGCCGGGCGGCTCGTCGGGTACGTGAACGTCGTCGGGGACGGCGGCGTGCACGCCTTCCTCCTCGACACCACCGTCCACCCGGACGAGCGCCGGGCCGGGCTCGGCGTCGCCCTCGTCCGGGCCGCCGCCGACGCGGCCCGCGAGCGCGGCGCGCACTGGCTGCACGTGGACTACGAGCCCCACCTCACCGGCTTCCACGAGCGGTGCGGCTTCCGGCCCACGGCCGCCGGACTCATGGCGCTGAACGACCACTAGGACCTCGTCTTCGTCGGGGCGTCGGTTCGGGTTCCGGGCGGCTCCACCGCAGGCTCACGCGCCGCGCCCCCGCCGTCGCCGCCGCCAGGGTGACCACCGCCAGGAACCCCGGGAGCCACGGCGAGTTGGCGCCCTCCACCGCCGGGTTCACCCGCCGCCGCGGGTCGTAGGCGACCCGGATCGTCCCACCGTCCGGAGCGAGCCTGCGGTCCCTGGCCATGGTCGACGGGTAGCCGCCAGGGCAGCGCAGGGTGTGGTGGTAGAGCGTGGTGTCGAGGCCGCCGTCGACGATCGCCTCCTTGTGCTCCCCGAAGACCTTCACGACGACGCACTCGGCGACCTCGCTGCGCGCGGCCGCCTGGTCCGCGGCCGCCGCCGTCAGCAGCATCCCGGCGACCAGCGACAGCGCGCCGAAGAAGCCCGCGTTCCCGGTGACCAGCAGGAAGTACGCCACTCCCGCCGCGAGGACGGCCGCCCCGCCGACCGAGACGGCGACCGTCGTGGACGGCGCCGACGCGCCCCCGAAGCACCAGACGGACCAGAAGGCCAGCGCGACCGCGCAGGCCGCCGGCAGGAAGACGGCCGCTCGGGCGCGTCTCGCCCTCCTGGCCCTGCCCGCCTTCGTCGTCCTCGGCGGCCTTCTCGATGAGCCCGATGAGCCCGATGAGCCCGATGAGCCCGAAGAGCCCGATGAGCCCGATGACATGGACACCACCCCCGGAGAGGGACGTCCGTCGCCCCACCCCGGTTTCGCCGCCCGCCCGCGTCAGCGCTCCGCGTCGTCCGGCCAGACCCCGATGTGGTCCTGCTCCAGCTCCAGCGCCACCCGGTGCTCCATCCCGAGCGCCTGCGTGTAGTCCGCAGGGAGCTGGAGCCGGCCCGCGCGGTCGAGCATCGCGTACTCCCGCGCCACCGTCGACTCCTGGCCCAGCTCGTCGACCTCGGTGCGGCGCAGCACCTCCGAGGAGGTGCGGCCGTCGCGGATGGCGACCGTGCGGCGGACCTCGGAGGCGACCGCCTGGTCGTGGGTGACGATGACGATCGTCGTGCCCAGCTCCTCGTTGGCGCGACGGAAGGCCGCGAAGACCTGCTCGCCGGTGGCCGAGTCCAGCTCGCCGGTCGGCTCGTCGGCGAGGAGCACGGCCGGGTTGTTGGCGAGGGCGACCGCGATGGCCACCCGCTGCTGCTGGCCGCCGGAGAGCTGGTGCGGCCGCCGGTCGCGGGCGTCCGCGATGCCCAGCATCGAGAGCAGCTCCTCCGCCCGCTCCGCCTTCCGCTTCGTCCGGCCCCGCAACTGCATCGGCAGCGCCACGTTCTGGGCCGCTGTCAGATACGGCAGGAGATTGCGGGCGGTCTGCTGCCAGACGAAGCCGACGACCTCGCGGCGGTAGCGGAGCCGCGCCTTGCCGTCCATCGCCAGCAGGTCGCTCCCCGCGACCCGGGCCGCGCCGGCCGTCGGCACGTCGAGACCCGCCAGGATGTTCATCAGCGTCGACTTGCCGGAGCCGGAGGCGCCGACGAGGGCCATCAACTCGCCCTCCTTCACCAGGAGATCGAGGCCCTGGAGCGCCTGCACCTCCACCCCGTCCGTGGTGAAGATGCGCACCAGCCGGTCGCAGGCGATGAGCGCGTCGTGCCCGTACGAGGGCCGGTCGCGCCGCGCGGTCGCTCGCTGCTCCAGCTCCTCCAGGGTCGTGCCCGAGGAGTCGGCGGGGAGGGTCGTATCGGTTTTCGTCATCGTGCGTCTCCTGCCCTCAGTTCCTTGATCGAGCTCCTGCGCCCCGCCCACCAGGCCTGTCCCGCCGCCGCCAGCCCCGTCAGGACGACGATGCCGAGCGCGGGCAGGACCAGCGACCAGGGGTCCGCCCGCAAGGGGGCGCTGTCCAGCGGGGCGAAGCCCGGTGCCGTCGCGAGTGCGAGCCGGAACAGGTCGATGCCCGGGGCGAGCAGCGGCACCGTCGCCCAGCCGACCAGCACGCCGCCGAGCGCGCCGAGGACCGCCTGCGGCAGCGCTTCGAGGCCGAGGAGCCTGCGCCCCTGCTTCCGGGTCAGGCCCATCGTCCGCAGCCGTGCGAGGAGCGTGTTCCGCTCCGGCGCGCTCTGCATCAGGGAGAGCAGCACCGCCACGACCGCGTAGCCGGCGCCCGCGCCGATGGCCGCCGCGTAGATCCGCTCGGCGCCCGTCTGGAGCGGCGAGTCCACGAAGGTGGAGCGCAGTTCGGTGCGGAGCGTCACGATGAAGTCGTCGGACTTCGCCGTCACGGCGGCGCGCAGGGCCGCCCCGTCCATCTTCCCGTCCGCCGAGCTTCCCGTGACGAGCAGCGCGGTGGGCTGCGGGTGGGTCAGGTCGGCGGCGTTGACGAGGAGGAAGTCGGAGCCGACGAGAGCCGGGGTGGTCGGCCGGACCGCGACGACCTTCACCTTGAACACCCCGGCCGCCGCCACGATCTCCAGCGGCTCGCTGCCGAGCCGCTCGGCGACGGACGGCGAGGCGATCGCCGGCAGCACCCGCTCCGTGTCCGCGACGGCGTCCTTGCCGCCCCGCCCGGTCGAGGCGAGCAGCTTCGCCGGGAAGGGGCCGAAGCCGGTCCGGTCCGCGAGGCGGGTGTACGAGCCGGGCTCCACGCCCACGAGCGGCGCGTCCATCGCCTGGGCGGAGGTGCCCTGGTAGGAGGGCAGCGACACTCCGTACTCGACCTGGATCGGGGCCAGGTCCCGGACGCCCGCCGTCCCGCGCACCGTCTCGGTGAGTCCGGGCGGCAGCGGCGTCCACTCCACCGAGCCGTCGATGCGGGCGTCCGCGCCGGTCGCGAGGAGCGCGGCCCGGTCGCGGGCGTCGGCGACCCCGGCGAGGACCGAGCCGCCGAAAGCGGCCGTGGTCAGCGCGAGGACCAGGGCGAGGAGCGGCAGCGCGCCCGTCGAGGACGAGCGTCCGGCCCTGGCCAGGGCCAGCGGGCCGACGGCCCCGCGCAGCCGGCGCGCGGGCCGGGCAAGCCACCGCAGGGGCAGCGGATAGATCCGTACGAGGACGAGCGCGGCGATCACGCCGACGAGCACCGGCGCGGCGCTGACGAGGTGGTCGCCGGAGTCGCCGGTGCCGCGCAGCCGCAGCGAGGCGACGGCGCCCACGGCGAGGACGAGCAGGGTGAGTTCGGCGACCGTGCGGCGCCGTGAGGGCCGGGCGGTCATCAGGTCGTCGCGCCCGCCGTGCAGGCGCGGGCGGCGGTGCAGGACGACGGCCCGCAGGGGCAGGACCAGCATCGCGACGGCCGCGACGAGAGCGGCGGCGAGGAGGGAGGGCCCGAGGGGGAGTCCGGCGGCGGCCTCGGCTCCGGCCCCGCTTGCGGTCGGCGCTCCGGCGGGACCGCCCGTCACGTCCGGGGGCCGTACGGTCAGCACCGCCAGGACCAGGCCGAGCGCGGCGGCCGGTACGGCCACCGCCGCCGTCTCGCCGAGCAGCCGCAGCCCGATGCCGGTGAGCGAGGCGCCGCGCGAGCGCAGCAGTGCCAGCTCGCTGTCACGGCGGGCGGCGAAGAGCCCGCCGGTCATCGCGAGGACGACGGCCGCGACGGCGCCGATCCCGAAGACGGCGACGGCCACGACGGGGTTGATCGCCTCGCGCATCGAGCGGTAGGAGTCGACGATCTCGTCGAGCTTGGTGGTGAGCGCGCCGTTGATTCCCATGACCTGGCGCATCGAGACCAGGTCGGGCCCGGCGCTCGCCGAGCCGAGCGCGGCCCCGAGCCGGTCGACGTCCCGTGCGGTGAGGTGATCCGCCGTGGGCATGAACCGCCAGTAGACCTCCGGCTCACCGGTGGTGGAGGGCGCCGCGGGGGCCGAGGCGGGGGAGAGGAGCAGCGCCCCCTGCCAGTAGTACTTCACCTCGTCGCTGACGATCGGGGCGAGCGCCGGGGTGTGCAGCAGCGGCTCCACCGCCCAGTACGCGGACTCGAGGCCTCGCGGCTCCACGATCCCGGTGACCGTCACGGCGACGGGCTCGGCATTGACCGTGCCGGGTACGTGCACGACCGAACCGGGCTTGAGGCCGAGCGACTTCGCGGTCGCCGCGGTGACCGCGGCCTCCGGGTCGCGGGCCGATCCGGCGGGCAGCCGGCCCTTCCGCAGGGTCGCGTGGGCGGTCAGGTCGGACGGCGAGGAGAGCACGAACTCGGGGGGGATGCCGTCGGGCCGGGGCAGCCACGGGTCGAGCCCCGCGACCCGCTTGACCGTACGGACACCGTGGACGGTCTGCCGGGGGTCGGTCCGCAGCGGCTCGGGGAGCAGTTTGCGCAGGGCGTCCCGCTTGTTCAGGAGGACGGAGGGGGCCAGGGCCGCCTCGCGCTGGGCGAGCGGCCCGCTGGTGCCGATCGGCTGGGTCAGTTCGAGGACGCTGTTGCGGGGCGCGGCGGCTTCGATCTCGTGCCGCAGGCCCTCCGTCTCGTACGCGTCGACGGCGCGCGGCAGCGCGGCGGCGAGGTAGACGGTGACCAGGACGAGAAGGGCGAGGGAGGCGGCGGGCCAGGGCGCGGTCCGCAGCCGGGTCCGCACCCAGGGCGCCACGGCGCGGCCGGGCCTGCCGGACCGGGCGGGTTTCGCTGCTGTGTCGGGCCGCTCGGACCGCTCGGGCTTCTCGGACCGGGTCCGGGGCATGTCGTTGTTCTCCCTGTTCTCCCTGCGTGCGGCGGTCATCAGTGCTCCCCCTGGTGGCGCAGGGTCACGACCGGGTCGGTGCGGCGCAGGGCGATGGACGCGACGATCGCCAGCGGCAGTACGGCGACTCCGGCGACGAGCAGTGTCACCTGGCCGAGGGGCAGTTCCACGAGGGCCGGGGGGACGGGCCGGGCGGCCTGGCCGGTGAGGACGACGAGCGGGACGACGGCTCTGGCCAGGACCGTGCCGAGCCCGACGCCGACGAGCAGGCCGACGGTGATGAGGACGCCCTGCTCGGCGGCGATCAGCCGGGCGAGGCGGCGCTGCGGAGTGCCGAGCGCCCGCAGGACCCCGAACTCGGCGGAACGTTCCCGCATCGAGCCGGCCGAGCCGACCGCGAAGCCGACGGCGGCGAGCGCCGCCGCGGCCGCCGCGACCGCCATCAGGGCGGCGTTGGGGCCGGCGCCGAGCGGGTCGCCGAGCAGGTCGGCGGCGGTCTCGTCGCGTACGAGGATCTGTTCCGGGTCGGTGCTGGGGCGGGCGCGCAAGGCCGCGGCGACCTCGTCCGACCGGCCGGGCGCGGCGGTCAGCCACCACTCGGTGGCGGGGACGCTGGTCTCCTCGGTCGCCAGGTAGCGGTTGACCGAGGCCAGGTCGACCAGGAGCGCCCCGCCGTCCTCGGGGGTGGCGGTGGGCGTCGTGGCGGAGGCCACCTGGGCGCCCGGGCCGGTGGTCGGCAGCTCCTTGACGACCCGCTCGACGGTGACGCCGACCGGCTTGCCGGCGAGGGTGATCTCGACCCGGTCCCCGGGCTTGGCGCCGGTCGCCGCGAGGTAGGTCTCGGTGACGACGGCGGGCAGCCGGGCGGGCGGCTTCGGCCCGGGGGCGGTCAGCTGGACGGTGTACTCCTCGGTATGCCAGCTCGTGGCCCCTGTGGCCTGGCCCTTGACGGTGTACGCGACGGAGTACGGCGCGGGGCGGCCGCCGGTTCCCGCGGAGCCGGGACGGCCGGTGGCGGGGGCGACGTACGCGGGGTCGCCGTCCAGGGTCTGCTCGGCGGCGTAGGCCCAACCGGCGAGGAGCTGTCCGGGGGCGTGCGTCCGCTCGGCGCCGTTCGCTCCGACGGTGGTGAAGCGCTCGACGTGCAGGGTCTGCGCGTGGTCCTTGCCGTCGTCGACCTGGCCGACGAGCTCCAGGCCGGTGAGGGTGAGCAGTCCGGTGGAGCCCTTGCCGCCCTTCTCGTCCGGCCCGCTCGCGGTGCCGGGCCCGGCGGTCAGGGCGCCGAGGTCGAGGGTCAGCCGGTGCGTGCGGCCGTCGGAGGGCAGCAGGCCCAGGAGCTGGCGGTACGGGATGCCGTTCGGGTCCTCCAGGGTGACCGTGACCTGGGACGTGGGGGCGCCGGCCGACGTGATGTTGCGCAGGTCGACGGAGACCGTCCGGGTGCCGGCGGGCAGCGGGACCCCGGGGCGGGCGCCGGCCTCGGGGGCGAGCGGGGTGAGCACGGCGGCGGCGGAGGCGCTGCCGGCGAGGTCGGGGCGGAGCAGCAGCCCGCCCGCGGCCTGGCGGGTGTCGACGGCGAGGACGGTGGCGTTCTTCCCGGCGACGTCCGTCGTGGCGCGGTGCACCGGGGCGACGGCCGAGACACCGGGCACGGCGGCCAGCCGCTCGGTCTGCGTCGGCTCGCCGGGGCCGGCGGCCAGGACGCGGACGGCCGCGCCGGCCTGGAAGTCGGCCTGGTCCCGCTGCGAACGCTCCCACGAGTTGCTCTGCCCGATGGCCAGCATGCCCATCGCCACGGCGAGGACGAGGAGGAGGACGGGGCCCGCGCCGCGCAGCGGCCGGCGGCTGAACTGCCAGCCGGCGAGGGCGGCGGAGAGCCCGCGCCCGCGCGCCGCACGCCGCTCGGCCAGCTTGGCGGCGGGAGGCAGCAGACGCAGCGTCAGGACGGTCCCGGCGAGCAGGGCGAGAGCGGGCGCGGCGACGAGCACGGGGTCGATGGAGCCCCCGCCCGCCTCGTCCGCCCCGAGGGTCGCGCCCGCGGCGGCGGGCCGCTGCAACTGCCAGTAGGCGACGGCGGCGACGGCGAGCAGACCGATGTCCGCCCCGGCCCGTACGGGAGCGGGCAGGGTGCCCGAGCGGGTCTTGCGCAGCGAGACGGCGGAGCCGTCCCCGGCGGCGAGCGCGGGGGCGACGACGGCCGCCGCGCAGCACAGCGCGACCGCGGCGGCGGCCAGCCAGACCTGGAGGGACGGTGTCGTGTCGAGCCGGACCCCCAGCGAGGAGAGCGCGGAGCGCTCGGTGAAGAGCCGGGTCAGCGGGCCGGTCAGGAGCGGGGCGGCGATCGCCGCGGGCAGCGCGAGCAGCAGTGCCTCGGCGGCGGCGAGGCCGGTGATCCGGCGGCGCGAAGCGCCGCGGGCCCGCAGCAGCGCGGTCTCCCCGGAGCGCTCGGTGCTGAGCAGCCGGGCGACGAGCAGCAGTGCGTACGCGGCGAGCAGCACCAGCTGCACGGCCACGATCAGCAGGGTCGAGCGGGACACGACAAGGGCCCGCTGGGTCTGCTCCAGGAGGGTCGGGAGCGCGGTGGCGGCGGAGATCGTCGTACCGAACGGCTCGGTGGCGGCGGCCAGCTCGTTCGGCCCCTCGGTCGCCGAGGAGCGCAGGGCGTCCATCCGGTCGGTCGTGAAGCCGGTGAAGTCGGCGGTGCCGAGCCAGGAGGTGTCACCGACGCTGATCGCCCCGGAGGCGGGGACGGCCGGGTCGACGTGGAGCGGGCCGTACGTGGTGAAGGCGACCGTCCGCACACCGCGCCCGCCGGCCCGGTCGAGCTGCCAGTACAGGTCGGCGGTGTCGACGGGCCGGTAGACGCCGGTGATCCGGGTCTTCAAGGGCTTGCCGTCGAGCCGGTCGTCGAGGGTGAGCACGGTCCCGGGCGTGATCCGGAGCCGCCGGGCCGCCTCCTCGGGGATCGCCGCCTCGACGACACCGCCGGTACGGGCGGCCGTGGGCCAGGCGCCCCGGACGAGCGAGAGCCGCGAGCGGTCGAGGGCGGCGAAGAGCGTGAGGTCCGGATCGCCCTTGCGGGCGGCGGGCGGCTGCAGGGCGCGGGGCAGCGCGTACGACCCGGAGTGTTCGAGGCGCCGCACCGTCACCGGCAGCCCGTCGAAGGTCTTCCGCGCCCCGTCCCGCACGGCCTCGTCGGCGCTCGCCCGCTTCTCGTCCGCCACCTGCCCGGTCACGCGCAGCGAGGCGGCGGGCGCCGACCGGCCCTGGAGCCCGGCCTGGAGCGCCGCGTCCCCGATGGACGAGGAGAAGGCGGCGAGTGTGGCCAGCACGGTCGTGGTCAGCAGCACGGCGAGCAGCGCTGCGGCCAACAACAGCCGGTGAGCCCTGACCCGCAGGAATACGAACCCCGTCACCCATCCCCCTGGAACCCTGAAACACTCCGCGGGCCCGAGCCGTGTGCCGGACGCCGCCGAAAGTTCGCCGAAAAGCCCATCGAGTCCCCCCGGACTTTCCCTGGATGCTTTCAGAGTGCACGTGCGGCTGGAAACCGCTTACGGACCGACCTTGATGCGATCGTGACCGTTAATCGGCGTTCCGTCTCCGGAATGTGTCCGTCCAGGGGTGGCGGTGTCGCGGTGAGTGATGTGGGGCCGAGCGGAGGCGGGGTGAGGGAGCGTCAGCCGGCCGTGTTCACCATGGAGGCCGCCGCGTAGGTGAGGTACCGCCACAGCTCCGCCTCGTGCTCGGGGGCGAGCGCGAGGTCGTCCAGGGCGGCGCGCATGTGACGGAGCCAGGCGTCGTGGGCCTCCTGGTCCACGGTGAACGGAGCGTGGCGCATGCGGAGGCGGGGGTGGCCGCGGTGGTCGCTGTACGTGCGGGGGCCGCCCCAGTACTGCATCAGGAACAGCGCCAGGCGCTCCTCCGCCGGGCCGAGGTCCTCCTCGGGGTACATCGGGCGCAGCAGGGGGTCCGCCGCGACGCCCTCGTAGAAGCGGTGGACCAGGCGGCGGAAGGTCTCCTCGCCGCCGACCTGCTCGTAGAAGGTCTGCTCCTGCGTCGTTTCCCCGGGAATCTCGTTCACCGTTCCATCGTCTCAGATGCCTGGACCGAGGACCGGAGGCTTAGGACCGGGGGACCGGTACCCGCGGCGACCGGGCCGGCGACCGGACCGGTACCCGTACGGGCGCTCGCCCGGGGGGCCCGGCGGCGGGAGAGTGGAGGCATGGGTGGTGAGCCGTGGGGTGAGTTCGCCGGGGACGGCGCGCGGGAGCGGCGGGCGCTCGTGCGGCGGATCGAGGCGGACGGCGTGCTGGCCGACCCCGCCTGGCGGGCCGCCTTCGCGGAGGTCCCGCGCCATCTCTTCGTCCCGTACTTCTACGTCTCCGGCACCAGCGGCTACGAACGGCTCTGGGCCGGCGACCCCGACCCCGCCCGGCGGGCGCGCTGGCTGCGCGGGGCCTACGCGGACACGGCGGTCGCCACCCGCGTACGCGACGGGGAGCTCGTCTCCTCCGCCAGCCAGCCCTCCCTGATGGCGCTCATGCTCCACGCCCTGGACGTGCGCGACGGCGACGACGTCCTGGAGATCGGGGCCGGGACCGGCTACCACGCGGCCCTGCTCTCCCACCGGCTCGGCGAGGAGCACGTCACCACCGTCGACCTCGACGAGGAGATCGCCGAGTCCGCCCGGACCCATCTCGCCGCCGCCGGGTACCGGCCCGCCGTGCTCGCCGCCGACGGCGCCCGGGGCTGCCCCGAGCGAGCCCCCTACGACCGGATCGTCGCGACCTGCGCGGTGCCCGCCGTCCCGTACCCCTGGCTCGCCCAGTGCCGGCCCGGCGCCCTGGTCCTCGCCCCGCTCTCCACCGGGCTGATCCTGCTGCGGGTGCGCGACGGCACACACGCGGAAGGGCGGTTCCTGGAGACCTCGGCGTACTTCGTGGCGCTGCGGGGCGTCGGGGCGTACGCCCCGGGACGGCCAGGACCGCGCCACGGCCCCGCCGGGGACGAGCGCTTCCGCTTCCTGTGGGGGCTCGTCGCCGAGGCCCTGGACAGACGCGAAGCGCTCTCGCTCTGGCTGCGCGAGGGGCGGCCGGAGCGGGAGCGCTTCGGGGTGACGGTCAGCGGCGACCGGCAGTGGGCCTGGCTGGACGAGCCCGGAGGCCCGTACGCCTGGCCCCTGCCGACCGCCGGATAGGCCTCAGCCCCGGCGGATCGTGATCGTCGTCCAGGCGCCCACGTGCACCCGGTCGCCCTCCTGGAGCTGCACCGGGACGTAGGGCTGGATCGGCTCCTCGCCGCCGTTGATCGTGGTGCCGTTGGTGGAGTTCTGGTCCACCACCGCCCACGACCCGTCCGGCTGCTGCACCAGCACGGCGTGCTGGTGCGAGACGCCCGGATCCTCCGGCGGCACCGACAGGTCGATGTCCGGGGACTCGCCGGTGGAGTGCCGGCGGCGGCCGATGGAGATCTGGTTGCCCTGGAGCGGCAGGTGCTTGTCCGGCGAGTACGCGGGCAGGTTGAGGCCCGAGGCCTCCGGACCGCTGCGGTGCATCATCGCCATGAAGTACTCGCGGTCCGGGCCGATGACCGCCGTCCAGCCCATCGGCGGCCGAGGCGGCTCGAACTGCTGCTGCGGCGGAGGCTGCTGCTGGAACTGCTGCTGCGGAGGCGGCGGGGCCTGGTGCTGGAACTGCTGCTGCGGGGGCGGCGGCGGGGCCTGGTGGTGCGGCGGCTGCGGAGGGTGCGGCTGCGACGGCGGCGACAGGACCCAGTCGTCGTCCGCGCGCGGCTGCGGCGGCGCGGGCGGGACCGGCGCCTGGACCGGGGCCTGCGGCGGCGGTGCCTGGAGGTACGCGGGCGGCGCCTGCTGTACGGGCGGCTGCATGGGCTGCTGTACGGGCGGCTGCTGCACCGGCGGACGCTGCGGCGGGGCCTGGTGGTGCGTGGGCTCGGCGCCCAGCGGCTCGGCCGGACGGTTCACCTGCGAGGGCCGCGAGCCCTGGTACCCGAAGGGGTCCGGCTGCGGCGCCTGCGGAGGCTGCTGCTGCGGCGGGGGCGGCGGCGGGGACTGGAAGCCGGGCGGCAGGTTCAGACCGGGCGGCGGCCCGGACTGCTGCGGAGCCAGCGGCGTGTACGAGGTCGCCGTGTTCGTGAGGAAGTTCCAGCGGCACTCCTCGCAGAACGGTGCCATGTGCTCACGCGGGGTACGGCACTGCGGGCAGAGCTCCGCCTGAGCGGTCGCGTTCGGGTCGCCCCCGTGACCGAAGCCACCGGGAGCGGCCGGAGCGCCGTGACCACCGGGAGCGCCGGGCGGCGGACCCATCGGCGGCTGGCCGGGGCCGCCGGGGCCCGGATATCCGTACGCGGGCGGCGGCGGGGGAGGCGGCGGTACGGCACCCGCAGGCGCGCCCGCCCCGGCCATGCGATGGCCGCAGACCTCGCACCAGTCGTCGGAGACCGACTGGTGTCCGTTCGGGCAGGTCGGCATGTCGGTGCTTCCCCCTCTCGTCTTCCGGCCCGGCGGGCCGGGCTACCTCTTGACGCGAACGGTCTTGGTGGAGCGGGTCTCGAGTGTCATCTCGTCCGCTTCCGCGACCTTCGCCTTCAAACGCACAGTACCCGTCGCCGCGTCGACGACGTCGACCACCTTCGAAAGGAGTTTCGCCGTATCGGCGTTGCCGGAGGCCGCCGCGAGCTGGACGGCGCGGCCCAATTTGGCCGTCGCGCCGTCACGATCGCCCGATTTGCGGGCATCGAGACCCTGCTGGATGACGTTCGCCAGCTCCGCCTGCCCCGTGTAGTGCGCGACCTGCGGGTTGATGGACGTGGACATCACCAGGTCGTCCGTCCACACCGCCCGTACCAGTCCTTGAGACAGCGGCCTGGGGTCGCCGCCCCCCGGGTCCGGGGCGATCAGGGAGACCCGGGCGGCGAGCATCTCCTGGCCGATCGCGGCCTGCGGGACGCGCACGCTCACGTGGTAGTCGCGGGACTCGTCGCCCCACGAGCCCGTCGGGTAGTCCCCGGCGCGCGGCCCGGCCTCGGTGCGCCGGCCGGTCAGGTCCTCGACCGTCGGCGCCACCTGCTTCACGTACCCGATCTCCACCCCGACCGGAGTCCACAGGCGCAGGACGACGTCCGCCACGCCCTTGCCCATCGCGTGTTCCATCATCACCGTGAAGTCGTCGGCGAGACCGGCCGGGTCGGCGACGATGTCGGCCGTGCCGAGGAGCGCCGAGGCGATCCCGGTGACCTCCTTGACCTCCCAGTCGGTGCCCACCCCGCGCGCGTCGCAGGTGAACCGGCCCGCGCAGGCGTCGAGCGCCGCCCGCAGCTCCTCGGGCGACTCGTGCTCGTTGCGGCCGTCGGTGAGCAGGATGCCGTGCCGGATGGTGAGGTCGGCGGAGGAGAGCAGCCGGTCCGCGAGGCGCAGCCAGGTGCCGATCGCCGTGCCGCCGCCCGCCGACAGGCTCCGCAGGGCGTGCTTGGCCTCGGCCCGGGTCCGGGCGTCCGCGACGGCCAGCCCGCCGTTGCCCGGGTAGACCTCCTTCGCCACGTGCGTGCCGGCGACGACGGCGAAGGAGGTGCCGTCGCGCAGGGTGTCGACGGCGGCGGCGGTCGCCTCGCGGGCGCCGCGCATCTTGGTGGAGGGGTAGTCCATCGAGCCGGAGCAGTCGACCATGATCACCACGCCGGCCGCGGCGCCGTCCGCGTACCCGGAGACGCCGCTGGTGCCGCCCCCGGTCGAGGTGACCGTGACGATGGCGCTGACCTCGCGGCCGCCCTCCGGCAGGAACTCGTTCTGGTACACGTCCACGGAGAACTGCGGCACGGTCGGCTTGGAGAAGTTCGCCATCTGTTTCGGCTCCTCGGGTGGCGACGGGGAAGGGTGAAGGGACAGGGGGACCGGCGGCCGCTCAGGCGGATCCTGCCCCTTGGGGCGAGAACGTGAACGGCAGCAGCGCGACCGTGATGTTGTCGTGGCCTCCGCCGTCGAGCGCGTGGCCGACGAGGACCTGCGCGCCGTGCAGCGGGCGGTCGGCCGCGTCCGGAGGGACGACCCTCGCCATGTCCTCGGCGCCCTCCGCGTAGTTCCAGAGCCCGTCCGTGCAGACCACGACCACCCCGGAGCGGTCCGGTTTGAACGCGGCGGTGTGCGGGTCCAGTTCGTAGGCGTCGGCGCCCAGCCAGCCGGTGATCGCGTGGGCGCGCTCGTCCGCGTACGCCTCGGCCTCGTTCATCAGGCCCGCCGCGACCATCTGGGCGGCCCAGGAGTCGTCCTCGGTGAGCCGCGCGGACGGGGTGCTGCGGTCGTCCGGCACCCAGTAGACGCGGCTGTCGCCGACCCAGCCGACGACGAGCAGACCGTCGGCGACGACGGAGCCGACGATGGTGCAGGCCGGCGAGTTCCGGTGCGGGTCGTGCTCGGCGCCGTCCTGGCCGGGCTCCTCCGCGAGGGAGTTGACGGCCTCGGAGGCGGCGACGATCGCCTCGTGCATCGCCTGCTGCGGGTGGATCCCGCGGGGCAGTGCGGCGAGCAGCGAGGCGCCGGCCGCCTGGGCGGCGGCGGCGGAGGCCTCGTCGGGACGGGTCGCCGAGGAGACGCCGTCGCAGACGATCGCGAGGGCGGCGGGGGAGCCGTCGGGGAGGGTGGTCGCCGAGACGGCGAACGAGTCCTCGTTGCGGTGGTGGCGCAGTCCCCGGTCGCTGACGGCGGCGACGGTGTCGAGCTCCCGCTCCATGTGGTCCCGCTCGCGCGGCTGCGCGTGCCCGCAGTTCTCGCAGTAGCCGTCGCTGTCCACCCGCCCGGCCCGGCAGGCCACGCAGAGCGGGACCGCACCGGAAGCGGGCGCGCCGGAGGCGGCCGCGGGGGGCTGAGCCGGCGCGGGCGGCTGGGCGGGCGCCGGCGGCTGGGCCTGGGGCTGGGCCTGGGGCGGATCCACCTGTACCGCGGTACGGGGGTCGGGGGCGGCGAGCTCGAAGTCCCCGCCGGACGGGGACGCGGCCTGAGGCGCCGGCGCCGGTGCGGACACCGGGCCGTCCGTGCGGACCGCCATCGTGGGCAGGTCATGGCCGCCGGAGTCGGTGCCCGGCAGGTCGCCGGGGTGCTGGGTCGCCGTCGACAGCGAACCGGGCTCCCGGGGCGGGGCGGCCGGCCAGACCACGGGGGTGCCGATCGCCACGGTCGGGCGGTCCGGCTCTGCCGCCGCGACGGCCGACAGGTCGTGGCCGCACGCCCCGCAGAACCGGTCACCCGAGTCCAGCGGCTCCGCGCAGTCAGGGCAGGCGGCGAGTCCGTGCGAAAGCTTCGGCTCCGGATTCGGCTTCGGCATCGGCTTCTGGGACATCCTCACACCCACGTCCGGGGGCGGAAGCGGTTGGCCCGCTCCACCAGTTCGATCCTCTCCTCGCCCCGCTGGGCGAGCCGGGCCAGCACCCGGTACGAGCGTTCGAGGCCGAAGCGCAGTCCGCGCTCGTCCAGTTCACTTCCGAGCAGCAGCGCGCCGCCGCCCGGAGCCGCACCGGGACTACCGGAGAGTACCCAGTCGAGGGCCGTCCCGAGGACCTCCGTGGCCAACTGCTCCCGGCGGACAGCGTCGAGACCGAAGCCCTGGAGCGCGGAGACCTGCGCCGCGGCGGCCGTCAGTTCCGCGCCGAGCGGCTCGTGCGCCGGGCGCCGCCGCAGCCGCGCCCGCACGGCCGCGACCCGGGCCGCCGTGTAGTGGATCGAGGCCTCCGGCACGGACTCCAGGGTCCCTACGGCTCCGGCGCGGTCGCCCGCCGCGAGCCGCACCCGGGCGAGCCCGAAGGCCGCGCTGACGAAGCTCGGGTCGGTGGCCCACACGAGCCGGTAGTACTCGGCGGCGTTGTCCAGCTGGCCGAGGACCTCGGCGCAGATCCCGAGGGCCAGCTTCGGCGCCGGCTCCCCGGGGAAGGCGTCGTAGACCGCGTCGAAGGCCAGCGCCGCGTGCTCGTGGTCGCCGGTCACCAGCGAGGTCACACCCCGGTACCAGACGACCCGCCAGTCGTCCGGGTCCCGCTCCTCCAGCGCAGCGAGGGTCCGTACGGCGGTGGGCGCGTCGCCCAGCTCCAGGTGGGCCCGGAGGGTGCGCAGCCGCAGTTCGGCGGAGGGCGCCGGCGCGGCCTGGAGCGCGCCGAGCAGCTCGGCGGGGGCGGCGGCCGACAGGCCGGCGAGGAACCCGGCGTTCGGGTCGCTCGTGTCGACGCGCGGCACGGGCAGCGCGAGCGCGGTGGCGGGCGCGTCGAGCGCGCCGAGCAGCCACCCGAGCCCCGGTCCGGCCACGGCGGGAGCAGAGCCCGGAACCACCGCGGGAGCAGAGCCCGGAGCGGCGGGCGGTCCCTGGCGCGCGCCGCCCTTCTTCCCCGCGGCCTTCCGGGCCCCGAGCAGCGACACATCCTCCGTCAGCTCGGCGAAGAGCGTGGTGTCCGTCACCCGGACCTCCGTGCCGAACAGCGTCGACAGCGCCGGACGCGGACGCCCCGACTGGAGCGCCACCACCTCCCGCAGGACGCCCGTCAGCTGCTCCGCCATCTCCTGCGCGGAGGAGAACCGCCGCGCCGGGTCCGGATCCGTGGCCCGGATCAGGAAGCGGTAGAACGACTCGTACGTCCGGAAGACCGTGATGTGCTCCGGGTCGGGCAGCGAGTCCACGAACACGTTCGTGTAGCCCTGGAAGTCGAACGTCATCACGGCCAGCGTCCGCGCCACCGTGTACAGGTCGCTGGCGACCGACGGGCCGACCTCGGCCACCTCAGGCGCCTGGTAGCCGACCGTGCCGTAGATGGCCGACTCGTCGTCGTCCATCCGCCGGACCGCGCCCATGTCGATGAGCTTCAGCTGGTCCTCGGTCTGGATGGCGTTGTCGACCTTGAAGTCGCAGTAGAGCAGGTTCCGGCTGTGCAGATGGCCGAGCGCCTCCAGGGCCTCGATGCCGTACGCGCAGGCCTGCTCCACCGGCAGCGGGTCCCGCCGGCCGTCCGGGGTGCGGCGGTCGTTGGCGATCTCCTTGAGCGACTTGCCGCCGACGTACTCCATGACGATGTAGCCGTCCAGGGAGCCGGTGCGCTGGTCGAGATGCTCGACGAAGTTGTAGATCCGGACGATGTTGGAGTGCTCGATCTCGGCCAGGAAGCGGCGCTCCGAGATGGCCGCGGCCATCGCGTCCTGGTCGCCGGTGTCGAGCAGGCCCTTGAGCACCACCCACCGGTCGGAGACCGCCCGGTCGACGGCGAGGTAGACCCAGCCGAGGCCGCCGTGGGCGAGGCAGCCCGCGACCTCGTACTGGCCGTGGACGATGTCCCCGCCGCGCAGCTTCGGCACGAAGGAGTACGGGTGTCCGCACTTGGTGCAGAAGCCCTCCGTACGGCCCGGCCGGTCACCGCGCGAACGGCCCACCGGAGCCCCGCAGTCGGAGCGGGAGCAGAAACGCTTCCGCTCGGGAACCTCCGGGTTCTCCATCACCGCGCCCCGCGGGTCCGGACGCGGCACCTCCGGGATCGTCACCAGGCCCGCGCCCAGCCGGTTCCGGGCGGACTGCCCGGTCGACGTGCCCGAGCTGCGCACCGACACCGAGCGGCCCCCCGAGCTGCCGGAGAGCGAGCGCGAGAGGCGGCCCGAGACCGAACGGCGGGAGGTCGACGAGCGCGAGGAGGCGCGCGAGGACGCCCGCGAACTGCTCCGCGAGGAGCTCGAGTCCGGCCCCCCGACACCGCCCGCACCCCTGCCGGGCACGGCCATGCCGGTCGGCGTCGAACCGATGAGACCCCCGGGCGCGACGACCGGGGCGAGCCCGCAGGTGTCGCAGTACAGCTCGCCGCCTCCCATGTCCTCGTACGAACCCTCGCACGAAGGACGCTGACAGCTCCCCACGCCCGTCTCCCCGCTCACCACTGTCGTCCTCCGGCATCTCTCGGGCCGGACAGTACGTCCGCCGCGGCCTGCTGGTAGCGCAGCACGGCCTGCTCCGCGACCCGCAGGTCACAGGGCGCGCTCCACAGCATCCGTCGTGCCGTGTCGTACCGCTCGATGAGCAGCGGGTCCTCCGCCGCCCCCAGCCGTGCCACCTTCGCCTTGTACGCGTCGAGCCTGCCACGCAGCTCCGCCCGGACCGCGAGCGGCGCCGTGACCGCGGTCAGCGACTCCCGGGCCCGCATCAACTCGTCCTCCGCCTCCCGCTCCAGGGAGTCCAGGAGCGGGGAGAGCCGGTGCCACCGCTGGTGCCTGCGGTACTCGGCGGCGGTCGCGAGCCGCTCCTGGAGCGCCGTCGGCGGGCCGCTGACGGCCGGCACCTCGGAGGCGGCGATCTTCGCGAGGACCTCGCCGCGCGCGGACCGGGCCTCGGTGAGCGTCCGGTCCGCCCGGGACAGCACGTCCCGCAGCCGCAGCAGCCGGTCCTCGGAGTCCTGCCGGACCGCGAGGACCGCCTCGATCTCGCGCCGGATGTCCTCCAGCGCCAGGGCCGCCCGGTCGTACCGGTCGGTGTCCGGCCGCCCTCCGCCGGGCGCCGAACTCCCCATGGCGGGACGCCAGAAGGCGAGCGGATCGGTCACGACCTGCGCGCGCAGCAGGGTCAGCTCGGCCGTGATGTCCTCCAGCTCGTCGCCGGCCGGGTGCTCCCCGGGCCGCACGCCGACCGAGTGGGCGAGCGAGCGCGTCCGGCCCAGCTCCGCGGCGAGCAGGTCTATCCGGGCGGGCAGCGCCGACCAGACGGCGTCGGAGGTGACGACCACGTCGAGCGAGGAGGCGTACAGCTCGTTCATCCGGCGGACGAGCCCTTCGAGCGTGAACCGCTCGGAGAGCAGCCCCTGTTCCCCCGCGCCGCCCGCGACGTGGACGCTCTCGCCGCGCAGCCGGTCGGTCAGCTCCACGAGCTCGTCCCGGCCGGGCCAGCGGCGCCGCGCCCGCACCTCATGGGCGTCGCGCAAAGCGCCCGCGTACACGTCGAAGCAGGTCCAGAGCAGGGCGATGGTCCGCTCGGCCGACGCCCAGCGGTCCCGGGTCGTGCCGGTCAGCTCGGCGCCTTCGAGCAGCCTGCGGCCCGCGTGGTCCTGGAGGGCGAGGAGCGAGTCCTCGATCGCCTTGTGCTCGGCGCCGAGCCGTGCCAGCGCACGGTCCACCTCGTCCCGGTCCATCACCGGCCCAGGAGGTCCCGTGACGCCCATCGATCACCTCTTCCGCCGCGGGTACAGGGGCTGCTTGCCGGGGCTGCCGGCCGGGTCACTTGTAGAGGGGCTCGGGCGGCCCGGGTATCCCGGGCAGGTCCGCCTTCAGCCAGCGCTCGTAGGCTCTCTGCCAGGGGCCGTTCCGGTAGTCCACGAGGACCTTGTTGACCCGGCGGACCAGGTCGTCGTTCCCGAGCTTGGCGGCCACCCCGTAGTACTCCGTGGTGAACGGCCGGCCCTTGAGCTCGACCGCCGGGTCCTGGGCGGCCTGGCCGGCCGCGAGCGCGTTGTCCGTGACGACCGCGTCGACCTCGCCGAGCTGGAGCCGGGCCAGACAGTCCAGCTGGTTCGGGACGGTCAGCAGGTCCTTGTCGTCCTTGGTGCCGTCGGCGTCGTCCTTGAAGACCGCGCCGAAGGAGTTCTTCTCCAGCTCCTCGTAGGCCGTGGACCCCTCGGCGGTGCAGATCCGCTTGCCGCGCAGCGAGGAGTCGTAGCCGGTGATGTCCTTGGCGAGCTTGGGCGCCAGGACCTGCTGCCCGGCCCGGAAGTAGGCGGTGGAGAAGGCGACCTGCTGGATCCGCTTGCAGTTGATCGTCATCGTGCGCACGACGAGGTCGACCTTGCCGCTGTCCAGCGCGGCGATCCGCTGGTTGGTCGGGATCGCCCGGAAGATCACCGCGTTCTCGTCGCCGAGGACGTCCCGCGCGATGGCCCGGGCCAGATCGATGTCGAACCCCTCCAGCGTGCGGCTCTCCGGGTCCCGGTAGCCCCAGCGGTAGCTGGACTGGTCGACGCCGACGACGAGCTTCCCGCGCGCCTTGATCGCCTGGATCGAGGGGCCGTCCGCCGAGTCGGGCCGGAGCGAGGCCTCCGGGTTCTTGCAGGTGTCCGCCGCGGCCCGGTCGACTACCTGCACCCCGGTGCCCACACCGGGACCGGTCGTCCGCGGCGTCGCGTCCGCGCCGCTTCCGTCGTGCGCCAGCGGCAGCAGCGTCAGCGAGGCGGTGAGCCCGCAGGCCACGGCCATGGCGGCGACCCCGCCCCAGCCACGCAGCCGCTGTGCGGCCCGCCGCACCAGCGGGTCCGTGCCGTTCGGCATCCCGCCCCCTCTCGCCCTCACCGGTACTCCGACAGTCTGCGGTTGATGCCGAGCACGGCGCCAGCCGCGCCGAGGATCCCGAGCACCGCCGCCCCCAGCGGCAGCGCCGTCAGCGCGTCCCTGGCGTCGGTGGCGGAGCGGGTGAACTCGGCCTGCTCGTGGGCGAGGGCCCGCTCCAGGGCGGCGTCGACCTGGTCGAAGGACTGGCCCGTCGTCTCCTTGGCGCCGACGATCCGGCTGAGCGCGCCCTCGAAGTTGCCGGCCTCGTCCTCGGCGCGGGCCGCCTTGTGGCGCTTCTGCCACTCGCCCGTACGCGAGGCCGCCTCGTCCACCGGGCTGCGCCCGGCGTCGTCGTCGGCGAGCTCCCGCGCCGAGGCGAGCGCGGTCGTCAGGGCGGTCATGCTCGACGTGTAGTCCGCCTCGTACTTGTCGTTCTTGCCGTCCTCCGTGAGGACGGCGCCCCGGGCGACCACGGCCAGGTTCTCGTTGGCGCGGGCCGTGAGCGAGCTGATCCGGGCCTGGTTGAGGAGCTGGAGGGACTCCTGCCCGTGCGCCCGGGCGGTGTTCAGCTCGGTCCGCGCGACGGTGTGCGCGGCGAGGAGCCAGATCAGCACGACCAGCGAGGCGGCGGTGGCGGCGAGGAGGCCCTGGTTGAACACCCGATGGGTGCGGGCGTAGTTGCGGCGCTGCGCCCAGGCCAGCACGGCGAGGGCGAGCAGGCCGAGCCCGAGCGACAGGAAGGGCCAGGTGCGGGCGGCGTCGTCGTCCTCGTGGAGCCGCCGGGTCTCCGCCGCGTACAGCCGCTCGGCGGCCGGCAGCAGCTCGTTGGTCATCTGCTGGTTCGCGTACCGCAGATAGGCGCCGCCGAGCGGCAGGCCCTGCCGGTTGGCGGCCCGGGCGCGCTCGATCAGGCCCGTGTAGCGCGGCAGTTGTTCGTTGAGCGTGGTGATCTCGCGGGCCGACTCGCTCGCGTCCCCGGTGTTCGCCGCGGCCTTCACGAGGAGGCGGGCCGCGGTGGCGATGTCCTTGTCGTACCGCTCGCGGGACTCCGCGGGCTCCAGGGTGCCCGCGAGGAAGCCGCTGGCGGCGGTCGTGTCCGCGTCGGCGAGGGAGCGGTAGACGGCGGCGGCGTCGGCGCTCAGCGGCTGGCTGCGGCTGACCACGTCGTCGGCGGCGGACCCGCGGTCGGTGACCTCCAGGGTGGTGACGGCCCCGAACGCGACGACGAGCAGTGCCAGTACGGCCCCGAGGATCTGGAGTCGGCCGGGCTCGGTCGTCGCCGCCTCACGGAGCTTCTCCCGGCCCACGGCCCAGGCCCCGCGACCCGCAGGCGGGCCGCTTGCGGGCGCGCCCGAGGGCTGCGCCGGCACCGTGCCCGGGCGCGCCGGTGCGGGCGCCGTGCCCTGCGCCGTCGCCTGGGCGGCGGGCGCGTTCGGCGGGTATGTCACTTGACCTCCCCCTGGGTCGCTGACGTCGGTCCGTCCGGCCAGCAGTATGGCCTCAGGGGCCTGCCCGCACACCGGGATTGACGCGATCTTGTTCTTATCGTGCCTCATGCCCCCGGCACATCCGCGGGCGAACCCCCTCACCTTGAATACGTCGCCCGGCTTTGATCGGTTCCGTTCCGGACGTCGCTCGAACAGGTGAACATGCGTGCGGGGCGCCTCTCCGCAGAGGAGAAGCGCCCCGCACCCACGCCGAATCCGGGCCCCGCAGGCCTACCCGGGTCCCTCAGGCCCCTCAGGCCCCTGAGACCTCGTACTGCCCCCGCAGCCGGGCCGCCGCGGCCGGCGCCGCCGCGACCTCGTCCAGGGCGAGGAGCCCCGCCCCGAGGACCGGCGGCGCGGTGACGAAGCCGATCGTCGCCTTGGGCGCCCGGGCGCCGAGGAGTTCGACCAGCCGCTCCTCCAACTGCGGGTGCCGCGCGGCCAGGACGCTGCCGCCCAGCATCACCGGAGCCTCCTCGTCGAGCAGCCCGAGCCGCCCGAGCGCCACCGCCGACATGGCGGCGACCTCCTCGGCGAGCCGGTGCACGATCGCCCGCGCGACCGGGTCGCCCTCCGCGCTCACCCGGAACAGCACCGGCGTCAGCTCGTGCCGCCGCGCGAACGCGATCCGGCCCAGGTGCAGCGCCTCGATCAGCGCGTACATCGTCTCCAGACCGAAGTGCGCGGGCAGCGCGCGGGCGAGCTCGGTCGGCTCGCCGCGCCCGTCCTCGCCGCGCGCCGCGTACCAGAGCGCCTCCTCGGCCATGGCGCTGCCGCCGCCCCAGTCCCCGGAGATCTTCCCGATCGCGGGGAAGCGCGCGGTCCGGCCGTCCGGGGTCATCCCCACGCAGTTGATCCCCGCGCCGCACACCACCGCCACGCCCCGCGGCTCGTCGAGACCGGCCCGCAGGATGGCGAAGGTGTCGTTGTGCACCCGCACGGACCGGCTCCAGCCGCGGGCCACCAGCGCCGCCCGCAGCCCCTCCTCCTCGACGGGCAGGTCGGCATTGGCGAGACAGGCCGTGACGTGCGCGAAGGAGGGCGGGAGGCCCGCGCCTCCGGCCGCCTCCCACGCCCGGCCGACGATCTCCGCGAGCGCTTCGACCGCCGTCTCCACCCCCACCAGCGGGGGCTGGAAGCCGCCGCCGCGCGCCGCGCCGAGGACGGTGCCGTCCTGGGCGACGACGGCGACGTCGGTCTTGCTGTTGCCGGCGTCGACGGCCAGCAGGGTTCCGGTCAGGCCCACGCGAGGTGCTCCTGGTTGTGCGCGATCAGCCGGTCCGTGAGGCCGTCGGCGTACGCGTACTGGCCGACCAGCGGGTGCGCGAGCAGCGCCTTGAACACCCGGTCGCGGCCACCGCGCAGCGCCGCCTCAAGGGCCAGGTCCTCGTAGGCCGTGACGTTCGCGATCAGCCCGGCGTACAGCGGGTCCACCGGCGCGACCGGCAGCGGCACCGCGCCGTCCGCCCCCACCGCCGCCTGCGTCTCGATCACGGCGTCGTCCGGCAGGAACGGCAGCGTGCCGTTGTTGTACGTGTTCACCACCTGGTACGGCGAACCCCCACCGCCCAGCAGGGACGCGGCCAGGTCCACGGCCGCCTCCGAGTAGAAGGCGCCGCCGCGCTTGCCGAGCAGCGCCGGCTTCTCGTCGAGCGCCGGGTCCCCGTACATCTCCAGGAGTTCCTTCTCCATCGCGGCGACCTCGGCGGCCCGCGAGGGCTTGGTGCCGAGCTCCCGCACGACCTCGTCGTGCGCGTAGAAGTACCGCAGGTAGTACGAGGGGACGACGCCGAGGCGGTCCAGGACCGGGCGCGGCAGGTGCAGGTCCTCGGCGATGGCGTCGCCGTGCTCGGCGAGCAGCCGCGGCAGCACGTTCTCGCCGTCCGGCCCGCCGAGCCGTACGCCCGTCTCCCACGTCAGGTGGTTGAGCCCGACGTGGTCGAGGTGGATCGCGGACGGGGCCACGTCGAGGAGCTTCGCGAACTTCCGCTGGAAGCCGATCGCCACGTTGCACAGGCCGACGGCCTTGTGCCCGGCCTGGAGCAGCGCGCGCGTGACGATGCCGACGGGGTTGGTGAAGTCGATGATCCAGGCGTCCGGGTTGGTGCGCCGGACGCGCTCGGCGATGTCCAGGACCACCGGGACGGTCCGCAGCGCCTTGGCGAGGCCGCCGGCGCCGGTGGTCTCCTGGCCGATGCAGCCGCACTCCAGCGGCCAGGTCTCGTCTTGGTTCCGGGCGGCCTGGCCGCCGACGCGGAGCTGGAGCAGGACGGCGTCGGCGCCCTCGACCCCGGCGTCCAGGTCGGAAGTGGTGACGATCTTCCCGTCGTGGCCCTGCTTGGCGAAGATGCGGCGGGCGAGCCCGCCGACGAGTTCGAGCCGCTCGGCGGCCGGGTCGACGAGGACGAGTTCGGTGATGGGCAGGGTGTCGCGCAGCCGCGCGAATCCGTCGATCAGTTCGGGGGTGTAGGTGGATCCGCCCCCCACGACAGCGAGCTTCATGGTGTGGTTCAGCCCTTCACTCCGGTCAGTGTGACTCCCTCGACGAACGCCTTCTGGGCGAAGAAGAAGACGAGGATCACAGGGGCCATGACCAGGACGGTCGCGGCCATGGTCAGATTCCAGTCGGTGTGGTGCGCGCCCTTGAAGGACTCCAGGCCGTAACTCAGCGTCCAGGCCCCCGGGTTCTCGGAGGCGTAGATCTGCGGCCCGAAGTAGTCGTTCCAGCAGTAGAAGAACTGGAACAGCGCGACGGCGGCGATGCCGGGCTTGGCCATCGGCAGCACGATCCGTATCAGGGTGCGGAACTCGCCGCACCCGTCGATCCTCGCGGACTCGATGTACTCGTTCGGGATCGTCAGCAGGAACTGGCGCAGCAGGAAGATGGCGAAGGCGTCGCCGAAGGCCATCGGGATGATCAGCGGCCACAGCGTGCCGGAGAGGTCCATCTGCTTGGCCCAGAACAGGTACATGGGGATGATCACGACCTGCGGCGGCAGCATCATCATCGAGATGACGAGCAGCAGCGACAGGTGCCGGCCGCGGAAGCGGAACTTGGCGAGCGCGTACGCCACGGGGACCGAGGACACCACGACGAGGACGGTGCCGAGGCCCGCGTAGAGCAGGGAGTTCCTCCACCAGGTGAGGAAGCCCTCCGTCTCGAAGACCTTGACGTAGTTTTCCCAGTGCCAGGAGTTCGGCGTCAGGTCCCGGGTGAGCGCCTGCTGGTCGCTCATCAGGGAGGTCAGGAAGACGAAGACGAACGGCAGGACGAAGAACAGGGCCGCGGCGATGCCGAGCGAGTGCACGGCGATCCAGTGCAGCAGCGCCTTGCGGCGTGCGGTCTTCTCGGCGGGGCTCGCCTTCGCGGGGCGGCCGGGACGGCCGGAGCTGTCGGAGCTGTCGGGGCGGTCGGAGAGGGTCGCGGTCGTCATGGTTCAGTCACCCGAGCCGATCAGGCCGCCGCGCCGGCGCATGAGGAGCGCGGTGAAGGCCATGGAGAGGGCGAAGAGTACGAGTGCCACCACGCACGCCGCGCCATAGTTGAACTGGCTGAAGCCGAGGCTGTAGACGAGCTGCGGGAGCGTGAGCGTGGAGTCGTCCGGGTAGCCGGGCTGGAAGGTCGCGCCGGAGCCGCCCATCACCCCCGAGGCGACCTTGGAGGCCACGATCGGCTGGGTGTAGTACTGCATCGCGCCGATGATCCCGGTGACGACCGCGAAGAGCACGATCGGCGAGATGTTCGGCAGGGTGATGTACCGGAACCGCTGCCACGGCGACGCGCCGTCCAGCTCGGCCGCCTCGTACTGCTCCTTCGGCACGTCGAGCAGCGCGGCCATGAAGATGACCATGAGGTCGCCGACGCCCCACACGGCGAGGACGGTCAGGGCCGGCTTGGCCCAGTCGGCGTCGTTGAACCAGGAGGGGGCGGGGACGCCGACCGCCTCCAGGAGCGAGTTGACCGGCCCGGTCCCGGGGTTGAGCAGGAAGACGAAGGCCAGGGTCGCGGCCACCGGCGGGGCCAGGTACGGCAGGTAGAAGAGGGTGCGGAAGACGCCCGCGCCCGTCTTGATCTTGGTGATGAGCAGGCCGATGCCGAGGCCGAAGAGCACCCGGCAGGAGACCATCACGACGGCCAGCCAGAGGGTGTTCTGCATCGCCGGCCAGAACTTCGGCATGTCGGAGAAGACGTACGTCCAGTTCTCCAAACCCCGCCAGGTCGGCGGGTTGAGGCCGTCGTACCGCATGAACGAGAAGTACAGCGTGGAGAGGAGCGGATAGGCGAAGAAGAAGCCGAATCCGATCAGCCAGGGCGACATGAACAGGGCGGTGCGCAGCGCGTTGCGCCGGCGCTTCGCCCGCAGGGTGTTCTGTCCCCCCGGGGCGGCGGCCGGGGCCGCCGCCTCCTTCGCGGGCAGGGTGTCCGTGCTCATGGGCGTGTCGTCCCGGCCGTCACTTCGCCGCGGCGATGTCGCGGTCGATCTGGGCCGCGGTGTCGGCGAGGCCCTTCTTCAGGTCGGTGACCTGGCCCTTCTCGTACTTGTGGGCGAGGTCGGAGAGGGTCTCCTGGTAGCTGGGGCCGTTCACCGCGCCGGTCATGGTGGAGGACTCGGGGTGCTGGGCGATGTCCAGGAAGACCTTGAAGCGGTCGTCGAGCTTCAGGTTCGGGGACTTCAGGGCCTCCAGGGTGGAGGGGACGTTGCCGATGTCGTTGGCGAAGCCCACCACGGCGTCGGTGTCCGTGGTCATGAACTTGACCAGCTCCCAGGCGGCGTTCTGCTTCTTGCTCTGCGGCGCGATGCCCATGATCGTGCCGGAGAGGTAGCCCTTGCCGTACTCGGCGAGCTCGTCGTCGGCGACGGGCATCGGCGCGACGCCGACCTCGAAGTCCACCTTGGCGTTCTTGGCGAAGTTGAGCCGCCACTCGCCGTCCAGCTGCATGGCGACCTGGCCGGTGTGGAAGGGGTGCTTGGCGCCCCACTCGTCACCGAAGGTGGTGCGGTACTTGTCGAGCTTCCGGAAGCCGCCCAGGGTGTCCACCAGCGACTTCTGGTACGTCATCATCTCGGCGAACGCCGGGTCCTTGGCGATGTTCGACTTGCCGTCCTTGTCGAAGTAGGTGTGGTCCCACTGCGACATGTAGTGCTCGACGACGGTCTCGTAGCCGAGGTAGTTCGGCATGAAGCCGAGCTGCTCGTAGGAGTCGCCCTTCGGCTTGGTGAGCTTCTTGGCGACCTCGGTGAACTGGGACCAGGTCTTCGGCGGGGCCTCGGGGTCGAGGCCGGCCTTCTTGAACGCGTCCTTGTTGTAGTAGAGGCCGTATGCGTCGGAGAGCAGCGGCAGGGAGCAGCGCTTTCCCTCGAACTGGGTGTACTCCTGGAGGACCTTCGGGAAGGTCTTGTCGAGGTCGATCTTGTCCTTCTCGATGAAGGGCTTGAGGTCCGTGAGCGCGCCCGAGGCGCAGAACTTGCCGACGTTGGAGGTCGTGAAGGAGGAGACGACGTCCGGCCCGTTCGAACCGCCCGCGCGCAGCGCCTGGCCCAGCTTGTCGTCGTTGATGCCGCCGACGACCTTCACCTTGATGTTCGGGTGGGCCTTCTCGAAGCGGGCGATGTTGTCCTCGATCGCCTTGACCTCGGAGGGCGCCGCCCAGCCGTGCCAGAAGGTGATCGTGGTCTTGGCGTTCGGGTCGTCGGACGCCTTGTTCTCCGTGGAGCCGGTACAGGCGGAGGCGAAGAGGGCGATCGAGGCGGTGGCGGCGAGCGCGGCGGCCGCTCTACGAGGACGTACGGGCATGACGGTGTCTCCCTGTGGCGGGGGCTTATGACGGAAGGGGCGGGGCGTGGGGCGGGCGGCGGGTCAGCGCGAGGTGTCGAAGACCTCGTCGCGCGTGGTCGCGAGGGCGCTTTCGAGGGCGCCGCGCAGCACCGGACGCCGGGGTACGGCGGCGAGGACGAGCCGCGGGCGGGAGGCCGCGAGCTCGGCGAGCTCGGACTGGACGCGGGCGCGGAGGGGTTCGCCGCCGGCGACGAGGACGTCACCGGAGAGCACGATCAGCTCGGGGTCGAGGACGGCGACGATCGAGGCGAGGCCGGTGGCGACGCGCTCGGCGTAGCGGTCGAGCAGCTCCGCGTACAGGGGGTCGTCCTCGTGGGTCTCGGCGGCCCGGGACAGCAGGCCGCTCGCGACCGGTACGTACGGCTGCTCGGGGGTCTCGATCCCGATGGCGCGGGCGATCCGGGGCACGGCCTGGACGCCCGCGAGCTCCTGGTAGCCGCCGGAGTTGGCCTTGGTGACCTGCCGGACCAGCGGGGTGCCGGGGACGGGCAGGAAGCCGACCTCGCCGGCGCCGCCGGTGAAGCCGCGGTGCAGGCGGCCGCCGAGGACGAGGGCGGCTCCCATGCCCTCCTCGTTCCACAGCAGGGCGAAGTCGGCGTGGCCGCGGGCGGCGCCCACGCGCTGCTCGGCGATGGCGACGAGGTTGACGTCGTTCTCGTACTCGAAGGGCATGGGCAGGACGGCGGCCAGCTCCTCCAGGAGGGTGGGGGAGTGCCAGCCGGGCAGGTGCGAGGCGTACCGCAGCCGTCCGGTCGCCGGGTCGAAGGCGCCGGGCGTGCCGATGACCAGGCGCCGCACCTCGTCGAGGGCGATCCCGGCCGCCTTGACGGCCCCGTCGAGGGCGTCGGTGACCTGGCGGACGACGCCGGTGGCGCTGCGGCCGGGGGTGCGGAGCTCGTACTCGCCGACGATCTCGCCGGTGACGTCGGCGACGGCGGCGTGGATGCGGTCGCCGTTGACGTCGAGCCCGGCGGCGTACGCGGCTCGCGCGTTCACCGCGTACAGCTGGGCGTTGGGTCCGGGTCGGCCTTCGGTGGTGCCGGTGGCGACGACGAGACCGGCGGCCTCGAGGCGGGCGAGCAGCTGGGAGGCGGTCGGCTTGGACAGGCCGGTGAGTTTGCCGATCCGGGTCCGTGAGAGCGGTCCGTGTTCGAGGAGCAGGTCCAGGGCGGCGCGGTCGTTCATGGCCCGCAGTACGCGCGGTGTGCCGGGCGTTCCCGGGGTCGTACCGGTCATGACGGTCGCACCTGCCTTCGCACACTGTTAGGAAAGTTTCCTATTCTGTGGGAGGAAAATAAGGCGACCGTCACCGGGGCGTCAATACCCGGGAACGCAGGACGCCCCCGAAGGCAACCGAAGCGTTACCCGCGGGGGCGTCCTGCCCTACTGCTGTTGGTGAGGTCCGTCCTCTACTTGGTGAGGTCCGTCTTCGGCAGCGGGGTCGCCGCCGCCGACTGCGGCGAGGTCGCCGAGGCGAAGGCCGACGGGGCCGCCATGCCCGCCGTCGGGTCGGCCGCGGACTCCTCGGCCTGGGCCGGGACCCCGCCCACGATCCGGATGCCGGCCGCGTCCAGGCCCTGCTTGATGCGCCAGCGCAGCTCGCGCTCCACACCCAGCGCCTTGCCCGGCATCGTCTTCGCCGAGACCCGGACGGTCATCGAGTCGAGCAGCACCTCGCTCAGACCGAGCACCTCGACCGGCCCCCACAGGCGCTCGTTCCACGGCTCCTCCTTGGCCATGGACTCCGCCGCCTCGGTGATCACCGACCGCACCCGCTCCAGGTCCTCCGTCGGCCGGACGGTCACGTCCACGCCCGCCGTCGCCCAGCCCTGGCTGAGGTTGCCTATCCGCTTGATCTCGCCGTTGCGCACGTACCAGATCTCGCCGTCCACACCGCGCAGCTTGGTCACCCGCAGGCCCACCTCGACGACCTCGCCGGAGGCCACGCCCGCGTCGACCGAGTCGCCGACCCCGTACTGGTCCTCCAGGATCATGAAGACGCCGGACAGGAAGTCCGTCACCAGGTTCCGCGCGCCGAAGCCGATCGCCACACCGGCCACACCGGCCGAGGCGAGCAGCGGCGCCAGGTCGATCTTGAAGGCGCCGAGGATCATCAGCCCCGCCGTGCCCAGGATCAGGAACGACGCGACCGAGCGCAGCACCGAGCCGATCGCCTCCGAGCGCTGCCTGCGGCGCTCGGTGTTGACGAGGAGGCCGCCGAGGGCCGTCCCCTCCACCGCCTGCGCCGAACGGTTCATCCGCTCGATCAGTTTCGTCAGGGCGCGGCGGACGGCCATCCGCAGCAGGAGCGCGACGACCAGGATCAGCAGGATGCGCAGTCCGGTGTTCAGCCAGGTGGACCAGTTCTCCTCCACCCAGCTCGCCGCGTTCGTGGCCTTCTCCGCCGCCTCGTCCAGGGTCACCGGAATGGGTTCGGGTTCGGTGGCAGCCGCTAGGGCGGACCAGGACACGGGGCAACCTCCAGGCGTCGCGTACGCAGACCATCCACACTAACGGGGCATCGGACGTGGTCCTGTTGCCGTGTTCGAGGGAGAGACGGACTTCACCTGGGCAAGTAAGAGGCAGGTAAGAGTAGGAGACGCCGATGTGGTCGAGAACACTCCGGGCCCGTCACACCGATCCCGGTACGTGGTGGCGCTCCGACCAGGCCTGAGGAGAGACTGAGAGCAGTTCGTCCCGGCGCGAGCCACGCGCCGCCGGCGCCATTGGAGGCATCCGTGCCGCATGTCCTGGTCCTCAACGCGTCGTACGAGCCCCTCGGCGTCGTACCGCTCCGCCGCGCACTCGTCCTCGTGCTGGAGAACAAGGCTCTCTGCCTCGAGGAGTCCGGCGCCTTCCTGCACAGCGAGACCCAAGTCCTCCCCGCACCGAGCGTGGTGCGACTGAAGCGCTTCGTGCGGGTCCCCTACCGGGGGCCCGTTCCCTTGACCCGCAGAGCCCTCTTCGCCCGCGACGGCGGGCGCTGCATGTACTGCGGGGGCGTCGCCACCAGCGTCGACCACGTCATCCCGCGCAGCAGGGGCGGCACGCACGCCTGGGAGAACGTCGTGGCGGCCTGCCGCCGCTGCAACCACGTCAAGGCCGACCGGCACCTACGCGAGATCGGCTGGCGGCTGCGCCACCAACCGGCCCCGCCGAGCGGCCTGGCCTGGCGGATCATCGGGACCGGACACCGGGACCCCCGCTGGCTGCCCTACCTCCAGCCGTACGGTGCCGAGGACGTGATGGCCCGGATCGACTCCGTCGCGGACGCCCCTGTGGGGGCGCTGACGACGGGTTGAGCCGGGCCTTTCGCGTACCCGGGCCTTCGCGTACGGGGACGGGGCACCCGTCAGGGGGTGTCCCGCTCCTCCGGCGCGCCCTCGGAGGCGCCTTCGGGGCCGCCCTCGGCCCGTTCGGGCGTCGTCGGCTCCTCCGTCGGCTTCTCCGCGGGCTTCTCGACCGGCTTCTCGGCCGGCTTCTTCGGCGGGTCCTGCGGGGCCACCGCGTACGTCTCCACCGACCAGAGGGAGTAGCCGTAGGGAGTCGCGCGGGTCTCGCCCTGCACCCGCAGGAAGCGGGTGTCCGCCGCGTCCATCCGGACCGACTCCCGGCCGCCCCGCCCGTCGGAGACGGTCGCCGCCGTGCGCCAGACGCGGCCGTCGGCCGAGACCTGGACGCGGTAGCGGGAGGCGTAGGCGTCCTGCCAGTGCAGCACCACCTGGCCTATCCGCGCGGGCTCGGCCAGCTCCAGCTGCCACCAGGCGCCGTCCTCCGCCGGGGACGACCAGCGGGTCTTCGCGTCGCCGTCCACCGCCGAGGCGGCGGGGAAGTCCGGGGTCTCGTCGCCCGACGAGGAGGCCGAGGCCGCCCGCGCCAGGTCGGGACCCGCCGTGCGCGGGAAGGCCCGCACGGTCAGGACCCGCTCCTCGCCCGCGAAGGACACCGGCACCCGGTACGAACCGGCCGGCACGTCCGCGCCCACCGACACCTCCAGGGGGACGGTCGTCCGCGCGCCCCGCTCCACCACGGCCTGCTTCGGGAGCCGGACCGCGATCCCCTTCGGGGCCTTCGCCGTCATCGGCCCGCGCACCTCGCCCGCGCGCAGCCCCGTCAGCTCCACGTCCACCCGCTGCGCGGGGCCGCCGATCTCCGCGTCCGTCTCCGTGCGGGCCAGTTCGAGCCCGGCACGCGGCCCGTCCGCGAACCACGGCACCAGCGAGCGCACCTCGGGCGCCGGTCCTCCGCCGCTCCAGACGACCCGCAGCGCGTCCGCGCGCAGGCCCTTCAGGTCGGCCTGGGTCCAGCCGGAGGCGGACAGCGGGCCGAGCTCCCGCCAGCCCTCCCCGGGGACGTACGCCTCCACGCGCGCGTCCGTGGCGGGAGCGCCGCCCGTACCCGAACCCCCGTCCGTGCGGGCGGTCATCACCGTCAGGGCCTCCACGGGCCGCGCCCGGTCGAGCCGCACGGTGTACGAGTCGGGGGCGCGGTCGGTCCGGCTGGCCGGGGTGCGGTCGGCGCCGGTCCAGGCCGCCGACTCGGTCACCGCGCGCGTGAGGAACGGGTCGAGGACCCCCGCGCCGACCGTCGCCCGGCTCGCCTTGAGGGCTTCCCGCAGCGGTTCGAGGCGCAGCTGCGCCTGCCAGGCCGCCGCGCCGTCGCCGCGCGCCTGGGCGAGCAGCATGTCGACCGCCGTCTCGCCCGCCTGGCCGTACCGCGAGAGCTGTTCGAGCCAGGGTCCCGTCTCGTCGTCCAGGGTGCCGTCGGCGGTCGCCGCGAGCCGCTCGGGGGCCCGGCGCATCACGGTGAACGCGGCCCGCAGCTCGCGCGCCGCCTTCTCCTCGGCCGCCGTGCGGGCCCCGGCCGCCGTGCCGCCGGGGCTTGTGCGCGCGTCCCAGAAGGCGGCCATGAGCGGCTTCAGGTAGGCCGATTCGCCCTTCGGGTCCAGGATCGACGAGGCGTCGTTCCCGGCGAGCGCCCGCAGGGCCTCGCGGGCGGCCGGGTCCGGGCCCGCGAGGTCGTCGACGGCGGCGCGCCAGGACTCCTGCGGCCGGTAGCCCTTCGGGTTCCAGGCGTAGTCGGCGGCGGTGAAGAGCGGGACGCGGGAGGCGGCGGGCTGCTCCATGGCGTGAGCGAGGAAGGCGGCGGACCCGGCCGCCACGGCCGGGTCCCGGCCCGTGGAGGGGCCGAGGAACAGCCGGTCCTGCGCGTAGTCGTTGACCGGGTAGTTGTCCATGGTGACCAGCGGATGGCCCAGCGCCTCGCGGGCCCCGGCCAGTTCGCCGCCGGTGATCGTGCGCGGGACGACGCCGACGCCGGTCCACGCGACCCGTACGTCCGCGTCGAGCGCCCCGGCGAGCTCCGTGCGGTAGTCGGTCGCACCGTCCTGGTAGTACTCCGTCGGCAGCACCGTCAGGGGTTCGCCGTCCGGGTGCCGCTCGGCGAGGTGACGGGCGACGGCGTCGGCCACGCGCGCGTGGGCCGCGGCCGCGCCCTTCGCGTCGCGCCCGAAGGCGTCGGCGTCCTTCGAGCAGTGCCACTCGCCGTAGCCGGCGTCCGGGAACTGGAGCTGGAAGGAGCGCACCCCGAGCGCCCACATCGCGTCGATCTTCCGCGTCAGGGCCGCCACGTCGGCGTCGGAGGCCAGGCACATGGACTGGGCGGGCGCCACGGCCCAGCCGAGCGTCACGTGGTTGGCCCGGGCCCGCGCGGCGAGCGCGCGGAACTCCTCCTGCTGCGCGGCCGGGTAGGGCTCGCGCCACTGCGCCTGGCGGTACGGGTCGTCGCCGGGCGCGTACAGATAGCGGTTCTGCTTGGTGCGGCCGAGGAAGTCGACCTGGGCGAGGCGCTGCTCCAGGGTCCAGGGGCGGCCGTAGAAGCCCTCGGTGATGCCGCGCTCGGCCGTGCCCGGCCAGTCGCGCACGGCGACCCCGGGGATCTCCCCGTCGGCGCCGACGAGCTGACGCAGCGTCTGGACGGCGTGGAAGAGGCCGTCCTCGCCGACGCCGTCCAGGACGACGGTGTCCCGCCCCTGGAAGCGGCCCGTCGCGAGCTGGTAGCCGCCGCGCGGCAGATCGAGCCGCTCGGGCACGCGCAGGGCCTTCAGCGCCTCCTCGGTGGCCTCGCCGGAGGGCCCCGAGACCCGGAACACCGGCCCGCGGCCGGGTAGTCCGGTGTGGACGTCGCGCACTCCGGCGGCCGTCAGGACCTCCTGCAGGGCTGCGAGGGCGTACGGATCGGCGTCGGCGTCCGCGAGCAGCGTGACCTCGCCCCCGAGGCGCACGGCGGGTCCGCGGCCGGTCAGCGACTGGGGCCGGGGCCAGACGGCCGGCGTCGTCCCGGCAGTCGTGGAGGCGCGCGGGGTCGCGGACGTGGACGCGGGCGCGCGCGTGGCCGTCGAACGTCCGGACGCCGAACTCCCGGCCTCGGAAGCCCCGGCCGTCGTGGCGGGGGCGGTCGTGGAGGAGGCGGTCGGGGACGTGGCGGGCGAGTCGGCCGGCGGCGGTACGGGGGCCGCCTGCACCGCGCCGGGAGCGGCGCCGCCGAGGAGTCCGCCGATGACGGCGGCGGCGACCGCCGTCGCCGTGCGCTTCCTGCGCCCGAGGTGCACGGGAACTCCCTTCGGCCCGGTAGGCGGTCGGGTGGGCGGCCCGGTCGGCCGCGCCGCCGGCCGCTCTGCCGTTCGGTAACGAGTGGGTCACGAGCCCACCACCCGTCGCACTGGGGTGTCAATGCGTGTGGCCGATGTGTCGGCTTTGCCCGGCGAGCCGTCACGGAGATGACGTCACTTCGCCACTTTCCGCCGGTAAAACGAGGTGCGGTGGGTAGGGCTCAGCTGTTGCCCACAAGTCCCACCTGTCGAGACGAAACCGGGAGACCCCCGTGACCACGACCGCCCGCCACCCCGGACGGATACGGATTCCTCAGCAGTCGGCAGGCCCCGACTCCCCGCTGACCAGCGAACCGCCGCTCCCCGACACGCAGCCCCTCACCAGCGAACCGCCCCTGACCGAGGCGGCACCCCTCACCAGCGAACCCACCGTCCGCGGCAGCGCGGGTGGTTCGGAGTCCCCCGGAGTGTGAAGTGACCCTGGCCCGTCTCGCCGCCCGTCACGGCGTCGCCACCGAGTACAGCCCCTCCGCGGGCGTCACCGTCTCCGTGCCGGACGCCGCCGTGGTGGCCGTCCTCGGCGCCCTGGGCGTGGACGCGACCACGCCGGAGGCGGTCGACGCCGCCCTCGACGCGGCGGAACGGGCCGAGCGGGAGCGACTCCTGCCCCCGACCCTGGTCCGGCGGCGGGGGGAGGACGCCCTCCACCCGCCGGCGGACCTGCCGCCCGGCACCCGGCTGCGGGTCACCACCGAGGAGGGCGCGGTCCTCGCCGGCGACGACTGGGAGCGGCTGCCCCTCGGCGTCCACACGGTCGGGGCGACGGCCCCCGACGGGCGCGCCGCCACCAGCACCCTCATCGTGAGCCCCGCGCGCGTGCCCGGGCCCGACCGTCGCGCGTACGGGCTGCTCGTCCAGCTCTACTCGCTGCTCTCCACCCGCTCCTGGGGCATGGGCGACCTCGGGGACCTGCGGGAGCTCGCCGCCTGGGCGGGCCGCACGCACGGCGCCGGCTTCGTCCAGGTCAACCCCCTGCACGCGGGCGTGCCCGGCGCGCCGAGCGACCCCTCGCCGTACCGCCCCTCCTCGCGCCGCTTCCCCGACCCGGTCCATCTGCGGATCGAGTCCGTCCCCGAGTACGCGCACGTGGACCCCGGCCACCGGGACGCGCTCGACCGGATCCTCGCCGAGGCGGCCGAACTGCGCGAACGGGTCCTCGGCAAGGGCGCGCTGATCGACCGTGACGCGGTGTGGGACGTCAAGCGGCGGGCCCTGGAGCTCGTGGTCGGGAGCGTGGAGCTCGGGCCCGGGCGGCGCGCCGACTACCACGACTTCCTCGCCGAGCGGGGCCGCGCCCTGGAGGACCACGCCACCTACCAGGCCCTCGCCGAGCGGCACGGTCCGCACTGGCGCGGCTGGCCGGAGGAGCTGCGCGAGCCGCGCTCGGCGGAGCGCGCCGTGCTCGCCGACCCCGCGCTCGCGGCCCGCGTCGACTTCCACTGCCGGCTGGCCTGGCTGACGGACCGGCAGCTGGCCGAGGCCGCGGAGGCCGCCCGCGAGGCCGGGATGGCGGTCGGGATCGTCCACGACCTGGCCGTCGGCGTCCACCCGGAGGGCTCGGACGCCTGGGCGCAGCAGGACGCCCTCGCGGCCGGCATGTCGGTCGGCGCCCCGCCCGACGCCTTCAACGCCCGGGGCCAGGACTGGGGCCTGCCGCCGTGGCGGCCCGACGCCCTCGCCGCCGCGGGCTACGCCCCGTACCGCGGACTCCTCCGCGAACTCCTGCGCCACGCGGGCGCCCTGCGCATCGACCACGTGATGGGCCTGTTCCGGCTCTGGTGGGTGCCGGAGGGCAGCGAGCCCACCGAGGGGACGTACGTCCGGTACGACGCCGACGCGATGCTCGCCGTCCTCGCCCTGGAGGCGCACCGCGCGGGCGCCCTCGTCATCGGCGAGGACCTCGGCACGGTCGAGCCGGGCGTGCGGGAGGAGCTGTCCCGGCGCGGGGTGTTCGGGACCTCCGTGCTCTGGTTCGAGCGGGACTGGGCGGGCTCGGGCCGCCCGGTGCCCCCGGAGCGGTGGCGCGCGGAGTGCGTGGCCACCGCCACCACCCACGACCTGCCGCCGACAGCCGCCCGGCTCTCCGGCGACCATGTCGCCCTGCGGCACCGGCTCGGGCTCCTCGACGGCGACCCGGAGCGCGACCGGGCGGCGGACGCGGCCGAGACCACCGAGTGGCTGGGCCTGTTCCAGCGGCTCGGGCTGCTCCCGGAGGGGGCGGGGGACGAGCAGGCCGAGATCCTGGCCGTCCACCGGTTCCTGCTGGGCACCCCGGCCCGGATGGTGGGCGTGTGGCTGCCGGACGCGGTGGGGGACCGCAGACCGCAGAACCTGCCGGGCACCTGGGACGAGTACCCCAACTGGCGGCTGCCGATCGCGGACCCGGACGGGCAGCCGCTCACCCTGGAGCGGCTCACGGCCTCGCCCCGCGTCCACGCGCTGCTCCGTGAGCTGCACGTCCGCACGGACCCGGAGGAGGCCCGTACCGGCCGCGGGAGTGCCCGTACGGTACCCCCGGGCGCGCGGCCCGTTTAGGTGTTCGCTACTTTGGGGCTGTGGACAAGAAGAACGCCCTGCGCGCCGGCGCCGTCGCGGCCGGTACGACGCTGATGATGCTGCTCATGTCGTCCCCCGCGCTCGCGCTGACCCGCGACGACGGTGACGACCCGGCTCCCAAGCTGTCGGTCGTCGAGACCCTCGGCCTGTTCGTGGCCGCCCCGCTGGCGCTGTTCCTGGTCATCGTCGGCCTGGTGATGGTGCTCGACAAGTCCAAGAAGGCCTGACCGCCTCCTCTCCGCCTCTCCGAGGGCGCCGCACGGTACCGACGTACCGTGCGGCGCCCTCGCGTGCGTTCACCCGCTACACGGTCGTCGCGAGCAGCTTGCGCAGCAGACCCGCCAGCTGCTCCGCCTCCTCGTCGGTGAGCGCCGACTCCAGCGCCGCCCGCTGCTGCCCGAGCCCGGCCCCGACGGCCTGGTCCACCAGCTCCTTGCCGTGCTCGGTGAGCGTCACCCGCAGCCCGCGCCGGTCGTGCGGGTCGGGGCTGCGGGTCAGCAGCCCCGCCTTCTCCAGCTTGTCCAGCCGGCCGGTCATCCCGCCGGTGGTGATCATCAGCGTGGCGGTCAGCTCGCGCGGTGAGAGCGTGTACGGCTCTCCGGACCTGCGCAGCGTCGCGAGCACGTCGAACTCCCCGAGCGCCATGCCGTAGGGCGCGTACGCCTTGTCCACCTTGGCGCGCATCGCGTTGGCCAGCCGGTAGATCCGCCCGAAGACGGCCATCGGCACGGTGTCCAGGTCGGGCCGGACGGCCGCCCACTGGTCGGTGATGGCGTCGACGGCGTCATGGGCGGGGGCGGGCGCCGGGGCCGGGGTGTTCGTCTCCATGGGACCAGTCTCCTCTTCCGCGTGACTCGATGGCAAGAAAGCCACTTGCAAGTAAGTAGCTTAGTGGTAAGTTAATTACTGCCAAGCCAGTCTGGCTCACACCGGTCCGGCACTCCACAGCAGGGGGAACCGTCATGTCCCGCAAGGCCGCCGTCGTCGCACTGACCGCGCTCGCCCCGATCTCCTGGGGCTCGACCTACTTCGTCACCACGGAGTTCCTGCCGCCCGACCGGCCGCTCTTCACCGGCCTGATGCGCGCCCTGCCCGCCGGTCTCCTGCTCCTCGCTCTCACCCGCAAGCTCCCGCAGGGCGCCTGGTGGTGGAAGTCGGCGGTCCTCGGAGCGCTCAACATCGGTGCCTTCTTCCCGCTGCTCTTCCTCGCCGCCTACCGGCTGCCCGGCGGGGTCGCCGCGGTCGTCGGCTCCGTCGGCCCGCTCTTCGTCGTGGGCCTCGCCGCCCTCTTCCTCGGCGAGAAGCCCACGGTCAAGACCCTGCTCACCGCCATCACCGCCGCCTTCGGTGTCAGCCTCGTGGTCCTCAAGGCCGGGGCCGCCTTCGACATGGTCGGCGTGCTCGCCGGACTGCTCTCCTCGCTCTCGATGTCCGCGGGCATCGTCTTCACCAAGCGCTGGGGCCGCCCCGAGGGCGTCGGCGCCCTCGCGCTCACCGGCTGGCAGCTCGCGGCGGGCGGCCTGGTCATCCTGCCGATCGCCTTCCTGATCGAGGGCGCCCCGCCGGTCCTGACCGGCACCAACCTGGCCGGCTACGCCTACCTCGCCCTCGGCAACACCGCGATCTCGTACTTCCTCTGGTTCCGCGGCATCGAGCGGCTGAGCGCCTCCTCGGCCACTCTCCTCGGCCCGCTCTCGCCGATCACCGCGGCCGTCATCGGCTGGGCGGCCCTCGGTCAGGCCCTCGGTCCGGTGCAGGTTCTCGGCATGGCGATCGCCTTCGGCGCGACCCTGGTCGGCCAGATGGGGCCCCGAGCCCCGAAGGCTCCGGCGCCGGTCGAATCGTTCAGCTCGACTGAACGGAATGGTCAGAAAGTTTCGATGGACCTGGAGGGTTCGGGGGTGCGACGGTAGGCGGCATGAGCCTGATCACCGCCCGCCACCCGACCCCCGCCCCCGACACCACCACGAGTACCGACAGAAGCACCGCAACGAGTACCGCCGCCACGACCGAGAAGCCGGCGCCCGCGAGAAAGCTCGCACGGGGCGCCGGCCTCGGCGTTCTCCTCGCCCTTCTCGCCACCGTCGTCTGGTCCGGCAGTTTCGTCGCCACCCGCGACATGGCCGACACCGTCCCGCCGATCCAGGCCGTCTTCTGGCGCTGGATCATCGCGCTGCTCGCCGTCGCCCCCTTCGCCGCCCGCCCGTTCCTGCGGCAGTGGCGGACGATCCGCCGCCACCTCGGATTCGTCGCCCTCGCCTCGCTGTTCGGCGTGGCGCTCTACAACACCCTCGTGCACCAGGCCGGGTTGACCACCTCCGCCTCCAACATGGGCATGATCATGGCCGCCTCCCCGGTGATCATGGCGGTCTACGCCCGGCTCGGCGGCGAACGCCTCGGCGCCCGCCGGATCCTCGGGATGCTGACCGCCGCGCTGGGAGTGCTCCTGCTCGTCGGAAAGGGCTCGCTCGCCGTCGATCTCGCCGCCGGCGACCTGTGGATGTTCGCCGCGGCCCTGTCCTTCGCCTCGTACAGCGCGCTGCTCAAGCGGAAGCCCGCCGAGATCGACGGACTCGCCTTCCTCTTCACCACCTTCCTGCTCGGCGCCCTGATGCTCGCCCCCGCGTACGCCGTGTCCCTCACCGTCCAGGGCGGGTTCACCGTCGGCCTCGCGACCGCAGGCCCCCTGCTGTACGTCGGCGTCTTCTCCTCCGCCGTCGCCTTCTTCGCCTGGAACAAGGCGATCGCCCTCGTCGGCGCGGCCCGCGCGGGTGTCGTCTACTACCTCCAGCCCGTCTGCGTCGCCCTGCTCTCGTACGCCCTCCTCGGCGAGCGCCTCGGCCTCCTCGGCGGCGCGAGCATGGCCCTCATCCTCGGCGGAGTGGCGCTGGCCTCGGCACGAGGCCGCTGAGTGCCGCCCCGTCCGCCCGGTAGGTTGCGCCCCATGACCGAGTGGGACATCAAGAAGCTCCAGATCCTCCGCACCCTCCGCGACCGCGGCACCGTCACCGCGACGGCGGAGGCCCTGCTCATGACCCCCTCGGCCGTCTCCCAGCAGCTCACCAACCTCGCCAAGCAGCTCGGGGTGCGGCTCCTGGAGGCCCAGGGCCGCCGGGTCCGGCTCACCGACGCCGCCCATCTGGTGCTGCGGCACGCGGAGGCGGTCTTCGCCCAGCTGGAGCGCGCCGACGCCGAACTCGACGGGTATCTGCGGGGCGAGGCCGGGCAGCTGCGGGTGGCGGCCTTCTCGACGGCCGTGCCCGCGCTCGTCGTCCCCGCCGTACGGCAGCTGCGGACCGCCCACCCCGGGCTCGACATCCGCGTCCGGGAGGCCGAGGCGGCGGAGGCGTACGAGCTGCTCACCGCCGGCGAGGTCGACCTGGCGCTCTCGCTCGCCGCCCACGCGCCCTCGGTGCGCGACCCCAAGTTCAGCCGGGTGCCCCTCCTCGCCGACCCCCTCGACGTCGCCCTGCCCGCCGGGCACCCGCTCGCCGACGCGCCCGGCCTCCGCCTCGCCGACCTCGCCGCCGAGCCGTGGATCTTCGGCGGCTCCGGCCCCTGGTCGGAGATCACCACCGCGGCCTGCGAGGCCGCCGGCTTCGTGCCCGAACAGGCCCACAGCGCCTCCGGCTGGACCGCGATCCTCGCCATGGTCGAGGCCGGGATGGGGATCGCGCTCGTGCCCCGGATGGCCTCCGCCGAGCGCCGGGGCGGCGCAGGGGTCGTCATGCGCGTCCTCTCCGCCGACCAGCCGCGCCGCCATGTCGTCGCGGCGGTACGGCGCGGGGCGGAGGAGGGTCCGGCGGTGGCCCGGGTGCTGGCCGCGCTCCGGCAGGCGGCCGCGGCCCGCGAGACCGTTCAGCAGAACTGACCCGCGTCGCGGCCGGCCGCACCGACCCCCGCCATTGTTCAGCAGAACTGAACAGCATCATCGAAAACATTCGATGGACCGGAGAGAACCGGCGCGGGAGAGTCGAGTCATGAGCGACTTCGACGAGACCCAGGACCCGCACGCCAACGACGCCGCCCCCTACTCCGGCGGCGACCCGTACGCCGACTACCGGTCCGGTGACTTCCCCTTCACCGAGCTCGTCGACCTCGCCGACCGCCGCCTCGGCGCCGGCGTCGTGGCCGCCAACGACGAGTTCTTCGCCGAGCGCGAGAACCTCCTCGTCCGCGAGCGGGCCGTCTTCGACCCGGAGCACTTCGGCCACAAGGGCAAGATCATGGACGGCTGGGAGACCCGCCGCCGCCGCGGCGCCGACGCCGACAACGTCTTCCCCGCCCCCGAGGACCACGACTGGGCGATCGTCCGCCTCGGCGCCCCCGGTGTGATCCGCGGCATCGTCGTCGACACCGCCCACTTCCGCGGCAACTACCCGCAGCGCGTCTCGATCCAGGCCACCGCCGTCGAGGGATCGCCCAGCCCCGCCGACCTCGCCGACGCGAAGTGGGAGGACCTCGTCCCGCCGACCCCCGTGCGCGGCCACGCCGCCAACGGCTTCCGCGTAGACGCCGAGCGCCGCTACACCCACCTGCGCCTCTGCCAGCACCCCGACGGCGGCATCGCCCGCCTCCGCGTCCACGGCGAGGTCGTGCCCGACCCCGAGTGGCTGGAGCTCCTCGGCACCCTCGACCTGATCTCCGTACTCAACGGCGGCTCGTACGAGGACGCCTCGGACAAGTTCTACTCCTCGCCGACGCAGATCATCCTGCCCGGCACCTCCCGCAAGATGGACGACGGCTGGGAGAACCGCCGCCGCCGGGTCCGCGGCACCAACGACTGGGTCCGCTTCCGGCTCGCCGCCCAGGGCGCCGTCCGCGCCGTCGAGATCGACACCGCCTACCTCAAGGGCAACTCGGCCGGCTGGATCGCGCTCCAGGGGCGCAACGGAGAGACGGGCGAGTGGTTCGAGATCATCCCCCGGACCCGCCTCCAGCCCGACACCCTGCACCGCTTCAAGCTCGCCGCCCAGGCCGTCGTCACCCATGTCCGCCTCGACGCCTTCCCCGACGGCGGCGTCGCCCGGATGCGGCTCCACGGCACGCTGACGGAGCAGGGCGCGTCCGACCTGCGCGCCCGGTACGCGGCCCTCGGCGGCTGAGACCCGGGTCCGCCACAGCTTCCGCCCGGCGGCGCGGCCGCGCGCCGACGCCCGCCCGCCGGGCGGACTCCAGACACGGCGAAGGGGCACCTCCGTGGGGGAGGGTGCCCCTTCGTCGTCCCCCAGGACGCCTGCGAAGATCATCCGGCTGTGCGCGACCACCGACCACCTGGGGGACCGATGGAACGATTCCGATCGACAGCGAGATCGACAGCGAGATCGACAGCGAGATCGACGGTGAGGACAGGAGCGGCCCGGCTCGCCGCCGCGCTCGCCCTCGCGGCGGCGCTGCTCGCCGGCCTCACGGCCCCGGCCCTCGCCGAGGACGTCGTCGACCCGGCCACCGCGCCGCCGGTGCGCACGATCACGTACAACGTCTGCGGCGCGCACACCTGTCAGAGCGACCTCGACCCGGCCACCTGGACGGCCGAGGTCCGCGAGGAGACCCTGGCCTGGGACACCGACGCCCTCATGCTCCAGGAGCTGTGCATCGGCCAGTGGGCCGCCCTGCGTGACTCCCTCCCCGGCTACAAGGGAGTGTGGACCTCCACCACGACCGACTCCGACTGCGCCAAGTGGTCTGCCACCGGCGACACCCGGTTCGGCCTCGGCGTGTTCGTCAAGGCCCCGGCCGTCGAGCGGTACGTGGTGAACCTGACGGTCCCGGCGGGCGAGGAGGCCCGCTCGGTGCTCTGCGCGCGCGGCCCGGTCGACGGCCGCACCACGCTCGCCTGCACCACCCACCTCGCCCAGTACATCAAGCCGGACAACGGCTCCGCGCAGGCGATGGCGCACCTCGACACCTGGGCCGCCGGAGCCCCGGTGATCCTCGGCACCGACCTCAACGCGGGTACGGAAACGGCCTACGACCCCGTGCTGAACCCGATCCGCACCGGCCTGCCCGGCACCGGACCCTTCGCCGAGGCCGACGAGAACGACCGCGACTTCTTCACCCAGACGTGCCGCGACAGCGGCGCCACGTCCTGCCACACGGGCGAACCGACCATCGCGAGCGGCAAGAAGTTCGACCACGTCTTCCTCAGCGCCCGCGACTTCCACACCGTGCGGGCCGACGCGTTCGAACCCGAGTCGCCCGGCGCCAAGCCGCTCTCCGACCACAAGCTGCTCCGCGCCGCCGCCTACCCGGGCTCCGGCGTCGACACCGATCTGACCGGCGACGGCCGCCCCGACCTCCTCGCGGTCAAGGACGACGGCGCTCTGCGGCTGTACCCGGGCACGGGCAACGGCGTCCTCGGCAGCCAGCGCGTGATCGGCACCGGCGGCTGGGCCGGCGCCGTCGTCAGCCACCGCGGTGACTGGACCGGCGACGGCTATCCCGATGTGCTCGCCCGCATCGGCAACGACCTGTGGGTCTACCCCACCACCGGCAGCGGCGAGCTCGGCCCGCGTATCGCCATGGGCGGCCGGCCCACCGGCTGGAGCGGTCTCACGCCGCTCGCCGCGGGCGATGTCGACGGCGACGGCCTGCCCGACGTCCTCGTCCGCAGCGGCACCGGCCTGTGGCTGCACCGCGGTGGCACACCCACCGCCGGACAGCCCACCTTCGCGCCCCGGGCCGCCGTCCGGATCGGGTACGAGGCGTGGGCCGGGTACGACGTGCTGACGCCCGGCGACGTCGACGACGACAAGAAGGCCGACGTGTGGGCCCGGGACCGCGCGACGGGTGAGATCGCGCAGTACCCGAGCCAGGGAGCCCAGTACCTCGGCACCACGCCGACCGTCCTCGCCGGCGTCGGCGAGGCGGCCGTCGCCGACCGCCGCCTCCTGCTGTCGGCCGGCGACGTGAACGGCGACAAGGCCCCCGACCTGTGGTCGACCCGTACGGAGGGAACCGCCGAGAACCTGGAGTTCCTGCCGGGCACGCCCGCCGGCTTCGGCCCGGCCGTGACCGTCGGCACCGGCGGCTGGCAGTGGATCGACTCCCTGGGCTGACCTGACCTGGCATGACGAAAGGGCCCCCGGACCGACGGTCCGGGGGCCCTTTCTCACCTCACCGCGATCACGCGCCGGCGGCCGCGTCCGCCGCCCGCGCCTTCAGGGCGCGCTCGACGCCCGCGCGGCACTCCGTCACCAGGCGGCGCAGCGCCGGGGCCGGGTCGTGCTCCGCGATCCACGCGTCCGTGGCGTCCAGCGTCTCCTGCGAGACCTGGAGCGTCGGGTAGAGGCCGACCACGATCTGCTGGATGATCTCGTGGCTGCGGGTCTCCGAGACGCGCTTGATCGACGCGAAGTACTTCGCCGTGTACGGGGCGAGCAGCTCGCGCTGGTCCGACTGGACGAAGCCGCCGATGACAGCCTCCTGCACGGCGTTCGCCAGCTTGTCGTCCTCGACGACCGAGGCCCAGGCCTCGGCCTTCGCGGCCTCCGTCGGACGGGCCGCGCGCGCGGTCGCCGCGTGCCGCTCGCCCGCCGCCGTGCGGTCGCGCTCCAGCTCGGCGGCGATCTCCGCCTCGTCGAAGCGGCCGGTGGCCGCGAGGCGCTGCACGAACGCCCAGCGCAGCTCGGTGTCGACGGCCAGGCCCTCGATCACCGCACCGCCGTCGAGCAGCCCGGCGAGCACGTCGAGCTCGGCGTCCGTACGGGCGGTCGCCGCGAAGGCCCGCGCCCACGCCAGCTGGTGGTCGCTGCCGCCCGCGGCGGCGCGCAGCTGCTCCTGCGCGAAGACGCCCCAGCGCGACAGGCCCTCGGCCCGCCACTCCGGCGCCGCGTACAGCTCGAGGGCGGCCTTGACCTGACCCTGGAGCGACTGGACGACGCCGATGTCGGACTCCTTGGCGACCCCGGAGAGCACGAGCTCCAGGTAGTCGCGGGTGGCCAGCTCGCCGTCGCGGGTCATGTCCCAGGCGGACGCCCAGCACAGGGCGCGCGGCAGCGAGTCGGCGAAGTCGCCGAGGTGCGCGGTGACGTTGGTGAGGGACACCTCGTCGAGGCGGACCTTCGCGTACGACAGGTCGTCGTCGTTGAGGAGGACGACGGCCGGGCGGGCCTTGCCCACCAGCTGCGGCACGGCGGTCAGCTCGGCGGCCTCGATGTCGAGTTCGAGGCGGTCGGTGCGGACCAGCTTGCCGCTCGCGTCGAGGTCGTAGAAGCCGATCGCGATCCGGTGCGGACGCAGGACGGCCTGGCCCTTGGCGCCGGCGGGCAGCGCCGGGGCCTCCTGCTTGACGGCGAAGGCGGTGATGGCGCCGTTCTCGTCGGTCTCGATCTCCGGGCGCAGGATGTTGATGCCGGCCGTCTCCAGCCACGCCTTCGACCAGGTCTTCAGGTCGCGGCCGGAGGTCTCCTCCAGCGCGCCGAGCAGGTCGGACAGGCGGGTGTTCCCGAAGGCGTGCGCCTGGAAGTACGCCTGCACGCCCTTGAAGAACTCGTCCTGGCCGACGTAGGCGACGAGCTGCTTCAGGACACTGGCGCCCTTGGCGTACGTGATCCCGTCGAAGTTGACGAGCACGTCCTCCAGGTCGTTGATCTCCGCCATGATCGGGTGCGTCGACGGCAGCTGGTCCTGGCGGTAGGCCCAGGTCTTCTCCGCGTTGGCGAAGGTCGTCCAGGCGTTCGGCCAGCGGGTGCCCGCCACCGAGGCCTGGCAGGCGACCGAGGTGTACGTGGCGAACGACTCGTTCAGCCAGAGGTCGTTCCACCACTCCATGGTGACGAGGTCGCCGAACCACATGTGGGCGAGCTCGTGCAGGATCGTCTCGGCGCGCCGCTCGTACGCCGCGTCCGTCACCTTCGAGCGGAAGACGTACTGGTCGCGAATGGTGACCGCGCCCGCGTTCTCCATCGCGCCGGCGTTGAACTCCGGCACGAAGAGCTGGTCGTACTTGGCGAAGGGGTAGTCGTACGCGAACTTCTCCTGGAACCAGTCGAAGCCCTGCCGCGTGACGTCGAAGATGTGGTCGGCGTCGAGGAACTCGGCGAGCGACGGACGGCAGTAGATGCCGAGCGGGACGCTCTGCCCGTCCTTCTCGTACGAGGAGTGCACCGAGTGGTACGGGCCGACGATCAGCGCCGTGATGTACGTGGAGATCCGGGGCGTCGGCTCGAAGACCCAGATGTCGTCCTTCGGCGTCTCCGGCGTCGGCGAGTTGGAGATCACCGTCCAGCCCGTCGGGGCCTTCACGGTGAACTGGAAGGTCGCCTTCAGGTCGGGCTGCTCGAACGAGGCGAAGACCCGCCGCGCGTCCGGCACCTCGAACTGGGTGTACAGATAGGCCTGGTCGTCGACCGGGTCGACGAAGCGGTGCAGGCCCTCACCGGTGTTGGTGTACGCGCAGTCGGCGACGACCTTGAGCTCGTTGCGGCCCGCCTGCAGATGGCGCAGGGCGATCCGGGAGTCCCGGAAGACGGCGCCGATCTCCAGCGCGTGGCCGTTGAGCACGACCTCGTGGACGGCGGGGGCGACGAGATCGATGAAGGTCTCGGCACCGGCCTCGGCGGAATCGAAGCGGACGGTGGTGACGGACCGGTAGGTGCCGCCCTCCTGCGCACCGGTGAGGTCGAGTTCGACCTCGTACGCGTCCACGGTCAGCAGCGCCGCCCGCTGCTTGGCCTCTTCACGGGTCAGGTTTGTGCCAGGCACCCGGTCAACTCCTCGGTTTCGTGACGTTTGGCCCATCCTTCCACGGGGTGGCTCAGCGGCGCACGGCGCATTTCCACGGTCCGTCACCGCTGATCCGCAACAGCCCGGGTCCCGGCACGGCCGCGCTCGCCCGCACCTCGCCGACCTCGTTGACCAGCAGGTCCCGCTCCTCGTCGTCGTAGAGCGGGTCGTGCGGCGGGGTGTGCCGATGCACGGTGAAGCGGGACTCGCCGCTGTGCAGGAAGTCGAGGACCCCGGGCGGCCCCTCGTAGACCACCAGATCGTGGGCGAGCCCCTCGACGTGGCTGTCGAAACGGCGCGCGTGGGAGAGGGGCAGCACCCGCAGGGTCCAGGGGGCGTCGGCCTCCACCCGCAGGGCCAGCGGCCGGGCGCGCGGGACGAGGGCGACCGTACGGGCGCGGACCTCGTCCTCGTACGCCGCGAGCAGGTACTCCTCGGCGCGGCCGTGGGCGTCGCAGGTCTCGATGGTGGTGGAGAGCGAGTGGTACGACTCGATCTCCAGGAGCACCCAGTGGCCCGGCGGCAGCCCCGGATCGCACCGCACGGTCTCCTTGCCGCGCCCCTGGTAGACGGCGGGCCGGAACTCCCCGCCGAACGGGTCGGCCACCGGGACCGGCGGGGCGGCGGGCGCCGGGGGAGCGGGCGGCGGGACGTAGCCGGGGCCCGGGATCGGCGGTGGCGGGGACTCCACCACGATGCCGAAGTCCGTCGCGAGCCCGGCGAGCCCCGAGACGTATCCCCGGCCGACCTCGTGGAACCACCAGCCGCCGTCCCGCCGGTGGAACTCCCCGAGGACGAAGGCCGTCTCCGTCGTCGCGCCCCCGATCGCGCGGTACGCCACGGCGTTCCCGGCCCCGTCCGCGACCCGCAGGTCGAGCCCCGGCACCTGTCCGAAGGCGCCCCCGTCCGTTGAGGCGGCGAGCACCACGCGTCCCACGTCCGGCTCCACCCGCGCGAGGTCCAGCCACAGCCAGTCCGCGGCCGGGCTGCCTGGCGTGCCCGGGGCCGACCTCCCCAGGTGCCGCACGGCGCCCGAGGGGTGGTCGGTCCGGTTGTAGAAGACCAGATCGGCGTCGCCCCTGACCCGCTCCCCGGCCCCGAGGAGCAGCGCCGAGACGTCCACGTCGGGCACCCCGTGCCCGGTCCGCCAGCTGACCGCGACGTGGAGGGCCTGTGGGGGCACCGGCACGTCGGCTCCCCTCGGAATCCGGTTCATGGGGGAACTGTGGCACGGTCGGGCACGCCGGAGGGGCGGCTCCCCACAACGGGAAGCCGCCCCTCCGGAGGGTGGTGCGGGTCAGCCCTTGAGCTCGGCCGCGACGAGCTCCGCGATCTGCACCGCGTTCAGCGCGGCGCCCTTGCGCAGGTTGTCGTTGGAGAGGAACAGCGCCAGGCCGTTGTCGACCGTCTCGTCCACGCGGATGCGCCCGACGTAGGAGGCGTCCTTGCCGGCCGCCTGGAGCGGGGTCGGGATCTCGGAGAGCACGACGCCCTCGGCGTCCTTCAGCAGCTCGTAGGCGCGCTCGACGCCGATCGGGCGCTCGAAGCGGACGTTGACCTGGAGGGAGTGGCCGGAGAAGACCGGGACGCGCACGCAGGTGCCGGAGACCTTGAGCTCCGGGATCTCCAGGATCTTGCGGGACTCGTTGCGGAGCTTCTGCTCCTCGTCGGTCTCGAAGGAGCCGTCGTCGACGATCGAGCCGGCGAGCGGGACCACGTTGAAGGCGATCGGGCGCTTGTAGACGGTCGGCTCGGGGAACTGCACGGCCTCGCCGTCGAACGCCAGCTGGTCGGCGGTCTCGGCCACGGCACACGCCTGCGTGCGCAGCTCGGCGACGCCGGCCACGCCCGAGCCGGAGACGGCCTGGTAGGTGGTGGCGATCAGCGCGGTGAGACCGGCCTCCTGGTGGAGGGGCTTGAGGACCGGCATGGCGGCCATCGTGGTGCAGTTCGGGTTGGCGATGATGCCCTTGGGGCGGTCCTTGATCGCGTGCGGGTTGACCTCGGAGACGACCAGCGGGACCTCGGGGTCACCACGCCAGGCGGAGGAGTTGTCGATCACGACGGCGCCCTGGGAGGCGACCTTCTCGGCGAGGGCCCTGGAGGTGGCGCCGCCGGCGGAGAAGAGCACGATGTCCAGGCCGGTGTAGTCGGCGGTGGAGGCGTCCTCGACCGTGACACCGTCGACGACGGTGCCGGCGGAACGCGCGGAGGCGAAGAGCCGCAGCTCGTCGAGGGGGAAGTTCCGCTCGGCCAGGATGCTGCGCATGACTGTGCCGACCTGACCGGTGGCTCCGACGATTCCGACCTTCACGGGGACTCCTCCGTACGTATGTGCAGGGTGCTGCCGGTCCATGATGCGTATGTCCCGGGGCGCCTTGTCCAATCCATTGTCCACAGGTCGGGACGGTTGTCGGACGCCCACGGGGACGATCAGCGGACGAGTGCCGGGACGCGAAAGGGGCGGGCGCCGGTTCCGGCGCCCGCCCCTTCACGTACGGGGTACCACGGGTACTACGGGGTGACGGCGCCGATCAGGACGCTGCCGGCGCCCGCGACGGTGCCGCGGGCGTTGACCAGCTGGACCTCGCCGAAGAACTGACGGCCCTCGGGAGCCGCACCGGCGACCAGGACCTCGGCCGCCACCTGGGCGGACGCGCCGTTGGCCAGCGGGTACGTCTTCGCGGCGTCGACCTGGACGGTGCCGAGCGCGGACGAGAAGTACACGTCCTTGTAGTCGTACGCGGTGCCGCCCTCGGCGACCGCGTAGCCGTCGATGACGACGGTGTACGTGCCCGCGGCCGGCTTCACGAGGGAGACGGACTCCTCCGAGTCGCCGTCCGCCGACTGGCCGACCTGCTTGCCGTTCAGCGAGACCGTGAGGTCGAGGTCGGCGGCCTTGTCGGAGGTGTTGCCGATGGCGATGTCGAGACGCTCGACGCCCTCACCGATGGTGACGGTCTTCGTCTGCTTCTCGTGGTGCTGGATGGTCGGCGTCTCGCTCTTCTGCGAGCCGAGCGAGCCGCCCTTCAGCGCGCCCTGGATGCCCGCGAAGCGGTTCGTGACCGTCCACTGGACCGGGGCCGGGGTGCCGATCTTCGCCTCGGCGACCGTCTGGACGGCCGGGTCGAAGTCGGCGCCGAGGACCGAGGCACCCAGGGTGTACGGGTTGTCCAGGTCCGGCGACGTGCGGCGGGACTCGACCTCGATCTCCCAGACGCCGGGCGTCGGGTTCGGGTAGGACCGCAGGTCCGGGCGGCAGGTGTTGGCCGGGTTGTAGTGCGGGTAGCAGCCCGTGGTGGCGGTCGGGTCGACCGGCACGCCGTACGGGTGGATCGCGATGAAGCGGGTCTGGCTCTTCGCCTTCAGACCGGCCAGCGAGATCTCCAGCGTCTTGGCGCCCTTGGGCACGGTGACGAAGTAGTGCTTCGTGCTGTTGCGCTGCACCGAGCCGGAGGCGGAGAAGCCGTAGCCCGGGGCGACCAGGTCGTTCGCGACGATCGAGGTGGCGAGGATCTGCTTGTCGACGCCCTCGGTGCGCTCGTCGTCGGCCTCCAGGATGACGCTGTGCGCGCCGGCGGTGGCGGCACGGGCCTGGAGCTTGACGGTGACCGGCTTGTTCAGCGGCAGGTCGATCTCGTCGTCGCCGAGGATGCGGAAGGTGCCGTCGTTGTACTTCAGGTCGAGCTCGTGTTCGATCGACCGGTCCGGGCCGCTCGTGCGCGTGATCGTGACGTCGTAGACGCGCTTCTGGCCGACCTTGAGGTCGCCCTCACGGTCGTACACACCGGTGCCGGTGTGCGGGGCCGGGAAGATCGCGGTGTCGACCGGGGCCTCGACCTTGTAGTCGTGCGCCGTGGCGCCGTCCTTGATCGAGTCCCAGGCCTCCTCGATGTCGATGCGGCCCGAGCCCTGCTCGTGCGCCGAGACACCGGGGATCCGCTTCGCGGTCGAGGTGAGGGCGGTGCGCAGGGTCAGCGGCGAGAGGGCGATGCCCTTCTGCTTCGCGGCCGAGAGCAGCAGCGCGCTCGCGCCCGCCGCCTGCGGCGAGGACATCGAGGTGCCGTTGAGCATGCCGTAGCCGGCGGGCAGCGCGTAGCCGGACTCGGGGACACCGGCGCCGGCCTGCCAGGTCGGGATGGTGTTCACGGACGAGCCGGGGGCGGTGATCGTCGGGGTGAAGCCGCCGTCCTCACGCGGGCCGCGCGAGGAGAAGGGGAACATGGCGTACTTCTTCTCGACGGCCGAGCCGTAGTTCGCGGCCCAGGTCTCCTTGGAGACGGCCGCGCCGACCGAGATGACCTTGTCGGCCAGCGAGGGGTCGCCGATCGTGTTGATGCCGGGGCCCGAGTTGCCGGCCGAGATGACCAGCTGGACGCCGTACGTGTCGATCAGGCGGGTGTAGAGGCGCGAGCGGACGTTGTCGCCGTCGTTCTGCGCCGGCAGGCCGCCGATCGACATGTTGACGATGTCGACGCCGCGGTTGACGACGAGGTCCGTCATGCCCTCGGTGAGGGCGACGTTGGTGCAGCCGCCGGTCCAGGTGCAGGCGCGCGAGGAGACGATCTTCGCGCCGGGGGCCGCGCCGTTCATCCGGCCGCCGAAGAGGCTGTTGGCGGCGGTGATGCCGGCGACGTGCGTGCCGTGCGAGGACTCGACGAGACCGACGTTGACGAAGTCGCGCTTCTGGCCGACCCAGCTGCCGCCGAGCGGGTCCATCGCGACGTCCTTGCGGATCTCGACGACGAACGGCGTCTTCTCGACGACCTCGGTGGCCGGGTTGTCGGTACCGAAGTAGCCGATCTGGTACCCGTCCTTGTACGGCTTCATCGGAGCGTTGTCCGTGAAGTCGTTGTTCTGGTCGGAGTCCACGCGGACGGTTCCGGCGGCCGGGTCGTACAGCATGCCGAAGACGTCGGTGGTGTCGCCGTCGCGGTTGATGTCACCGGCCGGGTCGCCGCCCGCGGTGACCGACTCGGTGAAGCGGCTGAACTGGTAGGAGCCCTCGGGCGCCTTCCAGCTCTGCGTGGCGGCGGTGAAGACCGGGCCCGCGACCGGGGCGTTCTGCAGACGCCAGGTGGCGTCGCCCTCGGTGATCGGGTCGGTGGCCGTGACCCAGTCGACGATCTTGCGCTCGCCGGTGGTGGTCTTCTGGAGCGCCGGGTGACCGAGGTCGACGCCGGAGTCCAGGATGCCGATGGTCACGCCGCGGCCGTCGGCCTTCGGGCGATCCTTGACGAAGTCGACCGCGCCCGTCTCGTGCGACGGGTTGTACGGGTTCTTCGCCGGGGTGTTCTTGCCCGGGGCCGGGTACGTCGTCGTGACGGTCGTGCCGTCGACGGCGCCCGCGTCCGGAGTCGGGTCGTCCAGGACGATCTCGGCCTGGAGGTCGATCGACTGCACGGAGGAGAGCTTCGTGGCAGCCTTGATGGCCGCCTCGGCCTTCGCGATCGGCAGCGTCGCGCGGACGTAGCCGAGCGCGTCCTGCTGCTTGCCGACGGAAGCGCCGGGGACGGCGTCGAGCTGGCCCGCGACCTGCTCGGTGGCGCCGGGGGCGGTGGCGACGAGGACGGTGACGTTCTTCTCGCCGCTCGCCTGGGCCTCGGTGAGGCGCTGGGCGTCGATGGCGCCGAGCTTGTCGGCCGGGTCCGAGGACTTCACCGGGGGAGTGGACACCGGGGCCTCGGTGGCGAGCACGGGCGCGGCGCCGGTCGCGACGAGCGCGGCGACCAGGCCGGCAGCGGCGGCGATACGGGCCGCTCGTCTGTGCCCGGGCGTCGAGCTTCCGGGTATGGAGCTCCGAGTTTCGGGGGTGGTCATTTACATCCCTGTTTGTGAAAGGAGAGAGTCCGGATTTCGGTGCCGGATGACCGCTCAGCCTTTCGTAAACGACAGGGGTTTGTGGAGAGTTACTCGGGGCCGGTTTGCCGCCGCGGCGTAAACCCGCCAGCGCTCCCGATGCGCCACAGGGGAGAAAAAGGTGCGAACCGGGGCGGGTTCACGGCCTTGCCGGGTCAGCTCTCCTTCGTACGGGCGTAATGGCGCGAGGCCTTGGCCCGGTTGCCGCAGACCGCCATCGAGCACCAGCGGCGGGTTCCGTTCCGCGAGGTGTCGAAGAAGTGCAGGATGCACGCCTCGTGGGCGCAGGCGCGGATGCGGTCGGGCGCGGTGCGCAGCAGGTCGAGGTAGTCGCGGGCGGCGGTCCAGCCGGGCCCCCAGGAGGGGTCCGCGAACTCGGCCTCCTCGCCGGGGCCTTCGGTGGTGAGGGTGGCCCGGATGCGGCCGTGACCGAGGACGGCGTCGACGCGGGCGGTGGCGGCGGGGTCGCCGGGGGCGTCGACGAGCGCGCGGAGGGCGTCCCGGGCGGTCAGCGTGTGGCGCAGGGTGCCGGCGTCGGCGGCGAACCGGCCCTCCAGGTCGTTGGCGGTGAGCCAGACGGCGAGCCCGTCGACGTCGGTGAGCAGGTCCTGGCGGACGCCCTCCACGTTCCAGCGGGTGTTGAGCAGGTCGAGGGAGACGGGCTCGCCGGTGAGCGGCCGCGGGTCGGTGGCGGTCATGGCGGGCACCCTCCTCGTGGAACTAACCCCTCAAGAGTACGTGACCGGTTGACGCCCTCCTCCCCTAACCCTTAATCTCGAAGTAAGCGGTTAGCCCGAGGGGGGCCGGCCACTGCGACGGAAGGACACCCATGTCCGCGATCGGCACACTCGCCACCCACCATGTCGGCCTCAACGTCACCGACCTGGCACGCTCGCTCGCCTTCTACGGAGACGTCCTCGGCTTTGACGTCCTCGGCGAGGGCGAGGAGGAGGCGAGCGGCAGCCGCTACGCCTTCCTCGGCCAGGACGGCCGCCTGGTCCTCACCCTCTGGCAGCAGTCCGAGGGCGTGTACGACTCCGGCCGGCCCGGCCTGCACCACCTCGCCTTCGAGGCCGAGTCCATCGAGCACGTCCGCGCCGCCGAGGCCGCGCTCACCGCGCGCGGCACCTCCTTCGCGTACGAGGGCGTCGTCGCCCACCGCGAGGGCGCGGCCTCCGGCGGCATCTTCTTCCACGACCCGGACGGCACCCGCCTGGAGATCTCGGTCCCGAAGGGCGCGGAATCCGCCGAAGCCCCGTCGGCCACGGCCCCCACCTGCGGGTTCTTCTAGCAAGACGCGCCCGCGCCACCCCGAACGCACTCCTCGGAGGTCCCCGTGAACACCGCGTACAACCCCGGCTCCCTGGCCGTGCAGGACCACGAGGGCGTCCGGGAACTCGCCGACCACGTCGGCCGCTCCATCACCTCCGGCATCCGCCCCGTCGCCGCCGCCTTCCTGGAGGCCCAGCCGATGCTGGTGATCGGCGCGGCGGACCGCGAGGGCCGCGTCAGGGCGAGCCTGCTCACCGGCCCGCCCGGCTTCGTCCGGGCCACCGGCCCGCACACGGTCTCGGTGGCCGCCGCCCTCCCCGAGGGCACACCCGACACCGCCCCCGTCGGCACGATCGCCCTCGACCCCCGCACCCGCCGCCGCATGCGCCTCAACGGCCTCGCGCGACCCAGCGCCCGAGGGTTCACGATCGAGGCCGAGCAGGTCTTCTCCAACTGCCCGAAGTACCTCCAGAGGCGGGAGTTGTACGGCTCCGAGGCCGCCCGCCCCGAGTCCGGTGCCGTGCGGCACGGCGAGGCGCTCACCCCCGACCAGGTGCGCCTCGTCCGTGCCGCCGACACCTTCTTCGTCGCCACCACCGCGCCCGACGGCGTCGACGCGAGCCACCGCGGCGGCAACCCGGGCTTCGTCGGCGTCGACACGCCCCGGGAGATCCGCTGGCGGGACTACCCCGGCAACGCGATGTTCCTGACCCTGGGCAATCTGGAGGAGGACGGCCGCGCCGGTCTGCTCTTCCTCGACTGGGAGACGGGGACGACCCTTCAGCTCAGCGGCCACGCGCACACCGAGTACGGCCCCGAGGGGCGTGTCGTCCGCTTCCGGATCGACCGCACGGCGGAGACCCCGGCGGGCAGCCCCCTGCGCTGGTCGGCGCCGGAGTACTCCCCGGTCAACCCGCCGACACCCTGACCCGCCGACCTCCCGACCTCCCGACCCGACCGAGGACGCCCGTGCCCACCACCGCCCCGGCCGCCACCCCGGCCCCCGCGACGACCACCGTTCCCCCGGCCCCGGCCCGCCCCCGGCCCCCCGCCCGCCCCCGCCCCCGGGTCCTCCTCGTCGGGACCGCGACCGCCGTCACCGCGCTCCTCCTCCTGGTCGCCGTCGGCACCCTCCTCCGTCAGCCCCTGCTCATCCCGCCGCTCGCGGCGAGCATGGCGCTGGTCGCAGGCGCCCCCGACCTGCCGCTCTCCCAGCCGCGCTCGGTCGTCGGCGGCCAACTGCTCTCCGCCCTCACCGGTTTCGCGGTCCTCGCCGTGGCGGGACCCGGCCTCTGGGGCGCTGCCGTCGCGGGCGGCCTCGCCCTCGGCGTGATGATGTGCGCCCGCACCCCGCACTCGCCCGCCGCGGCGACCGCCGTGATCGTCGCCCTCCAGGCGCCGCCGTTCTGGTCGTTTCTCGGCCTTCTCGCCCTCGCCTCCCTCCTCCTGGTCGCCGTCGGCCTCGCCGGCGCCCGTGCAGCGGGGCGGACGTATCCCGCGTACTGGTTCTAACCTCGGTGCATGAAGCAGGAGTTGAGGGTGGCGGCCTACGCCGTGTGCGTCCGTGACGGCGAGGTCCTCCTCGCCCGCTGGGTGTCGAGCGACGGCAGGAAGCGGTGGACCCTGCCGGGCGGCGGCATGGACCACGGCGAGGAGCCCGTCGACACCGTCGTCCGCGAGGTCGAGGAGGAGACCGGGTACCTCACCGAACCCACCGCCCTCCTCGGCATCGACTCGATCCGCCGCAGCTGGCTCCGCCGCCTCGCCGGTCCCGGCGACTTCCAGGGCCTGCGGATCATCTACGAGGCGCAGGTCACCGGGGGTGTCCTGCGCAACGAGACCGGTGGCTCCACGGACCTCGCCGCCTGGCATCCGCTCGACGCCGTCCCCGGCCTGGAGCGCGTCGAACTCGTCGACATCGGCCTCGACCTGTGGCGCGAGCGACCCCCCGTGGGCCGCTCCCGCCTCGCCGACCCCTCGAACGGCTGACCCCTCCGCCCACCCCTCCGCGGCCCTGCCGCCAAAGGGCTGAAAAGCGCTCAACCATCGCCGACCCTCTCAACCATCCCCGCAGGCCCCGTGGTCCTCCCCGCCGACCGCAGTACACGCACAGCAGAGTTTCAGGGGAGCCCGCATGTCAGCCGTACGCACGACCCGCACCGTCCTCGCCGCCGCCCTGGTCGCGGGGCTCACCGCCACGGCGCTCGCCACCCCCGCCCTCGCCGCCGCGCCCGCTCCGGCGAAGGCGAAGCAGGACCACGCGGCCACGCAGCAGGCCCTCCGGGCCGCGGTCGACGCGGGCGTTCCCGGCGCCGTCGCCCAGGCCCGCGACGGGAAGCGCTCCTGGACCGGCACCGCCGGCGTGCGCAAGGGCGACGACCGCTACCGCGTCGGTTCCATCACCAAGACCTTCGTCGCCACCGTCCTCCTCCAGCTCCAGGCCGAGGGTCGCATCGACCTCGACGACCCGGTCGAGAAGTGGCTGCCCGGAGTCGTCCAGGGCAACGGCCACGACGGCCGGAAGATCACCGTCCGCCAGCTGCTCAACCACACCAGCGGCGTCTACAGCGTCACCTCCGACGCCGGCTTCCAGGAGAAGGTCTTCGGCCCGGGCTTCCTGGAGCACCGCTACGACCGCTGGACCCCGCGGCAGCTCGTCGGCATCGCGATGACCCACGCCCCGGACTTCGCCCCCGGCACCAGCTGGAACTACTCCAACACCAACTACGTCCTGGCCGGCATGGTGATCGAGAAGGTCACCGGCCGTCCGTACGGCAAGGCGGTCGAGAACCGCATCATCAAGCCGCTCAAGCTCCGCGCCACCAGCGTCCCCGGCACCGACGTGCGGATGCCGAAGCCGAGCTCCCCCGCGTATTCCAAGCTCTACACCGACCCGAACGCGCAGGTCCACGACGTCAGCAAGCTGAGCCCCACCCTCGCCTACGCGGCCGGCGAGATGATCTCCGACTCCAACGACCTCCAGACCTTCTACCGCGCCCTGCTCAAGGGCAAGCTGCTCCCGAAGGCCGAACTGCGGGAGATGACCACCACGATCCCGATCTCCCCGGAACTCCCCGGGGCGGGGTACGGACTCGGGCTCATGAAGCAGAAGCTGAGCTGCGGCAAGGAGGTCTGGGGCCACGGCGGCGGCATCCACGGCTCCTCCTCCGACGCCCAGGTCACCCGCGACGGCAGCCACTCGATCGCCCTGAACTTCAACGCCGACTGGACGGGCGACTCCCTGCCGGTCCTGGAGGCCGAGTTCTGCGGCGTCGTTCCGAAGAAGTAGCCCTCACCGCGGCAGGACGACGACGTACGCGCCGGGCTGCCGGTCCGGCGCGGCCATCAGGGCCGTACGGACCACGGTGGCCTGTTGGTCGAGGGCCTCGCGCAGCTTGCGCGGGGTCAGATGGACGACCGTGATGCCGAGCCGCTCCAGGTGCTCGCGCTTGCGGGTGTACTCCGACCACAGCGCGTCGTCGTCCTGCCGTGGCGCCCGGGTGTCCAGCTCGACGGCGACCGCCTGGTCCGGCCAGTAGGCGTCCACCCCGCCGAGGTGCGGGCCGCCCGGCAGCCGCAGGTCCACGTTCCACAGCGGGTCCGGCAGCCCGAACTCCCGCACCATCTCGTACAGCCGCTCCTCGGAGAGCGAGCGCCCCTCCGCGAGGAGCGTGTCCACCGCGTCCACCACGTGCGGCCGGGCCAGCAGCCGCGCCCGGCTCAACTCCCGGACGATCGCGGCCGGTTCGCAGTGGCCGCCGCGGACCGCCTCGGTGAGCAGCCGGCGCACGGTCTCGGCGTCGTCAAGGCCCGAGACCGCGTCGGCGACGGCCCGGGCGGCCGGGGCGACGGGGACGCCGGTGAGCTCCAAGGGCTCCGGGTGCTCGGCGGCGCGGACCACCCGCACCCAGCCGGTGGAGCGCAGCCGCCGGGTGCGCGGGACGAGGACGTCGATCCGGTCCAGGGCGGTGAGCGGGGGAGCGGAGGAGAAGCGGTGCAGGGTCAGCGCGGCGAGCCCGGTGATCATCGCCTCGGGGCCCTGCGGGGGCACGGACCCGCCCCGACGGGCGTACAGGAGCGCGGCGTTCAGCCGGTCCTCGCTGGTCGGAGGGCCGGACTGGAGGAGGAAGACGCCGGGGAGGAGCTGCTGCCAGCCGCCACCGGGCCGGCAGCGCGCGGCGACCTCGCCGGCGGGAACACCCTGGGTCCTCAACTGGGCGGCGGACGCGAGTCGTTGGGTGCGTCCGGTGCGGGAGGCGAGGGGGAGGGGGCGGGGGGTGATGGGGGTGTTGTGGTTCATGCCGGGGGTCTTCCGCTTCCGAAGGCTCCCCTAACCCCTGTTACACGCTCGTCGACATTTAGGGACAACCTCGCCCTAAAGTACGCGCGTTCGAGTGCCGATGAGGGCGGCCGCCGGAGCGACCCACCCGCGCACCCCAGACACACCGATGGGGGCCGCGCGCCGAAGCGCACGACCCCCACCGGAGCGAAAGACCTACGCGGCCAGGCGGTCGCAGGCCTGCGCGCGCAGCGCCCGCGCCAGGTCGTCCCGCGCCTCCAGGACGAGGCGGCGCAGCGCCGGCGCGGCCGACTCGTGCGCCGTCAGCCAGGCGTCCGCCGCGGCCAGCGTCCCGTCACTGTCCTGGAGCCCCGGGAAGAGGCCCTTGACGACGTCCATCCCGATCTGGATCGACCGGTCGGCCCACAGCTGCTCGATCGCCGCGAAGTACTTCTCCGCGTACGGGGCGATCAGCTTGCGCTGCGAGGGCTGGACGAAGCCCGCGATCGTCGCCTCCACCAGCGCGTTCGACAGGGTGTCCGACTCGACGACCTGCGCCCAGGCCTGCGCCTTGACCGCGGCCGAGGGCCGCGAGGCGAGCAGCCGCACCTGGTGGCGCTTGCCCGTCGCCGTGTCGTCCCGGGAGAGCTCCTCGCCGATCCGGTCCTCGTCCGCCCGGCCGTGCACGGCCAGCGGGGAGAGCAGCGCCCAGCGCAGCTCCTGGTCGACGTCGAGCCCGTCGATCTTCGCCGTGCCGTCGAGCAGCCCCTCCAGGAGCTGGAAGTCGGCGTCCGAACCGGCCGTGGCCGCGAAGAACCGCGCCCAGGTCAGCTGGTGCTCGCTGCCCGGCTCGGCCACCCGCAGCTCGCGCAGCCCGCCCTCGGCGAGCAGTCGCCCGCCCTCCTCGCGCCACTCGGGCGCCGCGTAGAGGGTGACCGCCGACTTCGTCCAGGCGTGCACCATCTGGACCACGCCGATGTCCGTCTCGCGGCCGGCGAAGGCGAGCGCGACGGAGACGAAGTCGCGGGCGGGCATCAGCCCGTCACGGGTCAGGTTCCACAGTGCCGACCAGCACAGGGCGCGGGCCAGCGGGTCGGTGATGTCGCCGAGGTGCGCGCGCAGGGTGGCGAGCGAGCCCTCGTCGAAGCGGACCTTGCAGTAGGTCAGGTCGTCGTCGTTGACGAGCACCAGGTCGGGCTTCTCCTCGCCCGCCAGCTCCGCGACGACGGTCCGGGCGCCGGTGATGTCGGCCTCGGCGCGCGCGAAGCGGACGAGGTCGCCGTCGGCCGACAGTCGGTAGAGGCCGACCGCCGCCCGGTGCGGACGCGGCTCGCCGCCCTCCTGGACGACGGCGAGCTCGGTGATCCGGCCCTCCGCGTCGTAGGTGACGGCCGGGGTCAGGGTGTTCACACCGGAGGTCTGGAGCCAGGACTTCGCCCAGGACGTCATGTCACGGCCCGAGGTCTCCTCCAGGATCGAGAGGAGGTCGGCGAGGCGCGTGTTCCCGTAGGCGTGGCGCTTGAAGTAGCGGCGCGCGCCCTCCAGGAACGCGTCCCGGCCGGCGTACGCCACGAGCTGCTTCAGCACCGAGGCGCCCTTGGCGTACGTGATGCCGTCGAAGTTGAGCTTGGCGTCCTCCAGGTCACGGATGTCGGCCGTGATCGGGTGCGTGGACGGCAGCTGGTCGGCGCGGTACGCCCAGGCCTTGCGGTTGTTGGCGAAGGTGACCCAGCTGTTGGTGAAGCGGGTCGCCTCGGCGTTCACGAAGGAGCCCATGAAGTCCGCGAAGGACTCCTTCAGCCACAGGTCGTCCCACCACACCATGGTGACGAGGTCGCCGAACCACATGTGCGCCATCTCGTGGAGGATGACGTTGGCCCGGCTCTCGTACGCGGCCTGGGTGACCTTGCCCCGGTAGATGTACTCCTCGCGGAAGGTCACCATGCCCGGGTTCTCCATCGCGCCGAGGTTGTACTCGGGGACGAAGGCCTGGTCGTACTTCCCGAAGGGGTACGGGTAGTCGAAGTTGTCGTGGAAGAAGTCGAAGCCCTGCTTGGTGATCAGGAAGACGTCGTCCGCGTCGAAGTGCTTCGCGAGGCTCTTGCGGCACATCGCGCCGAGCGGGATCTCCAGCTCGGTCCCGTCGGCGAGCGCGCGCGTGTAGCTGTCCGTCACGTAGTGGTACGGGCCCGCCACGACGCACGTGATGTACGTGGAGATCGGCGCCGTCTCGGCGAACCGCCACACGCCCTCGGCGTCCCGCTCCCCGGCGCCGTTCGACCAGACCGTCCACCCCTCGGGTGCGGTCACCGCGAAGCGGTAGGGGGCCTTGAGGTCGGGCTGCTCGAAGTTGGCGTACACCCGGCGGGCGTCGGCCGGCTCGTACTGCGTGTAGAGGTAGACCTCGCCGTCCTCCGGGTCGACGAAGCGGTGCATGCCCTCGCCGGTCCGGCTGTAGGCGCACTGCGCGTCCACCACGAGCACGTTCTCGTCGGCGAGGCCGTCGACGGCGATCCGCGAGCCGTCGAAGACGACGGCCGGGTCGAGCGAGCGGCCGTTGAGGGTGACCGCGTTCACCGACGGGGCGATCAGGTCCACGAACGTGCTCGTGCCCTCGCCGGTGCGGCGGAAGCGGATCGTCGTCTCCGAGCGGAAGGTGCGCACCGCCTCGGCGGAGTCGCCGACCGCGGACCGCAGGTCGAGGACGACCTCGTACCCGTCGACGGACAGCAGCGCGGCCCGCTCGTGGGCCTCGTCGCGGGACAGATTCTCACCGGGCACGGTCACTCCTTCGTGGCACGTTCGAAACAGCACCGATCCTCCCATGTGCCACTGTCACGCGGCACACGGGAATGCTCCCGAGCGGCCGTGGCGTTTGCTCCTTTCGGCGCACCACCGTCAACACGGCCGTACCGAGGAGTGACATGTCCGAGAGCAGGACCACCGCAGACTTCTACTTCGACCCGCTGTGCCCGTGGGCCTGGATGACCTCCCGCTGGATGCTGGAGGTGGAGCAGGTCCGCCCCGTCGACGTGCGCTGGAAGGTCATGAGCCTGGCCGTGCTCAACGAGAACCGGCTCGACGAGGTCCCCGCCGAGTACCGCGAGATGCTGGAGACCAAGGCCTGGGGCCCGGTCCGTGTCGTCATAGCCGCCCAGCAGCTGCACGGCGACGAGGTCGTCGGCAAGCTCTACACGGCGCTCGGCACCCGCTTCCACAACAACGGCGAGGGCCCGACCCGCGAGGCGATCGTCGGCGCGCTGGCGGACGTCGGCCTGCCCGAGGACCTGGTGGAGTACGCCGACAAGGACACGTACGACACCGAGCTGCGCGCCTCCCACCACGAGGGCATCGGCAAGGTCGGCCAGGACGTCGGCACCCCCGTCATCGCGGTGCCGGGCCCGACGGGCGACGAGGTCGCCTTCTTCGGCCCCGTCGTCACCCCGACCCCGCGCGGCGACGCGGCGGCCCGGCTCTGGGACGGCACGCTGCTCGTGGCGTCGACGCCGGGCTTCTACGAGATCAAGCGCACCCGGACGGCGGCGCCCAGCTTCGAGTAGGCACCACAGCAGACGGCCCCCGCGATTCACGTCATCGCGGGGGCCGTCCTCTTTTCCGCCTGCCCGGTGAAGGTTGAGAAGACGATCACGAGCAGGAGTCGGGTGTCAGAAGGAGATCAGCGGGACGGAGGCCTTGGCCGCCTGGTAGCGCCTGCTCACGTCCTGCCAGTTGACGACCTGCCACATGGCCTCGATGAAGTCGACCTTCTGGTTCTTGTACTGCAGGTAGAAGGCGTGCTCCCAGGCGTCGAAGACGAGGACCGGGACCGAACCCACGCCGACGTTGCCCTGGTGGTCGTAGACCTGCTCGACGACGAGGCGGCCGCTGACCGGCTCGTACGCGAGGACGCCCCAGCCGGAGCCCTGGGTCGTCGCGGAGGCCTTCGTCAGCTGGGCCTTGAACTTGGCGAAGGAGCCGAAGGACTCGGTGATCGCGTCCGCGAGCTCACCGACGCCGTCGGCGGCCAGCGGCTCGCCGCCGCCCCCGTCCTTCGGGCTGTCCATGTTGTTCCAGTAGATGGAGTGGAGGATGTGGCCGGAGAGGTGGAAGGCCAGGTTCTTCTCCAGGCCGTTGATCGCCCCCCACTGGTCCTTGTCGCGCGCCTCCTCCAGCTGCTCCAGGGTGTCGTTCGCGCCCTTGACGTACGCGGCGTGGTGCTTGTCGTGGTGCAGCTCGATGATCTGCGGATTGATCACCGGCTCCAGCGCCGCGTAGTCGTACGGCAGCTCCGGAAGTGTGTAGATCGCCATGTGCCCGGCCCCTTCGATGGCTTCTGCTTATTGCAACCCATGCGCAAGTGCAGGCTAACAGTAGGTGCGGGAGTTGTTGATCAGTCCTTCGCCCTAGGTCCCCGGGTCCGGACATGGCGAAACCCCCGAACCGGCGCGTGGTTCGGGGGTTTCGCGTGGAGCCGTCGGCGATCAGGAAGCGAGGTCCGCTTCCGCCTTCCGGGCGGACTTCTGGCGTACGAGGCCGACGGCGGCGAGCAGCAGGGTCAGCCCGCCCGTCCAGTACAGCTGCACGCGCGTGCCCTCCTCGCGGGCCATCAGGACGAAGATCGCCGCCATGCCGGCCAGCGCCACCCAGGTCAGCACCGGGAAGGCCCACATCCGCACGACCAGCTTCTCGGGCGCCTCGCGCTCGGTACGGCGGCGCAGCACCAGCTGGGAGGCGGCGATGAAGAACCAGACGACGAGGATGATCGCGCCGATGGTGTTGAGCAGCCAGATGAAGATGTCGTCCGGCCGCCAGTAGCTCAGCAGCACACAGGCGAAGCCGAAGACGGAGGAGACGAGGACCGCCGGGCGCGGGACGCCCCCGGAGAGCCGGCCGAGCGCCTTCGGGCCCTGGCCGCGCGCGACGAGCGAGCCGGCCATGCGGGAGGCGCCGTAGATGTTGGCGTTCATCGCGGAGAGCAGGGCGACGAGCACGACCACGTTCATGATCTGGCCGGCGGCCGGGATGCCCAGGTGGTCGAGGGTGGCGACGTACGGACCCTTCTCGACGACCGCCTTGTCGTCCCAGGGGACGAGGGTGACGATGACCGCCATCGAGCCGATGTAGAAGAGCGCGATCCGCCACATCGCCGTACGGACGGCCTTGGCGACGCCCTGCACCGGGTGCTCGGACTCGGCAGCCGCGATGGTGACCGTCTCCAGTCCTCCGTACGCGAAGACGGAGGCGAGCAGGCCGACGATCAGACCCTCGGAGCCGTGCGGGAAGAAGCCGCCGTCACCGGTGAGGTTCGTGGCGCCGGGGGCGTCCGTGCCGGGCAGGAGGCCGGTGATGGCGAGCACGCCGATGCCGAGGAAGAGGACGATCGCGCCGACCTTGAGCGCGGCGAACCAGAACTCGAACTCGCCGAAGTTCTTCACCGCCGCCAGGTTGGTGACGGTGAAGACCACCATGAAGAGCGCGACCCAGGCCCACTCGGGGCTGCCGGGGAACCAGCCGGTCATGATCTTCGCCGCGCCGATGCCTTCCAGGCCGACGGCGACGCAGAGCAGGAACCAGAAGGCCCAGCCCGAGGTGAAGCCCGCCCAGGGGCCGAAGGCCCGGTCGGCGTGGACGGAGAAGGAGCCGGAGGCCGGGTTCGCCGCCGACATCTCGCCGAGCATGCGCATCACGAGCATGACGAGGATGCCGGAGATCGCGTAGGCGATCACGATCGAGGGACCGGCGGCGGCGATGCCGGCGCCGGAACCGACGAAGAGTCCGGCGCCGATGACGCCACCGAGGGCGATCATCGAGAGGTGGCGCTGCTTCAGGCCGTGCGTGAGGCCCTCGGCGGGTGCGGTCGCGCCGTCCTTGCGGTCGGCCGGCGCGGGCGCGGTGGTCCGAGACATGGGCGAACCCTGTTCACTAGCTGAGACGGGGAGGGGAGCCCACAGTCTGGGTCGCCGCACCGCTCAGAAGGAACCGGTGTCCGCTATACGGTCACGACTTTCACACAAAGTGAAGAATCATGCCCGCTTCGTGCGCAGCTCCCGCACCCACGCCACCAGCAGCACCGCCCCGGTCGCCGCCGCCGACCACAGCACCTGCGGACGCGCCGCGTCGTCGGCGAGCATCAGGACGAGCACCGCCGCCATCGCGGCGAGCGCCACCCAGGTCAGCCACGGGAAGCCCCACATCCGCAGCGTCAGCGTCTCCGGCGCCTCGCGCTCGATCCGCCGCCGCAGCTTCAGCTGCGAGACCGCGATCAGCGCCCAGACGAAGAGCAGCACCGCACCGACGGCGTTGAGCATGTAGAGGAAGACCGAATCCGGCCACTTCAGATTGAGGAGTACGGAGACGAAACCGAAGGCCACCGACGCGAGCACCGCCCGGCGCGGCACCCCTCCGCCCGAGACCCGGAGCAGCCCCTTCGGCGCCTCGCCGCGCTCCGCCAGCGAGAAGACCATCCGGGAGGACCCGTACAGATTGGCGTTGAGCGCCGAGAGCAGCGCCACGAACACCACCACGTTCATGATCTGGCCCGCTGCCGGCACCCCGATCGAGTCGAGCACCGCCACGTACGGCGACTGGCCCGGCACCATCGACGTCCACGGCAGCAGCGTCACGATGACCAGCATCGACCCCACGTAGAAGAGGAGGATCCGCCACACCGCGCTGCGCACCGCCCGCGCCACGTTCCGCGCGGGGTCGGCCGACTCGGCCGCCGCGATCGTGACGACCTCCAGGCCGCCGAAGGCGAAGACGACGGCCAGGACACCGGAGGTCACGCCCTCCCAGCCGTTCGGCAGGAAGCCGCCCTGCCCGGTCAGATTGGCCATCCCCACGGGCTCCGTGTCGGGCAGCAGGCCGAAGATCGCGAGCGTGCCCAGGATCAGGAACAGCACGATCGCGCCGACCTTCAGCGCCGCGAACCAGAACTCGAACTCGCCGAAGTTCTTCACCGCCGCCAGGTTGGCCAGGGTGAAGACGACCATGAAGATCAGCACCCAGGTCCACTGCGGGACCCCCGGCACCCAGCCGTTCGCGATCCGCGCCGCGCCCGTCGCCTCCACGGCCAGGACGACGACCAGCAGGAACCAGTACAGCCAGCCCACCGAGAAGCCCGCCCAGCGGCCCAGCGCCCGCTCGGCGTGGACCGAGAACGCCCCGGAGGCGGGCATCGCCGCCGACATCTCGCCCAGCATCCGCATGACGAGCATCGCGAGCGCGCCCGCGATCAGGTACGAGACCACGATGCCGGGACCGGCGACCGCGATGCCCGCGCCCGAACCCACGAAGAGCCCGGCGCCGATCACCCCGCCGAGCCCCAGCATCGTCAGATGACGCTGCTTCAGACCGTGGGAGAGGGGCTCCGGTTCGGGAGCGAGGGAGTCGTGCATGTGGGGGCTCGTGCTCTCTGGCGGTTTATGGAGACTCCACAGTCTCGTCCGTGAACGTCCCCTGGCGCAAAAGGGACCTCCATGGACGAGATCCCAGTGACAAGCGTCACGTGGCGAAACGCGCGATCGACGGGCTTTGTTCGATCTCCACGAAGCGCTCGACCGTCGCTTTGTGGGCGGCAGACGGTGATCGGGCGCTCACTCCTGGCATACCGTCAACCTGTCCCTCCCACCCTCACCCTCCGCGGAGTACCGATGAGCACCGCCGCCGCCCCCGCCCGTTCCCTCCGTGCGGGCACCGTCCTCGCCGACCTGCTCCCCGCGAGCCGCGCCCGCGACATCGCCCTGGTCGTCGGCGGCGCCGCCCTCACGGGCATCGCCGCGCAGATCTCCGTCCCGGTCCCGGGCTCCCCGGTCCCGGTCTCCGGCCAGACCTTCGCCGCCCTGCTCGTCGGCACCGCGCTCGGCGCCCGCCGCGGCTTCCTCGCCCTCGCGGTGTACGCGGTGGCCGGCATGGCGGGCATGCCGTGGTTCGCGCAGGCCACCTCCGGCTACGGCATGCCGTCCTTCGGGTACATCCTCGGCATGCTCCTCGCCGCGACCGTCGTCGGCGCCCTCGCCCGCCGCGGCGCCGACCGCTCCGTGCTCCGCACGGCCGGCGCGATGGCCCTCGGCTCCGCGATCATCTACGCGGTCGGCGTGCCCTACCTGGCGCTCGCCACCGGCATGACCTTCGGCCAGGCCGTCGCCGCCGGCCTCACGCCCTTCCTCATCGGCGACGCCCTCAAGGCCGCCCTCGCCATGGGCGCCCTGCCGGCCGCCTGGAAGCTCGTCGGCCGCAAGGGCTGAGCCCCGCGGACACACGGAAGAGGGCCCGTCGTTCCCCGGGGAACGACGGGCCCTCTCGCGTACGGGACGTACGGGACCTACGGGGTCACAGGCGCTCGAGCTCGGGCGCGGACTCGGCGGAGCCCTTCCCGAACTTCTGCCGGACCAGCGAGATCGCGATCACGAGCGCGGCCACGAGCAGCGAGAGCACGACCTGCTCACGGGCGCTGCCGCCGTCGTAGATCATGTAGCCGAGGACGAAGACGATCATGGCGATCGTCGCCCAGGTCAGGTACGGGAAGAGCCACATCTTCACGACGAGCTTCTCCGGCGTCTCGCGCTGGATGATGCCGCGCATCTTCAGCTGGGTCACGCAGATGACCAGCCAGACGAAGAGCGCCACCGCGCCGGAGGAGTTCAGCAGGAAGGCGAAGACGGTGTCCGGCCACTTGTAGTTGAAGAAGACCGCGACGAAGCCGAAGACGACCGAGCCGAGGATCGCGGCCGTCGGCACGCCCCGCTTGTTGACCTTGGCGAAGGCCTTGGGCGCGTCACCGCGCTGCCCGAGCGAGAACGCCATGCGGGAAGCGGTGTAGAGACCCGAGTTCAGGCAGGACAGGACGGCCGTCAGGACGATCACGTTCATGATCTGGCCGGCGTTCGCGATGCCGATGGAGTCGAGGGCCGCGACGTACGAGCCCTTCTCGACGATCGACTTGTCGTTCCACGGCAGCAGGGTGAGGACGATGAAGATCGAGCCCAGGTAGAAGACGCCGATCCGCCAGATCACGCTGTTGGTGGCCTTGGTGACCGCCTTCTGCGGGTCCTCGGACTCACCGGCGGCCAGGGTGACGATCTCGCTGCCCATGAAGGAGAAGACGACCATCAGCACACCGGTGAGGACCGCTCCTGCCCCCATCGGGAAGAAGCCCCCGCTGTCGGTGAGGTGCGCGAATCCCTCGCCCGGGTTGTCCGAGCCCGGCAGGACGCCGAAGACCGCGAGCATGCCGATGACGACGAAGGCGCCGATGGCCACGACCTTGATGCCGGCGAACCAGAACTCGAACTCGCCGTACGAGGCGACCGAGCCGAGGTTGGTGGCGGTGAGGACCACCATCACGATGAGCGCCCAGCCCCACTGCGGAACGGCCGGGACCCAGCTCTCCAGGATCTTGGCACCGGCGGTCGCCTCGACGGCGAGGACGACGACCCAGAAGAACCAGTACAGCCAGCCGATGCTGAAGCCGGCCCAGCGGCCGAGGGCCCGGTCCGCGTAGGCGGAGAACGAGCCGGAGGACGGCCGGGCGGCGGCCATCTCGCCGAGCATCCGCATCACGAAGACGACCATGGCGCCGACGAGGAAGTAGGACAGGAGGATCGCGGGGCCGGCCGCGGCGATGCCGGAACCCGAGCCGACGAAGAGGCCGGCACCGATCACTCCGCCGATGGCGATCATCGACAGATGACGGTTCTTGAGCCCGGCCTTGAGACCTTCGGAGGACTGCGGAACATCGGCCGTACCGGCCTTTCCGCCTTCCTTCTCCAGGGTCGGCTGCGTGTTCATGAACGCTTCCTAACGTGTGGGGGACGCTCGGGTCGCGAGCCCGAGCATTGAACACCGTGAACAGGTGTGATCGGAAGACCTGATTCCGGATAGTTGTGTGGACCACTTCGCGAGAGTCGAAGGTCCATACCAGGTCGGGTGAACGTCCCGACCCCGCTGACCGCTACCCGGCCCGGGACATGCCACACTCGGCACCATGCGCGTCTACCTCGGTTCCGACCACGCCGGATACGAACTCAAGAACCACCTCGTCGAGTGGCTCACGGCACACGGCCACGAGCCCGTCGACTGCGGTCCCCACATCTACGACGCCCTCGACGACTACCCGCCGTTCTGCCTGCGCGCCGCCGAGAAGACGGCCGCGGACCCGGACAGCCTGGGCATCGTCATCGGCGGCTCCGGCAACGGCGAGCAGATCGCCGCGAACAAGGTGAAGGGGGTGCGCGCCGCCCTCGCCTGGAGCGAGCAGACCGCCGCCCTCGGCCGCGAGCACAACAACGCCAACGTGATCTCCGTCGGTGGCCGCATGCACACCCAGGAAGAGGCGACGAAGTTCGTCGAGATCTTCCTGAGCACCCCCTACTCGGGTGACGAGCGCCACACCCGCCGGATCGACATGCTCACCGCGTACGAGAACACCGGCGAGCTCCCCGCGATCCCGGCGCACCACCCGCAGGAGCCCACGGCCTGATGCCCGAAGGGCACACCATCCACCGGCTGGCCGCCGACCACCGCGAGCGGTTCGGCGGCCGGCCCGTGCGCGTCTCCAGCCCCCAGGGCAAGTTCGCCGACTCGGCGGCCCTGCTCGACGGGAGCGTCCTGGAGACCACCGAGGCCCACGGCAAGCACCTCTTCCTCGGCTTCCCGGGCGAGGAGTGGATCCACATCCACCTCGGCCTCTTCGGCAAGGTGACCTTCGGCGACGCCCCGGCGCCCCCGCCCACCGACACCGTGCGACTGCGCCTCGCGAACCCCGAGGGGTACGTCGACCTCCGCGGCCCCACGACCTGCGCGCTCGTGACGGACGCGGAGAAGCAGGCGATACACGACCGCCTGGGCCCCGACCCGCTCCGCGCGGACGACGATCCCGAGAAGGCCTGGCGCCGGATCTCGAAGTCCCGCACGACGATCGCCGCCCTGCTCATGGACCAGAAGGTCATCGCGGGCGTCGGCAACGTCTACCGCGCCGAGGTCCTCTTCCGGCACGGCGTCGACCCGTACCGCACCGGCAAGGACCTGACCCGCCGGGAATGGGACGCGATCTGGTCGGACCTCGCCGCGCTCATGCGGGAGGGCGTACGGCTCAATCGCATCGACACCGTCCGCCCCGAGCACACACCCGAGGCGATGGGCCGCCCGCCGCGCGTCGACGACCACGGCGGCGAGGTGTACGTCTACCGCAGGACCCACCAGCCCTGCCTGGTCTGCGGCGACGAGATCCGCACCGCCGACCTCGCCGCCCGCAACCTCTTCTGGTGCCCCGGCTGCCAGACCCGCTAGCGGTCTAGAACCCGTGCGGCAGCCACGGGGCCACCGGCGACCCGAAGCCCACGGACGCCTCGACCAGCGCGCCCTCCCGCAGCTCCCGCACGCGACCGGCCGCCGCCAGCGACACCAGCGAGGTCCCGCCCAGGTACGCCGCGCCCAGCTCCCGCACGGACAGTGCGAGGTCCGCCGGATCCGAGGTCCGGACACAGGTCGCGCCCTTGGCGTCACCCGTCAGCCGCCAACGCCCCTCGTTCCAGGGACAGAAGGCGTCCTCGACCTCGAACACCACATCCACCGGCGCCTGGTACGTCCGCGCCTCCAGCGCACCGCCCACCTCCACCAGACGTACGTGCATCACGTCCCGCAAGGTCGGGGCGCAGCGCCGCACATCGCTCACCAGGTGCTGCCAGGCGTCGTCCAGCGGCCGGCTGTGGATCCGTACCTCCCTGGTCAGGTCCACCGAGCAGAGGAACCGCCACAGCGCCGCCTCCGCCACCGCGTCGAGCCCCATCAGGTCATGGACCGCGACGGACCCGTCGGCACCCGCGTACGACCACTCCGGCTTGATCGCGTAGTGCGCGAACCCCACGACCTCCCCGGCCCGTTCGGCGAGCACGCACAGCCGCGGCGAGGCACCCTCCCGGTTGGCCGGCGGGTCGATCAGCGCCAGCCGCTCCCACTGCGGCTGCCGGGCGAGCATCCCGGGCCGCCCGGGCACGAGCTTCGCGTACACCTCCTCGCACACCGCGGAGGACTCCGTCAGGTCCGCCAGGCGCAGGGTGACCTCGTCCGTGCCCTCCGGCACCGAGAGCCGCACCCGGGTCGTGTCGATCGTCACCCGCGCCGCGTACGTGGCGACGCCGTAGCCGAAGCGCCCGTAGATCTCCGGCTCCGAGGCCGTGAGCACCGCCACCGACTCGCCCGCCGCCCGCAGGTCGTCAAGCTGGCGCCGCATCATCGAGGTCAGGATCCCGCGCCGGCGGTGCGTCCCCGCCACGCTCACCATCGTCACCCCGCCCGCCGGCACGGACGCCCCGCCCGGCACCGTGAGCCGGAACGAGAACGCACCCGCCGTCCCCACACAGCGATCGCCGTCCCACGCACCCAGGAAACGGTCGAACTCGGTCAGATCACGCCACAGCGTCCGCTCCTCCGGGGCCTCCGCCACACCCCCGAACGCCAACTCCAGGACCTCGTACCAGCGGTCCCACTCGGTCGGGTCGAGAACCCGCAGTTCAGTAGTCATATGCCATCGATATCAGCGCCGTGCGCCCGGGGCGACCCGATTTCACGCACATTGTCACCGGGGTACCCCTGCACGATGTCGGACGAGGTGGATAGGGTCCAGGCCAATGGGACACCGCGCGGGAGTGAACACGTACGCGGCCCGGACGCGCAGGCGCGCCCGCCGGGCCCGCATCGCGCTGCGCAAGTCCGGCGTCGACTACTTCCGCGGGGACGGCTCCGACTGGCTCGCCTTCGCCGGGCTCCTGCTGATGATCCCGGCCATCGCCTGCGGCACCCTCCTCGACCCGGTCTGGTGCGCGCCCGCCGCGCTCGTCCTGCCGATCGTGGCGGGCGG
>NZ_BJMN01000042.1 GCF_006539185.1 Streptomyces gardneri
ACCCCCGCCCCGTTGTGGGTTGCGCCCGCCGCACCCCACCCCGTTGTGACCATTCGTCCCGCCGGGGCGGGGAACCGGACGGCGCCCCACCCCGTTGTGGCCGTTTGTCCCGGCCGGCGATCGGGCGGCGCCCCACCCCGTTGTGGGCATTCGTTCCGCTGGGGCGGAACGGGTGGGCACAACGGGACGGCGCCCCTTGCCGGGCCTAGGCTTCCGCGCCTGGACCCGCACCCGGTGTGCGGCACCCCGGTGGTGCGGGTAGGTGCAGGGAGCGGAGGCGCCCGCAGAGGGCGCCGTCCCGTGTGCCCACCCGTCCCGCCCTGCGGGACGATTGCCCACACGGGGGTGGCTGCAAGGCCCCCGCACGGGCGGGGCGCGAGGTCCACGCAGGAGAGACGCAGGCCCACGCAGGCCGGGCGCAGGCACACGTGGCGTGGGTGGCTCGATCCGGCCTACCCCGGTGCCGTCAGGCGGAAGGCGTCCAGGGCCAGGGTCATCTCCGTGAGGTCCCGCGGGCGGGACAGTGACCTGGACGTCAGTTGTTCCAGGCGGCGCAGGCGGTTGAAGACCGTGTTCCGGTGGCAGTACAGGCGCCCCGCCGCCCGCCCCGCCGACCCCTCGCAGTCGAGCCACACGTCCAGCGTCTCCAGGAGGACCGCCCGGTCCGCCGGGTCCAGTTCGAGGAGGCCGCCCAGGACGTCCGAGACCAGCAGGCTCGCCATCTCCGGCTGGCCCACCACCAGCGCCCCCGCCATCCGGCGGTCGAGCCGCACGATCTGCCGGCTCCCCGGCGGGCACGTCCGCAGGGCCAGCTCCGCGAGGCGCCGCGCCCGGCCCAGCTCGGTCAGGCCGACCACGACCGGACTGATCCCGCCCGGCCCCGGGCACCGCCCGTCGAGGAGCTCCGACAGCGCGTCCAGACCGGTCTCCCCGGCCAGCGCCACCACCCCGATCTCGCAGTCCGCGCCCATCCGCCACAGGAACCGCACGCCCTCGCCCTGCACCTGCCGGTGGAACGGCTCCCGCTCCTCCCGCCGGTCGTAGCGCAGCACCACCACCGCGTACCGCCCCTGCTCCGGCAGGTCCAGGCCCGCCGCCGCACGCGCGACCAGCTCGGGCGACCGCTGCCCCTGGAGCAGCGCGTCCAGGAGCGCCTGGAGCTGCTCGTCGGTCCGGCGGCGCAGCTCCGCCTCCCTCGACCGGTACGCCTCCGACGCCGTGTCCGCCTGCGCGTCCACCGCCGACCACACCGTCGTCGCCGACTGCATCAGCGCCGTCAGGTGCGCCGTGTCCGCCCCCGCGCCCTCGATCAGCGCGTCCCACACGAGGTGCCCGGCATGCCGGTACGCGTGCACGACCAGCTCCAGGGGCATGCCCTGCGCGGCCCGCCGCCGCCCCATCTCCTCCGCGTGTTCGAGGTCCCGCCGGGGCGAGTTCCGGGGCGCCGAGATCATTTCGACCCCGATCCGCATCGCCTCGTGGGCCTCCTGCCAGTGCTGGTCGTACGGCAGGATCCGCCCGTAGGCGGGCTCGTACGCGTGCAGCTCCCTCAGATGCTCGTCCACCAGTTCCGGTACCCGCTCCAGAAGCGTCGTGCACGCCTCGGCGAGCACCTTCCAGTCGTCACCGGTCCGCCGTCTGCGCCGTCCCATGCCCGGAGGATCCACCGCTCCGGGCCCTCGGCACACCCCTGACGCGCAGCGTTGTGCGCATGCACAGCCCATCGCCGTCCCCGCTGGTCACCGGCAGCGATTCGGTCACCGGGCGTGGACGGGCGGTCCGGCGCGGTGCTGGGGTGAGCGCCATTGAACGGCCGGGTAACAAAAACGGCCGGGGAAGGGGATCCATGGGAGGAACCGCACCCGCCCTGGAGGTCAAGGACCTCACGGCGGGATACGGACCGGTGCGCGCGCTGCGCCAGGTGTCGCTGACCGTACCGGCGGGCGCCGTCGTCACCGTCCTGGGCGGCAACGGCGCCGGCAAGTCGACCCTGCTGCGGGCCGTCTCGCGCACCCTGCGGTTCCACGGCGGGTCCGTGGTCTCCGGCACGGTGAGCCGTGACGGCCGGCCGCTCGACGGGCTGCCGCCCGACCGGGTCGTCACCGCCGGCGTCTCGCAGGTGCCGGAGGGCCGCCAGGTCTTCGCCCGGATGACCGTCGAGGACAACCTGCGTGCGGGTGCCCTCGGCCGCCGCGGCGACCGCGCCGCGAAGGCCGCCGCGCTGCGCCGGGTCCACGAGCTCTTCCCGGTCCTCGCCGACCGAGCCCGCCAGCAGGCGGGGCTGCTCTCCGGCGGCGAACAGCAGATGCTCGCCGTCGGCCGCGCCCTGATGGCCGCGCCGGGCCTGCTCCTCCTCGACGAGCCGTCCCTCGGGCTCGCCCCGCTGATGGCCGCCCGGATCGCGGACGCCGTCCGCGAGATCAACGCCCAGGGCACGGCGGTGCTCCTGGTCGAGCAGAACGCGGCGCTCGCCCTGCGCCTCGCCTCCCGCGCCTACGTCCTGGAGGTCGGCGAGGTCACCCTCTCCGGCCCCGCCGCCGAGCTCGCCGTCTCCGACGAGGTCCGCCGCCGCTATCTGGGCGTGGTCGACGAGGACGCGGCCGCCGACGCGGCCCGCGCCCGGACCGCGCACCCGGTCCTGTCCCGCTGGGAGGAGAGCCGATGACCGACACATCAGCGGGTGCCCCGGAGGCCCTGGTCGTCGAGGACCTGACCGTGCGGTTCGCCGGGCTCACCGCCCTCGACGGCATCGGCTTCACCGTCCGGCCCGGCACCGTCCACGCCCTCATCGGCCCCAACGGCGCCGGCAAGTCCACCTGCTTCAACGTGCTCTCCGGCGTCTACCGGGCCACGGCCGGCTCCGTCCGGCTCGGCACGCACGAGCTGACCGCCCTGCCCCCGCACCGGATCGCGGACCTCGGCGTCGGCCGGATCTTCCAGAACCTGGCCCTGCCGCCCCGCGCCACCGTCGAGGACAGCCTGATGCTCGGCCGTCACCGGCTCACCCGCACCGGCTTCCTCGCCGCCGGCCTCCGGCTTCCCTCCGCCGCCCGCGAGGAGGCCCGCCACCGGGCCAGGGTCCGGGAGATCGCCGCCTTCGTCGGCCTGGAGAAGCAGCTCGCGCAGCCCGCGGGCGCCCTCCCGTACGGGCAGCAGAAGCTCGCCGAACTGGCCCGCGCCCTCTGCATGGAGCCGAAGCTCCTGCTCCTCGACGAACCCGTCGCCGGCATGACCGCCGACGAGCGGCGCCGTACGGCCTCCGTCATCGCGGGCGTCCGCGACGGCCTCGGCATCTCGGTCCTCCTCGTCGAGCACGACATGGGCCTGGTGATGAGGCTCGCCGACTCCGTCACCGTCCTCGACTTCGGCCGCCGGATCGCCGACGGGGCACCCACCGACGTCCAGAACGACCCGGCGGTCGTCCGCGCCTATCTCGGAGAGGAGTCCGCCGCGTGAGCACCTTCGCCGAGTTCCTGATCAACGGCGTCTCACTGGGCTCGATCTACGCCCTCATCGCCCTCGGCTTCGTGGTCATCTTCCGCGCCACCGAGGTCGTCAACTTCGCCCACGCCTCCCTCCTCCTGGCCGGCGGCTACGTCACCGCCGTGCTCCACGACGAGATCGGCTTCTGGCCCGCGCTGCTCGCCGGGATCGCGGGCGCGGCGGTGGTCGGCGCGGCCGTCGAGTTCTTCGTGATGCGCCGTCACCGGGGCGCCGACCACAGCGTCCTCGCGATCGTCACCATCGGCGTCGACATCCTGCTCGCCACCGAGCTGACCCGCCGGATCGGCACCGACATCCTCGCCCTCGGCGACCCGTGGGGCGACGCCGTCCTCACCGTCGGCCCGGTCACCATCGCGCAGACCCGGATCGCCGCGCTCCTCGTCGCGGCCCTCCTCATCACCGCCTTCCTGCTCGCCTTCCGCTACACGTCCTGGGGCGTCGCCATGCGCGCCGCCGCCGAGAACCAGGAGACCGCCGCCCTCATGGGCATCAGGCTCGGCCGGGTCTCGCTCGGGGCCTGGGCGGTCGCCGGCGCGCTCGCCGCCGTCGCCGCGCTCTTCCTCACCGTCTTCCCGACACCCGGACTGGAACGGGCCACCTCGCTCGCCGCCCTCAAGGCCTTCCCCGCCGCCATCCTCGGCGGCCTCGACTCCACCACGGGCGCCCTCGTCGGCGGACTCCTCGTCGGCATCACCGAGTCCCTCGCCACCGGCTACCAGAGCGACCTGGCCTTCCTGGGCCGGGGCATCGGCGACCTCGCCCCCTACCTCGTCATGGTCGCGGTGCTGCTGATCCGCCCGGCCGGACTCTTCGGTACGAAGGAGCTCGCCCGTGTCTGAGACCCTCGCCCGCGGCGGCCTGCGGGTCCGTACCCCCGCGCTGTACGGCTGGGCCGCGGCCGCCCTGGTCCTGGTCGCGCTCCCGTTCTACCTGGACCGGTTCTGGCTCCAGGCAGGGCTGTTCGCCATGGCCGCCGCCCTCGGCGCCCTCGGCATCAACCTGTTGACCGGAGCCACCGGTCAACTCTCCATGGGGCACGCCTTCTTCCTTGCCGTCGGCGCCTACGGCTACTGCCTCTTCGCCGGCGACGGCACGGACGGACTCGCCGGCCTCGGACTGCCCGGCTGGCTCGCCGCGGTCCTCGCGGTGGCCCTCGCGGGCCTGGCCGGCGGGGTGTTCAGCCCGATCGCGGGCCGGCTGCGCGGCGCGTACCTCGGCATCGCCACCCTCGCGCTGATCTTCATCGGGCAGCATGTGCTCTTCAACGCCCATGACCTCACCGGCGGTTACAACGGCCGCGCCGTCCCGCCGCTCTCCCTCTTCGGCCTCACCTTCGACGACACCGAACTCCTCGTCGCCCAGGTGCCGTTCGGGGCGGTCGAGAAGCTCTGGTACCTGGGCCTCGCCCTCCTCCTCGGCGGCGCCCTCTTCGCCCGCGGAGTCCTCAGGGGCCGCCCGGGGCGCGCCATGAACGCGATCAGGGACCACCGGATCGCCGCCGGGGTCATGGGCATCCCCGTGGCCCGCTACCGCGCCGCCGTCTTCGTCCTCTCCTCCATGTACGCGGGCCTGGCGGGCGTCCTGCTCGCGCTGGTCTTCCAGCGCACCGTGCCGGAGTACTTCGGCATGGCGCTGTCCCTCGAATACCTGGCCATGATCGTCATCGGCGGTCTCGGCTCGGTCGCCGGCGCGGTCGCCGGAGGCGTCTTCGTCTCCCTCCTCCCGCAGCTCCTCACCCGGTACAGCGACGCGCTGCCCCTGGTCTCCGCCCCGGGGACGGGCGGGATCGCACCGGGGGAGGCCTCGCGCTACCTCTACGGCGCCGCCGTCGTCGCGGTGGTGCTGTTCCTGCCCGGCGGCCTGGCGCGTCTCGCCGCCCGGAAACCCAAGAGCCCCACGCCCCACGACACCCCACCACCCTCTTCTTCCACCGAACCCTCAGGGGAGGCACGATGAACCACCGACGACAGGCCGTGCGGGGCCTGGCGGCCGCGCTCGCCGCACTGGTCGCCCTCACCGCCGCCGGATGCAGCTCCAAGGCCAAGACCGGCGACGGCAAGCAGACCGGCGCGGGCGGGGTGAAGACCGGCGAGGGCGTCACCGACAAGACGATCGCGCTGGGCGCCCTCACCGACATGACCGGCGTGTACGCGACCCTCGGGAAGAGCGTCACCCAGGCCCAGCAGCTGTACGTGAAGCAGGTCAACGCCGCCGGCGGGATCTGCGGCCGGCAGCTGGAGCTCACGGTCCGCGACCACGGCTACGACCCGCAGAAGGCGCTCGCCGCCTACACCGAGCTGGAGCCGAAGGTCGTCGGCTACACCCAGTTCATCGGCTCCCCGTTCGTCGCCGCGGTCAAGCCCCAGGTCGACGGCAAGGACAAGGGGCTCGTCCTGCCCCAGGCGTGGTCGGCCTCGCTGCTCGGCTCCCCGTACATCCGCGTCCTGGGTGCCACGTACGACGTCGAGACGATCAACGCCGTCGACTTCCTGCTCAAGGAGAAGGGCCTGAAGTCGGGCGACAAGCTCGGCCACGTCTACTTCGAGGGCGACTACGGCGAGAACGCGCTGAAGGGCTCGAAGTACGTGGCCGGGAAGGCCGGTCTGACCGTGGTCGAGCAGAAGATCAAGCCCACCGACAACGACATGTCGGCGCAGGTCTCGGCGCTCAAGCAGGCCGGGGTCAAGGCCGTCGTCATCAGCGCGGGCCCCCGCCAGGCCGCCTCCCTCGTCGGCGTCGCCGCGGCCACGGGCCTCAAGGTCCCGGTCGTCGGCAACAACTCGGCGTTCGCGCCGCAGCTCCTCGGCACCCAGGCGGGTCCCGCCCTGGAGAAGATGTACTGGTTCGCCTCGCCGAGCCTGCCCATCGGAGCGGACACCCCGACGGCGAAGAAGCTCGTCGCCGACTACCAGGCCGCCTACCCGGGCGACAGCCTCGACAACGGCATCGTCGCCGGCTGGACCGCGGCCGGCGTCTTCGGCGAGGCGCTGAAGAAGGCCTGCGCGGACAAGGACCTCACCCGCGAGGGCGTCGACAAGGCGCTCCTGACCCTGAAGGCCCACGACGCGGGCTTCGGCATGACCCACGACCTGGGCGACCCGAAGGCACCGTCCTCCCGCGAGTCCGTCATCATCCAGCCGGACAAGTCCGTCCCCGGCGGCATGCGCACGGTCCGGCAGCCGTTCGTCGCGGAGGCGGCGAAGTCCTACACGCCCTGATCCGTGAACCCGGTCCGCCAGGACGGGCGGACCGGGGCCCAGCCGAGGGCACGGGCCCGGGTGTTCACCGCGCCCCGGGCCCAGGGCGTCCGCCCCTCGGCCCGCTCCGGGGCCGGGACACCCAGGGCGTCCGCCAGGACCGGCAGCCAGTCGTGAGCGGCGGCGGGCTCGTCGTCCACCACGTTGTACGCCCCCGAGGGCCACGCGAGGGCCCGTACGGCCGCGTCGGCGGCATCGGCGACGTGCACGAACGAGCTCACCGAGGCGTCCGCCGCCGTGCTGCCGAGGAACCGGGCTTCCGGGTCCCCGGCCAGCGAGGCGGCCACCGCGCCGCCCGGCGCGTACCAGGTACCGGGCCCGTAGAGGATCCCGTAGCGCAGGACGACGGCCTCGGGAAGCTCGGACACCACGGCCTCCAGGGCCCGCACCCCGGCGACGATCCGGGCCCGGGGCAGCTCCTCCGTCCCGTCGAGCGGTACGGACTCGTCGGCGGGCGCGTCCCCGGGGGCGTACGCCCAGCTGATCGACTGCGCGACGATCCGTCCGACGCCCGCCGCCCGCGCCGCGTCCACGAGGTTCCGGGTGCCCTCGACCCGCACCCGGTTGTTCGCGGCGCCGTCCGCGCCACCCAGGTCCGTCAGCTGGTGCACCACGGCGTCCGGCGCGGCCTCGGCCACCGCGCGGCGTACCGCCCCGGCGTCCAGCACGTCCACCGGACGTGGACCGCGCCGGGAGATGCCCACCACCTCGTGCCCCGCGGCTTCGAGGCGGGGGACGAGCTGACGACCCACGGCGCCCGTGGCGCCCGCAACCAGTACACGCATGCGCCCCAGAGTAAAAGATCTTCACGTCCAGGAAACATGGCGGTGTGAAGCTCGGGCCCATGACTGCACGTATGACCGCGCACATCGAGGAGAACCGCTCCCACCCCGACCTCGCCGGCCTGCTCGGCGCCTACCACCTGGTCAACCAGGCGGAGAAGGGGACGACCGTGGAGACGGTCGCGGAGCTTCCGGCCGTATACCGCGTCGAGGCCGATGACCCCGCCGCCGCCTTCGTCGCCGACACCGTCCTGCTGGCCACTCCCGCCGGCGCCGACGCCCCGGCCGGCTGCGTCGTCCTCAAGGCACCCCGCGAGGGCCGTCCGCCCGAGATCAAGCGGCTCTGGGTCGCGCCCGAGGCACGGCGGAAGGGCCTCGCCAAGGCCCTCATGGCCGAGGCCCTGCGCCGGGCCGCCGCCTCCGGAGCGCCCGCCGTGCGGCTCACGGTCTGGTCCTGGCGCGACGAGCCGCTCGCCCTCTACCGGAGCCTCGGCTTCGCCACCGTCGCCCCATGGGACGACCGCCCGGACCTCCTCTGCCTGGAGAAGCCGCTCGACGTCGTCGAGCGGCTGTCACCCGAGGCCGTACGGGCCCACGCCGCCGGCGGTCTCGCCGCGCTCCTCGTGGACGCCGTCGACGGCGGGGCCTCCGTGGGCTTCCTGGCGCCCCTGGAGACGGCCCTGGCCGCCGCCTGGTGGTCCGGTGTCGCCGAGGAGGCCGCGGCGGGCGTCCGGGACGTCTGGGCCGCCTACGCCCCGGACGGGAGGCTGACCGGTGTCGTGACCCTCGTCCGCACCGGCACCGCCAACGGCCGGCACCGCGGCGAGATCGCCCGGCTCCTCGTCCACAGCTCCGCCCGCGGCCGCGGCCTCGGGGGGCGCCTGCTCGCCACGGCCGAGGCCCATGCCGCCGCCACCGGCCTCACCCTGCTCGTCCTGGACACCCAGACCGACAGCCCGGCCGAGCGGCTCTACCGGGGAGCGGGCTGGACGGCCGCGGGCACGATCCCGGACTTCGCCGCCGACCCGGCCGGCACCCTCCGCCCCACCACGCTCTACTACAAGCGCCTCGGCTGACGGCGCACGCCCCGGGCACACGAAAGGGCCCCGGGAGGCTTGTCGCCTCCCGGGGCCCTTCACGTACCACTCGTTCGTTGCGCTACCGCAGCTGCGCCGCGCGAGCCTCACGGCTCTCACGTCGGTTGCCGCGGAAGGTGTTCACCCGGCGGGCCGTCGCGAAGAGGGGGATCACGGCGCCCATCACCACCTGGAGCGCGCACCCGGTCTGGAGCAGGAACGCCCCGCCCGGGGCGTCGAACGCCCAGGCGGCCAGCATGCCCATCGCACCGACGATCCAGGCGAGCATCGCCACCGCGAGGACACCCCGCGGCTTGGGGTACTCGACCCGGCTCACCATCAGCCAGGCCACCCCGATGATCGCGAGGAGCGTCGGGACGAACGGCAGCTCCAGCAGCACGATCGAGACGACCGTCAGCGCGCCGAAGGGGCTCGGCATGCCCTGGAACATGCCGTCCTTCATGGTCACGCACGAGAATCTCGCGAGCCGCAGCACCACGGCGAGCAGCACCGCGACCGCGGCCACCGCCGAGACCTTCTGCTGCGCGCCGTCCGGCACCGCGACCATTCCGTACACGAGGACGAAGTAGGCCGGGGCCAGACCGAAGCTGATGAGGTCCGACAGGTTGTCGAGCTCGGCACCCATCGGCGAGCTGCGGAGCTTGCGCGCCACGATGCCGTCGAAGAGGTCGAAGATCGCCGCGGCCAGCATCAGGATCACGGCGGTGGCGGCGCTGTTGCGCGCCATGCCGGTCTCCGTGCTGCCGGTGAGATGCGGGATCAGGATGCCGGTCGTCGTGAAGTAGACCGCCATGAAGCCGCACGTGGCGTTACCGAGCGTGAGGGCGTCCGCTATGGACAACCTCAACGACAGCGGCATCTCCTCGGCCTCGTCGGCCGCGTCCGCCTCGGCGTCGGCAACCCATTCGGCGGCCCGTGTGTCGGGATCAATCACGGTCAATGCGAGTCACCCCCGCGGTTGTGGCCTGGCCGACCTCGACGGCGACCTCGACACCCTCCGGGAGGTAGATGTCGACCCGCGAGCCGAAGCGGATCAGACCGATCCGGTCACCCTGCTCGACCTTCGTCCCCTGCGGGATGTACGGCACGATGCGTCGTGCCACGGCACCCGCGATCTGGATCATCTCGATGTCACCGAGCTCGGTGTCGAAGTGCCAGACAACGCGCTCGTTGTTCTCGCTCTCCTTGTTGAACGCCGGGACGAACCCACCGGGAACGTGCTCCACGGACGTGACCGTGCCGGACAGCGGCGCACGGTTGACGTGGACATTCAGGGGGCTCATGAAGATGGCGACCCGGGTGCGCCCGTCCTTCCACGGCATGATGCTCTGCACCACACCGTCGGCGGGGGAGATGACCCGGCCCTGAGCGATCTCGCGCTCGGGGTCGCGGAAGAACCAGAGCATGCCGGCCGCGAGAGCGGTGGTCGGCACGGCGATGGCCGCGGCGCGCTTCGACTTGCGGGAGCGCACGAGGCTGAGCGCCGCGGTGGCCACGGTCGGCAGAAGCCACGGCGATGCTCCGCGTGCGATGCGTACGCCCTTGGGGCTGTCGCGGTGTGCAGAGGTTCGACTGTCGGGCATGGATGACCTTCGTAGCGGATGATGCCGCACGGGCAATGGGGGACGGCGGCTTTCCGGCGATGCTATCGGTTGCGGGGCGCAACTGGGCAAGCCAGGAACCGAGTCGACGGCCGGAAGACGAACACAGGGTGTGATCTTCTTCGCGGCCGAACCGACTCAAACGCGACAATCAACCCTGGAAGCGGTACTCCTCGAGCAGCCGACGACCAATGATCATTTTCTGGATCTCGGCGGTACCTTCACCGATGAGCAGCATCGGCGCCTCACGGTAGAGACGCTCGATCTCGTACTCCTTCGAGAACCCGTACCCGCCGTGAATGCGGAAGGCATCCTCCACGACCTCCTTGCAGTATTCGGAGGCGAGGTACTTCGCCATCCCTGCTTCGAGGTCGTTTCGTTCCCCGGAGTCCTTTTTGCGTGCTGCGTTCACCATCATGGCATGAGCGGCCTCGACCTTGGTAGCCATCTCGGCAAGCTTGAACTGAATCGCCTGGTGTTCGGCGATCGCCTTGCCGAAAGTGTGACGTTGCTGGGCATACGAGACACCCAGTTCGAAAGCACGCTGCGCGACACCGCAACCACGCGCCGCCACGTTCACACGGCCGACTTCCACGCCGTCCATCATTTGGTAAAACCCACGGCCCGTCGTGCCGCCGAGGACCCGATTGGCCGGAATGCGCAGTCCGTCCATGATGAGTTCGGTCGTGTCGACGCCCTTGTAACCCATCTTGTCGATCTTCCCGGGAATGGTGAGGCCGGGGCGGACCTCTCCGAAGCCGGGCTCCTTCTCGACGAGGAAGGTCGTCATCGACTTGTGGGGGGCGGTGCCCTCCGGGTGTCCTTCGTCACTTCGGACGAGAACGGCGACCAGCGTTGACGTTCCGCCGTTCGTCAGCCACATCTTCTGACCGTTCAGGACGTACTCGTCGCCGTCCTTGACCGCCTTCGAGGTGATGGCCGACACGTCCGAGCCGAGGCCCGGCTCCGACATCGAGAACGCGCCGCGCGTCTCGCCGGCCGCCATCCGCGGAAGGAAGTAGTCCTTCTGCTCCTGCGTGCCGTGCTGCTTCAGCATGTACGCGACGATGAAGTGCGTGTTGATGATGCCGGAGACCGACATCCAGCCACGGGCGATCTCCTCCACGCACAGCGCGTAGGTGAGCAGCGACTCGCCCAGGCCCCCGTACTCCTCGGGGATCATCAGACCGAAGAGACCGAGCTCCTTGAGCCCGTCGACGATCTGCTGGGGGTACTCGTCGCGGTGCTCCAGCTCGGTGGCGACCGGGATGATCTCCTTGTCGACGAACTCCCGGACGGTCTTGAGGATCTCCTGCTGGACGTCCGTGAGCCCGGCGGTCTGGGCGAGTCGGGCCATGGCTACTTCTCCGTCTTCTTGGCGGGCTCGATCAGCTCGGGGCGGCCGGGCTGCTCGCCGCCGCGCTCCTTGATGTACGTCTCGGTGGGCACCATGACCTTGCGGCGGAAGACGCACACGAGGGTGCCGTCCTGCTTGTAGCCCTTGGTCTCGACGTAGACGATGCCGCGGTCGTTCTTCGACTTCGACGGGGTCTTGTCCAGGACCGTCGTCTCGCCGTAGATCGTGTCGCCGTGGAAGGTCGGCGCCACGTGCCGCAGCGACTCGATCTCCAGGTTGGCGATCGCCTTGCCGGAGACGTCCGGCACGGACATGCCGAGCAGCAGCGAGTAGATGTAGTTGCCGACGACGACGTTCTTGCCGAAGTCCGTCGTGTTCTCGGCGTAATTCACATCCATGTGCAGCGGATGGTGGTTCATCGTCAGCAGACAGAAGAGATGGTCGTCGTACTCGGTGACCGTCTTTCCGGGCCAGTGCTTGTAGACGGCACCGACTTCGAACTCTTCGTAGGTACGACCGAACTGCATGGTGCTACGCCTCCGGGATCTCGAACTTGCTGGTGCGCTGCATGCCGGCGGCGCGGCCCTTGCCGGAGATGACCAGGGCCATCTTGCGGGAGGCCTCGTCGATCATCTCGTCGCCGAGCATCGCGGAGCCCTTCTTCCCGCCGGCCTCGGACGTGTAGTAGTCGTACGCGTCGAGGATCAGCTCGGCGTGGTCGAAGTCCTCCTGCGAGGGCGAGAAGATCTCGTTCGCGGCGGCGACCTGGTCCGGGTGCAGCACCCACTTGCCGTCGAAGCCCAGGGCGGCGGCGCGCTGCGCGACGGCCTTGTAGCCCTCCGGGTTGCGGATCTGGAGGTAGGGGCCGTCGATCGCCTGGAGGTTGTTGGCGCGGGCGGCCATCAGGATGCTCATCAGGATGTGGTGGTAGGCGTCGGCCGGGTAGCCCGGCGGCTGCTCGCCCACGACCAGCGACTTCATGTTGATGGAGGCCATGAAGTCGGCCGGGCCGAAGATGATCGTCTCGACGCGCTGGGAGGCCTGCGCGATCGCGTTGACGTTGGTGAGGCCCTGGGCGTTCTCGATCTGCGCCTCGATGCCGATCTTGCCGACCTCGAAGCCCATCGTCTTCTCGATCTGGGTGAGCAGGAGGTCGAGCGCGACGATCTGCTGGGCGTCCTGGACCTTCGGCAGCATGATGCAGTCGAGGTTCTGGCCGGCGCCCTCGACGACCGTGACGACGTCGCGGTACGTCCAGTGGGTCGTCCAGTCGTTGACCCGCACGACCCGGGTCTTGCCGGTCCAGTCGCCCTCGTTGAGGAACTTCACGATGGTGTGGCGGGCCTCGGGCTTGGCCAGCGGCGCGCAGGCGTCCTCCAGGTCCAGGAAGACCTGGTCGGCGGCGAGGCCCTGGGCCTTCTCCAGGAACCGCGGGTTGGAGCCGGGGACCGCGAGGCAGGAGCGGCGCGGGCGCAGACGGTTCACGGGGCTGGTCATGCGGGGACCTCCGTACTTTCAAGGGGGCTGAGCTTGTTCGCTTGCCGGATCTCGTCGACGATACGGCCGATGATCTCCGTGATGCCGAAGTCCTTCGGTGTGAAGACGGCGGCGACACCCGCACGCTTCAGATCTGCGGCGTCGGCGTTCGGGATGATCCCGCCGACGATGACCGGCACATCGGTCGCGCCCGCCTCGCGGAGGCGGTCGAGGACGTCCGGGACCAGCTCGGCGTGCGAGCCGGAGAGGATCGACAGGCCCACGCAGTGCACGTCCTCGGCGAGGGCCGCGTTGACGATCTGCTCGGGGGTCAGCCGGATGCCCTGGTAGACCACCTCGAAACCGGCGTCACGGGCGCGTACGGCGATCTGCTCGGCGCCGTTGGAGTGCCCGTCGAGGCCCGGCTTGCCGACGAGCAGCCGCAGCCGCCCGGCGCCGAGCTCCTCGGCGGTCCGCGCCACCTTGTCCCGCACGAGAGCCAGCGGGGTGCCGGCCTCCGCCGTCACCGCGACCGGGGCCGAGGAGACGCCGGTCGGCGCCCGGAACTCGCCGAAGACCTCGCGCAGGGCCTCGGTCCACTCACCGGTGGTGACGCCGGCGCGGGCGCACTCGAGGGTGGCCTCCATGAGGTTCCCGGTGCCCTTGGCGGCCTCCTTGAGGCGTTCGAGGGCCTTGCAGGGGCGCGGGTGGTTGAACGGCGGCTGGTAGCGGTTGTCCCGCCACGTCTTCAGCGAGCCGACCACCCGCGCCTCGACGGCCGGGTCGACCGTCATGATCGCGGTGTCCAGATCGGCGGTGAGAGGGTTCTCCTCCGTCGACTGGAAGATGTTGACGCCGATGATCTTCTCGTCGCCGGCCTCGATCCGGGCGCGCCGCTCGGCGTGCGAGGAGACGAGCTGCGACTTGAGGTAGCCGGACTCGACGGCCGCCATCGCGCCGCCCATCTCCTGGATCCGCTGGATCTCGGCCAGGCACTCCTCGACGAGCGAGTCGACCTTGGCCTCGATCACGTGCGAGCCGGCGAAGATGTCCTCGTACTCCAGCAGGTCGGACTCGTGGGCCAGCACCTGCTGGATGCGGAGCGACCACTGCTGGTCCCAGGGCCGGGGCAGACCGAGCGCCTCGTTCCAGGCGGGGAGCTGCACGGCCCGGGCGCGGGCGTCCTTGGAGAGGGTGACGGCCAGCATCTCCAGGACGATCCGCTGGACGTTGTTCTCCGGCTGGGCCTCGGTCAGGCCGAGCGAGTTGACCTGCACGCCGTAGCGGAACCGGCGCTGCTTCTCGTTCTCGATGCCGTACCGCTCGTGGGTGATCTTGTCCCAGATGCGGCCGAAGGCGCGCATCTTGCACATCTCCTCGATGAAGCGGACGCCCGCGTTCACGAAGAACGAGATGCGGGCGACGACCTCGCCGAAGCGGTCCTCCGGGACCTGACCGGAGTCGCGGACCGAGTCGAGCACCGCGATCGCGGTGGACATCGCGTACGAGATCTCCTGGACCGGAGTGGCCCCCGCCTCCTGCAGGTGGTAGCTGCAGATGTTGATCGGGTTCCACTTCGGGATGTTGTTGACCGTGTACGCGATCATGTCCGTCGTGAGGCGGAGCGAGGGGCCGGGCGGGAAGACGTGCGTCCCGCGCGACAGGTACTCCTTCACGATGTCGTTCTGGGTGGTGCCCTGGAGCTTGGTGATGTCCGCACCCTGCTCCTCGGCGGCCACCTGGTAGAGCGCCAGGAGCCACATCGCCGTGGCGTTGATGGTCATCGAGGTGTTCATCTGCTCCAGGGGGATGTCCTGGAACAGCCGTCGCATGTCACCGAGGTGCGAGACGGGGACGCCGACCCGGCCGACCTCGCCGCGGGCGAGGATGTGGTCGGGGTCGTAGCCCGTCTGCGTCGGCAGGTCGAACGCGACCGAGAGGCCGGTCTGACCCTTGGCGAGGTTGCGCCGGTACAGCTCGTTGGACGCCTCGGCGGTCGAGTGACCGGCGTAGGTCCGCATGAGCCACGGCCGGTCCTTCTGGCGCTCAGTCATCTATGGTCCCGGTGTCAGATGTTGCGGAAGCGGTTGATGGCGTCGATGTGCTTCTCGCGCAGCTCCGGGTTGCTGACACCCAGGCCCTCCTGCGGCGCGAGCGCGAGGACGCCGACCTTGCCCTGGTGCAGGTTGCGGTGGACGTCGTAGGCGGCCTGGCCGGTCTCCTCCAGGGAGTAGACCTTCGACAGCGTCGGGTGGATCTTGCCCTTGGCGATCAGGCGGTTGGCCTCCCACGCCTCGCGGTAGTTGGCGAAGTGCGAGCCGATGATCCGCTTGAGCGACATCCACAGGTAGCGGTTGTCGTACTCGTGCATGTAGCCCGAGGTGGAGGCGCAGGTGGTGATCGTGCCGCCCTTGCGGGTGACGTACACGGAGGCGCCGAAGGTCTCGCGGCCCGGGTGCTCGAAGACGATGTCGATGTCCTCGCCGCCGGTGAGCTCGCGGATGCGCTTGCCGAAGCGCTTCCACTCCTTCGGGTCCTGGGTGTGCTCGTCCTTCCAGAACTTGTAGCCCTCGGCGTTGCGGTCGATGACCGCCTCGGCGCCCATCGCGCGGCAGATGTCGGCCTTCTCCGGGGAGGAGACGACACAGATCGGGTTGGCGCCGCCGGCGAGGGCGAACTGCGTGGCGTACGAGCCGAGGCCGCCGCTCGCGCCCCAGATGAGGACGTTGTCGCCCTGCTTCATGCCGGCGCCGTTGCGGGAGACCAGCTGGCGGTAGGCGGTGGAGTTCACGAGGCCCGGGGAGGCCGCCTCCTCCCAGCTGAGGTGGCCGGGCTTCGGCATCAGCTGGTTGGACTTGACGAGGGCGATCTCGGCGAGGCCGCCGAAGTTGGTCTCGAAGCCCCAGATGCGCTGCTCGGGGTCGAGCATCGTGTCGTTGTGGCCGTCGGAGGACTCCAGCTCGACCGAGAGGCAGTGGGCGACGACCTCGTCGCCGGGCTTCCACGAGTTCACGCCGGGGCCGGTGCGCAGCACGACGCCCGCGAGGTCGGAGCCGATGACGTGGTACGGCAGGTCGTGGCGCTTGCTGAGGTCGCTGAGGCGGCCGTAGCGCTCCAGGAAGCCGAAGGTCGACACCGGCTCGAAGATCGAGGTCCAGACCGAGTTGTAGTTGACCGAGGAGGCCATCACGGCGACCAGGGCCTCGCCCGGGCCGAGCTCGGGCAGGGGCACGTCGTCGAGGTGCAGCGACTTGCGCGGGTCCTTGTCGCGGCTGGCGAGCCCGGCGAACATCTCGGCCTCGTCCTTGTGGACGGTGATGCCCCGGTACGACTCGGGGAGCGGGATGCTCGCGAAGTCGGCGGACGTGGCGTCCTGCGACTGGATCGCGGCCAGGATTTCCTTCACGGGTTGCCTCCGGCGATGAGCGTCCTGAGGGAGGGACGCCTGGGGGTTACGGCGGGAAGTGCTGCTGCTGTGGAGGTGTGCCGTCGGTTCGGCTCGGGTGGTGCGGTGGCGCGGCGCTGGTGGCGCGAGGGTGCCTGTGACGCAGGCGTCCGGGCGCACGAGCCGTCGGCTTGTGGGGACAGCCGGCGAACGAGGTGTTCTCTGCTCGCCGGCCGCCCGGACAACATCAACGTATGACACGCCGTGCCACCGCACAAGGCACTGCGTGCCAACAATTTCACTCAGATGCAATCCGCCCGTCACGGATGAGCGATGATCGATCGAAATCCGCCCTGAACTGGGACGATACGAAGAAGGCCGCCCCCGGGAACCGGGAGCGGCCTGCTCGATGGAGCGGTGTTCAAGGCATTCTCAGGGGCTCTTGAGCGCCTGCTGGATCGTGCGCATGACCTCGTCGAGCGGGGCGTCCGTGCGGGCCACGGCGACCACCACGTCACCGGTGGTGGAGGCCCTGACGGCCGGCGCCTGCTCGGTCTGCGGGGACGGGGCCGGCCGGCCCGCGCCTATGCCGCTGCCGAAGGTGTCCCGGACGATCGCGAAGGCGTGGTCCAGCTGGGCCTCCACGTCGCCCTGGCCGCCCGCCCGCAGCCAGCGGCGCAGCACGTGGTTGTGCGCGGTGACGACCGCCGAGGCGGCCACCTCCGCGAGCAGCGGGTCGTCGTTGCCGTCGTGGTGGTCGCGCTCGTCGAAGTGGCCCAGGAGATAGCGGGTGAACAGCCGCTCGTAGCGGGCCACCGAGGCGATCTCCCGCTCCCGCAGGGTCGGCACCTCACGGGTGAGCCGGTAGCGCTCCACGGAGACCGCGGGGGAGCCCGCGTACATCTTCATGACTTCCTTGATGCCCCGGCACACGGTGTCGAGCGGGTGCTCGTGCGGCGGGGCCGCGTTCAGCACCGCCTCCGCCCGCACCAGCGTGTCGTCGTGGTCGGGGAAGATCGCCTCTTCCTTGGAGCGGAAGTGGCGGAAGAAGGTCCGCCGGGCGACCCCGGCCGTGGCCGCGATCTCGTCGACCGTCGTCGCCTCGTACCCCTTGGTGGCGAAGAGCTCCATCGCCGCCGTGGCCAGCTCCCGGCGCATCTTGAGCCGCTGGGCGGCGGCACGGGTGCCCGCCGCGCTCTCCGGAGCGTCGGACGTGGACGTGGCACGGGGTGTCTTCGCGGCCTTGGGCATGGTCCGAACGTACTGCATCGGAGTGGGAGTGTGCCCAGGTGGGGGCGGGGAGCCCCCCGGGGCACCGGAGGTGCCCGGGGAGCTCAGCAGGCCGCCCCAGCCCGCGGTGGGCGGCTCAGCGGCGGGCATATTCGCGGAAGCCGCGTCCCGTCTTGCGGCCGAGGCAGCCGGCGGCCACCAGGTGCTCCAGGAGCGGGGCCGGAGCGAGGCCCGGGTCGCGGAACTCGCGGTGCAGCACCTGCTCGATCGCGAGCGAGACGTCCAGACCGACCACGTCGAGCAGCTCGAACGGGCCCATCGGGTAGCCGCCGCCCAGCTTCATCGCGGCGTCGATGTCGTCGAGGGTCGCGTAGTGCTCCTGGACCATCTTGATCGCGTTGTTCAGGTACGGGAAGAGCAGCGCGTTCACGATGAAGCCGGCGCGGTCGCCGCAGTCCACCGGGTGCTTGCGGATCTTCGCGGTGACCTCGCGGACGGTCGCGTGGACGTCGTCGGCCGTCAGGACCGTGCGGACGATCTCGACCAGCTTCATCGCCGGCGCCGGGTTGAAGAAGTGCATCCCGATGACGTCCTGCGGGCGCGAGGTGGCCCGGGCACAGGCCACGACCGGCAGCGAGGAGGTCGTGGTGGCGAGCACCGCGCCCGGCTTGCAGATCTTGTCGAGCCGCGCGAACAGCTCCTGCTTGATCTCCAGGTCCTCGGCGACCGCCTCGACGGCCAGGTCGACCTCGGCGAAGGCGTCGAGCGTGCCCGCGGCGGTGATCAGGGCCAGGGTGGTGTCACGGGCCTCGCCGGTCATCCGGCCCTTGTCCACGGAGCGGGCCAGGGACTTGGCGATCCGGGCCTTGGCCGTGTCCGCCTTCTCCTGCGAGCGGGCCGCGAGGACGACCTCGTACCCGGCCTTCGCGAAGACCTCGGCGATGCCGGAGGCCATGGTGCCGGAGCCGGCGACGCCGACCGAGCGGACCTCACGGGCGGCGCCGGCGTCGGCGGAGGTCAGCGGGGTGAGCGCGTCCCGGACGACCTCGCCGGAGCCCGGCGCCTCGTACGTGTAGAAGCCGCGGCCCGCCTTGCGGCCGGTCAGGCCCGCCTCGCTGAGCTGCTTGAGGATCGGGGCCGGGGCGTGCAGCCGGTCGTGCGAGGAGGCGTACATGGCCTCCAGGACCGTACGGGCCGTGTCGACGCCGATCAGGTCGAGCAGCGCCAGCGGGCCCATCGGCAGACCGCAGCCCAGCTTCATCGCCGCGTCGATGTCCTCGCGGGAGGCGTACTTCGCCTCGTACATGGCGGCGGCCTGGTTCAGGTAGCCGAAGAGCAGACCGTCCGCGATGAAACCGGCCCGGTCGCCGACCGCCACCGGCTCCTTGCCGAGGTCCTGCGCGAGCCGGGTGACGGCGTCGACGGCCCGCGGGTCGGTCAGCACGGAGGAGACCACCTCGACCAGCTTCATCGCCTGCACGGGGGCGAAGAAGTGCAGGCCGAGCACCCGCTCGGGGTGGGCCGAGTCGGCGGCGAGCCGGGTGACGGAGAGCGCGTTGGTGCCGGTGGCCAGGATGGCGTCGGGCCGGACGATCCCGTCGAGCGCCCGGAAGACCTCCTGCTTCGCCTCGTACGACTCGGGCACGACCTCGATCACGAGGTCGGCCTCGGCGGCCGCCTGGAGGTCGGAGAAGGTGCGGAAGCGGGCCAGGACGTCCTGCCGCTCCTCCTCGGTGATCCGCTCGCGGGCCACGGCGCGGGCGGTGGAGGCCTCCAGGGCGGCGACGGCCCGGGCGGAGGCGGTGTCGTCGATGTCGATGCCGATGACCTCGCGGCCGGCCCGGGCGAGGACGTCGGCGATGCCGGTGCCCATGGTGCCGAGACCGACGACGGCGATGGTGGAGAGAGGGGTGTCCATCAGGGGACTCCAGGGAGGAAGAGTGACGACTGAGGGCAGTGCGCGCGCGAGAGGGAAAGGGCGCGGGAAAGAACGAGGGCGAAGCCCTTGGAAGGAAGGGCGAAGCCCTGAAGAAAGGGGCGACGGACTCTGTCCCGGAGTCACATCGAAACTGCCGAACCGACGAAACGCTCACAACAACTGCGTCACCAGGTTGTTGTGAGGAGCGCGGGTGGTGACCCGCTCACCTGAGACTAACCGGCCGGTAACGAGCGCGCCAGTCCCGGCAAGTTGAGAAAGTGTGATCTGGATCGCGGATAGGCTCGGATGCATGGAAAGCGCCGAGGATCCGGAATTCTGCTCGATGATCGATCGATTGCGGGAAGAGATCGAGAATGACACCGGAGAAGTCCCGGCGGCATTCGGAGAACTCGCCGGAACCGACGACCCGGAAGAACTCCACCAGGTCCTCACCGCCCCCGGACAGCCGCTCTGGGCCCGCGAGATCGCCGCCTTCAAACTCGGACTCGCGGGCGACCCCCGGGCCTTCGAGGCGCTCGTCCTCCTCCTCAACCACCGCGACGCCGAGCGCTGCGTCACCGCCGCCCACGCCCTGGTCCGGCTCGGCGACCCGCGCACCGCCCGCGCGGCCGCCGCCCTCGCCACCAACGAACTCCGCGTCGCCTACGCCCTCCTGCCGGTCCGGCTGCTCGCGCAACTCCGCGCCCCCGAGTCCGTCCCGGCCCTGATCACCGTCCTCCGGCGGCGCCTGCCGGCCGACGACCCGCACTGGCGGGTCGGGCTCGCGTGCGTCGAGGGCCTCGGCACCCTCGGGGACCCGCGAGCCCGTACGGCATTGGAGTCCGCGCTGCCGCACCCCCGGCTCGGCCGCGCGGCCGAGGAGTCACTCGCCCGGCTCGGCTCCGACAGCGTTTCCGGCGGCTGACGGCGCCGGGAGCAGCGTCACGACCGCCGTGACGACGGCCGGCAGCGCCGCGAGCGCGAAGCAGAGGGCCAGGGGCAGCCGGCCGACGAGCAGCCCCGCTCCGGCCGTGGCCGCCGTGCCGCCCGCGTTGAACGCGGTGTTGACCCAGGCCCCGGCCTGGGTGCGACGGCCGGGGCCCGCCGACTCGTCGGCGAGCAGATAGGCGCTCGTGAGCGCGGGCGCCAGGAACAGACCGCCGAGCGCGACACAGCCGACCAGGACGTACGGGTGAGGGGACAGCCCCGCCGCCGCCAGGACCGCGCCGAGCCCGAGCGTGAGCAGCGACAGGCGTACGGCGGTGGGGATCCGTACGTCCACGGCGCCGAGCGCCAGACCGCCGACCGCGCTGCCCGCCGACAGGGCCGACATCGCCCACGGCACGACCCCGGGCCGGTGGTGCGCGTCGGCGAAGGCGATCACCAGCAGGTCGAAGGCGCCCAGGCAGACGCCCATCGAGGCGGCGACGGCGACGGCCCGCACGACGCCGGTACGCGCCGGGATCGCCGTCCCGGTCTCCGCCCCCGAGGCCTCGCTCGCGTCCGCCCGCTTCCTTCCGGCCCCGCCCCGCACCACCGGAGACGTGACGAGGGCGAGCGTCCCGGTCAGGACGAGCCCGGCGCTCACCGCGAGCCCGGCCGCCGCCGGCGCGTACCCCGTGAGCAGCCCCACCAGCAAGGGTCCGGAGACGAAGAGGAGTTCCTCCGCCACCGTGTCCAGGCTGTAGGCGCGCCGCAGCAGATCCCGGTCCGGGATCATCGCGCTCAACTGGGCCCGCATCACCGGGCCCAGCGGCGGGGTCACCGCGCCCGCCGCTCCGGCGAGGGCCATGAGCGTGAGCAACGGGGGCGCGGTCCCGGCGGCTGCCACCGCGAGCGCGGTGAGCAGCAGCGCGTATCCGAGCGCCAGCGGGGGCAGGGCCCGGCGCGGTCCGAGGCGGTCGACGAGGGCCGCCCGCGCGGGCGAGAGCAGGACGGCGGTCAGCCCCCACACGGCCATGACCGTGCCGGCCGCCGCGTACGAGCCGGTGCTCGTCTTGACCGAGAGGAGCAGGGAGAGCGGGGCTGTCCCGTTGGAGAGCCGCCCGAGCAGCGCCGCCCCGAAGGTGCGGCGGACGTGCGGGATTCTCAGGACCGCCGCGTAGGTGGGCGCGGGGGACAGGGCAGGGGAGGTCGCGGACACGGCGAAATACCTCGGGTGTTCCTCGGAAGGGCGCCGGGCGAGGGGGCCTGCGGCGCCGAAGCGTGCTGGGTCGGCTGAGGACCGCGCCGCGTGGGCACGATGCGTCGGGTCGCCGACTCCTAGGCACGGAAGAGGAACATGTGCGTCAACGTATCAAACGAAGATCCGCCCCACTGCCGTCGGGCACGTCCGTGACCTGCTCGGGGACGAGCGCGAACGCCTCGATCTCCAGGAGCAGTTCCGGCCGGACGAGCGCCGAGACCTGCACGGCCGAGCTCGCCGGGAGCGGCGCCCCCGCGAAGTAGGCGTCCCGGGCGTCCCGCACCGCCGGGAGGTGGGCCACGTCCGTGACGAAGTAGGTCAGCTTCACCACGTCCCCGAAACCCGCGCCCGCGGCGGCGAGGCAGCGCTCCAGATTGGCGAAGACCTGGTGGGCCTGGGCCACCGCGTCGCCCTCCCCGACCACCGCGCCCGAGGCGTCCAGCGCGCACTGGCCGGATATCGCGACGAACCGGCCGGTCCCCCAGACGACGTGGCTGTACTGCGGACTGGGCGCGAGGCCGTCGGGAGCGGGAACATGCGTGAGGTGTTGGCTGGTCATGCCTCACATCCTCGCGCACACCACTGACAGCCCCCGCACCGCTCCCTGCAGGAAAAGCCCGAGTTCATGACAGATGGTCTGCTTTGCGAGGTTTGTCCATTTGGTTCAGGATTATCTGCCTGGAGGATCGTCATGGGATGCGAGTTCCTCACCGGTGCGGGAGCCGCGAGTTGAGCGCGCGTGCGGGGGGTGGATCCCCGGCCGCTGCCGCTCGGGCCTCCACCGGTGTTCTCACGGCTACCTGCGTCTCGGCTTTCGTGGTGAACGCCAACACATCCGCTGTCAGCATTCTTCTGCCCGCCATCAGCGAGGACACCGGTTCCTCACTGGCCACGCTGCAGTGGGCGGTGACCGGGTACTCACTGGTCGGCGCGGCGGTCATCGTCACCTCCGGGGCCCTGGGGGGACATCTTCGGCCGCCGCCGGATCTGCATCGGCGGCCTGCTGCTCTTCGTGGCGTCGTGTGTCCTGATCGCGCTCGCGGAAAGCGGTGGGATGGTCATCGCCGGCCGCGCCGTCCAGGGCGCGGCCGGTTCGACGATCCTGGCCTGCGGGCTGAGCCTGCTGTCCGCGGGGACCTCGGGTGACGAGCAGATGCGGGCGGTGTCGCTGTGGGGGGCGGCGTCCGCCGCGGGTGCCGCCGCAGGGCCGTTGGTGGGCGGGGCGCTCGTCGACGTCACCGGCTGGCAGGGCCTGTTCTGGATCGACGCCGTCATCGCCGCAGTGTGCGTGCCGCTGACCCTGCGTACCGTGCCGGAGTCCTCCGACCCTTCGCGTTCTCGCTCCGTCGATGTGGCCGGGACCGTGCTGATCGCCGCCGTCCTCGTGCCGTTCGTCTTCGCCGTGACCGAGGGCGCGGACTGGGGATGGCTCAGCGCACCGACGCTCATCTGCTTCCTGGTCTCGGCCGCCGCCGTGGTCGCGTTCGTCGCCGTCGAGAAGCGGGTGCGCGCGCCTCTGCTCGACCTGGCGCTGCTGCGCAACAGGTTCCTCGTCGGGTCGAGTGTGGCGATCCTCGTGGTGGCCGGCTGCATCAACGCCGTCATGTACGTGTGCAGTCTCTACTTCCAGAACCCCGACGGCCTGGGCATGACCCCTCTCGAAGCGGGCGTGGCAACCCTGCCGGCCGCGGCCGGCATCGTGATCACCGCGCCGTTGATCACCCGGTTCGTCGATCGCCTCGGCGCCCGGAAGGTCATCGCGGCGGGGTTCGGGATCGCGACCGTCGCCTTCGCCGTGTTCGCCTTCGTCACCGCGGACTGGAGCTATGCCGTGTTCGTCGTGCCGTTGGTCGTCCTCGCCTTCGGGCTCGGACTGGCGAACGGGCCTTCCTCGTCCGTCGCCACCGCCTGCGTCACCACCGACCAGGTCGGTGCGGCGTCCGGTATCTCCAACATGGCGGCCGTTCTCACCGCCGTCACCGCCGCCCTCTTCAGCGCGGTCTACACCCGTCAGCACGCGAACAGCGCCGCCGTGGCGGACGCCCTCGCGGCCGGGTTCTCCCGCGCCGCCATCGGCCTGGCCCTCTTCTGCGCGTTCGGAATCGTCCTGACCCTCCTGGTCGGCCGTATCCGCCCCACAGGACCGCCCACCACCGCCCACTACGCCGCGGCGGCGGCCGCCGGCTCCCACACCGTTCCCACCCGGCCCGTCCCCACCCAGTCCGTCACCACGAGAACGGACCCGGTGGACGGCGCCCCCGAGTGAAGGCGCCACCGACAGTGCCCGCGTCCCCCGGGGCGCGGGCACTGTCAGTGGGTCCGTGAGCGCTTTCGGTCGGTGCGGACGTCGTCAGCGGACGTCGTCAGCGGACGTGGCCGAGGAGGCCGTGCAGGGTGACGGCGGTCGCCTCCGGGCGCAGGGCGCCGACCCTCTTGCCCGAGGCCGCGTCCTTCCCGGTTTCCTTCCCGGTTTCCTTCCCGGCTTCCGTTCCGGCTTCCTTCCCGGCCTTCTTCTCGGTCTTCCCGGCCGGGGCCAGGGGCTCGGGCTCCGGCTCCGGGAGCGCCTCGCAGACCGCGTCGACCTCGCCCCCGTCCTTGGCGCGCGGCACCGTGCCGGTGGCGAGGTAGGCGGCCAGGTGGTCGTCGAGGCAGTCGTTTCCGCCGAGGGTCACCCCGTGGTTCCCGCCGCCCTCCTCGACGACCAGGCTGGAGCCGCGTACCAGCCGGTGCAGCGCCATGGCGCCCTCGTACGGGGTCGCCGCGTCCTCCGTCGCCTGGAGGATGAGGACCGGCGGCAGCTGGTCGTTGGTGACGTCCGGCGGGGTCAGGGCCGGCACCGGCCAGAAGGCGCAGGGAGCGTTGTACCAGGCGTTGTTCCAGGTCGAGAACGGCGCCTTCGCGTGGACGTCCCAGCTGTCCTTCCGCCAGACGTTCCAGTCGCGGGGCCAGGCCGCGTCCCGGCACTGCACGCTCGTGTAGACCGAGTAGCCGTTGTCGGCGGAGGCGTCGGCCTCCCCGTACTTCTCGTACGCCTCCGTCAGGGGCGCCGCGTCGCCGTCGTTGACGTAGGACGAGAACGCGCTCGCGAGGCGGGGCCAGTACCCGTTGTAGTAACCCCCGGGCAGGAAGGTGTCCTCCAGCTCGCCCGGTCCGACCTTCCCGCCGGCCGGGGCCTCGCGCAGCGCGTCGCGCATCCGGTACCAGGCGGCCTCGACCGCCGCCGGGTCGGTGCCCAGCTTGTAGACCGCGTTCTGCCGGGCGACCCAGGCCATGAAGTCCTTGTGGCGGGTGTCGAAGGCGTAGTCCTGCGCGATGTTGTCCTCGTACCAGACCCCGTGCGGATTGACGACGGAGTCGAGCGCCATGCGCCGCACCCGGTCCGGGTACAGCCGTGCGTAGACCGCGCCCAGGTAGGTGCCGTACGAGTAGCCGAGGTAGTTGACCTTCGGCGCGCCGAGCGCCTCCCGGATCGCGTCGACGTCCCGGGCGGTGCTCACGGTGTCGATGTACGGAAGGACGTCGGCGTACTTCTTGCCGCAGGCCTCCGCGAAGGCCTGGGCCCGCTCGACCGCCGCCTTCTCGGCGTCGGCGCCGAGCGGCACCGAGTCGGGACGGACCGGCGCGAAATGGCCCGGCCGGCAGTCGAGCGCGGGCTCGCTCCGGCCGACCCCGCGCGGGTCGAAGCCGATCACGTCGTACTCGGCGGCCACCTTCGGGGGCAGCGAGGCCGCCACGTACCCGGCCATCGTGCGTCCGCTGCCGCCGGGACCGCCGGGGTTCACGAGCAGCGGCCCCTGGAAGGTCTTCGCGGTGTGCGGGACCCGGGTGAGGGCGAGCGTGATGCTCCGCCCGGCCGGGTCGTCGTGGTCGAGCGGCACCTTCAGGGTGGCGCACTGGAGCTTCGGGTACGCCTGAGTGGCGCAGCCGGTCCAGGCGAGCCGGGGCAGCGGTCGGGGGGTCGGTTCGCCGGCGTCCGCGGGGCCGGCCGGCAGGACGGTGACCGTCCCGGCGACCAGCGCTCCAGCGGCGATCAGCATTCCTGCGCGTGGGGTCATAGGGCGTCCGTGCCCCGCGGGGGCCGCGGGACGGCCGTTTTCGCCGAGAGTTGACCCGAACAGAGGAGGATCCGACGGCGTGTCAGGTGAACCGGTCCGATGATCAGAGCAGAGTGAGCTGCTCGGGAGCGGCCGCGAGCGCGGGCTCCTCCGGAACCGCGATCCGGCGCGGCGCGGCGCCCCGATCGGCGGGACCTATGCCGAACTCGGCGGCCAGTTCGTGGACCTGACGGGTGATCCGGCGCTGGTACCAGGTCGGCGCGTACGCCCCGTCCGCGTACATCCGCTCGTACCGCCGCACCAGCTCCGGGTGGTGGTGCCGCAGCCACGTCATGAACCACTCGCGTGCGCCTGGCCGCAGGTGCAGGACGAGCGGGGTGACCGAACTCGCCCCGGCCTCGGCGATCGCGCGGACCGTGGCGCGCAGCTGCTCGGGGCGGTCGCCGAGGAAGGGGACGACGGGGGCCATGAGGACGCCGCAGTCGATGCCGTGCGCGCCGAGGGTGCGGACCACGTCGAGGCGGCGCTCGGGGGACGGGGTGCCGGGCTCGATCGTCCGCCACAGCTCCCGGTCGGTGAAACCGACCGAGACGGAGATGCCGACCTCGGTGACCTGGGCGGCCTGGGTGAGGAGGTCCAGGTCGCGCAGGATCAGGGTGCCCTTGGTGAGGATCGAGAAGGGGTTGGCGTGGTCGCGCAGGGCGGTGAGGATGCCCGGCATCAGGCGGTAGCGGCCCTCCGCCCGCTGGTAGCAGTCGACGTTGGTGCCCATGGCGACGTGGGCGCCCTGCCAGCGGGCGGAGGCGAGCTGGCGGGCCAGCACCTCCGGGGCGTTGATCTTGACGACGATCTGGGAGTCGAAGCCGAGCCCGGTGTCGAGGTCCAGATAGCTGTGGGTCTTGCGGGCGAAGCAGTACACGCATGCGTGACTACAACCCCTGTACGGGTTGACCGTCCACTCGAACGGCATGCGGGAGGCGCCGGGCACCCGGTTGAGGATCGAGCGGGCCCGCACCTCGTGGAAGGTGATGCCCCGGAACTCCGGGGTGTCGAACGTCCGCGTGGTCACCGCGTCCGTACCGAACAGGCCGATGTCGGCGGGCGCGCTCGGCCCGTCGCCCAGATTGTCCCAGCGCACGGACGCCTCCTCGGTTGCTCTGCCTCGCCTCTGGCTCCACCTTGCGCCCAGAATAGAACACCTGTTCCCTTGATCACCGCAACCCGGATTTCGTGCCCCGGAGCCCGCGTGGTTCGCTTGGGCCACACCCCCGAGGAACCACAAGCTGGAGGAAGTCAATGGCGCAGGTCGAGGCCACGACGGAACGAATCATCGCCGCGGACGCGGAGACGGTGTTCGACGCGCTGGCGGACTACAGCGGCACGCGCGCGAAGGTGCTGCCCGAGCACTTCAGCGAGTACGAGGTGCGGGAGGGCGGCGACGGCGAGGGCACCCTCGTCCACTGGAAGCTCCAGGCCACCAGCAAGCGCGTCCGCGACTGCCTCCTGGAGGTCACCGAGCCCACCGACGGGCAGCTCGTCGAGAAGGACCGCAACTCGTCCATGGTCACCACCTGGACCGTCACCCCCGCCGGCGAGGGCAAGTCGCGCGCCGTCGTCACCTCCGTCTGGAACGGCGCCGGCGGCGTCGGAGGCTTCTTCGAGAGGACCTTCGCGCCCAAGGGCCTGGCCCGCATCTACGACGCCCTGCTCGCCAAGCTGGCGGACGAGGTCGAGAAGTAACGCTCCGGGCGTTCACCGATTCGAGTGGTTCGCCCGCACCCCCGTACCGGAGCCCCGTGCACCGAGGGGGCGCGGGCTTCCTCGTAAACGCGCTGATGAGCGACCCAAGTGCGCCGTACCACAGGGCCGTTCACCGCCGGGGACGCCACTGACCTCCCGTACCGCCCGACTTGCTCCCGCTTCGCACCCAATGCGAAGAATGGCGCGGCGCAGACGCCGTGTCGAGGGGAGCAGGTACGTGGGTGCGATCACCGTCGTGAAGGCCACCAGGGGCGCGGAGGGCGCGGAACCGCTTCCCACGGACGGCCACCCCGCCGCGGACGGCCCGCCCGTCGGCCTCGCGCCACCGTCCGACCCCGGACCCGCCCCCCTCGACCCCCGCCGGGTGCGGCTCGTCTTCTGCGGCCTCATGCTCGCGCTGCTCCTCGCCGCGCTCGAGCAGATGATCGTGGCCACCGCCCTGCCGAAGATCGTCGGCGAACTCCAGGGCCTGGACCGGATGTCCTGGGCCATCACCGCCTATCTGCTGACCTCCACCATCGGCCTGCCGATCTACGGGAAGCTGGGCGACCTCCTCGGCCGCAAGAGCGTCTTCCTCTTCGCCATCGTCGTCTTCGTCATCGGCTCCGCCCTGGCCGGCTGGTCCCGCAGCATGGACGAGCTCATCGCCTTCCGCGCGATCCAGGGCGCCGGCGCCGGAGGCCTGATGATCGGCGTCCAGGCGATCATCGCCGACATCGTCCCCGCCCGGGAACGCGGCCGGTACATGGGCCTGATCGGCGCCGCCTTCGGCCTCGCCTCCGTCGCCGGACCCCTGCTCGGCGGCTTCTTCACCGACCACGTCTCCTGGCGCTGGTGCTTCTACTTCAACGTGCCCTTCGGGCTCGTCACCCTCGCCGTCGTCGCCGTCGTCCTCAAGCTCCCCAGGCCCACGGCACGCGCGCGCTTCGACGTCCTCGGCGCCCTGCTCCTCGCCGCCGCCTCCACCTGCCTGGTCCTGCTGACCAGTTGGGGCGGGACCGAGTACGCCTGGGACTCCCGGGTCGTCCTCGCGCTCGCCTGCGGCGCCGCCGGAACGACCCTGCTCTTCCTGGTCGTCGAGCACGTCGCGCCCGAACCCCTCATCCCGCTGCGGCTCTTCCGCGACTCCGTCTTCACCGTCACCGCCCTCGTCGGGGCCGTCGTCGGCATCGCGCTCTTCGGCGCCGCCAGCTACCTCCCCAGCTTCCTGCAGATGGTCGAGGGCGCCACCGCCACCGAGTCCGGCCTCCTGATGCTGCCGCTCATGGGCGGGATCGTCATCGCCTCGGTCGTCTCCGGCCAGCTCATCAGCCGCACCGGCCACTACAAGATCTACCCCGTGGTCGGCGGAGCCGTCTCCGTCCTCGGCATGTGGCTGCTCTCCCGGATGGACACCGAGACCCCGCGCCTCCAGCACAGCCTCTGGCAGGCCGTCCTCGGCACCGGCATCGGCCTGGTCATGCCGGTCCTCGTGCTCGCCGTGCAGAACTCCGTACGCCCCGCCGACCTCGGCACCGCCACCAGCGCCCACAACTACTTCCGCCAGATCGGCGGCAGCGTCGGCGCGGCGATCTTCGGCACCCTCTTCGCCTCACGGCTCGACGACGCCCTCGGCGACCGGCTGGCCGGAGTCCTCGCGCAGGGGGACCCGGTGTCCCTGCCGCCGGCCGAGTCGATCACCCCGCAGACGGTGCACACCCTGCCGCCCGCCCTGCGCGACGCCTACATCCAGGCGTACGCGGACGCGATGCCGCGCATCTTCCTCTACCTCGTGCCGGTCCTCGTGCTCGGCCTCGTCCTCGCCTTCTTCCTCAAGGAGAAACCGCTGGTGTCCCACCACAGCCCGCTCACCGAGGCCACCGACGCCACCGTGGCCACCGAATTCGGCGGCACCCAGGCGGTCCCGCACGCCCGGCACGCCGCCCCCGCCCACCCCTCCCGCTCGTCCCCGGAAGGGCCCGCCCGTTCCGGCGTCCCGGTCTGCGGTACCGTCCAGCACCACGACGGCAGCCGGGTGCCCCGGGCCGCCCTCACCCTCATCGACGTCCAGGGGCGTCAGGTCGGGCGCGGTGCGAGCGCCGAGGACGGGCGGTACGCGCTGAGCGTGCCCGACCGCGGCGCGTACGTCCTCATCGCGGCGGCCGGCGGACACCAGCCCCAGGCGGTCTCCGTCACCGTCGGCGACCGGCCCGTGGAGCTCGACGTCGTCCTCGGCGGCGCGGGGCGGCTCGCGGGCAGCGTCGTCACCGCCGACGGGACCCCCGTCCGGGACGCCGCCGTCACCCTCACCGACGTACGCGGCGAGGTCGTAGCCTCCACCCGCAGCGGACGCGAAGGCGGGTACGTCATCACCGAACTGGTCGCCGGCGAGTACACGCTCGCCGCCAGCGCTCCCGCCTTCCGGCCCGCCGCGCTCCCGGTGAGCGTCCAGTCCTCCCGCGAGACCCGCCAGGACATCGAGCTGGCCGGCGGGTCGGTGCTGCGCGGCACCGTACGGGCCGGTGGCGGACGCCCCGTCGAGGACGCCCGCGTCACCCTCCTCGACGCCGCCGGAAACGTCATGGACACCCTCACCACGGGGGCCGACGGCACCTTCCGCTTCGTGGACCTGTCCTCCGGCGAGTACACCGTCATCGCGGCCGGGTACCCGCCCGTCGCCACCGTCCTCCAGATGGCCGGCGGGGGCCGCACGGAGCGCGACCTCCAGCTCGGCCACCAGGACTGACCGGCCGGCCCCGCAGCACTGTCCTCAGGAGGTGGTCGACGCCTTGCGCAGCGCGCTGATGCAGGTGCCGATCGCCTCCTGGAGGGCTTCGAGGCGCTGGAGCATGTCGGCCTCGTAGATGTCCTCCTCCATCACCTCGTCCAGGGTCAGCTCCTCGAAGACCTTCGTGGCCTTCTGCAGGCTGTTGTAGAACTTGGTGCGCCGCTCCTGGACCCGCAGCGCCGGGTCCTCCTCCACGGCCCGCGCGACCAGGCCCTTCACCGCGTCGTACGCCTCACCGGCCCACTCGCCCGCCTCCTCGGAGTCGTCGAGCTCGTCGATGAGCGACAGGTGCCGCTCCGCCTCGGCGCGCAGCTCGGCCGGTGCCTCCACCGTCTGCCCGGCCGGGGTCTTGATCTGGCCGTTCTCGACGATCTGGCGCACATAACCGATGCGGTCGGCCGCCTTCGCCTCGCTCGCCACCGCCTTCTTCAGGTCGTCGGTGCGGGCGATGGCGCGCGCCATCTCCGTCTGGAGGGCCGGGTCCTCCTTCATCCGGTCCAGGAGCGCGCCGCGCGCAGCCTCGGCCGTGCCGGGGTCGGCGAGGATCGCGGCCCGCAGCGCCGTCGGGTTCTCGGCGACCTCCAGGGCCTTCGTCGGCCGGATGCCCTCCGCCTCGGCCGCGGCGCTGATCGCCTGGCCGCGCACGGAGGACGCGCTGTTGCGGGAGGTGTAGTACGAGAGCCAGACGTCCGCGTCGGGCAGCTCGACGTCCTCGCCGGGCACCAGGACCTCGAACTGCGGGACCAGACCGTCGTCGGCCGCCATGTCCCAGGCCTTGTAGTAGCGCATGACCCGGTCCGGCGAGCATCCCGCGAGCGCGGCGAAGGCCTTCGCCGAGACCTTCGTCCGGGCCGTGCCCTCGGCGGGCTGGCCGCCGGGGCGCACACTCCGCGCGACCTTGAGCGCGAAGGCCCAGCCGCCGGTGCGCGCGTAGATCCCGAAGTCCTGGGCGTCACGGACGACGACGGGGTCGTGATCGTCCGCCGACACGGGCTCCGCAGGCTCCTGGGGCTCGCTGGACTCCTGGGGCTCGGTGGACTCCTCGGGCTCGCTGGACTCCTCGGGCTCCTCGGGCTCCGCCGATTCCGGCTCCGGGGCCGACGGCACCCAGAACTCCGGCTCCGAGATCGCCGCCGGGGCGGTCTCGGGAGCGGCGGTCTCGCGCTCGTCGGCGGACGTTTCGGACGGGGTGAAGGCGATGGTCACCGAGAGCTCTCCGGAAGGTCGGGTACGACAACTGCGGCCGACAGCCTATACGCACATGTTGGCGATATTTCGCCCCATTCGATCCCGGCGTGCGGAACCGTGCCGCTGAACCGTACCGCCGGCCCGGTGATCGTCATTGGTCCACTCCAACGGCGGTTATCCACAGGGGTGGTAGGGCCGCCGGGCGGCGACTACGGTGCGAGACATGAAGATCCTCATCAGCGCCGACATGGAGGGCGCGACCGGTGTGACCTGGCCCGCCGACGTACTGCCCGGTACGCCCCAGTGGGAGCGCTGCCGCGCGATGTTCACGTCCGACGTGAACGCGGCCGTGCTGGGCTTCTTCGACGGCGGCGCCGACGAGGTTCTGATCAACGAAGCGCACTCGAGCATGCGGAACCTGCTCCTGGAGCGGCTCGACGAGCGCGCCGAGATGCTCACCGGTCGGCACAAGGCGCTGTCGATGGTCGAGGGCGTGCAGCACGGGGACGTCGACGGCATCGCGTTCGTCGGGTACCACACGGGCGCCGGCGCGGAGGGTGTCCTCGCGCACACCTATCTCGCGAACTCGATCACGGGCGTGTGGCTGAACGGCGAGCGGGCGAGCGAGGGCGTGCTCAACGCCCACGTGGTGGCGGAGTACGGCGTCCCGGTCGTGCTCGTCACCGGCGACGACCTGACCTGCGAGGACGCCCTCGGATACGCACCCGAGGCCCGCAAGGTGGCCGTCAAGGACCATGTATCGCGGTACGCGGCGGTGTGCCGCACCCCGGCCAGGACCGCCGCCGACATCAGAGCGGCCGCGAAGGACGCGACCTCGCTCGCCGTCCGGCACGAGCCGGTCCGCGGCGGACCGTTCACGGTGGAGCTGGAGTTCGACGCCGACCACCTGGGAGCCGCCGCCACGGTGGTTCCCGGCGTGGCGCGGAGCGGCGAGCGGCGCGTCTCCTACACGGGGGAGACGATGTACGAGGCAATTCGCACGTTCAAGGCGGTCACGACCATCGTCTCGGCCGCGGTGGAGGAGCAGTATGGCTGAGGAGGTCCGGGGCCCGGACACGACGGCGCTCGACGAGGTGGTCACCTTCACCTCCGAGCTCATCCGCATCGACACCACCAACCACGGCGACGGCGAGTGCCGCGAGCGCCCCGCCGCCGAGTACGTCGCCGAGCGGCTCGCCGCCGCCGGCATCGAACCCACCCTCCTGGAGCGCACCCCAGGCCGCACCAACGTCGTGGCGCGCATCCCCGGCACCGACCCCTCGGCCGACGCGCTCCTCGTCCACGGCCACCTGGACGTGGTCCCCGCCGACCCGGCCGAATGGACCGTGCACCCCTTCTCCGGGGAGGTCCGCGACGGAGTCGTGTGGGGCCGCGGCGCCGTCGACATGAAGAACATGGACGCGATGGTCCTGGCCGTCGTCCGCTCCTGGGCCCGCCAGGGCGTCCGGCCGCGCCGCGACATCGTCCTCGCGTACACCGCCGACGAGGAGGCCAGCGCGGAGGACGGCTCCGGCTTCCTGGCCGACCGGCACGCCGCGCTCTTCGCGGGCTGTACGGAGGGCATCAGCGAGTCCGGGGCGTTCAGCTTCCACCCGCAGCCCGGCACGACCCTGTACCCGATCGCGGCGGGGGAGCGGGGCACCGCCTGGCTCAAGCTGACCGCCCACGGCCGCGCCGGCCACGGCTCCAAGGTGAACACGGCCAACGCCGTCACCCGCCTCGCCTCCGCCGTCGCCCGGATCGGCGCCCACACCTGGCCGGTCCGCCTCACCACCACCGTCCGCGCCGCCCTCACGGAACTCGCCGCGCTGTACGGCATCGACATCGACACGAACGACCGCGACCTCGACGTCGAGCTCCTCCTCGACAAGCTGGGACCCGCCGCCGCACTCGTCGAGGCGACCGTCCGCAACAGCGCCAACCCGACGATGCTGAAGGCCGGATACAAGGTCAACGTCATCCCGGGCCAGGCCGTCGCCTACATCGACGGACGGACGCTGCCCGGCGGCGAGGAGGAGTTCGCCACGACGATGGACGCGCTCACCGGGCCCGACGTGGACTGGGAGTACCACCACCGAGAGGTGTCCCTGGAGGCCCCGGTCGACTCGCCGACCTTCGCGAAGCTCCGGGCCGCCGTCGAGCGCTTCGACCCGGACGGACACGTCGTGCCGTTCACCATGTCCGGCGGCACCGACGCCAAGCAGTTCTCGCGGCTCGGCATCACGGGCTACGGCTTCTCGCCGCTCAGACTGCCACCGGGGCTCGACTACGGGGCGCTGTTCCACGGCGTCGACGAGCGCGTCCCGGTCGACGCCCTGCACTTCGGTGTCCGGGTGCTCGACCACTATCTGAAGTCCGCGTAGCCCTTCGTGGCTCCACGTAGTTCTCGTGCAGCACCGTGCAGGACCGTGACAGGGGGAGTCGAGATGGCCGCCACCGAGACGACGCACACGACCACGGCCGCCCACGGCAGCTGGCCGTCGCCCGTCGACGCCGCGCTCGCCGCCGCCCACGACGGCCGCCCCGAGTACATGGGCACCGTCGGCGACGAGCTGTGGTGGACCGCGCCGCGCCCCGCCGAGGGCGGCAGGCGCGCCCTCGTCCGGCGGCGCGCCGACGGCACCGAGGAGAGCCTGCTCCCCGCCCCGTGGAACGTCCGCAGCCGGGTCGTCGAGTACGGCGGGCAGCCCTGGGCCGCGACCGCGCGGCCCACCGGCGGACCTCTCGTGGTCTTCAGCCACTTCCCCGACCAGCGGCTGTACGCGTACGAGCCGGAGGCCGGTGCGGACGCCGGGCCCCGGCCGCTCACCCCCGTCTCCGGCGTCGGCGGCGGAGCGCGCTGGGTGGACCCGGTGATCCACCCTGACCGGGCCGAGGTGTGGGCCGTCCTGGAGGAGTTCACCGGGCCCGCGCCGACCGACGTGCGCCGGGTCCTCGCCGCCGTACCGCTGGACGGCTCGGCCGCCGAGGACCGCGGTGCCGTGCGCGAACTCTCCGACGGGCGGCACCGGTTCGTCACGGGCCCCCGGCTCTCCCCGGACGGGCGCCGCGCGGCCTGGATCGCCTGGGACCACCCCCGCATGCCCTGGGACGGCACCGAGGTCCAGCTCGCCGAGGTCGCCCCCGACGGCACCTTCCACGGCGCGAGGACCGTCGCCGGAGGCCCCGCCGAGTCGATCCCCCAGGTCGCCTGGGACGCGGCCGGACGCCTGCTCTTCGCGAGCGACCGCACCGGCTGGTGGAACCTCTACCGGGCGGAACCCGCCGCGGACGGAGGCCTCCGCGAACCGGTCCCGCTCCACCCCCGCGACGAGGAGTTCGCCGGACCGCTCTGGAAGATCGGGCTGAACTGGTTCACCCCCCTGGAGAACGGCCTGATCGCCGTCGTCCACGGCAAGGGCACCACCTCCCTCGGGATACTCGACCCCGACAGCGGCACCCTCGTCGACACCACGGGCCCCTGGACCGAATGGGCCGCCACCCTCGCCGCGCACGGCACCCGTGTCGTCGGGGTCGCCGCGGGACCGCGCAGCGCCTACGAGCTCGTCGAGCTCGACACCCGCACCGGCCGCACCCGTGTCGTCGGCGCCGCGCACACGGACGCCGTCGACCCCGCGTACTACCCCGATCCGCTGATCCGCACCTTCACCGGCCCCGGCGGACGCGAGATCCACGCCCAGGTGTACCCGCCGCACCACCCCGGATTCACCGGCCCCGCCGGCGAACTGCCGCCCTACGTGATCTGGGCCCACGGCGGTCCCACCGGACACGCCCCGCTCGTCCTCGACCTGGAGATCGCCTACTTCACCTCGCGCGGGATCGGCGTCGCCGAGGTCAACTACGGCGGGTCGACCGGCTACGGCCGGGAGTACCGGGAGCGGCTGCGCGAGCAGTGGGGCGTCGTCGACGTCGAGGACTGCGCGGCCGTCGCCGTGGCCCTCGCCGCCGAGGGCACCGCCGACCCCGCCCGGCTCGCGGTGCGCGGCGGCAGCGCGGGCGGCTGGACGACCGCCGCCTCCCTCGTGAGCACCGACGTGTACGCCTGCGGCACCATCATCTATCCCATCCTCGACCTGCGGGGATGGGCCACCGACGAGACCCACGACTTCGAGTCCCAGTACCTCCACGGCCTCATCGGCCCGCTCGACGAGGTCCCCGACCGCTACGAGGCACGCTCGCCGATCGAGCACGTCGACCGGATCACGACCCCCTTCCTGCTGCTCCAGGGGCTCGACGACGTCATCTGCCCGCCCGCACAGGCCGAGCGCTTCCTCACCCGGATGGCAGGCCGGGGCGTCCCCCACGCCTATCTGGCCTTCGAGGGCGAGGGGCACGGCTTCCGCAGGGCCGACACGATGACCCGGGCCCTGGAAGCCGAACTCGCCCTGTACGCCCGGACCTTCGGCATCACCCGATCCGACGTCCCCGACCTGGACCTCCGCTCGTGACCCCGAAGAGCCCGCACGCCACCGTCGTACCCCTGACCCGGGCCGCGCGCCTGAGGCCCGGCGCGCGGATCGCCGTCGTCGCCCCCAGCGGACCCATACCCGAGGAGCGGCTCAGGGCGGGGCTCGACGTCCTGCGCGGCTGGGACCTCGACCCGGTGGTCGCCCCGCACGTCCTCGACACCCATTCCACGCTCGGCTACCTCGCGGGCGCGGACCGCGCGAGGGCCCGCGACCTGACCGAGGCCTGGTGCGACCCCTCCGTCTCCGCCGTGATCTGCGCGCGCGGCGGCTACGGGGTGCAGCGCATGGTCGACCTCGTCGACTGGGCGGCGATCCGGGCGGCCGGGCCGAAGGCGTTCGTCGGCTACAGCGACGTCACCGCCCTGCACGAGGCGTTCGCCGTCCGGGCGGGGCTCGCCACGCTCCACGGGCCGATGGTCGCCGCGGCCACGTTCCTCTCGGACCCGGACACCCAGGAGTCGCTGCGGGCCACCCTCTTCGAGCCGGAGACCGTACGGACGCTCGGCCTGGGGACCGCGCGGACCCTGGTCCCGGGCCGCGCCCACGGGGTCACGCTCGGCGGCTGCGTCAGCCTGCTCGCCGCCGACCTCGCCACCCCACACGCCAGACCCTCGGCACGCGGCGGGCTGCTGCTCCTGGAGGACGTCGGGGAGGAGCCGTACCGCCTCGACCGGATCCTCACCCAGCTGCTGCGGTCCGGCTGGCTGGACGGCGTCGCGGGCGTCGGCCTGGGCTCGTGGGAGGAGTGCGGCCCGTACGAGGACGTGCGGGCGGTCCTCGTCGACCGGCTGGGCGGTCTCGGCGTCCCCGTGGTGGAGGAGCTGGGCTTCGGCCACAGCGCTACGGCGCTGACCGTGCCCCTCGGTGTCCCCGGAGTGCTCGACGCGGGGGCCGGCACCCTGACCCTGGACGTACCGGCGCTGCGCTGAGCGCCACGACGTCACCCCGGCCGGGACGAGGGCAGCGCCCCCGCGAGAACACGGGGGCGCTGGGCATCGGGTGCCGGTACCGCCGCTGACGCGCGTCGCCGGGATCCGGAGGTCCTAGAGCGCGGCGTATCCGGGGCGGACGACCTCGTCGATCAGTCGCTGCCGCTCCGGCAGCGGCAGGAAGGCGGCGTCCAGGGCGGCGACCGTGAACTCCTCGAACACCTCGGGGCCGTAGCCGAAGGCGTCCACCATGTGCTGGAACTCCTCGCTCATGGTGGTGCCGGAGACCAGGCGGTTGTCGGTGTTGAGCGTGATCCGGAAGCCGAGGCGGCGCAGCTCGTCGATCGGGTGCGAGGCGTAGTCCTTGGCGGCGCCCGTCTGGAGGTTCGAGGTCGGGCAGACCTCCAGGGCGATGCGGTTGTCCCGGACGTACGCCGCGAGCGTGCCCAGGGTGCCGTCCTCGGCGATGTCGTCCGTGATCCGCACACCGTGGCCGATCCGCTCCGTGCCGCAGACCTGCACGGCCTCGTGGATCGACTCCGCGCCGACGGCCTCGCCCGCGTGGATCGTGAAGTGGCAGTTCTCCCGCTTCAGGTGCTGGAAGGCGGGGAGGTGGCGGGCCGGCGGGTTGCCGATCTCGCCGCCGGCGATGTCGAAGCCCGCCACGCCGTTCTCCCGGTGGGCGACCGTGAGCCGCGCTATCTCCAGGGAGCGGTCCGTGTGCCGCATGCCGGTGAGGAGCGTACGGACGGTGATCCGGCCGCCGGTGCGACGCTCGCCCTCGCGGAAGCCGTCGTTGACCGCCTCGACGACCTCGTCGAGGGTCAGCCCGCCCTCCAGGTGCTGCTCGGGGGCGTAGCGGATCTCGGCGTAGACGACACCGTCCGCCGCCAGGTCCTCGGCGCACTCGGCCGCGATGCGGGTCAGCGCCTCGCGGGTCTGCATCACCGCGCAGGTGTGGGCGAAGGTCTCCAGGTACCGCTCCAGGGAACCGGAGTCGGCGGCGTCCCGGAACCAGACCGCGAGCTCGGCCGGGTCCTCGGTCGGCAGCGCGGTGTAGCCGTGCTCCCGCGCCAGCTCGACGATCGTCGCGGGGCGCAGCCCGCCGTCGAGGTGGTCGTGGAGGACGGCCTTGGGGGCCCGGCGGATCCACTCGGAGACGGTGGCGGCGGCAGGCGTGGCAGGGTTGTCAGACAAGTGCATGGCGGGGAAGTGTACGCCACGGCCGGGGGGTGTGCGGAGACGGCCGCGGAGGGCGGCGTTCGGCGGTGGCTCCGGCGGCGTTCGGCGATGGGTCCGGCGGCCTTCGGAGGCCGGTCCGACGGCGGGCGGCAGGGGGCCGGGAAGGCTGTCGGGCCGTTCGGAGCGGGGCCGTTCGGTGCGGGACCGTTCGGAGCGGGGCCGGGGCCCGACTGCGTACCGCTCAGTGCGACTGGAGCACCGGCAGCGCGGGGGTGCCCGTCGGCAGCATGTGCTTGGCGGCCAGGACCGGGGTCTCCCCGACCCGTACGACCTGCGTGACCAGGACGGCCGGGGTGTCCGCCGGGCGGCCCAGCTGGTCCCCGCGCCGCCTCCCGAGCAGCGTCGCCGTGATGCCGCTGTGCGCGCTCAGCGCCGTCTCGCGCGAGGCCCCGAGGAGGACCGAGAGCATCGACGCGGCGGCCGGCTCCGTCGCCCGCAGGGCGCGGGCGAACTCGGGGTGCACCCGGTCGAGCACCTCGTCCGCCGCCGCCCACTCGTGGCTCAGCGCCGCCGCCGTACCCTCCCCGGTCAGCACGGACTCCCAGAACCGCAGCTCGGCACGGGCCGGGGCGAGCAGGTGCTGCGTCGTGAAGTCGGTGGGCTCCTCCACCGTCCGCAGAAGCGCCCGCACGCGCAGCGGCGACCCCGCGCCGATCAGCTCCTCCAGCGGCTGGATGTGCTCGAAGCCCCGGCGCGGCGGACGGTCGTTGACGGTCCGGCCGACCCCGCGGCGCACGGTAAGGAGACCGTCCTCCTGGAGCAGCAGGAGTGCCTCGCGGAGGGCGGGCCGGCTCACGCCCAGTTCGGCGGCGAGCTTCGGCTCGGAGGGGAGTGTCGAGCCCGGCGGGTAGGTGCCGTCGTGGACGGCGTCCGCGATCCGCTCGTACAACGCCACGACCGGTCGACGCCGCTGTCCGCTGACCGCCACGGTCGCCTCCTCGTGTGGTTCCCGCCGTGTTCCCGTCGGTGTCCGGGACCACCGTAGTCGGCCCACGTTGTCTGACAAGTCACCCGTACGGCTCCTCCCACCGTCACGGTGAGGCCCCGCTCACCCCATTCTGGTCCCACGGCTCGCTCCCGCGGCGCGGGCCGAGTGCGACCGACGGGTACGACCGACGGCACGACGGAGGAGAGGGCCGGGCATGAGTCCCAAGGACACACCGGGGGCGTCCCGCACGGGCGGCACGTCCCGGTTCAGCGGTGCCTTCACCCCGGGCCGGATCGCGATGACGGTGGTCGCGGTCCTCACCCTGGTCTTCATCTTCGAGAACACCCGGGAGGTCAGGATCCGGATCCTGATCCCCGAGGTGTCCATGCCGCTCTACCTGGCGCTCCTCGCGACCGCCGTCCTCGGCGCCGCCTGCGGTTACTACGCCGCGGCCCGGAGGCAGAAGTGAGGCGGGCCGCCGTCGTGGGCGCGACCGCCGTCCTCGCGCTCGCGGCCGTCGCCGTCTCCTCGGCCGAGGAACCCGCCGTGCCGGGCGACGAGACCGGGACACGATCCATGCCGGACCTGTTGGGCGTACCCCTGTGGCGGGTCTTCACCCGGCTCGACCGCCGGACCCGCCTCGACGTCCACGACGCGAGCGGACGGGACCGGCGGGTGCTGTGGCCGCCGAACTGGCGGGTGTGCACGCAGTACCCGGCGCCCGGCACGGAGCTCGACCGACGGACCGCGGTCACGATCGGGGTCGTACGGAGGGGCGAGACCTGCCCGCCCCGGGTCCGCACCGCCCGCCGCTGACCTCACGACGTGTGCCGCGGCGGGCATCGCGCCTGGTCAGGACGTAGAGCAGGGCTGCCGCCGCCTGTACGAGGGCGATGCCGGCCAGGTACTCGCGCGCGGTGCCGGCGGTGGCAAGTCCGGCGAGCGCGGAACCCGCGGCGGCGCCGGACATCTTCAGCCCCGCCCCGATGGTGAACACCTGCGTGCGCCGGCGCGTGGGGGAGTGGTCGGCGCGGAGGCGGAGGGTCACGGTCAGCACGAGACCGTCGAACGCGCCCGCCACGGCGAAGCAGGCCGCCGCGACGGGGACGGAGGGGGCGCTCGCCGCGGCGGCGAGCCCGAGGGCCGTACCGGCCAGCCCGATGACGGCCAGTCGCTGCGGCGAAACGGTGGGCCTCACCCGGGTGAGGCCGAGTGTCCCGGCCAGGGCGCCGACCGCGAACGCGGTCATCAGCAGGCCGCCGGCTCCGGCGCTTCCCAGGTGGGTGGCGAGCAGGACGCCGGTCGTGGTCAGCGCACCGATTCCGGTGAAGGCGAGGCAGGTGGCAGCGGTGATGGCGCGCAGTTCGCGTTCCCGCCACACCGTCCTCAGGCCGTCGGCCAGGTCGCGGCGAAGCCGAGTCGGCGCCACCGGCGAGGCTTCGGCTCCGGCGGGGGCTTCGGCGCCGGTGGGGGTTTCGGTAGCGCCTTCGGCTCGGGCCGGCGCTTCGGTGCCGGCAGGGACTTCGGCGCCCATGTCGGCGCGCAGCGGGAGCAGGGCCGTCAGTGCGCAGGCGCATGCCGCGGCCGCCGACAGGGCGAGCATCGCCGCCGCCGGTGAGACGGCCGAGGCGAGGAGCCCGGCGGCGCCGGGGCCGCCGACGGCGGCGGCGTTGTAGACCACGGCATCCCAGGAGTAGGCGCGGTCCCGCTCCGCGCCCGCCGGCAGCAGCCGCGAGATCAGGCTGGAGAGCCCGCCGGAGACGATCGGCCCGCAACAGCCTCCGGCCGCCGCGACGACGAGGACCAGGGGGAGGGGGAGGCGTCCCACGCTGAACGCCACCGCGGAGATCGCCAGGGCGAAGCCGCCGAGCGCGCCGCAGTGGAAGAGCCGGGGCCGACGTGCGCGTTCGGCCAAGGCGCCGGCCAGAGGGGCCGCGAGGACATGGGGGGCCATCCAGGCCGTCAGGACGAACGCCCCGTGCGCGGCGCTCCCCGTTCGGGCCACGGCCAGCATGACCACGGCGACGGCCGTGCCCTCGTCGGCCAGCCGCGCGAAGAACGCGGTGACCAGGTAGCGGGGCACTCCCGCTCGTTCACTCGTCGGTTCCGACATCCCGCCCCCATGTGACAGCGCCATGCAGCAAGGCCTTGTAACGCCTTATGATGGAAAGACGTTACAAGGCGGAGTCGTGGATCAGGGAGTGCAGACGTGAAAACCCAGGGTTTCCAGGCCGGCCGGCGCCTCATCGACCTCGCGAACGCCGTACGAACCCACCCCGACCTGCCCCGCGACGTGGCGGTGCCGCTCCTGGCGAGCCACGGCGAGAGCCCGCAGGACCTGACCGAAGCGGCGCTCTCCGACGCGGACCTGCGGAAACTGAGGGACGCCGCCCTGAAGATGACCGGCATCCTCACCGAGACCGACACCGACCGCGCGGCCGCCCTCCTCAACGAGACCCTGGCCGACCACGCCGCCGCCCCCCGGCTGTCCCGGCACGACGGCCACCCCTGGCACCTGCACGTCGACCGCCACGACGCAGGATGGGCCGACTGGTTCCTGGCCTCCAGTGCCCTGGCCCTCGCGCAGATCCTCACCGAGCACGGCCGCGCCACCTGGGGCGAGTGCGCGGCCCCCGGCTGTCGCAACCTCTACCTCGGCACCGGCCCCGGCAGCCCGCGCCGCTACTGCTCCACCACCTGCGCGTCACGCGCCCGGGTCGCCGAACACCGCCGCCGCAAGCAGCCCTGACTCCGCCGAACGGACCGGATCTGACTCGTATTCGGGAAATCCTCTTGCGCAATGGTCAAGAAGTGTTGACCATTGGGGTCATGGCAACCGATGATCTTCCCGAGGCGTTCCACGTCACCACGGACGAGCAGCTACGCGCCGTCTCCAATCTCACGCGCCACCGGATCATGGCCGTGCTCCGCTTCGAGCCTGCGACGATCACGCAGATCGCCGAGCGGATCGGCCTCGCGAAGGGGAGCTCCAGCTACCACGTACGGCTGCTCGAACGGGCCGGCCTGGTGAAGGTGGTGCGCACGCGGAAGGTCCGGGGAGTCACCGAGCGGTACTACGCCATGGCTGCACGGTCGATCGTGCTGCCGGACCCCGGCGAGGGAGGCCCGGATGTGCTGATGCGGCACGCGGTGGCGGACCTGGAGGCGTCGCCGGCCGATGGCGAGCGGCACGTGGGGATGGCGCATCTGCGGCTCACCGACGAGCAGTTCGCGGAGCTGGGAGCGCGGCTGCAGGCGCTGGCGAAGGAGTACCGCGAGCTGTCCGATCCGTCGCTGCCGGACACGTCACTCGTCTTCGCACTGTTCCACCCCGCATCGAGCAAGCAGACCGAAGGAGACGCCAAGTGACCTCAAATGTTCAGAAGTTGCCGACCGGGTTCGGACGGCTGTGGACCGCCCAGACGATGTCCTCGCTCGGTGACGGGGTGAGGCATGCCGCGCTGCCGCTGCTCGCGCTGACGCTGACGCGGGACCCGATGGCGCTCGCCGTCGTCACGGCCGCCGGAACGCTGCCGTGGCTGCTCTTCGGGATCCTCGGCGGTGCGCTGGTGGACCGCTGGGACCGCCGGCGCACGATGTGGGTCACCGACGCGGCACGCGCGGCGCTGCTCGCGATACCGGCGGCAGCCGCCGCGCTCGACATGCTGAGCATTCCCCTGCTCGCGGCCGTCGCCTTCCTCCTCGGCCTCGGCGGACTCTTCTTCGACACGGCCGCCACGGCCTATCTGCCGGACCTGCTCGGCCGCGACCCCGCGCTCCTGGAGCGCGCCAACTCCCGCCTGCGCGGCACCCAGACCGCCGCGTCCGGCTTCGCCGGACCCCCCGCCGGCAGTGCCCTGCTCGCGCTCGGCCGGGCCGTTCCGCTGCTCGCCGACGCGGTGTCGTTCGCGGTCTCCGCACTGCTCGTACGGTCGCTGCCCGCCGTACCCCGGCCCGTACCACAGGCCCGTGAGTCGCTGCTGCGGCAGGCTCGGGCCGGCGCCTCGTACGTCTTCCGGGACCGGCTGCTGCTCGGGCTGGCGCTGCGTCCGGCGGTCGGGAACATCGCCTTCGTCGCCATGGAGACCGTCCTCGCGCTCTTCGCCCACGACCGGCTCGGCATCGGCACCTTCGGCTTCGGCCTGCTCCTCACGGCGGAGGCCACCGGCGGTCTGCTCGGCGCGGGCATCGCCTCCTTCCTCGGCCGGAAACTCGGCACCGGCGCCGCGCTCACCTGCACGGCCGCAGTCGAGGGACTCGCCATCCTGGGCCTTGCCGCCGCCCCGAACCCGTACGTCGCCGGCCTCGCCCTCGCCTTCTGCGGAGCGGGCGTGGGTGCCACGATGGTGCTCGCCCCCTCCCTCCGGCAGACGGTCGTCCCCGCCCACCTGATGGGCCGGGTCGCCTCCACCTCCCGCATGCTCGGCATGTGCGCCGCCCCGTTCGGCGCCTTCCTCGGCGGCTGGCTGGCCACGGCGTACGACGTACGCACCCCGCTCTACGCAGCCGCCGGTCTCCTCCTCACCATGACCGCCGTCACCGCGACCATGACCAGCAACCGCCGGGTCGAGGCGGCGCTGCGTGCCGCCGCCTCCGCCGGTGATCCGGATCAGCCGGAACCCTCGGATCCCGTTCAGGCGGGTGCCGTCTAGGCTCCACGACCGGTCCGGATCCTCGGCCGGCGACAAGCCGTGGGTGAGCGTCGTGAGAAGCCCGTCCCGAAGGGCCCGGCTCGTCGAGGGTTGCGGTTGTCGCAGCGGCAGCTTCTACCGTCCTGAACAGAGCCGGAAAGACCGGCCCGGTGAGGCGATCGTGAGGGAGACGGCGATGGGATGGCCGATTGCGGAGGTCGCGCGCATGTCGGGCGTGACCGCCCGGACCCTGCGGCACTACGACGAGATCGGCCTGCTGCCGCCGGCCGGAATCGGGGCCAACGGCCACCGCTACTACGAGGAGCACCAGCTGCTGCGGTTGCAGCAGATCCTCGTACTGCGGGCGCTGGGCGTGGGACTTCCCGAGGTCGGTCGGATCCTGGCCGAGGAGATCGACGAGGTGGACGCCCTGCGGGGGCACCACCGCAGGCTGCTCGCCGAGCGTGACCGGCTCGAAGCCCTGGCCGGCACCGTCGCCCGCACGATCGCCGAACTGGAGCAGTCCAGGAAGGACGGCACGCCCATGACCGCCATCAACCGACCGGAGAACCTGTTCGAGGGCATCCGGCCCTCGCAATACCAGGAGAGCCTGCGTGACTTCCCCGGGCATGCCGAGGAAGTCGCCCGAAGGGTCGCGGCGATGACCCCGCAGGACGTCGAGGCCGGGCAGCGTGAGCGCACGACACAGATGATCCTGCTGGCCGAGCTGATGGCCGCAGGCCATCCGGCCGACGCCGAGCCCGTCCAGGCGCGGATCGACGCCCAGTACCGGGCCTTGAGCGAACTGCGACCCGTGTCCGCCGAGGAGTACCGCGCCATCGGACGCTCCTGCGTGGACAACGAGGCCTGGCGTGCGGCGTACGAGACGATCGCGCCCGGCCTGGCCGCGTACCAGCGGGACGCCATCGAGGCGTACGTCACCCACCGGCTCGGCTGACCCAAGACCGGGCCGGCCACGGGAAACCCTCCCCTTCACGCCGCTCCGGCAGGCTCACCTCGCCCGGCTTCACGGAGGCCGAGCGAGGTGCTCCCCGCTCCATGAAGCACTCGCCGGCAGGGCGTCGATCGGTCATGCCCCGGCCCTCGCGCACGCTCTACCCTTGGTCCATGCCCGACGACCTTGGCCGATTCCTCGCCGCCGGGCCCCGCGTGGGCCTGCGTCCTTTCTCGCCCGACGACGCCGAGGAGTTCACCGCCCGCGCCCGCGAGAGCCGGGAACTCCACCGGCCCTGGCTGTTCCCGCCGTGCACCCCCGAGGCGTACGCCGCCTACGCGGGCGTGCTCATCGAGGACCCGGCGCGCGCCGGATTCCTGGTCTGCGAGCACGCCGAAGGGGCGGACGGCGGGCGGATCGCCGGCTTCGTCAACATCAACAACATCGTCCGCGGCGCCTTCCGCAGCGGCGCCCTCGGCTACGGAGCCTTCGCACACGCCGCCGGCCGCGGACTGCTCACCGAGGCGCTCGGACTGCTCCTGGCGTACGCCTTCGGCCCCCTGGAACTGCACCGACTCGAGGCGAACATCCAGCCCGGCAACACCGCCTCCCGGGCGCTCGTCCGCCGCGCCGGCTTCCGCCTGGAGGGCTTCTCACCCGCGATGCTGTTCATCGACGGCGCCTGGCGGGACCACGAGCGCTGGGCGGTCACCGTCCCGTCATAGGCGAGCGAACCCCTGGTCAGGACGGGCCCCGGCGTGTTCCATGGGTGGATGACGACCGTACGACGTGCCGTACTGACGCTGCCCGCGGCCCCGTTGGGCCCGGACAGCCCCCTGCCCGCCCTGCGGACCCATCACGGGACCCACGCGGTCGACGAACAGACCCTCGCGGAACTCCCGCGCGACATGGCCCGGGGAATCGGACGCGCACCCCTGCGCAGCCTGCTCCCCGCCCCCGTGCGAGACGGATACGGGCGCGAACGCACCCCCACCGACCTCGACGCGATCGTGATCGAGAACGACCGGCTCCGGGCCACCGTGCTCCCGGGCCTCGGCGGCCGCGTCCACTCCCTGCACCACAAGGCCACGGGACGCGAACTCCTCTACCGCAACCCGGTGTTCCAGCCGGCGGCCTTCGCCCTCAACGGCGCCTGGTTCTCCGGCGGCATCGAGTGGAACATCGGCGCCACCGGCCACACCACCCTCTCCTGCTCACCCCTGCACGCGGCGGTCGTCCGCGCGCCCGACGGCGGTGACATGCTCCGGCTGTGGGAGTGGGAGCGCCTGCGGGACCTGCCCTTCCAGGTCGACCTCTGGCTCCCGGAGGGCTCCGACTTCCTCCATGTCGGCGTCCGCGTCCGCAACCCCCACGAGCGGCCCGCCCCCGTCTACTGGTGGTCCAACACCGCCGTACCGGAGGACCGTCGCGTCATCGCGCCCGCCGACGCGGCCTGGCACCACGGCTACGACCGCGGGCTGCGCCGCCTGCCCTTCCCCGTCGCCGAGGACGGTGACGGCACCGACCGCTCGTACCCGCTGAACGGCGACCACGCCGCCGACTGGTTCTACGACCTGCCCGACGGCCGGCGCCGCTGGATCGCCGCCCTCGACGCCGACGGCGCCGGCCTCGTCCAGACCTCCACCGACCCGCTGCGCGGCCGCAAGCTCTTCCTGTGGGGCCGGGAGCGCGGCGGCCGGCGCTGGCAGGAGTGGCTCACCGAGCCCGGCACCCCCGGCTACGCCGAGATCCAGGCCGGCCTCGCCCGCACCCAGCTGGAGCACCTGGAGCTCCCCGCCGGCGGGGAGTTCAGCTGGCTGGAGGCGTACGGACCGCTCGCCGCCGATCCCGCCGCGGCGCTCGGCGACGACTGGGACGCGGCCCGGGCGGCCGTCGAGAGCAGCCTCGCAGGAGCGCTGCCGCGTGCCGGGGTCGACGCGGCGTACACGGCCTGGCGCGAGCAGGCGGCCGAGTCCGAACCCGAAACCGTCCTCGCCGTCGGCTCCGGCTGGGGAGCCCTCGAAGTCCTGCGCGGACACTACGAGTTGCCCGGCACCCCTTTCCCCGAGTCGACGCTCGGACCCGAGCAGGAACCCTGGCGCGAACTGCTCGACACCGGAGTCCTGCCGGCCCCCGAGAAGGGAGCCGTGCCCGGCGCGCCGCTGGTCTCGGCGCCCTGGCGGGACATGCTGGAGACCGCCCCGGCCGACCCCTCCACCGAGTACCACCTCGGCATCGCCCAGTGGCACGCCGGAGACCGTGCCCAGGCGGTACGGAGCTGGGAACGCGGACTGGGCGAGGCTGCCGCACGCTGGCCGTTGCTCTACTGCCTGGCCGTCGCCGACCGCGAGGACGGACACCCGGCGCGCGCCGCCGAACGGTTCGCCGAGGCCTTCACCGACCACGCCGACCGGGCCGTCGAGGACGAGGCGGTGGCCGCCGCCCTCGGCCGCGAGACGGTCACCGCGCTGCTCGCCGCCGGACGTACCGGCCGGGCGCGCGAGGTGTGGGCGCTGCTGCCGGAAGAGGCCCGGGGGAGGGGCGCCTTCCGACTCCTGGAGGCGCGGCTGCTCCTCGCGGAGGGCAGGACGGACGAGGCCCGCGCCGTCTTCGACGCGGGCTTCGAGGTCGCGGACCTGCGCGAGGGCGCCGAGATCCTCGGCGAGGTCTGGGCGCGGCTCACCGACGAACCACTCCCGTACGCCTACGAGTTCAGGATGCGGCCGAGCTGACCTTCGTAGTTCTCGTGGCGGGGTCCGGCAGGCCCCCGCCGGTGATGTCGGTGGTGGCGGTGGTGGCGGTGAAGGGACGGGGGTCCGGAAGTGGCAGCCTGGGCGACGGCCGAGTGCCGGTGCGGACATCCGCGCTTCCGCCATGCAGAGCCGCGGTTCTCGGGCAGCTGCGGCGCCTGCCTCTGTGAAGCGTTCGTCCTGCCACCACCGGAGCCGGGCTTCCTGGCCCCGAGCCGGCGCGGCCCGAGCCGGACCGCACGCCGCATCCGAGCTGTCCGCTCCAGGACCCGGACTGCCTCGGGTTCCATGACTCCCTGTACTGACCTGCCGTAAAGGGCCCGCGGCGGTCAGGACACCCGGCACACGATCTCGCCGTGCGGGACCATGAACCAGGCGTCCTCCTGCTCGCCCCACTCCCGCCAGGCCTCCGCGATCGCCGTCAGCTCGGCGTCGGTCGCGTGGCCGCCCTTCACGGCCAGCTCGGCGTAGACGGAGGCGGTCGTCCGGTCCGCCCACAGGCCGCTCCACCAGGCGCGCTCCTCGGGGCCGGCGTAGCACCAGGTGCCCGCGGTCGTCGCGATGTCGGTGAAGCCCGCCTCCCGCGCCCAGGAGAACAGGCGCCGCCCGGCGTCCGGTTCGCCGCCGTTCGCCCGTGCAACCCGGTGGTACAGGTCCAACCACCCGTCCAATGCTGGGCGTTCGGGGAACCAGGCGAAGGCTCCGTAGTCGCTGTCGCGGGCCGCGACGACTCCGCCGGGCCTGCACACCCGCCGCATCTCGCGCAGGGCCTGGACGGGGTCGCCGACGTGCTGCAGCACCTGGTGGGCGTGGACGACGTCGAAGGAGTCGTCGGGGAAGTCCAGGGCGTGGACGTCCGCCACGGCGAACTCGACGTTCTCCAGGCCGCGTTCGGTGGCGACCACGCGGGCCTTGTCCAGGACGTCCTCCGCGGCGTCGACGGCGGTCACCCGGCCGGGCGCCACCAGCGCGGCCAGATCGGCCGTGATCGTGCCCGGGCCGCAGCCCACGTCCAGGACGTCCAGCCCCGCCCGCAGCTCCGGCAGCAGGTAGGCGGCGGAGTTGGCGGCGGTCCGCCAACTGTGCGAACGCAGGACGGACTCGTGGTGCCCGTGGGTGTAGACGGCGGTCTCGTGGGCCGCGGACGGGGCGGAGGCATGCGTCATGGAAGCGACTCCCTCGGTGTGGGTGCGTTCCTTCACCGTACGCACTCACGCCGCATTGTGAGACCCGCGTCTTGGGATATGGACAGCGGTTCAGTCGAACAGCTCCCGCCGGTAACGGAGTTCCTCCAGTTCCCTGCCGCCCGTGACGTCGTGTACGGCCCTGCCGTCCGGCCGCCAGCCCGCCGCCTCGTAGAAGCGGCGACCCCGTGTGTTGTCGGTGAACACCCACAGCACGGCGGTCCGGAAACCGGCCGTCACGAGCACCTCGGTGGACGCGGCGAGCAGCGACCGCCCGACGCCCGTGCCCCACACCTCCGGCAGGGCGTACAGCGCCGCCAGTTCGGCGGTGGTGGTGGGATCGAGCGCGTCGGTCCCGTCGGTCCCGTCGGTCCCGTCGGTCCCGTCGGTCCCGTCGGTCCCGTCGGGACCGTGGGATGCGTGGGAGGAGCCGGACTCCTCGGACTCCTCGGGCTCCTCGCCCGGCCAGGCCCTGAGACAGGAGAAGGCCACCACCCGCCCGTCGGCTTCCGTCGCCAGGAGCACCGTGGGCCGGTCGGGCGCCGTCAGACGGTCGCGCCACACGGCGGCCCGCTCCTCAGGGTCCAGGGAGTCCAGGTACGGCCCCGGGAGCAGGTCGCGGTAGGCGGCCTGCCAGGAGCGGACGTGTACGCCGGCGAGTGCCGCCGCGTCCTCGGGAGTCGCCTCGCGTATCGATGTCGTCGTACCGCTCGATGTCGTCATGCCGCATTCTCGGTCGCGGAGGCCGTGTGCCGCGCCGTGTTTACGGCACCCCGGCCCGACCTGACGGATCCGTGTGTGACAGCACCATGAACGGACCGTTCCGCCCCCCTCCCCGCCTCTAGGATCGGCCCGCCGCCGCCTGGTGGCGCACCCGCCCACGTGCCGAGGAGTCCCGTGCCGTCGTACCCGCCCGCGCCCGACCGCCGCTCCCTGCTGAAGCTGCTCGCGGCGGCCCCCGCGGCGTCCGCCCTCGGCGGGCTCGCCGCCACCGCGCCCGCGCACGCGGTGCCCGCGCAGACGGCACGCGCGTCCGGCGCCGTAGCGTCCGGCGCTGTAGCGTCCGGCATCGTGAAGTCTCTCCCTTCCGAGTGGTTCACCGTCCGGGGCACCAATGCCGAGGCGCGGTTCGACTCCTTCGCGGACACCGGTCTCCTCACCCCCGCCGACCGCTTCTTCGTCCGCAACCACACCTCCACCCCCGTCCTCGACGCCTCCGACTGGCGCCTCACGCTCTGGGGCGACGGACTCCACGGCCGCAGCCCCGTCCACTTCACCTACGGACAGCTGCGCGACCTGCCCTCCGTCACCCGAACGGCCCTGATCGAGTGCGCCGGAAACGGCCGCAGTCTCTACACGAGCCAGCAGGGCGAGCCCGTCACGGGCACCTCCTGGACCCTCGGCGCCGTCGGAGCGGCCCGCTGGCGCGGTGTCCGCCTCTCCGACGTGCTGCGACGCGCCGGGATCGCCCACGACGCCGTCGCCCTCCAGCCGCGCGGCCTCGACGACCCGTACGTCTCCGGCGGCGTCGACTACGGCCGGGTCCGCCGCCCGCTGCCGGTCGCCAAGGCCTTCGACGACGTCATCCTCGCGTACGAGATGAACGGCGAACCGCTGCCGTACGACCACGGCCACCCGGTCCGGCTCGTCGTGCCCTCCTGGGTCGGCATCGCCTCGATCAAGTGGCTCGGCGACATCGAGGTCTCCGCCCGCCCGCTGACCTCGCCCTGGTCCACGGACTGGTACCGCCTCTTCGGCCCCGCACACCCGTCCGGCGGCAGCGACCCCATCACCGTCCAGACGATCAAGTCCGCGTACGAACTCCCCTTCGGCGCCACCCTGGAGGCCGACCGCGTCCACCGGCTCACCGGGCGCGCCTGGTCCGCCCACGCGCCCGTCCGCTCGGTGGAGGTCTCCACCGACGGCGGGACCCACTGGCGGCGGGCCCGGCTCCTCGACACCCCGAGGCGGGACGGCTGGGTCCGCTGGACCGTGCCGTGGCGCCCCCACCGCACCGGGCCGGTCACCCTGCTGTCCCGTACGACCGACGCCGCCGGCAACACCCAGCCCGAGCGGGCCGTCCACAACACCCAGGGCTATCTCTTCGGTGCGGTCGTACGCCACCCGGTCACCGTCGCCTGAGCCGGCCGGCGGCACGGCGCCCGCCCCGACACCCCGCCGGCCCGCGGAAGGGCACCCGAAGCGCCTCCTGGAGCGGCGAAACCGCCCGGATCTTCGTATAAAGGGCTCGGGGTGCCGTTCCCGGTGCCCCCGTGCGCTCAGGAGGTACGGGACATGCACCACACGGCTCCGGAAGGCCGAGGGCCGGTGCGCTACGGCCCTCCCGCGCCCGACGCGGGCCTGCCCGTCCTCCCCGGGCTCGCCGCCCTCCTCGCCGCCGCGGCCGGACGCACCGCCCCCGAACCGCCCGGCGGCGGCCCCGTCCTGCGGGAGGCGGCGGCCGGCTACTGGTGGCGCCGCGGACTGCGGACGCACGCCGAGGACGTCGTCGCGGCCCCCGGTGCCCCCGCCCTCCTGCTCGCCCTGATCGCCGCGCACGGCGGCGACCTCCTGCTGCCCCGCCCCTGCCCCGCCTGGTGGGCCCCGCAGGCCCGGCTCCTCGGCCGCCCCGCCTACCACGTACCGACCCCCGCCGAATGCGGCGGCGTCCCCGACCCGTACGCCCTCCTGGAGACCGTCCGGCGGGTCCGGGCCGAGGGCGGCGACCCCCGGGTCCTCCTGCTCTCCGTCGCCGACGACCCCACCGCCACCGTCGCCCCGCCCGAGATCGTCCGCGAGGCCTGCGAGGCCGCCGTCGCCGAAGGCCTCCACGTCATCAGCGACGAGACCTGGCGCGACACCCTCCACCACCCGCACGACACCGTGCTCCTCAGCCCCGCCGAGATGTGCCCGGACGACGTCACCGTCCTCAGCGACCTCGGCGGCGCCCCCCTCACCCCGGCCGCCTGGCCCTGTGCCATCGCCCGCTTCCCGCCCACCGACCCGTCCCGCGCCGACCGCTGGACCGACCGCAGGGCCCGCGCCCTCGACGTCCTCACCGCCCTCGGCGCCGTCGTCCCCGGCCCTGTCGCACCCGCCGCCGCGCACGCCCTCGACGAACCCGAGGATGTGACCGTAATGGCCCGGCGGGCCGCCACCGTCCACGGCCGGCTCGCCGCCGCCGCGCACCGCACCGCCCTGGCCGCCGGGGCCCTCTCCCGGCCGCCGCAGGCGGGACGCCATCTCTACGTGGACCTCGGCAGGTTGAGGTCGGGACTCGCCGCCCGAGGTGTCACCGACTCCATGGAGCTGGAGAGCCACCTGACCGCACGACTCGGCGCCCCCGTCCCCGGCGGACACCGCTTCGGGGACGAACTCGGCGCCCTGCGCGTCCGGTTCGGCACCGGGATGTTCCTCGGCGGCACCGAGGAGGAGCGCGCCGAGACCCTCGGGTCCCCCAATCCCGAGGAACTGCCGCACGTGGCACGCGCGTTGACGGACTTCGGAGGAGCCCTGGAGGAACTCCGGTGACCCGCCCCACGCTCCGGCTTTGCCCTGCGTCCCGGCTCAGCCCCGCACGCCCTGCCCCTCCCGCACACGCCACTCGCCCCGCACGCCTCACTCGTCCCACCCGCCCCACCCCTCCCGTACGAGCCGCGCAGGACGGAGCCCGCAGATGACCGAACGGACGGCACACCCCGCCCACGCCGCCCAGGGCCCGTACCCCGCCGATCCCTCCGCGGCCACCGCCCCCACGCCGTCCCCGACGCAGCCCCCCGTACAGCCCCCCACTCCGGCCCTCGCCCCGGCGCCCGTCACGACACCCGCTCCGGCCCCCACTCCCGTGCTCCAGCCGGTCGGCAGGCTGCGTGCGGACTGGCCGCGGACCTTCGTCGACCGGCTCACCGCGCCCCTCCCCGGCGTACGGGCGATGGCGCGGCTCGCCCGCGAGGGCGCCGTGCGCCCCCGCCCCGAAGGCCTCCGCGACACCCCCCTGCTCCCCTTCGAGCCGGGGCCGCTGCCACCCGCCGGGCCCGACACCCTGGCCGTCACCTGGGCGGGGCACGCCAGTTGGATCCTGCGCGTCGGAGGACTCACCGTCCTGACCGACCCCGTCTGGTCCCGCCGGATCTTCGGCACGCCGGCCCGGCTCACCCCGGTCGGCGTCCGCTGGGAGGATCTGCCGCCGGTCGACGCCGTCGTCATCAGCCACAACCACTTCGACCACCTCGACGCCCCCACCCTCAGGCGACTGCCCCGGCACACACCGGTGTTCGTCCCGGCCGGACTCGGACGCTGGTTCGCCCGCAGGGGGTTCGGCCGCGTGACCGAACTCGACTGGTGGGAGGCGGCCCAACTCGACGGCGTACGCTTCGACTTCGTCCCGGCCCACCACTGGTCCAAACGCACCCTCCTGGACACCTGCCGCTCGCTGTGGGGAGGCTGGGTGCTCACCGACCCGTCGGGGCGCCGGGTCCACTTCGCGGGGGACACCGGGTACGGCCACTGGTTCGCCGAGATCGGCCGCCGCTTCCCCGGCATCGACCTGTCCCTGCTCCCGATCGGGGCCTACGACCCCCGCTGGTGGCTCAGCGACGTCCACACGGACCCGGAGGAGGCGGTCCGCGCCCACCAGGACCTGGGCGCCCGGCGGATGGCCCCCATGCACTGGGCCACCTTCGTCCTCTCCTCCGAACCCGTCCTGGAACCCCTCACCCGCGTCAGGGCCGCCTGGGAGAAGGCGGGACTGCCCCGCGAGGACCTGTGGGACCTTCCGATCGGCGCCTCACGGGTGCTCGCTCCCTGAGTGCCCCGCCACCCGCCCGGAAGACCCCCGCACCCGCCGCCACAGCGCCGGCAGCACGCTGATCAGCACCGTCAGCCCCACCGCCGCCACGACCCCCTGCCACGGCTCCGGGAAGAGCGAACCGCCCAGGATGCCGATCAGCTGGTACGTCGCCGCCCACGCGAGGCACGCCGCCATGTCACCCCGGGCGAAGCGCCGCAGCGGCATCTCCGAGAGCAGACACGCCAGCATCACCGGGATCCGCCCCGCCGGCACCAGTCGGGACAGCACGAGCACCGACACCTGATGGGTGTCGAGCCGCGCCTGCGCCTGCGCGAGCCGCTCAGGCGTCACCCGGCCCCGCAGCGTGGCCAGCCACCGCGAGCCGTTGCGGGAACGGACCCCGCGCTGCCCGAGCCAGTACAGCGCCACGTCCCCCAGGAACGCGGCGATCGCCGCCACGAGGAAGACGAAGAACAGCGCCAGCGGCGAGCTCTGATGGAAGGCGACGACCGCCGCCGAACTCACGATGGCACCCGTCGGGACGATCGGCACCAGCGCGCCCAGCGTCACGAGCAGGAACAGCGACGGGTAGCCGACCGCCTGCTGCGTCGACTCGGGCGGCAGCTCGCGTATCGCCCCGGCGACCCGGACGAGATCGTCCATCACCTGGCGACCTCCGGCCGCACCCGCTCGCCGTGGGCGAGCAGGTGCACCGCCACCTTCGGCGCGAGCCGGGCGGCGTGGCGGACGAACTCGTCCCCCGGCGCGTGGAACTCGTGCGGCCGGACCCCGTCGAGCCCGATCGGCCAGTACGTGCCGAAGTGCACCGGTACCGCGGCCGCAGGCGAGAGCGCGGCGAGCGCCTCGGCCGCCCGGCCCGCGTCGAGGTGCCCGTGCCCGAGGTACGGACCCCAGCCGCCCACCGGCAGCAGCGCCACGTCCACCGGACCCACCGCCTCCGCCATCCCGTCGAAGAGCCCGGTGTCCCCGGCGAAGTACGTCCGCGCCTCGCCTTCGACGACATACCCGAGGGCGGGGGAGCGATGCGGCCCGACCGGCAGCCGCCGTCCGTCGTGGAGCGCCGGAACGGCCCGTACCGTCACGCCCTCGACCGTCACGGTGTCGCCCGGCTCCACCTCGGTCACCCGCAGCCCGTTCCCGTCGAGCCTGCGCAGCCCCGGTACGGCGGCGGGCGCCCCGCGCGGCACGACGATCAGGGTCCCGGGCGCGAGCCGGGCCAGCGAGGGCAGGTGCAGATGATCGGCGTGCAGGTGCGAGACGAGCACGGCCTCGGCGCGGGTGGCCTCGGGCGGCGGCGGGGCGCCGCGCCGCCGCCGCAGGTGCGCGAGCCGCCGCGCGAACAGCGGGTCGGTGAGGAAGCGGACCCCGGAGTCCTCGACCGTGCAGGTCGCGTGACCCCACCAGGTGACCTCCACCGGCATGCCGCCTTCCGTTCTCCGTCAACCGTCAACCGTCAACCGTCAACCGGTCCACCGTCTCGGGGGCTCCGGCCGGCCGCGCCCCGATGTCCGCGACCGTTCCGTACCTCCGTAACGAGGGTAAATGTCCGGAGCGTGCTCCGGAGGATGTTCGGCCGTGCAGATCCCCAGTAGGGTCGGTCCATGGACGACGTTCGGGTGGCGGCGATCGCCAGCCTCACCCCGCTCGAAGAGCTGGACAGCGACCCCTTCCTGGTGGACACGCGCGGCCAGCACGAGCTGTGCGCCCGCTGGGCCGTCGACAAGGGGTACGTGCTCGCCCGCCAACTCCTCTTCTACGGCATCCGTCCCGACCACGCGGCGCTGTGGCAGGACGTGGAGGCGGGCGAGGTCGACCTCTTCGTCGCCGCCAACGAGCGGGTCCTCGCCCGCGCGTTGACCTCGGTGTCCGGCTTCCGCGCCGAGTGCGAGCGCCGCGGGGTGCGGGTCGAGACCGTCGGCCTCGACGAACCGGCGTACGACACGGCGGCCAAGGCCGGAGTCCACCGGCGGCTCTCCATGCCCACCGCCGGGTACGACGGTTCCTGACCTGACACCTGACACCTGACCTGACATCGCACCGTACGACCTGACACACATCAGCGCCGTTGCGACCTGACACACCCGGGCCGTTCAGCGTCACCCGTTTTCCGCCTTGACCGTGGGCGTTGTGCCACGCTTGAGGCAGGAAACGGGCGAAAGGTGAATCGGGCGTGGGAGACGGGCGATGGGGCGGCGCCGGGCGGTGGCGTACCGCGGGCAGCGCGGTGGTGCGGATGATCGTGGTCTGGGCGGTGTCCACCCTCACCATGCTCGCCCTCGCCGGAGCGCTCCCCGACTTCGAGCTCCAGTCCGCTGACGGCGACAGCATGACCAGGACGGCCGTCACCGCCGCCACCGCCGCGGGCGTCTTCGGTCTGCTCGGCGCGCTCGTGTGGCCGGTGATCGTCCGCGCCCTCCTCCTCGTCCCGGCGCTCGTCCTCGGTCTGCTCGTCTTCTTCCTCAACGGCTCGCTGCTGCTCGTCGCGCTCTGGCTGATCCCCGACGGGCGCGGCGCCGCCGACCCCGAGACCGCCGTCGTGGTCGCCGCCGTCATGTCCGCCGTCGCCTCCGCGACCGCCACGGCCCTCGCCGTCCGCGACGACGACGCCTACCGTCGCCGCCTCTACCGGCTCACCGGCCGCACCCGCCCCCGCGACCCCGAGGACTCGCCGGGGGCCGCCCCCGGCACCGTCTTCCTCCAGCTCGACGGCGTCGGCCACCACGTCCTGCGCACCGCCGTGGCCGACGGGCTCATGCCGACCGTCGCCGGCTGGCTCGACTCCGGCCACCGGCTCACCCCCTGGCGGACCGACTGGTCCAGCCAGACCGGCGCCAGCCAGCTCGGCATCCTGCACGGCACCAACGAGGACGTGCCCGCCTTCCGCTGGTACGAGAAGGACACCGGGCGGCTCATGGTGTCGAACCGCCCAGCGAGCGCCGTCGAGCTCCAGCGGCGGGCCGTGCGCCGCACCGGGGACGGCGGGCTGCTCACCCTCGACGGAGCCTCCCGCGGCAACCTCTTCAGCGGCGGCGCCGACCAGCTCGCCCTGGTCCTGTCGATGGCCGCGCGGCGTGGCAGTCGCAACCGCTCCCGGGCGGGCTACTTCGCGTACTTCTCCGATCCCGCCAACGCCGTCCGCACCGCCGGCTCGCTCGTCACCGAGTGCGTCCGCGAGGTGTGCCAGTCGACCCGGGCGCTGCTGCGCCGTGAGACCCCGAGGGTCTCGCGCGGCGGCACGTACCCCTTCGTCCGCGCCTTCGCGACGGTCGTCGAGCGGGACGTGGTGGTCTCCGCGGTGATGGGGGACATGCTGGCCGGGCGGACCGCGGTCTACGCCGACCTCGTCGCGTACGACGAGGTGGCCCACCACTCCGGGCCGCACGGCCGGGACACGGACCAGGTGCTGCGCCGCCTCGACCGCGCGGTCGCGCTGATCGAGACCGTCGCCGAGCACGCGCCGCGCCCGTACCGGATCGTGCTCCTCTCCGACCACGGGCAGAGCCCGGGAGAGACCTTCGAGTCGGCGTACGGCCTCTCGCTCAAGGAGCTCGTACGGGCCGGGTGCGGGCTGCCCGTGCCGCGCCGAGTCCGCCGCACCCGCAGTGGTTCCGAGGCGCGCGACGCCGCCAGGGACGCGCTGCGCAGCGCCCTGCACCGGCCGCTGGACGAGAACGGCGAGACGGCGCGCGAACTGCCCGTCAAGCCCTCCGAGCCGCTGGTCCTCGCCTCGGGCAACCTCGGCCTGATCTCCTTCCCCGACGTCCCGCACCGGATGACCCGCGAGGAGATCGACCGGCGCCACCCGGCGCTCCTGCGGACCCTCGCCCACCACCCGGGCGTCGGCTTCGTGCTCGTGGCGAGCGCCGAGCACGGCTCGCTCGTCCTGGCCCGCGACGGCGTGGAGGTGCCGGTCGCCGAGCTCACCGACGAGGGTCCGCTGGCCGTCTTCGGCCGGGGCGCGGCGGACGCCGTGCGCCGCACGGACGGCTTCCCGCACGTCGCGGACGTCATGATCAACTCGATGTACGACCCGGCGACCGGCACCGTGCACGCCTTCGAGGAGCAGATCGGCTCGCACGGCGGTCTCGGCGGCGAGCAGTCGCACCCCTTCCTGCTCTCGCCACCGGAGCTGTCGCCGCCCGTCGGCGAGGGGGAGGAGCTGGTCGGCGCGGAGCGGATCCACCGGGTGCTGCGCCGCTGGCTGCGCGAGTCCTCGGGCCCGCAGGTGCCGCTGGGGATCTCCCCGCCCACGAGCCGATCGGAACAGCACCTTCCGGTCGACGGCGGCGTCGTACAGGACAAGAACCACTGACACCGTCGGCGCGCCGGAGGCCGGGAGCCGGAAGGACGAGCCCGCGCCGTGACCGCCGGTGCGGTGAATCCGGGGCCCGGGCGTAGGCCGCCCGGGCGGATCTCGCGCCCGGAGCGCCGCGCGCGGACCCGGGCGGGGCAGTACGGATCTCCGTGAGCCCCGTGCCCGAGCCGACCGCGACGCCCGCCAACCCGGCGGGCCGCCGGACGCGCCCCGCGCCGGGCGGACCCCGATGGCTCGCGCTCCTCCTGATCCTCGCCGCGCTCCTCGGCGCCGGCGCGGCAGGAGCCCTCGCAGGCGGAGTCGAGCTCCGCGCCGCGACCGCCGCCCCCGCCTCCGACCAGGGCGGCGAGACCTTCGACCCGGCGGCCGCGGAGGCCGGGCTCCCCGGCCGGGCCAGGCGCCGCCGCACGCGCCTCCGGCCCGCCCCGGCGCGCCGCCGCCCCCGTACCGCCCGGCGGCGCTCCCGTACCGCCGCCCCCGCTCCCGTACCCACCCCGCGTGGCGACGCGCCCCGGCGCGTGGTGATGCGCTGCTGAGAGGCCCGCACCTCCCGGCAGCCCCCTACATCACCCCCCCGCGAGGAGTTCCGCCATGCCCGTCGACCCGTACGCCGTCCTCCAGGCCCTGCTGCGCGCCGAGGCCTCCCGCGCCCAGCGCGCCGACCACCGCTCCACCGAACCCGCCGAACCGGCACCCACCCCGGCGACCGAGCCGCCCACCCCCCGGGAGGACCGCGCCCGCTGAGCACCGGCGGAAGCGGACCGAGACGCCTCGGACCGGGCCGGACGCGGACCGGGCCGGACGCGGGCCGCGGCGGATATTCGATTTGCGGGCGGGTGTACGGGCGTACGAGGCTGATCCGATGACCTCGACCGACCGGAACACCAGCCCCGATCGGTCCGCCGGACCCGCGTCCGGCCCGGGCCCCGACACCGCGAAGACCACCGACGCCGCCGCCCGAACGACCACCGAATCGGACATCCGAGCCGACGCACGTGCCGCCCCCCGCCCCGCCGCCCGCCTCCTCGCCTTCGCGCGGCGCCCCTACTGGGACCGCCCCGACCCCGCGTACCGCATACGCCGCTGGCCCGACCTCACCGCGCTCCTCTTAGCCACCGTCTTCTTCTGGTCCAGCCTCACCCCCTCCCTCGTGCCCCGGCCCTGGTATCTCCAGGGGATCGTCGGCGGCATCACCGCCGCCATCGGCTACGCCCTCGGCTCCACCCTCGCCTGGCTCTTCCGCGCCCTCGTGCGCCGCCGACCGTCCGAGAAGGCACGCACCCGCTGCTGGCAGGCGTACTGGCTGCTCAGCCCGGTCCTCGCCGTCTGGCTCATCTCCGAGAGCGCCCGGATGCAGCGTCAGCTCCGGGTCCTCCAAGGCCTCCCGCCCACCCTCACCTGGCACACGCCGATGATCGCGCTGATCGCCCTCGGCCTCCTCCTCACGGCCCTCCTCGTCGCCCGCTCCGTCCGGCTCGGAGCGGTCACCCTCATCCGGCTCCTCGGCAAGCTCCTGCCGCGCCCCGTCGCCTTCGCCGTCGGCGCGACCCTCTCCGCCCTCGTCGTCCTCGTCGGCGTCCGCGACGTCGTCTTCGACCGGGGCGTCGTCGACCTCGCCGACCGCATCGCCGAGGCCACCAACGACGGCACCAAGGACGGCATCCGACGCCCCGCCTCCCGACACGTCACCGGCGGCCCCGGCTCCCTCGTCCCGTGGCAGGACCTCGGCTACCAGGGCCGCAACTTCACCGGCTCCACACCCACCCGCTCCGCCCTCACGGCCTGGACCGGCCGGCCCGCCCGCGAACCGGTCCGCGTGTACGTGCCCTCCGCGCTGCCCGCCGCCTTCACCGACGACCGGCCGTTCGCCGCCCAGGCGCGCCTCGCCGTCCGCGAACTCGAACGGACCGGCGCCTTCGACCGCGCCGTCCTCGCCGTCGCCGGGACGACCGGCACCGGCTGGATCGACCCGAACGTCGCCGAGGCGCTGGAGTACATGTACGGCGGCGACACCGCGATCGTCGCCGTCCAGTACTCGTACCTCCCGAGCTGGGTCTCCTTCCTCGTCGACAAGGAGAAGGCCGGGCAGGCCACCCGGGCCCTCCTCGACGCCGTCCGTGCCCGCCTCGACACCCTCCCCGCCGACCGGCGGCCGAAGCTCGTCGTCACGGGCGAGAGCCTCGGCGCCTACGCCGTCGAGGCCTCCTTCGGCACCGCCGACGCGCTCCTCGCCGGTACCGACGGCGCCCTCCTGATGGGCCCGCCCCACTTCTCGCCGATCTCCCGGGAGATCCGCCGCGACCGCGACCCGGGCAGTCCGGTCTGGCGTCCCGAGTACCGCGGCGGCGCCCACATCCGCTTCGCGCAGTTCCCCCGTACCGACCTCGAACGCCCCGCCGCCGACTGGGAACGGCCGCGCGCGGTCTACCTGCAGAACGCCTCCGACCCCGTCGTCTGGTGGTCGCCCGAACTGCTCCTCGACCGCCCCGAATGGCTCGACGAACCGCTCGGCCCCGACGTGACCCCCGAGATCGGCTGGTTCCCCTTCGTCGCCTTCTGGCAGACCTCCGTCGACATGACCGTCTCCTACGGCGTCGACGCCCCGCACGGCCACCGGTACGGGGCCGGCGCCGTCGACGGCTGGGCGGCGGTCCTGCCGCCACCCGACTGGACCGCCGCCGACACGACCCGCCTGCGCGCCTTCATCCGCCACCGCAAGGCCGCGTACTGACCCACTCGACGCCGGCCGTCCGCCCTGCTGTCAGCCCCCGGCAGGACGACACCTCAGCCCGACGGGACAACCCTTCAGCCCAACAGGAGGACGACCCTTCCGCCCTACGCCACCGTCGTGAGCGCCGCCGGGCTGCGCCGGCCGTGCAGGGTGACGAGCACCGTCGTCGTGGTGGCGAGGACCGCGAGCGCGGGCAGGGCCGGGACGAGCCCGACGAGCGGCCCCGCCGCGAGGCAGCACCCCCCGCCGACGGCCAGGGCGGTCGGTCGGCGGCCCGTCGTGCGCAGCACGATCGCGGCGGCGCCGAGCAGGAAGATGCCGACGCCTCCGGTGAGGGACCAGGCGACGACCCCGTGCAGGGGCTCGGCGAGGCCGTAGTGGCCGGTGTCGGCGACCTGTTGGAGGACCTTCTTCATACCGAGCGCGCAGAGCACGATGCCCGCGACCAGCGGCAGATGGAGGAAGGTGTACACGTCCCGGGCGAAGCGGGTGCGGTCGTCGCCGTCGAGTCCGTCGAGCCGGTGCTCGGCGGCCTCGCCGAGCTGCCGGAAGTACAGCCGCCACAGGCCGGCCGCGAGCAGCAGCCCGGCGGCCGAGGCGCCGAGGACGGGGAACGTGAGGGGGAAGCCCGAGACCCCGACGCCCATCGCGACGATGGACTCGCCGAGGGCGATGATCACGATCAGGCCGTGGCGTTCGGCGAAGTGCCCGGGGGAGGTGACCCGCCAGCCGGACGAGCCGGTGACGTAGATACCGCCGTAGTCGACGGCCACCGCGCTGATCCACAGCAGGAGTTGGACCTTGCCGCTGTAGGCGCTGCCGATCAACAGCAGGACGAGGGGCGGCAGTACGGACACCAGCGCCGTGCGACGCAGGGTGGCGCGCAGCTTCGCGTCCCCGGGACTGGAGAGCCAGTAGGAGGCCAGGTGCAGGACGCGCACCGCGCCGTAACAGAGGACGAACACGAGCGGGGCCGAGAGTCCGCCGGGCGCGTCCGCGAAGACCTCGGGCACGGCGAGGGACACGATCAGGACGACGGCCATGACGGTGACGAGGACGGCGAACACCCCACCGGAGTCGGCCCGTACGACGTTTCCCAGCCACGCGAAGCAGCACCAGCACCACCACAGCAGCGCCAGCACGACCATCCCGCCGACCACCCCCACCGGTGAGGGATGCACCGCCATGAGGGCGGTGACCTGCGTGATCGCGTACACGAACACGAGGTCGAAGAAGAGCTCCGCAGGCGTCACCCGGTGATCGTCCACGGTGGCCACGATGAGAGCCCGTTCCCTGTTCCATGCCATGTGCATCTCCCCCTCCGAGGGACCGGTCCCGGCCACCCCGGCGCGAAGACTACTCACGCAAAGGACCGTGCGACACGCCTGTCCGGACTCCGACCCCCGCCCACCCGACTCCTCGCCCACCGGCCGCCCTAGCCACCGGCATTCGAAGGTGGCCAGGTGCACCCTAGGGTGTGCGGGTGGTCCCTTCCGACGCTGCGTTGAAGACGCGTTTTCTGGTCCTGCACGACTACGGCATGGGCGGCAGCTGGTGGTGGGTCCACGCCCGGTCCGAACAGGAGGTGCTGGAGACCTTCGCGGACGTGGAGGTCGTGCACAGCGAGGCCACTCTCGCGGAGGCCGAGACGTGGGGTCTTGACGAGGCCGACGTCGATGGACCGACGGCACCACCCGGCTTGGCCGAGGCCCGAGCCGAACGGGATACCCAGCGCGGTATGCCGGGCTTCGGCGCCTTGGCCGGCCGGAACCTGCTGTACCTGCGCCGCCGTTGGGACGAGGACGACGACCCGATGGTCTACCTGATCGAGGTCGGCCCCGACGGTCGTCGGCTCCGCCAGGTCGAGCTGACCGAGGACGGAACGGCCTACCGGAGCACCCCGGAGGACTGGCCCTTCAACCCGCCGTGGGTGGACCGCTACGACCCCGCGTGGGTGCCGTTCGTGATCGGCCAAGAGGAGTTCGAGACCCAGTGGACCCGGGCCGTCCACGATCCGAGCCGCTGGGAATAGGGCCTGCCCGGCAGGAACCCTCCTCGCCCCCGTCGGTCAGGAGGGGGGCTCTTGGGTGTGAGGGAGCAGGCGGTCGTTCGAGGCTCAGGGAGGCTCCGCATTACCTCGTAGGTAATCGACCCCTCCGCGGTCGCGCGGCATGCTCATGAACACCGGAACCCGGGCGGCGCACTCCGCTCGGGCTCCGGATCCACCACCAGCCCGAACGTCCCCCATGGAGGGTGATCCGCCATGTCCCAGGCCCTGATGACCGGTCTCGCCCGCACCACCCGGCCGCAGACCGCGGTGCGCCGTTTCCTCGCCCTCGACGCGCTCGTCACCGGGGCCAACGGTCTCGCCTATTTCGCGGCCTCCGGGCCGCTCGGTGAGCTCCTCGGTATCGACGCGGCCCTGCTGCTCGAACTCGGTCTCTTCCTCACCGCGTACGCCGCCGGCGTCGCCTGGCTCGCGAGCCGCCCCCAGCCCCCGGCCCTCGGCGTCAAGCTCGTCATCGACCTCAACGCCCTCTGGGCCGTCCTGAGCATCGTCGCCCTCTTCGCCTGGCTGGAGCCGACCACCGCCGGCCTGCTGTGGACGCCGATGCAGGCGGCCACCGTCGCCGGGTTCGCCCTGCTCCAGTGGACCGCCCTGCGCGCCGTCGCCGCTACTCGCTGACCTCGGCGGCCAGGGCCTGGAGGTACGCGACCGTCTCCGCGTCGGCCGGGAGCAGCGTCTCGATGGCCAGCTCGGCGACGGTCACGTCCATCGGAGTGTTGAACGTCGAGATCGACGACACGAACGACAGGATCCGCCCGTCGTGCTCGATCCGCATCGGCAGCGCGATGTACGGATACGGCTCCGCGTCCGGCTCGCTCTCCTCCTCCGCACCCGGCGGCAGCGGATACGCCGCCACCTCCTCGTACAGCTCGCGCAGCGCCTCCGACCGGGCCAGGGCGATCTGCCGCTCCATCTGGGCCAGCAGATGCCCCCGCCACTCCCGCAGGTTCCGGATCCTCGGCGCGAGGCCCTCCGGGTGGAGGGTGAGGCGCATCGCGTTCAGCGGCGGGGCGAGCAGATGCTCCGGGAGCCCGTCGAGCAGCAGCCCGATGCCCCGGTTGGCCGCCACCACCGTGTACGAGCCGTCCACCACGAACGCCGGATACGGCTCGTATCCCCGCAGCAGCCGCTCGATGCCCTCGCGCAGCACCTCCAGGTGCGGGGCGCCGAGCGGCGACTCCGTGTACCGGGGGGCGTAACCGGCGGCGAGCAGCAGCGCGTTCCGCTCCCGCACGGGCACGTCCAGGTGCTCGGCGAGTCTGAGGACCATCTCCTCGCTCGGCCGGGAGCGGCCCGTCTCCACGAAGGAGATGTGCCGCGCCGAGGAGTCGGCGCGCAGCGCGAGCTCCAGCTGACTCAGTCTCCGCTGCTCACGCCATCCGCGCAGCAACGGCCCTACCCCCGTGTCGCTCACGACAGTCGTCATGGCCAGACGGTATCCCAGTGGGGGACCCGGGTAGCTTCCCCGGGGGACCCCGTCCCGCACCACGCACCACCCGACCGGAGGGAGCACCACCGTGCCCACACAGCCTTTGTCGCAGAAGGAGATCGAGGACCGACTGCGGGAACTCCCCGGGTGGTCCGTCGAGAGCGACCGTCTCATCCGCACCTACCGGCTCGGCGACCACTTCGCCGCGACCGCCCTCGTCGTGCACGTGGCCCAGATCCAGCAGGAGCTCGACCACCACTCCGACCTGACCCTCGGCTACAACACCGTGGCCGTGTCCGTGAACACCCACTCCGTCGGCGGGGCCGTCACCGAGCTGGACTTCCGGCTCGCCGAGCGCGTCGAGGGGATCGCACCGGGCCACGGCGCCAACTGACCGGCCGTTCTCTTCTGTTCCTCTCTTCCGTACGTAAGATCATCCGCATGGCGGACACCATGCTCGACTACGAGGCCGAGGCGGCGCACTACGACCGGACCCGCGGAGGCGTGCCCCGCGCCGAGGCCGCGGCCGAGGCCGTGCTGCGCCTCGTGCCGCCCGGCGCGCGCACGCTTCTCGACGTCGCCTGCGGCACCGGCCTCGTCACCGAACGCCTCACCAGGGCCGGTCTGCGCGTGTACGGGGCCGACGCCGCCCACGCGATGCTGCGGGCGGCCGCCGGGCGCCTGCCGGGCCGGACCGTCCGCGCCGACGCCCGGCGACTGCCGCTGCCCGACGCCTCCGTGGACGCGGTCTCCGCCGTCTGGCTGCTGCACCTCGTCCCCTTCGCCCCGGAGATCGTCGCCGAAGCCGCCCGCGTCCTGCGCCCCGGCGGTGTCCTGATCGCCACCGTCGACAAGGACGCCGCCCACGACGTCGGCAGCGACATCGACGAGATCCTCCGCCCCCACCGCTCGGAGACCGACGCCGGAGACCGCTCGGACCTGATCACCCGTCACGCTACCGCCCACGGCCTCGACCCCGCCCCGGGCGACCACTTCACCGGCCACGGACAAGGCCGCACCCCCGACGACACCGTGCGAAGGCTGCGCAGCGGCTACTTCGCCTCCTGGTACGACGGCGACCCGACGTCCACCGAGACACTCGCCGCCGCCCTCGCCGCCCTCCCGGACCAGGACCGCCCCCGTGACGACCCTCGCTACCGGCTGGCCAGCTTCGTCAAGCGCGGCTGAACTCCATCACCCAGTTCGTCACCCACTCCGCCCCGCCCTCCCGGCCGGCGGACGCGAACGCCTGCTCCCAGCGCGCCGTCTCCGCCATGGCTGGACTGCAGGAGGACTTCACTGACACCTTGTGTCAGTGAAGTCCAGCCGACTCATCTCGATCCTTCTGCTGCTCCGCACCCGGGGCCGGATGACCGCCGCCGAGCTCGCCGCGGAGCTGGAGGTCTCCGTACGCACCGTCTACCGCGACGTCGAGTCACTGCACCTCGCCGGGGTGCCGCTCTACGGGGACGCCGGACACCGCGGCGGCTACCGGCTCCTCGCCGGGCACCGCTCCCACCTCACCGACCTGTTCAGCCGCGAGGCCGAGGCGCTCGTCCTCGCCGGCATGCCCGGCGCCGCCGAAGGGCTGGGGCTCGGACCGCACTTCGCCGACGCCCAGCTGAAACTGCGCGCGGGCCTCCCGGCGCCGCTGCGCGAGCACGTCGACCGGCTGCGCGCCCGCTTCCACATCGACGCCCCCGGCTGGTACGACGAGGGCCACGAGGCTCCGTTCCTTCCACAGGTCGCCGACGCGGTCCGCGCCGGCCGGGTGCTGGAGCTCCGCTACCGGCGCTGGACGGCGCCGACCGACGTCGACCGGCGCCTCGAACCGTACGGCCTCGTCCTCAAGGCGGGCCGCTGGTACCTGATCGCGGGGCCCGGCCCCCGGACCTACCGCGTCGACCAGATCCTCGACCTCACCGTCACCGACGAGGAGGCCACCATCCCGGAGGGCTTCGACCTGGCAGGGCACTGGCGCGCGAGCCAGGCCGACTTCCACGCCCGGCTGCACCGGGGCGAGGCGCTCGTCCGCGTCTCCGCGGCCGGTGCGGCCCGGCTGACCGGCGCCGCCGCCCGGGCGCTCGCCGCGACCGGCGTCCCGGAGCCCGACGGCTGGACCCGGGCCACCCTCCCCGTCGAATCGACCGAGCACGCCCACGACACCTTCCTCGCACTCGGCACCGACGTGGAGGTCCTGGCCCCCGAGGAGCTCCGCACCCGCATGGCGGAGACCGTACGGACGCTCGCACAGCGGTACACCTGAGGCGGCCTCAGGCCCCCGGCCCACCTCAGGCCCCCGGCCCGCCTCAGGCCCCCGGCCCGCCTCAGGCCCCCGGACCGCTCCCGGTCGCCGTACCGCCCCAGGCCTCCGCCGCGAACGTGGCGAACGAGCGCGGCTCGCGGCCCAGGATCCGCTTCACCCCGTCCGTCGCCGAGGCGTTGTGGCCGTCGAGGAGCGTCGCGAACAGCGCCGCGAGCCACTCGGCCTCCGGGGCCGGCAGACCGAACCCAATGAGGAGCGCGGCGTACTCCTCCTCCGGCATCGCCTCGTAGGCCACCGGGCGACCCGAGACGCGCGAGATCTCCGCCGCCACCTCGGCGAAGGACACCGGCCGCGGCCCCGTCACCTCGTGCACCCGCCCCGCGTGCCCGTCCGCCGTCAGGGTCGCGACGACCACGTCCGCGAGGTCGTCCGCGTCGATGAACGGCTCCGCCGTGTCCCCTGCGGGGAAGACCAGCGTCCCCTCCGCGACGCCCTCCGCGAGCAGCCCCTCGGAGAAGTTCTGCGCGAAGAACGAGGCTCGTACGACGGTCAGTTCGACCCCGCTCGCCGCCTTCCGCAGCGCCTCCTCCGCCACGACCGCCTCGGGCTCCCCGCGCCCGGACAGCAGCGTCAGGTGCCGCACCCCGCTCTCGGCGGCGAGCTCGCCGAAGACGCTCATCGCGTCCGCCGCTCCCGGGGCCGCGAGGTCCGGGTAGTAGGCCACGTACGCGGCGTCCGACCCCCGGAGCGCCGGACCCCAGGTCTCCGGGGCCTCCCAGTCGAAGGGAGTCGATCCGGTACGGGACCCGGCGCGGACGGTCACCCCGAGCGCCCCGAGCCGATCGGCCACCCGCCGCCCGGTCTTGCCGGAGGCGCTCGTGACGAGGACCGTCCGTGCGCCGGGCGCGGCCTGAACGGCCTGAACGGACTGGTTGTTCTGCGTGCTCTGCGTGTTCTGCGTGTTCGTCGTCATGGCTCAAGACTCCCGTCCAGCGCCGCTCCCGCCCATGCTCCGCAGTCTCATCCGCCTACGCCTCCGTCTCACCCCCGCGCAGCGCCTACGCTTGCCGACCATGGACGCACTCGCCGGACTCCTCGACGGGCCCCGCGCCAAGGGCGCCTTCCTGCTCCGCATGATCATGGAGCCGCCCTGGTCCGTCCGCATCGAGGACGGCGCGCCCCTCTGCCTCATGTGCGTCACCGAGGGCGAGGCCTGGGTCGTCCCCGACGCCGGCGAACCCGTCCTCCTGCGGCCCGGCGACATCGCCATCGCCCGCGGCCCGGAGCCGTACACCGTCGCCGGCGCCCCCGACGCCCCGCCCCGCGCCCGCATCGGTCCCGACGGCGGCTGCACCACCCTCAGCGGGGAGCCGCTCGCCCAGACCATGCGCCTCGGCGTCCGGACCTGGGGCAACGCCCCGGACGGCCGCAACACCGTCCTCGTCGGCACCTACCGGATGGACGGCGAGGTCGGCCGCCGGCTGCTCGACGCCCTGCCGACCCTGCTCCACCTGCCCGCCGACGTGTGGACCTGCCCCCTGATGCCCTTCCTCGACGAGGAGATCGCCCGCGACGAACCCGGCCAGACCGTCGTCCTCGACCGGGTCCTCGACCTGCTGCTCATCGCCGTCGTCCGCGCCTGGTTCTCCCGGCCCGGAGCCGAGGCGCCCGCCTGGTACAAGGCCATGGGCGATCCGGTCGTCGGCCGGGCGCTGCGGCTCCTCCAGAACGACCCCGCCCACCCCTGGACCGTCGCCTCGCTCGCGGCGAAGTCCGGCGTCTCCCGGGCCGCGCTCGCCCGCCGCTTCGCCGAGCTCGTCGGCGAGACCCCGATGGCGTACCTCACGGACTGGCGGCTCGCGCTCGCCGCCGATCTGCTGCGCGAGACGGACGCCACCGTCGAGGCGGTCGCCCGACAGGTCGGATACAGCGGCGCCTTCGCCCTGAGCGCCGCCTTCAAACGGGTACGCGGCGTCAGCCCGCAGGAGCACCGCGCCCGGAGCTGAGCGCTCCGGCCGGCGACATGAACAGGAGACTCTTTGCCGGACCGGCAACATTTCTCGCGCATCCGGGCGCCTCGCCGCACCCTGGAACCATGAGCCAGCACCACGCATCCCACCAGGGCCACGACCACGGGCAGAACCAGCACAACCAGCAGAGCCACGACCACAGCCCGGGCCACCACCACGACGGCACCCACCTGGACTGGAGCGAGATGGCCCTGCTCCTGGAGCGGCAGGCCGAGATCGCGAGTCCCGCCTACACCGAGGCCGCCGCCTGGCTCGGCACGCTCGCCCCGGTCCACGGCGTCCGGCGCGTCCTCGACATCGGCAGCGGTCCCGGTGTCGTCACCAGCCTGCTCGCGGAGGCCTTCCCGGTCGCCGAGACCGTCGCCGTCGACGGCAGCCCCGAACTCCTCGTACGGGCCCGCGACCGTGCCGAGGCCCGTGGCCTCGGCGCCCGCGTCTCCACCCTCCACGCCGAACTCCCCGAAGCCATCGGCATTCTCGGCGAGGCCGACCTCGTCTGGGCGGGCAACTCCCTGCACCACATCGGCGACCAGCGGGCCGCGCTCGCGGAGTTCGCGGGCCTCCTGCGCCCCGGCGGTATGATCGCGCTCGTCGAGGGCGGCCTGCCCACCCGCCACCTGCCCTGGCACATCGGCATCGGCCGACCGGGCCTCGAAGCCCGCCTCGACGCCGCCCACGCCTACTGGTTCGGCGAGATGCGCGCCGGGCTTCCCGGCTCCGTCGACGAGCCGGACGACTGGCGGGCGCTCCTCGCCGACGCCGGCCTCACCCCCGCGGGCACCCGCACCTTCCTCACGGACGTCCCCGCGCCCGTCTCCCCGGTCGTCCGGGAGCTGGCCGTCTCGCACTACCAGCGGTTCCGCGAGGGCTTCGGCGACCGGATCGACGCGGACGACCGCAAGACGCTCGACCGGCTCCTCGACCCGGCCGACGAGAAGTCCCTGCACCACCGCACGGACCTCTTCCATCTGACGGCCCGGACCGTCCACACTGCCCGCAAGGGCTGACGGCCCGGGCGCGGCCTTCAGGACACCGGCTCCAACTGCCACCACTGGGAGGGGGAGTCGGTGTCCTCCCACTGCCGTACGGACGCGCCCACCTCCCGCGAGCCGTCCGCGACCTCCAGGTACAGCCCGCTGACGAAGCTCACGAGCGCCACCGTCCCCGGCGACTGGAGGTCCTGCTCGATGATCCACTCCTGCGCGCCGAAGTTGTTCGGCTTCCACTGCTGGATCAGCGCGCCGTTCTCCGTGGACGCGTTCATGACGTCGAGCCGCTTGCCGCTGGCCGCGTTGACCAGGTGGTAGAGGCCGCCGCCGTTCGGCACCGTCGCGATGTGCCAGTGCTGCCCGGGGGCGCCGTCCTCGACCCCCTGGTGCATCTTGGCGCCACTGCGGGCCGACCCTCCGGGCACCTCGAGAAGCAGCCCGCTCGCCACGTTCCGTACCCGGTAGAGACCGTCCTCGACGGGACTCGGAGCACCACTCACGGTCCGTTCCCCCTCTCTCGTACGCCCGCTCACGCGCCGACGTGGAACTCCGCCGGGTCCGGCCCGATACGACGGTTCTCGTCGAGCGCGGCGATCGCCGCCAGGTCCTCCGGGTCGAGCGTGAAGTCGAAGACGTCGATGTTCTCGCGGATGCGCGAGGGGGTCACCGACTTCGGGATCACCACGTTCCCCAGCTGGAGATGCCAGCGCAGCACCACCTGGGCCGGCGTCCGCCCGTGCTTCCGCGCGATCGCCACGATCGCCGGAACCTCCAGGATCCCCTTGCCCTGGCCGAGCGGCGACCACGCCTCCGTCGCGATGCCGTGCCGGGCGTGCGCCTCGCGCGAGGCCGACTGCTGGAGCTGCGGGTGGAGCTCGATCTGGTTGACGGCCGGCACGACGGACGTCTCGCCGATCAGCCGCTCCAGGTGCTCGGGAAGGAAGTTCGAGACGCCGATCGCCCGCGCCCGCCCGTCCGCGTGGATCTTCTCGAAGGCCCGGTACGTGTCGACGTACGTGTCCTTCGACGGCAGCGGCCAGTGGATCAGGTACAGGTCGACGTGGTCGAGGCCCAGCTTCTCCAGCGAGGCGTCGAAGGCGCGCATCGTCGCGTCGTAACCCTGGTCGCTGTTCCACAGCTTGGTGGTGACGAACAGCTCCTCGCGCGGGATCCCCGAGGCGGCCACGGCCTGCCCGGTGCCCCGCTCGTTCTGGTAGATCGCGGCCGTGTCGATCGAGCGGTAGCCGGCCTCCAGGGCGGTGGCCACGGCCGTCGCCGCCTCGTCGTCCGGCACCTGCCACACGCCGAAGCCCAGCTGCGGCATCGGCACGCCGTTGTTCAGGGTGAGGGAAGGGACCTTGCTGTCCGTGCTCACGTGCGGTCGTTCCTAACGTCGTCGGATTACTCCCTGGGGCAACGATCTCAGCCCCCGTCGCATTCCGCCGCGCGTGGAGCCGCTCCGAGGTACGCCTCGCGTACGGCCGGGTCGGACCGGACCTCGGCGGCCGTCCCCTCGGCCAGGACGCGGCCGAGGTCCAGGACCACGACGCGCGAGCACAGCTCCATCACGAAGCCCACGTTGTGCTCGACGAGCAGTACCGCGCAGTTCTCCTCCTCGGCCATGTGGCGGACGACGACGGCGAGTCGACGGCGCTCCTCGGCGGTCGTCCCGGAGGCGGGTTCGTCGAGGAGGAGCACACGGGGCGGGTCGGCGAGGGCCCGGGCGAGCTCGACCATCCGGGCCTGCCCGACCGGCAGCGCGCCCGCGTACGAGCCGGTGAGCGCGTCGAGCCCGCACTCGCGGAGCACGGCGTCGGCCCGCTCGCGGTGGCGGCGCGTCCCCGGCCGCAGCCCGCTCCGCCAGTCCTGGGCCACCACCAGGTTGTCGGCCACCGTCAGCTGCCCGAAGAGCTGCTGGCGCTGGAAGGTGCGGCGGATGCCGTGGCGGGCCCGCCACACGGGGGAGCGGCGGGTGATGTCCTCGCCCGCGAACGTGACGCTTCCGCCGTCGGGCCGACGGATGCCGGACAGCACGTCGAACAGCGTGGTCTTGCCGGCGCCGTTCGGCCCGATGAGTCCGCAGACCTCCCCGGGGCGTACGGAGATGGTCACGTCCCGCAGGGCGTGGACGCCGCCGAAGCGGACGCCGATCCCGCCGGCGTGGAGCAGCGCACTCGTCATCGACGGACTCCCGTCCCCAGATAGGCCTCGGCGAGCCGGTCCGTGTCCACCTCGGAGCGCGGCCCGGACCAGGCGATCCCGCCCTGTGAGAGGTACGCGACGGTGTCGGCGACACCGAGGACCTCGGCCGCCTTCTCCTCGACGAGGAGCAGCGCCGTGCCGCTCGCCCGCAGCTCGGTGAGGAGGCGGAAGACCTCGTCCACGACGCGGGGCGCGAGCCCGAGGGAGGGCTCGTCGGCGACGAGGACGGTGGGCGGGCGCTGGAGGAGCGGGGCGAGCGCCAGGATCTGCTGTTCGCCGCCGGACAGGGAGCCTGCGGCGACGGAGCGGCGGGAGGCGAGCGCGGGAAAACGCGCGTACACGGCGTCCCGGTCCTCGGGCGCGGGCAGTTGCAGGGCCAGGTTCTCCTCGATGGACAGCCCGGCGAAGATCCCCCGCCCCTCGGGCGCGAGCCGCACCCCACGCCGGGCCCGCCGGACGGTGTCGTCCCGGGTGGCGTCCAGGCCCCCCACCCGTACGTGCCCGGCGGACGGCCGGAGCAGGCCGGCGGCCACCCGGCACAGGGTCGACTTGCCCGCCCCGTTGGGTCCGAGCAGCACGAGCACCTCCCCGCCGCGCACCTCCAGGTCGACCCCGTGCACCACCGCCGCGCCCCCGTACCCGGCCCGCACTCCGCGCAACGCGAGCGCGGGCGGCTCGGATCCGGGCCTCGGCACCGGCTCGCGGGGTCCCCGGCGGATGGCCGTGGTTCCGGCGGGAACCGGGTCGCGCGACGAATCGAGCGCCGGGTCGAGCGCCGGGGCGCGCGACGAATCGGACGCCGACTCGGGCGCCGGTGCCTGCTCGGGCACGGGAACCGCCACCGCCACCGCCACCGCCACCGCCGCCGGCACCTCCACCGCCGCCGGCGGGGCGTCACCCCGCCCCCGTACAGCCGCCGCCCGCGCCGCCCACCGCGAAGGCAGCGCCGCGCAGTACCCGTCCGGGTCGTTCGCGAGGGCCAGGCCCGCGAGGCCGAAGAGGATCACCGGCAGATGCGCGGACTCCGTCACATAGGTCGCCAGCAGGTGCGGGACCACCGCGAAGGCCAGCCCGGCCACCACGGCGAACTGCGGACGCCGGACCCCCGCCGCGACCACGACCGCCAGCCACACCAGGCCCGTCATCGCCGTGAAGTCCGTCGCCGTGATCCGCGTGTTGTACGAGGCGTACAGCACGCCCCCGAAGCCCGCGAGGCCCGCCGACACCGTGAAGACGAGGAGCTTCGTGCGGACCACCGACACCCCGGAGGCCGCGGCGGCCTCCGGCGCCGAGCGGACCGCGAGCACGGCCCGGCCCCAGCGGGAGCCGCGCAGCAGGGTCAGCAGCCACACGACCGCCCCGGACAGCAGGACCAGCGCGACCCCCAGCGCCCGGTCGTCGCCGAGGTCCAGCGGGCCGAGGACGGGACGCGGGATCTCCCAGCCCGTGTCCCCGTTGCGCAGCCACCCCACCTGGAACAGCACCTGGTCCGCCAGGAACGCGAGGGCCAGCGTGGCCAGCGCCAGCGACCGGCCGCCCAGCCGCAGCGCGGGCAGCGCGACCACCGCGCCGAGCAGCGCCGCCGCGGCCGTACCGACCGCGGCCGCCGCCACGAAGGGCCAGCCGCGGCTCATAAGGAGACCCGCCACCAGCGCCGCCCCCGTCACGAACGTCGCCTGGGCGAGCGACACCATCGCACCGAGCCCCGTGACCACCGTGAACGACATGAAGACGAGACCGATCGCGAGGCCCTGCGCGAGGATCCCCGACCAGAACGGCGTGGTGACCGTGTAGAAGGCCGTCGCGAGGAGTGCGCCCGCCACCACCCAGGCCCCCCATCGGCGGCCCCGGCCCTTCCCGGCGAGGTAGTCGACCGGCGGTGGATCTGCGGCGGCCGTGCCCGCCGCGCGCCGCCGCCGCGCCAGGACGACGAGGCCGCCGAAGAGGATCAGGAACGGCACCGCCGTACGGAAGCCGGTGATGTCCTCGGCGAACGAGGCGTACCCCGCCACCAGGTTCTGCAGCACGCCGAGTCCGAGCCCGCCCGCGAACGCGAGCGGCACGGAGAGGAACCGCCCGAGCACCGCCGCGGTCGCGGAGACGAACAGGAACAGTGTGTAGTCGTGGGCGGAGAGGCCGAGGAGCGGGGTCGCGAGGACCCCGGCGAGACCCGCGAGGCCCGAGGACAGCATCCACGCGATCGAGGACAGCCGGTCCGCGCTGATGCCCCGCAGCTCCGTCAGCGAGCGGTTGTCGACGGCCGCCCGCAGCCGCAGACCGAGCCGGGTGTGCCGCATCAGGACCCACAGACCGGCCGCCACCAGGGCCGTCGCGACCCAGGTGATCAGCTGGTCGGAGTCGATGCCGACGCCGTCGAGGGGTTGCCACGACACCGCGGGGCTCGGGCCCACCCCGGGGAGCCCGAACTGGTTCTCGGCGGGCTGGACCGGGGCGCCGGCCCGCTCCAGGAGCTCGACCACCCACAGGCCGGCCGCCGGCAGGGCGACCAGCAGGCCGATCGTGGCCACGATCTGCGCCGTCTCGCCGACCCGGGCCAGCTTGCGGAACATCAGCCGGTCAAGGCCCCAGCCGAGCGCGGGCGCGACGACGCACACGAGCAGCAGCGCCGTCGGCACGGCGGGCCAGCCGAAGCCGGAGTGGAGCTCGTAGAAGGCGAGCGCGCACAGGTAGGCGGTGGCGCCATGCGCGAAGTTGAAGAGTCCGGAGGCGGAGTACGAGAGCACGAGGCCGGTCGCGAGCAGCGCGTACAGCGCGCCCGAGACCAGCCCGCTCAGCACGAAGCCCAGCAGGTCACCCACGGCGAGGCGCCCCTAGCCGAAGGGGATCGCCGGATAGCACTTGAACGGCACCGCCACCTCGTAGCGGCCGTTCTTCAGCCGGACGAGCGCCCCGCAGCCGAAGCTCTCCTTCTGCCCCTTGGGCTCGGCGCGGTCGCCGACGAGCGTGCCGGTGTCGGAGAAGCCGCTCGCGGCCTTCTGGAAGGACTCGACGGTCAGCTCCTTGCCCGCCTTCGCGGCGATGGACAGGAAGAGGTCGGCCGACATGTACCCCGTCATCATGTGCATGTTGAGCGGCACATCCTTCCCGCCGGCTGCCTTCTTGATGTCCGCCTTGAACTGCGTCATCGCGGGGCTGTACGCCTCGAAGGGCTGGAACTGCAGCAGCACGTGCACCCCGTCGAGCGCCTGCCGTGTCGCGTCCTTCGCGAGCAGCCCCGGGTCGTAGTCGGTCGGGTCGGAGATGACGCCCTTGTAGCCTGACCGCTTGAGCGCGGTGAACAGGCCGATGTTGTACGGGGTCTGCATCACCGAGACGACGGCGTCGGGCGCGGAGCCGCCGGGACCCGAGCGGAGGATCTCCTTGGTGTACGCCGACCAGTCGCTCGGCATGGAGGTCGCGGGCACCGAGGCCTTGGCGTACGCGAGGGTGAAGCCGGCCGCCTTGAAGCCCTGGGTGAAGGTACGGATGCCGAACTTGCCCGCGTCGCTGTCGCCGGCGATCAGCGCGACCGACTTCCCCCGGGCGCCGCCGAGGACGGTGGCGAGCCCCTCCGGCCAGGTCTGGTTGAGGGTGCCGCCCGGGGTCGGGACGAGGCAGCCGTTGAAGCCGTAGATGTGCTTCGGTCCGCAGAACGAGGGAAGCGTGCCCCAGCCGACGGTGGGGACCTTCTGGCCGTCGAGGAAGTCGGCTCCGGCGAAGGTGACCGAGCTCATGGGGGAGACGGCGAAGACCTTGTCCTGCTGGACGAGCTTGCGCGCCGCCGCGAGGTTCCTGGCCGGGTCCTGGCCGTCGTCCTCGGCGCCCAGGTAGTCGATCCTGCGGCCGTTGACACCGCCCTCGGCGTTGGCCCGGTCGTAGCGCGCCTTGGCGCCGAGATCGGTGTCCTTCTTGGAGTAGCCGCTCGCGGTGGTCATGGAGACGATGCCGCCGACCTTGATCGCGTCGGCGGTGACTCCGCGTACGGATGCTCCGGGGGCGCCGGGCTTCTCCGAAGTCCCGCCGGTGGAGGCCGAGTTGCAGGCGGTGGCGAGGAGCAGGGCCGCTGATGCGGCGGCGAGGGTGCGGATCGGTCGCAGCACGTTCGGTCGTCCCTCCGTCGGGTGACCGCATTCTGTGACCGAGCTGATGAACCGTCAATAACTGACGCAACGTCAATTGATGATGCGTCAGAACTGCTCGGCCGGCGCCCCCGTCACTACTCGGCCGGGCCCCGTCACCCGTACAGCGCCTCGACCTCCGCCGCGTACGCCCGCTCGATCGCCTTCCGCTTCAGCTTCAGCGAAGGAGTCAGCAGCCCGTGCTCCTCGCTGAACGGATGCGCCAGGATCCGGAACGTACGGATCGACTCCGCCTGCGACACCAGCGTGTTGGCCGCCACCACACCCCGCCGGATTTCCGTCTCCAGCGACGGATCGCGCACCAGCTCGGCCGGCGACAGCGGCACCCGCCCCTGCATCGCGAGCCAGTGCTCCACCGCCTCCTGGTCGATCGTCACCAACGCGGCGATGTAGGGCCGGTCGTTGCCCACGACGATGCACTGGGCGATCAGCGGATGCGCCCGCACCCGCTCCTCCAGACCCGACGGCGCGACGCTCTTGCCGCCCGAGGTCACCAGGATCTCCTTCTTCCGCCCGGTGATCGTCAGATAGCCGTCCTCGTCGAGCGACCCCAGGTCACCCGTGGCCAGCCAGCCGTCGTTGAGGACGGCGGAGGTCGACCGAGGGTCGTTCAGGTAACCGGAGAACACCTGCCCGCCGTGCAGCCACACCTCGCCGTCCTCCGCGATGTGCACCGTCGTCCCCGGGACCGGCTGCCCGACCGTGCCGTACCGCGTCCGCTCCGGCGGGTTCGCGGTGGCCGCGGCGGACGACTCGGTCAGCCCGTACCCCTCGAAGACCGTGATCCCGGCGCCCGCGAAGAACAGGCCCTGCCGGCGGGCCATCGCCGAGCCGCCCGACATCGCGTGCCGCATCCGCCCGCCCAGCGCGGCGCGGACCTTCCCGTACACCGTCTTCTCGAAGAACTGGTGCTGCACGCGCAGCGCGGCCGACGGACCCGGGCCCGTGCCGAACGCCTTGTGCTCCAGCGCCTCTGCGTACGCGACCGCCACCTCCACGGCCTTGTCGAAGGGCGCCGCACGCCCCTCGCGCTCCGCCTTGCGCCGGGCCGCGTGGAAGACCTTCTCGAAGACGTACGGGACGGCGAGGACGAAACTCGGCCGGAACGCCGCCAGATCCGGCAGCAGCTCCGCGGCCGCCATCACGGGCTGGTGCCCCAGCTTCACCCCGGCCCGGACCGCCGCCACCTCCACCATCCGCCCGAAGACGTGCGCCAGCGGCAGGAACAGCAGGGTCGACGCCTGCTCCCCGGGCCGGGACCGGAAGACCGGGTCCCAGCGGCCGGTCAGCATGTCCGACTCGAACATGAAGTTCGCGTGGGTGATCACACAGCCCTTCGGGCGGCCCGTCGTCCCCGAGGTGTAGATGACCGTGGCCACCGACTCGGGCGTCACCGCCCGCCGGTGCCGCTGCACGACGTCCTCGTCGATCTCCGCGCCCGCCGCCGTCAGCTCGGCCACGGCTCCCGCCCCCGAGTCCAGCTGCCACAGGCGCTGGAGCCGGGGGAGCCGGTCGATCACCGACCCGATCGTCATCGCGTGGTCCTCGTGCTCCACCACACACGCCGTGACCTCGGAGTCGTGCAGCATCCAGAAGACCTGCTCGGCGGAGGACGTCGGATAGATCGGCACGGGCTGCGCGCCCAGCGTCCACAGCGCGAAGTCGAAGAGCGTCCACTCGTAGCGGGTACGGGACATGATCGCGACCCGGTCGCCGAACCGCACACCCTGCGCGATCAGCCCCTTCGCGAGACCGAGGACCTCGTCCCGGAACATCGCGGACGTCACGTCCCGCCACTCCCCGTCCGGGCCCTTGCGGCCGAACGCGACCCGGTCCGGGTCGGCGAGAGCATGCTCGAACACGGCGTCCGCCAGACCGCCGACCTGAGGTGCCGCCGCGACGGGCGGCACGGTGAACTCGCGCACTGGCCTGCTCTCCCTTCCTCAGGGCCTGCCCGGCGGATCAGGGTCGGGTAGGCCCTCGCCGGCTCGTCGCTCGATGGCTGAAAGGGACCGCTGTCGCGCTCCGTACGGCGCGGGTGACGGTACCCCACCCGCCTGCCCGGCGGGAGGGCCTTCACCAAGCCGGGACATTCCGCGTTCCTACAGGTCAGGGCGGGTGAGGAGACCAAGTCGCGGGTACGGCGGGTGCATTGCAGACCGCTCGGTACGTCCACCCGGCGCGAATCTCCACGGAATCTGTACCCCCTGCGCACGGAAGGGCGGTACGAAGCCGACATGGCCGATCCGAACGGGCTTCCGAAGACCCGCGCCCCGCCCCGCCCGCGCCCCGGATCAGCGCGGTCGGTGCAGGCGGTCGCCGCCCGCCAGGATCGCCTCCGCCAGCGCGTCCGCCGCCTCCTGCGTCGCACCGCCCCGCCGCCCCCGCAACAGCACGAAACCGACCTCGCCCAGCTCCGGAAGCCCCGCACGCGCCGGCACCGGGACGAGCCCCTCCGGCACCAGGCCCCGCGTGTGCGCCATCACCCCGAGCCCCGCCCGCGCCGCCGCGACGTTCGCGCTCAGGCTGGAACTCGTACACGCGATCCGCCACGCCCGGCCCTGCGCCTGCAACGCCTCCAACGCCCGCGCCCGCGTGATGCCCGGCGGCGGGAACAGGATGAGCGGCACCGGCCGGTCCGGCTCGACCCGCAGCCCCGGCGCCCCGATCCAGATCAGCGAGTCCTGCCAGACGAGCCGCCCCTCGCTCTCCTCACCGCCCTCGCCCCCCTCACCGCGCCGCTTCGCCAGGATCAGATCCAGCCGGCCCTGCGCCAGCCGCGCCTGGAGCGTCCCCGACAGCTCGACCGTCAGCTCCAGGTCGACCTCGGGGTGCTCGCGCCGGAAGGACTCCAGGATCTCCGGCAGCCGCGTCGTCACGAAGTCCTCCGACGCCCCGAACCGCAGCCGCCCCCGCAGCCGCGTCCCGCCGAACCACGCCGCGGCCCGCTCGTGCGCCTGGAGGATCGCGCGCGCGAAACCCAGCATCGCCTCACCGTCCTCCGTCAGCTCCACACTGTGCGTGTCCCGCGAGAAGAGAGGACGCCCCGTCGCCTCCTCGAGGCGACGGACGTGCTGGCTGACCGTCGACTGCCGCACGCCCAGCCGCCGCGCGGCCTGCGTGAAGCTCAGCGTCTGGGCCACGGCGAGAAACGTGCGCAACTGCGTCGGTTCGTACACAGGACGACCGTACCCCTCGCTCATCACGGATCGCGATGACAGTCAGAGCGCTGTACGGGATTCCCGATCACCACCCGCTGGACCAGGATGGAAGGGCACCCCGTACTCCACAGAGCTGAAGCCCATGAACCGCCGCACCCCCCTCCGCATCCCCGCACCCCGCCTGCCGTCCCGGCTCCCCGTCGACGCGTTCGTCCTGGCGCTGCTCGGCACCGTCGGCCTCGCCGCGCTGCTGCCCGCGTCCGGGGCCGCCGCCACCGTCGCGAAGGGCGCCTCTACCGCGGCCGTGGCACTGCTCTTCTTCCTCTACGGGGCCCGGCTCTCCACCCGCGAGGCACTCGACGGCCTCCGGCACTGGCGACTCCACCTCACCGTCCTCGCCTGCACCTTCCTGCTCTTCCCGCTCCTCGGACTCGCCGCACGAGGCCTCGTCCCCACCGTGCTCACCCCGCAGCTCTTCAGCGGACTGCTCTTCCTCTGCCTCGTGCCCTCCACCATCCAGTCCTCCATCGCCTTCACCTCCATCGCCCGCGGAAACGTTCCCGCCGCGATCTGCGCCGGCTCCTTCTCCTCCCTCGCCGGCATCGTCCTGACCCCGCTCCTCGCCGCCCTCCTCCTCGGCGGCAGCACCGGCGGCCTCTCCGCCGACTCCCTCCTGAAGATCGTCCTCCAGCTCCTCGTGCCCTTCCTCGCCGGACAGCTCCTGCGCCGCTGGGTCGGCGGCTTCCTCGTCCGCCACAAGAAGATCCTCGGCCGCGTCGACCGGGGCTCGATCCTCCTCGTCGTCTACACCGCCTTCAGCCAGGGCATGGTCGCCGGCGTCTGGCAGCTCGTGACCCCGGCACGCCTCGGGCTGCTCCTCGCCGTCGAGGCCGTCCTCCTCGCCGTCATGCTGACCCTGACCTGGTACGGGGCGAAGCGCCTCGGCTTCGACCGGGCCGACCGCGTCGCCATCCAGTTCGCCGGCTCCAAGAAGAGCCTCGCGGCCGGACTTCCCATGGCCAGCGTCCTCTTCGGCGCCCACGCCTCCCTTGCCGTACTCCCGCTGATGCTCTTCCACCAGATGCAGCTGATGGTCTGCGCCGTCATCGCCAGACGCCGCTCCCACGACCCCAGGGAGCCGCTTCCGGCCACCTCCGCCCCGCACCCCGCACCCGTCGGCCGGATCACACCCCCACCCGCCCCACGATGATCATCCGGGCCGCTACGGTGCTCCCATGCCCTCTCTCGATCCCGGCCGCACCGCACTCGTCCTCGTCGACCTGATGGAGCGGATCGTCGCGCTGCCCCTCGCCCCGCGCCCCGGCACCGACGTCCTCGCCGCCGCGGCCCGGCTCGCCGACACCTTCCGGGCCGCCGGAGCGCCCGTCGTCCACATCCGCGTCGAACGGCCGAACATCGCGACCCAGCCGCCCGGCAGCGAGCTCGTCCCCGACCTCGTCCAGGCCGGCGACCACGTCGTCGTGAAGCGCACCATCGGCGGCTTCCACGACACGGGACTCCACGCACTGCTCACCGGAGTCGGCGCCACGACCCTCGTCCTCGGCGGCATCGCCACCAACCTCGGCGTCGAGTCCACCGCCCGCGCCGCCGGCGACCTCGGCTACGACCTCGTCTTCGCCGAGGACGCCATGACCGCCCTCACCGCCGACGAACACCGGGCCTCCGTCGAGCTCGACTTCCCCCGCCTCGGCACCGTCGCACCCGTCTCGGCGATCACCCTGGACGGCCCCGCGTGACCCCAGTCCCGATACGGTACGGGGCCCGCCCCTGCTCCCTCGTCGTCTGCCGCGGCTGCTGCTGCGGCGACGCCCGCAAGAACCCCGGCACCGACCACGCGGCCCAGCTCGCCCGGCTCCGCGAGGCCGCCGCGGCCTCCGGCGGCCGACTCGCCGTCCGTACGAGCGACTGCCTCGGCCCCTGCGCCCAGGCCAACATCATCGTCGTCCAGCCCTCCACCGAGGGCCGCAGGCGCGGCGGCCGGGCCGCCTGGATCGGCTTCACCCTCGACGACGACTGCCTCGACGACATCCTCGTCTGGACGAAGGCCGGCGGCCCCGGCATCGCCGAGCCCCCGGCCACCCTCGCCCTGCAGATGATCGACCCGCCGAAGAACTGACCCCCGCACCCACCAGCGCCGGTGCCGCACGCGGGAGGCGGCGCGGGGTCATCGGGCGATCGGGGCGGCACCGGTCGCGGCGACGGACAGGTCCCACAGCCGTGCGGCCGAATCCGGGTCGATGGCGTAGGCGCGGACTCCGCCATCGTCCATGGGAGCGCCGGGAGCGGAGACGCCGGCGATGTCGCAGTCCTCCAGGTAGAGGCCGCCGAGGCCGTCGAGGAGCGAGGAAGTGGCGGCCCACAGGCCGGTGGCGGCGCCCTGAGCCGGGGTCTTGAAGCCGGCGCCGATCACCCTGCCGCGCTCGTCCACCCACCCGCGGTCGATCTGCTCCTGGAGTGCCATCTCCCGCTGCAGCCCGGTGATGATCTTGCCCGGGTGGAGCGCGAACGCCCGGACGCCGTCGCCGCGGCCGAGGGCGTCGAGGTGCACGGCGAAGAGAGCGTTGGCGGTCTTGGCCTGGCCGTAGGCCAGCCACTTGTCGTAGCCGGTACGGAAGTGCGGGTCGTGCCAGCGAATGTCGGTCAGGGTGTGGCCGGCGGAGCTGTTGACCACGACGCGAGCACCGCCGGCGGCGGCCAGGAGAGGGTAGAGCTCACAGACGAGGGCGAAGTGCCCGAAGTGGTTGGCCGTGAGCTGGCTCTCCCAGCCGGGCCCCACGTGGCGTTCGGGGGTGGCCATGACTCCGGCGACGGCCATGAGCAGGTCGATCCTGGTCAGGGAGCTGCCGATCCGTGCGGTGGCGGCGCGCACACTGTCGAGGTCCGCCAGGTCCATGGGGACGACCTCGCAGCCCTCCACGTCCGCGAGCGCGGCGCGGGCGATGTCGGGTCGGCGCGCGGGGACGACGACCCGGGCCCCGGCGGCAGCCAGGGCGCGGGTGGTCTCCAAGCCGAGTCCGGAGTAGCCCCCGGTCACGACGGCGCTCGTGCCGGAGAGATCGAGGCCGGCGGTGATGTCCTGGGCGGTGCTGGTGGCGGAGAAGGGCGAGCCGAGCGGCTGCTGATCCGTGCTGGTCATGCTCACGACGCTACGATCTAGAGCGAGGTCTAGATCAAGTCCTAGGCTGTGGTGCATGGCAGCCATCGAGACTCCTGCGGAGCCACTGGCCATCGGCGAGGTGGCCGAGCGGACCGGACTCACCGTGCACGCTCTGCGCTTCTACGAGCGCGAGGGCCTGCTGGTCGGACCGATCCAACGCACGGCCGGCGGTCGGCGGCGGTACACCACCCTCGATGTCGACTGGCTCCAGATCTGCGTCAAGCTACGGGAATCCGGGATGCCGTTGGCCGACCTCAAGCGGTTCGCCGAGCTCGTGCGGCACGGCCGGGGCAACGAGGCGGAACGCCTGCGACTCCTCGATGCCCACCGGCAGCGCGTCGACGCCCAGATCCAGGCTCTGGAGGAGTGCCGCTCCGTCATCACCTGGAAGGTCGGCGTCTACGCCGAACACCTCGCCCGCGGCGAGGCCGACGGACTCTGGGCCCCGACCCCTGAGCCCCGCACCCAGGGCCTGTCCGGCGGATCAGCGTCGGATAGGCCCTAGGGGGTGTCCGGAAAGCCCCGCCTGGCCCGCGGGCAGCCGACGCTGCTTTTCCGGACACCCCCTAGGCCGGACACCCCCTAGGCCGGACACCCCCTAGGCCGGACACGGCCTAGACGGCGATCCGGTGCTCGCCCGCGTACACGTTCATGTTCTCCCCGCGCAGGAAGCCGACCAGCGTCAGCCCCGTCTCGGCCGCCAGGTCCACCGCGAGCGAGGACGGCGCCGACACCGCGGCGAGCACCGGGATCCCCGCCATCACCGCCTTCTGCGCCAGCTCGAACGACGCCCGCCCCGACACCAGCAGCACCGCCCGCTCCAGCGGCAGCAGCCCCTCCTGCAGCGCCCGCCCCACCAGCTTGTCCACGGCGTTGTGCCGGCCCACGTCCTCCCGTACGTCGAGCAGCTCGCCGTCCTCCGTGAACAGCGCCGCCGCGTGCAGCCCACCGGTCGAGTCGAAGACCCGCTGCGCCGCCCGCAACCGCTCCGGCAGGACGGACAGCAGCGCGGGCGCGAGCCGCACGGGAGGCGTGTCGGCGATCGGGAAGCGCGCCGTCGTGCGCACCGCGTCCAGGCTGGCCTTCCCGCACAGCCCGCACGACGACGTCGTGTAGACGTTCCGCTCGAGCGAGATGTCCGGGACGACCACGCCCGGCGCCAGCTGCACGTCCACCACGTTGTACGTGTTCCGGCCGTCGTCCGTCGCCCCGGCGCAGTACACGATGTTCCGCACGTCCGAGGCGGCGGCCAGGACACCCTCGCTCACGAGGAAGCCCGCCGCGAGCGCGAAGTCGTCCCCCGGGGTGCGCATGGTGATGGCGATCGGCTTGCCGTTCAGCCGGATCTCCAGCGGCTCCTCCGCCACCAGGGTGTCGGGGCGCGTGTTCACCGCCCCGCCGCGGATCCGCATGACACGCCGCCGCTCGGTGACCCGTCCCATCGTGATCGCACTCGATTCTCTCGCGTGGAAGGCCGTGAGGCCGCGAAATCGCGACGGAAACGGCCCTGGCGGGGCCATTCTCCGTCACCCGGGACCCTTGCCCCACCCCGGCCCTTGTCATGGTCGGCCAAGCAGTACGGGTGAATGTTGGTGGTTTACGTCACCTGTTACCCATCAGTCGCTGGCAAGACTGGGGGATCCTGCCGGACGAACGAACCACCGAGGGGGTCCCGGTATGACGGGCACTCGCATCGCCGCGCTTGGGCATTACCAGCCCGCGAAGGTGCTCACCAACCACGACCTCGCGGAACTGGTCGACACCGACGACGCGTGGATCACCAGCCGGGTCGGCATCCGCACCCGGCACGTCGCCGGACCGGACGAGCCCGTCGACGAGCTCGCCGCCCACGCCGCCGGCAAGGCCCTGGCCGCCGCCGGCCTCGCCCCGGACGACATCGACCTCGTCCTCGTCGCCACCTCCACCGCGATCGACCGCTCGCCCAACACGGCCGCCCGCGTCGCCGCCCGCCTCGGCATGACCTCGCCCGCGACCATGGACCTGAACGTGGTCTGCGCGGGCTTCACCCACGCCCTGGCCACCGCCGACCACGCCGTACGGGCCGGGGGCGCCCGCCGGGTCCTGGTCATCGGCGCCGACAAGATGACCGAGGTCTGCGACTGGACGGACCGCACCACGTGCGTCCTCGTCGGCGACGGCGCGGGCGCCGCGATCGTCGAGGCCGTGGACGACGCGGCCCCGGGGGACACGCCCGGCATCGGCCCCGTCCTGTGGGGATCGGTCCCCGAGATGGGCAACGCCGTCCGGATCGAGGGCACCCCGCCGCGCTTCGCCCAGGAGGGCCAGTCCGTCTACCGCTGGGCCACCCAGCAGCTGCCGGCGCTCGCCCGCAAGACCTGCGAGCGGTCCGGCATCGCCCCCGAGGAGCTCGCGGGCGTGGTCCTGCACCAGGCCAACCTGCGGATCATCGAGCCGCTCGCGGCGAAGATCGGCGCCGTCAACGCGATCGTCGCCCGCGACGTCATCGACTCCGGCAACACCTCCGCCGCCTCGATCCCGCTGGCACTCGCCAAGCTCGTCGAACGCGGAGAACTGCCCTCCGGCGCCCCGGTGCTGCTCTTCGGCTTCGGCGGCAACCTCTCGTACGCGGGGCAGGTCATCCGGGTTCCGTAGCGCGGAACGGGCCGCGGGGCGGGGTCCCTACCGGGGCTCGGCCGGGGGTCGGCCGGGACCCTGCCGGGACGCGGTCGGGGGCCGACCCCCGCACTGCCGGTCATGCCCCGTTCGGCGGAGCCCGGTGGCGGCGCGCCGGGGGCGGACCTAGCTTCGATCGCGGTGAGGGTCTTCCAGCACCGGGCGCGGAATCGCTCCGCCTCCGCACCCTCGCGTGATCGGGAGGACCGTCATGCGCGCGATACGTACCGCTTCCGCCGCCCTGCTCTCCGCCGCGGCCCTGGGGCTCGCGGCGGCGCCGACGGCCCTGGCGGAGGAGAACGAACCGAACATCACGTCGTTCGGGTTCTCCGTCACGCCCGCGACGATCGCCCCCGGCGGCACCGTCACCCTCACCTCCGACGGCTGCGAAGTGCCGTCCGTGACCGTGACCTCCGGCGTCTTCGACACGGTGACCCTGAGCGAGGGCCGCTCGGGCACCGCCACGATCGACTTCGACGCCAAGGCCGGCGCCCGCTACGACATCACCTTCGACTGCAAGGGCGAGCGTGGCACCGCGAGCCTCACCATCGCCCCGCACACCGGCCCGGACCACGACAAGGGCGACGTCACAGGACCCGACACGTCCCCCGGCGCCCACAAGGGCGTGAAGGCCGGGTTCGGTTCCGAGGCCGGTGCCGCCGACGAAGGACTCGGCGTCACAGAACTCGTCACGGGTGTCGTGCTGATCGCCGGAGCGCTCGGCGCGGCCGTGGTCCTGACCCGCCGCCGCGGCGCCGGCGGCAGCCTCTGACGGCAGTCGGTACCAGGGGGCCCGAGACTGCCCCTCCGCCCCGGTGTGACGAGGACCGGGGCGGAGGGGCGCCAACACACCCACGCGGGACGGCAGGGACGGCCGGAACGGAGGAGCGCGGCGGTGCAGGGGTCGAACGGAACGGGGACGCGCGGCGCCTGGGGCGTCGTCGCCGTCGTCCTCCTGGTCGGCGTGCACCTCGTGCGCGGCGGCGCGGAGGAGCTCGGCGCCGAAGGCCCTCCGCAGCCCCTCGCCGTCGCCGCGCCCGACGGGACCAGGGCCGCCGGCGCGTGGCCCGCCCCCGACTCCGTAACGGAACCGCTGCCCGCCTCACCGCCCGTCCGGGTCCGGGTCCCGGCGGTCCGGGTCGACGCGCCCGTCACGGAGGTCGGCCTCGACGCGGACGGCTGGATCGAGGCCCCGCCACCCGAGGACGACCACCTCACGGGCTGGTTCACCGGCGCGGTCACCCCCGGCGAACGCGGCACCGCCGTCGTCGTCGGCCATGTCGACACCCCGAGCGGCCGGGCCGTCTTCTACGACCTCGGCGCCCTCACCAAGGGCCGCCGCGTGGAGATCGTCCGCCGCGACGGACGGACCGCGGTCTTCGCCGTGTACGGGGTCGAGGTCGTCCCCAAGGAAGGCTTCCCCGCCGAACGGGTCTACGGCGACTCCGGCCACCCCGAACTGCGGCTCATCACCTGCGGCGGCACCTTCACCCAGGAGACCGGCTACGAGGGCAACGTGGTGGTCTCGGCCCGCCTCGTCGAGGTCCGCTGACCACCGAAGCCCCACACCCTTCGTCCCACCCCACCCCTCCTTTGTCCCCATCGGAGAAAAAGTCTGCCCGGAATCCTGCGCTACTTCTTCCCACCCCGGAACCCCACTGCTACGTTCCTGCCGAAAGCCCGAAGGAGAGCGTGCGACGAGAGGGAGGGACGCGTGAGACGCATGACGGCACGACCCGCCAACAAGCACCAGGCGCGACTCCTCCGCCTGCTGCGCGACGGAGGCCCCAACTCCCGCGCACAGCTGGGCGATCAGATCGACCTCTCCCGCTCCAAGCTCGCCGTCGAGGTCGACCGCCTCCTGGAGACCGGACTCGTCGTCGCCGACGGCCTCGCCGCCTCCCGGGGCGGCCGCCGCTCCCACAACATCCGGCTCGCACCCGAACTCCGCTTCCTCGGCATCGACATCGGCGCCACCTCCATCGATGTCGCCGTCACCAACGCCGAGTTGGAGGTGCTCGGACACCTCAACCACCCCATGGACGTCCGCGAAGGACCCGTCGCCGTCTTCGAACAAGCCCTGTCGATGGCGGCGAAGCTCCGCGACACAGGCATCGCCGAAGGCTTCGACGGCGCCGGGATCGGCGTCCCCGGACCCGTCCGCTTCCCCGAAGGCGTCCCGGTCGCCCCGCCGATCATGCCCGGCTGGGACGGCTTTCCCGTCAGGGAAGCCCTCAGCCAGGAACTCGGCTGCCCCGTCATGGTCGACAACGACGTGAACCTCATGGCCATGGGCGAGCAGCACGCGGGCGTCGCCCGCTCCGTCGGCGACTTCCTCTGCATCAAGATCGGCACCGGCATCGGCTGCGGCATCGTCGTCGGCGGCGAGGTCTACCGCGGCACGACAGGCAGCGCCGGCGACATCGGCCACATCCAGGTCGACCCCGACGGCCGCCCCTGCGCCTGCGGCAACACAGGCTGCCTGGAAGCCCACTTCAGTGGCGCCGCCCTGGCCCGCGACGCCGAGGACGCGGCGCGCGGCGGCAGGTCGGAGGAGCTGGCGGCCCGCCTCGCGGCGGCCGGCCGACTCACCGCCGTCGACGTCGCCGCGGCCGCCGCCGCGGGCGACCCCACCTCACTCGCCCTCATCCGCGAGGGCGGCCAACGCGTCGGGCAGGTCATCGCCGGACTCGTCAGCTTCTTCAACCCCGGTCTGGTGGTGATCGGCGGCGGCGTCACCGGCCTCGGTCACCACCTCCTCGCCAGTGTCCGCACCCAGGTCTACCGGCAGTCCCTGCCCCTGGCCACCAACAACCTCCCCATCGTCCTCGGAGAACTCGGCCAGACCGCCGGAGTCACCGGCGCGGCCCGCCTCATCAGCGACCACCTCTTCTCCCCGGCGTAACCCGAGCCGTCACGAGCAGCGACGCCGCCCGGTTCGTCAGTGGTGTGTGGGCAGTCGTTCCGCAGGGCTGGGGGTACCTCCCAGGCGAAGCCCCGGGGGAGGGTGCCCACACACCACCCACCGGCCCGCACCGTCGGGCCCACCTCAACCACCCGCTCCGGCGCCACCCGCACCCGCCGAGGGGAACTCCGCCATGGCCCCAGCACAACAACCACCCCTGCTCACCATGTCCGGCATCACCAAGTCCTTCCCCGGCGTCCGCGCCCTCGACGGCGTCGACCTCGACGTCGCCCCCGGCGAGGTCCACTGCCTCCTCGGCCAGAACGGCGCCGGCAAATCCACCCTCATCAAGGTCCTCGCCGGCGCCCACCAACCCGACGCCGGCCACATCACCTGGAACGGCGAAACCGTCCGGCTCCGCACCCCCAGCGCCGCCGTCCGCCTCGGCATCGCCACCATCTACCAGGAACTCGACCTCGTCGAAGGACTCTCCGTCGCCGAGAACGTCCACCTCGGCCACGAACCCTCCACCGCCGGCTTCGTCAAGGGCCGCGCCGCCCGCACCGCCACCGCGGCCCTCCTCGCCCGGCTCGGCCACCCCGAGATCGACCCCGCCCGCCACCTCCGCGAACTCTCCGCCGCCCAGCGCCAGATCGTCTCGATGGCCCGCGCCCTCTCCCACGACGTCCGCCTCATCGTCATGGACGAACCCTCCGCCGCCCTCGACCCCGACGAGGTCGCCAACCTCTTCCGCATCGTCGCCGACCTCACCGCCGACGGGGTCGCCGTCGTCTACATCTCCCACCGCCTGGAGGAGATCCGCCGCATCGGCGACCGCGTCACCGTCCTCAAGGACGGCCGGGCCGTCGCCCGCGGACTCCCCGCCACCACCCCCACCCGCGACGTCGTCGCCCTCATGACCGGCCGGGACCTCCCGTACGTCTTCCCCGACCGACCCGCGCACCCACCCACCACCGCACCCGTCCTCCAGGTCCAAGGCCTCACCAGACAAGGCGAGTTCGAGGACATCGACCTGGAACTCCGCCCCGGAGAGATCGTCGGCCTCGCCGGACTCGTCGGCTCCGGCCGCTCCGAGATCCTGGAGACCGTCTACGGAGCACGCCGACCCACAGCCGGACGCGTCCTCGTCGACGGCCGGCCCCTGCGCCCCGGCAGCGTCCCCGCCGCCGTCCGCGCGGGACTCGGCCTCGCCCCCGAGGAACGCAAGGCCCAGGGCCTGCTCCTCCTCGAATCCGTCACCAGCAACGTCTCCGTCTCCACCCTCGCCCGCTTCTCCCGCGGAGGCTGGCTCGACCGCACCGCGGAACGCCAGGCGGCCCGCGCCGCCACCCGCACCCTCTCCCTCCGCCCCGACCGGCCCGAGGCCCCCGTCCGCACCCTCTCCGGCGGCAACCAGCAGAAAGCCGTCCTCGCCCGCTGGCTGCTCCGCGGCTGCCGCGTCCTCCTCCTCGACGAACCCACCCGCGGCGTCGACGTCGGCGCCCGCGCGGAGCTCTACGCCGTCATCCGCCGCCTCGCCGACGAAGGCCTCGCCGTCCTCCTCGTCTCCAGCGAGGTCCCCGAGGTCCTCGGCCTCGCCGACCGCGTCCTGGTCCTCCGCGAAGGCCGCGTCGTCCACACGGCGCCCGCCCGCGACCTCGACGAACACCGCGTACTCGACCTCGTGATGGAAGGGAGCCCGACCGCATGACCCTCACCACCCCGGCCAAGGCCCCGGCCGAGGAAAGCCGTTGGAGGGCGCTCGGCGTCAGGGCCGACGTCCGCAACCTCTCCCTGCTCGGCGTCCTCGCCGTCCTGGTGACCGTCGGCGGCCTCACCCGGCCCGCCGAGTTCCTCGCCACCTCCAATCTCCAACTCGTCCTGACCCAGGCCTCCGTCATCGGCGTCGTCACCGTCGGCATGACCTTCGTCATCACCAGCGGCGGCATCGACCTGTCCGTCGGCGCGATCGTCGCCCTCGCCTCCGTCTGGGCCACCACCCTCGCCACCCAGGAGTTCGGCTTCGCCGGCATCCTCTTCACGGCCGTCATCGTCGGCGTCGGCTGCGGACTCGTGAACGGCGTCCTCATCGCCTACGGCGGCATGGTCCCCTTCATCGCCACCCTGGCCATGCTCGCCTCGGCCCGCGGCCTCGCCCTCCAGATCACCGACGGCCGCACCCAGATCGTCACCGTCGACGCCGTCCTCGACCTCGGCGTCCCCGACGCCTACGTCCTCGGCATCCCACCGCTCGTCCTCGTCTTCGCCGCCGTCACCGCCGCCGGCTGGCTGCTGCTCAACCGCACCACCTTCGGCCGCCGCACGGTCGCCGTCGGCGGCAACCCCGAAGCCGCCCGCCTCGCCGGCATCGACGTCCGCCGCCAGCGCCTCCTCCTCTACGTGCTCTCCGGACTGTGCTGCGGCATCGCCGCGTTCCTGCTGATCGTCCTCGCCGGCTCCGGCCAGAACACCAACGGCAACCTGTACGAGCTCGACGCCATCGCCGCCGCCATCATCGGCGGCACCCTCCTCAGCGGCGGCCGCGGCACCATCGTCGGCTCCGTCCTCGGCGTCCTCGTCTTCACCACCATCACCAACATCTTCGCCCTGAACAACCTGCAGAGCGACGTCCAGCAGATCGCCAAGGGCGCCATCATCGTCGCCGCCGTCCTCGTCCAACGCCGCTCGGCCCGCGACGGCGACAGCTGACACACCCTCAAAACACCGGTCAGACCACCCTGCTACACCCCGCCCTCCAGAAGGGATCCACCGCCATGCCCGAAACCAGCCGCAGACACCTCCTCCTCGGCGGCGCGGCCGTCTCCGCCGGAGCACTCCTCACCGCCTGCACGAGCAACGAGCCCAAGAACCAGGCCCCCGCAGCCGGCGCCGCCCCCGGCGCCGACGACAAGCCCGGCACCCCCGTCACCATCGGCTTCGCCGGCCCCCAGGCCGACCACGGCTGGCTCAACGCCATCAACGACAACGCCCAGCAGCGCGCCAAGAAGTACTCCGACGTCACCCTGGAGATCACCGAAGGCTCCAACGAGACCGCCGCCCAGATCGGCCAGGTCCAGACCCTCATCAACAAGAAGGTCGACGTCCTCGTCATCCTCCCCGCCGACGGCAAAGCCCTCACCCAGGTCGGCCTCCAGGCCATGAAGGCCGGCATCCCCGTCGTCAACCTCGACCGCGTCTTCGCCTCCCCGCAGGCCTACCGCTGCTGGATCGGCGGCGACAACTACGGCATGGGCCTCAACGCCGGCCGGTTCATCGGCGAACAGCTCAAGGACAAGCCGAACGCCACCGTGATCGAACTCGCCGGCATGGACAGCCTGGAACTCACCAAACAGCGCACCCAAGGCTTCGACGACGCCCTCAAGAACTACCCCAACATCCGCAAGGTCGCCCGCCAGGCCGCCGACTTCACCGTCGAGTCCGGCCAGGCCAAGATGGCCCAACTCCTCCAGGCACAACCCACGTTCGACGCCCTCTGGAACCACGACGACGACCAGGGAGTCGGCGCACTCCGCGCCATCGCCCAAGCCGGCCGCAAAGACTTCCTCATGGTCGGCGGCGCCGGAGCCAAATCCGCCATGGACGCCATCAAGGCCGACGACGGCGTCCTCAAGGCCACCGTCCTCTACCCGCCGACCATGGCCGCCTCCGCCATCGACCTCGCCCGCGCCCTCGCCCAGAACAAGGGCATCGGCGGCATGGCCGAACTGGAGATCCCCGCCTCGATCACCCTCTACTCCGCCGTCGTCACCAAGGAAAACGTCGACGAATACCTGCCCACCGGCTTCAGCTGACCGGCCCGACCCGCCGGACACCCCGACACACCCCGGGGGAGCAGCACCCCGCCGCACCACGAAACGGAGGAACCGTATGGACACGACGGAGAGCGGGACCGCACCGCCGACGCTCGGCGTCGGCATGGTCGGCTACGCCTTCATGGGCGCCGCCCACTCGCAAGGCTGGCGCACCGCAGGCCGCGCCTTCGACCTGCCGCTGCGACCCGTCCTCGCCGCCGTCGCCGGACGCGACCCCGACGCCGTCAGGGCCGCCGCCCGCCGCCACGGCTGGGCCGCCGCCGAGACCGACTGGCGCGCCCTGATCACCCGCGACGACGTCCAGCTCGTCGACGTCTGCACCCCGGGCGACAGCCATGCGGAGATCGCCGTCGCCGCCCTGGAAGCCGGCAAACACGTCCTCTGCGAGAAGCCGCTCGCCAACTCCGTCGCCGAAGCCGAGGCGATGGCCTCAGCCGCCGAAGCCGCCGCCGCCCACGGCCAGATTGCCATGGTCGGCTTCAACTACCGCCGCGTCCCCGCCCTCTCGTACGCACGACAACTCGTCGCCGACGGCCGCCTCGGCGAACTCCGGCACATCCGCGTCACCTACCTCCAGGACTGGCTCGTCGACCGCGCCTTCCCCCTGTCCTGGCGCCTGGAACGCGAACACGCGGGCTCCGGCGCCCTCGGCGACCTCGGCGCGCACGCCGTCGACCTCGCCCAATACCTGGCGGGAGAACCACTCGTCGGCGTGTCGGCGCTCACCGAGACCTTCGTCCGCAAGAGGCCCCTCCTCGCGGGAGCCACAGCAGGCGGCCTCGCCGGGGGAGCGGGCTCGGAGACGTACGGCCAGGTCACGGTCGACGACGCCGCCCTCTTCACCGGCCGCCTCGCCTCCGGGGCACTCGCCTCCTTCGAGGCCACCCGCATGGCGGCCGGCCGCAAGAACGCACTCCGCCTGGAACTCAACGGCGAGAACGGTTCCCTCGCCTTCGACCTCGAACGGCTCAACGAACTCTCCTTCCACGACCACACCGAGCCCGCCGTCACCGCCGGCTTCCGCCGCATCCTCGTGACCGAACCCGACCACCCGTACCTGGAGGGCTGGTGGCCACCCGGACACGCACTCGGCTACGAGCACACCTTCGCCCACCAGGCCCGCGACCTGGTCCTCGGCATCGCGAGCGGCACCGCCCCCGCCCCCTCCTTCGCCGACGGCCTCCAGGTCCAGCGGGTCCTGGCCGCCGTGGAGGACAGCGCACGGAACAACGCCGTCTACACCCCCGTACCCACACCCCCGCCCACCCCCGCCCCCAGCTAGGAGGTACCCGACCGTGCCCCGACCCTTCACCCTGTTCACCGGCCAATGGGCCGACCTTCCCCTGGAAGAGGTCTGCCGACTCGCCCGCGACTTCGGCTACGACGGACTCGAACTCGCCTGCTGGGGCGACCACTTCGAAGTAGACAAAGCCCTCGCCGACCCCGCGTACGTCAAAGGCAGACGCGAACTGCTCGACGCCTACGGACTGAAGTGCTGGGCCATCTCCAACCACCTCGTAGGACAGGCCGTCTGCGACCACCCCATCGACGAACGCCACCAGGCGATCGTCCCCGCCCGCATCTGGGGCGACGGCGAAGCCGAAGGCGTACGACGACGGGCGGCACGCGAACTCGCCGACACCGCACGGGCCGCCGCCGCACTCGGCGTCGACACCGTCATCGGCTTCACCGGCTCCTCCATCTGGCACCTCGTGGCGATGTTCCCCCCGGTGCCCCCGCGCATGATCGACCGCGGGTACGAGGACTTCGCGGAGCGCTGGAACCCCATCCTCGACGTCTTCGACGCCGAAGGCGTGCGCTTCGCCCACGAGGTGCACCCCAGCGAGATCGCCTACGACTACTGGACCACCGGGCGGGCCCTCGAAGCCGTCGACCGACGCCCCGCCTTCGGCCTCAACTTCGACCCCAGCCACTTCGTGTGGCAGGACCTCGACCCCGTCGGCTTCCTGTGGGACTTCCGCGACCGGATCTACCACGTCGACTGCAAAGAGGCCCGCAAACGACTCGACGGCCGCAACGGACGACTCGGCTCCCACCTCCCCTGGGGCGACCCCCGGCGCGGCTGGGACTTCGTCTCCGCAGGCCACGGCGACGTGCCCTGGGAGGACGTCTTCCGCATGCTCCGGTCGATCGGCTACGCCGGACCAGTCTCGGTCGAGTGGGAGGACGCCGGGATGGACCGGCTCACCGGCGCCCCCGAAGCACTCACCCACCTCAAGCGGTACGACTTCGACCCGCCGACCGCCTCCTTCGACGCGGCCTTCGGCAGCGGCGACTGAACGCACCGAACAGCACCCACCCCACCCGCCCCGCCCCACTCCACCCCGTACGACCGGCCCCCTACCGGAGGACACTCGTGCACAGACAACGCCCCCGCACCAGGACCCCGCTCGCCGGAAAGACGCTCGCCACGAAACCCCTGGCCCTCCTCACCAGCGGCCTCCTCGCCCTCGCCGGCCTCACCCTCGGCGCCCCCACCGGCCACGCCGCCGACACCGAGCCCCGTACCCCGACGGCACCGGCCTCCGCCTCCGCCTCCGCCTCAGCCTCCGCCGAGGAATTCCAGCAGGTCACCCTCGCCAAGGGCGCCCCCGAAGTCGGCGAACCCATGTCCCTCGCCGTACTCCCCGACCGCAGCGTCCTGCACACCTCCCGCAACGGCGAACTCCGCCGCACCGACGCCGCCGGCAACACCACCGTCATCGGCACCGTCCCCGTCTACTCCCACGACGAAGAAGGCCTCCAAGGCATCGGCATCGACCCGGACTTCGCCGGCAACCACGCCATCTACCTCTACTACGCCCCACCCCTCACCACCCCCGCCGGCGACGCCCCCAACGACGGCACCCCCGCCGAACTCGCCAAGTACGACGGCGTCAACCGCCTCTCCCGCTTCACCCTGAAGCCCGACCTCACCCTCGACAACGCCAGCGAGAAGAAGGTCATCGACATCCCCGCCACCCGCGGCATCTGCTGCCACGTCGGCGGAGACATCGACTTCGACGCCCAGGGCAACCTCTACCTGTCGACCGGCGACGACTCCAACCCCTTCGCCTCCGACGGCTTCACCCCCATCGACGAACGCCCCGGCCGCAACCCCGCGTTCGACGCCCGCCGCACCTCCGGCAACACCAACGACCTCCGCGGCAAGATCCTCCGCATCAAGGTCGCCGCCGACGGCACGTACACCGTCCCCGCCGGAAACCTCTTCGCCCCCGGCACCGACAGGACCAGGCCCGAGATCTACGCCATGGGCTTCCGCAACCCCTTCCGCTTCAGCGTCGACAAGACCACCGGCATCCTCTACGTCGGCGACTACGGCCCCGACGCCGGCGCGGCCGACCCCGCCCGAGGCCCCGCCGGACAGGTCGAGTTCGCCCGCGTCACCAAGCCCGGCAACTTCGGCTGGCCCTTCTGCACCGGCAACAACGAGCCCTACGTCGACTACGACTTCGCCACCGGCACCTCCGGCGCCACCTACGACTGCGGAGCCCTCAAGAACGACTCCCCGCACAACACCGGCCTCGTCGACCTTCCCCCCGCCGAACCCGCCTGGATCCCCTACAACGGCGACTCCGTACCCGAGTTCGGAACCGGCTCCGAATCACCCATGGGCGGCCCCGTCTACCACTACGACCCCGCCAACACCTCCCCGGTGAAGTTCCCCGAGGCCTACGACGGAGACTTCTTCGCAGGCGAGTTCGGCCGCCGCTGGATCAAGCGCGTCGACCAGAACGCCGACGGCACCGTCCAGTCCATCAACCCCGTGCCCTGGACCGGCACCCAGATCATGGACATGGTCTTCGGACCCGACGGAGCCCTCTACGTCCTCGACTACGGCACAGCCTGGTTCGGCGGCGACCACAACTCCGGCCTCTACCGCATCGAGAACGCAACCGGCGGCCACTCACCCGTCGCCGAAGCGAGCGCCACCAAGACCTCCGGCACCGCACCCCTCAAGGTCGCCTTCTCCTCCGCCGGAACAACCGACGCCGACGGCGACCCCCTCACCTACACCTGGGACTTCGGCGACGGCACCACCGCAGCCACCGCCAACCCCACCCACACCTACCGCAAGAACGGCACCTACACCGCCACCGTCACCGCCCGCGACACCACCGGCCGCACCGGCTCCGCCTCCGCACACATCGTCGTCGGCAACACCGCACCCAAAGTCGACCTCCAACTCCCCGCAGAAGGAGCCCTCTTCGCCTTCGGCGACGAAATCCCCTTCAAGGTGACCGTCACCGACCCCGAAGACACCACCAACGGCCCCATCGACTGCGCCAAGATCAAGGTCACCTACGTCCTCGGCCACGACAGCCACGGCCACCCCGTCACCTCGGCCAACGGCTGCACCGGCACCATCAAGACCTCCGCCGACGGAGGCCACGACGACGACGCCAACATCTTCGCCGTCTTCACCGCCGAATACACCGACGGAGGCGGCGGCGGACAAGCCGCCCTCACCGGCCGCGACCAGGCCAAACTCCAGCCCCGCCACCGCCAGGCCGAACACTTCGACAGCCAGAACGGCATCCGCACCTACGACAAGACCCAGGCCAACGGCGGCCGCACCGTCGGCGACATCGACGACGGCGACTGGATCGCCTTCACCCCGTACAACCTCACCGGCGCGACCAAGCTCACCGCCCGCATCTCCTCCGGCGGCGCAGGCGGCTACCTCGAAGTCCGCACCGGCTCACCCACCGGCCCCCTCCTCGGCTCCGCACCCGTCCCCGTCACCGGCAGCTGGGAGACCTTCCAGGACATCGACGTCCCCCTGCGCGCCGTACCCCGCAAGACCACTCAGCTCCACCTCGTCTTCAAGGGAGGCGCCGGCGCCCTCTACGACCTCGACGACTTCACCCTCTCCAGCACCCCCGTCGACCGCACCACCCGCCGCGTCCTCGTCTTCTCCAAGACCGCCGGCTTCCGCCACGACTCCATCCCCACCGGCATCACCGCCCTCAAGGAACTCGGCGCCGCCCACAACACGGTCGTCGACACCACCGAAGAACCACGCCAGTTCACCACCAACAACCTCGCCCGCTACGACGCCGTCGTCTTCCTCTCCACCACAGGCGACGTCCTCGACACCGCCCAGCAGACCGCCTTCGAGAACTACATCTCCAACGGCGGCGGCTACCTGGGCATCCACGCCGCAGCCGACACCGAATACGACTGGAGCTTCTACGGCGGCCTCGTCGGAGCCCACTTCCAGTCCCACCCCCAGATCCAGCCCGCCACCGTCCGCACCGAGGACCACACCCACCCCGCCACCGCCCACCTCGACGGCCCCTGGCAGCGCACCGACGAGTGGTACAACTACCGCACCAACCCCCGCGGACAGGCCCGCATCCTCGCCACCCTCGACGAGACCACCTACCAGGGCGGCACCATGAAGGGCGACCACCCCATCGCCTGGTGCCAGACCTACGGCGGCGGCCGCTCCTTCTACACCGGCGGCGGCCACACCAAGGAGTCGTACACCGAACCCGCCTTCCGACAGCACCTGCTCGGCGGACTCCAGTACGCCACCGGCCAGGTCAAGGCCGACTGCCGACCCCGGACCGGAAGCCGCAGCCTCTTCAACGGCGAAACCACCGAAGGCTGGAAGCAGGCAGGCCCCGGCTCCTTCGACGTCACCGACGGCGAACTCCGCTCCACCGGCGGCATGGGCCTCCTCTGGTACCAGGCCAAGGAATTCCGGTCGTACTCCCTCACCCTCGACTGGAAACTCACCGGCGACGACAACTCCGGCATCTTCGTCGGCTTCCCCGCCTCCGACGACCCCTGGTCCGCCGTGAACAACGGCTACGAGATCCAGATCGACGCCACCGACACCGCAGACCGCACCACCGGAGCCGTCTACGGCTTCAAGTCGGCCAACCTCACCGCCCGCGACCAGGTACTCCGCCCGCCCGGCCAGTGGAACACGTACGAAATCCGCGTCCAGGGCGAACGCCTCCAGGTCTTCCTCAACGGCGTCAAGATCAACGACTTCACCAACACCGACCCCGCCCGCTCCCTCACCACCGGCCACATCGGCATCCAGAACCACGGGACCGCGGACCGGGCGGCCTTCCGCAACATCCAGATCAGGGAGCTCACCTCCTGACAGCCCCCTGACCACCCCCGAACGACGGTGGGCGGACCCGCC
>NZ_BJMN01000043.1 GCF_006539185.1 Streptomyces gardneri
CCAGGATCTTGCTCCTGACGAGGGCGGGGATGTCCGCCCAGGCCTTGGTCGTCACCTCGCCGGCGACGTGCACCAGACCGGTGGTGATCAGCGTCTCGACCGCGACGCGCGACGTGGGGTCCTCTCGCAGCAGTGCGTCGAGGATGGTGTCGCTGATCTGGTCAGCGATCTTGTCCGGGTGACCCTCGGTGACGGACTCCGAGGTGAACAGACGACGGGACACAACGCTCCCTGGGGTTGCAGCGGCTGCTGACTACACATGACGGACCGGAAGCGGACCGGCCGGCGGACGGCCGACGGACGGCCGAACCGGATCACATTGAATCCGGCCGCTCCAGGCACCGCCAGAGCAACTCCCCCCTGAAGAGGGCGATAAATCCCCCTGGCCCACCCCCTATTGGCGCACAGGGAGCGCACGGCCGGCGGCCGTGCGCCCACCCCCCTACCTAGGGGCGTTGACCTGCGCCCTTAGGGCTGATGTGGTCCCTAGTGCTCCTGACCGATACCCGCGGCCCGTCCGCGCGCGACCCGTGGAGAGCGCCCCCATGCCCTCGACCCGTATCACAGGCGAACCCGGACGCACCCCGCCTCGGATCGCCACCGCCGCCGCGCTGACCCTGGCCCTGGGACTGCCCCTGGCCCTGCCGGCGAGCGCGGCCCCGGCAGACTCCGCCTCGGCGGACTCCGCCCCGGCCCCCACCGCGTACGCCACCGCCGCCGTCACGCCCACCCCGCAGCAGTTCGCGCAGCGGGCCGACGCCGTCACCGTCACCCCGACCGTGACGCTGGTGACCGACCCGCGGACCGACCCGGCCGCCCTCCAGGTGGTCGAGAAGGCCCTGCGCGACGCGGGCGCCCGTACCCTCCAGAAGGCCGCCGCCCCCGTCCGCGGCCAACTGACCGTCCACGTCGGCGGAGTACGGGAGAACCCGGCCTCGGCCGGCGCCCTGACCGCCCTCGGCGTCCCCGGCCCGGCCGGCCTGCCCGCCGACGGCTACGTCCTCGCGGCGGGCCGCTCCGCCGAGGGCACGGAGCGGATCGTGCTCTCCGGCGTCGACGCCCGGGGCACCTACTACGCCGCCCAGTCGCTGCGCCAACTGCTGCCGCGCACCACCCTGTCCGGGGCCCGCCTCCAGGGCGTGACCGTGCGGGACTGGCCGGCCGCCGCCGCGCGCGGTGTGGTCGAGGGCTTCTACGACACGCCGTGGACCCACGCGACCCGCCTCGACCAGCTCGACTACTACGGCGAGCACAAGCTCGACACGTACATCTACTCGCCGAAGGACGACCCGTACCTCCGGGCCAAGTGGCGCGAGCCCTATCCGGCCACCGAGGTGACCCGGATCCGGGAGCTGTCCGACCGGGCCCGCGCACGGCACGTCGACTTCACGTACGCCGTCTCCCCCGGGCTCTCCGTCTGCTACAGCGCGCCCGAGGAGGCCCAGGCGCTGGTCGCCAAGCTGGAGAGCGTCTGGGGCATCGGCGTCCGGTCGTTCTCCGTGCCGCTGGACGACATCAACTACACGACGTGGAACTGTGAGGCCGACAAGGAGCGGTTCGGCACGGGCGGCGCCGCCGCGGGCGAGGCCCAGGCGCTGTTCGTGAACCGGGTGAACGAGGGCCTGCGCGCCGCGCATCCGGACGCCGCCCCGCTCCAGACGGTGCCGACGGAGTACTACGACCTCGAGGCGACGCCGTACAAGAAGGTCCTGGAGGAGAAGCTCGCGGACGGGGTCCTCGTCCAGTGGACCGGCACCGCGGGCATCGCCCCGGCCATCACCCGCGCCCAGGCCGCCGAGGCCAAGCGGCTCTTCGGCCACGACGTGCTGCTCTGGGACAACTTCCCGGTCAACGACTACGTCCCCGGCCGGCTGATGCTCGGCCCGCTGGAGGGCCGCGAGAAGGGCCTCCCGGGGGACCTCGCCGGCTACACGGCGAACCCGATGCCGCAGGCCGACGCCTCCAAGATCGGGCTGTTCACGGTCGCCGAGTACCTCTGGAGCGACCGCGCCTACGACCCGGGCACCGCGTGGACCGCCGCGCTCGCGGAGCGCGCGGGCGGCGACCGGCGCGTCCGGCAGGCGCTGCGGACCTTCGCCGACGGCAGCTTCTTCTCCCGGACGACCGGCCGCCAGTCCCCCGAACTCGCCGCCGCCATCGCCTGCTTCCGCAGGGCGGCCACCGGCGACCGCGCCGCCGCCGCCGTCCTGGACGGGAAGCTCGCCGCGTTCGAGAACGCTCCGGCCGTCCTCCGGGCCGACCTGCCCGACCGCCGCTTCGTCGAGCAGACGGGACCCTGGCTGAACTCCGCCGAGGCCTGGGGGACAGCGGCCCGCACCGCGCTCGCCCTGACCGGCGCCGTACGCGAGGGCGACACCGCCGAGGCGGCGCGCCTGCGCGCACTCCTCCCGGGCCGGGTCGCGCACGCCCAGTCCTACACGTACACCCACCTGTACGGGCTGAAGATCCCGGTCATCGTCGCCGACGGGGTGCTGGACGCCTTCGTCCTCGACGCCGTCGCCGAGCACGACGTCTCGCTCGGCGTCACCCCCCGCCCGAAGGCCTTCACCAATCTGGAGGCGGACCAGGAGAACCTGATCCCGCGCGCCGTCGACGGTGACGACTCGACGCACTTCCGCGGCCTCTGGGACCCGAAGCCCGGCGCCCTCGTCGGCCTCGACCTGCGGGCCGAGCGGGCGGTCGGCAGGGTCGAGCTGGCGCTCGGCGCGTCCGACCGGCCGCAGGGCTACCCCCGCCGCGGCGTGGTCGAGCACTCCCTGGACGGTACGGACTGGCAGCCGCTCGGCGAGCTGTCGGGCGGCCCCGACACCGTCCTGACGGCCCCGGCCGGCACCAGGGCGCGGTACGTCAGGCTGCGGACCACCGAGGCGCAGACCGGTCTGGAGACGTGGCTGACGGTGCGGGAGTTCCGCGTGAGCTGACGACCGCACGCGGTCGTCACGACGAAGGGGCCGGGGCGGCGGCACGCCCCGGCCCCCTCCTGCGCCCTCCCCCTACGTCACAGGATCAGATCGTCGACGTGTCGATGACGAAGCGGTACCGGACGTCGCTCGCGACGACCCGCTCGTACGCCTCGTTGATCTGCTCCGCGCCGATCACCTCGATCTCGGAGCCGAGACCGTGTGCGGCGCAGAAGTCGAGCATCTCCTGCGTCTCGGCGATACCCCCGATCATCGACCCGGCGAGGGTCTTGCGGCCGCCGATGAGGGAGAAGAGGTTGAGCGCGACGGGCTCCTCGGGCGCGCCGACGTTGACCAGGGCGCCGTCCGTCTTCACCAGGCTCAGGTAGGCGCCGAAGTCCAGCGGCGCGGAGACGGTGGAGATGATCAGGTCGAAGGTGCCGGCGAGCTTCGTGAAGGTCTCCGGGTCGCTCGTCGCGTAGTAGTGGTCGGCGCCCAGCTTGAGGCCGTCCTCCTGCTTCTTCAGCGACTGGCTGAGCACGGTCACCTCGGCGCCGAGCGCGTGGGCGATCTTGACGCCCATGTGCCCGAGGCCGCCGAGGCCGACGATCGCGACCTTCTTGCCGGGGCCGGCCTGCCAGTGGGCGAGCGGCGAGTAGAGGGTGATGCCGGCGCAGAGCAGCGGCGCGGCCTCGTCGAGGGCGATGCCCTCGGGGATGCGGAGGGTGTAGTTCTCGTCGACGACGATCCGGGTCGAGTAGCCGCCGTAGGTCGGCTCGCCGTCCTTGCCGAGCGCGTTGTACGTGCCGGTCATGCCCTGCGTGCAGTACTGCTCGAGGCCCTGCCGGCAGTACGCGCACTCACGGCAGGAGTCGACGAAGCAGCCGACGCCGACCCGGTCGCCGACCTTGTGCTTCGTGACCCCGGGGCCGACCTCCGCGACGATGCCGGCGATCTCGTGACCGGGGACCATCGGGAAGATGCCCTCGCCCCAGCCGTCGCGCGCCTGGTGGATGTCCGAGTGGCAGATGCCGGCGTACTTGATGTCGATGAGGACGTCGTGCTCGCCGACGGCCCGGCGCGGGACGGTGGTGCGCTCCAGCGGGGCGTTGGCGGCGGGTGCGGCGTAGGCGGGGACGGTGGTCGCGTTCGTGGTCATGGCTCCAGCCTGCGGGAAGCCTCGGACATCACCCAGACACCTGCTCTGCCTACGACCGCTGTGCCTACCACTGGCAGGGACAGGTACGTACGTCCGCCCGGTCGTACGACCTGGGATAATCGGGACGCATGGATCTCAGTGCCGAACTCAGCGAATTCCTGCGCTCGCGCCGGGCCCGGCTGAAGCCGGAGGACGTGGGGCTGCCGGAGTTCGGGCGCCATCGTCGCGTGCCGGGGCTGCGCCGGGAGGAGCTCGCGCAGCTGGCCGGTGTCTCCGTCGCGTACTACACGCGCCTCGAACAGGGCAACGGCAGGAACGTGTCCATGGAGGTGCTGGACTCGATCGCGCGGGCGCTGCGGCTGAGCGACACGGAGCGGGCGCATCTGACGCACCTGGCGAAGCCCACGATGAAGAAGCGGCAGCGGGCGGCGATCGCGCGTCCGCAGCGGATCCGTCCGGGGCTCCTCCACCTCCTCGACTCGATGGACGGGGTGCCCGCCGCCCTCGTGGGCCGGCGCCTCGACATCCTGGCCTGGAACCGGATGGCGCGGGCGCTGATGGGCGACTTCGCGGCCTGGGAGCCGGAGGAGCGGAACATGGCCCGGATGATCTTCCTCGATCCGAACGCGCGCGACCTGTACATCGACTGGGAGTGCAAGGCGACCGAGATCGTGAGCGTGCTCCGGCTGTACGCGGGCTGCTACCCGGACGATCCGCAGCTGCTCGCGCTGGTGGGCGAGCTGTCGGTGAAGAGCGAGGAGTTCCGCTCCCTGTGGGCGGCGCACACGGTGGCCGACAAGGGGCACGGGACGAAGCGGCTGCGGCATCCGCTGGTGGGCGAGATGACCCTGATGTACGAGTCGATGAAGGTGGCGGGCGACGATCCGGACCTGGTGCTCGTGACGTACCACGCGGAGCCGGGGACGGCCTCGGCGGACGCGCTGCGGCTGCTCGCCCAATGGGGCGTGGACGAGCCCGCTCCCGTACGGGAGTGACGACGAGGCCCCCTCCACCAGGAGGGGGCCTCGTCTGCGTACACGGGGGGATCAGACCTCCGAGCCGGCCTTCCAGTCCGCCCAGCTCATGTTCCAGCCGTTGAGGCCGTTGTCGGGGGCGATCGTCTTGTCCTTGGAGTTCTGGACGATCACGACGTCACCGACGATCGAGTGGTCGAAGAGCCAGGCGGCCTGCTGGTTCGGGTCGCCGGCGCCCTTGACGTCGTTCAGACCGACGCAGCCGTGGCTGGTGTTGGCGGAGCCGAAGATCGAGTCCGGGCCCCAGTAGTTGCCGTGGATGAAGGTGCCCGACGTGGACAGGCGCATGGCGTGCGGCACGTCCTTGATGTCGTACTCGCCCTTGCCGTCGTCGTCGGTGAAGCCGACGGTCGCGCCGTTCATCCGGGTCTCCTTGAACTTCTCGGAGATCACCATCTGACCGTTGTAGGTCGGGTTGTCCGGGGAGCCGGCGGAGATCGGGATCGTCTTGATCGTCTTGCCGTCCTGCGTGACCGTCATGGTCTTGGTGGCGACGTCGACGGTCGAGACCTGGTTGCGGCCGATCTTGAAGGTGACGGTCTTCTGCTGGACGCCGAAGACGCCGTCCGCGCCCTCGACACCGTCGAGGTCGAGCTTCAGCGTGACCGTGGAGCCCTCGGTCCAGTACTTCTCGGGGCGGAAGTCGAGGCGCTGACCGTTGAACCAGTGCCCGACGACCTCCTGACCGGCGCTGGAGGTGACGGTGATGCCGCCCTGGACGGCGGCCTTGTCGGTGATCGCCTTGTTGAAGTTGATCGAGACGGGCATGCCGACGCCGACGGTCGAGCCGTCCTCCGGGGTGAAGCTCCCGATGAAGCTGTTGGCCTTCGAGACCGTCGTGAAGGACGAGTTCTCGTGGGCCTCCAGGCCGGCCGCGTCCGTGGCGGTGGCGGCGATCTTGTAGACCGTGGCCCGCTCCAGCTGCTCGCTCGGCTTCCAGCTCAGCCCGTCGGCCGCTATCTCGCCCTTGACCGCGGCGCCCTCGGCGGACGTCATGGTGACGTCGGTGAGCTTGCCCTCGGTGACGGTGACCTTGGCGTCGTTGTTGATCGACGCGTTCTGGGTGCCGGACTTGGGCGCGATGGTGATCTGCGCCTTCGAGGTCTTGGCCGCCTCGGCCGCCTCGTCGACCTGCGACTGTGACGGTGGCGTCGTGGACCCGGAGGCGCTGCCGCCGTTGTCGTCGTTGCACGCCGAGAGCACCAGCACGCCGCCGAGCACCGCGGCCGCGACCGCCAGGCTCTTGCGGCGCTTGCCGTCCGTCATCACACGCATCTCCATCGTCGCCGATTCCCTAGCCAATGCTTGCCAACGCTTACCTAAATACCCATGACACCCCGTCCGGTTCCGGAACCGGACGGTTTGTGGGGAACACCACTGTTCGACACGCACGGGTGGTACGCATGGTTCCCGAGGCCATGAGAAAGGCCCCGGGACACCGTCCCGAGGCCTGTGAGCCGGTGGTCCGCTCCCCTTAGGCCCGGCCGTCGCCGTCCATGTCTTCCGTGTCTTCGGTGTCTTCCCCGTCTTCCGCTTCCCCATCTTCCTCGCCCAGGTCCCACTCCAGGGCATCGGGGTCGTACTCGACCTCCTCGGTGCTCCAGGAGGCCTGGACCATCTCGATCCCGGGGACCTCACGGATCAGGTCGAAGGGCTCGACCAGGTAGGCGAGGGCCTCGGCGCTGTCCTCGCGGGCGGCGGCGCGGGCCTGGACGCGCTCCTCCTCGGGCATGAACTCGTCGCCGTCGATCCGGCCCTCTGCGGCCTCGGTCAGCTCGGCGGGACCGTCGATCTCCAGGACCAGATCGACACGAAGTCGCACGAAGCGCGTTGTCTCGGAAGTACTCATGCGTCGGAGCGTAGGGTCACCCGGCTCCCGGCTTTCCCGCGACCCGCTGTTTTCATTAGCATCTGCGGACCGACCGATGTGCGGTTTCCTCAAAGGGGGATCGAAATTTCCGTGTCCGCCGCCCGACGCCCACTTCTCACCGCCACCGCGGCGGGAACACTGCTGTGCGCCCTGTGGTTCGTACCGTCCGCCAACGCCACCGACGAGCAGGGCGGTGTCCGGGTCGGGATCGGCATCATCCACGACGACCCCGCCGCGGACGAGGCCCGTCTCGCGGAGACCGGAAACCTGGACACGACGCCGTACCTGCTGGGCGGGACGGGGTTCCTGGGGGTCGGCGCGGGTTTCGTGGCCCTGGCGATGAGACAGCGGGGCAGGGCTTCCTGAACCCCTGAACCCCGGAGCCCCGGAGCCTCTGAGCCCGGAGCCTCTGAGCCCTGGACACACCGAAGGGCCCACCCGGACTCCGGGTGGGCCCTTCGCCGCACATACGGCCTTCGCCGTACGTACGGGACGACTACGCCAGCGGCCCGGTGACGGGCTCCACGGCGGCGACCAGCCTCCCCTCGCTGACGAAGGTGTCGGCGGCGGCCAGGTCGGGCGCGAGGAACCGGTCCGGGCCGGGACCCTCGACACCGGCGGCGCGCAGCGCGTCGATGGCGGCCTGGGAGGCGGGCGCCGGGGTGAGGCCCTCGCGGAGCTCGATGCCCCGGGTCGCGGCGTACAGCTCGACCGCGATGATCCGGTTCAGGTTGCCGATCGCGGTGCGCAGCTTGCGGGCGGCGGACCAGCCCATGGAGACGTGGTCCTCCTGCATGGCGGAGGACGGGATGGAGTCGGCGGAGGCCGGGACGGCGAGCCGCTTCATCTCGCTGACCAGGGCGGCCTGCGTGTACTGGGCGATCATCAGGCCCGAGTCGACGCCGGCGTCCTCCGCGAGGAACGGCGGCAGGCCGTGCGAGCGGTTCTTGTCGAGGAGCCGGTCGGTGCGGCGCTCGGCGATCGAGCCGAGGTCGGCGGCGGCGATCGCGAGGAAGTCGAGGACGTACGCGACGGGGGCGCCGTGGAAGTTGCCGTTGGAGGCGACGCGGCCGTCGGCGAGGACGACGGGGTTGTCGACGGCGGCGGCGAGCTCGCGCTCGGCGACGAGCCGGGCGTGGGCCATGGTGTCGCGGCCGGCGCCGGCGACCTGCGGGGCGCAGCGCACGGAGTAGGCGTCCTGGACGCGGGGCGCCTCACCGGCGAGGGCGTGCCCGGTCAGTCCGGACCCCTTGAGCACGGCCAGCATGTTGGCGGCGGAGGCGGCCTGGCCGGGGTGCGGACGGATGGCGTGCAGCTCGGGCTCGAGGACCTTCTCGGTGCCGAGGAGGGCTTCGAGGGAGAGCGCGGCGGTGATGTCGGCCGACTTGTAGAGGGTGTCGAGGTCGGCGAGGGCCATGACCAGCATGCCGAGCATGCCGTCGGTGCCGTTGAGGAGGGCGAGGCCCTCCTTCTCCTTGAGCTCGACGGGCGCGATGCCGTGCGCGGCGAGCAGCTCGCCGGCGGGCTTCAGCTCGCCGTCGGGACCCTCGGCGTCCCCTTCGCCCATCAGGGCGAGGGCGCAGTGGGAGAGCGGGGCGAGGTCGCCGGAGCAGCCGAGGGAGCCGTACTCGTGGACGACGGGGGTGATGCCGGCGTTGAGGACGTCGGCCATGGTCTGCGCGACCTCGGGGCGGACGCCGGTGTGGCCGGAGGCGACGGTCTTGAGCCGGAGGAACATCAGCGCGCGCACGACCTCGCGCTCGACGCGCGGGCCCATGCCGGCGGCGTGCGAGCGGACGATGTTGCGCTGGAGCTGGGCACGGAGCTCGTGGCTGATGTGCCGGGTGGCGAGCGCGCCGAAGCCGGTGGAGACGCCGTAGACGGGTTCGGGCTTGGCGGCGAGGGCGTCGATCACGTCCCGGGCGGCGGAGAGGGCGCGCACGGCCTCGGTCGACAGCTCGACGCGGGCGCCGTGGCGGGCGACGTCGATGACATCCTGCGGGGTCGTGCCGGACGTGCCGAGGACGACTGTCTGCATATCCATATTCAGCACCCTACGGACTGAAGACCGACCTGTCACTAGGTGATTTCGTCACCGGCTCGCCAGGGGACGGCCCCTTACCGACCGACGACCGTCGAGCCGGTGATCACTGGTGGGCTTCCAGTCTGCCGCGCTCAGGCGTCAACGGCGCAGGATGCGGCGCCAGAGGGGGCGGGAGGGGGCGCGCAACGCCGTCAGGGACTTCCGGTACTTGACGGTGTCGGGGTGCTCGGGGCCGAGCAGTCGCGTGAGCTCGGCCACCGCCTGGGCGAGCAGGTCGCGGGCCGGGTCTCGCGGGCCCAGCTCCCAGTAGGACATCGCGAGGCTGGCTCGGGCGAGAGCGGTGTGGGGGTGGTCGGCGCCCAGCACCCGCACCCGGTCGGCGAGCACGCGCTCCTCCAGGTCGACGGCTTCGCCGAGCCGCCCGGCGTAGTGGTAGACCGTCGACAGGCTGTGCCGGGTCATGAGCGTGCGGGGGTCGTCCGCGCCATAAGCGTGCTCGCTGTCGGCCAGGGCTCGCTCCCCGAAGGCGACTGCCTCGGTGAGCTGCCCCGCCTCGTAGTAGTGCACCACCAGGTTCGACCGGGCCGAGATCGACCCGTGATGCTCCGGCCCGAAGAGGCGCTCGTGGTCGGCGAGCACCTGCTCCATCAGCTCGGTGGCTTCGACGAGCCGCCCCGCCTGCCGGTACGAGCTGGCGAGGTTGCTCTTGCTCCTGAGGGTGTGAACGTGCTCGGGGCCCAGGACCCGTGTGCGGACGGCGAGGACGCGCTCCTCCAAGGCGATGGCCTCGGCGCTGCGACCCGCGCGCCAGTGGGCGACGGCCAGGTTGGCGGTGGCCTCCAGGGTGTACGGATGATCCGCCCCCAGGATCCGCACACTCGCGCCCGCGAATTCGCCCCAATAGTCCGTCGCGGCATCGATGAGGCCGGCATCGAGCAGGCTGTAGCCGATGGCGTACAGGACGAGATGACCCGTGGGGTCCCAGAGATACCCCCCCGCAGTCCCCGCGAGGGCCTCCGTATTGGCCCGCAGAACGGCCGCCAGGTCCCGGTGCGGCTGGTCCGGGTAGGGCCAGATCTCGTACAGGCCGTCGGCCGCCCCGACCGCCATGGCCCGCATGTCCTCCACCGACGTGGCCTCGCGCACCGCACGCGCCGTCAGCGCGTGCATCCGGACCACCCCCGCGTCGCACGTCAGCAGCGCGTACCGATGGAGCGCCCGCAGCGTCGCGGCCGCCTCGCACCCCCCGAGGTACTCCAGAACCGCCTTCGTTCGCCACAAGGCCTCCGGATGCCCCGCCGGGTCCAGCAGGGCGGCCAGCCCCAGCACCCGCCGAGCGACACCCGCGGGATCCGCCGCCTCCACCGCGTCCAGCGACAGGAGCAGCGTCGTCGCGATCTGCCGCCCGTACCCCTCGGCGTCGGCGGACGGCGGAAGGACCTCCGCGATGGACCGGCTCCCGCGGAACAGCTCCAGGTAGGCCCCGCACCCCAACCCGTGGTTGATCATGTACGCGGCGGCATGCCCGAGGGCCAGCGGCAGATGCCCCAGCTCCTCCGCCAGCTCGTCCACGGCCCCGTCCGCGAGCCCCCCCTCGTCGGCGAGCCGCGCCCGCAGATACGCGGCGGCCTCCCCCGCCTCGTACACGTCGACGGACACCCGCCGCCGCCCGCCCCCGGTCAACCGCGCGTCATGGAGCCGGGTCGTGGCGAGCACCCACCCGCTGCCGGTCCGACTCACCGGCCACCACCCCTCCACCGCACCGGGGTCGGTGATGTCGTCGAGGACGACGAGCCAGCGCCGCGAGGTGGTCGCGAGCCAGGCGAGGAACGCCCGGGCGTCGGCCTCGGGGTCCGCGCCGGTCACCCCGGGCGCCGCGACCCGCACCCCCGCCTCGGCGAACCGCGTGACGACCTGCTGGAGTTCACCGGCCGGCGCCCACACCACGAGGTCCACGCCCTCGGCGACGGCCTGAGCGGCATAGGACGCGGCGAGCTGCGACTTCCCGACCCCGCCGCCGCCCGACAGGACCTGCGTGAGGACCGCCGTCCCGCCCTCCTCCCGCACGGCGTCGATCCGCTCCCGCAGCCCCGTCCGGGGCTGGAAGGCGGAGGCGAGCGCGGGCACGGCGCCCACCTCCAGCGGCCAGCCGATGGCGAACTCGCCCTGCGGGGACGGCTGGTGCACGACAACAGAGCTGTACGGCCCGACCGCGCTGTACGAGGAGTCCCCGCCGACGGAGACACGCTCGGTCCCGCGCTTGCGCCAGAAGGTCACCGGCGCTCGCTCTCGTCGCCGAGCGCGCTGTCCGTCACGTCACCGAGGACCACCTTGCTCTCGGGCCCCACCCGCACGTCGTCGTCACTGCCACGAGCACGCCGGGGCCCTGTGCGGGGTGCCGTGCGCGGCCCGACGACCTTGGACCCGCGCCCGACGGCGCTGCCGCTGACGTCCCCGTCGATCACGGTCGCGCCCCGCCCGGCCCTGATGCGCCGCCCGGACGAGCCGGAGGGACCGACGAAGGTGTACGCGGCGACCGCCAGGCCCACCACCGCCCCGACGACACTGGCGATCCGGTCGCCGCTGTCCAGGTCGACGAAGACGGCGACCCCGATCAGTCCGAGCGCGACGACCCCGGCCGCCCACGCCACGACACGCCCCGTCGTCGTCATGCCCCACCCCGCTCGCACCTCGGCCAACACACCCTCACAACAGGCTAAATGAGCGCACCGACATAGGGTCGCCCCATGAGGAGAACCACCCCGCCCCGCCCACTCGACGTCGCGTCACTCTTCCCGGAACTGGCCGCCCACCGAGGCACGACCACCCGCCTGCACCCGCGCCCGGGCAAGCCCGACGTGACGGCGAGCTCGGTCGGCGGTCCGATGCTGTGGCCGGCGGACGAACCGTGGCCGGTGTGCACGGAGGCGCATGGACGGGGACGGGGGCGGCGCCCGGCGGACATCCGCCGGAAGCGCGAAGTCCAGGCCGCCGCGTGGACGCGGGAGCCGTACGAAGGCATGGCAGCGGAGGAACTCCGGCTCGTCGAGGACCTGGACCGCGAACACCGGGTGCCGGAGGCGAGCGACACCGACCCATTGCCCCTGCTCGCCCTCGCGCAGCTGTACGCGCGGGACGTCCCGGACCTCCCGCCGGGCCCGGACGGCGCCGACTTGCTCCAGGTCTTCTGGTGCCCTTTCGACGCGCACCGCCCCACCGGCTACAGCATGTTCCTCGACGTGCGCTGGCGCAGGTCGGGGGAGGTGGACGTGGAGAACATCCTGACGTCCCCGCCGCAACCGCAGGTCGTCGGCTACGAGGGGTACGTCCCCGAGCCCTGCGAGCTGCACCCGGAGCAGGTGGAGACGTTCCCCTTCGCGGGACTGCTGCCCGAGGAGCTGTGCGAGCGGATCTATGCGTGGGAGGAGGAGGCCGAGGAGCGGGACGACGAGGACGACCCGGTCTCGTACCAGTTCGACCTGTCGATCCCGCCCGGCTGGCAGGCCGGCGGATACGCGTCCTGGCACGTCACGGACCCGTACGCGATGGACTGCGCGGCGTGCGCGACGCCGATGCGCCTCCTGCTGACGGTCGGCACGTCCGAGTGGGGCGGCGGATACGAGAGCTGGACCCCGATCGAGGACGTGGGCCTGCGCCCGTACCCGCACGCCGTACCCACCGGGGTGGTCGTGGGCAACCACGGCCGGCTCAACGTCTTCGGCTGCCCGGCCGATCCGGACCACCCGCCGCGCTGGAGCGTGCAGTAGGGGTCGGACCGCGGGTGCGCAGGGGAAGTCGCTCAGTACCTCGGCTCCCGCGCGAAGCGACCGCAGGGCGACCGGAGTTCGGTGACGGCGTCCCAGAGAGTTTCGCGGTCGAAGAGTCCGACCGGCGCGTCCCCGTCCGACAGGACGTAGCGGATCGCGCCGAGGGAGTGGTCACCCCAGCCCTCGCGGTGGTGCATGCGGGCGAGGGTCCGGTCGCAACGGGGGCAGGCGAGCCACGGGACGACGACAAACGGGTCCGCCCTGACGGCGTCGGCCTGCTCGATGAGCTTCAGGGAACCATCGCCCGGGCCACCGTCGACGCACCGCCCGAGGTCGGGAGCGAGCGTCCCCCACACACCCCACTCCTCGGCGGCCACGGCGATCTCCGCCCGCGTCGTGTCGCTGATCGGCACCCGGTGCTTCAGCAGCGTCGTGACGAGGAGGTCGAGCCCGGCTTCCTGCTCTCCGATCTGCCGGCAGTCCGTGAACTCCTGGGCCTCGGCGGGCGGGAGGAGCGTGGCGTACCGGTCCCATCGGGCGGCTTCGTCGGTCATCCGGCTGACGCTACCCGTTCGGGCCGCCCGGCAGGCGGACAGCCCGAACCACGCACCACGGAGGATCAGTCGGGCAGCCGCTCCAGCAGCCACTCGCCGAGTTCCTGGGTGATGGCGGTGTGTCCCGTCGTCTCCGAGGACCAGATGAACTCGTCGACCTCGCTCTCCTCCTGAGGCAGGTCCTCGACGTGCGCGTAGAGGTCCTTCTGCTGGTCGATGTCGCGGATCGCGACCGCGCTGACCGTGGGAACGAAGCAGACGCTCTCGTGCCGCAGGTCGGTCTGCGCGCCGGCCTTCTTCAGCGTGTCGGCGAGGATGCCGTACGAGCGGAGGGTTCCGCCGGGGGCGCCGTCGAGTTCGGGGAAGCCGTTCGTGGTGATCGGCTTCTCGGCCGGGGGGAACCTCCGCTTCAGCTCGGCGACGATGACGTCCTTGCCCTCGGCCTGGGTGTAGAAGGTCGTGCCCGGGTAGATCCGCTCGACCTTCAGCGCGGTCTCGCCGGGCGGGATCGGGAGGCCCGTGCCGTCGCCGCGGCCGTTGGCGAGCGCCAGCTTGAGGGGAATCTGCGGCCAGTTGCCGACCTGCTCCAGCTCCTCCAGGAACTGCTTGCGCTCGGGGGCGATCCCGATCTCCCCGGTCTTCGGGTCGTAGTGCCGCCAGAGCAGCTGCCGGGCGGCCGGGCTGTTCATCTGCCGGGCGAAGGGGTTCGGCACCGGGATGAAGTGGGAGAACGCCTGGAGGCCGACGGGCACGACAGCGCCGCGGTGCGGGGTGTCGTAGGAGAAGTACAGGCGGACGCGGTGGTCCATCCGCCGCAGCTCCAACTTGGCCAGGGCGTAGCGGGTGATCAGGCCGCCCATGCTGAAGCCGCCCACGGTCAGCGGCGCGTCGCCCAGCTGCTCGGCGGTGGTCCGCAGGATGGCGGCCATCGCCGCTTCGGCGTTGTCCAGGATCGAGGCGGAGCGCTCGTCCAGGCCGAGCAGGATGACGTCACGGCCCCGGCGGCGCAGCTGGGTCAGGAGCGGGTAGTCGCGGTCGAGGCCGGCGTACAGCGCGGTCAGGTCGCTCTTGCCGAGGTTGAAGCCGTCGCACAGGATCACCGGCCGGGTGATCCCCTGGTTGCCCTCGCCGTAGAAGACGTGGGCGAAACCGTTCGGCAGTTCCCACTCCGCGTCCGGTGTCGGGACCGGATACGGCAGCGGGACCGGCGACTCTGCGCCGACGGGGGTGGCGAGGGTGAACTCCCCGACGATCCGCTCGGCCTGCTCTTGCTCGGACAAGATCTTTCTCCTTCGATTCACGCGCAGGGCACAGCAGCCCGCTCCGAAAGCGGACTGGGGGACTGTGAACAGCGCGGGGACAGGCCCATCGTCAGCGGTGCGGTCGCCCGGCAGCCTCGACCCGCCCGGGCCTTCATCCGTACGAAGGGACGGGTAGTGAACTGCGCATATGTTCCGCGCGCCCCCCGTTCGCCGTCACCGGGGGCACCGGCACAGGAGGCCTGCGGGCAGGCGAGGAGAACGGCCTCTGGTGGGGCCTGAACGGCGCCTTCTGAGTCCGATCGTCAGCCCCACGGGGCACCTCCCCTCCCCCACGCGGGGGAGGGGAGCGGTCCGCGGGGCCGATGTGACCGGGGCGGGCCCGGCAGGAGCGTGAACTACCAGGTCCACGGAAGCCGGAGGTCACGGTGGCTGTCCCCGAAACGACACGGACACGCGAGGGATCACCGCCCCTCGCTCCAACACCTCACCGACGGTGGCCCGAGTGGGCTCCTGCCGCGGCCATGACCTGTGGCGCGGCGTACGCCGTCGTCGAGGCCACCTGGGCCGTGACGGGAACAGCGGTGCCCTTCACCCCGCACATCCGCTACTCACCGGCCGTCCAGCTGATCCTGGCCGGCCTGGCCGTCGCCGCCGGTGTCGCCTGCCGGGCCACCGGGCGGCAGCTGGGCCGGCCCGGTCGAACGGCGGTGGGGGGTGCGCTCGTTCTGACCGTCCCCGTGTTCGCGATGGGTGCGACGAGCCTGCCCGCGTACGTCGTGACCCTGGCGGCCGGTTCCGGGCTGGAGAGCGCCACCGGCCTGGCTCATGTGCTGTTGAGCACGGCCCTCACCGCCGCGCTCGCGCTCGTCGCTCTTTCGTACCGCCGACGGCTGACCGGCAGATGCCCCCGCTGCGGGCAGCAGCACGCCGGCGGCCACGACGGCCCACTCGTCCACCCTGGTGCCACGACCGCCTCCCGGCGCACCAGGAGGCTGGCCTACCTGCTGATGTGCGGGCTGCTGCCCTGGGCCGGAGTGAAGACCGTCTGGACGCTGGGCGGTGACGCGCTCGGTATCACGGCGGAGAAGTGGCGGGAGTCGAACTCCGGCGGTTCGGAGGTGGCCAAGGCGCTCGCCGAGGTGGGCATCGACGTCACCGTCCTCGCCGCGGGACTCGGGTTCTTTCTGCTGGCCGGGCTGATGTACCCGTGGGGGCAGGTGTTTCCCCGCTGGACCCTGTTCCTCTCCGGGCGCCGCGTACCGCGTCTGCTGCCCTTGGTCCCGGCCTGGCTGACCGCGCTCGGACTGTCGGTGTACGGGGTCTTCCTGATCGTCTACGCCCCGCTCGCCGCCCTCGGGATGCTGCCGGCGCCCAGGCTCGACACGGATCTCGGCGCCACCCTCTCCGGGACTCTCTGGCTGGCCGCCTTCGGCGGAACCGCCTTCGGCGGCCTCGGCTTCGCCCTCCTCACGGCCGCACGCTCCTACGCCGCCCGGACCCGCCCCGTCTGCGCCACCGCGACGCCCCCGGAGGCCCGTCCGCCGGACACCCGCTAGCGCACGACACGGTGCCGGAGCAGGATCGAGCGGCCGTCGAAGGTGCGGGTCTCGACCGTCTCCAGTTCCGTGCGGTTCTCGGCGGGGCGGAAGGCCGGGGTGCCGCCGCCGAGGACCACGGGGTGGACGACGACCCGGTACTCGTCGATCGCGCCGTGCGCGCCGAGGTGGGCGGCCAGGTCCGCGCCGCCGAACAGCACCAGGTTCTTTCCGGTCGCCGCGAGCGCCCTCAGCTCCTCGGCGACGTTCTCGGAGACGAGCGTGGTGTTCCAGTCGAGGTCCTGGCCGGCGAGGGTCCGGGAGACCACGACCTTCGGGGCCTCCAGCCAGACCGGCGCGAAGGCCAGGTCGTGCGGGTCCTGCGAGTACTTCTCGGCGTTCGGCCAGAAGCCGGACATCAGGTCCCACACCTTGCGGCCGTAGAGGAAGACCGTGTCACCGGCGGTCAGTTCCTCCGTGTACGCGGAGAGTTCGGGGCCCATGGCCGGCCAGTCGAACTCCCCGTTCGGCCCGGCGATGAAGCCGTCGAGGGACTGGTGCACGAAGTGAATGATCCGACCCATGGTGTCTCCGCCTGACTTCCGGTGGCGCGTACCGCCCTTGCGGCTCGCTCTCGCCATGAAGTCGGAGCCGGGCGACGCCGTTCGACATCCCTGGAGACGTTCTTTCGGCCAACTTGTTTCGGCCAGGACGGCCCGGGAAGCCGAGCGTCACCCGTACGGGCGGTCTTCGCCCAGCGTGTCGTTCCGGGCATATGCCGTTCGGTACGTTCGCAACAAATCGGCCCCCGTCAACGGCTGGAACCGTCGGCGAGGGCCTGAACCACTAGTGGAAGAACAGTCCACCCGTGATCTATCGCAACTTTATCGCGCCCTCGCGCGACTTCACCCAGCTGACCAACGCCCTCATCCGGCATCCGCGCCTCGACTCCCACGCGACGCGCCTCCTGACCTGGCAGCTCTCCCTCCCGGCACACGCCCGCGAAACCCTCTCCGACACCGCCAAGCGCGCCCGGATCGGGGCCACTTCCTTCATCACCGCCAAGCGGCAGCTCAAGGCCGAGGGGTACGTGCACGAGCGCAGGGTCCAGATGACCGGCGGGCTCTGGGCCACCCAACAGCTCGTCTCCAGCACGCCGTTACGCCCCGAGGAAGCCGCCAAGGTCTTCGCCCGTCTGCCTGCCCACACCGGCATCGAGCGGGTGTATCCGCAGGTGGCGCCGAGTGCCCGCCCTCCGGCCGTCGGTGGTCCGACACCCCCGTCGACCGACGGTCATCCAGAGAAAACACCGGAGGGAAAGACCTCCAACCCTCCGCCCGAGCCGGAGCACGAGCCCCGTCCGGAGCGGGAGCCCGATCCCGAGTCCGATCCGGAATCCGAACCCGAAGGCGAACCCGGGCCCGACCCCCAATTCGTCGAGGCCCGCGCCCTCGTCGGCGCCCTCCCCCCCTCTCCCCCGCCCTCCGCCGCATCCCGCCCGGCATGCGCGACGAGCTCACCCTCCTCGTCGCCCGCTGGCTCGCCGCCGGGCACACCTCCGCCGACGTCCACGAGCACCTCCGGCTCGGCCTGCCCGGCGCCGGGACGCCCGTACGCCGGCCAGGCGGGCTCGTGCGGTACCTCCTGAAGGACGTACCGCCCCTCGCCCCGCCCCCTGCCCCGCAGGGGCCCCCGCGCCTCTCCGCGCGCCTCGAAGGCGCCGTGGAGTGCTCCGGGAGACACGTCCAGCCCATGCTGTTCCGGCCCGTCGCCGACGAGACGCTCTGCCCGGGCTGCGCGGCGACCCCGTGCCGCCTCAGGGCTCCCGAGGCGGCAGGTCCTCGCGTGGTGGCATCGGGGGTGCGTCGCGGAAGCGGCGGCGGTCGCGGGCTCCCGGTGGGGCGTCGGCCAGGCGGATGACCGTGCCGTCGCGGCCCGCCACGACCGGCTTCGCCGAGCGTGCGGCCTTCGCCTGGTACTGGGCGGCGTCCGCGAGCCGGAAGAGGCGGCGCGCCGACCTGAGCGGGCCGATCGGGTCGCCCGTGGACGCCACCCCGCAGGCCACGCCCTCGCCGAGCTCCAGTTCCGCCGCCCGTACGCAGAGCTCCTCGGCGACCGCGACCACCTCGTCCGCCGTCGGGCCGACCGTGAGGAGGCAGAACTCGTCGCCGCCGAGGCGGGCCGCGAGGGCGCCGGGGAGCCGGGCGCCGCAGCGGGAGAGCACGGAGCCGAAGCGTTCGAGGAGCCGGTCGCCGACGGCGTGGCCGTGGGTGTCGTTGACCCGCTTGAGGCCGTTCAGGTCGCAGACCAGCAGGCTCACGACGGAGCCGTCGACCCGGTAGCGCTCGATGGCCTCGTCCAGGCGGGTGTCGACGGCCCGCCGGTTGGCGAGCCCGGTGAGCGGGTCGGTGAAGGCCAGCTTGCGGACCTCTTCCAGGCGTTCCGCCTGGGCGATGCCGGCCGCGACGACCGCCGCGAGGACGGTCGCGAAGTCGGCGTCCGCCCGGGTGAAAGGTTTCGCCTCGGGCGGCCGCGCCACGTACAGCTCGCCCCAGGCCCGGCCGTGCAGCACGATCGGGGCGACCACGCAACAGCCCCGTCCGCGCCTGCGCAGGCCCGTCACGCGGCCGGTCGGGACCCGGTCGTCGGCGGTCTCCACCCAGGCGTCAGGCTCGCCGCCGCCGGCCCACTGCTCGTGCAGGAACTCGGTGATCTCGGGGAACTGGTGCACCGGATACGTCTCCGAGTCCGGGAACTCCTCCTCGCCCACGGCCCGCTCCCCGGCGTTGACCAGGACCTTGAGTCTGCCGTGGTCCCGCTCCCAGACGGAGAGGGCGGCGAACGTCCCGTCGAGCCCCTCGCAGGACCCGAGCGCCGCCGCCCGCCAGAACTCGCGTGGAGTGTGCGCCGCCGCCATCCCCTGCGCCAGCGCCACTACGGCCCGCAGCCGCACATCCTCACCCATTCCTCCAGCTTAGGGAGGTTTGACCCGTTTTCCCCTGCGAGACGTCACGGAAAGTGACATTTAGTGCAAATAGGGACGGATGGGCCAAGAGGGCAGGAGGGCAGGAGAGGGCACTCCCTCACTCCCCCGGCCACTCCGGCTTCCGCTTCTCGTTGAACGCCGCCACGCCCTCCGCCCGGTCGCCGGAGAAGGCCACCGACCGCCACGCCGCGTCCTCGACCTCCAGGCCGGCCCGCAGGTCCAGGCCCTGGCCGAGGCGCATGGCCTTCTTGGCGGCGCGCAGCCCGACCGGCGAGTTGACCGCGATCCGCCCGGCCAGCTCCAGGGCGCCCGTCCGCGCGTCCTCGGCCAGGAGGTCGACGAGGCCCAGCTCGCGGGCCTCCGCCGCCTCCACGCGGCGCGCCGTGAAGACCAGCTCGGCGGCGCGCGCCGCGCCCACCCGGCGCGGGAGGAGCTGCGTACCGCCGCCGCCGGGGATGACGCCGACGGAGACCTCGGGGAGGCCGACGACGGCGGTCCCGTCGGCGACGATCACGTCGCAGGCGAGGGCCAGCTCGAAGCCGCCGCCGAGGGCGAAGCCGTGCACGGCGGCGACCGTCGGCATGGGCAGTTCGAGGACGCCGGTGTAGGCGGCGCGGGCGGTCGGACGCTGGCGGACGAGCTCGGCGTCGGTGAAGGAGTTGCGCTCCTTGAGGTCGGCGCCGACGCAGAAGGCCCGGTCGTTCGAGGAGGTGAGGACGGTGACGCGGACCGAGGCGTCGGCGGCGAGCGCGTCGCAGGCCGCGCCGAGGGAGCGGGCCATCTCGGAGGAGACGGCGTTCATCGCCTTGGGGCGGTCGAGGACCAGCTCCGCCACATGGCCGTCCTTCCGGACCACCACGAACTCACCAAAACGCTGCTCGGACATGCCGTACGCCCTCCCGACCCGCTCGGGCCCGTCAACGATGGTTAACGGGCGTTCACCCGAGATCCTAAGTCGGGCGGCGGGTCAGGAGCCAGGGCTCGACGACACCGAGGCCTCGTACCGGCCTCTGCCACATCGGCTGGAGCGCGAAGCGGTAGCGCGCCGCCTCCCGGCCCTCCTTCTCCGCGCGGACGGCCTCCTCGGCCGCCTCCGTCTCGGAGGCGGGCGCGTCCCCGGCCCTGGAGAGCTCCGCCGCGAGCGCGCCGTCGACGAGGACGGCGTCCTTCGGCGCTATCGAGGTGAGGCGGCTCGCGAGGTTCACGGTCGTGCCGAAGACGTCGCCCATGCGGGTGGTCACCGTGCCGAAGGCGATGCCGACCCGCAGCGCGGGCATCGTCTCGTCGTGGCCGAGGGTCTCGATGAGCCGGAGCGCGATCTCGGCGGCCGTGCCGGGGTCGTCGGCGCAGTAGAGCACCTCGTCGCCGAGGGTCTTGATGAGCCGGCCGCCGTGCGCGGCGACGAGGTCGGCGCAGGTCGTCTCGAAGGCCTCGACGAGTTCGCCGAGCTCCTCCTCCTCCAGGCGGCGGGTGAGCCGGGTGAAGCCGACGAGGTCCGCGAAGCCGACCGCGAGCCGCCGGTCGACCATCTCCTCGTCGTCGGCGGCCTGCACGAGGACCCGGCCGGTGGCGGCGGCGAGCTGCCGCCGCCACACGTAGATCAGGAACTCCTCCAGCTCGGGCAGGAGCAGCTCGACGAGGGGGTACGTCACCTCGGTGCGGGTCATACCGGGCTCGGGCGGCTCGGTGAGGCCCTCCAGGAAGGAATCGATCTGCCACTCGGCCAGCCGGGCGGTGGTCTGGCCGGTGGAGCGGGCGACCTGGACGGCCATGGGCTCACTGAGCAGTCCGGCCTCGACGAGACCGGCGAGGCGGCGCAGCGCGAGGACGTCGGCCTCGGTGAGCGCCTTGGCCTGGCCGATGTCGGCGAAGCCCATCGCGCGCCAGAAGCGGGAGGCGAGCTCCATGGAGACACCGGCGGTGCGGGCGGCCTGGAACGGCGTGTAGCGGCGGTCGGCGCCGAGGATCAGCTGTTCGAGACGGATGGCGAGGGGGTCGTCACTCGGCTCGGCCGTGTGGTCGACCTCGTGGTGCGGGGTGGGATACGTGGGCGGTTCGGGGTTGGGGTTCGCGGGTGGCTCGGCGCCGTCGCCCGCGTTCGCGTCGTCGACGGTCACCGGCCGCCTCCTGCCCGTTCCCTGCCCACTTGTCCTGCCGATCTGTCGCCTGGATCGCGCTCCACGATACGGCAGGTGTGGAATGGCTCACGCCTGAACGGCGAGCCATTCCGTCCCTTGGCCGTGTCCGGCCCGTCCCGGCGCCGCCCGCGCCGTCAGGCGGGAGTCCGCAGGTGGACGATGTCGCCCGCGCCGACGGCCTCCGTGCCGCCGCCCTCCGTGGCCACCACGAGGCGCCCGTCGCCGTCCAGGGCGACCGCCTCGCCCTCCAGCATCCGCTCGCCGGGCAGGTCGGCCCGGACGCGGCGGCCGAGGGTCGCGCAGCCGGCCGCGTAGGCCTGCTGGAGGCCCGAGGCGGCGGGGTCGCCGTCGGCCCGTACCCAGTCGCCGTACCACTGGGCGAGGGAGCGCAGGACGGCCCGCAGGAGGGTGTCCCGGTCGGTGGAGACGGCGCCGGCGAGGAGGAGGGAGCCGGCCCCCGGGACGGGGAGCTCGTCCTCGCGGAGGGTGACGTTGATGCCGAGGCCGACGACGATGGCGTCCTCTCCGGCACGCTCGGCGAGGATGCCGCCGGTCTTGCGCTCCTCGCCGCCGACGGAAACCAGCAGGTCGTTCGGCCACTTGAGGGACATGTCGGTCCCGGCGGCCTTCGCGAGGCCCGTCGCGGCGGCCACGCCGGTGAGCAGCGGGAGCCAGCCCCAGCGGTGCACGGGCACGGCCGGCTTGAGGAGGACGGAGAGGAAGAGTCCGGAGCGGGCGGGCGCCGTCCAGCTGCGGTCGAGGCGGCCGCGGCCCGAGGTCTGCTCCTCGGCGACGAGTACCGCGCCTTCGGGCAGGTCGTCGGCGCGGGCGGCGAGGTCGCTGTTGGTGGAGCCGGTGCTGGTGACCACGTCGAGCGAGGTCCACAGACCGTCGGGCTGCACGAGCGCGCGGCGCAGGGCGGGGGCGTTCAGCGGGGGCCGGTCGAGGTCGGACCAGGGCCGGTCGGAGCCTTGAGAGGTCGTCATGCAAGCCAGAGTAGGTGTGGCAAAGACCGCAGTGCCGAACCGTATCCGCGTCGATACGCTACGGGTCAGTAGGCCAGCAGTAGCCCATTCGTAGTCAACGAACCCCCCGTGACCAGGCAGGGAGCCGCATCCCGATGTCCGAGCCGGCAGAGCAGTACGAGATCGACATTCACACGACCGCGGGCAAGATCGCGGACCTCAAGCGCCGTATCGACGAGGCCACGCACGCCGGCTCTGAGCGCGCGGTGGAGAAGCAGCACGCGAAGGGCAAGCTGACCGCGCGCGAGCGGATCGCCCTGCTCCTCGACGAGGGCTCCTTCGTCGAGCTGGACGAGCTGGCCCGACACAGGTCGACCAACTTCGGCCTGGAGAAGAACCGCCCGTACGGAGACGGTGTCGTCACCGGCTACGGCACGGTCGACGGGCGCCCGGTGGCCGTGTTCTCGCAGGACTTCACGGTCTTCGGCGGTGCGCTCGGCGAGACGTACGGCCAGAAGATCATCAAGGTGATGGACTTCGCGCTGAAGACGGGCTGCCCCGTCATCGGCATCAACGACTCCGGCGGCGCCCGCATCCAGGAGGGTGTGAGCGCGCTCGGCATGTACGGCGAGATCTTCCGCCGCAACACCCACGCGTCCGGGGTGATCCCGCAGATCTCCCTGATCGTCGGCCCGTGTGCGGGCGGCGCGGTGTACTCCCCCGCGATCACCGACTTCACGGTGATGGTGGACCAGACCTCGCACATGTTCATCACCGGACCGGACGTCATCAAGACGGTGACCGGCGAGGACGTGGGCTTCGAGGAGCTGGGCGGCGCGCGGACGCACAACTCGACCTCGGGTGTGGCCCACCACATGGCGGGGGACGAGAAGGACGCCATCGAGTACGTGAAGTCCCTGCTGTCCTACCTGCCGTCGAACAACCTCTCCGAGGCGCCGGCCTTCCCCGAGGTCGCGGAGACCGAGGTGACGGACGAGGACCGCGAGCTCGACACGCTGATCCCGGACTCGGCCAACCAGCCGTACGACATGCACAAGGTCATCGAGCACGTCCTCGACGACGGCGAGTTCCTGGAGACGCAGGCGCTGTTCGCGCCGAACATCGTGACCGGCTTCGGCCGTGTCGAGGGCTTCCCGGTCGGTGTCGTCGCCAACCAGCCGATGCAGTTCGCCGGCTGCCTCGACATCAACGCCTCGGAGAAGGCCGCGCGGTTCGTCCGGACGTGCGACGCCTTCAACATCCCGGTGTTGACCTTCGTCGACGTGCCCGGCTTCCTGCCGGGCGTGGACCAGGAGTACGGCGGCATCATCCGACGCGGCGCGAAGCTGATCTACGCGTACGCCGAGGCGACCGTCCCGCTGATCACGATCATCACCCGCAAGGCCTTCGGCGGCGCGTACGACGTCATGGGCTCCAAGCACCTGGGCGCCGACCTGAACCTGGCGTGGCCGACCGCGCAGATCGCGGTGATGGGCGCGCAGGGCGCGGTGAACATCCTGCACCGCAGGACGATCGCGGATGCGGAGGGCCGGGACGATGCGGACGCAGTGCGGGCGCGGCTGATGCAGGAGTACGAGGACGCCCTGCTCAACCCGTACATCGCGGCCGAGCGCGGCTACATCGACGGTGTGGTCATGCCCTCGGACACCCGCCCGCAGATCGTGAAGGGGCTGCGTCAGCTGCGCACGAAGCGGGAATCCCTTCCCCCGAAGAAGCACGGCAACATCCCGCTGTAGCCACGTACGAGCGTCGAAGGAGCCGATGTGATCAAGGTCGTACGAGGAAACCCGACGCCCGAGGAGCTGGCCGCCGCACTGGCGGTGGTCCAGGCCCGGGCCGCGGCCACGGCGGCGGCGTCCGCCGAGGGTGGCGGCCCGGCGATACCGGAAGGGTGGTCGGATCCCTCGCGGATCGCACGTGCGGTACGGCACCGGCCGGGCCCCAGGGCCTGGGCCAGGTCGTACTGGCCCGTGTAGCCGTTCCACGCCGGAAGGCCGGACCCCGTGTGCGGGGGGTCCGGCCTTTCGCATGTCCGCTCGGTGGCGGGCGCTCACGTACGGCGGAGGAAGACGCCGGCGAGTACGGCTCCGACCGCGACGATCGCGGCGTTGACGAGGACCGCGAGGCCGATGCCGTCGAGGAGCACGGGCGCGGTGACGACGACGGCGCTCATGACCGGTGTGCCCATGGTGATGCCGATCTGCTGGGTCATGGTCGCGAGCCCGGTCGCCATGCCCTGCTCGCCGTCGGGGATGCCCGAGGTGGCGGTGACCATGAAGCCGACGATCGCGAGCATGTTGCCGACGCCGCCGGCGAAGGTCGCGGCGAGCAGCAGGGCGAGGCTGCCGCGGTCGTCGCCGAGCCCGTACAGGGAGAGGGTGGCGACGGCCTGGAGGAGTCCGCCGGAGACGAGGGCGGAGCGGGCGCCGAAGCGGCCGATGAAGCGGGAGGCGAGGACGCCGCCGAGGATCGTGCCGGCGCCGAGGACGCCGAAGGACAGCCCGGCGGCGAGCGGCGAGAAGCCCAGGACGTCCTGGAGGTACAGCGTCATGAGGAAGACCAGCGAGGTCTCGGTGACGAAGGCGACGAGCCCGGCGAGGTTGCCCCAGACGACGGTGCGGCGCTTCAGGACGTGGACGGGGACGAGCGGTGAGGCGGCCCGCCGTTCGACGAGGACGAAGGCCACGAGGAGGGCCGCGCCGGCGGCGAGGGCGGTGAGCGCGGTGGGGTCGGTCCAGCCGTGCTCTCCGGCGACGGTGAGGCCGTAGACGAGGGCGAGGAGTCCGCCGGTGACCGTGACCGCGCCGGGGATGTCGAGGCGGGGGCGGACGGCGGGGCGGCTCTCGCTCAGGACGGCGGGGGCGACGAGGAGGACGGCGAGCGCCACCGGCACGTTGACGAAGAACGCCCAGCGCCAGGAGAGCAGGTCCGTGAGGACGCCGCCGAGGATCGCGCCGGTGGTGAAGCCCGCGGACATGAGGGCGCCGTTGAGGCCGAGCGCCTTGGCGCGCAGCGGGCCCTCGGGGAAGGAGGCGGTGAGCAGGGAGAGCCCCGCGGGGGTGACGGCGGCGGTGGCGAGGCCCTGGGCGACCCGGGCGGCCATGAGCATCTCGGGGCCGGTGGCGAGTCCTCCGACGAGCGAGGAGACGCCGAGGAGGGCCATGCCGCCGAGGAAGAGCCGGCGGCGGCCGATCAGGTCGGCGACGCGCCCGAAGAGGAGGGTGAATCCGGCGGCGGCGAGGGCGAAGGCGGTGGCGATCCACTGGAGGCCGCCGAGGGTGAAGCCGAGTCCCTGACCGATGACGGGCAGCGCCACGTTCAGGATCGAGAAGTCGACGGCCAGCATGAACTGGGCGAGGAGGAGCACGACGAGGACGAGCCGCATCCGGCCGGTCATCCGGGCTTCGGCGTGTTCGGTGGGGGTGGGGAGATCCAGGGCGACCATGCGTACAACCCCTTAATGGGAAGATGGTTCCGTTAAGATGTCCCGTACCGTAGCAGAGTCGAAGGACTTAATGGAACAGGAGACCCGTTTGACTGAGAGCCGACCGGCCTCGCCCGGCACCCTGCGCCCCGGCGGCCGCACCGCGAAGGTCCGCGGGGCCGTCCTCGACGCCACCCGGGACGCCCTCGCGGAGACCGGCTTCCACGCCCTGAACATGGACCGGATCGCCGCGAGCGCGGGCGTCGGCAAGACGACCGTCTACCGCCGCTGGGGCTCCCCCGTCGGCCTCGTCACCGACCTCCTGCACGACATGGCGGAGCAGTCCCTGCCCGCCGCCGACACCGGCGCCCTCGCGGGCGACCTGCGGGCCAACGCCGAACTCGTCCGGGACACGCTGACCCACCCCCGGATGGGCGCCGTCTTCCACGCGGTCATCGCCGCGGCGGCCTGCGACGAGGAGTGCGCCCGCGCGCTCGCCGGCTTCTACCGGACCCGGCTCGCCGAATGGGCCCCGGTCGTCGCCAGAGGCGCGGAACGCGGCGAGATCCCCGCCGGCACGGACCCGGTGGAGCTGCTCCGCGCCGTCTCCGCGCCGCTCTACTACCGCTTCGCCGTCACCCACGAGGAGCTCACCGGGGACGTGGCCGGACGGGCCGCGGAGGCGGCGCTCGCGGCGGCGCGCGCCGGCGTGTTCGTCCGCGAATAGTCCTTCGGCACAGGGGCGCTTGAGTATCCGTACTCAGGCGCCCCGCGCGCCCCGCCCGGAGGATCGGAGCATGTTGTGGTCCGACCCGAAGAACCAGCCGCCGAAGTTCCTGCGCGACATGCAGGCGATGCTCCGCCGCACCGGCGTGCTCCTGGCACTGGCGATGGTGGTGGCGATGTTCGTCGTCAACGCGCGATGAGCCGGTGACCGGCGCCGGTTCGGCGCGAACGGACGCACCGCACTGACTACGCTGACCCCATGACTGCTGATCCGCGCCGTGTCGTCCTCGCCTCCGCCTCCCCCGCCCGGCTCGGGCTGCTCCGGCAGGCCGGAATCACCCCCGAGGTGATCGTGAGCGGCGTCGACGAGGACAAGCTCCAGGCGCCGACCCCCGCCGAGCTCGCGCTCGCCCTCGCCGAGGCCAAGGCCGCCCATGTGGCCGCCCGGCCGGAGGTGTTCGGCGCGCTCGTCATCGGTTGCGACTCGGTCCTGGAGCTCGACAAGCAGGCCCTCGGCAAGCCGGCCGACGCCGCGGAGGCCACCGCCCGCTGGAAGGCCATGCGCGGCCGGGTCGGCATCCTCCAGACCGGCCACTGCGTGTACGACACGGCCGCGAAGCGCTACGAGTCGGCGACGGCCTCCACCGTCGTCCGCTTCGGCGAGCCGACCGACGCGGAGATCGCCGCGTACGTGGCGAGCGGCGAACCGCTGCACGTGGCGGGCGCGTTCACCCTGGACGGGCGCTCGGCGCCGTTCATCGACGGCATCGACGGGGACCCGGGCAATGTGATCGGCCTGTCCCTGCCGCTGCTGCGCACGCTGCTCCGCAAGCTGGACGTCGAGATCACCGACCTCTGGAGCTAGTCGGCGACGCGCCCCCGGGGCTCAGACGGCGGCCGGTGCCTCCTCGGGGGCGCCGGCCCCCTCCTCGTGGCCCTTCCCGTACGCCACCAGGGTGAGGACGACGAGTCCGACGACGGCCATCAGGAAGGCGAACGCGCCCCAGCCGATCAGGCCGACGGCGACCGCGCCCAGGATGCCGTGGACGACCGCGCAGCCGACGAGCAGCCCCCGGCCCGCCCGGCCCGGGCGGCGGTCGCGGATGCCGGCGACGAGGGCGACGAGGCCGCACAGGACGAGCGCGACACCGGAGCCGATGCCGAGGCCCCAGGTGCCGGCGACCATGGCGTCCGGGTCCATGCCGTCGAGGGACATCGACTGGGCCTCCACGAAGCCCGCCATGACTCCGTTGATCGCGACGATGCCGGGCGCTTCGAGGAAGAGCACCGCCGCCGTCACGAGGGCTATCGGTCTGCGGGCCACCTCGGCCACCCCCTGGATTCGCCTGTTACCGACAGTACGATCGACTGCGCGAAGGCTACTGGCCGGTAAACCGCCGGACAAGAGTTCGCACACGAACGACGGCGGCCGCCCGCTCGGCAAAGAATCACCGGGCCATTCGTAGAGACCCGACAAAGAAACCCGAATGGCGACTGGCCGCACGAACAGAGACCTGCGCCACACCTCGGAGCTACTGTGCCGTAAAGGAACCCTGCGTACCGTGGTGCGACAAGGGAATTCACGACCCGAGCAGGCCCGGGGTCACGCTCCGTGTGGGCAAGCTCACCACTGGGGACGGGTCGAAAGGCCGTGTCGGCAGTCCCTAAACTCAGCTTGTTTCAAGGAGAGGGAGCCATCGTGCGCAAGGTGCTCATCGCCAACCGTGGCGAAATCGCTGTCCGTGTGGCCCGGGCGTGCCGGGACGCCGGTATCGGCAGCGTGGCCGTGTACGCCGACCCGGACCGGGACGCTCTGCACGTCCGGGCGGCTGACGAGGCGTTCGCTCTGGGCGGTGACACCCCGGCGACCAGCTATCTGGACATGACCAAGGTGTTGCAGGCCGCGAAGGACGCGGACGCGGACGCCGTCCACCCCGGTTACGGCTTCCTTTCCGAGAACGCCGAGTTCGCACAGGCGGTCCTGGACGCGGGCCTGATCTGGATCGGCCCGCCGCCGCAGGCGATCCGCGACCTGGGCGACAAGGTGGCGGCCCGTCACATCGCGCAGCGCGCCGGCGCCCCGCTGGTCGCCGGCACCCCCGACCCGGTCTCGGGTGCGGAGGAGGTCGTGGCGTTCGCGCAGGAGCACGGGCTGCCGATCGCGATCAAGGCCGCCTTCGGCGGCGGCGGTCGCGGTCTGAAGGTCGCGCGGACCCTGGAAGAGGTCCCCGAGCTGTACGACTCCGCCGTCCGTGAGGCCGTCGCGGCCTTCGGTCGCGGCGAGTGCTTCGTGGAGCGCTACCTCGACAAGCCGCGGCACGTCGAGACCCAGTGCCTGGCCGACACCCACGGCAACGTGGTCGTCGTCTCGACCCGTGACTGCTCGCTCCAGCGCCGCCACCAGAAGCTCGTCGAGGAGGCGCCCGCACCGTTCCTGACGGAGGCGCAGAACGCCGAGCTGTACGCGGCGTCGAAGGCGATCCTGAAGGAGGCCGGCTACGTCGGCGCCGGCACCGTCGAGTTCCTCGTCGGCACCGACGGCACGATCTCCTTCCTGGAGGTCAACACCCGCCTCCAGGTCGAGCACCCGGTCACCGAAGAGGTCACCGGCCTCGACCTGGTCCGCGAGATGTTCCGGATCGCCGACGGCGAGGAGCTCGGCTACGGCGACCCGGCGGTCCGCGGTCACTCCTTCGAGTTCCGTATCAACGGCGAGGACCCGGGCCGCGGCTTCCTGCCGGCCCCCGGCACCGTCACCGTCTTCGACGCCCCCTCGGGCCCCGGTGTCCGCCTGGACGCCGGCGTCGAGTCCGGCTCCGTGATCGGCCCGGCCTGGGACTCGCTCCTGGCCAAGCTGATCGTCACCGGCGCGACCCGCGAGCAGGCGCTCCAGCGCGCCGCCCGCGCCCTGGCCGAGTTCAAGGTGGAGGGCATGGCCACGGCCATCCCGTTCCACCAGGCCGTCGTCGTCGACCCGGCGTTCACCGCGGACCCCTTCCGGGTCCACACCCGGTGGATCGAGACCGAGTTCGTCAACGAGATCAAGCCGTTCGCGCCGGCCGGTGCCGACGCGGACGAGGACGAGTCGGGCCGCGAGACGATCGTCGTCGAGGTCGGCGGCAAGCGCCTCGAGGTCTCCCTGCCGTCCTCCCTCGGCATGACGCTGGCCCGCACCGGGCTCGCGGCGGGTGCGAAGCCGAAGCGCCGGGCGGCGAAGAAGTCCGGCCCGACCGCCTCGGGCGACACCCTCGCCTCCCCGATGCAGGGCACGATCGTCAAGGTCGCGGTCGAGGAGGGCCAGGAGGTCAAGGAGGGCGACCTCATCGTCGTCCTGGAGGCCATGAAGATGGAGCAGCCGCTCAACGCCCACCGCTCCGGCACCGTCAAGGGCCTGAGCGCCGAGGTCGGCGCCTCGGTCACCTCCGGCGCCACCATCTGCGACATCAAGGACTGACCGTCGCGGCACGTACGGTGTGAAGGGCCCGCAGGCAGCAGCCTGCGGGCCCTTCCGTCGATCTCCTGGGGGAGGACCCAACGTCATGCGAGCCGACGCGCGCCGCAACCACGAGCGGCTGCTCACGGAGGCCAGGGCCGTCTTCGCCGAGCAGGGCACGGACGCGCCCCTGGAGGAGATCGCCCGCCGTGCGGGGGTCGGGATCGGCACCCTCTACCGCCACTTCCCCACCCGGGCCGAGCTGTTGAACGCCGTCTTCCAGGAGGCCCTGGCGGCGCTCCTGCACCGCTCGCACGAGCTGGCGGAGGCGGCCGAGCCGTGCCGGGCGCTCGTGGAGTGGCTGCGGGCCCTGATCGCCCACGCGGGCGAGTACCGGGGTCTCGCGCACGCGCTGATGTCCGCCTCGTACGACCGGAGTTCGGCGCTCGCCTCGTGCAGCGTGCCGCTGCGCGACGCGGGCGAGGCGCTGCTCGGGCGCGCCCAGGAGGCGGGGCAGGTGCGTGCCGGCGTGTCGATCGGCGACCTGATGCAGCTCACCAACGCGATCGCGCTGGCGGCGGAACAGTGCCCGGAGGACGCGGAGCTGGCGGACCGCCTGCTGGCGCTGACCCTGCGGGGACTCAAGAACTGACGTACGCGGCCGTGGGACCCCTGGGGGAGGGCCCCTCGCGACGCGGTGCTGTGCCTTGCTGTGCTGTGCTGTGCCGTGAACTGCGGTCTCAGCGGCGCCGCATGTCCGCGACCCGCGCCGTGCGCTCCAGCGTCTCCGCCGCCATCCCTCCGCCGGGCCCACGGAACTGACCGGCCGCCATCCGTCCGCGCTGGACGGGCAGCGGCATGTCACGGCGGGGCCGGACGCCCGGGGGGTGGTGCTGCTCACCGCCGGTGGCACCGGGTCCCGCGCCCGTGCCCGCGACGGCGATCTGGACGCCCTGGTCGGCGAGGGCCTGGAGCTCGGAGGCGGCCCGCTCGTCGTGGGCCGGCGGCTCGTCGGTCACCAGGCGGGTGATCACGTCCGTCGGCACCGTCTGGAACATGGTGTCGGCGCCGAGCTTGGTGTGGTCGGCGAGGACCACGACCTCCGCCGCCGCCTGCACCAGGGCCCGGTCCACGCTCGCGGAGAGCATGTTGGACGTGGAGAGCCCGCGCTCGGCGGTGAGCCCGCTCCCGGAGAGGAAGGCCCGGGAGACCCGCAGCCCCTGGAGCGACTGCTCGGCCCCGCTGCCCACGAGGGCGTAGTTGGACCCGCGCAGGGTGCCGCCGGTCATGACGACCTCGACCCGGTTGGCATGGGCCAGGGCCTGGGCGACGAGCAGTGAGTTGGTGACGACGGTCAGACCGGGCACGCGGGCGAGCCGGCGGGCCAGCTCCTGCGTGGTCGTCCCGGCGCCGACGACGATGGCCTCGCCCTCTTCGACGAGGCTCGCGGCGACGTCGGCGATGGCCGTCTTCTCCGCCGTGGCGAGATGGGATTTCTGCGGGAAGCCGGATTCTCGCGTGAATCCGCCCGGCAACACCGCACCGCCGTGACGGCGGTCGAGGAGTCCTTCTGCCTCGAGTGCCCGTACGTCCCTCCGTACGGTCACCTCCGAGGTCTGGACGACGCGGGCGAGCTCGCGGAGCGACACGGCCCCATTGGCTCGCACCATTTCGAGGATCAACTGGCGACGTTCTGCAGCGAACACGAAACTGACAGTAACGTGAGCGGCCGATACTTTTCAGCAGTATGCGCCGAATTGCAGAAGATGCGCACAGACGGGGCCTCCAAGTGGTATGGGAGGCCCCGTCGTTGCTCGGCTCTGCGCCAGGTCTATGCCCCGGCTTGCCGGGGGTTGTCCGAGTCGGCGAACCGTTCCCGCAGGCGGGAGCGGTTCCGGGGCGGAGGATTACGCCTCGCCCGCCGACTTTCGGGTGTGCAACTGCCGTGCCACTTCCGCGATCGAGCCCGACAGGGAGGGGTACACGGTGAATGCATTTGCGATCTGTTCGACCGTCAGATTGTTGTCGACCGCGATCGAGATCGGGTGGATCAGCTCGCTCGCCCTCGGGGCGACGACACAGCCGCCGACCACGATGCCGGTGCCGGGACGGGCGAAGAGCTTCACGAAGCCGTCCCGGATGCCCTGCATCTTCGCGCGGGGGTTGCGCAGCAGCGGCAGCTTGACGACCTTGGCGTCGATCTTGCCCGCGTCCACGTCGGCCTGCGTGTAGCCGACGGTGGCGATCTCGGGGTCCGTGAAGACGTTGGAGGAGACCGTCTTCAGGTTGAGCGGGGTCACCGCGTCGCCGAGGAAGTGGTACATCGCGATACGGCCCTGCATGGCGGCGACCGAGGCGAGCGCGAAGACACCGGTGACGTCACCGGCCGCGTAGATGCCGGGGGCGCTCGTACGGGAGACCCGGTCGGTCCAGATGTGACCGGAGTCCTTCAGCTTGACGCCGGCCTCCTCCAGGCCCATTCCGGCCGAGTTCGGGATCGCGCCGACGGCCATGAGGCAGTGGGTGCCGGAGATGACGCGGCCGTCGGCGAGGGTGACCTCGACACGGTCGCCGACCCGCTTGGCGGACTCGGCGCGGGAGCGGGCCATGACGTTCATGCCGCGGCGCCGGAAGACGTCCTCCAGGACGGCGGCGGCGTCCGGGTCCTCACCGGGCAGGACGCGGTCACGGCTGGACACCAGGGTGACCCGGGAGCCGAGTGCCTGGTAGGCGCCGGCGAACTCGGCGCCGGTGACGCCGGAACCGACCACGATGAGCTCCTCGGGGAGCTCCTTGAGGTCGTAGACCTGGGTCCAGTTGAGGATGCGCTCGCCGTCCGGCTTGGCGTCCGGCACCTCGCGCGGGTGGCCGCCGGTCGCGATCAGCACGGCGTCCGCGGTGAGCGTCTCCTCCGTGCCGTCGGCGGCGGTGACGATCACCTGGCGGGAGCCGTCCACGGCCTGGCGGCCGGAGAGCCGGCCGCGGCCGCGCAGCACCCGGGCACCCGCCCGGGTGACGGACGCGGTGATGTCGTGCGACTGGGCGAGCGCGAGGCGCTTCACCCGTCGGTTGACCTTGCCGAGGTCCACGCCGACGACGCGGGCGGCCTGCTCCACGTGCGGGGTGTCGTCCGCGACGATGATGCCGAGCTCCTCGTAGGAGGAGTCGAAGGTGGTCATCACCTCCGCCGTGGCGATCAGCGTCTTCGAGGGAACACAGTCGGTCAGGACGGAAGCGCCGCCGAGGCCGTCGCAGTCGACGACGGTCACCTCCGCGCCGAGTTGGGCGCCCACCAAGGCCGCCTCGTATCCGCCGGGTCCGCCACCGATGATCACGATCCGGGTCACTGGGATCTACGCCTCGCGTCTCGTTCTGCCGGGGGGTCCCCCCGCTGGGGTGCAGTGCGTACGCCATTGTCCCGCACGCTTCAAGTGCGTACCCCATTCTCCCGCACGCCCGGCGCGGCCTCGCGCCGGGGCTCCGTAGGCGCGCGCCGGAGCACGCCGGGCGGCCCGCGACCGCCGGACCCCCGGGTGCGGCCGCGCTCCCACGGCCGCCGCCCCGGAGTCCGGCGGACAACCCGCCCGCTCCCGTACCCTCGGTGCCATGTCGCTCTACGCCGCTTTCGCCGGCAACCTCGACGCGCGGCTGATGAGCCGCCGCGCACCGCACTCCCCGCTGCGCGGCACCGGCTGGCTGAACGGCTGGCGGCTCACCTTCGGCGGCGAGCAGATGGGCTGGGAGGGCGCGCTGGCCACGATCGTGGAGGCCCCCCGCTCACAGGTCTTCGTGGCGCTGTACGACATCGCTCCGATGGACGAGGACTCCATGGACCGGTGGGAGGGCGTAGGCCTGGACATCTACCGGCGGATGCGGGTCCGGGTGGACACGCTCGACGGCGAGGAGCCGGCCTGGGTGTACGTCCTCAACGGCTACGAGGGCGGTCTGCCGTCCGCGCGGTACCTGGGCGAGATCGCCGACGCCGCCGAGTCTGCGGGCGCCCCGCACGACTACGTGATGGAGTTGCGCAAGCGGCCCTGCTGAGGCGCGGGCGGGGGATGTGCGAACGCCCGACGGACGGCGACGTGACCTCTCCTACTCCGTTCGTCGGAAACAACAAGACAACGATCGCATGTCCGTCAGCATCGTCATCTACGCGCGTAGGCATTCTCCGGATACGCTTCTGCGCGTACCAGATCCGTCCGGGGCTCCCCTCGGACTCCCCTCCCCGAGGCGAGAGAGTCAGTGAACGCAACTGCCACCCCGTACGAAGCCGCCGAGGCCGCTGCCGCCCGTCTGCGCGAGCTGACCGGAGTCGAGAACCACGACGTCGCCCTGGTCATGGGCTCGGGCTGGGCGCCCGCCGTCGACGCGCTCGGCGCCCCCGAGGCCGAGTTCCCGGTGACCGAGCTCCCCGGCTTCCCGCCGCCGGCCGTCGAGGGCCACGGCGGCAAGGTCCGCTCGTACAAGATCGGTGAGAAGCGCGCGCTGGTCTTCCTCGGCCGCACCCACTTCTACGAGGGCCGCGGTGTCGCCTCCGTCGCCCACGGCGTCCGCACCGCCGTCGCCGCCGGCTGCAAGACGATCGTCCTGACCAACGGCTGCGGCGGCCTCCGCGAGGGCATGCGCCCCGGCCAGCCGGTCCTGATCAGCGACCACATCAACCTGACGGCCGCCTCCCCGATCGTCGGCGCGAACTTCGTGGACCTCACCGACCTGTACTCGCCGCGGCTGCGCGCGCTGTGCATGGAGGTCGACGAGACCCTGGAGGAGGGCGTCTACGTCCAGTTCCCCGGGCCGCACTACGAGACCCCGGCCGAGATCAACATGGTCCGCGCCATGGGCGGCGACCTCGTCGGCATGTCCACCACCCTGGAGGCGATCGCGGCCCGCGAGGCCGGCGCCGAGGTCCTGGGCATCTCCCTGGTCACCAACCTGGCGGCGGGGCTCTCGGGCGAGCCGCTGAACCACGAAGAGGTCCTGCAGGCGGGCCGTGACTCGGCCGCGCGGATGGGTGAGCTCCTGACGCGGGTCCTCGACCGGATCTGAGTTCTTCCGGCCCACGGGGCCGCTGCGCGGGGCCTTCTCCCCCACCCCGCCCCTTCCCGAAACCGGGGCTCCGCCCCAGACCCCGGTCCTCAAACGCCGGACGGGCCGAAGTTGCCGCCGCAATCCAGCCCCGCCGGCGTTCGAGGCGCGGGGGTCCGGGGGCAGAGCCCCCGGTTCGGGAAGGGGCGGGGTGGGGAAAGGCTCCGCGCAGCGGCTCACGCGCCCGCACCCGCCCCACCCCTCCCGCACCCCCCGAAAGGCACACCGTGACGCAGGACGACCTCCTCGCCCGGGCCCAGGCGTGGCTCGCCGAGGACCCCGACCCGGAGACCCGCGAGGAACTCGCCGCGCTCCTCGACCGCAACGCCACCGACGAGCTCGCCGCCCGCTTCGCCGGCACGCTCCAGTTCGGCACCGCCGGCCTCCGCGGCGAGATCGGCGCCGGGCCCATGCGGATGAACCGTTCGGTCGTCATCCGCGCCGCCGCCGGCCTGGCCGCGTACCTCAAGGCCAAGGGCCAGGAGGGCGGTCTCGTCGTGGTCGGCTACGACGCCCGCTACAAGTCGGCCGACTTCGCCCGCGACACCGCCGCCGTGATGACCGGCGCCGGCCTGCGCGCCGCGCTCCTCCCCCGCCCGCTGCCGACGCCCGTCCTCGCGTACGCCATAAGGCATCTGGGCGCCGTGGCCGGCGTCGAGGTGACCGCGAGTCACAACCCGCCCCGTGACAACGGCTACAAGGTCTACCTGGGCGACGGCTCGCAGATCGTGCCGCCCGCGGACGCGGAGATCGCCGCCGAGATCGACGCGGTGCGCTCGCTGAACGACGTGCCCCGCCCCGAGGCCGGCTGGGAGACCCTCGGCGACGAGGTCCTGGAGGCCTACCTGGCCCGTACGGACGCCGTCCTGACCCCCGAGTCCCCCCGGACCGCGCGGACCGTCTACACGGCCATGCACGGCGTCGGCAAGGACGTCCTGACGGCGGCCTTCGGCCGCGCCGGCTTCCCGCCGCCCGCGCTCGTCGCCGCGCAGGCCGAGCCCGACCCGGCGTTCCCGACGGTCGCCTTCCCGAACCCGGAGGAGCCGGGTGCCATGGACCTCGCCTTCGAGGCGGCCCGGGCCGTGGACCCCGACCTGGTCATCGCCAACGACCCGGACGCCGACCGCTGCGCGGTGGCCGTGCCGGACGCCTCCGTCGAGGGCGGCTGGCGGATGCTCCGCGGCGACGAGGTGGGCGCGCTGCTCGCAGCGCACCTCGTGCACAAGGGCGCGACGGGCGTGTTCGCCGAGTCGATCGTGTCGTCCTCGCTGCTCGGCCGGATCGCCGAGGCGGCCGGGGTCGGCTACGAGGAGACGCTGACCGGATTCAAGTGGATCGCCCGCGTCGACGGGCTGCGCTACGGCTACGAGGAGGCGCTCGGCTACTGCGTCGACCCGGAGGGCGTCCGCGACAAGGACGGCATCACGGCCGCGCTGCTCGTCGCCGAGCTGGCCTCGGTCCTCAAGGAGCAGGGCCGGACCCTCCTGGACCTCCTCGACGACCTGGCGGTGGCCCACGGGCTGCACGCCACCGACCAGCTGTCGGTGCGGGTCGAGGACCTGAGCATCATCGCGAACGCCATGACGGCGCTGCGCGAGCGCCCGCCGGTCTCCCTCGCCGGTCTGACCGTCGTCTCGGCGGAGGACCTGACGAAGGGCACGGAGTCGCTCCCGCCGACGGACGGGCTGCGCTACCACCTGGAGGGCGACTACAAGGCCCGGGTGATCGTCCGCCCGAGCGGCACCGAGCCCAAGCTCAAGTGCTACCTGGAGGTCGTCGTCCCGGTCGCCGACGCACGCGAGCTGGTGCCGGCGCGCGCCAAGGGCGCGGAGCTGCTCGCCGCGATCAAGCGGGACCTGAGCGCGGCCGCGGGGCTCTGACCCCGGGGCGAACATCGAGGGCCGGTGCGGAAGCGATTCCGTACCGGCCCTTTCGTCCGTCCGGGCGAATTCGGTGCCTCAGCCGAAGCGGCCGTTGACGTAGTCGGCGGTGCGCGGGTCGCGCGGTGAGCCGAAGACCGTGGCGGTCGGTCCGTGCTCGACGATCACGCCGGGGGTGCCCTGCTCGGCGAGGAAGAACGCGCAGGAGTCGGAGACCCGGGCCGCCTGCTGCATGTTGTGGGTGACGATCACGACGGTGACCTCCGCCTTCAGCTCGGCGATGGTCTCCTCGACGCGCCGGGTGGAGGTCGGGTCGAGCGCCGAGCAGGGCTCGTCCATGAGCAGGACGCGCGGGCGGACGGCGAGCGAGCGCGCGATGCAGAGGCGCTGCTGCTGGCCGCCGGAGAGCGCCCCGCCGGGCTGCCGCAGCCGGTCCCTGACCTCGTTCCACAGCCCCGCCCGGGTCAGGCACTCCTCGACGAGGTCGTCCTTGGCGTCCTTGCCCGCGCGGATGCCGCCCAGCTTCAGTCCGGCGAGGACGTTCTCGTACAGGGACATCGCGGGGAACGGGTTGGGCTTCTGGAAGACCATGCCGATCTCGCGGCGGGCGTGGGTGATGCGGCGGCCCCGGTCGTAGATGTCGGAGCCGTCGAGGAGGACCCGGCCGGCGAGCGAGGCGGTGCCGGTGAGTTCGTGCATCCGGTTGAGGATGCGCAGGAAGGTCGACTTGCCGCAGCCCGAGGGGCCGATGAGGGCGGTGACCTCGCGGGCGGGCATGGCGAGCGAGACCCGGTCGAGGACCTTGCGGTCGCCGAACCACGCGGAGACGGCGTCGGCCTCCAGCGCGGCGGCGCGGGACGGGACCGGCGCGTCCCCCGGCACGGACGGTACGGGCGGCAGGGTGACGGTGTCGGCGAGATCGGTCACGGGCGGTGACTCCCTTGCGGTCAGAGGAGGTTGGGGAGGGCCCGGGTCAGCTGCCCGGACACGAGGACGCCGAGGGCGACGAGGACCGGGACGGCGGCGACCCAGGTCTGCCGGGCGCCCCAGCGGCGGCGGGCGAGGACGGCGAGGAGGGCGGCGGCGAGGAGCCCCTGGGCTCCGAGGAAGATCCCGGGCCAGACGTCGGACTCGCCCGCGAGCGGCTTCTCGGCGGCGGTGATCCAGCCGGGCCGCAGCGGCCTGGCCGGGCTCGGCCACGCCTCGCCGAGGAGCCGGGCGTCGACCCGGAGCACGTCCTCGGGGGTGTACGCGCCGCCGCTCGCCGTCATCAGGGTGAGCCGCCCCTCGCCCGCGCCGAGGGGGGCGGGGTTCGGGTCCCCTGGCCTGCGGACCGCGGTCACCTCGTACACGGCCGTGCCCTGACCGGTCGTCACCTCGACGCGGGCGCCGCCCGGCAGGCGGTGCACGTCGTTGAACGGGCTGCCGTACCCCCACTGGCGGCCCATGATCACGCTGGCCCCTGCCTGGCCCGGCAGGGCCGTGTCCCGGCGGTGGCCGGGCCCGGACATCAGGACGCCGGAGGTGGTGCCTTCGGCGACGACCTCGCGGATCCCGAGCGCGGGGATGTGGAGGAGGGCGACCGGGGCGCCGAGGGCGAGGGGCTTTCCGTCGTACGTCGACTGGCCCACGGGCGCGGTGCCGAGGGCGAGTTGCTCGCGCAGGTCGTCGTAGGCGGTGGACTGGTCGCGGGCGTGCTGGAGGTGGCCGACGACGGTCAGGTTGGCGGCGAAGCCGATGAGGAGCGCGGCGAGGACGCACAGCGCCGCCCCGGCCAGGGCGAGCCCGGCACGGGGGGCGGCTGCGGGTGGTGTCGCGGTGGTCACGGGCGGGGGGCCTTCGCCTTGCGCCGGCGGTTCTGGAGGACGGCTGCGGCGCCGAGCAGGCAGAGCGCGAGCGAGCCGAGGGCGGCGGAGGCGGCGGAGGCGCCGGTGGCGGCGAGGGAGCCGCTGCCGCCGTTGGTGGTGGTGCTGGTGTTTCCGGATCCTCCGGAGGAGCCTGACGTACCGCTGCCGCCGCTCGTACCGCCGCCGGACGAGCCGGAGTCACCGCCCGAGGAACCGCCCGAGCCGGCGCTGTCGTCGGTGCCCGTCGGCGCGGGCGTGCCGGTGCCGGACGGGCTCGCGGTGTCGGTGGGGGTCTCGCTCGGCGTCCCGCTCGGGGTCCCGGTCTCGCTCGGGGTGTCCGTCGGCGTGGGCGAGTCGGTGCCGGTGGGGTCGTCGGTCGGGGTCGGGGTCGCGGTGCCCGTGGGTGTGCCGGTGCCGGTCGGGGTCGGCGTGCCGGTGCCCGTGGGGGTCGGGGTGGCGGTGGGCTCGACCACGACGAGGCTGAGGACGAAGGAGCCTGCGGTGTGGGCCTCGGGGTCGGTGGGGGTGAAGGTGACGAGCACGGGCAGGCTGTCGTTGCCGGTGGCGGCGAGCCCGGTGAGGGTCGTCTCGGCCTTCCCGCCGACGACCGCGACCGTGGCGATGTCGACGAGCTCCTCGTTCACGAACTTCTGGAAGGTCACCGAGCCCGCGGCGTCCTTGGGCTGGACGGTGGCGGTGAGGGTGGCCTGTCCCCCGGCGGTGGGGACCTCCGGGTCGGACACGACCTCAAGCAGCGTGGTCAGCTGCGCGATCGGGGCCCAGGCCTCGCCGGTGACCTCGATCATCGAGGAGAAGTACTGCTCCGTCTCGGCCCCGACGGCGGTCCGGCAGAAGAGGCGGAGCTCGTAGCGGCCGTCCAGGGGGCCCTCGGGGAGGAAGGTGCGGAGAGCGGCCTGGAGCGAGGAGTGGTCCGCCTGGACGTCGAGGGCCCGCGTGAAGGGGCCGTCGCTCAGGGAACCCGTGGCGACCGTGTCGGCGAGGACCGCGATGCCTCCGGTGGCGGAGTCGATCACCGCGAGCCGGGCCTTGACGTAGGGCTTGGCTGGGTCGGCCGGTGCGGGGCAGGCGGCGGGGGTGCCGACGCCGGTGGCGAAGGTCTCGGCCGTGGTGGAGCCCGAGGCGCCCTGGAACGTGAAGGTCCCGTGCACGGTGGCAGCCTTGGCGGGGGCGGCCAGCGCGAGGACGGCGGCGAGGGCGCCGCAGACCAGGGCGAGCACCGTGAGGAGCACGACGGGTGAGGCGGGTGAGGCCGGTGAGCGGAGTGGTGCGGGGCGGTTCATGCGGGTCCCCCCGGGAGACGGTCGGGTAGCGGATACGGGTCGGGTGCGGGTCTGGTGCGGAGCTCGTACGGGCTCGGGTGTGGCGCGGCGTACGGGCTCGGGTGTGGAGCGCGTACGAGCTCGGGTACGCCGGGGGGCCGGGCACCCTGGGGTGCCCGGCCGGTGTGCGGTTACGGGAGCGCGGTGATCAGCGCTCGCCCTTGAGGGTCGTGGCGCCGCAGGCGGTGCCGAGGGTGCCGAAGCCGTAGTTGGCGATCGTCGTGCCGGCGGCGCAGACCTTGGAGGTCGAGCCGACGAAGGTCGAGGCGATCGTGGCGTTGGTCAGCTTGGCGGTCGGGACGACGTTGTAGACGTCACGGGTGAAGGGGAAGGAGAGGTTGAGCGTCTTGTCGGCGTTGCGGGGGGCGACGGAGCCGACGGAGCCGAGCACGGCGGTGCCGCGGCGGTCCGTGACGACGCCCTTCTCCTGCGCCGTGTACTGGGCGACGGAGTACGGGGCGATGTCACCGGCGCTGTCGAGGACGGTGCCGTCGTTCTCCTGGACGCCCTGCTGGACGCAGGCGCCCGGCGCGGCCACGCCGATGGAGGAGAGGAAGAACTGGCGGGTGCCGGAGTTGGTCTGCGGCAGGATCGGGGTGAGCGCCACGCCGTTGAGGGACGTGGTGGTGCACTCGTAGATGCCCTTCAGCTGGGCTGCCGTCAGGTCGGACGGCAGGGCGCTGTCGGAGCGCTTCACCCAGGACACCGCGTCCTTGGCGAAGGGGATCCAGGTCAGGTCCGTGGTGCTGACGTCGGCCGGGCCGCGCGAGGAGCGGGCGAAGTCGAGGCAGCCGGAGCTGGTGTCCACGGCGTTGCGCAGCGCGTCGATGCCGGCCGAGGAGCCGTTGGGCCGGTTGATGACACAGCCGCTCGCCTTGGTCTTGACGGTCGCGGTGCCGGTGGCGTCCCAGGAGGCGATGATCTTCTGGCCGATGACGTTGGTGACGACGTTGCCGAGGCCGTTCAGGACGTCCTGGGTCGTGTCGGAGCCGACACCGGCGAGGGTGCGGTACTGCGTGATCGGGTTCGGGTCGGCCTGCGCGGCGGGGGCGAGGGCGACGCCGAGACCGAGGGCGGCCACACCGAGGGCGGCACCGATACGAGCGCGGGACTTGACGTTCACTTCTGATCTCCTCCGTGAAAACGGATGTCATGGAATGGACGCGCAAGAGAATCCGGATCATTTTCCCGGCCGACCCGTCGACCGGCCGGGAACAACAATTCCGTAAGGGCGGATCCGGGAACCACCACGTTCAGTCGCTCTTCAGGTGACGAATTCCTGTCCTAGGTGAATCCAAGGGAATTCGGCGGCGTCCTGCGAAGCCCAGGACGGCCGGTCCGGCGAGGCCGGCGGTCCCGCCGACGAGGAGGACCGCGAGGAGGACCCAGCGGATGACGCCGAGGAGCTGGGACGGGGTGCTGCCGGTGTCGGCGAGCTTCTCGCCCGGGGCGCCGCCGGAGCCGTTCGCGCCCCCGCCGGTGGGCGGTGGCGGCGCCGCGGAGGACGGCGGACCGGTGACGGTGCTCGGCTGCGCGCCGCCGGGCGTCCCGCCGCTCGCGCTCCCGCCGTCGGAGCCGGAGCCTGCGGCCGCGCCCGACGAGCCCGTCGCGCCGCCCGATCCGGAGGCGGAGCCCGACGTGCCCGTCGTGCCTCCGGAGCCGGCCCCGGGGCCGGAGCCCGTTCCGCCGTCGGCGCCGGATCCGGAGCCGGAGCCGGAACCCGAACCGGAAGCGGAGCCGGAGCCGGTGCCCCCGGTCGTGGTGCCCGGGCGGGCCGGGGCGCCGCGCTCCAGGCGCCCGGCCGCGGCCTCCGCCTGGAGCTTCAGCTTCGCGGGCATCGGGGCGTAGCCGAAGGGCAGCTCACCGGGGGCGGTGCCTTGCTTCTGGCCCGCTCCGGCCGCGTACCGCAGCACGCGCGCGTAGTCCTTGCGGGCGTCCGCCGGAAGACCGGTGGAGGCGACGGCGTAGGTCACCATCGTCAGCGGATAGGCGCCGCTCCCGGCGCGCGCCGGGTCGGGGGCGAGGACCCCGGGGACGGCCGAGTCCCGGAACTGCTCGACGGCCTTGAGCATGGACGGGGCCGTGGGCCGGACGTACGCGCCGTCGGCGTTCGGCAGGGCCGCGATCTGGAGCTGGTAGCGGGACGCCGAGGCCGCGTCGGTGATGCCGTAGGCGCGCCGGCCGCCGGGGAGGACGTCGACCCCGACGAGCTTCGGCCCGTTGGTCGTCGCGTCGTGGGCCACCTGGTCCTTGGCGTTGTTGGTGCCGCGCCGGACCCAGCGGGCGGCGTCGTGCAGGTCGATCGCGTAGGGGGAGCGCTCGGTGACGCCGTACTTGATGCTCTTCTCTCCCAGGAAGAGCTCCGTCTCCGTGGGGTCGGCCTTCGGGAATTCGTCGGAGCCGGCCGAGGCGAGCCCCAGGTCCTTGAAGTAGGGGTTGATCCGCATACCCCAGGGGTCCGGTTCCCCTTCGAGGAAGGCGCGTGCTTCCGCATTGCCCCGCAGATAGTTCCAGACGACTCTCGTGGTGTCCGACCGCTCGGCGGAGAGCAGAATTCCGCCGGGATAGTTCTGGGGCGCCTGCGGGAATCTCTCGAATTCCGGATTGAGTTTCAGGAACTCCGGGTCCCGGACGATGGACTGCGGATTGTCCTTCAGATGGGCGGGCGCCGGGTCGGTGAAGCTGAGGGTCCGGACGTCGTAGGGGTACGAGTACGTGAGCAGCTTGGCCACCAGCCGGGCGCTGAGCCTCAGGTCCTTGACGAGGCCGATGGTGTCCGCCTCCCAGTAGAGGCCCACGGTGAGCGCGTTGACGGCGACGGGGGCGTGCACGAAGCCCGCCTTCTCCCCGCCGGTCACGGGCTCGACGGTGAAGGCGAGGCCGGGCGAGGTGGAGGTCGGGTTCAGCAGGCTGCCCCGGGCCAGGTCCTCGCCGCGCTGGGTGAAGGTGAAGCGGGTGGTGCCGTCCGCGCAGAGCGCCGACTGCCAGGAGGTGAGGGCGTCGGTGACGAGTTCGGAACCGGTCATGCGGCGCTCGGCCTTGTCGGCCGGGCAAGCCTCGCGGACCGGCAGGAAGCCCAGCGGGAAGACGATCCGCTGGTTCCAGTTGGTGGTGGAGAACGGCGAGGTGTGCAGGCGCTGGTTGTTGCCGGTCGTGCCGTTCGGCTCGTGGGAGCCGCGGGGCACGACGACGAGCCAGCAGCTCCGGCCGCGCGGGGTCGCGCCCGTGCCGACGGGGTCGCCGCAGCCGAGGTGCGGGGCCTCCCTGGTGGACTGGAGGTTGACGGCGGCCTCGCCCGTGCCGTCGGGCTGGGTGGTGGCGAAGTACTCCTCGTTGGTGTCGCCGGGGCTGAAGTAGGTCCAGTCGGTGAGCTTCGTCGTCGGCGGGCCGGAGACCGGCGTGAAGGGGACGAACGGGTCGGTCAGCTGCCCGGGGACGTCCGGGTAGGGGATCTGCTCGTCGTACTCGGTCTCCAGCGGGTCGCTGCCGACCGGGATCAGCCGGCTGCCGACGAACGCGCCGAAGTCGGAGCCGTTGACGCCGGCACCGAACTGGCACTGCTCCCGCTTCGGTCCGGCCGGGTCGTCGCCCCAGCACTGCATGATCTGGAGGTAGTCGCCGTTGCGGCCCCGGGTCGGCTTCCCGCCCTTCCAGGTCACCTTCAGGCCCTGGGCCCGCAGGTTCCTCGTCTGGTGGACGGTCACCTCCAGACCGGAGAAGTCGTCGTACGGGCCCTTCGTGCCGCGCTTCGTCACGGCCGAGCTCTCCGGCACCGCCGAGCCCTGCGCGTCGGCGGCGACCGCGACGGTGTCCCGAGGCAGCGGGAGCAGGGCGAGCACGACGGCGGCGAGCAGCGCGCCGAGGCCGGCGGTACGGCGCCGGGTCGCGTTCCTCATCGGGTGCCTCCGTGGCGTGCGGCGCGGGCCGCGAGGGCGCGGCCGACGAGCGGGGGTGCGACGACCGTGGCGAGGAGCAGGACGGCGGAGAGGGCCATGAGCAGGCCGCGCAGTCCGGCGCCCGTGTCGGCGGCGAGGGTCACCGGGGTGCCGACGATCGTGCCGCCGCCGGAGTCCTGCCCGGTGCCCGTGCCGCCGCCCGTGGCGCCGCCGTCGCCGCCGCCGGTGAGGAGTTCGCCGGTGTCGGGGTCGACGGCCGCGCCGCCGGTCCCGCCGGTCGAGGGGCCGGAGCCGGAAGCGGAGCCGGAGCCGGACCCCGTACCGCCCGCACCGGTCGCGGAACCCGGGCCGGAGCCCGTACCGCCGCCCCCGGTCGTGGATCCGGAGCCGGAGCCGGAGCCCGTGTCGGCCCCGCCGGTCGCGGAGCCGGTGCCGGAGCCCGTACCGCCCCCGCCCGTCGCGGAGCCGGACCCGGAGCCCGAACCCGTACCCGTACCGCCCCCGCCCGTCGAGGAACCGGAGCCGGACCCGGAGCCGGAGCCCGAGCCGCCCGTGGCCGCCCCTCCCCCGCCCGGACCGCCGTTGTTCACCGGGGTGTTCGTGCCGCGCGCGCCTCCCGTGCCGTCGGCGCACTGCGTCGTCCCGCGCTTGTCGCAGTCCTTCGGCCTCGGGGCGTTCTTGGCGAGGGTGTTGGTGCCGTCCGCCGAGAAGGTGGGGTTCCGGCAGTCGGAGAGGTCGACGGCGCCGGTGGGCGCCCCCGGGATCCGGCGGACCTGTTCGAAGCCCGCCTGGACGAGGTTCCGCGGCAGCGGCGAGTAGCCGAGCTCCTCGGCCTGCTGCTGGCCCTCGCAGAGGAAGTAGCGGGCGAAGGTGCCGAGCGAGCGGCCCTTCTCCTTGGTGTGCGGGGCGGTCTCTGTCGTGGGGACGACCATGTAGCTGTAGCTGGAGAGCGGGTAGCTGCGCGAGTCGCCCGAGCGGTAGACCTTGTCGAGGATCTGGGTCAGGTAGTCGGTCGAGTTCCTGTTCTCGTTGATCTCGGCGTTCAGCAGGGCGACGGCGACACTGGAGGCGGTCGGCTCGATGTAGTACCCGGCGGAGTTGAGGATCTTGGCGACCGGGAAGTGGGCGTTCACCGCGTACGAGTACTCGACGTAGGTGATGGCGCCCTCGCCCTGCGGCTGGCGGACGTGCGCGGAGACGCCGAGCGAGCCGGACTTGGCGACGGCCGTGGTGCCGGGCACGACGGGGAAGTACGAGGTCATGCCGCAGGGCGTCTGCCGGCCCGCGCGCCGGCAGTGGTCGTTCCAGACGCCGCCGTGCTCCTTGGCGAGCCAGGTGGTGAACTGGGCGGTCGTGCCCGAGCCGTCGGAGCGCACGACGGGGACGATGCGGCGGGCCGGGAGGGTGAGGCCGGGGTTGTCGGCCTTGATCTCGGGCGCGTTCCACATGGTCAGCTGCCCGGTGAAGATCCGGGCCAGGACGGAGCCGGAGAGCCGGAGGTTGGTGACCTGCCGGCCGCCGATCCGGAGGTTGTACATGAAGGCGGTGCCGCCCGCGACGATCGGCATGTACGCGTAGCCGCGGCCCGGCGGCACGTCGGTGGCGTTGCCGTCCTTGAGCCCGTACGGGATCTCGGAGACGGCGAAGTCGACGGTGCCGTTCTTGAACTGCTCGCGGCCCTGGGAGGAGCCGTTGGCGTTGAAGTTGACGGTCAGTCCGGTGTTGGCGCCGATGTTGCGGCGCCACTGCTCGACGGCGTTGGAGCTCCAGGTCGAGCCGGATCCGGTGATCTTGGTGAATCCGGCGGCCTGGGCGGCGGGCGGGTGGACGAGGAGGGCGAGCAGCGCGCACAGGGCGGCTGCGAGGCCCAGGAGGCTGCGGGTGACGGACACGGGTCTCACGGCGTACTCCTCGACGGTGCGGATGCGGATCCCCCCGAGGCGCCCCGGTGGCCGGCGGCCTGCCGGGCCGCGTCCTTCCGGGACGCCTCCGCCCTGCGCCGCTCCTGGCGCTTCGTCAGCTGTCCGGGGCCGCGGCCGCCCGCGATCCGGGCGAGGACGAAGAGCAGCAGGACGAGCAGCATGAGGACGGCGGCGGTGCCGAAACCGCGGGCGATCATGTTCGGTTCGGGTGACTTGACGAGCTCGAAGGTGGCGAGCGGCAGGGAGACCTGGGCGCCGGAGGTCGGCAGCGCGTTCAGCTCAGCGGTGAAGCCGGCGGTCAGCAGCACCGGCGAGGTCTCGCCCACCCCGCGCGCGGTGCCGAGGATGACGGCGGTGGTGAGCCCGGAGCGGGCGGTCGGCAGGACGACGTGCCAGACCGTGCGCCAGCGCGAGGACCCCATGGCGTACGAGGCCTCCCGCAGCGTGCCGGGGACGAGCCGGATGACGACGTCGGCGGCGCGGATGATGATCGGGAGCATCATCACGGAGAGCGCGAGCGAGGCGGCGAAGCCGGAACGCTCCGTGCCCAGGGCCAGGATGACGGTCGCGTAGATGAACAGGCCCGCGACGATCGACGGCAGGGCCGTCATGGCCTCGACGATCGTGCGGACCAGGCGCGCGAAGGGGCCCGGTACCTCGTTGAGGAAGACCGCGCAGACGATCCCGGAGGGCACGGTGAGCGCGAGCGCGATGCCGACCTGTTCGAGGGTGCCGACGACGGCGTGCAGGATGCCGCCGACGTCGAGCGGTTCGAGGGGGCCGGCGAGGCTCATGTCCTCGGTGAAGAAGTTGAGGTGGACGAGGGCCTCGCGGCCCTCCCACAGGGTGAAGGCGACGACGAAGACGAGCACGGCGAGCAGCACGAGCCCCAGGCTGCGCACGACGGCTCCGGCGATCCGGTCGCGGACGGCGGGCCCGTCCTCGTCGAAGGAGACGAGGAGCGCGTAGAGCCCGAGGAAGAGGGCGTACGCGACGAGGACGAAGCCGACGGCGCCGCTGAAGGGCAGCAGGCGGGCGAAGAGCAGCCAGGTGAGGGCGAGCGAGGCGGCCGCGGCGCCGAGCACGGCGTACACGTCGGTGGAGCGCAGGCTGCCGGTGCGGCGGCGGCGCTCGGGTCCGGGCGGCGGCGGGGGCTGCGCGGCGGGCGGGCTCTGCGGTGGCCGCTCGGGGGCGATGGTCATGGGTTCGGGTCCCCCTTGGGTGTGGTCCCGGGGCCTGTCCGGCGGATCAGGACGGGAAAGGCCTGAGGTGGCGGAAGGGCCGGAAGGGCCGGAAGGGCCGGAAGGGCCGGGCAGGCCGGACGGGCCGGCCGGGTCCTAGGCATCGCTGGTGGCGCCGGAGCGGCTGCGGGCGACGATGGACGAGGCGGCGAAGTTGACGATCAGGGTCATGACGAAGAGCGCGAAGCCGGCGGCCATGAGCGCGGACATGCCGAAGGGGGTGGCCTCGCCGTAGCGCAGGGCGATCAGGGAGGACACCGAGCTCGTGCCGGTCTGCAGGACGTGCCACTGGATGGTGAAGACCTGCGAGATGACCATGTAGACGGCGATGGTCTCGCCGAGGGCCCGGCCGAGGCCGAGCATGGTGCCGCCGATCATGCCGCCCCTGCCGAAGGGCAGGACGACGCTGCGGATCATGCCCCAGCGGGTGGCCCCCAGCGCGTAGGCGCCCTCGCGTTCGCCGGCGGGCGCCTGGGAGAAGACCTCGCGCATGATCGAGCAGATGATCGGCGCCACCATCATCGCGACGACGAGCCCGGCGACGAAGGTGGACGAGGTGTAGACGGTGGGCGGGGCGAGCGGGTCGTCCGGGTCGGCGCCGTCGACCCGGAGGAACGGGATCCAGCCCAGGTAGGTGGAGATCCAGCGGGCGATGGGGAGGATCGATTCCTCCAGCCAGAAGACGCCCCACAGTCCGTAGACGACGGAGGGCACGGCGGCCATGAGGTCGACGGTGGAGACGAGGGTGCGGCGCAGCCGGGGCGCGGCGTACTCGGAGATGTAGAGCGCGGCGCCGGTGGCGAGCGGGACGGCGACGACGATCGCGACGAGGGCGATGAGGACGGTGCCGAGGAGGACGGCGGCGATCCCGAAGCGTCCGGCGTCCGGTTCCCAGCTCTCGGTGGTGAGGAAGGAGGCTCCGGCGCGGTCGAGTGCCTGCCAGGCCCGGTGGAGCAGGAAGCCGCCGACGAGGAGCATGACCGCGAGGACGAGGCCGCCGCCGGTGCGGGCGACGGTGCGGAAGACCCGGTCGGGAAGGCCGGGGTCGGCGTGGAGCCGTCGCGGTGTGTCGGGCGGCGGGCCCGCCGGTTCGCCGGACGGCGGTCCGGACGGCGGTCCGGGCAGCGGGTCAAGGGTCTCGGTCGTCACGGGAAGGACGTAAGTCCGGCCTGGTTGACGTGTGCGCCACGAGACGTGAACGAGAGGCGTGCGCGGGGCAACTTCCCTTCACCATAAGGAAGTTGCCGTCCATCTCTGCCCTTCGACGGCGAGCAGGGCCCGGAAGCGCTGGTACGCGGTACGGCAGGTGGAGTGCCGCTCGTAGGAGCGGCCGGAGAGGGCGGCGGTCCGCCCCTCGGCGTCGCGGAGCAGCCAGACCCAGCCGCTGCCCCCGGCGGCGTGCTGCACCCCGCCGGCCATGGCCGCGTGTCCGGCGCACAGGGCCAGGAAGGCGTCCCTGCACTGGTCGTGGTCGTCGTAGCAGCCCCCCGACCGCGCGACGACCCTCCCGTTCTGGGCGACGAGCCGCCACCCGTACCGCCCGTCGGCCCCTGAGTCGACCAGACAGCGTGTCGTGGACACACCGGTGTCCTTGGTCATCGCCCCCACCCCCACAGTCTCGGCAAGCGCAATCTATGGAGACGGGGGTGAAAGTTGGGGGCTAAACCAATTGCCGGTGGCACGCTTCACCGGACCGTTGCCCCTTGGACACCGCCCGGCGGGAGGGGCGCGTCGGGGTCAGCCCGTCGCGAGCAGGATCACGAGGAGCAGCAGCCCGGCGACGGCGGGGGCGATGATCTCGTACGCCCAGCGAACCTGCGGCTCGCCCTGCGAGCCCGGGGCCCCGGCGCGGAGCTCGGCGAGCTCGCGCAGATCGGCGACGGTCCGGTCGGTGGGCGCGGTCCGGGACGTGCTGTCCCGGACGTCGGCGGTGACGGAGGTACGGCCGTGGGGGTCGTCCTGCGAGGCGCGGGCGGCGCGCCGGGCGGCCTTCTTCCGCTGCCGCAGCGAGACGGGGACGGCCCACAGCTGGTACTTGTCGCCGTCCTGGGTGAAGACCTCGCTGGAGTACCCGGCGCGGATGTCGGCGACCGAGGCCCAGGGCAGCGTGATCGACCGGAACGGGTTGCGGATGCGGAGCCGGTTGTCGTTGGCGTACACCGCGGGCCGGATCGTGAAGGCGACGATCAGCGGGACGGCGAGGACGATCCCGGCGAGCGCGATCCAGGGGGTCCGGCCCTCGCCGCGGATCAGGGCGTCGCCGGCGAAGAGGCACGCGAGGAGCGTGAGGAAGACCCCGCTGGCGATGCCGAGCGGGGAGCGGAAGACGCGGTCGGCGTACTGCTGCTCGTCCGCGGGCGCGGCGGGCTTCGGCTGCTTGCTCGCCGCGGGCTTCGCGGCCTCGCTCGCCGCGGGCTTCCGGTCCTTGCTCAGCGCGGGCTTCCGGTCCTCGCTCGGCGTGGACTTCGCGTCCTCGCTCGGCGTGGACTTCGGGTCCTTGCTCGCCTCGGGGGTCGGCTCGTCGCCCGACCCGGGGGTCGGCTCAGGGGTCGGCTCGGGGGTCGGCTCCGGGGTCGTCATGCCGCCGATTCTGCCTCAGCGGGCCGTTGACGGCTCAGGCGGCCCGCGTGGCCACGAGATCCGCGTACAGAATGATGTTGTCGGGCCGGTGGCCGTCGACCAGCTCTCCGCCGCAGGTGACGAGGCGCAGCTCGGCTCGCGTGGTGTCGCCGTACACCTTGGCCGTCGGGAAGGTCTTCTTGTCGACCTGCTCCAGCTCCCTGACCCGGAAGACCGCGAGCCTGCCGTCCGCCCGGGTCACGGTGATCTCGTCGCCGACCCTGACCCGCGAGACGTTCTTCAGGACGGCGGGGCCGCGCGCGGTGTCGAAGTGGCCGATGAGGACGGCGGGGCCGGTCTCGCCGGGCGTGACGCCCTTGTCGTACCAGCCGATGCGGTCGGCGTCCTCGACCGAAGGCACCTCGACGGTGCCGTCGGCGGCGAGCCCGAGGCTCAGGACCGGGCCGGTGTCGACCCCGGCGGAGGGCAGCTGGATCCGTACGGGCAGGGACCGGCCCAGCGGGCTGACCGGGGCGGCGCTCGTGGCGGGCGCCGGGGCGGTGGCCTCGGCGACCCTGGCGGGGTGGGTGGCGGCGGGCGCGGGGTCGGACCCGGCGGAGCAGCCGCTGAGCGCGACCAGGGCGAGGAGGACGGAAGCGGTACGGATACGGGCGCGGCGACGGTTCACGGCAGGGCTCCGGGCGGACGGACGGGCGGGTACGGGGTGTGGCCGGCCGCCGCGCGGGACGCGGCGACCGGCCTGGGGTGGGGTGTGCTCCCGCTCGGGTCAAAGGGCGGGGAACGGGTGGGGTGAGGGGTCAGGCGCGGGAGTCGGCGGCACGGCGGCGCAGGACCATGAAGCCGAGGCCCGCGGCGGCGAGGGAGGCCGCACCGGCGCCCGTCGCGTAGAGGGCCGTGGAGTTCGCGGGGCTCTCGGTGCCGAGCTCGGCGCCGGCCGCGACGCCGCCGCGCGGGACGACGGAGGTCTGGCCGCCGGTGTTGACCGTGACGCCCGTGTTGCCGTGGGTGCCGGTGTTGCCGTTGGTGCCGGTGACGGGGGTGCTGGTGCCCTTGACCGGGTTGAGCGTGCAGCCCTTCAGCATCTTCGGGAAGGCGTGCGTAGCACCCTTGGCCGTGCCGCCCTCGACCTTGGTGTAGAGGGTCGGCGTGGCGCTGAAGGGGTTGTCGATGCGCGCGATGATGCCGGCGCTCTTCGGCAGCGAGGGGTGCTTGCGGTCGAGCGTCGTGTAGACCTGCTTGTCGCTGCCGATGTCGCGGAGGGTGGCGGTCGGGCCGTTCGGGCTCATGGTGAGCTCGGCCTTGGTGCCCGCGCCGATGCCGACCTCGGTGTGGATGGTGCAGGCGTCGTCACGGGTGTACGGCATCGGGGCGGACTGCTTGGCGGCGCCGGGGATGTAGGCGGCGAGGCCGCCGTCCCGCTCCAGGACGACGAGGCCACCGCCGGTGAACTGGAAGACCTGGCGGTCTCCCTTCAGGTAGGAGACGCCGGTGCCGACGCCCAGGCGGATCTCCTGGATGCCGTAGCGGCCGTCCTTCTTGACAAGCTCCAGGCGGATGCCGTTGGCCAGCTTGTACTGGCCGGGCTTGGCGCCCGGGAGGTAGTTGCCGACCCAGTCGTAGCTGGTGCCGTCGGAGTTGAGGACGAAGAAGGCGCCGTTGTTGTTGGCGGCGACCGACCAGTGGTCGGCGTCGAGCGTGCCGACGCGCTTGCCCTGCTGGTAGAGCTCGGCGCGGTGGTGGCCGTCGGCGACCTTGAAGATCTTGGCCTCGGCGCCGTTCGCCAGCTTCACGGTGCGGACGTGGCCGGTCGTGACGAGGAGCCGCGGGGCGGCCTGCGTGGCCGAGCCCGGGATGTAGGCGGCGAGGCCGCCGTCGGGCTCCATGACGATGACGGCGTTGCCGTAGCGGGTGACCTGGCGGGCGCCGTTCACGGCGGCGATGACCTGGCCCCCGGCCTTGAGGTACTTGCGGCCCAGCTGGACCACGAGCTCCACGCGGGAGCCGTTCGCGAGCTCGTACGTGCCCGGGCGGGCGCCGGGGACGTGGTTGCCGCGCCAGGTGTGGGCGTCGCCGTTCGGGAAGAGCGCGAGGAAGGTGCCGTCGTCGTTGCCGGCCACCGCGATGCCGTCGGCGTCCAGGGTGCCGACGCGCTGGCCCTGCTTGTAGAGCTCGGCGCGGAAGTGGAGCGAGCCGACCTTGAAGATCTTGGCCTTGGCGCCGTTCGGGAGGGTCATGGTCCGGATGTAGGTGCCGGTCCCCTCGCCCGCCGCGGCGTCCGCCTCCGGGGCCTCCGTCTTCGGGATCCCGGTCGCCGGGGTCGTGGCCGCCGGGACCTTGGCCGCCGGGGCCGTCTTCGGCGCCTCGGTCTTCGGGGCCTCCGTCTTCGGCGCCGTGGTCGCCGGAGCCTTCGTAGTCGGAGCCTTGGCCTTCGCAGCCTCGCCAGTACCGGCCTGCGTCGCGGTGACGGACGTGGCCGCCGCCGGCTTGACGGCCACCGGGCCGTCCGCGGCGAAAGCGGCTCCGGCGGCGAGGGCCGGGGTGATCGCGACACCCGCGACGACGGCGGTGGCGATGGCGGTGCGAAGGGCGGTGCGCATAACGACTCCTGTGATTCAGGTAGATGGTTGGCGTGAGTCGCATGCCGCTTTTTCTCGGTCCGACTGGTTCCGGTGAGGTCTGGCTGGCTGCTGATAAAAATCTAAAGATCTTGTATGCGGGACCCGTCCGCTCCATGTCACGGCCGTGTGACAGGGGTCACGGCCCCCGTCGCGCGACGGCCACCACGCCGACCGACCCCTGTGACCTCGGGCTCTGCGAAGCAGCTCCCCTGTACAGGTCGCTACGCGCGTAGATATGCTCGACTGGTGACCATGCCCACCACTGCATCCGCAGCATCCGCATTCGCCGACGTGACCGCGTCCGACAGTGCGCTGCGCCGCTTCCTCCACGGGCTGCCCGGCGTCGACGCCGTCGGCCTGGAGGCGCGCGCCGCGTCCCTCGGCACCCGCTCGATCAAGACCACGGCCAAGGCGTACGCCATCGACCTGGCCATTTCCATGATCGACCTGACGACGCTCGAAGGCGCGGACACCCCGGGCAAGGTCCGGGCGCTCGCCGCCAAGGCCGTCAACCCCGATCCGACCGACCGCACGACCCCGACGACCGCCGCCGTCTGCGTCTACCCCGACATGGTGGCCACCGCCAAGGCCGCCGTCGCGGGCTCCGGCGTCAAGGTCGCCTCGGTCGCCACCGCCTTCCCGGCCGGGCGCGCCGCGCTCCCCGTGAAGCTGGCCGACACCGCCGACGCCATCGCCGCGGGCGCCGACGAGATCGACATGGTCATCGACCGTGGCGCGTTCCTCGCCGGCCACTACCTGAAGGTCTACGAGCAGATCGCCGCGATCAAGGCGGAGTGCGGCGACCGCGCCCGCCTCAAGGTGATCTTCGAGACCGGCGAGCTGTCCACGTACGACAACATCCGCCGCGCCTCCTGGCTCGGCATGATGGCCGGCGCGGACTTCATCAAGACCTCGACCGGCAAGGTCGCGGTCAACGCCACCCCGGCGAACACGCTGCTCATGCTGGAGGCCGTGCGGGACTTCCGCGCGCAGACCGGCGTGCAGATCGGCGTGAAGCCGGCCGGCGGCATCCGCAACACCAAGGAAGCGATCAAGTTCCTCGTCCTCGTCAACGAGACCGTCGGTGAGGACTGGCTGGATAACCACTGGTTCCGTTTCGGCGCCTCCAGCCTGCTCAACGACCTGCTGATGCAGCGCCAGAAGCTGGCGACCGGCCGTTACTCCGGCCCCGATTACGTGACGGTGGACTGATCAACATGGCATCTGCATTCGAGTACGCACCGGCACCCGAGTCCCGGTCCGTCGTCGACATCGCCCCTTCGTACGGCCTGTTCATCGACGGCGAGTTCGTCGAGGCTGCCGACGGCAAGGTCTTCAAGACCGTCTCCCCCTCCTCCGAGGAGGTCCTGTCCGAGATCGCCCAGGCGGGCTCCGAGGACGTGGACCGCGCGGTGAAGGCCGCCCGCAAGGCCTTCGAGAAGTGGTCGGCGCTGCCCGGCTCCGAGCGCGCCAAGTACCTCTTCCGGATCGCCCGGATCATCCAGGAGCGCAGCCGCGAGCTGGCCGTCCTGGAGACCCTGGACAACGGCAAGCCGATCAAGGAGACCCGCGACGCGGACCTCCCCCTGGTCGCCGCGCACTTCTTCTACTACGCGGGCTGGGCCGACAAGCTCGACCACGCGGGCTACGGGGCGAACCCGAAGCCGCTGGGCGTGGCCGGCCAGGTCATCCCCTGGAACTTCCCCCTCCTGATGCTGGCGTGGAAGATCGCCCCGGCGCTCGCGACGGGCAACACCGTCGTCCTGAAGCCGGCCGAGACGACCCCGCTCTCCGCCCTGTTCTTCGCGGACATCTGCCGCCAGGCCGGGCTGCCGAAGGGCGTCGTCAACATCCTTCCCGGTTACGGGGACGCGGGCGCCGCTCTGGTCGAGCACCCGGACGTGAACAAGGTCGCCTTCACCGGCTCGACCGCGGTCGGCAAGTCGATCGCCCGCTCCGTCGCCGGCACGCACAAGAAGGTCACCCTGGAGCTGGGCGGCAAGGGCGCCAACATCGTCTTCGACGACGCCCCCATCGACCAGGCCGTCGAGGGCATCGTCAACGGCATCTTCTTCAACCAGGGCCAGGTCTGCTGCGCGGGCTCGCGCCTCCTGGTCCAGGAGTCGATCCAGGACGAGCTGCTCGACTCGCTCAAGCGCCGTCTGAACACGCTGCGCCTCGGCGACCCGCTGGACAAGAACACCGACATCGGCGCCATCAACTCCTCGGAGCAGCTGGCCCGGATCACCTCGCTGGTGGAGCAGGGCGAGGCGGAGGGCGCCGAGCGCTGGACCGCCTCCTGCGAGATCCCGTCGGCCGGTTACTGGTTCGCCCCGACGCTCTTCACGAACGTCACGCAGGCGCACCGGATCGCCCGCGACGAGATCTTCGGCCCGGTCCTGTCGGTGCTGTCCTTCCGTACCCCCGACGAGGCGGTCGCGAAGGCCAACAACAGCCAGTACGGCCTGTCCGCCGGCATCTGGACGGAGAAGGGCTCCCGCATCCTGGCGGTCGCCTCCAAGCTCCGCGCCGGTGTCGTCTGGGCCAACACGTTCAACAAGTTCGACCCGACCTCGCCCTTCGGCGGATACAAGGAGTCGGGCTTCGGCCGCGAGGGCGGCCGTCACGGTCTGGAGGCCTACCTCGATGTCTGAGTCGGCGACGCGGCTGAGCGTCTTCAAGACCTACAAGCTGTACGTCGGGGGCAAGTTCCCCCGCTCCGAGAGCGGCCGGGTGTACGAGGTGAGCGACTCCAAGGGCAAGTGGCTGGCGAACGTACCGCTGTCCTCCCGCAAGGACGCCCGTGACGCGGTCGTCGCCGCCCGCAAGGCCTTCGGCGGCTGGGCGGGCGCGACCGCGTACAACCGCGGCCAGATCCTCTACCGCGTCGCCGAGATGCTGGAGGGCCGCCGCGAGCAGTTCGTCCGCGAGGTCGCGGACGCGGAGGGCCTGTCGAAGTCGAAGGCGGCCGCGGTCGTCGACGCGGCGATCGACCGCTGGGTCTGGTACGCGGGCTGGACGGACAAGATCGCCCAGGTCGTCGGCGGTGCCAACCCGGTGGCCGGCCCGTACTTCAACCTCTCCTCCCCCGAGCCGACCGGCGTCGTCACGGTGATCGCCCCCCAGGAGTCGTCCTTCCTGGGCCTGGTCTCGGTGATCGCCCCGGCGATCGCGACGGGCAACACGGTCGTGGTCGTCGCCTCGGAGAAGTCCCCGCTCCCCGCCCTCTCCCTGGGCGAGGTCCTGGCCACCTCCGACCTCCCGGGCGGCGTGGTCAACATCCTCTCCGGCAAGGCCTCCGAGATGGGCCCGCACCTCGCGGCCCACCAGGACGTCAACGCGATCGACCTCACCGGCGCCACCGAGGGCGACCTCGCCCGCGACCTGGAGATCGCGGCGGCGGACAACCTCAAGCGCGTCCTGCGCCCGCGCACGGAGGACTTCACCGAGTCCCCCGGCACGGACCGTATGACCGCCTTCCTGGAGACCAAGACGGTCTGGCACCCCACGGGTTCGCTGGGCGCGAGCGGCTCCTCGTACTAGTCCCACTCCGCAAGGCCCCCGGGTGTCCGCACCCGGGGGCCTTGCGCATGTCCGCGATCGATCGCAAGATCCGCTCATGCTGAGGGGATTGATCAAGGGAGACAACGTCTTCGTCCCGACGGTGGCGCTGCGCGTCGCCGTCCGGAACGACATCGACGTGGCGGCGCTGCTCGTGACGGAAGAGGGCAGGGTCCGGGGGGACGCCGACATCGTGTTCCACGGCGCTCCGGCGCACCCGTCGGGCGCGGTACGGCTGTCCGCCGGCGAGGACGGGACGGCGTGGCTCGACGCCGACCTCGCGGGCGTCGAGGAGGCCGTCACCCGCGTCCTCGTCGTCGCGTCGGCGGAGGAGGGCGCGCTGCGGGACGCGCGAGGGCTCTCCGTGGAGGTCTTCGGACCCGACGGCACGACGGTCGTGGGGTACGAGGTGACCGACGCCGGCGGCGAGACGGCGATGGTCCTCGCGGAGCTGTACCGGCGGGCGGGCGGCTGGAAGTTCCGTGCGGTCGGCCAGGGGTACGTCGACGGGCTCGTCGGCCTGGCGGTGCACCACGGGGTGGAGGTGGCGGAGGGGGCACCGGTGGAGGACTCCCCGGCGGAGGAAACGCCGGAGGAGACGCCGGAGGATGCCCTTCCGGAGCCCGCGGAGACGCTCCCGGAGCCCCGGGCGCCGCGGGCGCCCGAAGCCCTTCCCGGCGCCGCCAAGGACGCGGCGCCCCCGGCGCAGCTCCCGGCCCAGGTCGCGCCGGTGCCGGCCGCCGCACTCGCGCCCGTAGACCTGCCCGTACCGGACTGGCCGTACGGCCACCTCTTCGAGCCGCACACGCTCGAAGGCTCCGGCAACGACGTCCTCGCCGTCGAGGGCCTCCCGCCCGGCCCCGTCCTGGTCGACCTCGCCCTCCGGACCGAGCGGCACACGGCCGTCTGGACGCTCACCCCGGCCAACAAGGAAGAAGACCTCCTCGTCAACAGCACCAAGAAGGACTGGCGGGGCCGCCTCCTCGCCGTCGTCCCCCTCGACGGACGGCTGCGCCTGAAGCTCAAGGCCGAGGGGCCCTGGCACGCGCGCGTCCTGCCGCTCGCGGCGGCCCGTCGCCTGACGGAGGACGCCTTGGAGTGCTGGGGCCCCGAGGTCCTGCTGCACACGGGCGAGGCGACCGACGTGTCCTTCCACTACCGCGGCGACAGCAACTTCATCGTCGACTCCTACGTCCTGACGGGGCACAAGGACCCCGCCAAGCTCCCGAAGTCCCGCTTCCCGTACATCAACGAGATCGGCAGGCGCCGCGAGGCCCTGCCCGTGCCCTCGGACACGGTCCTCGTCCACGTGCAGCGGGCGGACGGCCCGTGGCGCGCACGGCTGAAGCAGCCGAGTGCTGCGGTGGCCTGGCTGCGACGGGTCCGCGACTGAGCCCGCCCTCCGCCGGGCAGGCCCTACGGCAGCAGCCCCTGCGTCAGCGGACCGGCCACCGGCAGATCGGCCACCGCGCCGCCCTGCGTCAGGTGGTCGGTCACCAGGTTGGTGCCGACGGGCTTGAAGTCGGCGACCTGGGTGCCGAGGCCGTTGTCGAGCGGGTCGACGCCCGTCTTGGCCAGCGGGTCCAGCTGGAGCCGGGTCAGCGGGCCCAGGCCGTGGGTGACGCCGCTCAGCGCGCCCGCCCCGGCCGCGGCGGCGTCCGTCCGGGTCAGCGAGTCGACGGGCAGCGGCACCGGGGCGACCGCCTGGGCCGCCGCGCCCGCGCCGAGGACCGCGGCGCCCGCCGCCGTGACGGTGAGCCCGGCCTTGAGCAGGGCGCTGCGACGGGGGGTCCGGGGTTCTGCGTGACGCGCCATGAGGATCCTTCCAGGGGGTGATGGGGCGGCCACCGACAGTAGTTGAGGTGTGATGCTCGATACCAACGGCCTTCCTCGGTGGTCCCCTGGACGGGGGAATGCCTCACACTGGTGTTCCGTGAGTTCCCTACCGATTCCGACCCGCGTCGTCCTGCTCGCCGGCCCCTCCGGCTCCGGCAAGTCGTCCCTCGCCGCCGTCACCGGCCTCCCGGTCCTGCGCCTCGACGATTTCTACAAGGAGGGCGACGACCCGTCACTCCCGCTCGTCGACGGCAGCGCGGACATCGACTGGGACTCGCCGCAGTCCTGGGACGCGGACGCCGCCGTCGCCGCCATCGTCGAGCTGTGCCGTACGGCGCGGACGCACGTCCCCGTCTACGACCTCGCCACCAGCTCCCGCGTGGACAGCGAGCGCTTCGACATCGGGCGTACCCCGCTGTTCGTGGCGGAGGGGATCTTCGCGGCCGAGATCGTGTCCCGCTGCCGTGACCTCGACGTCCTCGCCGACGCGCTCTGCCTGCGCGGCCGCCCGTCGACGACCTTCCGCCGCCGGCTCGCCCGGGACCTCAGGGAGGGCCGGAAGTCCGTGCCGTTCCTGCTGCGCCGCGGCTGGCGCCTGATGCGCTCCGAGCGGGCGATCGTGGCGCGCCAGACGGAGCTGGGCGCTCACCCCTGCGCCAAGGACGAGGCCCTGGGCCGTCTCGCCGCCGCGGCGGCGGGCCGCCACCGCACTCCGGCGGCCGGCTGACGCACGAAGCGGGTCGTACAGGCCCCCCGGCGCTGTACGACCCGCTTCGTGTTTCCCCCGTACCCCCGTACGGTTCCCCCGTGTCCCCCGCAGGCCCCGTTTCCCCCGTGGGCCCCGTGGGTCGTTCCCCCCGCCTTCAGGCCACCAGCTCGCCGAAGGACTCCTCCTCGTCACGGCCGAAGCTCAGCACCTCGTCCTCGCGCAGTCGCCGCAGCGAGCGCCAGATGCTCGACTTCACCGTGCCGACACTGATGTCCAGGATCTCCGCGATCTCCGGATCGGTCCGGCCCTCGTAGTAGCGCAGCACCAGCATCGTCCGCTGGAGCTCGGGCAGTCGGGCCAGCGCCTGCCACAGCACCGCGCGCAGCTCCGTGCCGCGCATCGCGTCCGTCTCGCCCACCGTCTCGGGGAGCTCCTCGGTCGGGTACTCGTTGAGCTTGCGCCGGCGCCACGCGCTGATGTGCAGATTGGTCATCGTCCGGCGGAGGTATCCGCCGACCGCGGCCTTGTCACTGATCCGGTCCCAGGCGCGGTACGTGGAGAACAGCGCGCTCTGGAGCAGGTCCTCGGCCTCGAAACGGTCACCGGTCAGGTGGTAGGCGGTGGCGTACAGGGAGGCACGACGCTCCTGGACGTAGGCCGTGAACTCGGCCTCCGAACAGGAACGCTCCCCCGTGACCTCCCCGTACGCCGCTCCCCCGTCAGCAATGGCGACCATGTAAGGCGCCTTGCGCTGACGCCCGACGCTGCGAACGCACCCCCGCCCGTTCACCGCGCCGGACTTCTCGGTGCTCCGTACGACGTCGTGGAGACGCGTGACAACTGCGCTTGAGGTGGTGCTGTGCAGTGCGTTCATCTCGCGCCCCCCGTCGGTTGGAGTGTGTTTCGGTCCGTGTGCCAAGAAGCTTGCCCATCGGACTTCATGGCGTTGTCCGCCGACTGTCACAGCCGTGTCACAGGAGACGGGTCAGAAGCGAGTCCACGAGCGGTCGTCCTCGGACGGCCGCATGGGACAGAATGACGACGTGCCTTTTCTGTTGCTGATCGAGGACGACGACGCCATCCGTACGGCTCTTGAGCTGTCCCTGTCCCGGCAGGGTCACCGGGTGGCCACCGCCGCGACGGGTGAGGACGGCCTCCAGCTGCTGCGCGAGCAGCGGCCGGACCTGGTCGTGCTCGACGTCATGCTGCCCGGCATCGACGGCTTCGAGGTCTGTCGGCGGATCCGCCGCACCGACCAGTTGCCGATCATCCTGCTGACCGCCCGCAGCGACGACATCGACGTGGTCGTGGGCCTGGAGTCCGGCGCCGACGACTATGTCGTGAAGCCGGTGCAGGGCCGGGTCCTCGACGCCCGCATCCGGGCCGTACTGCGGCGCGGCGAGCGGGAGTCGACCGATTCGGCGACGTACGGCTCCCTCGTGATCGACCGGTCGGCGATGACGGTCACCAAGAACGGCGAGGACCTCCAGCTCACCCCGACCGAGCTGCGGCTGCTCCTGGAGCTGAGCCGGCGGCCCGGACAGGCGCTCTCCCGGCAGCAGTTGCTGCGGCTCGTGTGGGAGCACGACTACCTGGGCGACTCGCGGCTCGTCGACGCCTGTGTGCAGCGGCTGCGCGCCAAGGTGGAGGACGTGCCGTCCTCGCCGACGCTCATCCGCACGGTCCGGGGCGTCGGTTACCGGCTGGACGTTCCTGCGTGAGCAAGGGGATCTTCGCGCGGCTGCGGCTCTCCAGCCTGCGGCTGCGGCTCGTCGTCGTCTTCGCCCTGGTCGCGCTCACCGCAGCCGTCTCCGCCTCCGGCATCGCGTACTGGCTCAACCGTGAGGCGGTGCTGACCCGCACCCAGGACGGCGCGCTCAACGACTTCCGGCAGGAGATGCAGAACCGGGCGGCGACGCTGCCGCTGCGGCCCACCGAGGACGATCTGCGGCGGACCGCCGAGCAGATGGCAGGCGGCAGCGCCGCGAACTACCAGGTGCTGCTGCTCGGCGAGCGGGCCGTGGGTAAGCCGATCGTCGGCGCCTCGGACCCGGACGACTTCACACTGGCCGACGTGCCGCGCTCGCTGCGGGACGCCGTGGACACCGAGCGGCAGGTGACGGAGGCCAACCCGTATCCGTACCACCTGTTCTGGCAGCGTACGGAGCGGGACGGGGTGCCGTACCTGGTCGGCGGGACGCGGATCGACGGCGGCGGGCCCGCCGGGTACATGTTCAAGTCGCTGGCCGCGGAGAAGGCCGATCTGAACTCGCTCGCCTGGTCGTTGGGGATCGCGACCGCGCTCGCGGTGGCGGGGTCGGTGCTGCTCGCGCAGGTCGCGGCGACGACCGTGCTGCGTCCGGTGCACCGGCTCGGCGAGGCGGCCAAGCAGCTCGGCGAGGGGAAGCTCGACACCCGGCTGCGGGTCACCGGCGCGGACGAACTGGCCGATCTGACCCGGACGTTCAACAGCGCTGCCGAGTCCTTGCAGAAGAAGGTCGCGGACATGAGCGCGCGGGAGGAGTCCAGCCGGCGCTTCGTGGCCGACATGTCGCACGAGCTGCGGACGCCGCTGACCGCGCTGACCGCCGTCACCGAGGTCCTGGAGGACGAGCAGGACTCGCTCGACCCGATGATCGCCCCCGCGGTGGCGCTGGTCGTGAGCGAGACCCATCGCCTCAACAACCTGGTGGAGAACCTGATGGAGGTGACCCGCTTCGACGCGGGCACCGCCCGGCTCGTGCTCGACGACGTGGACATCGCCGACCAGATCACCGCGTGCATCGACGCGCGGGCCTGGCTCGACGCGGTCGACCTCGACGCCGAGCGCGGGATCGTGGCGCCGCTCGACCCGCGCCGCCTCGACGTGATCCTGGCGAACCTCATCGGGAACGCGCTGAAGCACGGCGGTTCGCCGGTCCGGGTCTCGGTCCGCACGGACGACGACGAGCTGGTCATCGCGGTACGCGACCACGGGCCCGGCATCCCCGAGGAGGTCCTGCCGCACGTCTTCGACCGCTTCTACAAGGCGAGCGCCTCCCGGCCCCGGTCGGACGGCAGCGGGCTCGGCCTCTCCATCGCCATGGAGAACGCACTGATCCACGGCGGTTCGATCACGGCCGCGAACTCGGTCGGCGAGGACGGGAAGGTCGACGGCGCGGTGTTCGTGCTGCGGCTGCCGCTGGACGCCTCGGGGATCACCCGCGAGGTGCAGACCCGCAGCAGCCAGGGCGAGGTGGAGGAAGCGTGAGACGCCGGAACTTCGGCCGTAGGGCCGGTACGGGCGTCCTGGCGGCCGCCGCGCTCACCGCGCTCGTCACCGGCTGCGGCATCAGGACGACGTCCGTGCCGGTCGACGCGGGGGCGGCCCCGTCCCGGGTCCCGTGCAGCGTGACCGGCGAGAGCACCTCGGCCTCGGCCGCGCAGGGCGTGCCCGTCCGGGTGTTCCTGGTGTGCGGCTCGCAGCTGGAGGCCGTGGACCGCAGGACGCCGCTGCCGGAGGAGAAGGCGGGCGGTGACCCGGTGGTGACGGCCAAGGGGCTGCTCGCGCAGCTCCTCGCCGAGCCTTCCGACGACGAGCGGCAGGCCGGGTTCACTACCGCGGTGCGCGGTCCGCTCGTGGTCGGCGCAGGGCACAAGGGCGACCCGGCGGGCACGCTGCGGCTGAGCCGGCAGCCCGAGGACCTGACGCCGGTCGCGCTCTCGCAGATCGTCTGCACCTTCTCGGCGAGCTCGGCGGGCGCGGGCGACCACACGGTCCTCCTCGGCGGCCCCGGCCCGTACGCGCCGAAGCGCTACCAGTGCACGACGGAGCTGCGGGAGCGCCCGGAGTCGACCCCGCCGACGGCCGTGCCGAGCGTCTCGGTGGCGACGCCCACGGGCTGAGCCCGGGGCCTGCTCGGCGAGCTCCTCGGCCACCGGCTCGGCTACCGGCTCCGTGAGCGCCTCACCGGGCCGAATGAGGACCGGATTCGGACCGGATTCGGACCGGATACGGACCGGATACGGACCGGCGGAACCGATTCCGCCGCGGTGGGCGTCTTGGGGGGCGTGCAGCGTCAAGGTTCGGGCGGCAGTGCCGCCGTGGTCGTCCGCGTGGCGGGGTTCGTCCTCCTCCTCGCGCATCTGCTGCTCGTCGCCTGGGTCAGCCTGCGACCACGCGACGTGGCCTGGGTGACCCCGCCGAACACGATCCCGTTCGCCGGGCTGCGGGCCGATCTGGCCCTCGGCGGCGTCGAGGCGGCCCGGCTGATCGGCGAGGGACTGCTGCTCCTGGCCCCGCTCGGGGTGCTGCTCCCGATGGCCGACGGGCGGCTCGACGTCTCCCGCTGGGCCTCGCTGGCCCGGACGACCGCCGCCGGCGCGCTGGTGTCACTGGCCGTGGAGCTGCTGCAGACCGCCGTACCGGGTCAGGTCGTGGACGTCGACTCCGTACTCCTGAACACCGCCGGGGTGGCGCTCGCCCATGTCGTGTTCGTGCCCCTCGGGCGGTCCCGACTGCGCCGCAGGTCGGAGACCGGGCAGCCGGAGTCCTCCGTGGGTACGGGGTCGCGTGAGGGTTCCCCCCTGCTGCGGAACGAGACGGCTCAGGGTTCGACCCCGACGATTCCCAGGGTCCCGATCGCCCGGTAGACCGACGCCCCGGACCCCCTCCCGGCAGCAGTATGGAGTCATCGGGAGCCCGACGTAGCGGCTCCCGGAGACGACTCCGAAGGAGCCCACCATGGCCGCACTTGCCCGCCCCCTCAACGGACGCGTGATCGGCGGAGTGTGCGCGGCGCTGGCCCGGCGCTTCGGCATCTCCGCGTGGACGATGCGCCTGATCTTCCTGGTCTCGTGCCTGCTGCCCGGACCGCAGTTCCTGCTCTACCTGGGCCTGTGGATCTTCCTGCCGGCGGAGAAGGGCGCGAGCACGACGGCCTGGTAGTCGGCGCACACGCCGAAGGGGCGCGTACCCGGGAGACCGGGTGCGCGCCTCTTCGGCGTGTGCGGCTGCGGTCAGCCGAGCGGCAGGGCGCCGAGCGGCAGGCCGCCGAGGAGGCCGCCCAGCGGGGTGGCGCCGAGGCCGCCGGCCGCGGCGTCGAGCGGCAGGCTCTGGGTGGCCTGGCCGGCAGCGGCGGGGAGGGTCTTCACACCCTGGTCGAGGCCCTGACCGAGAGCGCCCTGACCGGCACTGAGGGACTCTCCGGCGCCGTCGGGGAGCGTGGTGAGGCCGTCGCCCAGCGGGACGGCCTTGGTCACCGTGCCCAGCGCGTCGGCGCCGAGCGGCAGGGACGGCGCTGCGGAGGCCGTACCGGCGGCGGCGACGGCGAAAGCGGCACCGAGAGCGGCGACACCGAGCTTCTTGGCGGCAGACTGCGTCATCTGAAAATCTCTTCCTTGGGGAATCCGGGGGCTTCGGGGAAAGCCGGGAGGGGAAATCCTGGGAATGCAGCGGCTCTGCAACCTAACCACCGGACATCGCCATCGCAAACACCGGAAAGCGGCCGGGTGTCGTGCTCACCCGGCCGCTCCTCGCCCCGCGGAAGGGCCGCGCTCAGCCCGCCGTACGGGAAGACTCGCTGGTCGTGGCGGTCTGCTGGAACAGCCATTCGGACCGGAGCTCGGCATATCCGGGCTTGATGACCTCATTGATCATGGCCAGCCGTTCATCGAAAGGGATGAACGCTGATTTCATCGCATTGACAGTGAACCACTGCATGTCGTCGAGCGTGTAATCGAATGCCTCGGTCAGCAGCTCGAATTCCCGGCTCATGCTCGTACCGCTCATCAGCCGGTTGTCGGTGTTGACCGTGGCCCGGAAGTGCAGCTTGCGGAGCAGACCGATGGGGTGCTCGGCGAACGAGGCGGCGGCGCCGGTCTGGAGGTTGGACGAGGGGCACATCTCCAGCGGGATCCGCTTGTCGCGGACGTAGGCGGCGAGCCGGCCGAGGGTCACCGAGCCGTCCTCGGCGACCTCGATGTCGTCGATGATCCGGACACCGTGCCCGAGCCGGTCGGCGCCGCACCACTGGAGCGCCTGCCAGATGGAGGGCAGTCCGAAGGCCTCGCCCGCGTGGATCGTGAAGTGGTTGTTCTCGCGCTTGAGGTACTCGAAGGCGTCGAGGTGGCGGGTGGGCGGGAAGCCCGCCTCGGCACCCGCGATGTCGAAGCCGACGACGCCGGAGTCGCGGTAGCGGTTGGCGAGTTCGGCGATCTCCAGGGCGCGGGCCGCGTGCCGCATGGCGGTGAGCAGGGCGCCGACCCGGATGCGGTGGCCGCCGGCCCTGGCCTGCCGCTCGCCCTCCCGGAAGCCCTCGTTGACGGCCTCCACGACCTCTTCGAGGCTGAGACCGGCCTCCAGGTGCTGTTCCGGTGCGTAGCGCACCTCCGCGTACACGACCCCGTCCTCGGCGAGGTCGACCGCACACTCGGCGGCGACGCGGACCAGGGCCTCGCGGGTCTGCATGACGGCGCAGGTGTGCGCGAAGGTCTCCAGGTACCGCTCCAGGGAGCCGGAGTCGGCGGCCTCCCGGAACCAGATGCCGAGCTTGTCCGGCTCGGTCTCGGGAAGCTGGTCGTAGCCCTGCTCGCGGGCGAGTTCGACGATCGTGCCGGGGCGCAGTCCGCCGTCGAGGTGGTCGTGGAGCAGCACCTTCGGGGCACGGCGGATCTGATCCGCGGTGGGGACGTTGGGGATCTGGCTCGTCATTGCCGCACTCTAGCGCCTACGCGCGTAGAGCGCGCGGTTTCCTGCGCCCGGTCGCGGCGCCGGAAGGGCGTTCGGATCGCCGCGCGGATCGCCTCGTAGCGCGTCAACAGCGTGGGGGGGTGACGGGACCGCGATCAGACCTCCGCGCATACGACTTATTGGGCCGATGAGAGGACACCACCACTTCAGAACCCTCCGGGCCCCGCCGGCTCACGGTTACGTGGAGCCTTCACGGCGGGAGCCGAATCCCGCCGACACCATGGAAGGACGTGGCATGCGAATCATCCGCGGACTGCTCGTCGCAGTCTCGGCAGGCGCCCTGACGCTCGGCATGGTCGGTACGTCACACGCCCTCGGCGGAGAAGGCGACACCCTCACCGACAGCTGCAAGGGCACGTTCGGCGCCTGCACGCAGACGCTGAGCTTCGCTCCGGAGCTCCTGGGCGACGTCTCGCTCCTCGACACGGCCAGGATCCTCGACACGAGCGGGCTCATCGGCACGAGGGGTCTCATCAACACGGGCGCGCTCCTCGGTACGACCGGCGAGACCGCTGCCACCGGCACGACGGCCGCCACGGCCACGCCGGCTGCCACCGGCACGACGGCCGCCACGGGGAAGACGGCAGCCACCGGGTGAGTGAAGCGGCGGCCCGCGGGACGGGCCGCCGCCCCGGGAAGCTCGGTGAGCGGCAGCGCCACCCGCTTCGAACGCGCTTGGCAGCGCCGGTCGTTCGGTCCCACGGCGATACGTAACAGTGACCGCGTGTACGGGTGGTGTACACCTCGGCTTCTGAGACTGTTCCACCATGGCGCACTACGCACTCGTGGGGCCGTCCGAGACCCGGAGACCCCGGCTCGGCCGCCCCGTTGGAGGTTCCCTGTCGGCGGCGGTGGGCGGCGTGGTGCTGCTCCTGCCGGACGGCGAGCCGTTGTCGGCACGGCGCGCTTCGGCGCGGGCGCACCTGGGCGTCCTGCCCGTCGGGCGCACCCTCGTCAGGGCAGGGCGGGCGGAGGGGCTCGTCGGCCATGTGGTGCGCTACCGGGGGCGCGGCTGGAACGGCGCGGACGCGGAGCTCGCGGCGGACGCCACCTGGGCGGTCGACGAGGCCGTACGCCGCTACGGAGACGTCCCTGTCTGCCTCGTCGGCCACGGGATGGGCGCGCGAGCGGCGCTGCGGGCCGCCGGGCACGACGCGGTCGGCGCGGTCGTCGCGCTGGCCCCGTGGCTGCCGGAGGAGGACGTGGCGGCGGAGCCCGAGCCGGTGCGGCAGCTGGCGGGGCGGCGGGTGCTGATCGTGCACGGCACGAACGACGCCCGTACGGACCCCGAGCTGTCGTTCCGCTTCGCGGCGCGGGCCAAGAAGACGAACCGCGACACGTGCCGCTTCGAGGTGCACTCGGACGGGCACGCGCTGCGCCAGTACGCGGCCGAGGTCCAGGCGCTCGCCGCGGACTTCACGCTCGGCGCGCTCTTCGCCCGGCCGGTGGCCCGGCCCGTGACGGACGCGCTGGCCGCGCCCCCGCCGCTGGGCCTGCGGATGCCGCTCGCGGTGGGGTTCGGGGGCTCGTCCCGGCGGCCCTAGGCGTCCGTCCGGCTCAGTTGCCGGACAGGCAGAGCTCGCGATCGCGAAGAGTGGCGCGCATCGCCGTGGCCGGCCGGAGCTGGAGCCCGGGCGCGGTCCCGACCACCCCGGGGTCGATGTCCAGGTGGAACCGCTGGGCGAGGGTCGCGATGACGAGCGCCATCTCGACCAGGGCGAAACGCGCGCCGAGGCACGTACGGGCGCCTCCGCCGAACGGGAACCACGCCTGTTCGGACGCGGCGTCCTTCCGGTCCGCGTCCCACCGTTCGGGGCGGAAGGCGTCCGGGTCGGGGAACCAGCGCGGGTCCCGGTGCGTGGACCAGGGGCTGCAGCAGAGCGTCGTCCCGTCCGGAATCGGCTCCCCGCCCAGGGTGGCGCCGCCCTGGGTGATCCTGGGGACGACGACCCACACGGGCGGGTAGAGCCGGAGGGTTTCCTTGACGACCTGTCTGGTCCAGACGAGCCGGTCGTAGTCGTCGAAGGTCGGTGGACGCCCTCCGAGGACGCTGTCGAGCTCCGCGGTGAGCCGGTCCCGTACCTCCGGCGCGGCCGACAGGAGGTACCAGCACCATGTGAGCCCGACGGACGTGGTCTCGTGACCCGCGCCCCAGAGGGTCACCGCTTCGTCCCGCACCTGCCGCGCGGTCAGCCGGTTGCCTTCCTCGTCCCGGGCCGCGAGCAGCATGCCCAAGGCGTCGGCCCCGTCACCGGTCCCGCACTCCGCCGCCTGGCGAGCGCGGATGAGCCGGCCGACCTCGGCGTCGATCGTCTCGACCGCGGCGAGGACCCGTCGTCGCGCCGGCGTACGCGCCCAGTCCGGCAGGAGCATCCCGATGCCGCGCAGCTCGGCGCCCAGTTCGAGCGCCGCCACCTCCATCGCGTCGGCGACGGCGCGGGCCCGGTCCCCGAGGTCGTTGCCGAAGAGGGTGCGGACCACGATCCGCTGGGTGAGGAGGTTCATCTCCTGCTCCACGTCGATCCGTTGCCGGTCCGCCCAGCCCCGCGCCGCGTCCATGGCGCAGTCGACCATCGTGGCGGCGTACCCGCGCACCTGCCGGGGGCGAACGGCCGGCTGGACGAGATCGCGTTTGCGGCGCCAGTCGGCGCCCTGGCTGAGGATGACGCTGTCACCGACGAGCTGCCTGAACACCCAGCTGATGTCGACGGGCCGGAACTGCTCCTGGCTGCCACCGAACAGCTCCGCGATGTGCTCGGGATGCGAGAGCAGGGTCAGCCGCCGGGAACCGAGCGACCAGCGCACCACATCCCCGAAGTCGTCCCGCAGATGGGCGAAGAACGCCAAAGGATCACGGCGGAAGGCGGGAAGGTTCCCGAGCAGGGGCAACCCGGACGGTCCGGGAACGGGATGAAAAGGGGCGGCGGGCACGCCGGGCTAACGACCCGGTGACCGCACGGTTTCGCGGGCCCCCCGGCCGGAAGGCCCCCGGCAGAAAGGTGCGGTGGGGGTTCTCAGTCCTTGGGCAGCAGGTGGCCGCGTCTGCTCAGGAGGAACTTCTTGAAGGCGGCCACCGGGGCCGTGTCCGGGTGGCCGTCGAGCCAGGCGACGCCGATCTCGCGGACCGCGCGCGGCGCGGTGACGGTCAGTTCGACGACGCCGGGGCGCGGGACGGCGGGCGGCGGCAGCAGGGCGACGCCGAGGCCCGCGGCGACCAGGCCGCGCAGGGTCTCGGCCTCCTCGCCCTCGAAGGCGACGCGGGGCTTGAAGCCGGCCTCGGCGCACAGGTCGTCGGTGATGCGGCGGAGCCCGTACCCCGGCTCCAGGGTCACGAAGGTCTCGTCGGCGGCCTCGGCGAGGCGGACGCGGCGGCGGCCCGCGAGCCGGTGGTCGTCCGGGACGACGAGCCGCAGCCGCTGCTCGTCGAGGCGCCGGGCCACCAGGTCGGGGGCGTCCGGCACCGGGGAGGTCAGGCAGAGGTCGAGGTCGCCCGCCCTGAGCCGCTCGATCATGGCCTCGCCGTAGTTCTGGACGAGGGTGAAGCGGACCTTCGGGTGGTCGACGCGGAAGGCCCGGATGAGCCCGGGGACGGTCTCGGAGCCCATCGTGTGCAGGAAGCCGAAGGCGACCCGGCCGGCGGTGGGGTCGGCATCGGCCCGTACGGTGTCGGCGGCCCGCTCGACCTCGGTGAGCGCCTTCTCGGCGGCGGTGAGGAAGCGGCGGCCGGCCGGGGTGAGGGAGACCGTGCGGCCGCGGCGGGCGAAGAGGGCGACGCCGAGGTCCTGTTCGAGCCGGACCATCGCCCGGGAGAGCGTCGACTGCGGCACGCCCATCTCGGCCGCGGCCCGGGTCACATGCTCGTGCCGGGCGACGGCGGCGAAGTACGCGAGCCGCGGGGCCAGCAGCAGTCCCATGTCTTCTTCGTTACTGTTCGGTGACAGTCGAGGCTGTGACCTGTACTCATGCGCCATGGGAACGATTACAGCAGTTCCGTGCATTGGACGCATGAAACGGATCGTCCTACGTTCGTGACATGCCTCCCGCCAGTACCAAGGCGGCCGCCACCAGCGCGTCCGCCGACACCCGCCTCTCCCCCGGAGCCCCCGGCTACCGCCGGACGAGCCTCGCGCTCTTCGCCGCCGGACTGGCCGCCTTCGCCCTCCTCTACTCCACGCAGGCCCTCCTCCCGGCCATCTCGGCCGAGTTCGGCGCCACCGCGTCCGCCGCCTCCTGGACGGTCTCCGCCGCGACCGGCGCCCTCGCCCTGTGTGTCCTGCCGCTCAGCGCCCTCTCGGAGCGCTTCGGGCGGCGCGCGATGATGACCGCCTCCCTCTCGGTCGCCGTCGCCGTCTCGCTCCTCGTGCCGCTCGCGCCGAACCTGGAGACCCTGATCGCGCTGCGCGCCCTCCAGGGCGCCGCGCTCGCCGGGCTCCCGGCCTCCGCGATGGCGTACCTCGCCGAGGAGGTCCGCCCCAAGGCGCTGATCGCGGCGATCGGCCTCTTCGTCGCGGGCAACTCGATCGGCGGCATGAGCGGCCGGATCGTGACCGGCTGGGTCGCCCAGATGTGGGGCTGGCGCGCGGGTCTGGCCGCCGTCGGCCTGACCTCGCTGCTCTGCGTGATCGCCTTCCGGGCGCTGCTCCCGAAGGCACGGCACTTCACGCCGGGCACGCTGAACCCGAAGGCGCTGGCGGGCGCCGTGCGGACGCATCTGTCCGACCCGCTGCTCGTCCGGCTCTACGTGATCGGCGCGCTGTTCATGACGGTCTTCGGCGCGGTGTACACCGTGATCGGCTACCGCCTGGTCGAGGCGCCGTTCTCGCTCCCGCAGGGCGTGATCGGCTCGATCTTCCTGGTCTACCTGGTCGGTACGGTCGCCTCGGCCGCCGCGGGGAAGCTCGTCGGCCGGCTCGGCCGGCGCGGGGCGCTCTACCTGGCGGTCTCCACGACCGCCGCCGGCCTGCTGCTGTCGCTCTCCGACTCGCTCGCCGCCGTCCTGGCGGGGCTCGTCCTCATCACGGCCGGTTTCTTCGCGGGCCACGCGGTCGCCTCCTCCTCGGTGAGCCGCACGGCGAAGACGGGCCGGGCGCAGGCCTCTGCGCTCTACCAGTCGGCGTACTACCTCGGCAGCAGCGCGGGCGGCACGCTCGGCGCCATCGCCTACCACGCGGGCGGCTGGGCGGGGACGGTTCTGATCGGCCTCGTCGCGGTCCTCGGCGTCGTGTCCGTGACCCTCTACGGGAGCCACAGCGCCCGGGTCGCGGCCCGCCGGCCACAGCTCGCCGCAGCCTGCAACTGACTCGCTCCTTCGAGCGTCCTCCTTGTCAGGACCCAAGGGGGAGATGACGGAAATGAAGCGAATCACGAGGCGAATAGGCAAGAGAGCAGGCGTCACCGCCGGTCTCACGGCGCTGGTGGTGCCGATGACGATCGCGCTCGGTACGGCTCCGGCGCAGGCCGCGTCCTGCAACGTGACGACGGGGCCGTACCAGAAGCAGGTGGAGAAGTTCCTCGGCCGGACGGTCGACGGCCGCCAGTCGCTCGCCGACTGCAAGGCCATCCAGGCGTTCCAGTCGAAGCACGGCATCACCCCGGCCGCGGGGTACGCGGGGACGATCACCTGGCGCACGATGAACACGATGCTCCAGCAGAAGGCGGCCGGGACCAACCCCAACGCCGCCCGCAAGTGTCCGACCAACAAGGGCCGGATCGCCTGCGTCGACCTGACGCGGCAGCTGACCTGGATCCAGGACGGCTCGCGCCTCAAGTACGGGCCGGTGCCGGTGCGTACGGGCAAGGACGGCACGGAGACCCGCACGGGCTCCAAGAAGATCTACTGGCGGAACATCAACCACTGGTCGACGCTCTACAACGTCTCCATGCCGTACGCGCAGTTCTTCGACCGCGGCCAGGCCTTCCACTCGACGACCAAGTCCATGTGGAACCCGCCGGGTTCGGGCGGCTGCGTCAACATGCGCCCGGCCGACGCCAAGAAGTACTGGAGCATGCTCCGGAACGGCGACGACGTCTTCATCTACGGGCGCAAGCCGGGAACGTGACCCCGGCTGTCAGTCGGCTGCGGTAGCTTCCCTCTCACCGGCACCGAACGGGTGCCGGTGAGGGGTGAGTGGGGTGTGGTCCCGATGAGTGACGCCGCGACCGTGACGACCGAAGAACTCGACAAGTACCGCAGGGAGCTGACCGGTTACTGCTACCGGATGCTCGGATCCTCCTTCGAGGCGGAGGACGCGGTACAGGACACGATGGTGCGCGCCTGGAAGGCCGTCGACTCCTTCGAGGGCCGCTCCTCGCTGCGGTCCTGGCTCTACCGGATCGCGACCAACGTCTGCCTGGACGCGCTGAACGCGGGCAACAAGAGAGCGCGGCCGATGGATCTGACCTCCCCGACCCCGGTCGCCCAGGCGCAGCTCGTCAAGCAGCCGGAGATCACCTGGCTGGAGCCGGTCCCGGACGGGCGGGTCCTGCCGTCGGTCGCCGACCCGGCGGAGACGGCCGTGCACCGCGAGAGCGTCCGGCTCGCCTTCGTCGCCGCCCTCCAGCACCTGCCCCCCAAGCAGCGGGCCGTGCTCATCCTGCGCGAGGTGCTCGCCTGGAAGGCGAGCGAGGTCGCGGAGCTCCTCGACACCTCGGTCGCCTCGGTCAACAGCGCCCTCCAGCGGGCCCGCGCGACCCTCGCCGAGCAGGCGCCGGCCGCCTCCGACCCGGCGAACCCGCTGGACGAGGAGCAGAAGGCGCTCCTGGAGCGGTACGTGGCCGCCTTCGAGGGCTACGACATGAAGGCGCTGACCGCGCTCCTCCACGAGGACGCGACCATGTCCATGCCGCCGTACGACCTCTGGCTCCAGGGGCACGACGACATCGTGGGCTGGATGCTGGGCGTCGGCGAGGTCTGCGCCGGCTCGAAGCTGGTGCCGACCGTGGCGAACGGCTCCCCGGCGTTCGCGCAGTACCACCCGGACCCGGCGGGCGGCTTCTCGCCGTGGGCGCTGATCGTCCTGGAGGTCCGCGAGGGCAAGGTCGCCGGGATGGACTTCTTCCTGGACACCGAGCGCTGGTTCCCGCTCTTCGACCTGCCGGCGCGGCTAGACGCCTAGGGCCTGTCTGACAATTGGCGTCGGATCAGGCCGGGTCGTTCGGTGCGTGCGATCGGCGTGCGGTCGGGGCGCCCTCGATGGGGTCTCCCCTGCTCGAGCGGAGTCGAGAGCTTGGGGAAGGAGCTACTTGGGCGTTTCGGCCGTGCGCCGAGCGTGCGTGCCGGGCGGGCCGGACCCGACGGGAATTGTCAGACAGGCCCTAGCGTTCCGTCGAGGCCGGTCAGCTGGAGCAGGGCCTGGAGTTCCGGTCCTGCTCCGTGGAAGCGGATGCGGTGGCCCCGGCGGTTCGCGGCCAGTTTCAGGCGGGCGAGGGCGTCGACGACCGAGAGGTCGGCGGGCGCGAGCGCGCCGACCTCGCAGACGACGTCACCGGGCGGGGCCGCGCCGAGTTCGGCGCAGAGGAGGGCCACCTCGCCCCGGGTGGGGCGGGCGGGCAGGGTCACGACGAGCGGCTGACTGGTGTCCACATGCCTTGAGACCGTCCCGGGCTCCGGAACTCATCGCCGCCGGTCCCCCGCGCACCTCTACGCTCTCGATCATGACTCACGAACCTGTCGAACTGGTGATCTTCGACTGCGATGGCGTTCTGGTGGACAGCGAGCGGATCTACTGCCGCGTGGACCGGGAGGTGTTCGCCTCGCTCGGGGCGGAGTTCACCGAGACGGAGATGGCGGACCTCTTCGTCGGCTCCTCCCACGAGATGCTCACGGCGATCGTGGAGGAGCGCAGGGGTGGCGCCCTGGAGCCCGGCTGGCAGGCTCCCTTCAAGCAGCGGTACGAGGACGCCCTGGACGCGGAGCTGACGGCCGTCGAGGGCGTCACCGGTGTCCTGGACGCGCTGGCCGTCCCGTACTGCCTCGCCTCCAACGGCAGCCACAGCAGCATCCGCAAGAACCTGGGCCGGGCCGGGCTGCTCGACCGTTTCGAGGGCCGGATGTTCAGCGCCCGCGACGTCTCGCGCGGCAAGCCCGCCCCGGACCTCTTCCTGCACGCTGCGGCCACGATGGGCGTCGCACCGGAGCGCTGCGCGGTCGTCGAGGACAGCCCCTACGGCGTCCGGGCCGCCCGCGCCGCCGGCATGCGCGCCTTCGGCTACTGCGGCGGCCTGACCAGGGCGGACCGCCTCATGGGCCCGCGGACGGTCGTCTTCGACGACATGCGCGAGCTGCCGGGGCTGCTCGGGGAGCCGGCGCGGTCGTGACCCGCACCGGCTCCCGTCACGCGCGGTCTCAGGCGATGCGGTCCATCACGATCGGGTTCGCCGTGAAGGCGGTGCCCGCCGGGGCGATGTCCCAGGAGTCGTTCAGGGACTTCAGGGCGTAGTCGAACTTCTCCGGGGTGTCGGTGTGGAGGGTCAGCAGCGGCTGGCCCGCCGTCACCGTGTCGCCCGGCTTCGCGTGGAGCTCGACGCCCGCGCCCGCCTGCACCGGGTCCTCCTTGCGGGCGCGGCCCGCGCCGAGGCGCCAGGCGGCGACGCCGATGTCGTACGCGTCGAGGCGGGTCAGGACGCCGGACGCCTGGGCCGTGACGACGTGCTGCTCGCGGGCGACCGGGAGGGTGGCGTCCGGGTCGCCGCCCTGGGCCGCGATCATCCGGCGCCAGTGGTCCATCGCGGAACCGTCGGCGAGCGCCTTCGCCGGGTCGGCGTCCTTGATGCCGGCCGCGTCGAGCATCTCGCGGGCGAGCGCGATCGTCAGCTCGACGACGTCCGCCGGGCCGCCGCCCGCCAGGACCTCGACGGACTCGCGGACCTCCAGGGCGTTGCCCGCGGTCAGGCCGAGCGGGGTCGACATGTCGGTGAGCAGCGCGACCGTCTTCACGCCGCTGTCGGTGCCGAGCTGGACCATGGTGGAGGCCAGCTCGCGGGCGTCCTCGATGGTCTTCATGAAGGCGCCGGTGCCGACCTTGACGTCCAGGACGAGCGAGCCGGTGCCCTCGGCGATCTTCTTCGACATGATCGAGGAGGCGATCAGCGGGATGGCCTCGACGGTGCCGGTGACGTCACGGAGGGCGTAGAGCTTCTTGTCCGCCGGGGCCAGGCCGTCGCCGGCCGCGCAGATGACGGCGCCCGTGGTGTCGAGGACGTGCAGCATCTCGTCGTTGGAGAGCAGCGCGCGCCAGCCGGGGATCGACTCCAGCTTGTCGAGCGTGCCGCCGGTGTGGCCGAGGCCGCGGCCGGAGAGCTGCGGGACGGCGGCGCCGCACGCGGCGACGAGCGGGGCGAGCGGGAGGGTGATCTTGTCGCCGACGCCGCCGGTGGAGTGCTTGTCGGCGGTCGGGCGGGAGAGCGCGTCGAAGTTCATGCGCTCGCCGCTGGCGATCATCGCGGCGGTCCAGCGGGCGATCTCCGCGCGGTTCATGCCGTTCAGCAGGATCGCCATGGCCAGGGCGGACATCTGCTCGTCGGCGACGACGCCGCGGGTGTAGGCGTCGATGACCCAGTCGATCTGCTCCGGGCTCAGCTCGCCCTTGTCCCGCTTCGTGCGGATGACGGAGATGACGTCCATGGTGGTTCCTCTTTCTACGCGCATAGAGGGGAAAAGGGAGAGCGGCCCTTCCATCGTGCCGGAAGGGCCGCTCCGAGGTGTTACTTGCGAAGGTGGTCCGGGCCGAAGGCCTGCGGCAGCATCTCGGCCAGGGTCAGGAGGCCGGCGGGCGTCTCCAGGACGAGCTCGGGGCCGCCGAACTCGAACAGGAGCTGCCTGCACCGGCCGCAGGGGACGAGGCACTCGCCCAGGCCGTCCACGCACACGAAGTGCGTCAACCGGCCGCCGCCGGTCGCCTGGAGCTCCGAGACGAGACCGCACTCGGCGCACAGGCCGAGCCCGAAGGAGGCGTTCTCCACGTTGCAGCCGGAGACCGTCCGCCCGTCGTCCACGCGGGCCGCCGCGCCGACCGGGTAGCCCGAGTAGGGGGCGTACGCGCGGGACATGGCCTCGCGCGCCGCGACCCGCAGGGTCTCCCAGTCGGCCTCGGGAAGGGCCGTCGTCACTTGCCCTCGCCCTTGCGGTACCGCATGCCGTCGGCCTTCGGCATCCGCAGGCGCTGCGCGGAGAGCGAGAGGACCAGCAGGGTCACCACGTACGGGGTCGCGCTGACGAACTCGACCGGGACCGTGGTGGTGCCGAGGTACCAGATGAGGACGCCGACGCCGATGACGATGCTGATCGAGGACGTGATCCAGCGCTTCTTGTACGCCTTCCAGGCCGCCAGGACGACGAGGACGGCGAAGAGCAGCAGGAGCAGCGCGTGCACGGACTCGCCGCCGCTGCGGAGCTGGAGCGCGTCGGCGAAGCCGAACAGACCCGCGCCCATCGCGAGACCGCCCGGCCGCCAGTTGCCGAAGATCATCGCCGCGAGGCCGATGTAGCCACGGCCGCCGGTCTGGCCCTCGTTGTAGATGTGCGAGGTGACCAGGGAGAGGAAGGCACCGCCGAGACCGGCCAGGCCGCCCGAGACGATGACGGCGATGTACTTGTACTTGTACACGTTGACGCCGAGGGACTCGGCCGCGATCGGGTTCTCGCCGCAGGAGCGCAGCCGCAGACCGAACGAGGTCTTCCACAGCACGAAGTACGTGCCGATCACCAGCAGCACCGCGAGGATCGTCACCAGCGAGACGTTGGTGACCAGGCCGCCGAGGATGCCGGCGATGTCCGAGATCAGGAACCAGTGGTGTTTCTCGATGTCGGCGAGCCAGTCGGACAGGCCCGACACGGTGATCGAGGTGATGTCATCGGCCGGCGGGGACTGCTTCGGGCTGCCGCCCTTGGCCGCCGCCTCGCCGGAGTTGAACCACAGCTTGGCGAAGTACGTCGTGACACCGACCGCGAGGATGTTGATCGCGATGCCGGAGATGATGTGGTCGACACCGAAGGTGACGGTCGCGACCGCGTGCAGCAGACCGCCGAACATGCCGCCCAGGATGCCGGCGAGGATGCCGATCCAGGGGTCGGACTGCCAGCCGGCCCAGGCACCGAAGAAGGTGCCGAGGATCATCATGCCTTCGAGGCCGATGTTGACCACGCCCGCGCGCTCGGCCCACAGACCGCCGAGACCGGCGAGGCCGATCGGCACGGCGAGCGAGAGCGCGGCGCTGATCTGGCCGGCCGAGGTGAGGTCCTGCGCCCCGGTGATGACCCGCACGGCGGAGAGGGCGATGAGCCCGCCCGCGACGATCAGGAGGATCCAGGGCAGGGTGAGGCGGGTACGGCCGCCCTTGCCGCCGGCCGCCTTGGGGGCCGCGGGCGGCGGAGTGGAAGTCGCCGTGGCGCTCACGCCGACACCTCCGTCGTGTCGTTGGAACGGGCCTGTGCCGCGAGCTTCTCGCCGACCTGTCGCTGCTGGCGCTTGACGCCGTAGCGGCGGACGACCTCGTAGGCGATGACGACGCAGAGGACGATCACGCCCTGCATGACGCCGACGATCTCCCGGTCGTAGTTCTCGAACTCCAGCTGCTGGCCGCCGCGCTCCAGGAACGCCCAGAGGATCGCGGCGAGCGCGATGCCGATCGGGTGGTTCCGGCCGAGCAGGGCGATGGCGATACCGGTGAAGCCGATGCCGACGGGGAAGTCGCCGCCGAACTCGTACGAGTCGTTGAGCAGCGTCGGCATACCGATCAGACCGGCCATGCCGCCGGAGATCAGCATGGACGTGACGACCATCTTCTTGACGTTGACACCGCTCGCCGACGCGGCCGTCTCGGACTGGCCGACGGTCCGCAGGTCGAAGCCGAAGCGGGTGCGGGAGAGGGTGAACCAGTACCCGATGCCCGCGATGGCCGCGACGACGACGAAGCCGTAGATCGGGGTGGGCGTGGTCGGGAACTCGAAGAAGTGCGAGGACTCCGGGAGCGGGGTCGTCGCCACCTTCGTACCGGCCGCGTCCAGGTGGCCGAGGCGGCCGGGCTGGAGAAGGTAGCCGATGATCGCGGTCGCGATGAAGTTCAGCATGATCGTCGAGACGACCTCGCTGACACCGCGAGTGGTCTTGAGGAGACCCGCGACGCCCGCCCACATGGCGCCGACGATCATCGCGGTGACGATGATCAGCGGGATCTGGATGATGCCCGGCAGGGTCAGCGCGCCGCCGACGGCGGCGGCGAAGAAGGCGGCGAGACGGTACTGGCCGTCCACACCGATGTTGAACAGGTTCATGCGGAAGCCGATGGCCACCGCGATGCCCGCCAGGTAGTACGTCGTCGCCTTGTTGATGATGTAGACCTGGCTGTCGGACTTGACGCCGTAGTCGAACATGATCCCGAAGGCGCTGAACGGCTCCTTGCCGGTGGCCGCGAGCACCAGGGCGGTGATCAGGAAGGCGGCGACGATCGCGAGCACCGGCGCCGCGATCGCCAGGAGCACCCGCTCCTTGTCGAACTTCTTCATCGGGCCTCGTCCTCCGGGCCGTCGGTGCCCTCAGCGCCCGCAGGGCTCTCAGGGCTCTCATCGTGCTCAAGGTGACCGGCGGCTGCGCCGGTCATGGCCGAGCCCAGCTGCTCCGGGGTGATCGTCGCCGGGTCGGCGTCCGCCACGAGCCGGCCGCGGTACATCACGCGCAGGGTGTCGGAGAGGCCGATCAGCTCGTCCAGGTCGGCGGAGATCAGCAGGACCGCCAGGCCCTCACGGCGCGCCTCGCGGATCTGGTCCCAGATCTGCGCCTGCGCGCCGACGTCCACGCCCCGGGTGGGGTGCGCGGCGATCAGCAGCTTGGGGTCGTGGCTCATCTCGCGGCCGACGATCAGCTTCTGCTGGTTTCCGCCGGAGAGGGAGGCCGCGGTGACGTCGATGCCGGGGGTACGGACGTCGTACTCGCGGACGATGCGCTCGGTGTCCCTGCGGGCGGCCTTGAGGTCGAGGATGGCGCCCTTGGAATTGGGCTTCTCGGTGACGTGCCCCAGGATGCGGTTCTCCCAGAGGGGGGCCTCCAGGAGCAGACCGTGCCGGTGGCGGTCCTCGGGGATGCAGCCGATGCCGTCCTCGCGGCGCTTGCGCGTCGGGGCGGCGGAGATGTCGGCGCCGTCCAGGGTCACCACGCCGCCGTCGGCGGTGCGCATGCCCATGATCGTGTCGACGAGCTCCGACTGACCGTTGCCCTCGACGCCCGCGATGCCGAGCACCTCACCCTTGTGGATGGTGAAGGAGATGCCGCTGAGGACCGCGCGGACCACGCCGTCGGGGTCGACGGCGCTCAGCGACAGGTCCTGGACCGTCAGCATCGGCACGTCCGTCACCGTCGACTCGCGGGTCTCCGGGGAGGGCAGCTCGGCCCCGACCATCAGCTCGGCGAGCTGCTTGGTGGTGGTCTGCTTGGGGTCGGCGGTGCCGACCGTGGTGCCGCGCCGGATGACGGTGATCTCGTCGGCGACCGACAGCACCTCGCCCAGCTTGTGCGAGATGAAGATGACCGTGAGGCCCTCGGCCTTGAGCTCGCGCAGGTTGTCGAAGAGCGCGTCGACCTCCTGCGGGACGAGCACGGCGGTCGGCTCGTCGAGGATCAGGGTGCGGGCGCCGCGGTAGAGGACCTTGAGGATCTCCACACGCTGGCGGTCGGCCACACCGAGATCCTCGACGAGGACGTCGGGACGGACACCGAGGCCGTACGCGTCGGAGATCTCCTTGATCTTGGCGCGGGCCTTGTCCCCGATGCCGTAGAGCTTCTCGGAGCCGAGGACGACGTTCTCGAGGACGGTGAGGTTGTCCGCGAGCATGAAGTGCTGGTGCACCATGCCGACGCCGCGGACGATGGCATCGCCGGGGCTGTTGAACGTCACCTGCTCGCCATCGACGGTGATGGTGCCCTCGTCCGGCTTCTGCATGCCGTAGAGGATCTTCATCAGCGTCGACTTGCCCGCGCCGTTCTCGCCCACGAGGGCGTGCACGGTGCCGCGGCGCACGGTGATGTCGATGTCGTGATTGGCCACGACGCCGGGGAAACGCTTGGTGATGCCGCGGAGTTCTACGGCGTTCGGACTGCTGGTGCTGGAGGCTTTGATGACGCACTCTCCAAGGCAGGGAGCGTGGGAGGACAAGGCGGGGACGCAGGCGCTGTCGGTGGCGAAAAATACCCTGTGGGCCACGACGCTACGCGCGTAGCGTCAGGAAAATCGTTCAACTGCCCGCGGACATACGTGTGAAGGGGGCCCGGAGTGTCGGCCGAAGCCGCTCTCCGGGCCCCCTTTCCGACGTGTGTCAGAGGGTCGTGGCGACCTTGATCTGACCGTCGACGATCTTCTTCTTGGCCGCGTCCAGCTGGGCCTGGATGTCCGCGACGTGGCCACCCGTGGTGGTCAGCGAGACACCGTTCTCGGCCAGGGAGTAGGTGTGCGTGCCGGTCATCGGCTTGCCGTCCTTGACGGACTTGACGAGCTCGTAGACACCGGTGTCGACGTTCTTGACGACCGAGGTCAGGATCGAGCCGGCGTACTTGGACAGGGCCGGGTCCTTGGCCTGGTCCGAGTCGACGCCGATCGCCCAGGTGCCCGGCTTGCCGGCGACGGCCTCGATGGAGCCGGCACCCGAGCCGCCCGCGGCGGCGTAGATGACGTCGATGCCCTTGTCGAGCATGCCCTTGGCAGCGGCCTTGCCCTTGTCCGGGGCGCCGAAGCCGGAGAAGTCCGTACCGGTGGACAGGTACTGGATCGTGACCGAGGCGGCCGGCTTGGTGTCCTTGACGCCCTGCTGGAAGCCGGCGGCGAACTTCTTGATCAGCGGCGTGTCGACACCACCGATGAAGCCGATCTTGCCGTCCTTCGACTTCAGAGCGGCCGCGACACCGGCGAGGTACGAGCCCTGCTCCTCGGTGAAGACGATCGAGTCGACGTTCTTCGCCTCGGAGACCGAGTCGACCAGGCCGAAGGTGGTCTTCGGGTACTTGGCCGCGACCTTGTCGATCGCGTCCTTGTAGGCGAAGCCGACACCGATGACCGGGTTGAAGCCACCCTCGGCGAGGGACGAGAGGCGCTGCTCACGGTCGGCGGGGGTCTCACCGGTCTTCGCGGTGAGCTCCTTCGTCTCGACACCGAGCTCGGCCTTGGCCTTGTCCAGGCCGCGCGCGGCGGAGTCGTTGAAGGAGTTGTCGCCACGACCACCAACGTCGTAGGCCATGCCGACCTTGATGTCGCCGTTGTCGGAGCCACTGTCCCCGGTGGAGGACTCCCCGCAGGCAGTGGCAGTGAGAGCGAGAGCCGCAGTGACAGCACACGCGGCGGTGATCTTGGATACCCGGCGCACGAGGAGGTCCCTTCAAGACTGACCGAAAGCGCCTCTTCCGGCGCTGGTTTCGGGCGATCGTAACGCGCGTAGATGTCAGTTAAAGACCCGTTCATGAGTCGTTACCGGATCGACGCCCGCGAGTCGTACCAGACGGTAGCGGCACGGGGACGATCCGACACCCGGCGGGGGGGCGGGACCCCGTGACGCTCCTCCCACCCTACGGGCGGCGGGATCCCCGGGCGGATGGCGACACCCCGGCTCCCCCCGCCGCCCGGAACAACCGGAATGGCCGGAATCAGCCCCTGCGGTCGAGCAGGGCCGCGGCCGTGAAGAGCTCCACGGCCGCCTCGATGCAGCTTTCGTCCACGTCGAAGTCGCCCGCGTGCAGGTCACGGACGCGGGTGTCGCCGGGAGTGCGGACGCCGAGGCGGGCCATGGCGCCGGGGACGTGCTCCAGGTACCAGGAGAAGTCCTCGCCGCCGAGGCTCTGCTCGGTGCTCTCGATCGCGTACGGCCCGCGGCGGGCGGTCATCGCGTCGGCGAGCAGTTCGGTGACCACCGCGTCGTTGACGACCGGGGGGACGCCCCGGACGTAGTTCACGGTCGACTTCGCGCGGTGCAGGGTCGCGACCTCGTCGATCGCCGCGTGGACCAGGTCGGGCGCTTCGCGCCAGGTCGGCAGGTCGAGGCAGCGGACCGTGCCGGAGAGCTCGGCGTGCTGCGGGATGACGTTGGGGGCGTGGCCCGCCTCGATGCGGCCCCAGGTGACCGAGAGGCCCGAGCGGGCGTCGATCCGGCGGGCGAGGACGGCGGGGACGTCGGTGGCGACGCGGGCGGCGGCGGTGACGAGGTCGGTGGTGAGGTGCGGGCGGGCCGTGTGGCCGCCGGGGCCGTCGAGGGTGACTTCGAGCCGGTCGCAGGCCGAGGTGATGGGGCCGGCGCGCAGCCCGATCTTCCCCGCGTCCACCCTGGGGTCGCAGTGGACGGCGATGATCCGGCCGACGCCGTCGAGCACTCCGGCCTCGATCGCGTCGGCGGCGCCGCCGGGCAGCACCTCCTCGGCGGGCTGGAAGAGGAGCCGCACCGCGTTCGGGAGGAGACCCTGCCGGTCCAGTTCGGCGAGGACGAGTCCGGCGCCCAGGACGGTGGTGGTGTGGACGTCGTGTCCGCAGGCGTGCGCGCGGTTGGCCACGGTGGAGCGGTAGGCGACGGTCTTCACGTCCGGGATGGGCAGCGCGTCGATGTCGGCGCGGATCGCGAGCATGGGGCGGCGGCGGTCCGGGGTGCCGATGTCACAGATGAGTCCGGTGCCGGCCGGCAGGACCTTCGGCGCGAGGCCGGCCGCCTCCAGGCGGGCCTTGAGCGCGGCGGTCGTACGGAACTCCTGGTTGCCCAGCTCGGGGTGCATGTGCAAGTCCCTGCGGAAGGCGATCAGTTCGGCGCGCAGGGGTGCGGACAGCGTTCCGGGCAGGGTGACGGAGCCTGGCTCACGGGACTTCAACTGGTTCACCTTTTGAAGGGTAGGCCCCTTCGAGGGTCAACTGCCCGTTGATCACGAAAAGTTCAGCCCGTTAGGGGAAAGAATCTCGGTTTGGCAGGCATGAAGGCCCTTCCATATGGGTACGCTGCGCCGATTTCGAGCCGAGCGACGGATTCAGGCCGCTCCGGCGGCTCCGGTGGGGCCCGCGGGGCCGATGGGGCCGACGGCTCCGGCGGCGCGTGCGGTGAGGCGGTCGACCTCGTGGGCCGCCGTGCCCGCCACCCCGGACAGGAAGCCCTGGGCGCGCGGCGAGGCGGTCGCCCGCAGCCACTCGGGCGCGACCTCGATGACGGCGACCTTGACCCCCGTACCGGCGAGGGCCAGCGGGAGGGTGTGGACGACCGTGGACGGGAAGCTGACGACGGTGCGGCCGATGGGGCCGCGGCGGGCGATCAGCTCCAGGGGCAGCTCGGGCCGGACCACCTGAAGGCCGGTCTCGACGGCGATGCGGTGCAGCTTCTCGGCGCTCTCGCGGCGGTGCGCGAAGTAGCGGGTCGCGCCGTGGGCGCGGGCCAGCTCCGCGACCACGCGCGCGTAGTGGTCGGCGTCGACGACGCCCGTCTCGACGAGCGAGGTGCCCACCAGGTCCGCGCCGCCGGTCAGCAGCGGGGGGCCGAAGCGGGCCCGGGTCCAGGCGTAGGAGTTCTCCGTGACCTCGACGCCGGCCGGGGCCTCGACGGGCAGCGACGTGAAGATCTCGACCGTACGGCCGCGGGCCGGGGCGAGCCGCCGGCGGGCCAGCGAGGTCACCGGGGCGAGGACCAGCTCACGCGGGCCCAGGTTCCCCTTGCGGTGCCAGCGCACCAGGCGCTCGCCGCGGCCGAGCTGGGCGGCGAACTCCATGGTGGCGGTGCCGTCGTCGACCACCGTCAGGTGCCGGGGGGAGAACAGCGACAGGAGCAGCTGCACGTAGCGGGAGAACGGGTCGCCGATGATGACCCGCTCCGCCCGGCGCAGCGGCGGGGCGAGCCGCCGCAGCGTGCGGACGAGGGCGCCCCGGCCGCCGCGGGCCTCCTGCCAGTGGACGGCGAGGCCCTCGTCGCGGGCCAGCTGGGCCATCCGGCGCAGCTGGCCACGCGACATGGGGTCGGTCGGCGAGAGGACGACGACCGTGAGGGCGGGCGCGGGCGGCTCGCCGGGCGCCCGGTCGGGCGCCTGCGTGTGCGCCCATTCCAGGACGTTGAGGAGCTGGACCGGACTCTCGACGAACGCCAGCTGCCCGGTCATGCGGCGACGAGCCCCTGGACCCGGCGGAGCTTCTTCATCGGGCCGAGCTCCGACTCGTAGACCTTCTTGACGCCGTCGCCGAGGGCGGTCTCGATGGTGCGGATGTCGCGGACGAGGCGCTGGAGGCCCTGCGGCTCGACGGAGGCGGCCTGGTCGGAGCCCCACATGGCGCGGTCGAGGGTGATGTGGCGCTCGACGAAGGTGGCGCCGAGGGCGACGGCGGCGAGGGTGGTCTGCAGGCCGGTCTCGTGGCCGGAGTAGCCGATCGGGACGTTCGGGTACTCCTCCTTCAACGTGTTGATCACGCGGAGGTTGAGCTCCTCGGCCTTGGCCGGGTAGGTGGAGGTGGCGTGGCAGAGCAGGATGTTGTCCGAGCCGAGGACCTCGACCGCGTGGCGGATCTGCTTCGGGGTGGACATGCCCGTGGAGAGGATGACCGTACGGCCGGTGGCGCGGAGCTCGCGGAGCAGCTCGTCGTCGGTGAGGGAGGCGGAGGCGACCTTGTGGGCGGGGACGTCGAACTTCTCCAGGAAGGCGACGGCCTCGGTGTCCCACGGAGAGGCGAACCAGTCGATGCCCTGCTTCTTGCAGTGCTCGTCGATGGCGCGGTACTCGTCCTCGCCGAACTCCACGCGGTGGCGGTAGTCGATGTAGGTCATCCGGCCCCAGGGGGTGTCCCGCTCGATGTCCCACTGGTCGCGCGGGGTGCAGATCTCCGGGGTGCGCTTCTGGAACTTGACGGCGTCACAGCCGGCCTCGGCGGCGACGTCGATGAGGGCGAGGGCGTTGTCGAGCTCGCCGTTGTGGTTGATGCCGATCTCGCCGGTGATGTAGACGGACTGGCCGGGGCCGGCGGTCTTCGAACCGAAGGTGCGCAGACGGGTGCTCATGGTGCTGTTCCTTAGGAGTTGGGGAAGCGGGGTGCGGGGGTGTCGAGCTCGGGTCCGAGGAGCCAGGCGGCGATCTCGCGGATCGCTCCGAAACCGCCGGGGGTGGCGGTGACCGCGCGGGCCGCGGCCCGTACGGAGTCGTGGGCGCTGCTCACCGCGACGGGCCAGCCGACGAGGTGGAAGCAGGGCAGGTCGTTGACGTCGTTGCCGGCGTAGAGCACGCGCTGCGGGTCGATGCCCTCGGCCTCGCACCACTCCTTGAGGGCCCGGTCCTTGCGGTCGATGCCGTGCAGGACGGGGATCTTGAGCTTGCGGGCGCGGGCGGCGACGACGGCGTTCTGTTCGGTGGAGAGGATGAGGACGGGGAGGCCGGCGCGGCGCAGGGCCGCGATGCCGAGTCCGTCGCCGCGGTGCGCGGAGACGAACTCGCGTCCCTCGGCGTCGAGGTGGACCCGGTCGTCGGTCTGGGTGCCGTCGAAGTCGAGGACGACGGCGTCGACGTCGGCGAAGCCGGGCGTGACGGGCTCGTCGAGGAGCGGCGCGAGGGCCTTGGCGCGGGCGAGGTCGTGCGGGTCGTCGATCTCCAGGACCCGGGCGGGGTCGGTGACGACGAGCGCGGTACGCCCGAAGAAGCGGTGTCCGTGGGTACGGAAGCCGGCCGCGTCCATGGCGTAGACGGCCCCGGTCTCCAGGTACTCGGGCTCCCGGTCCTGACGGCGGGGGCGGTGCGCCTTGTCGTGGTTGACGCCCTCGGCGCCGTCGCTGACCGTGTCGCGCCAGAGGAAGCCGTGGGACGGGGCCGCCGTGAAGGCCGTGTCGGCGGCGCCCGAGGTGACGCGCTCGGCGGTCTCGGCGACCTCGGCGGAGGTGAGGAAGGGGCTCGTGCACTGGACGAGGAGGACGGCGTCGGCCGGCCGGCCGTGGGTGGCCTCGAAGGCGTCCATCGCGTGCAGGACGGCGGCCTCGCTGGTCGCGGTGTCGCCCGCGATCTCGGCGGGGCGGTGCACGGCCTCGGCTCCGGCGGAGCGGGCCGCCGCGGCGATGGCGGCGTCGTCGGTGGAGACCACGACGTGGGTGACCGTGCGGGCGCCCAGGCAGGCGCGCACGGCGCGGGCCACGAGCGGGACACCGGCCACGGGGGCGAGGTTCTTGGCGGGGACGCCCTTGGAGCCGCCCCGGGCGGGGATGACGGCGAGCACGGTGGGGGCGGTCGGCGGTGGTGTCGTCGGCATCAGAGTTCTCCCAGCCGGCGGATGACGGGGGCCACGCGCTGCACGCCGTGCCGGTACGCGCCCCGCGCCGCCTCCCGGACGATCCGGCGGAGGCCGCTCTCGCGGGGCTCGGGCGCGGTGACGTCCAGGCGGTGGCGGGCGAGGATCCCGGGCAGGTAGCCGGGGGCCGTCTCCGCTGTGTAGTAGGGGGTGATCGGGGGCAGCGCGGGGAGCGCCAGGAGTGCGGCGACCCGGTCGCGGGCCGCGTCGAAGGCTTCTTCGTACGGGCTGTCGGATGCCACGCCCTGTCGGGCGAGCCAGGTCTCGTCGGGTATCGGGGCGAGTCCCTTGTCGAGTCCGTCGAAGGAGGTCAGCAGGCCGGAGCCGACGAAGTGGTGGTTGCCGAGCGCCTCGCGGACCCCGAGGTCGGTGAGGATCGCGGTGGGGATCCGGCGGTGGAGGGCTTCGAGCGCGGCCGTGGAGGAGACGGTGACCAGGAGGTCGGTCCGGTCGAGGACCTCGCCCATGTGCCCGTACACGAGACGGAAGTTGGCGGGCGGGTCGAGGTCGCGGACCAGCTTCTGGAAGGGGAACTCCTCCAGGTGCGTGGTGTGTTCACCCGGCTTGGAGCGGAGCTTGAGGAGTACCTCGCGCCCCGGGTGGAGGCGGGCGTGGTCGATCAGCCGTCGCAGGACGTAGGTGCGTTCGGCCCGGGTGGCGGGCACGGACGGCTGGGCGGCGAAGACGAGGGTGTCGCGGCCGGCCTCGGGGGTGTGCGGTGCGCCGCCGAGGAAGGGCAGCGCGGCTTCGACGACCGAGTCGGAGCCGGCGCCCACGCCCTCGTAGACGGCCCGGAAACGCTCGGCGTCGTGACGGGAGTTGGCGAGGACGACGTCGGCGCCGTGGCGCAGGAGGAGCCCGTCGGTGAGCTTCTCGTAGACGACGCCGACATAGCCGGTGACGATCACCGGGCGCCGGACCAGGGCCAGGTCGGCGAGACCCTGGAGGACGGCCCGGACGGTGCCGCCGACGAGGGCGAGGACGATGACGTCGTATCCCTCTCCGCGTTCCTCCGCGTCCCGGACGGCACGGAGGAACTCCGCGCCGGTCACCTCGCTCGGGGTGGTCGTGGACACCCCGGTCTCGGCGAGCTGGCGCGGGGTGGGTGTGGCCCGTCCCCGCAGGACGAATCCGGTGGGTTCGGCTGTCGCCGTGGTGATGCGGCGCGCCGTGAGGGCGCCCCATTTCCACCGGGTGTCGGAGTCGGCGAGTACGGCTACTCGTACTGCCTCGTTGGTACGTGATGGCACGTCGAGGACGCTAGAAGGGCATTTCGCTTTCCGGCCCAACTGAGACACAACAACGGGTGAACAGCGCCTCACCGACTTGTTAAGCAGGTCGTATGTCGGCCGGAATCGGCCGGGATGGGGGCCTGATTTCCTTTCCGGTAAAGGTGGTTAATCGGCCCGCCGCTTGGTGTTCACCGAATATCCCCCCACCGGTCGGGGAGAGTGCCGGGGCGGCGCCTAGCGTCGGCCACGTGGTCAAGCTCTCCGTGGTCGTGCCGTTCTTCAACGTGCAGACATATGCCCCCGACACCCTCACCAGCCTGCGTGCCAACGCCCGCGAGGACTTCGAGTTCCTCCTTGTCGACGACTGCTCGTCCGACGGGACTCCCGAAATCCTCGAACGGGCCGTACGCGACGTCCCGGGTGCGGTCCTGCTCAGGCACGAACGCAACGAAGGCCTCGCCACGGCCCGCAACACGGGCCTCGACGCGGCCCGCGGCGAGTACGTCACCTTCCTCGACGGGGACGACTGGCTCGCCCACGGCTACTACGGGCGGCTCGTCGCCGCCATGGACAGGCTGGGCTGCGACTTCCTGCGCACCGACCACGTCTCCGTCTCCGGCCGCAAGCGCACGGTCCGGCAGGCCCCCGTCGCCCGTCGCGACGAGGTGCTCGACCCGCGCGAGGCGATACTGCCGGCCCACCGGACGACCTCCGTCGACTACCCGTACGCGTGGGCCGGGATCTACCACCGACGACTCAAGGAGCGCGGACTCCTCCACTTCCCGCACGGCCTGCGGACCGCCGAGGACCGCCCCTGGATCTGGAAGCTGCACCGCGAGGCGGAATCGTTCGCGGCGATCGGCGAGCTCGGTGTCTTCTACCGGCGCGGAGTCACGACCTCGCTCACCCAGATCGGCGACGTCCGGCAATTGGATTTCATCCGCGCATTCGACCAGGTGATCGAGGAAACCGCGAAGGACCCGGCCGCCGACCGTCTTCTCCCCAAAGCCGTCCGCACGTATTGCGCGCTGATTTCCCATCACATCGGCGGGATCGGACGATTCGAACCCGAGGTGGCCGGCCAGTTGAAGGCGATGAGCGCGGGCGCGCTGCGCCGGATGCCGCAGGGCGTCCTCGACGAGGCCCTGGCGGCGATGGGCGGGGACCGCGCGGCGATGCTGCGCAAGCTGCGGAAGCAGCGCCCGGCACCGCCGCCGGCGGCACCCGACCCGACACCGGTGTCGGTCTCCCGCACCGTCGCGCACGGCACCCCGGAGGTCGCGGCATGAGCGCCCGACGCACCACCCAGATCTTCTGCGCCTCGACGCTCTACGGGGCGGCGACCCTGGCCGCCGCGCTGGACAGCGGCTGCTTCGGCCGGGCCGACCGCCGGATCCTGCTCGTCACCAACAACGCCGCCGTACCGGAGACCACCCCGGCCGTCGACGAGGCCGAGGGCTTCGAGCGGCTGCGCGGCCGCTTCGACTCCGTCCTGTCCTGGAACGAGACGATCTCCCCGCTCCACCCCGCCGGCTGGACGCCCCGGGGGCAGGACATGCCGATGCTCCAGCGCCATCTGCGGCGGATCTGGGACCTCGGCGACGACCGCGTCGAACTCGCCCTGGAATCCCTCCAGGTCACCCCCGCGCTCGCCATCGCCCAGCTGCTGCCCGACGCGCCCGTCACCGTCTACGCCGACGGCCTGATGAGCTACGGACCGACCCGCAACAAGATCGACCCGCTGATCGGCGGGCGGGTCCGCAGACTCCTCCACCTGGACCTCGTCCCCGGGCTCGAACCGCTGCTGCTCGCCGAGTTCGGCGCGGCGCCGGAGGCCGTACCGGCGGAGGCCTTCACGAAGATCGTCGAGGAGCTGTCCGGACCGGTCGCGGGAGCGACGGCCGCGGAGGGCCCCGCGCTCCTCCTCGGCCAGTACCTGGCCGCCCTGAAGCTGCTCACCGCCGACGAGGAGGAGGAGCTGCACCTGCGGATGGTCCGCGGGGCGGTCGCCCGGGGACACCGCCGGCTCGTCTTCAAGCCGCACCCGACGGCCCCGGACGCCTGGACGCAGTCGCTGGTGGACGAGGCGGAGCGGCTCGGCGCCGAGCTGACCGTCGAGGACAGGACCGTGCTCGCCGAGGTGCTCTACCGCGAGCTGCGGCCCGCCCTCGTGGTCGGCTGCTTCTCCACGGCGCTGCTCACGGCGAGCTCCTTCTACGGGCTGCCGGTCGCCCGGGTCGGTACGGGCACGCTCCTTGAGCGGCTCACCCCGTTCCAGAACAGCAACCGGATCCCGCTCACGGTGGTGGACGCGGTCGTCCCGCCCCTGGAGGAGGGCGGCGCGGACGAGCCGGCCGGGCCGGGCCCGGACGTGGCGGAGCTGAACGACCTGGTCGCCGCGGTCGGCTTCGCGATGCAGCCGAAGATACGGGCGGACCTGCGGGAGGCGGCGGCGCGGCATCTGTCGGGCCCGCACGCCGAGCGCACCCGGCACCACTTCACCCGTCGGCGCCTCACCGTCCTCGACCTGCCGGGCGGCCTCCCGCTCCCCCGGCACCCACAGGTCCGCCGCCTGGCGCGCCAGGCGCTGCGCCTGCGCAAGGAACTGCGGAAGCGGAGCGCCGCCCGGAAGTAGGGCGGGCGGTCGCCGCACAGAGCCAGGGCCCGGGACCCGTGCGGGGGTCCCGGGCCCCTCCCTGACACCTCAGGCGCGGACGATCGACTCCTGGATCTCCGTCACCCACTGCGAGCGGTCCTCCGGGCACTCCAGGTACAGCTCGCGGGCGTAGTGCTCCGTCTCGTAGCCGTTGGTCTCCATCCAGCGGGCCAGCGTCTGCACGGTCGGCAGGATGTCGTCCATCGACCCCCGGTGGACGATGGTCGCGGCCTGCTCGATGCCGGGCAGGACGTGCACCGTGACGCCCTCCACGACCGTCCCCTCCGGGACCGTCATGCCGGCGTGCACCAGGACGGAACCGTCCCCCTTGCCCGCGTCCTCGTAGTACGCGATCCCCGGACCGAAGCCGGTGACGCCGGCGGCCTCCAGACGGCCGCACAGCTCGTCGTACAGCGGCCCGATGGCCGGGCCGATGTCGTGCGGGCCGAAGCTCGCGGCGACCGTGCTCAGTTCGGCGATCCGCACGGCGGGGATCTTCTTGACGACGACGTCCTGGGTGGACATGCGTCCCTCCGTCTCGATGGCTCGGAGCCGCGCACCGACCTGGTTGAGCCGGGCCCGCGCCGCCTGAAGGGCCGCTTCCAGCTCGGCCTGGCGCAGACGCAGCATGCCCCGCAGCTCGTCCGCGTCGATCTGCTCGTCGAGGATCGCGCCCACCTGTTCGAGGGTGAAGCCGAGGTCCTTGAGCGCGATGACGCGGTTGAGCCGGGCGAGCTGCTCCGCGGTGTAGAAGCGGTAGCCCGAGTGCGGGTCGACCCGGGCCGGGCGCAGCAGTCCGATGGCGTCGTAGTGACGCAGCATCCGGACCGACACCCGCCCGTGCCGGGCGAAGTCTCCGATGATGAACATGACGACTCCTACGGAACGGCCTCACACGGTGTCAGGGTCAAGCGGCGCTGCTGAGGGACAGCTTCACCGCGAAGCCGAGGAAGAGCGCGCCCGCCGCGGAGGTCGCCCCGGCCGAGAGCCGCCGACGGCTCCGGAACGCGGCCGCGAGCCGCGTCCCGCCGAATATCAGCATCGTCAGGTAGAGGAAGCTGCCGACCTGGAGCAGCGTGCCGAGCACCAGGAAGGAGAGCGCCGGGTAGGCGTATCCCGGGTCGACGAACTGCACGAAGAACGAGATCAGGAAGAGGATCGCCTTCGGGTTGAACAGGCTGATGAGCAGTGCGCGGCGGTACGGCCGCTCCGCCGGCCCGGCCAGGGGCTGCTCCGCCTCGACGTCCGCCGAACCGCCCCGGCCGCGCCACATCGCCCAGGCGGCCCGCAGCATCCCGTACGCCATCCAGGCCAGGTAACCGGCGCCCGCGTACTTCACGACGGTGAAGAGGAGCGGGGTGGTCTGGAGGAGCGAGGCCGCGCCGAGGGCGGCCAGTGTCATCAGGACCGCGTCCCCGGTGAAGACTCCGGCGGCGGCCTTGTACCCGGTCCGCGTGCCCTTGCGGGCGGCGACGGACAGCACGTACAGCGAGTTCGGCCCCGGCAGAAGGATGATGAGGACGAGCCCCACGAGATAGGTCGGCAGATCTGTGACACCCAGCATGAAGCGGAGTGTCGCACACGGGTGCGACAGTCCGCAGTGACCTGCGTGACCTGCGTCTACGGGGCCCGGAGAGCTAGAAGGCGTCGCTGGGGACGTACGTGCCCCACACCTCGCGCAGGGCGTTGCAGACCTCCCCGACCGTCGCCCGCGCCCTGAGCGCGTCCTTCATCGGATAGAGGACGTTGTCCGTGCCCTCCGCCGCCCTCCTCAGCTCCGCCAGTGCCGCGTCCACGGCCTCCTGGTCGCGCTCGGCGCGGAGCGCGGCGAGGCGCTCGGCCTGCTGGGCCTCGATGGCCGGGTCGACGCGGAGGTGTTCGTAGGGCTCCTCGACGTCGATCGTGTAGCGGTTGACGCCGACGACGACCCGCTCGCCGCTGTCGGTCTGCTGCGCGATCCGGTACGCCGAGCGCTCGATCTCCCCCTTCTGGAAACCGCGCTCGATCGCCGCGACCGCACCGCCCATCGCCTCGACCTTGGCCATCAGCTCCAGCGCCGCCGCCTCGACGTCGTCGGTCATCTTCTCGACCACGTACGAACCCGCGAAGGGGTCGACCGTCGCCGTCACGTCCGTCTCGTACGCCAGGACCTGCTGCGTACGCAGGGCGAGCCGGGCCGACTTGTCCGTGGGGAGGGCGATCGCCTCGTCGAAGGAGTTCGTGTGGAGCGACTGCGTACCGCCGAGGACCGCCGCGAGGCCCTGGACGGCGACGCGGACCAGGTTGACCTCGGGCTGCTGGGCGGTCAGCTGGACGCCGGCGGTCTGGGTGTGGAAGCGGAGCATCAGCGACTTCGGGTTCTTCGCGCCGAACTCCTCCTTCATCACCCGCGCCCAGATCCGACGCGCCGCACGGAACTTCGCCACCTCTTCGAGAATCGTCGTGCGGGCGACGAAGAAGAACGACAGCCGCGGAGCGAAATCGTCGACATCCATTCCGGCGGCGACCGCCGTGCGCACGTACTCGATGCCGTCCGCGAGAGTGAAGGCGATCTCCTGCGCCGGCGAGGCACCCGCCTCCGCCATGTGATAGCCCGAGATCGAAATCGTGTTCCACTTCGGAATCTCGGCCCGGCAGTACTTGAAGATGTCCGCGATCAGACGCAACGACGGCTTCGGCGGGAAGATGTACGTCCCCCGCGCGATGTACTCCTTCAGCACATCGTTCTGAATCGTGCCCGTCAGCTGATCCGCCGGGACGCCCTGCTCCTCACCCACCAACTGGTAGAGGAGAAGGAGAAGCGAACCAGGAGCGTTGATCGTCATCGACGTCGACACCTTGTCCAACGGAATCCCGTCGAACAACACCCGCATGTCGTCGATCGAATCGATCGCCACACCCACCTTCCCGACCTCCCCCGAGGAAATCGGCGCGTCACTGTCGTGACCCATCTGCGTCGGCAGATCGAAGGCGACCGACAAACCCATCGTGCCGTTCGCGATCAACTGCTTGTACCGCGCGTTCGACTCCGACGCCGTACCGAAACCCGCGTACTGCCGCATCGTCCACGGCCGACCCGTGTACATCGACGGATACACACCACGCGTGAAGGGGTACGCGCCCGGCTCACCCAGCTTTCCCGCCGGGTCCCACCCCTCCAAAGCCCCCGGCCCGTAAACCGGCTCGATCGGCAGCCCCGACTCCGACTCGCGCGCCATGTGCTGTGCCTTCCCGATAGACCTGCCACCCAGCGGTACGGACCCTCGCGTCGGACTGTAGCGGCGGGCCCTCGGCCGTCGGTGGACAGCGCGCTGAGACCCTGCTCGGAGCTTTCCGCGCCACCGTCCGATCTTCGTACGCGCGTACGCAACCGCACGCGCGCGGGAAGCATCCCTACGTACACACGACTCGTCCCGGGGGGCAACGATGAAGCGGACCACGTCCGTCATACGCAGAGTGGTACTGGCGGCGGCAGCGGTGGCGCTGGCCGCGGGCTGTACGGCGCAGGCGGCCGATCCGGGAGGCGGCGGCGCGGGCGCGTCGAAGCCGCCGAAGGCCTCGACGACGCCGAGCGCGACGGCCTCCACCGCCCCCGGCACGACCGGGACGCCGACCACGCCCGCGTCCTCCACGCCGAGCACGGACGGAAAGCCGCCGTCCCCCTCCGCCACCACCGGCACGGTCGAGGGCCTCTTGAAGGACGGTGACGAGAACGAGCAGGTCCGCGAGCTCCAGGCGCGGCTCCGGCAGCTCCACCACTTCGACCGGGCCCCCACCGGCTTCTACGGGACGATGACGGCGGGCTCGGTCAAGGCGTTCCAGAAGAAGCAGGGGCTGCCTCTGACGGGTTCGGTCGACCTCACGACGTGGGAGCGGCTGCTCGCCGCCAGCCGGAAGCCGACGGCCGACGAGCTGAGGCCGTCGACGACGAACCAGCTGGACACCCCGGACGCGCGCTGCATGACCGGCCGGGTGCTCTGCATCAGCAAGGAGAGCCGGACCCTGGCCTGGATGATCGACGGCAAGGTCGTCTCGTCCATGGACGTCCGCTTCGGCTCGGAGAACACCCCGACCCGCGAGGGCACGTTCAGCGTGGAGTGGAAGGCCCGCAAGTGGACGTCGACGATTTACCACACGCCCATGCCGTACGCGATGTTCTTCAGCCGCGGCCAGGCGGTGCACTACTCGTCGGACTTCGCGGCCCGCGGCTACGCCGGGGCCTCGCACGGCTGCGTCAACGTCCGGGACCGGGCGAAGCTCTCGGCCCTCTTCGACCAGGTGAAGGTCGGCGACAAGGTCGTCGTCCACTGGTAGTGGCGCGGAGGGGAAGAAGGGGCGCGGGTGGGACCGGGGGAACGTGCCCCACCCGCGCCGGGTGCGCAGAGCCGTAGGTACGGGGGGAACCCCGGCTCGTCGCGCCGCCGATGACCAGTCGGCTCACTCAGTACTGCGCCGAGGGCCCGGAAAGTGTCACACCTGCTGCGGGACGGGTTCCGCGGCGGCTCTCGTCGGCGTCCTCGGAGCCGCGGTCGGAGCGGCCGTCCGGGCCGTCACGGCGGTCGCCGCCGGTGCCGCCGTGGCCGCCGTCGGCCTCACGACCGCGCTTCCCGTCGTCCTTCTTGCCGTCGCTCTTCCCGTCGTCCTTGCCGTCGTCCTTGCCGTCGTCCTTGCCGTCGTCCTGGCCGTCCTTCTTGCCGTCCTCGCGAGGCTCGGCGGAGGCCGGGGAGCCGCCCTGGTCGCCGGAGAGCATCCGGTCGCAGTACCGGCGGAGGGTCTCCCCACCGCGCAGGCTGCTCGTGAGCTGCCGGCGGTCGGCGGTGTCGAGCCGGCCGGACCGGAAGTCCCGGCAGGCCTTGAGGGCCTTCTCCTTCGTGACCGGCCCCTCGGTGCCCTTGACCCCCGGGCGGAGCGTCGTCCGGCCCGGTTCCGGGGTGTGCCGGGTGGCCGGCGGCGCGGAGAGCGAAGGGGACGGGGGCGCGGAGGGCGAGCCGTGGGAGGCCGTGGCCCCGGGCGAGGACGACGAGCCGGGCGAGGGCTCGACGCCGTCGGGTCCCACCGACGGCACCTCGGGGTCCTTCCGTACGCCGTGCGAGCCCGTCACGACCGGGTCGGGGCTCTCCACCGCCGTGACGGAGTTGGCGGGCTCGGGAGTCATCAGCGGCAGCACGCCCGTGCCGGCGGCGACGGCGACGCCGCCGACCGCGACGGCGGCGACCGCCGCGGCCAGCCCGTACCGCACGGAGCGCACGGAACGCGCCCAGCGGCGGCGCGCGGACGGGGTGGGGGCGGTCGCGGTGGCGAGTCGCACGCGGCCCAGTTCGGCGTGGCCGACGTGACCGGTGCGGGCGGCGCCGGCCGAGGACGCGGTCGCCGCCGCGGCGAGGGCGGCGCGCTCGGCCGAGGCCTTGCGGAAGGCGGCCAGTGCCGCCGCCTCGCCGGGCAGCTCGGCCTGTCCGGGCGCGGCGGTGAACGGCGTACGGGCCGATTCGAGGGCCTCCGCGAGGCGCCCGGCCTCGGTACGCGCGGGGTCGCCGAGGGCATCGACCGGCTCGCCCCGGAGCAGCCGCTCCGCGGCCTCCTGGTCGAGCCACTGGTAGCGCTCGTCGGCCATCACATGTCCTTCTGCGTACGGGGACGCGAATGCGTCACACCGCCGGGGCTCGCGGAGCCCGCTCCGCGCCCGCGTTGCGGAGGCACGCCCTCCAGCGGAACGACGCCCCCACCTGCCTCGTCCGTCGCTCCGTCGACCGCTCCGTCGACCGCTCCGTCGGCCCCGAGCAGCTCGGCGAGCTTCTTGAGACCGCGGTGCGCGGCGGTCCGTACGGCGCCGGGGCGCTTGCCCAGGGTGTCGGCGGCGCTCTTGGCGTCCAGGCCGACGACGACGCGCAGGACGACGGCCTCGGCCTGGTCCTGCGGGAGTTGGGCGATCAGGTGCATGGTGCGGCCGGTGGCCAGGGCTTCCAGTGCCTCGTCCGCGGTGTCGGACTCGGCGGGCTTGTCGGTGAGTTCGGTGTCGTCGGCTCCCACGGCGGGCCGTCGGCCGCGCATCCGGATGTGGTCCAGCGCGCGGTTGCGGGCGATCCGGGCCGCCCAGCCGCGGAAGCGGTCCGCGTCTCCGCTGAAGCGGTCGAGGTCGCGCGCGATCTGGAGCCAGGACTCCGAGGCGACGTCCTCGGCGTCGCCCTCGCCGACCAGTGTGCGTATGTAGCCGACCAACCGAGGATGCACGGCGCGATACACAGTACGGAAGGCGTTCTCGTCCCCGTCCTGCGCAGCGAGCACCGCGGCCGTCAGCTCCGCGTCGTCCCCCAGCACTCCCCAAACCCTGTTCGTCGGTCGCGTCGTCGCGTCGTCGCGGCCGGTCACCGCCGCCACGCCGCCTCGCGCACCTGCACGCTACGTCGTGCCCCCGCGCCGCGTCCACGCGGTCCGGGGTCTTTGTACAAGTTGCAACCTTCGGGAGCGGCCGTCGTGCCGCACGTGCGGGTGCACGTGCGGGTGTGACAGAAAGCGCAGCACCGGCGCTGTATGGAGTACGGAGCCGTGCTGCGGCTCCGTGGATGACGACCGGGGCCTCTCCTGTGGGGGGTGGCGGCCCCGGTCGTCTCCCTTTTCCGCCTCTCCCCCTCCCCTCTTCGCGACCCGTCCGGGCTGGGCACACTGCACCCTTTTCACTGTCAACCGACGGTTGACAGTGCAGGGGTGTCAACCTAGGGTTGCCTCATGACGAATCCAGTCGCTCCGAAGGTCCCCATCCGTCTCGACGAGCTCATCGAAGCGATCAAGAAGGTCCACCCCGACGCCCTGGAACAGCTCTCCGGGGCGGTCATGGCGGCCGACCACCTCGGCGATGTCGCCGACCACCTCATCGGCCACTTCGTGGACCAGGCCCGCCGCTCCGGCGCCTCCTGGACCGACATCGGCCGCAGCATGGGCGTCACCCGCCAGGCGGCCCAGAAGCGTTTCGTCCCCAAGGAGCCGGACGCGGAGAAGATGGACCCGAACGCGGGGTTCAGCCGCTTCACGCCCCGCGCGCGGAACGTCGTCATGGCCTCCCAGAACGAGGCCACGGCCGCGAGCAACGCCGAGATCGTCCCGGCCCACCTGGCCCTGGGCCTGCTCGCCGAGCCCGAGGGGCTCGCGGCGCACTGGATCACCTCGCGGGGCGTGACCCTCGACCGGGTCCGCGAGGTGGTCGCGGCGACCCTGCCGCCGGCCGTCGACGAGGCACCCGCGCTCGTCCCGTACGACGCGGCGGCGAAGAAGGTCCTGGAGCTGACGTTCCGCGAGGCCCTGCGCCTCGGCCACAACTACGTCGGCACCGAGCACATCCTGCTGGCGCTCCTGGAGCACGAGGACGGCGAGGGCGTCCTGACCGGCCTCGGCCTCGACAAGGCCACGGCGGAGCGGGAGATCGCCGAGACGATCGCCTCGGTGACGATCCAGGCCCCGGAGACCGAGGAGTCCTAGGGGGTGTCTTGTCGG
>NZ_BJMN01000044.1 GCF_006539185.1 Streptomyces gardneri
CGGGAGCCGGCGCGCGACGCGGGGGGTGGGCCACCCGCCCCGCGAGCCGCGGTCACCCGCTCGAAGTGGGCGCACCCGGTGATGTCCTCGTGGTCGCAGCCGAGGGCGCATTCGACGAGTGCGAGGGAGGCCTGCGCGGCCGCGATGCGGGCGCGAAGCGCCTCGGCCTCCTCGCGGAGGGTGTCCCGTCGCTTCGCGGTGTCGGAGGTGGCGACCAGGGTGCGGATGGTCTCCAGGGAGAGCCCCACCTCCTTGGCGCGCAGGATGACGGCGACGCGGGTGACGTCGGCGGCGCCGTAGCGGCGGTGGCCGACGGCGTCACGTGCCGGAGCGAGCAGCCCCATCGCCTCCCAGTGCCGCAGCACATGGGTGGCCAGACCGAAGCGTTCGGCGAGGGCGCCGATGCCGATCGGCGCACGCTCGCCGTCGTCCGGCGTCCTGGGCTCGCTTGACTTCATGCCGACATTAAGTCCCAGCCTTGGGCTCATGACCAGAGACACGGATCGGACAGGACCGCCGCCGGACCTCGTCGCACTGCTCGACGCGGCCGATCGACTGCCGGGCGCCGAGGAACTGAGGGCCCTGTCCTACGGCCTGCTCGGCGCCGCACCCGGAACGTCCGTGGTGGACGTGGGGTGCGGCGCCGGACGGGCCGTGGCGGAACTGGCCGAACGGGGTGTGCGGGCCGTCGGAGTGGACCCGAGCGAGCGGATGATCGCCGTCGCCCGCGGCCGGTGGCCACGGGCGGACTTCCGGATCGCGGGGGCGTACGAACTGCCGCTGCCGGACGCCTCGGTGGACGGCTACCGGGCGGACAAGGTGTTCCACGTGCTGGCCGAGCCGGAGCGGGCGCTGGCGGAGGCCCGCAGGGTGCTCGTGCCCGGCGGGCGGATCGTGCTGACCGGCCAGGACTGGGACACCTTCGTCGTCGACTCCGACGATCCGGCGCTCACCCGCACGATCGTGCACGCCCGGGCCGACCTGATCGTCGGCCCGCGGGCCGCCCGCCGCTACCGCAACCTCCTGCTGGACGCCCGCTTCGGCGAGGTGACGGTCGAGGTCCGCACCGGCGTGTTCACCGGACCGGTGATGCTCCCGCTGCTCACCGGGCTGGCCGAAGGAGCCTGCTCCACCGGTGCCGTCACCCGTGCGCGGACGGACCGCTGGGTCGCCGAGCAGCGTGCGCGGGCCGAGGCCGACCGCCTCTTCCTGGCACTGCCGATGTTCGTGGCGGCGGCCACGGCTCCGGGCTGACGTCTCCCGGGGCGCCGCTCCCTCAGGTGCTCGGCATCGCCGCGAAGGCCGCCTGCGAGATCGTCCTGGCCTCCTGCTCGCACGTCTCGGCCGGGTGTCTCTCGCCGCCCAGGGACACGTCCACGATCAGGTTCCCCTTGCGGGCGTAGAGCGTGCAGGTCGTCTGGCCGTCGCTCGGGGCGCTCCAGAAGGCCTCGTCGGCGAAGGGGAGGCTCGTCTCGCGTTCGCCCTCCGCGTCGTCCGCGAACTCGTCCTCCTGGCGCTCCGTCGCGTTCTCGTCCGTGCCCGCGCTGCGGCGCAGTTCCCAGCGGACCATGGCGTGCGAGTAGAAGCTCCAGCCGTCCTTCTGCGTCTCGTCCTTGTCGTTCCAGGAGCAGCTGGTCGTCGCCGAGTCCGAGTACTCGGTGTACGTGTCCCGGGTGGGGTTGCGTCCCGTGAGCGGGAGCTTCGGGGCGACCTCCGCGCAGACCGGCATCGCCAGGTACGCGTCCGGCGGGCCGGCCAACAGCTCGCTGTCCTTCAGGGACCACCACGCGCCGGCGCCGAGGACGCACAGGGCGACGACGGCGGCGACGGCGACCGGGCCCCGGCGGCGCCGCCCGGGGCTCGTGGGGGTGACCCGGGTGACGACCGCCGTCGGGGTCGCGGCCCTGCCTCTGCCGGGAGGGACGACCACCGTGCGTTCGGGGTCGTCGTCGTGGCGGGTGAGCAGGTGGTCGACGGAGCGCTGCTGGTCGTCGATCATCGCGTGGACGGCGGGCGGCCACGGCCGGGTCGTCGGGGCCGCCGGGCCCAGTGCGGCGAGGAGCTGCGTGGGGGTGGGCCGGGCCGTCGGGTCCTTGGCCAGGCACGAGGCCAGGAGGCCGGCCAGTTCCGGCGGTACGGCGGCGAGGTCGGGTTCCGTGTGGACGACGTTGTAGAGGGACTGGAGGGTCGAGGGGCCCGCGAACGGGCTCGTGCCCGTCGCCGCGAGCGCCAGGACCGAGCCGAGCGAGAACACGTCGCTCGCCGGGGTGAGCTCCTTGCCCTCGGCCTGCTCGGGCGACATGAAGGCGGGGGAGCCGACGACCAGCCCTGTTCCGGTGAGCTCGGTGACGTTCCCGGCCTCGGCGATCCGCGCGATGCCGAAGTCGATGACCCGGGCGCCGTCCCCCGAGAGCAGGACGTTCTCCGGCTTCAGGTCGCGGTGGACGATCCCGGCCCGGTGGATCTCGTCCAGGGCCGTCGCGAGCTGCACGGCGAGGCGCCGTACGGTCTCGACGGGCAGGGTGCCGGTCCGTTCCACGGCCGCCCCGAGCGAGGGTCCGGTGACGAACACGGAGGCGAGCCAGGGGACGGGCGCGTCCGCGTCGGCGGCCATCACGGCGGCCGTACAGGCGCCGGACACCTTGCGCGAGGTGTCGACCTCGCGGTGGAACCGGGCGCGGAAGTCCTCGTCGTGGGCGAACCGGGCGTGCACCTGCTTCACGGCGGCGAGCCGCCCGTCGGGCGAGGCGCCGAGGTAGACGCGGCCCATGCCGCCGCGGCCGAGCTCGGCGAGGAGCCGGTAGGGGCCGGCCTCGCGGGGGTCGGTGGGGCCCAGAGGACGGGTCACTGCGCCGCCGCCTTCTTCCCTACGAGCGCGACGGCCTGCTTCGCACTCTTCTCGGTGAGGGCCTCACAGGTGCCCAGGGGGTAGTTGGGGCCCTTCACCTGGACGAAGAGCTCCAGGTTGACGTCCCGGGCGTACAGCACGCAGTGGCCGTCGGGCTTGTACCAGAGCGCCTCCTCGACGAAGTCGAGGTGGGAGACCCGCTGGGTGCTGCCGCGCATGTACATGCCCTCGTAGCGCGCCTTCGCGCCTTCGGCGCCGGCGGGGCCGCCCGGCTTGCTGCGGTAGAGGTCCCAGACCACGACGATCTGGTCGCCGGAGCGGGTGTTCCAGGTGCACTGGTTCGACGTGGCGCCGTCGTACTGGGTGTGCGGGGGCCCGCCGTCCTGGACCCGCTGCTGGGTGAACCCGGCCGGCACCTCCATCTTCGGGCGCAGCTGCGTGCAGGAGGGGATGGGCCCCACGTACGTGTCGGCCACCTGGCTCAGCGGGACGTTCCCCGGCGTCGGCACGGGCTCGTCGACGAACGCGTAGTACACGTCGTCCGCCCAGCCGTTCACCGCGAACAGCGCCCCGGTGACCGCGAGGACCCCGGCGGTGACGGCGGCGACCGTCCAGCGCCGGCGGCCCCGGCTCCGTACCCGGGGGAGGGGAGCGGGCGCGGGGGCGGCCGGCGGGGCCTGGCTCACCAGCCGGGCGACCTCCGCCGACTGAACCGCGATCCGCCGGTGCACGGCCTCCGGCCAGGGCCGTGTCGACGGCGCCACCGGCCCGATCAGGGCCGGGAGGTCCTGCGGGGAGGGGCGGGCGGCGGGGTCCTTGGCGAGGCACGCCCCGAGGAGGTCGCGCAGCCCCGGCGGTACGGCGCCGAGGTCGGGTTCCTCGTGGGCGATGCTGTACATCAGGGCGGGGGCCGAGGTGCCGTTGAACGGTGTCTTCCCCGTACAGGCCACGACCAGGGTGGCGCCGAGCGCGAAGATGTCGGCGGCGGGCGTCGAAGCCCCGCCGGTGATCTGCTCGGGCGCCATGAACGCGGGGGAGCCGATGAGCGCGCCCGTGTGCGTGAGCTTCGTCAGGTGGTCGCCCGCCCGGGCGATGCCGAAGTCGATCACCCTGACGCCGTCGTCGGTGAGCATCACGTTCGACGGCTTCAGGTCCCGGTGGACGAGGCCCATGCGGTGGATGTCGGCGAGCGCCTGGGCGAGGCCGGCGGCCAGCTGCCGTACCGCCTCCTCGGGCAGGAAGCCGTCCGCGAGGACGTCGCTCAGCGGGAGCCCGGGGAGGAAGAGCGAGGCGAGCCAGGGTGTCGGGGCGTCCGGGTCGGCGTCGACCACGGGCGCCGTGTAGGCGCCGGACACCCGGCGCGAGGCGTCGACCTCGCGTCGGAACCGGGACCGGAAGCCCTCGTCGTCGGCCAGCTCGGCGTGCACCTGCTTGACGGCGACCAGGCTGCCGTTCGGCGCGACACCGAGCAGGACCCGGCCCATGCCGCCCTGCCCGAGCACCGCGACCGTACGGAACGGCCCCACCTGTGTCGGGTCGTTCGGCGTCCATGGACGCATGTGATCACCTCCCCCGTGAACGGGAAGGGATCCTAGTCGCGGTGGCGGCGGATCACTCCGGAATCCCGGCGTGATCCGCAAGACACCCACGGGCGGGGCGAGTTCGGCACCGTGTGATCGTGTTCAGTTCAGGCGGGCCCTCGCCGCCAGTGCCCGGCGACGGATCGTCGTCGCCGACTCCGGGTCCACCGCGTCCATCACCCGCGCGTACGCCTCCATCTCCGCCGCGCCGGAGAGGAACTCGCCCCGCTGGACGAGCAGTTCCGCACGCTCGTAGCGCAGCCGCGCCGGGTGGGAGGGCAGCAGCAGGGCGAGCTCCACGGCCCACAGGCCCACGTCGGAGCGCTCGGGGCGGGGGGCCGCCCAGGCGCGGATGTTGTTGAGGACGCGCAGCACGATCGCGCCGGGCTCGGCCGGCCGGAGCATGGAGCGGTCGAGGGCCTCGCCCGTCGCGCTCGCCACGAGCAGCTCCGCGTCCGGGCCCGTCAGGGGCCGGCCGCCGGAGAAGGGGTCGGCGAGGTTCAGGTCGGCGGGGTCGCCGAACCCGACGACGAAGTGACCCGGCAGGCCGAGCCCGTACACGGGGGCACCGGCCCGGCGGGCGACCTCCATCCAGACGACGGAGAGCAGGATCGGCAGGCCCCGGCGGCGGCGCAGCACCTCGTGCAGGAGCGAGGACTCCAGGCGCTGGTAGTCGGCGGGCACGCCCTCGAAGCCCTCGCGGTGGCCGAGGAGCGCGGCGAGCTCGGCGGCCCAGGCGCCGGTGGCGCGGGTGGCGTACGGGATGAGCCCGGCGAGGCGGTCGAGCTCGATCTCGGCCTCGTCGATGACGTGCCGGGTGACGGTCGGGTCGGCCACCGCCCCGACGAGCAGACAGAGCCGGGCGAGGTCGGGCCGCTCGGCCCGGGCCTCCTCGGCGAATTCCCGACGCCAGTCGGGTTCGTCCTCCGGCGGTCCGTCGCCCGCCCGTGCGTCCGGTCCGTCGGATCCGGCTCCGTGCTCGGTCACGCCTCCGTCACGCCTCCGCCCATCGGTAGTGGTGGTAGTGGTGGTGGACCGCGAAGCCCATCCCGTCGTACAACGCCCGGGCGCCGTCGTTGTCCGCCTCCACCTGGAGCCAGGCCGCCGACGCGCCCTCGTCGAGCGCCTGCCGGGCGAGTGCCGTCATGACGGTCGTCGCCAGGCCCTGCCGTCGGAGGGCGGGGTCGACCTCGACGGCCATGAAGCCCGCCCAGCGGCCGTCGACCACACAGCGCCCGATCGCCGCCGGTACCTCTCCCGTGCCCGCCACGGACGCGAACCACACACTCGGACCGGAGCCGAGGACGGGCCGTACCGCCGGGTTCGGTTCTCCGAAGCGCTGGTAGCGGCGCAGCCACGCGTCGTCGAGCGTGCGCGAGAGGCGTACGCCGGAGATGTCGGAGTCCAGGTCGCCGATCGGGGCGAGCGCCGCGATCCGGACCTCGGCGGAGACCTCGCGCCGCCAGCCGTGCCGGTCGAGCGCCGCGCCCAGCAGCTCCTGGGTGCCCTCGGCGCCGGTCGCCGTCTGGATGTACGCGGGGAGCTTCCGGGCCGCGTACCACTCGCGTACGCGGGTGAGGGCGTCCGGCACGGGGAGTCCGGGATCGCCGAGCGGCAGTGCGGAGTTGGCACGGCGGGTGAATCCGGCGGCGGCCCGCAGGGTCCATTCGCCGAGCGGCTCGCTCTCGACCGGCTGCCAGGCGCGCGCGGTGGCCCGGGCCAGCTCCGGGAAGGTCGCCGAGGGGCCCCTTCGGCGGGCCGGAGCGGGGGGTACGACCTTCCCCGCGACGAGGGAGGTTTCCGCGATCCGGACGGTTTCCCCGCTCTTTCGTGTGATCACCACCACACCGGAGTTCCATGATGTGAGCACTCCGACCGCGTCGGTGAACCTCCCGCCCGGCGCGGCGGAGTCTGTCACGTACCGAACGGAGACACGTTTTCCCACGTCAGCGCTGGTGATTCGGACCTCGAGAAGTCCTCCGCCGGTCAATTCCACAGCTTCTCCGCCCCTCCTGTTCGGATCGCCCCCAAGAACGGAGATACTAGGTGCGGGCATCGACGACGCCGCGCTCCCGCGCAGACCAGCCCTATCGAGGAGGAACGACAGCGTGACCTACGTCATCGCGCAGCCTTGTGTCGACGTGAAGGACAAGGCGTGCATCGAGGAGTGCCCCGTCGACTGCATCTACGAGGGCAAGCGGTCCTTGTACATCCACCCGGACGAATGCGTCGACTGCGGGGCCTGTGAGCCGGTCTGCCCGGTTGAGGCGATCTTCTACGAGGACGACACTCCGGAGGAGTGGAAGGACTACTACAAGGCGAACGTCGAGTTCTTCGACGAGCTCGGTTCGCCCGGTGGTGCCTCCAAGCTCGGCGAGATCGAGCGTGACCACCCCTTCATCGCCGCCCTGCCGCCGCAGAACGGCTGATCGACCGCTTCCGGTCCCGTACGGCGTCGGTCGCTGTACGGGACCGAGGCGTTTTCCCGTACGTACAGGAAGTGAGAGCCAACCCGTGAGCGCAGTCTCTTCGCGCCTGCCCGTCTTCCCCTGGGACAAGCTGGAGCCGTACAAGAAGACGGCCCTGGCGCACCCGGACGGAATCGTGGACCTCTCGGTCGGCACGCCCGTCGACCCGGTCCCCGCGCTGATCCAGGACGCCCTGGTCGCGGCGGCGGACTCGCCGGGCTATCCCACGGTGTGGGGGACGAAAGAGCTGCGGGACGCGCTCACCGGCTGGTGCGAACGGCGTCTCGGCGCGGTGGGCTTCGCCCACGAGAACGTGCTGCCGGTGGTCGGCTCCAAGGAGCTCGTCGCCTGGCTGCCGACGCAGCTGGGCCTCGGCGCCGGGGACAAGGTGGCGTACCCCCGCCTGGCCTACCCGACGTACGAGGTCGGCGCGCGGCTCTGCGGCGCCGAGCCGGTCGTCTACGACGACCCGACGGAGCTCGACCCGGCGGGTCTGAAGCTGCTCTGGCTGAACTCCCCGTCCAACCCGACCGGCAAGGTCCTCGGCAAGGACGAGCTGACCCGGATCGTGGCCTGGGCGCGCGAGCACGGCGTCCTCGTCTTCTCCGACGAGTGCTACCTGGAGCTGGGCTGGGAGGCCGACCCGGTCTCCGTCCTGCACCCGGACGTCTGCGGCGGTTCGTACGAGGGCATCGTCGCCGTCCACTCGCTCTCCAAGCGCTCCAACCTGGCCGGCTACCGCGCCGCGTTCATCGCGGGCGACGCGGCCGTCCTCGGCGAGCTGCTCCTGATCCGCAAGCACGGCGGCATGATGACCGCGGCCCCGGTGCAGGCGGCGACGGTCGCGGCGCTCGGCGACGACGCGCACGTGGCCGAGCAGCGGGAGCGGTACGCGGCCCGCCGGGCGGCGCTGCGGGCGGCCCTGGAGGCGCACGGCTTCCGGGTCGAGCACAGCGAGGCGAGCCTGTACCTGTGGGTGACCCGGGACGAGCCGTGCTGGGAGACCGTGGCGTACCTGGCGGACAAGGGCATCCTGGTGGCGCCCGGGGACTTCTACGGCGAGGCCGGGGAGCGGTTCGTGCGGGTGGCGTTCACGGCGACGGACGAGCGCGTCGAGGCGGCCGTGAAGCGCCTCGGCTAGGACGTGCACGCGGGAGGGCCCGGGGAGCAGGCGATGCTCCCCGGGCCCTCACGTGTCTCGGTGCGGAGGTCAGCCGCCGAGCGGCAGGCCGCCCAGGGACGGGGCGGCCGGGAGGCCGCCGCCCAGGGCTCCGGCGGCCGGGCCCTGCGCGCTCTCGCCGGCGGCGCCGGCGGTCTTGCCGACGACCTCGCCGGTGCTGCCGGCGGCCTCGCCGGCCACCTTCTGCGCGGCCGGGGTGGCGGTCTTGCCCGCCGCGCCGACGGACTTGCCGGCGGCCGGGACGGCCGTGCCGACGGCCTCGCTGCCGGTCGCGCCGACGACGCCGGTGGCGGCCTGCGCCCCGCTGTCGACAGCGGTGCCCGCACCGGCGGCGTCCAGGGCGGTGACGCCGCCGAGGGCGCCGGTCGGCGCGATGCTGTGGTCCAGGGCGCTCGCGGAACCGGCCGCACCGACCACGGGGGCTGCTCCGGCCGCGATGAGGAGGGCGGCGCGGGCGATCCGACGGGTCAGGGGGAGGGACATGGTGCTCCTTCGACGAGGTGCGACGAGTGGTGTTCGGACGCAGTGACAACCGGCCCCGGGGTGGGAGAGGTTGCGGCGGTCGAAGGTAAAGGATTGGTAATGCGTCGTATTGTCGGGTGGGGAGGAAAACGGACGAACGCGTCATTGCGAGAGCGTCTGCCGAACCGTCACTTCCCTTGCCCTGCAAGGGAGTTGGGGTGTCGTCGAAGGGTCGGGAAATAACCGCTCGAAGGGTGCGCGAATTTCCTGGGATTCCGTCCGGGCGCATGCCACGGGCGGGTGAACGACCGTACGGGTGATCGCTACCGAGCGAGCCGGATGCGGACCGGTTCCGCCCCCGGGGCCTTGCCGGAGCCGGCGCCGGAAGCCGCGCCGGCCGAGGCCGTGGAGGACTTCTCCCAGCCGCCGGACGGTTCGCTCGCGCGCCAGACCCGGCCCCCGTAAGCGACCTCCGTGACGCGCAGCTCGTCCGCCCGCGCCACCGCCCACTGCGCCAGCTCCCAGCCCCGCCGCTCGTCCGCACCGGCCCCGGGCGCAGCGCCCGACTCCGCCGCCGCCCGGACAGGCACCAAGAGCACCGGCGGCTCCGAGGCCGACCGGCCCGCGCTCGACCCGCCCGTGACCGCCTTGGGCGCCGCCGTCTCGCCGAAGGCCCGCACCAACTCCTTGCGCACCTTCTCCGGATCGCCCGGCGGGCGGCCCTTCACATCGCTCGCCGTACAGGTCAGCGCGGCCGGCGCCCGGCCGGTCAGCGCCGCCGAGAGCAGGGTCGCGTCCGGCTCGTGCTTCGCGTACGCCTGCGGGAAACCGCTCTTCTGCACCTTCTGCGCCGCCACCGTCAGCGGCAGCCGCGAGTACCCCGGGACCTTCTCCAGGCCCTCGTAGAACTTCCCCGCCGAGTACACCGGGTCCATGATCTGCGCCGGCGTCCCCCAGCCCATCGAGGGCCGCTGCTGGAACAGGCCGAGCGAGTCCCGGTCGCCGTGCTCGATGTTCCGCAGCGCCGACTCCTGGAGGGCCGTCGCGAGCGCGATCGTCACCGCGCGCTCCGGGAGCCCCCGGGTGGTGCCGACCGCCGAGATCGTCGCCGCGTTCGACGCCTGGTCCGGCGTGAACTCGTACCGGTTCTCGCCACTGCCGACACTGCACCGCGGCGTGCCCCTGCTCCCCGTCACCTGGTGGAAGGCCACGTACGAGGCCAGGCCGAGGAGCGCGGCGAAGGCGGCCGCGGAGCGGGCGAGACGGCCGCGGCGGGCGGGGCGGCCGCGACGGACGGGGCGGGTGGGCTCGGACACGGGGCCCACCGTACTGGAGGCCGGGTTAGGGTCGGCACATGGCTGACATCACTCCGTACGAGACCCGGCTGGACCTCTCCCAGGACGGGGCCGCGCTCACCGCCGCGCTCGTCGACTTCCCGTCCGTCAGTGGGACGGAGCAGCCGCTCGCGGACGCCATCGAGCAGGCCCTGCGCGCCCTGCCGCACCTCACCGTCGACCGCTACGGCAACAACGTCGTCGCCCGTACGAACCTCGGCCGCGGCGAGCGGGTCGTCCTCGCCGGCCACATCGACACCGTGCCGATCGCCGACAACGTCCCCTCGCGGCTCGACGAGGACGGCATCCTGTGGGGCTGCGGGACCTCCGACATGAAGTCCGGCGTCGCCGTCCAGCTCCGGATCGCCGCCACCGTGCCCGAGCCCAACCGCGACCTCACCTTCGTCTTCTACGACAACGAGGAGGTCGCCGCCGACCTCAACGGCCTCGGGAAGATCGCCGCCGCGCACCCCGACTGGCTGGAGGGCGACTTCGCGGTCCTCCTCGAACCCTCCGACTCCCAGGTCGAGGGCGGCTGCCAGGGCACCCTCCGGGTCATCCTGCACACCGCCGGCGAGCGGGCCCACTCCGCGCGCTCCTGGATGGGCTCCAACGCCATCCACACCGCCTCCCCGATCCTCGCCCGCCTCGCCGCCTACGAGCCCCGCAAGCCGGTCATCGACGGCCTGGAGTACCACGAGGGCCTCAACGCCGTGGCGATCCAGGGCGGCGTCGCCACCAACGTCATCCCCGACGCCTGCACGGTCACGGTCAACTACCGGTACGCCCCCGACCGCTCCCCGGCCGAGGCCCTCGCCTACGTCCGCGAGTTCTTCGACGGCTGCGACATCGCCGAGTTCGTCGTCGACGACGAGAGCCCCGGCGCCCTGCCCGGCCTCTCCCACCCGGCGGCCGAGGCCTTCATGAAGGCCGTCGGCGGCAGCGCCCAGCCCAAGTTCGGCTGGACCGACGTCTCCCGCTTCAGCGCGCTCGGCGTGCCCGCCGTCAACTACGGGCCCGGCGACCCCATCTACGCGCACAAGCGCGACGAGCACGTCCCCGTCGACAGGATCCACCACTGCGAGGCACGCCTCCGCGACTGGCTGACTGCCTGACTTCCGTAATTTCGCGTTTCGTCACCTCTGTCGTCCTACGCTGACCGGACCAGAAGATCAGTGGATCGGCGGAGGGAGCAGGCCATGGGCATTCCCGAGGGAATGGCGAAGCCCGAGGAGCAGCGTCTGGGGCCGGTGCTGAGGCGCAGGGACCAGGTCCAGTCGGGCACCACGGACCAGCGGCTGCTCGACACCGAGGGCGACTCGGAGTGGGTGCACACGGACCCCTGGAGGGTCATGCGCATCCAGTCCGAGTTCGTCGAGGGCTTCGGAGCCCTCGCCGAACTGCCGAGCGCGATCAGCGTCTTCGGCTCGGCCCGCACGCAGCCGGACTCGCCCGAGTACGAGGCCGGCGTCCGGATCGGCCGGGCGCTCGTCGAGGCCGGCTTCGCGGTCATCACGGGCGGCGGCCCGGGCGCCATGGAAGCGGCCAACAAGGGGGCCAGGGAGGCCAAGGGCGTCTCCGTGGGCCTCGGGATCGAGCTCCCCTTCGAGCAGGGGCTCAACCAGCACGTCGACATCGGCGTGAACTTCCGCTACTTCTTCGTCCGCAAGACGATGTTCGTGAAGTACGCGCAGGGCTTCGTCGTCCTGCCCGGCGGCCTCGGCACCCTCGACGAGCTCTTCGAGGCGCTGACCCTGGTCCAGACCCGCAAGGTCACCCGCTTCCCGATCGTCCTCTTCGGCACGGAGTACTGGAAGGGGCTCGTCGACTGGCTCCGCGACTCGGTCGTCGCGGGCGGCAAGGCCTCGGAGCGGGATCTGCTCCTCTTCCACGTCACGGACGACGTGGAAGAGGCGGTGGCGCTCGTCACGAAGGAGACGGGCAAGTAGGAGAAACCAGCCCGTCTGGGGGTCCCCCCACGCCCCCCAGGGCGTAGGGGGAGTTTGAGGACCGGGGTCCGGGGCCGAGCCCCGGTTTCGGGAAGGGGCGGGGTGGGGGAGAGCCCGCCGCAGGCGCCCCCACCCCCTCCCGCACCCGGCCCGACTACGCGAGCCCGCGCCGGGCCACGGCGGGAGGCCGGTGCCCGGCAATGGACGCCACCATGTCCAGGACCTGCCGGGTCTCCGCGACCTCGTGCACCCGGTACACCTGCGCACCGAGCCAGGCGGAGACGGCGGTCGTCGCCAGCGTCCCGAGGACCCGCTCCTTCACCGGCCGGTCCAGCGTCTCCCCGACGAAGTCCTTGTTCGACAGGGACACCAGCACCGGCCACCCCGTCTCCGCCATCTCGCCGAGCCGCCGCGTCGCCTCCAGGCTGTGCCGGGTGTTCTTCCCGAAGTCGTGCCCCGGGTCGATCATGATCGCGTCGCGCCGGACCCCCAGCGCCACCGCACGCTCCGCGAGCCCGACCGTGACGCGCAGGATGTCGGCCATCACGTCCTCGTACTCCACCCGGTGCGGCCGCGTCCGCGGCTCCGCCCCGCCGGCGTGCGTACAGACGAGCCCCGCGCCGTACTTCGCGGCCACCTCCGCGAGCCCGGGGTCGACCCCGCCCCACGCGTCGTTCAGGACGTCCGCCCCGGCCTCGCAGACCGCCGCGCCGACATCCGCCCGCCAGGTGTCCACGCTGATCACCACGTCGGGGTGGCGCCTGCGGACCTCGGCGACGAAACCGACCGTCCGCCGGGCCTCCTCCTCGGCCGTGACCTCCTCGCCGGGGCCCGCCTTCACCCCGCCGATGTCGATGATCGCCGCGCCCTCGGCCACGGCCTGCTCGACGCGGGCGAGTGCGGGCTCGTCCCGGAAGGTGGCGCCCTGGTCGTAGAAAGAATCCGGGGTCCGGTTCACGATCGCCATGATCACCGGCTCGTGCGGCCCGAATTCACGCCGTCCCAAGCGCAGCATCCCTTTTGTCCTCCCTCGCGTACGTTCGCTGCGACCCTAACCGTCAGTGGCGCATGGCACGATCGGCACGGGACGAATTCCACTCCGGGAAGAGGCGCGCAGGTGTTCTGGTTTCTGCTCATCACGATGGTCGTGGTCGTGGCCGCGGTGACTCTGGCGGTGGTCGGCGGAGGCGACAGCGAGGTGCTGCCGGAGGTGGCGCCCGAGCAGCTCGTCGACCCCCTCCCGGCGGCCCGCCCGGTCGACCGCGCCGACGTCGAGGCGCTCCGCCTCCCCGTCGCGGTCCGCGGCTACCGGATGGCGGACGTGGACGACGTCCTGGTCCGCCTCGGCGCCGAGCTCGCCGAGCGGGACGCGCGGATCGCCGAGCTGGAGGGCGCGCTCGCGGGCGCCGCCGGCAGCGGTGACGCAGAGGACGAGCACTCATGACCGAGGGCGGGGCCGTCCCCGGCCCCGACGGGCGACCGCGCTGCCCCTGGGGCCTGTCGACCGAGGACTACGTGGCGTACCACGACGAGGAGTGGGGCCGCCCGGTCCACGGCGACGACGAACTCTTCGAGCGGCTCTGCCTGGAGGCCTTCCAGTCCGGCCTGTCCTGGATCACGATCCTGCGCCGCCGCGAGGGCTTCCGGCGCGCCTTCGACGGCTTCCGCATCGCCTCCGTCGCCGGCTTCGGCGAGACCGACCGGGAGCGGCTCCTCGCCGACGAGGGCATCATCCGCAACCGCGCCAAGGTCGACGCGACCCTGGCCAACGCCAAGCTGCTCGCCACCTGGTCCCCGGGCGAGCTCGACTCCCTGATCTGGTCGTACGCCCCCGATCCGGCCGGCCGCCCGGCCCCGCGCTCGGTCTCCGAGGTCCCGGCGGTCACGGACGAGTCCACGGCCCTCGCCAAGGCCCTCAAGAAGCGCGGCATCCGGTTCGTCGGCCCCACGACGGCCTACGCCCTGATGCAGGCCTGCGGCCTCGTCGACGACCACGTGGAGGGATGCGTGGCCCGGGGCGGGAAGTAGCCCCGGGCCACGCACGAGCCCTAGCGGCCCAGGTACTTCGGCTTCTCCTTGGCGATGAAGGCGCGGACCGCGATCGTGTGGTCCTCCGAGGCGCCCGCGAGGGACTGGAGCTCGTCCTCCTTCTCCAGGGACTCGGCGAGCGAGTGGTCGGCGCCGTAGGCCAGGGACTCCTTGAGCGCCGCGTAGGCCACCGTCGGGCCCTCCGCGAGGGCGCGGGCCACCTTCGCGGCCTCGGCGGCGAGGTCGGCGGCCGGGACCAGGCGGTTCGCGATGCCGAGCTCGTACGCCTCCTGGGCGGTGATCGAGCGCGGGAAGAGCAGCAGGTCCGAGGCCCGGCTCGCGCCGATCAGCCGGGGCAGCGTCCAGGACATGCCCGAGTCCGAGGTGAGCGCGACGCCCGCGAAGGACGTGTTGAAGGCGGCCGTGTCCGCGACGACCCGGTAGTCCGCCGCGAGCGCGAAGCCGAAGCCCGCACCCGCCGCGACGCTGTTCACGCCCGCCACGACCGGCTTCCGCATGCCGGTGAGGGCCCTGACGATCGGGTTGTAGTGGTCGCGGACCGTGTTCATGGTCTCGCGCGTGCCGGACTCCTGGTCCGCCATGAGCAGACCCACGTGCTCCTTGAGGTCCTGCCCGACGCAGAACGCCCGGTCGCCGGCCGCGGTGAGCAGGACGGCCCGTACAGCGGTGTCCGCCGCGGCTGTTTCCGCGGCGTCCCGGAGCGCGACCTTCGCCGCCACGTTCATCGCGTTCATGGCCTCGGGCCGGTTGAGCGTGATGGTGGCGAGCCCGTCGCTCACCTCGTACAGCACCGTGTCGGCCATGGGGTTCCCTTCGCCTCTTTGCGTGGTTGACGTGCCCAGCATGGCGGAGATCACCCGCACCGCACATGTGAGCTGCGTCAAAGAAATCCGGCCGTCGGTGGGATCCGAGGCGGCGCAGTATCGCAGCCGGATCGCCGAAATGTGGGGTTTTGAGAGAGCGCGTTGCGCAAGCGATGCAGATCGATGTTGGTCATCGGGTCCTGCGATGCGGGATAATGACCTGGAAGCAATGTGTTCGAAGCCGGTGAAGCGTGCTCCACATCAAAGAGCTGCCCGGCTGACGATGAGCTGGTTTCAGGAAGGGGAACAAGCATGGCGGCCATGAAGCCGCGGACGGGTGACGGCCCGCTCGAGGTGACCAAGGAGGGGCGGGGCATCGTCATGCGCGTTCCGCTCGAAGGCGGCGGTCGGCTTGTCGTCGAGCTGACGCCGGGTGAGGCCGAGGCGCTGGGCGACGCCCTGAAGAAGGTTGTCGGCTGACCTGACCCTCGACGATTTCTCGCCACTGCCCCGGGACGGTTCCACCGTGCCGGGGCAGCGGTGTGTCCGGGGTGAGGAAGAGTGACTCCGGGGGAACTTCCGGGGGCTCGGGGCGGCGGGCCGCGTCAGCCGCGGCGTACGGCGCAGAGCAGGCCGTCGCCCACCGGCAGCAGCGAGGGCAGCAGCTCCTGGCTCTCCCGCACCGTGCGCAGCAGCTCGCGGACCCGCAGGACCTCGGCCGGCTGGGCTGCCGAGTCGACCGTCCGGCCGTCCGCGAAGACGCCCTCGAAGCAGACGAGACCCCCAGGTCGCAGCAGGCGCAACGATTCAGCGAGGTAGTCGAGGTACTCCAGGCGGTCGCCGTCGCAGAAGACGAGGTCGTATCCGCCGTCCGCGAGACGCGGCAGGACGTCGAGGGCGCGGCCGGGGATGAACCGGGCCCGGTTGCCGGCGAAGCCCGCCGCGCGGAACGCCGTCTTCGCGAACTGCTGGCGCTCCGGCTGGAGGTCCACCGTCGTCAGGACCCCGTCCGGCCGCATCCCCAGCAGCAGGTAGATGCCCGACACGCCCGTGCCGGTCCCGATCTCCGCCACCGCCTTGGCGTCCGCCGTCGCCGCGAGCAGGCGCAGCGCGCCACCGGTGCCGGGCGACACCGAGGGCAGCCCTGCCTCCCGGGCCCGGTCCCGGGCCCAGCGCAGAGCTTCGTCCTCGGCGACGAAGGCGTCGGCGAACGACCAGCCCGTCTGCCGGTTGGCGGTAATGGCCCTCTCCTGTCCCCGTAGTTGACGCAACGGTGACTGTATCCGCTGTCAGCGGGAACCCGCAGATGGGACCGCACGTTCACTGGGGGTGGGACGCGACCGGCGGCAGCCGGGCGAGCCGGTTCCAAATTCGCGTAAAGATTCTTATCCGGAGCTAACGGGCGAGGTGGCTATGGTAGGGGCTCCACTGGACACCACCAGAGCCGACAGGGGAGGTGCGGCTGCGCCTGTGGATCGGGGAGGAGTGCTTCGGCGTCTTCTCAGGTCGGCGGGTGAGCCGAAATCCGTGACCGACACCGCTGACCGAATCCGCTCCACCGACTCCGCTCCCACCACCGCGACCTTCGCATCGGATGCGGAATCGCAGGCGTGGACTCCGCCCACCTGGGAGGAGATCGTCAGCACGCACAGTGGCCGGGTCTACCGCCTCGCCTACCGCCTCACCGGCAACCAGCACGACGCCGAGGACCTCACCCAGGAGGTCTTCGTCCGCGTCTTCCGCTCGCTGTCGACGTACACGCCGGGCACCTTCGAGGGCTGGCTCCACCGCATCACCACCAATCTCTTCCTCGACATGGTCCGTCGCAAGCAGCGCATCCGTTTCGACGCGCTCGCCGACGACGCCGCCGAGCGGCTGCCCAGCCGTGAGCCGTCGCCGCAGCAGGTGTTCAACGACACCCACTTCGACGCCGACGTGCAGCAGGCCCTGGACACCCTCGCGCCCGAGTTCCGCGCCGCGGTCGTCCTCTGCGACATCGAAGGACTGTCGTACGAGGAGATCGCCGCGACCCTCGGCGTGAAGCTCGGCACCGTCCGCAGCCGGATCCACCGCGGGCGCTCCCACCTGCGCAAGGCGCTCAAGCACCGCTCGCCCGAAGCCCGGGCGGAGCGTGCGCTCGCCTCCGTCGGATGGGAGGCAGGGACAGCGTGAGCGGCACACGTCCCTCGTCGCCGACCCCCGCGGAGCACCACCTCGGGGACCGGCTCGCCGCGCTCGTCGACGGCGAGCTCGGCCACGACGCCCGCGAGCGGGTGCTCGCGCACCTCGCGACCTGCGCACGCTGCAAGGCCGAGGCCGACGCGCAGCGCACCGTCAAGAGCGTCTTCGCCTCCGCGGCGCCCCCGCCCCCCTCGGAGGGCTTCCTCGCCAGGCTCCAGGGGCTCCCCGGGGGACCAGGTGAGCCTTCGGGTGGCTCCGGCGGGCCCGGAGCACCGCGAGGGCCCCTCGAAGAACTGCTCGGCGCGGCGGCGCTGAAGTCCGACGGCTTCGCCACCGCGGCGGTCGTCACCCCGAACGCCCCGCACCCCGGCACCGGCTTCCGGATCCACGAGGTCGGCGACCGCGGCTCCGGCGCGTCCGGGCGCGGCCGGCGCTTCGCCTTCGCGGCGGCCAGCGCGGTCTCTTTCGCGGCGATCGCCCTCGGCGGCACCCTGCCGGTCGAGACCTCGGTCAGCGCGAGCGGACGCGGCGGCCAGGGCACGGGCAGCGCGGTCACCCCGATGCGCGCCACGGCCACGGGCGGCGCCTCGGGCACCACCGCCGCCACACGAGGTACGCGCTCCGGCGAGCGTTCGGGCGCCCAGTCCGTCGCCGAGGAGCCGCTCACCCCGCTCGCGGCCCGTACCGGCGCCCCCGCCGGCCGGGCTCCCGCGGGCACCGTTCCCTCGGGCGCGGTGCCACCGGACGCGGTGCGCTCCGGCAGGGCTCCGCTGGTGGCGGTTCGCCTCCAGAACCAGGCGATGCAGTCGTTCCTGGCCCTCTCGCCGTTCATACGACCGACGGGTCCGGCCCTCGATCTGGCCTTCGCCCCCGGTCCCAGCCCGGCGGCGAGCCCGACGAACGCACCGCTCGGCTCCCACCGCTGACCCGCGACCTGGTTGAATCCAGGGACAGGGGCGCCCGAGCCAGGGGCGCGGACGGGTCAGCGGTTGCGGGGAGAGCATGAACGACGGGAAGCCGAACTGGTGGAGCCGGCCTTCGACGGCACCGGAGACACCGGAGGCGGCGCGGATACCCTCGCCGCCTCCGACCGACGGCGGTGACGACGGCGACGGTGACTTCCCCCTGCCCGCGCCCCAGCCACAGGTCGAGGCCGCCGCCGCGAGCGCCGAAGCCGAGACCGTGGTCGAGGCCGTGGTCGAGACCGGCACCGCGGAGATCGCCGACGCGCCTCGCCCGGCTGCGCCGGAGCAGGAGACCGTGCCTGCTCCCGCGCCCGCCGTCCTGCTGACGAAGGGCGAGCCGGCCGACGCGCCTGTGACTCCTGTGACCGATGCGCCCGTGGCCGACGCGCCCCAGGTCGCCCCGGAGGCGGTCGCGCAGCCCGCCCCGCAGCCCCTGCACGCGCCCGACGAGTACCGGACGCCGCCCTACGGCGAGCCCGGCCCGTGGGCGCCCGCGCCGCCCGTGCAGCACCCGGCGGCCTCCGTGCCTCCCCAGGCCCCCGTACCGCCCCAGGCCCAGCCGCAGGGCCACGTGCCCCCGGTACCCCCGCAGCAGGCCGCCGTGCCCCCCGTACCGCCGCAGCAGGGCGGGACCGCCCCGTGGATGCAGTACGACCCCTGGGGCGGGGCCGTCGGCGGCATCGGCGTCGCGCCGGCGCCCGTGAAGAAGTCCCGGAAGGGCCTCGCGCTCGCCGGAGCCCTGGTCTTCGCCCTCGTCACCGGAGTCATCGGCGGCGGCATCGGCGCCTACGTCGAGCGGAACGGCGGGCTCACCACGGTCGAGCTGCCCCAGGCCGACGGCGGGGACACCGACCGCGCCCCCGAGAGCGTGGCCGGGATCGCCGCCGCCGCGCTGCCCGGCGTCGTCACGCTGCACGTCAGCGGCGGCGGCTCCTCCGGCACCGGCACCGGCTTCGTCCTGGACACCAAGGGCCACATCCTCACCAACAACCACGTGGTCGACGCGGCCGAGTCCTCCGGGGACATCACCGTGACCTTCTCCAGCGGTGAGACCGCCCGCGCCAAGATCGTCGGCAAGGACACCGGCTACGACCTCGCCGTCGTCCAGGTCACCGGCGTCTCCGGCCTCAAGGCGCTGCCCCTCGGCAACTCCGACAACGTCCGCGTCGGCGACCCCGTCGTCGCCATCGGCGCCCCCTTCGACCTCTCCAACACCGTGACCTCCGGGATCATCAGCGCCAAGGAGCGCCCGATCACCGCCGGCGGCGAGAAGGGCGACGGCACCGACATCAGCTACGTCGACGCCCTCCAGACCGACGCCCCCATCAACCCCGGCAACTCCGGCGGTCCGCTGCTCGACTCCAAGGGCCGGGTCATCGGGATCAACAGCGCGATCCGCGCCGCCGGCGGCTCCGGTGACGGCGACGGCGGCAGCGCCGGCCAGCCCGGCTCCATCGGCCTCGGCTTCGCCATACCGATCAACCAGGGCAAGCGGGTGGCCGAGGAGCTCATCAACACCGGCAAGGCCACCCACCCCGTCATCGGTGTGAGCCTCGACATGCAGTTCAACGGCGACGGCGCCCGGGTCGGCGAGAAGGGCAAGGACGGTGCCGCCTCCGTCACCCCGGGCGGCCCGGCCGCCGCGGCGGGCCTCCGGCCCGGCGACGTCATCACCAAGGTCGACGGCCAGCGGGTGCACAACGGCGAGGAGTTGATCGTGAAGATCCGCGCCCACCGCCCCGGTGACAAACTGCGGCTCACGCTCACCCGCGACGGCAAAGAACTGACCAAGACGTTGACACTCGGTTCGTCGCAGGGCACCTGAGTGCCATGTGGCGGACACCGGGAGGTACCCGTCCGACAGCTTCGGCGGGTACCGTGGACCGGGCCCTGGACCGGCGTGAAGGAGCTACTAGGTGTTCAGCGACATAGGCGCACTCGAGCTGGTGGCCCTCGTGGTCCTCGCCGTGCTCGTCTTCGGGCCTGACAAGCTCCCGAAGGTCATCCAGGACGTCTCGCGTTTCATCCGGAAGGTACGTGACTTCTCGGACAGCGCGAAGGAGGACATCCGCAGCGAGCTGGGACCGGAGTTCAAGGACTTCGAGTTCGAGGACCTCAACCCGAAGACGTTCCTCCGCAAGCAGATGGAGGGGAACGAGGACCTCAAGGAGCTCAAGGAGCTGCGCGGCTCGTTCGACCTCAAGAAGGAGATGAACGACGTCGCCGACGCGGTCCACAACCGCGAGACCGCGCCCGCCGCGGTCAACGGCAGCGCCGCCGCCGGCACCCCGGACCTCCTCAAGAAGCAGGACAAGCCGGACACCGGAGAGCGTCCGCCGTACGACTCCGACGCGACCTGACGACGGGCTGTCACCGACCCGACGCGTCCCGGTGGCTATCCTCCCTCTGTTGACGTTACGAGGAGGCGGCCGAGTTGGAGACCACGAGTCGGGTGGAGGGCGTGCCGACGGCACGGCGTACCCCCGAGGGATATCTGCGGGCACCCTTCGCCTGGTACGGCCTCGACGAGGCGTTCACCGGGCCGCGCTGGCTGATGCAGGTCGGCACGGCGGCGGACGGCAGCGTGCAGCACGGGTCGACCGGGCACGGTGACACGCCGTCCATAAAGTCGGACGCGACCGCCGCGGAGAAGGAGCGGTTCGCGGTCGTCGTGACCGTGGCCGCGAGCCCCGTCAGGCGGACCGGGGACGGGACGGGCGTCCTCGACGCCACCACGGTCTCCTCCGCCGCCTGGCTGGCCGGTTCGGGCCTTCTGGTGCACACCTGGCCCGCCTCGCTCGACCACGGGCTGCGCGACAACTGGCTGGACCAGCAGACGGAGACGGCCTTCGAGCTCGCGGACGACCTCGACGGTCCCGCCTGGTCGACGCTGTCGCTGCCCGTGGACGGGGTCCCGATGCCGTTCCACTACCGTGAGTCGGAGTTCGGCTGGGTGCTCGCCGGCTCGGCCGCGGGGGTGCACCTCGGGGCGTACGGGCGGGGGATGAGCGCGTACGGCCTCGGCTTCTCGCAGATCAAGGACCTGGAAGCGTACTCCTGACGGCATGACGAAGGGGCGCCCCCACCCGGGGGCGCCCCTTCGTCATGCCGTACGTCAGAACTTGTTGCGCGGGGTGATGCCCAGGCTCATGCCCGACAGGCCGCGCTGGCGGCCGCCCAGCTTGCCGGCGATGGCGCGCAGGGCCGCGCCCGCCGGGGAGTCCGGGTCGGACAGGACGACGGGCCTGCCCTCGTCGCCGCCCTCGCGGAGCCGCACGTCGATCGGGATCGAGCCGAGGACGGGGACGGTCGCGCCCGTGGTCTGCGTCAGGCCGTCCGCGACCCGCTGGCCGCCGCCCGTGCCGAAGACGTCGACCATCTCGTCGCAGTGCGGGCAGGGCAGGCCCGCCATGTTCTCGACGACGCCGACGATCTTCTGGTGCGTCTGCACCGCGATCGAACCGGCCCGCTCGGCGACCTCGGCGGCGGCCTGCTGCGGGGTCGTCACGACCAGGATCTCGGCGTTCGGGACGAGCTGTGCGACCGAGATCGCGATGTCGCCCGTGCCCGGGGGCAGGTCGAGCAGGAGGACGTCCAGGTCGCCCCAGTACACGTCCGCGAGGAACTGCTGGAGCGCGCGGTGCAGCATCGGGCCGCGCCACACCACCGGGGCGTTGCCCGGGGTGAACATGCCGATGGAGATGACCTTCACGCCGTTCGCGGACGGCGGCATGATCATGTTCTCGACCTGGGTCGGACGGCCGTCCGCGCCCAGCATCCGCGGCACGCTGTGGCCGTAGATGTCGGCGTCGACGACACCGACCTTCAGACCGTCCGCGGCCATCGCCGCGGCCAGGTTCACGGTCACGGAGGACTTGCCGACTCCGCCCTTGCCGGAGGCGACCGCGTACACCCGGGTCAGCGAGCCCGGCTTCGCGAACGGCACCTCGCGCTCCGCACCGGTCCCGCGCAGCGCCGCCGCCAGCTCCTTGCGCTGCTCGTCGCTCATCACGTCGAGCGTCACGTCGACACCGGTGACGCCCTCCACCCGGGAGACGGCCTCGGTCACGCGCTGCGTGATCGTGTCCCGCATCGGGCAGCCGGAGACGGTCAGGTAGACCGTGACGGCGACCTTGCCGTCCGGTTCGATCTCCACCGACTTGACCATGCCGAGCTCAGTGATCGGTTTGTTGATCTCGGGGTCGTTCACCGTCGCCAGTGCTTCGAGCACCGCGTCTTCCATAGCCATACCGACGATGGTACGGCGCCGACCACCGGCCCATGAAAGGGCTGTCAACGGTCGGGTACGTCACTTCCGTGTCCTTCGCCGGACGGGAATAGATCCCGGCGCTCCTCCAGCTCCTTGATCAGGTCCTGGAGCTCCGAGCGGATCCAGTCCCGCGTCGCGACCTCGCCGAGGCCCATGCGGAGCGCCGCGATCTCCCGGGTCAGGTACTCGGTGTCCGCGATCGACCGCTCGTTCTGCTTCCGGTCCTGTTCGAGGTTGACCCGGTCCCGGTCGTCCTGCCGGTTCTGGGCCAGCAGGATCAGCGGGGCCGCGTACGAGGCCTGGAGGGACAGCGCGAGCGTCAGGAAGATGAACGGGTACTCGTCGAACCTCAGCGACGACGGCGCGAAGATGTTCCACCCGATCCAGACGACGACCGTCAGCGTCATCCAGACCAGGAAGCGCCCCGTCCCCAGGAAGCGGGCGATCCGCTCCGACATCCGCCCGAAGGCCTCCGGGTCGTACTCCGGAAGGAACCTGGGCCGGCGCTCGCGCGGCAGGTCGAGCCGGATCCGGGCCACCATCGGCCGTTCCCGGTCCCGCTCCCTCTCCTGCCCCCGCTCAGCCGCCATGCGCGGTGCCCTCCTCGTGGAAGTCGGTCTCGCGCCAGTCGTCCGGCAGCAGATGGTCGAGCACGTCGTCGACGGTGACCGCGCCGAGCAGCGACCCGCTCTCGTCCACGACGGGCGCGGCGACCATGTTGTACGCGGCGAGATAGCTGGTGACGGCGGGCAGCGGGGTGTCCGGACCCAGCGGCGGCAGATCGCTGTCCACGAGCGAACTGACCAGCGTGAACGGCGGGTCCCGCAGCAGCCGCTGGAAGTGCACCGTGCCCAGGTACTTCCCGGTCGGCGTCTCGTCCGGCGGCCGGCACACGTACACCTGCGCGGCGAGCGCCGGCGACAGGTCCTGCTGGCGCACCCGGGCCAGCGCGTCCGCGACCGTGGCGTCCGGCCGCAGCACGATCGGCTCGGTCGTCATCAGACCGCCCGCCGTGCGCTCCTCGTACGACAGGAGGCGGCGTACGTCTGCGGCTTCGTCCGGCTGCATCAGGGTCAGGAGCCGCTCCTGGTCCTCCTCCGGCAGCTCGGACAGCAGGTCGGCCGCGTCGTCCGGGTCCATCGCCTCCAGGACGTCGGCGGCCCGTTCCTCCTTCAGCTTGCCGAGGATCTCGATCTGGTCGTCCTCCGGCAGCTCTTCGAGGACGTCGGCGAGCCGGTCGTCGTCGAGGGCGGCGGCCACCTCGGCGCGCCGCTTGGGGGAGAGGTGGTGCAGGACGTTGGCGAGGTCGGCGGGGCGCAGCTTCTCGAAGGTGGCGACGAGGCTCTCCGCGCCCTGTCCCTCCTCCTCCAGGGAGAAGCCGGTGACGGCCGACCACTCGACGGTCAGCGTCTCGCCCTTGCGGCTCAGCACCCCGCCCTTGCCCTTGCGGACGAAGACCTTGTCGATCTCCCAGTCGCGGCGGGCGGGCAGCTGCTGGATGGCGACGTCGAGGACGGTGACCTCCTCGCCCTCCCGCCCGTCGGGCCCCACGAGCCGGACGCGCCGGTCGAGGAGCTCGCCGAGGACGAGCCGCTCGGTGGGCCGCTGCTCGAAGCGGCGCATGTTGACCACGCCCGTGGTGATGACCTGGCCGGACTCGACGCCCGTGATGCGGGTCATGGGGACGAAGACCCGGCGGCGGCTCAGCACCTCCACGACCATGCCGAGCAGCCGGGGCGGTCTGCGGCCGACGCGGAGCATGGCGACGAGGTCGCTGACCCGGCCGACCTGGTCGCCGACGGGGTCGAAGACGGGGACCCCCGCGAGGTGGGAGACGAAAATCCGGGGGGCGCCTGCCGCCATGCCACGCGCCTCCTCGGTGCCGCACGATTCGAGTCGTGGCAAGAGCTTTGCCGCTTCTCGCGGAGCTTTGCCTGGTTCAGGCTAGCCCGTGCCGTTCCGACCCGCTCCGGCAAGGACTCCGTACGGCTGCCTGCGGGCCCCGTCACCCGGCCCGGGTACGCTGCGGTCTGCCGTCCCCCCTCCTCGGCCCCGGCACCGGACCCGGCCATTCCGCCGACCCCGCCCGCGGCCGCACACGGCACCCCGTAACGGGCCACGGCCCGGCATACCTCCCCCCACGACACGAGAGGCAGCGCAGATGGCCGTTCGTACCCCGTCGTCGCGTATCCGCAGGGCCGTCGCGCCCCTGGCCCTCTGCGCCGGACTGACGGTCGGACTCACCGCCTGCGGCGCCGACCCGGACGAGGGGACCAACGGGGTCGGGAAGCTCTCCGCGCCCGAGATCGAGCAGAAGGCGCAGACCGCGGCGGACGCGGCGAAGGCGGTACGCCTGTCCGGCACCCTCGTCAGCAAGGGCGGCACCTTCAAGCTCAACATGCGGCTCAAGCAGGACGGCGCCGCCGGCTCGGTGACGACGAAGAACAGCACCTTCGAGCTGCTGCGGATCGGCGACGCGCTCTACCTGAAGGCGGACGCGGACTTCTGGGCGCACGACGACAAGGCGACCGACGAGCCCTCCGAGGCGGACACCGAGGCCGCCGACAAGCTCGACGACATGTACGTGAAGGTGCCGCAGGGCGACCCCACGTACAAGCAGTTCCGCGGCTTCACCGACATGGACGTGCTCCTCGGCGGGCTGATCGGCCTGCACGGGGAGAAGGTCAAGGGCGACCGCGACCAGATCGGCGGGGTCCGCACGATCAAGGTCAAGGGCGGCGCCGAGGGCGAGGGCGGCACGCTCGACGTGGCCCTGGAGGGCTCCCCGTACCCGCTGCAGTTCGCGCGCGGCGGGGGAGCGGGCGTCGTCGTGCTCTCCGAGTGGAACAAGGACTTCCCGCTCGCGGAGCCGTCCAAGGAGGAGACCCTCGACTACGGCAAGCAGCTGCCGCGCTCGTAGGGCCTGGCGCCGCCGCTACTTGCGGCGCTTGCGGAACAGCAGCTTCGGGAGCGCGGCCGGCACCGGTCGGCGGGTCGTGGCCTCCGAGGGCAGCGGTACGGCCGCCAGCGAGCCGTCCGGCAGCTCCGTCGTCGAGGAGCGGGGTTCGAGCCGCAGCACGCGGCACTCGCGCGCCCAGCGCCCCGGCATGGCCTCGCCGTCGAGGGCGTTCAGCCGCTTGCCCTTCAGCTCGGCGACCGCGGCGTCCCACTCCTCCGTACCGGGGGAGAGCTCGCGCACCGAGGCCGTCCAGGCGAGGAGCCGCCCGCCCTTGTCCTTGCTGCGGACCGTGACCTCGACCGTCCCGCCGTCCGCCAGGCCCGGCAGCGGCTGCTCACCGGGACCGTCGCCGACGACGTGCGCGGCGCCGTCGTGCCAGACGTGCCAGAGCGCGCGGGCGGGACCGGTCCCGCGCACCCAGACGAGGCCGGACTTCTTGGTGGCCTCCTCGACGAGGGCGGACCCGAGCAGCTCTTCAGTCATGGCCCGAAGCTTAGGCCCTGTCCGCTACAGCCAGCCGTTGCGCTTGAGCATGCGGTGGATGCTGAAACAGACCACGATGATGCCGGTGAGCACCATCGGGTAGCCGTACTTCCAGTGCAGCTCCGGCATGTGGTCGAAGTTCATGCCGTAGACGCCGCAGACCGCCGTGGGGACGGCGACGATCGCCGCCCACGAGGTGATCTTGCGCATGTCCTCGTTCTGCGCGACGGTCGCCTGCGCCAGGTTGGCCTGGAGGATCGAGTTGAGGAGCTCGTCGAAGCCGACGACCTGCTCCTGGACGCGGGCGAGGTGGTCGGCGACGTCCCGGAAGTACTTCTGGATGTCGGGGTCGACCAGCCGCATCGGACGCTCGCTCAGCAGCGTCAGCGGACGCAGGAGCGGAGTGACGGCCCGCTTGAACTCCAGTACCTCACGCTTGAGCTGGTAGATCCGGCCCGTGTCGGTACCGCGTGTGGAGCCCTTCGTGCTCGGCGAGAAGACGTCGATCTCCAGCTGGTCGATGTCCAGCTCGACGGCGTCGGCGACCGCGATGTAGCCGTCGACGACGTGGTCGGCGATGGCGTGCAGGACGGCCGAGGGCCCTTTGGCGAGGAGCTCGGGCTCGCCCTGGAGGCGGTGGCGGAGGTTGCGCAGGGAGCCCTGGCCGCCGTGCCGGACGGTGATGACGAAGTCGGGGCCGGTGAAGCACATGACCTCGCCGGTCTCGACGACCTCGCTGGTCGCCGTGAGCGCGGCGTGCTCGACGTAGTGGATCGTCTTGAAGACGGTGAAGAGGGTGTCGTCGTACCGCTCCAGCTTGGGCCGCTGGTGGGCGTGGACGGCGTCCTCGACGGCGAGCGGGTGCAGCCCGAACTCGGCGGCGATACCGGCGAATTCGGCCTCGGTCGGCTCGTGGAGCCCGATCCAGGCGAAGCCGCCGCTCTCGCGGACCTGGCTCATCGCGCCGCGGGGCGTGAGGCATTCGCGGTCGTCGACCCGGCGCCCGTCGCGGTAGACGGCGCAGTCGACGACGGCGCTGGAGGCCGAGTGGTCGCGGGTGGGGTCGTACGAGGTGTACGTGGTGGGGGTCTTGCGCAGGGTGTGCCGCAGGCTCGGCCGGACGGCGGCGCGCAGGTCACGGATCATCGACATGGGCATGCTCCTTCACGGAGAGGCCGTCGGCGATGCGTGGCACAGCCCGGAATGGGGACGTGGAGCTACGTCGTCCACAAAGCGGGCGGCACCGGGGGATCGCGGTGACGGCGTTCGCTACAGACAGGCAAAGGCGAAATGCTCTTCCGTCGTGCGAGATGCCGGAGAAGGCAGGTCCGAACGGGACCCTGGGATCACCGGAGGGAGAAGCGCACCGGGCAAGGGTGCGGGGCGGAAGAGCGACTGGTACTGCCCGACCGACTTCGGTCCATCGCAGCCCCACCTCCTCCGGCCGGTCCCCCGTGAGGGATGACGTGTGACGAGTAATCAGGAGTTCGTGACTCCCGACCAGCGGCCAAGACTATCAGCCGACAGAGGGTCAATCCCTGACTTTGCCCGTTCCATACGCGCTTTATGCTCAACGCATGGGAGAAGTTCTTGCTCTGGTCGAAGCCCGGCTGCGGACGGCGCTCGGTGAACCGGACGCGCGGGCCGCGGTGACGTTCCTCGGCACCGATCGGATCGAGGTGCTCCGCTTCGTCGACGGCGACGTCGTGCGGTACGCGACCCTCGGGATGTCCGCCTCGCCGATGGCCGATCCGACCGCCGCCCTCGCCGACCCCGTGAAGGGCCCGCGCGCGGAGCTCGTCCTGACCGTACGGGCCGGCCTCGCCGACACCGACAAGGTCCTGCGCCCGCTCGCCGTGCTCGCCTCCACCCCGCAGGTCGAGGGCGTGGTCGTGGCCCCCGGCGCCTCGCTCGACGTCGGTGAGCCCCTCTGGCCGGGCGCTTCCTTCAGCTCGGTCCTGGTCGCCGAGTCCGGCGGTCTCGTGGAGGACCTGGAACTGGACGAGCCGCTCGACCCCGTCCGCTTCCTGCCGCTGCTCCCGATGACCCCGAACGAGGCGGCCTGGAAGCGTGTGCACGGGGCGAAGGCGCTGGAGGAGCGCTGGCTGGCCCGGGGGACGGATCTGCGCGATCCGCTGCGCGGGTCCGTGAGCCTGGACTGAGGAGCCGCTCGCCCCGGGCCGAACGCGCGGGCCGAACGGCCGGGCTGAACGGCCGGGCCGAACAGCTCGGGTGAACGGCCCGGGCCGGACGGGTGATCGTCCGCGGGCCGTCCTTGACGCGGGGCCCGAGGGGTAGGACCGTTGAGCCCTATGAGGGGCGAACCCAGTTGTCCGAAGTGCGGTGGCAGGGTCAGAGCGCCCGGTCTCTTCGCCGACTCCTGGCAGTGTGACGTGCACGGCTCGGTGCACCCGCTCCAGCCCGTGATCCCACCCAGCGTCGAGGCCCTCGGTGTCGTGGTGCACCGGTCCCACGTCCCGGTGTGGATGCCGTGGCCCCTGCCCGTCGGCTGGCTCTTCACCGGTGTCGCGTACGCCGGTGACGACCGCAGCGGCGGACGTGCGACGGCCGTCGCCTGCTCGGGCCCCGGTCCGCTCGGCGGGATCGGCGAGCTGCTCCTGATCGCCGAGGAGCTCGGCGTCGGTCTCGGCGCGCGGTACGCCGGCATCGACGGCCTCGATCCCGGCTCCGGCATGGCCATCGACAAGCCGCCCCAGGCGAAGGTCCTCGCCGCCGGACGCCCCACCCCGCTGTGGCACGTCACCGGCACCCCGCAGGACCGGGCGGTCTTCGCGGGGGAGGCGCGCGGCCTCTGGCTGTGGGCGATCGTCTGGCCCGAACAGTCCGGCCTTCTGATGTACGACGAGCTGGTCCTGACGGACCTGCGGGACGCGGGCGCCGAGGTCGAGCTCGTGCCGTGCGGCGCGCTCACCCCGAGGCTGCTCAAGTAACGGGCGACCGGGCGCCGGGATCCGTACAAGGCTGTTCGATTCGCCCGTTATGCTGAAGCGTCCCTCGTCCGTGTCGAGCCCCCGGAGTACCGCGTCGTGCGCATCGATCTGCACACCCACTCCACGGCTTCCGACGGCACGGACTCGCCGGCCGAACTCGTCAGGAACGCGGCCGCCGCCGGGCTCGACGTCGTCGCGCTGACGGACCACGACACCACCCGCGGCCACGCCGAGGCGATCCGCGCGCTGCCCGAGGGGCTGACCCTCGTCACCGGCGCCGAGCTGTCCTGCCGCCTCGACGGCATCGGCCTGCACATGCTCGCCTACCTCTTCGACCCGGAGGAGCCCGCGCTCCTCGCCGAGCGCGAGCTCGTCCGGGACGACCGCGTGCCGCGCGCCCGCGCCATGGTCGGCAAGCTCCAGGAGCTCGGCGTCCCCGTCACCTGGGAGCAGGTCGCCCGCATCGCCGGCGACGGATCCGTCGGACGCCCGCACGTCGCCGAGGCGCTCGTCGAGCTCGGGGTCGTACCGGACGTGTCCGGGGCCTTCACGCCCGACTGGCTCGCCGACGGCGGCCGGGCGTACGTCGGGAAGCACGAGCTGGACCCGATCGAGGCGATCCGCCTGGTCAAGGCCGCAGGCGGGGTCACCGTCTTCGCGCACCCGCTCGCCGTCAAGCGCGGCGAGGTCGTGCCGGAGGCGGCGATAGCCCGGCTGGCCGACGCCGGGCTCGACGGCATCGAGGTCGACCACATGGACCACGACGAGGCGACGCGCGCGCGGCTGCGCGGGCTCGCGAAGGAGCTCGGGCTGCTGGTCACGGGCTCCAGCGACTACCACGGCAGCCGCAAGACCTGTCGCCTCGGCGACTGCACCACCGATCCCGAGATCTACGGCGAGATCATCCGCCGTGCCACAGGGGCCTTCGCGGTCCCCGGCACGGGGGGAGCCGCCGCCTAGCCCCTAGGGGGGCGGTCCTGAGGGGCCGAGCTCCGATGCCGGAGGGCCGGTAGCAAAGGCCCCGGGCGACAGGCCCCAGGCCCGAGGACCGCGAGGCCCACGGCCTTCGCCGGCCGTCCGGAGCGGACGGGCCGCGGCGGTCGAACCGTCCGGTCCGATCGGTCCGATCGGTCCGTCATCACGACCCGCGCCCGCGTCCGCGCCGGCCCCGCCAGGGCGGTGCGGAGTCCCGCTGCCGGACCCGGTCTCCGGGCCCCGAGAGGGTCCCGGGCAGCCCCCACCCGTATCCGTTCACGTCACCCGCGCGGCTCCGCGCCCCGCGGTGGACGTCCCCGCGTCGGCCCGCCGGCGGAACTCCACATTCCGGCAGCGGCGACCCACACCCCACCGTTCGACCTCTCCCGCAAGGCACCCCACCGTGTTCGACGTCGCCGTCTTCGGCTCGCTGTTCCTGACCCTCTTCGTGATCATGGATCCCCCCGGGATCACGCCGATCTTCCTCGCCCTCACCTCCGGCCGGCCGGCCAAGGTCCAGCGCCGCATGGCCTGGCAGGCCGTCGCCGTGGCCTTCGGCGTCATCACCGTCTTCGGCATCCTGGGGCAGCAGATCCTCGACTATCTGCACGTCTCCGTCCCCGCGCTGATGATCGCGGGCGGGCTGCTCCTGCTGCTCATCGCGCTCGACCTGCTCACCGGCAAGACCGACGAGCCGAAGCAGACCAAGGACGTGAACGTCGCCCTGGTGCCGCTCGGCATGCCGCTGCTCGCCGGGCCGGGTGCGATCGTCTCGGTCATCCTCGCGGTGCAGCACGCCGACAGCGTCGCCTCGCAGGTCTCCGTCTGGGCCGCCATCATCGCCATGCACGTCGTGCTCTGGCTGACCATGCGCTACTCGCTGGTGATCATCCGGGTCATCAAGGACGGCGGTGTCGTCCTGGTGACCCGCCTCGCCGGCATGATGCTCTCCGCCATCGCGGTGCAGCAGATCATCAACGGCGTCACCCAGGTCGTCCAGGGGGCCTGACCGGCCAGGACACCCCCTCGGAGGTTCCGGCTCCCGGACGGCTCCGGACACCACTGCGCCCCCGTACGGATTCCGCTTCTGCGAAGTCCGTGCGGGGGCGCGGTGCGTGGGGTGGACCCGACCTGTTACGAGGCCGAGGTCTCGGCGGGGCGGATCCAGATGCGCTGGCCGATCGCGGCGGCCTGCTGCACGATCCGATTGACGGAGGCGGCGTCCACGACCGTGCTGTCGACGGGCGTGCCGTCGATGTCGTCGAGGCGCAGGATTTCGAAGCGCATGGGCTTCTCCCTTCGTCTGAGTTGATCCTCCTGATGGAGAACTGCGTTACATAGGGGTCCAACGAGGTGCAGGTGGAAAACATTCCTTACGCTAAGGAAAATTTTCGGATGGCTAACTACTGGCGGGTAGGGGGGTGTGGCGGCAGGGCCTCCGGCGGCGGAGAATGAGCCCCGTATGAACGACGCAGAGACCACCGCCGCACCCGCCGAAACATCCGCCGACGTGCCCACCGGCGTACCTATCGACGCCCCCGCCGACGCCCATGCGCTCGACGCCCGCCTGAGCGCGCTCGACGCCCGTGTGGAGCGCACCAACGAGCTCCTCCAGCGGATGCTGGCCGAGGTGGCCAAGACCCCGTCCACGCATGCCATCTTCGTCGACGCAGGTTACGTCCATGCTGCGGCCGGGTTGCTGGTGACGGGCACCGAGGACCGGCGCTCCTTCGACCTCGACGCCGAGGGCCTGATCGAGGCCTTCATCGACAAGGCCCGCACGATCTTCGCGGACAGCAGACTGCTCCGGGTCTACTGGTACGACGGCGCCCGGCGCCGGATTCACACCCCCGAACAGCAGGCCATCGCCGAGCTGCCCGACGTCAAGGTGCGCCTCGGCAACCTCAACGCCAACAACCAGCAGAAGGGCGTCGACTCCCTGATCCGCACCGATCTGGAGTCCCTCGCCCGCCACCGCGCCATCAGCGACGCCGCCCTCGTCGGCGGCGACGAGGACCTCGTCTCGGCCGTCGAGGCCGCCCAGGGCTACGGGGCCCGCGTCCACCTCTGGGGCATCGAGGCGGCCGAGGGCCGCAACCAGGCCGAGGCGCTCCTCTGGGAGGTCGACAGCCAGCGCACCTTCGAGCTCGACTTCTGCCGCCCGTACGTCACCCGCCGCCCCGTCACGACGTACGAGAACGAGGGCGAGCCGCCGCCCTCCCGCGAGGAGGTCCGCTTCGTCGGCGCCCAGATCGCCGCGACCTGGCTCGCCGAGCGCGGCCGGGACCGGCTCGCCGAGCTCCTGCCCGGCGCCCCGTACCTCCCGGGCCCCGTCGACCAGGACCTGCTCGTCGAGGCGGAACGCCTGCTCAGCCGCTCCCTGCGCGGGCACGCCTCCCTGCGGCGCGCGCTGCGGGACGGCTTCTGGCAGCACCTCAAGACGCAGTACTGAGTGACCTACGGGGCTGTCGCACCGGCTTCCGCGAGGGCGGCCACCCGCTCCCAGAAGCCGGTGAGCCGGTCCGTCAACTCGCGCGGGTGCGACACGTTCGGGGAGTGGCCCGCGCCCTCGACCACCGTGTGGTGCGCGCCGACGCGGGCCGCCGCCGCGGCCAGCTCCGCCGGGGGCCAGACCATCTCGTCCGCCCCGTACGCGATGTGCAGCGGCATCCGCAGTTCGAGCAGCTCCGCCGTGCCGTCCGGATCGCCCAGCAGCAGCCGGCCGGCGCCCGCGAGCTGGGCGATCCGGGTCCGCATCCAGCGCCTCCGCAGGAAGCCCACCAGCTCCGGCGCGTCGACAGCGCCCGGCTCCTCGCCCCGGCTGTCCAGCCAGCACATGGCCTGCCAGACCCGCTCCTTCGGCAGCACCGCCAGCGAGCCCCGCAGCACCCGGACCCGGATCCGCTGCGGTCGTGCGACCCGGCCCGGCCCCGAGGAGAGCAGGGTGAGCGAGCGGAACGCCCGGGGCGCGAGCGAGGCCGCGGCGCGGGCGACGAGACCGCCGAACGAGTGGCCGAGCAGATGGACGGGCCCGTCCCCGAGGGCGGCGGCCTGCGCGACCACGTCGAGCGCGAGCGCCCTGCGCCGGTAGGCGGCCCGGCCGCGCGGGCCCGGGGTCTCGTGCTGGCCCCGCCCGTCCACCGCCACCGCCCGGTAGCCGGCCTCGCTCAGCGGCCCGAACAGCGCCAGGAAGTCCTCCTTGCTGCCGGTGTACCCGGGCAGCAGCAGCACCGTCCCGCGCCGCTCGCCCTCGGGAGTCGCGTCGAGGACGGCGAAGTCGCCCCGCACGGTCACCAGGCGGCGGGCACGGGTGCGGGGAGGCAGTGCGAGGGAACGGGGCTTGCTCATATCTGGACTGTAACTGCGGGAGCGGGGACGCACGCCGGGGCCCGGGGCCCGGGGCCCGGGGCCGTGCGGAGCGGCCGTGACGGGGCGGGATCAGCTCTCGGGCTGAGCCGCCGCCGCCTTCTTCGTGGTGCGGCGACGCGGAGCCTTCGGGGCCTCCTCGACGGCCGGGGCGTCGACGGCCTCGGCCTCGGCGGCAGCGGCCTTCTTCGTCGTACGGCGACGCGTCGGCTTCTTCGGCTCCGAGGCGTCGGGCGCCTCGGCGACGACGGCCTTCTTCGTGGTGCGGCGACGCGGAGCCTTCGGGGCCTCCTCGGCGACCGGCTCGGCCACGGGGACCTCGACCGTCTCGGCGACGGCCTCGGTGGCCGCGGCCTTCTTGGTCGTACGGCGGGCACGCGGCGCCTTGGCGGCCTTGGGGGCCTCCTCGACGACCGGCTCCGCGACCGGCTCGGCCACGGGGGCCGCGACGGCCTCGACGACGACGACCTCGGCCACCGGGGCCTCGGCCGTGACCGGGGAACCGGCGGGCCTGCGGGCGGTGCGGCGGGCGCGCGGGGCCTTGGGGGCCTCCTCGACCACCGGGGCCGCGACGGCCTCGACGACGATCTCGCTCACCGGGGCCTCGGCCGTGACCGGGGAACCGGCGGGCCTGCGGGCGGTGCGGCGGGCGCGGGGAGCCTTGGGGGCCTCCTCGACGGCCGGCTCGGCGACCGGCTCGACGATGGGGGCCTCGGCCACCGGCGCCTCGGCGGTCACCGGGGAACCGGTGGCCTTGCGGACCGCGCGGCGACGGCGCGGGGCGGGAACCTCGGCCGTGACCTCGGCGACGGCCTCGACGGTCTCGGTCACCGGAGCGGCGACGGTCTCGGTCACCGGAGCGGCGACGGTGACCGCCTCCGCGACGGCCTTCTTGGCCGTACGGCGACGCGGGGCCTTCTTCGGCTCCGCCGGGGCCTCCACGGGGGCCTCGACGACCGGGGCGGCGGGCGCCTCGACGACCGAAGCGTTCCGCAGGGCGGCCGCGGCGGTCTCGACCGTCTGGAAGGAGACGGTGTCCTCGACCGGCCGCACACGCGGACGGCGACGGCGCGGGGCCGGCGGGGCCTCCTGGACCGCGGGGGCCTGGGCGACGGGCGCGGCCGTCACGGCCTCCGGGCGGGCGGCACGGGCACGGCGACGGGGAGCCTTCGGCTCCTCGGCGGCGGGGGCCGGAGCGGCCTGGACCACCGGAGCGGCCTCCACGACCGGAGCGGCCTGGGCCACAGGAGCGGCCTGCGTCACGGGAGCGGCCTGGGCGAGCTGCGCGATGCCGGGGCCGCCCGGACGGGTACGGCGACGGCGACGCGGGGTGCGCGGACCGGACTCGGCCGGGGCGTCCTCGGTCACCGGAGCGGCCGGAGCGGCGGACACGGCAGCGGCCGGAGCCGTCGACACCGGGGCGTCACCGAGGTCGCTGCCGCCACGGGTGCGACGGCGCTGACGCGGGGTCCGCGTACGGGCCGGACGCTCCTCCGTCGTCTCGGGCTTGTCGGCCGCCTTCGGGCCGCGGCCACGGCGTCCGCCGGGCTCGCCCAGGTCCTCGAGCTCCTCCGCGCCCAGACCCGCACGGGTCCGCTCGGTGCGGGGCAGGATGCCCTTGGTGCCCGCCGGGATGTCCAGCTCCTCGTAGAGGTGCGGGGACGAGGAGTACGTCTCGACCGGGTCGTGGAAGTCCAGCTCCAGCGCCTTGTTGATGAGCTGCCAGCGCGGGATGTCGTCCCAGTCGACCAGCGTCACGGCCGTGCCCTTCGCACCGGCGCGGCCGGTGCGGCCCACGCGGTGGAGGAAGGTCTTCTCGTCCTCGGGCGACTGGTAGTTGATGACGTGGGTGACACCCTCGACGTCGATGCCTCGGGCGGCGACGTCGGTGCAGACGAGGACGTCCACCTTGCCGTTGCGGAAGGCGCGCAGCGCCTGCTCACGGGCGCCCTGGCCGAGGTCGCCGTGGACCGCGCCGGACGCGAAGCCGCGCCGCTCCAGCTGCTCGGCGATGTCGGCCGCCGTGCGCTTCGTACGGCAGAAGATCATCGCGAGCCCGCGGCCGTTGGCCTGCAGGATGCGGGAGACCATCTCCGGCTTGTCCATGTTGTGCGCGCGGTAGACGTGCTGCTTGATGTTGGCGACGGTCGCGCCCTCACCGTCGGGCGACGTGGCGCGGATGTGCGTCGGCTGCGACATGTAGCGGCGGGCGAGGCCGATGACCGCGCCCGGCATGGTCGCCGAGAACAGCATGGTCTGACGCTTCGGCGGAAGCATGTTCATGATCTTCTCGACGTCGGGCAGGAAGCCCAGGTCGAGCATCTCGTCGGCCTCGTCCAGGACGAGGACCTTGACGTGCGAGAGGTCGAGCTTGCGCTGGCCGGCCAGGTCGAGCAGACGGCCGGGGGTGCCGACGACGACGTCGACGCCCTTCTTCAGCGCCTCGACCTGCGGCTCGTACGCGCGGCCGCCGTAGATGGCGAGCACGCGGACGTTGCGCACCTTGCCGGCGGTCAGGAGGTCGTTGGTGACCTGCTGGCACAGCTCGCGGGTGGGGACGACGACGAGCGCCTGCGGGGCGTCGGTCAGCTGCTCGGGCTTCGCCCGGCCGGCCTCGACGTCCGCGGGAACGGTCACGCGCTCCAGGATGGGGAGGCCGAAACCGAGGGTCTTGCCCGTGCCGGTCTTGGCCTGGCCGATGACGTCGGTGCCGGTGAGGGCGACCGGGAGGGTCATCTCCTGGATGGGGAAGGGGGTGACGATACCGACGGCCTCAAGGGCCTCGGCCGTCTCGGGAAGGATTCCGAGCTCTCGGAAAGTCGTAGTCAGGGTGCTGCCTCTTCTGTGGACGCGGTACGAGGCGAACGATGGGGGTCGTACCGTGCCGGAACACTGGCTGCCGGATCGGGAAGATCACAGCCGGCCAGGTGGCACGGGACCACTGCCGTCGCTCGAGCGTCGTACCGCTGAGGTGACCCTTCCGCGGGTCCGCCGGAAGGGCTGTCGGGCCGGAGCCGATCGGGCCACCGACCGGGCATCCTCATTCATGAGTCGGCCCACCGTGTACGTCCGAACGTGCGAAAGCATGTCCGCATACTCAGCAGGCGCTTTATCACTGTACCCCGGAATCGCGCATGTGTGTTGGGAGAAAACGTGATGAGGGCACGGTCACACTGACTGACCAGGGCCTTCCCGGCGGCGGGAGCGGGCTATTGTGCGCTCCATGGAGACGCCTGACAACGCCACACCGACCGGGATCGCCGCCGAGGACTGGGCCACGGCATCCGCCGAGCCGCAGTACCGCGCCGCCGTGATCGACCTCCTCGGCGCGCTGGCCTACGGAGAGCTGGCGGCCTTCGAGAGGCTCGCCGAGGACGCCAAGCTGGCGCCGACCCTCGCGGACAAGGCGGAGCTGGCGAAGATGGCCTCCGCCGAGTTCCACCACTTCGAGCAGCTGCGGGACCGCCTCGCCGCCGTGGACGTCGAGCCGACCACCGCGATGGAGCCCTTCGCCAAGGCGCTCGACGACTTCCACCGCCAGACCGCGCCGTCGGACTGGCTGGAGGGCCTCGTCAAGGCGTACGTCGGCGACTCGATCGCCAGCGACTTCTACCGGGAGGTCGCGGCCCGGCTCGACTCCGACACGCGCGGGCTCGTCCTGTCGGTGCTCGACGACACCGGCCACGGCAACTTCGCCGTGGAGAAGGTCCGCGCGGCGATCGACGCCGACCCCCGCGTCGGCGGCCGGCTCGCGCTCTGGGCGCGCCGCCTGATGGGCGAGGCGCTCTCGCAGGCCCAGCGTGTGGTCGCCGAGCGCGACGCGCTGTCGACGATGCTGGTCGGCGGTGTCGCGGACGGCTTCGACCTCGCCGAGGTCGGCCGGATGTTCTCCCGGATCACCGAGGCCCACACCAAGCGCATGGCCGCGCTCGGCCTGGCCGCGTAAGGCTTCTCGTCCGTCGTCGGGCGGCGCTGTTCACGCCGCCGCTGATCGTCGCAGCCTGCGCGAGGCCGGGCGGATCAGCAGCGAGAGCAGCACCGCCGCGACCGCCACCGCACCGATGAGGGTGGCGAGGAAGTGGCCGGGGCCCAGCGCCCCGTGGGTCACGAGCGCACCGAAGACGCCGCCCAGCGCGCCGGTCATGAGGACGGTCCCCCGGGAGGGGAGGCGGTCGGCCAGCCGGTGCACGGCGGCCCAGGCCAGGGCGAAGCCGAGCAGAGCGGAACCGAGGGCTTCCAGGAACACGGCGGATCACCTCGCGGGTGCTGCGGGGCGGGTGTTGCGGTCGTAGCCCTCCTACCCCCGGCGCCACGACGGCAATCCTCACCCACCCTCGTGACGTGGTCGTTCGGCCACGGCGAGGACACACGAAAGGCCCGGTGGACCGTGACGGTCCACCGGGCCTTTCCCGTAGATCCGGGACTCAGAGGGCGCCGAAGCCCACCCGACGCACGGCGGGCTCGCCGAGCTCCACGTACGCGATCTTCTCGGACGGGATGAGGACCTTGCGGCCCTTCTCGTCCGAGAGGCTGAGCAGCTGCGCCTTGCCGGCCAGAGCGTCGGCCACCGCGCGCTCCACCTCCTCGGCGGACTGCCCGCTCTCCAGAACGATCTCCCGGGGTGCGTGCTGCACGCCGATCTTGACCTCCACGGCTATGTCCCTCCGAACGGTCAGCGTTGCGCGACTTCCGCGCCGTACGCTGCACACATTAGCCCGGTGAGGGGACGCGTACGGCTCAGCGGCGGCACGCCAGGAGCGAACAGCCCGCGGGAATGCGCCGGGACCGCGACCAGGACCGGACCGGACCGCGACCACGACCGGACCGCGACCGGGACCGGCGCGAGGGCCGGGACGCGGCTCAGTGGCCCTCGGCGCTCAGCTGGCCCTCGACCGGGTGCAGCGGGAAGCCCGCGATGCCGCGCCAGGCGAGCGAGGTCAGCAGGCCCACGGCCTTCTCGCGGGGGATCTTCGACTCGCTGGACAGCCAGTAGCGGGCGACGACCTGGGAGACGCCGCCGAGCCCCACGGCGAGCAGCATCGACTCGTCCTTGGAGAGCCCGGTGTCCTCGGCGATGACGTCGGAGATCGCCTCGGCGCACTGCAGGCTGACCCGGTCCACGCGCTCGCGCACGGCCGGCTCGTTCGTCAGATCGGACTCGAAGACCAGCCGGAAGGCGCCGCCCTCGTCCTCGACGTACGCGAAGTAGGCGTCCATCGTCGCCGCGACGCGGAGCTTGTTGTCCGTGGTGGAGGCCAGGGCCGTGCGCACCGACTGCAGGAGGGACTCGCAGTGCTGGTCGAGCAGGGCCAGGTAGAGCTCCAGCTTTCCGGGGAAGTGCTGGTAGAGCACCGGCTTGCTGACGCCCGCCCGCTCGGCGATGTCGTCCATCGCGGCCGAGTGGTACCCCTGGGCGACGAAGACCTCCTGGGCCGCGCCGAGCAGCTGGTTCCGTCGGGCACGTCGCGGCAGGCGCGTGCCCCGAGGGCGTGCTGCCTCTGTCTGCTCGATGGCGCTCACGCGGCCTCCCAAGAATCGATCCATGCGCGCTGTCGCGCCGCGCCGCCATCGTACTTTTGGGTAACCCGGCTGTGCGCGGTGCGAACGCAGAATTTCATGGACCGGACGCCCTGGTCGACAGTCGATTCAAGATTAAACCGAACAAATCAGCGATAGTCGTCCTCGTCGAGCGCGACGACACGCGCCTGATCGGACGCATCGGCCTCGTTCGCCGACTCGTGCTCGATATGTGTGGGGTGCTCGTCCTCGCGCTGCTGCAGTTCGGTGTGCTGCTCGGCCGCGTCGGCCTCGGGGATTTCCTGGTCGAGCACGACGTCCTCTTCCTCGGCGAATGTGTCCGGCTCGGTCGGATCGACAGTCATGCGGTTCCTTCCGGCGCGCGGGGTCCGCGGTCCTCTCCGATGGCCCTCACTTCGAGCGTAGGAGCACACGCGCCCCGCCGCACACGCACTTGTGACGGCACCCACACACGCCCTCGCGTGATCGTCTCGTAATATTGCGGCCATGTCCTCGACCGAGCTGCCGGAAACCCGGACCGCCGCCGCACCGCAGGCGCCGCGGATCCGCCCCGTAAGGGTCGCCGACGGCGAGGAGCTCCGCTCCGTCGCCCTGCCCGGACTCACCCTCACCGTGCGGGCCCGCCCCGGCACCCGCGCCGGTCTGCCGCCCGCGCTGTACGTGCACGGCCTCGGCGGCTCCTCGCAGAACTGGTCGGCGCTCATGCCGCTGCTCGCGGACCTCGTCGACGGCGAGGCCGTCGACCTGCCCGGCTTCGGCGACTCCCCGCCGCCCGACGACGGCAACTACTCGGTCACCGGGCACGCCCGGGCCGTCATCCGGCTCCTGGACGCCGGCGGGCGCGGACCGGTCCACCTCTTCGGCAACTCGCTGGGCGGCGCCGTCGCCACCCGCGTCGCCGCCGTCCGGCCCGACCTGGTCCGCACCCTCACACTCATCTCGCCGGCCCTGCCCGAGCTGCGCGCCCAGCGCACCGCCTGGCCCACCGTGATGCTCGCGGTGCCCGGCGTCGCCTCGCTCTTCGCGAAGCTCTCCCGGGACTGGACGCCCGAGCAGCGCGTCCGCGGCGTCCTCTCGCTCTGTTACGGGGACCCCGGCCGGGTCACCGACGAGGGCTTCCTGCACGCCGTCGAGGAGATGGAGCGACGCCTGGAGCTCCCGTACTTCTGGGACGCCATGGCCCGCTCCTCGCGCGGCATCGTCGACGCCTATACGCTCGGCGGTCAGCACGGGCTGTGGCGGCAGGCCGAGCGCGTGCTCGCGCCGACGCTGCTCGTCTACGGCGCGCGCGACCAGCTCGTCTCGTACCGGATGGCCCGGAGGGCGGCCGCCGCCTTCCGCGGCTCGCGCCTGCTGACCCTGCCGGACGCGGGGCACGTGGCGATGATGGAGTACCCCGAGACGGTCGCCCAGGCCGCGCGGGAACTGATCGCCGAAGACGGCGGGAGCTGATCCGGGGCGTGGGACGACATAGTCGCAAGGGCCCCGCGCCCTCGGTGCCCGACACCGAGCAGCGCGCGGCGGCCGGACGGACGACGGGGGCGGCGCCGCAGAGCGCGGCCGGGCAGCCCCGGACGACAGCACCCGGGCAGACCGGGGCGGCACCCGGACAGGCATCGGGTCCGGGGCGCCGCCGCAGGGCGCCGGGCGAGGGTCAGGACGCCGGCGGTACGCCGGCGCACGGGACACCTCGGTACGGAGCGCCGTCACACGGGGCTCCGCAGTACGGGGCACCTCAATACGGGCAGCAGCCGACGGGGCCGCAGTCGACCGGGCAGCAGTCGTCCGGGCCGCAGTTCTACGGCGGTCAGGGGTACGGCGGTCGGACCTCCAGTGGTCAGGGCTACGGCGGCGGGGTCTTCGACACCCCGGCGCACGGGACCCCCGGCACGCCCGCGTACGGCATCCCCGCCTACGGGACCACTCCCGTGCGGGGCGGGCATCCGCAGCACGACGAGGGCGCCGGGCCGCGGCCCGAGGGGTACGGCCACCGGCGCGGCTCGCACCGCGCCACCGCGCCCGGGCAGGACGCACCCCCGACCGAACAGGCCGGTCCCCAGGGGCCGTTCATCCCCGGACCCCGGCGCGAGAACCCGACCGGAGTGGACGACGGCGCGGAGAACGGCGCAGGGACCCCGGTCGACGAGACCGCCGGCCGGACCTTCAAGGGCCGCACCCTGACCGGTATCGCGGCCGCTGCCGTGACCACCGTCCTCGCCGTCGTGGTCGCCGGACAGGTCGCCGACCGGGGAGCCGCGCCGAGCACCGCCCATGCCGCCGACGGACCGGCCGAGCGGGCCGCGGGCGACGACTCCGCCTCCCGCTCCGACGACCGGGTCACCCCGACGCGCCCGGCGACCGCCGCACCCGCCGCGCCCTCCGCGTCCGCGTCGGCCCCGGCGCCGACGTACGAGCAGCTCATGACCCGCCAGTTCCCGATCGATCCGAAGCTGACCGGCTCCGGGGAGTTCGAGGCCGTGCCGGGCTTCCAGAAGGCGCCGGGCAAGGGCCGCCTCGTCCGCTACCGGATCGACGTCGAGAAGGGGATCGGGCTCGACCCCGTGCTCTTCGCCTCGGCCGTGCACAAGACGCTCAACGACGAACGCAGCTGGGCCGGTCAGGGCGCGATGACCTTCGAGCGGATCTCCTCCGGAGAACCCCAGTTCGTCATCACGCTCGCGAGTCCCGGCACCACCGGGGAGTGGTGCCGGAAGTCCGGACTCGACACGACGGTCGACAATGTCTCCTGTGATTCCGCCAGCACCGAGCGCGTGATGATCAACGCGTTCCGCTGGGCGCAGGGCTCGGAGACCTTCGGACCCAAGGCCATGTACGCCTATCGCCAGATGCTCATCAACCACGAGGTCGGGCACCGGCTCGGGCACGGGCACGTGAGCTGCGGGACTCCCGGCGCGCTCGCCCCCGTGATGCAGCAGCAGACGAAGTCGCTGCGGGTCGACGGAATCGCCTGTCGCCCCAACCCGTGGGTGTATCCCGGAAGTTGACGTTCCGTCCGATCCGGCGATGATCACATGGTGAGACGCGCGTCTCGGGAATTCCGGAATGCGCGTTGACATCGCTCGTGCGTTCGTTCATATTTCTCGGCATGTCGCACCGTCACGTCGCCTTCGATCGCGCCGCCATTGAGCTGGCGCTCATCGGCGTGACCCGGCACGCCGTGGCCGACATTCTCTGTAGCTGACCTGCCCCGAGCGCGCGTCGGCCCCTTTTCTGCTTCCCAGATACCGCTGACGCCATTCCGCGCCCGGGTGTTTCCCTCCCGCAGGCGCGGCTCTCTCCTGTGCTGTTCCGGTACTCCGTCATTCCTTCCGGAAGTCGCCGCTCGCCGCTGCCTGCGCGGAATTCCCTTTTTCCCGCCCGCAGTTCTCCGAGAGGTCTTCTCCGATGCGTCAATCGTCCGTCATTTCGCGCCGCGTGGCAGCGGCCGCCGTCAGTCTCGTCCTGGCCACGGGCGCCGCCGCCTGCGCGGGACCCGAGGACACCGGCGCCAAGGGGGGAGCCTCCGCAGGCAAGGGGGCCGCGGGCGGCCCGCAGAAGGGCGGCACGCTCACCGTCCTCAACAGCGAAGCCCAGACCGACTTCGATCCGGCCCGTCTCTACACCTCCGGCGGCGGCAACGTCCCCTCCCTCGTCTTCCGTACGCTCACCACCCGCAACCGGGAGGCGGGCGCCGCCGGCAGCAAGGTCGTCCCCGACCTCGCCACCGACCTCGGCCGCCCCAACAAGGACGCGACGGAGTGGACGTACACCCTCAAGGAGGGCCTCAAGTTCGAGGACGGCACGCCCATCACCAGCGCCGACGTCAAGTACGGCATCGAGCGCTCCTTCGCCGCCGAACTCTCCGGCGGCGCCCCCTACCTGCGCGACTGGCTCGTCGGCGGTGACACGTACGAGGGCCCCTACAAGGACAAGAAGGGCCTCGCGTCCGTCGTCACGCCCGACGACCGGACCATCGTCTTCAAGCTGAAGAAGCCCGAGGGCGAGTTCCCCTTCGTCGCCACGCAGACCCAGTTCGCCCCCGTGCCCCGGGCCAAGGACACCGGCGCGAAGTACGAGGAGCACCCCGTCTCCTCCGGCCCGTACAAGGTCGTCAAGAACGAGAACGACGGCGAGCGCCTCGTCCTGGAGCGCAACGAGCACTGGGACCCCAAGACCGACGAGGAGCGCAAGGCCTACCCGGACAGGATCGACGTCAAGGCCGGCCTCGACGAGGCCGTCATCAACCAGCGCCTCGCCACCTCCTCCAGGTCCGACGCCGCCGCCGTCACCACCGACACCAACCTCGGACCGGCCGAACTCGCCCAGATCGGCTCCGACAAGGCGCTCGCCGCCCGTGTCGGCACCGGCCGCTTCGGCTTCACCAACTACATCGCCTTCAACCCGAAGGTGAAGCCCTTCGACAACCCCAAGGTCCGGCAGGCGATCTCGTACGCCGTCAACCGCACCAGCGTCGTCAACGCGGCCGGCGGCTCCGCGCTCGCCGAGCCCGCCACCACCTTCCTGCCCGAGCAGAAGTCCTTCGGCTTCACGCCGTACGACCACTTCCCGGCCGGGAAGACCGGCGACCCGGAGAAGGCCAAGGCGCTGCTGAAGGAGGCCGGATTCCCGAACGGCCTGACCGTCACCCTGCTGCACTCCACCGCCCAGAACCGCACCACCAGCCCCGAGATCGCCACCGCCGTCCAGGAGGCCCTCGGCAAGGCGGGCATCACCGTCAAGCTCGACGGGCAGGAGCCCAACTCCTTCAACGAGAAGCGGTGGAGCGTCAAGGACGCGCCCGGCTTCTTCCTCTCCCGCTGGGGTGCCGACTGGCCGGCCGGCGGCCCCTTCCTCGCGCCGATCTTCGACGGGCGCCAGATCGTCACCAACGGCTCCAACTACAACCACGCGCAGCTGAACGACCCGGCGGTCAACAAGGAGATCGACGAGATCAACAAGCTGACCGACCTCCAGGCCGCCGCCGTCCGCTGGGGCGCCCTCGACAAGAAGATCGGCGCGCAGGCGCTCGACGTGCCGCTCTTCCACCCCGTCTACAAGCGGCTCGTCGGCAAGGACATCAAGAACGTCGTCATCAGCGACTGGACCGGCGTCCTCGACATCTCGCAGGTCTCCGTCAAGTGACCGCTCCGACCGACACGTCGGCGCCCGTGGCGGGCATCCCCGCCACGGGCGCCGCCCGGCAGCTCCTGCGACGGCTCCGCGGACGCCCCGCCGCCGTCGTCTCCGCCGGGGTCCTCCTCCTGCTCGTCCTTCTCGCCCTCGCCGCACCGCTGTTCGCCGCCCTGGAGGGCCAGGACCCGTACGCGTACCACGACGACCTCGTCGACTCGGCCCGCGGCGGCGTCCCGTACGGCTCCTTCGGCGGGGTGAGCGCCGACCACTGGCTCGGCGTCGAACCCGGCACAGGGCGTGACCTCTTCGCCCGCCTCCTCCACGGCGCCCGGGTCTCGCTCCTCGTCGCCGTCGGCGCCACCGCCGTCCAGGTCCTCATCGGCGTCCTCGTCGGCCTCGCCGCCGGGCTCGGCAGCCGCTGGGCCGACGGGATCCTCAGCAGGATCACCGACGTGCTCGTCGCCCTGCCGATGCTCGTCCTCGCCATCGCGCTCACCGCCGTCGTCCCCCGGGACTTCCCCCGCCCGCTGCTGCTGATCCTCGTCATCGGCCTGCTCGGCTGGGCCGGCACCTCCCGGATCGTGCGCGCCCAGACGCTCACCCTCAAGAGCCTCGACTTCGTCGCCGCCTCCCGCCTCGCCGGCTCGGGCCGGTGGCGGACCGCCCGCAGGGAACTGCTGCCCGCGCTCGCCGCCCCCGTCATCACCTACGCGGCGATCTCCGTCCCCACCAACATGGTCGTCGAGGCCGCCCTCTCCTTCCTCGGCGTGGGCGTCACCCCGCCCACCCCGTCCTGGGGGCAGATGCTGTCGACCGCGCAGACCTGGTTCCGCGCCGACCCCGCGTACGTCCTGCTGCCCGCCGGACTGCTCTTCGTCACCGTGCTCGCCTTCACCGTCCTCGGCGACGCGGTCCGCACGGCCCTCGACCCGCGCGAGGCGAGCCGGCTGCGCGTGGGCACCCGTAAGGAGACCTCCCGATGACCCGCTACGTCCTCAAGCGGCTCGCGGGTGCCGCGCTCGTCCTCCTGGCGCTCTCGGTCCTCGTGTACGCCCTCTTCTACCTCGCGCCGGGCGACCCCGCGCGGCTCGCCTGCGGCGAGCGCTGCAACCCGCGTCAGATCGCCCAGGTGCGCGAGCAACTCGGTCTGAACGAAGGCGTGTTCGCGCAGTACGCGCACTTCCTCCAGGGTGTGTTCGTCGGCCGCGACTACTCCACGGGAACCTCCGTCGTGCGCTGCGACGCGCCCTGCCTCGGGCTCTCGTACCAGAGCGACCAGCAGGTCACCCAGCTCGTCCTGGAGCGGCTCCCGGCCACCGCCTCGCTCGCGCTCGGCGCGCTCGTCGTCTGGCTCGTCGTCGGTGTCGGCACCGGACTGCTCTCGGCGCTGCGCCGGGGCGGCCCGACCGAGCGGATCCTCACCGTCCTCACCCTCGCCGCGACCGGCACGCCCGTCTTCATCCTCGGACTGCTGCTCCTGATGGTCGTCTGCGCCTACCTCCAGTGGCTGCCCTTCCCGACCTATGTGCCGCTCGGCGAGAACCCCGAGCAGTGGGCCTGGAACATGCTCCTGCCCTGGCTCACCCTCGGCCTCTTCGAATCCGCCAAATACGCGCGACTCACAAGGAGTTCGACCCTGGAGACGCTCGCCGAGGACCACATCCGCACCTTCCGCGCCTACGGCGTGGGGGAGCGGGCCGTCGTCACCCGCCACGCGCTGCGCGGCGCCGTCCCGCCCGTCGTCGCGGTCAGCGCCGTCGACCTCGGCTACATGTTCGGCGGGGCCGTGCTCACCGAGTCCCTCTTCGGCATCCCCGGCCTCGGCAAGACCCTCCTCGACGGCGTGCGCGAGATCGACCTGCCGGTCGTGGTCGGCGTGGTCATGGTGATGGGCGTGGCCGTCGTCCTCGCCGGCGTCGTCGCCGACCTGCTGTACGCCGCCGCCGACCGAAGGGTGGTCCTGACATGACCCGGCACAGCGAAGACCCCCTGGTGGAAGTCCGGGACCTCACCGTCGGGTTCGACCGCGAAGGCGGCTCCGTGCGGGCCGTGGACGGGCTCTCCTTCACCCTCGGCGAAGGCCGCGCCCTGGCCCTCGTCGGCGAGTCCGGCAGCGGCAAGTCCACCGTCGCGGGCGCCCTCCTCGGCCTCCACCGGGGGACCGGCGCGCGGGTCACCGGCTCCGTGCGCGTCGGCGGCATCGACGTCGGCGCCGCCGGCCCCGGCGAGCTGCGGAGACTGCGCGGCGGCGTCGCCGCCATGGTCTTCCAGGACCCGCTGTCCGCCCTCGACCCCTACTACGCCATCGGCGACCAGATCGCCGAGGTCCACCGGATCCACGCCGGAGGCTCCCGCCGGGACGCCCGGGCCCGCGCCGTGGAGGTCCTCGACCGGGTCGGCATCCCCGACGCGGCCCGCCGTTCCCGCTCCCGCCCGCACGAGTTCAGCGGCGGCATGCGCCAGCGCGCGCTCCTCGCGATGGCCCTCGCCTGCGAGCCCCGGCTCATCGTCGCCGACGAGCCGACCACCGCCCTCGACGTCACCGTGCAGGCCCAGATCCTCGACCTGCTGCACGAGCTCCGGCGCGAGACGGGCACGGCGCTGCTCCTCGTCACCCACGACGTGGGCGTCGCCGCCGAGAGCGTCGACGAGGTGCTCGTCATGCGCGGCGGCCGCGAGATCGAACGCGGCCCCGTCGACTCGGTGCTGGGCGCCCCGTCGGAGCCGTACACGCGCAGGCTGCTCGGCGCCGTGCCCCGGCTCGACGGGCCGCTGCGGCCCGCCGCCCCCGCGCCCACGGGCGAGCCGCTCCTCGAAGCGGTCGACCTGCGGCGGGAGTTCGGGCGCGGCAAGCGGGCGGTCGCCGCCGTCGACGGTGTCTCGCTCACCGTCCACGCGGGCGAGACCCTCGGCGTCGTCGGGGAGTCCGGCAGCGGAAAGACCACCCTCGGCCGCATGCTCGTGCGGCTCCTCGACCCGACGGGGGGCCGACTCCGTTACGGGGGTACGGAGATCGGCGCCCTGTCGGAGCGGGAGCTGCGCCCGTACCGCCGCGAGCTCCAGATGGTCTTCCAGGACCCCGTCTCCTCCCTCAACCCCCGCCGCTCCGTGGGCGAGTCGATCGCCGACCCGCTGCGCGCGGCGGGGGAGCGCGACGAGACCCGGATCCGGTCCCGGGTGCGGGAGCTGCTCGACCGGGTGGGGCTCGAACCCGACCGGCACGCGGCCTACCCGCACGAGTTCAGCGGCGGCCAGCGGCAGCGCGTCGGCATCGCCCGCGCGCTCGCCGCCGAACCCCGGGTCGTCGTCTGCGACGAACCCGTCTCCGCTCTCGATGTCACCACCCAGGCCCAGGTGACTGCGCTGCTCGCCGAGCTCCAGGCCGAACTGGGCCTCGGGCTCGTCTTCATCGCCCACGACCTCGCCGTCGTCCGCCAGGTCAGCGACCGCGTCGCCGTCATGCGCGGCGGCCGGATCGTCGAGCAGGGCACGGTCGAGGAGGTGTACGGCGCACCCCAGGATCCGTACACGCGCCGGCTCCTCGCCGCCGTCCCGTCCCTCGACCCGGTCCTCGCGGCCGAGCGCCGGGGACGACGCCAGGAGCTGGCCGCTGCCTGACACTCCGTAACCGATCGGCCTCGTATCGCGACCGAACGCGACCGGGTCGGGAAAGTTACGTGCATTCACCCCTTCCGGTGGTGCGACGGACAACCGTCCGTCACACCACCGGTATCTCCGCTTACGTTCTTCCCGCTGTGAGTCGCCGCACCGAACGGTGGCCGTCGTCAAGGGAGATCGGGGGTGTGCTCGTGCGGATCGGACTGCTCATGGAAGGTGGCCACCCGTACGCCACCGGTGAGGCCGGACTCTGGTGCGAACGGCTCGTACACGGGCTCGGGCAGCACCAGTTCGACCTCTACGCCCTCGGACCCACCAGCATGCCGCTCCCCCCGAACGCCCGGACCGTCCGCACGGGAGACGTGAGCGGCCCCGGCGTCGGCACCGCCCCGGGGAGCCGCATCGAGCGGGCCGCCTTCGGCGACGACCGCGCCTCCCGCCGCGCCTACGGCCGCCGCGAGCGCCGCCGCTTCACCGAGGCCTTCCACGCCCTCGCCACCGGCCTCTGCGCCGAACACGACGAGGGGTCCTTCGCCACCGGCCTCTACGCCCTCGCCGACCTCGCCCGCGAGCGCGGCGGACTGCCCGGCGCGCTCCGCTCCGACGACGCCGTCCGCGCCCTCGAAACCGCCTGCCGCGCCCCCGGCGCACGCCGGACCGCGGCGGCGGCCGGCCTCCCCGACCACCTCGCCTTCGCCGACCACCTGGAGCGCGCCCTGCGCCCGCTCTCCCTCGACTGGTACGAGGAGGAGGCGCTCGGCGCCGTCGACCTCTGCCACGCCACCGCCGGCGGCACGACCGCCCTCCCCGGCCTCCTGGCCAAACGCTTCTTCGGAACGCCCCTCCTCGTCACCGAGTACGGCGTCCAGCTCCGCGCGCACTACCTCTCGCCGGCCGTCGCCCGGCACTCCGCCCCCCTGCGCGCCCTCCTCGCCGCCCTCCACGGCCGGCTCGCCGCCGAGACCTACGGTCAGGCCGCGCTCCTCACCCCCGGCAACGCCCACGCCCGCCGCTGGCAGGAGAAGTGCGGCGCCGACCGCGCCCGGATCCGCACTGTCCACCCCGGCCTCGCCGCCGACCGCTTCGCCGAGGTCGGCGAGGACGAGGAGAGCGGCGACCCGGCCACCCTCGTCTGGGTCGGCCGCGTCGAACCCGCCAAGGACCTCGTCGCCCTGCTGCACGCCTTCGCCGACCTCCGCGCCCGGCAGCCCGACGTCCGGCTCCGGATCGTCGCCGTCCCCAACGGTGAGCCGTGCGCCGACGCGTACCTCACCCACTGCAAGGGCTTCGCGGCGCAGCTCTTCCCCGACGAGGCCCCGGTGGCGCACGCCGTCGGCGAGAACCCCGTCACCTTCGAGGAGCTCGGCGGCCCCGAGGCGCCCACCCTTGAGGACGCATACGCCTCCGCCGCCGTCGTCGTCCTCTCCAGCGTCGTCGAGGGCTTTCCGACCAGCCTCGTCGAGGCGATGTTCTGCGCCCGCGCCACCGTCTCGACCGATGTCGGCGCGGTCGTCGAGGTCATCGGCGGCACCGGCCTCGTCGTCCCGCCGCGCAACCCGCGCGCCCTCGCCGACGCGTGCCTCGCGCTGCTCAGGGACCCCGAGCGCCGCCACCGGCTGGGCGCGGCGGCCCGCGCCCGCGCGCTCGAACTCTTCACCGTCGATCAGAACCTCGCCGCGTTCCGCGGTATCTACCTGGAGCTTCTCTCCCACGCGCCGGTGCGCCACCGCCCCGGGGACGGCGTGCCCTTCGCCCACCCGGCCGAGGCCCATGTGCCCGGCAGCTGGACGCACCAGGCCGTGACCGCGGGCACAGGAGCCCCCGATGCCTGAAGGAGGCACACCCATGCGCGGCCCCGCCGCCCCCACGAGCCCCGGAGCCTGGGACGCCCGCTCCGAAGCCCTCCTCGGCACCCCGGCCCTGACCCCGGCCGCCCCCGAGACCGCCCGCGACCTCAGCACGGCCGAGAAGCCGGGGGCCGCACCGGACGCGACGGTGGGCCTGGCCGGTCCGGCGGCCGCGGACGTCTCTGCGGCTCCGGATGCCCCTGCGGCTTCGAGCGCGACGGCTGCCCCGGATACGACGGCGGGCCTGGCCGATCGGGTGGCCGCGGACCTCCCTGCGGCTCCGGATGCTTCGGCTGCCCCGGACGCGACGGCGGGCCTGGCCGATCCGGCTGCCGCGGACGTCCCTGCTGCCCCGGACGTCCCCGCAGCTTCGGACGCGTCGACGGCACCGGACGAGCCGGCGGCCCCGGATGCTTCGGCTGCCCCGGACGCCCCTGCGGCCCCCGATGCTTCCGGCCCCTTCGACGCCGCGCCGTCCGGGATAGCCCCGGTCACCACCGAACCCCCGCCGGCCGGCACGTCCGCGCACGGAGGCGCCGACCGCCCCGACGCCCCGGAGCCCGGTCTCGCCTGGACGGTCGCGACGGACCGCGCCCCCGCGGCCGGGGCCCCCGCGCCGGCCGCGGGGCAGGGTGCGCCGGCGCCCGCCCCCTCGGCCTCCACCCCCCGGCCCCGCCGCGGCAACGCCGACCCCGTCAAGGTGCTCATGCACCGCCACCGGGAGCTCTGCGAGCGCGCCGTCGACCCGCTGGAGATCGCCGCCGGGCTCGAAGCGCAGGGGTTCACCGACCGGACCGCCGCCCGCTTCCGGCACCGCGACGTCTTCGCGCTCGCCGAGGAGCTGTACGCGCGCGTGCCCCGCGGCACCGGCACGCCCCCGGCCCCCGTGCCCGGCGAGCCGGTCCGCGCGCCCTGGGTGCTCGCCGCCCTCGCGCCCGGCGCCGCCGCCGCGCTCGCCGGACTCGGGCTCGCCCTCACCGACGGCTCCGTACGCCTCGCCGCCGGCGCCGCCGGGGCCCTCGCGCTCACCGGGGCGCTCGTCCTCGCCGTCCGGCGCGGCCCGCTCCGCGCATCCGGCGGCCGGACCGTGCCCGCCGCCCGCGTCTGGACCCTCTGGCTCCTCGCATACGCCGTCGCCGGCGACGGACTCCTGGCGCAGGTCCTGACCGGCGGGCCCGACGGGCCCTGGGACCTCGCCCCCGGCCCCCTCCTCGCCCTCGCCCTCGCCGTCGCCCCCGCCGCCTGGGGCGCCCATCTCTTCGCGAGCCGGGCCCGCCGCCGGATCGCCGACAGCCGGGGACTGGCTGACTTCGCCGCCCGGGCCCGCCCCCTGCTCCTCGGCACCGTGACGCTCCAGCTCCTCGCCCTCACGGGGCTCCTGGCCCTCACCGGATTCAGCCCGGGGGCCCTCGCCCTCGGCGCGCTCCTCCTGCTCGCCCGGCTCCTCACCGTGCACGGCTTCCCCGAGACGGCCTCCGCCGCGCTCGCCGCCGCCTGCGCCGCCGAGGCCCTCGCCCTCGCGAGCGTCCTCGCCGCCCGTGTCCCCGCCCCCGGCTTCGACGCGCTCGCCGCTCCCGTGCGCGCCCTCGCCGACGCCGCGGGACCCGGGGTCGTACCCACCCTCGTCTGCGGCGCCGCCGCGCTCGGCCTGCTGGCCCACGCGACCGGCGCCCTCGCCCGGGCCTCGGCCCACGCCACCACCCCCTGAGAACCCCAGTGAATCCCCCGCGCACCCGCGGAGCCGACGCCGCGGGCGTGCCCCGTCACCTCTCTCATCACCCGCAAGGAGACCGAAGACCATGACCCCTCGATCCCAAGGACCGGCCGGTCGGCACGTAGGGGCCGCACGATGAGGGTGCTACTGCTCGGAGCCAACGGCTTCATCGGCCGCTTCGTCGCCGACCGACTGCTGGCCGACCCGGCCGTCCACCTCACCGCCCTCGGCCGGGGCGACGACGCCGACGTGCGCTTCGACCTCGCCTCCGGCAGCCCCGGCGCGCTGACCCGCTTCCTCGACGCCGTCCACCCCGGGGTCGTCGTCAACTGCGCGGGCGCCACCCGCGGCGGCGCCCGCGAGCTGACCCGGCACAACACCATCGCCGTCGCCACCGTCTGCGAGGCCCTGCGCCGCAGCGGCTGCGGAGCCCGGCTCGTCCAGGTCGGCTGCGCCTCGGAGTACGGACCGAGCCAGCCCGGCTCCTCCACGGCCGAGGACGCCGTACCCCGCCCCGGCGGCCCGTACGGGGTGTCCAAGCTGGCCGCGACGGAACTCGTCCTCGGCTCGGGCCTCGACGCCGTCGTCCTGCGGGTGTTCTCGCCCGTCGGCCCCGGCACACCCGCCGGCTCCCCCCTCGGCCGCCTCGCCGAGGCGATGCGCCGCGCGATGCAGGCGGGGGACGGCGAGCTCAAGCTCAGCGGACTCGGCGTGCAGCGCGACTTCGTCGACGTACGGGACGTGGCCAGGGCCGTCCACGCGGCCTCCCTCTCCGCCGCCCAGGGCGTCGTCAACATCGGCACCGGCCGCGCGGTCCGGCTCCGGGACGCCGCCGCCGTGCTCGCCCGGGTCGCCGGCTACACCGGCAACCTCCACGAGCTGGACGCCCCGCACGGCATTCCGCAGCGCCCGATGATCGGCGCGCCCCGCACCGAGGGGACCATCGCCGACCAGCTGGCCGCCGCCCCCTACCCGTACCCCGACGGCTGCGGCCCCTGGCAGCAGGCCGACGTCAGGACCGCCCGCGACCGGCTCGGCTGGCGGCCCCGGATCAATCTGGAGGAGTCGCTCGCCGACATCTGGATGGAGGCGGCGTGTCGCATCTGACGACCACCACGGGAGCGGTCCAGGCCCTGGGGGTGGGCGTCCCCGGCTACGCCCACCCGCTGCTCGCCCCCGTCGAGTGGGGCGAGCTGACCCGCCCCGGGACCCCGCTGCACTGGGCCGTGCTCAATGTCGCGGACGGCCCGGGCAGCCGTCCCGACCCGCACTGTCTTGAGGCCGCCGGGAAGCTCCGTAACGCCGGGGTCCGGGTCCTCGGGCACCTGGACCTCGCGTACGGCTCCCGGCCCTTCGGGGAGCTGGTCTCGGACGCCCACCGCTTCCTCGACTGGTACAAGGTGGACGGCTACTACCTGGACCGCGCCCCCGCCGACCGGGCCGACCTGGCCGGGACGCGGCGGCTCACCGCGACCCTGGAGGCCGTCCTCGGCGGCGAGGCGCACCTCGTCCTCGGGCACGGCACCCACCCCCACCCGGGGTACGCGGAGACCGCCGACCAGCTGGTCACCTTCTCCGGCTCCTGGGTGGACTACCGCTGGTCACAGGTGGCGGAGTGGACCGCCGACCATCCGGAGGCGAAGTTCGTCCACCTCGTGCACGGGGTCCCGCGCACGCATCTCGACGAGGCGCTGCGGATCGCCCGCTGGCAGGGCGCCGGGACGATCTTCTTCACCGACCGCGCGGGTGGCCCGGGAGAAAGTGCGCCATTTCACTCGCTGCCCGGCTACTGGGACGAAATCGTCTCGCGGATCGGACCGGGTGTCTCGGAATGAGGAGGGGCGTGGCAGTGTTACGGGGAGAACAACCGTACTGACATACCGACAACCGGAGTCCCCGTGTCGCTGCCACCCCTGGTCGAGCCGGCTGCCGAGCTCACCGTAGACGAGGTCCGCAGGTACTCCCGCCACCTGATCATCCCGGACGTCGGGATGGACGGGCAGAAGCGGCTGAAGAACGCGAAGGTGCTGTGTGTCGGCGCCGGCGGTCTCGGCTCGCCGGCGCTGATGTACCTGGCCGCCGCCGGCGTGGGCACGCTCGGCATCGTGGAGTTCGACGAGGTCGACGAGTCGAACCTCCAGCGCCAGATCATCCACAGCCAGGCCGACATCGGCCGCTCCAAGGCCGCCTCGGCGCGCGACAGCGTGCTCGGCATCAACCCGTACGTGAACGTGATCCTTCACGAGGAGCGGCTCGAAGCCGAGAACGTGATGGAGATCTTCGGTCAGTACGACCTGATCGTCGACGGCACGGACAACTTCGCCACGCGCTACCTGGTGAACGACGCCTGCGTGCTGCTGAACAAGCCGTACGTCTGGGGTTCGATCTACCGCTTCGACGGCCAGGCCTCGGTCTTCTGGTCCGAGTACGGCCCCTGCTACCGCTGCCTCTACCCGGAGCCCCCGCCGCCGGGCATGGTCCCGTCCTGCGCCGAGGGCGGCGTCCTGGGCGTGCTGTGCGCGTCCATCGGCTCCATCCAGGTCACCGAGGCCATCAAGGTGCTCGCCGGCGTGGGCGACCCGCTGGTCGGCCGACTGATGATCTACGACGCCCTGGAGATGCAGTACCGCCAGGTGAAGGTCCGCAAGGACCCGGGCTGCGCGGTCTGCGGCGAGAACCCCACCGTCACCGAGCTCATCGACTACGAGGCCTTCTGCGGCGTCGTGTCCGAGGAGGCCCAGGAGGCGGCGCTCGGCTCGACGATCACTCCGAAGCAGCTCAAGGAGTGGATCGACGAGGGCGAGAACATCGACATCATCGATGTCCGCGAGCCGAACGAGTACGAGATCGTCTCGATCCCCGGCGCGCGACTGATCCCGAAGAACGAGTTCCTGATGGGCACCGCCCTCCAGGACCTCCCGCAGGACAAGCGGATCGTCCTGCACTGCAAGACGGGTGTCCGCAGTGCGGAAGTCCTCGCGGTGCTCAAGTCCGCGGGCTTCGCGGACGCGGTGCACGTCGGCGGCGGCGTGATCGGCTGGGTCCACCAGATCGAGCCCGACAAGCCGGTCTACTAGGCGACACGGGAAAGGGCCCGGACCTCGACACGAGGTCCGGGCCCTTTCCCGTGCCCGCCGGCAGGCCGTGCCCGGGGGCGTGGTCACCCGCAGGTCGTGCCGTACTTCGGGACCGTGCCCTTCAGGAAGTACGCGTCGACCGTCTTCGTCACGCACGGCGAGGTGCCGTAGGCGCCGTGCCCCTCGCCCTTGTTCGTGACCAGGACACCGACGCCGTCCCCGAGCTCCTTCGCCATCTTCTCCGCGCCCTCGTACGGGGTCGCCGGGTCGCCGGTCGTGCCGACGACGAGGATCGGGGCCGCGCCCGGGGCGCTCGCCTCCGGGGTCGTCCGCTCGCCCTTCACCGGCCAGTTCGCGCACCAGCCGGCCGTGTCCCAGGCGAGGAACGCCCCGAAGACGGGGGAGAGCCCGCGGAACTCCGGGATCAGCGCCTTCGCCTGCGCGGCGGTCGGGCGCTCGCTGGAGTCGGCGCAGGCGATCGCCCGCTGGGAGTGCGACTGCGTCGAGTAGTGGCCCTTCGCGTCCCGGTCGTTGTAGTAGTCGGCGAGTTCGAGCAGGGTCGCGCCGCGGCCCTGCTCGGCATTGGCCAGGGCCTGGGTGAGCAGCGGCCAGTTGGACTGCCCGTACAGCGTGACCGCGATGCCCGTGAGCGCGAGGCCCTCGGTCAGCCGGCGGTCGCCGACGGTCAGCGGCTCGCGGTCCAGCTTCCGCAGCAGGCGCGCGATCCGCTCCGACCCGGCCTTCGGGTCCTCGCCGATGCTCTTCAGGTAGTTGTCCAGGGCCCGCTGGAAGCCGATCGTCTGGTGGCGGGCGTGCCCGGTGGTGTCGGCGGTCGGGTCGACGACCGCGTCGAAGACGAGCCGCCCCACGCGGGAGGGGAACAGGTGGGCGTAGGTGCCGCCGAGCTGTGTCCCGTACGACATGCCGAAGTAGTGGAGCCTGTCGTCCCCGAGGACCTGCCGGACCAGGTCAAGGTCGCGGGCGGTGGCCGTGGTCGTGGTGTGCGGGAGGACCGTCGCGGAGCGGCGGGCGCAGCCGGCGCCGAAGGCGGTGTTGTCCTTCAGATACGCGGCCTCCTCGGCGGCCGTGTCGGGGGTGAGGTCCACCGAGGCCTCGGAGGCGGCCTGTTCGGCGTCGTCCCGGCAGACCACGCCCGCGCTGCGGCCCACGCCCCGGGGGTCGAAGCCGACCAGGTCGTAGCGCTCGCCCAGCTTCGCGTACTCCTCGGCCGCCTGCGGCAGGATCTCGACGCCGGAGGCGCCGGGGCCGCCGAAGTTGAAGAGGAGCGAGCCGATCCGGCCGCGCTCGTCGTCGGCCTCCTTGCGGATCAGCGCGAAGGGGATCGTGGCGCCTTCGGGCTTCGCGTGGTCGAGCGGCACCTTGACCGACGCGCACCGCCACTCGGGACCGGGCCGCGGGCCGCTCGAAGGGGCCTCGCAGCGCTTCCAGTCGAGGCGCTGGCCGGTGAGGGAGGCGGGGAGCGCGGGGAGCGTGGCGGCCGCCGACGGCTTGGCGTCGGCGGCCGTCGGCGACGGCGGCGTCGTCGGGGTGGTGATGGCGGCGGACGGAGCCGCCGTCGTCCCTCCGGCGCCGCTCCCGCCGCTCGTACAGCCCGCGACGAGGAGACCGGTCACGGCGAGCACCGTCATGCGTACGCGTATGGACATGTGTTCCCCCAGGATCCCGGCAAGGCCGCCCATCCTAGGGGGTGTCCTGCCGATCAGGCGGGCTCGCGGGGTCTCACTTGCAGACGGTCCCCGAGGCCGGCAGCTTGCCGTCCAGGAGGTAGGCGTCCACCGCCTTCTTCACGCACGCGTTGCCGCTGTTGTAGGCGCCGTGGCCCTCGCCCTCGTACGTCAGCTCGATGCCGACGCCTTTGCCGAGCGCGTTCACCATCGCGCGCGTGCCCTCGTACGGCGTGGCCGGGTCCCCGGTCGTGCCGACGACCAGGAGCGGGTCCGAACCGGCCGCGGAGACGTCCGGGTGCTCCCAGGTGCCCGGCACCGGCCACTGCGAGCAGCTCGCGAGCGCCCAGCCCATGAAGTCGCCGAAGACGGGGGAGGCCTCCCGGAACTTGTCGAGCCGCTCCTTCGCCTGGCCGAGGGTGTAGCGCTCCTTGAAGTCCACGCAGTTGATGGCGGCGTTGGCGGCCTGGATGTTGCTGTACGTGCCCGTCTGGCCGCGCCCGTTCATCGAGTCGGAGAGCGAGAGGAGCAGTGCGCCGTCGCCGCCGTCGGCCGCTTCGAGGCCCTGCTCCAGGTAGGGCCAGTAGTCCTTGGAGTAGAGGGCCTGTGCGATGCCGTTGGTGGCCTGCGTCTGGGTCAGCTCGCGGTCGCCGATGCCCGGGATCGGTTTCTTGTCGAGCGAGGCCAGGAGGTCGGTGATGAACGACTCGACCTCGGCGACGCTCGTACCGGGCAGGGTGCACTCGTCGCCGCGGTCCACGCAGTCCTGGGCGAAGTTGTCGAGGGCGAGCTGGAAGCCCTTCGCCTGGGCGAGCGCGCCCTCCTCGACGCCCGCGTCGGGGTCGACGACGGCGTCCAGGACGGCCCGGCCCACGTTCTCCGGGAAGAGATGGGCGTAGACGCCGCCGAGTTCGGTGCCGTACGAGATGCCGAAGTAGTGGAGCTTGTCGTCGCCGAGGACCTGGCGCATCAGGTCCATGTCCCGGGCGGCGTTCTCCGTGCCGACGTGGGGGAGGGCCGCCCCCGCGTCCTTCTCGCAGCCGTCCGCGTACTTCTTCTGCGCGTCCGACAGCGTCCGCTCCTCGGCCGCGTCGTCGGGCGTGAAGTCGAGGGCGTAGTACGCGTCGAGCTCCTTGTCGGTCGCGCACTCGACGGGTTCGCTGCGGCCCACCCCGCGGGGGTCGAAGGAGACGAGGTCGTAGCGGGAGCGGAGGGACTCGTACTCGTTGGCGAAGCCCGGCAGGCCGGTGATGCCCGAGCCGCCGGGACCGCCGAAGTTGAAGACGAGGGAGCCGATGCGGGCGTCGGCGTCGCGGGCCCGCGCCCGGATGAGGGCCAGCTCGATGGTCTCGCCGTCGGGCTTCGCCCAGTCCAGCGGCGCCTGGAGGAAGGAGCACTCCCAGGGCGTGCCGCCGGGGAGCGGCGAGGGCGCGGGCCCGCCGCCCTCGGCGGCGGACGGCGCCGTGCAGGGGGCCCAGACCAGCTTCTGCTCCGCCAGCGCCGACAGTCCGGCCGAGCCGCTCGGCTTCGTCGTCTCGGCCGCGTCGTCCGAGCCGCCCGAGCATCCGGCGGCGGCGAGCAGCACGGTCGTGGCGGTGATCAGGGCGGCGCGCTGGGCGGCGGAGATCGGCATAGGCCCATCGTGGGCCGGTGTCCGGACCTCCGCGCGGGGCGGGGGTCCGGACGGGTGGCCGGGCGTTTCGGCGCCCCGGCTACAGGGCGTCGCGACGCCCGGACTACAGGACCCCGGCGTCGCAGGTGCCCCGGACTACAGCGACTCGCGCCGCGTCAGCCAGTTGAAACAGATCCAGCCCGGGAGGACCGGGATCCACAGGGTGAGCAGGCGGTACAGCAGGACCGCGGGGGTCGCGACCTCCCAGGGGAGGCCGACGGTGACCAGGCCGAGGGTGAGCGCGCCCTCGACCGCGCCGACACCGCCCGGCGTCGGCGCCGCCGAACCGAGCGCGTTGCCCGCGAGGAAGACGACGGCCACGCTCGCGTAGCTGACCGTGTGGTTGCCGTGGTCGAAGGCCCGGATCGAGGCGTCCAGACAGAACACGAACGCGCCGGTCAGGAGGAGCATCCCGCCGATGCCGGTCACCAGCTTCATCGGCCGCTGGAGCACGTCCAGCATGCGCGGCACCACACCCGCGAAGAGCGAGCGCAGCCGCGTCGACACGAACTTGCGCATGAACGGGATCGCGGTCACGACGAGGACGAGCACCGCGACCGTCAGCAGACCGGCGATGACCGTCCTCGACGGGGTGAACGACTGCGACTTCTCCGTCCCCGTCAGATAGCCGAAGGAGAGCAGGAGCAGGATGTGCGCCCCGAGCCCGAAGAGCTGCGAGGCGCCGACGCTCGCCACCGCGAGCCCCGGGCGGACGCCCGCGCGCTGGAGGAAGCGGGTGTTCAGGGCGACACCGCCGACCGCCGCGGGAGCGACGATCTTCACGAACGAGCCGGCGACCTGCGCCACCACCGTCCGCCAGAATCCGACCCGCTCCGGCACGAAGCCCAGGAGGCTCATCGCCGCCGCCACGTAGCTGAAGGCGGAGAACAGGACCGCCGCAGCCACCCACCGCCAGTCCGCCTCGCCGACCGTCGACAGCGGCGTACGGGCGATCTGCGACAGCAGGAAGTACGCGGCGACCGCGCCCGCGATCATGCTGATCAGCGTCCGCGGCTTGATCCGCTCCAGACGGACGGGCTCCACCGGCGCCTGCGGGCGGATCAGCAGGACCTGCCGGCGGATCTGCGCGAGCAGGTCCTCCTCGCGGGCCTCGTCGAGCGCCGTGTCGAGCGCCCGCTTCTCGGCCTTCTTGTCCGCCTTCTTCTCGGCCTTCGTCTCGGACCGTACGGCGGTCTCGTCCGCCGTACGGTCCGCCACGGCCTCGGCCTTCGCGAGCTCCCGCTCGTGCTTGGCCGCCTCCGAGGCCGTGAGCACGGCCTCCCGTTCCCGCGCCGACCGCTCCCGCGCGAGCCTGCGCAGCGTCGCGCGCGTGGAGCGGCTCAGCGCGATCGGCTGGAGCAGCGGCAGGCAGTCGGCGACGCTGTCAGGACCGAGGACCTCCACGGCCGCCGCGACCGCCCGCTCGGCCCCGACCCGCAGGCCGAGGGTGGTGAGCAGCTGCGCGATGTCCATGCGCAGGATCAGGTCCCCGGCCGCGATCTCGCCGCCCCGCAGATCGGTCAGGATCACCCTGCCGGAACGATCCACCAGAATCGCGTCACCCGCGAGCCTGCGGTGGGCGATGCGACGCGACTGCAGCGCCCGCACCTGCCGCCAGGCGCCGCGTACCAGCTCGTCGGTGATCTCCTTGTCGTCGAGCGAGTCGAGGCTCCGGCCGCCGATGTGCTCGTACACGAGCATCACGGCGTCCGGGCCGAGCTCCGAGGTGGCGATCAGCTTGGGCGCGTTCGCCCCGGCGGCGATGGCCGCGTAGGCGAGGAGCGCCTCCTGCTCCAGGGCCTGGCGCAGCGAGACGATCGACCGGCGGGTGGTGATCGTCCGCAGGGTGATCCGCCGCCACACCCGGTAGAAGAAGCCGTGTGCCTGCTGCTCGCGGTCGACGACGGTGACGTCGAGCGGTGGTCCGGCCTCCAGGGTCACGATGTACCGGCGGCCCCGGTCCCCGATGTCCGAGGCGTCCGGCACACCCTCGGCGCGCAGCGCCGTGACCGGCCGGAAGCCGACCCGGCGCAGGCCGGCCAGGAGGGTCTGGCCGGTGGGCCGGACGTTCGGGGAGCCGACGGCGTAGAGCGTGCCGTACGCCACCGTCCAGCCGATCAGCACGGTCAGCACGATCGAGAGCGCCGTGGTGTAGCCGGCGACCAGCATCGTGAACGCGTCGAGCAGCAGCACCGCCCAGAGCGACACCCGCCAGCGGGGTCTGCGGGCCATGCCGACGGCGGTCATGTACGCGATGACCGGGGCGAGGTAGTTGTGCACCGGGTCGGTGAGCCCGCCGCCGGACTGCGGCTGGGTCAGCGCTTCCTGGATCGTGCCGGGCGCCGCCTGGGCGACCCAGAGGTCGGTGGCGAGGGTGACGCCGTGCGCGAGGACGGCGGCGAGGACGCCGTCGGCGATGCGCAGTCCGTCCCGTTTGATCAGGCGCTCGATGGCGAAGGCGACCGGGACCAGCAGGACGGCGATGGAGGAGACGAGACCGGCGATCTTGACGAAGACGTCGGGGGCGCCGCCGGCGCCCTTGTTGATGTCCTCCTCGAGGCCCGACGTCGTGCCGTGCGCGAAGGCGGCGATGGCGATGACGAGACCGATGGCGAGGAGGCCGGCGAGCAGCCGCATCAGGTCGGAGGGCCGGTGCACGCGGGCGGCGAGCAGGGGTTCGTCCCCGGAGACCCGCTCGGGGAGGCCGGCCTCGCCGTCCCCGGGAGGCTTCGTGTCCTGCCCCATCACCATGTCCGTCTCTGCATGCGCGTCTTGTCGTTCCCGCTCTTGCCGTTGTTCTCGTTCTTGTTCTTGTATTTGTCGCTCTTGATCTCGTATCACCAGTCACCGCCCGGACGATGGTGGCATGAAGAGCCGCCGCGCGGAGGCATCAGGGCCATGTCGGTGGGGTGAGGCAGGATGAGACGGATGAGCCTGGAGGAGCCCGTGGGGGACACCGGAGAACTGCCCGAGTACGCGGAGCGGGTGCTCGACGTGGCCGACGGGATCCCGCCCGGCCGGGTGATGACCTACGGGGACGTCGCCGAATGGCTGGGCGAGGGCGGACCGCGTCAGGTCGGCCGTGTGATGGCCCTGTACGGCGGGACGGCGCCGTGGTGGCGCGTGGTCCGCGCGGACGGGACGCTGCTTCCGGGCCACGAGCTGCGGGCCCTCGACCACTACCGCGAGGAGGGCACCCCGCTGCGCGAGGCGGGCCGCGCGGCCGAGGGACATGTGCCGAGGATCGACATGCGGCGGGCGCGCTGGGACGGATCTCACACCTGAGTCCGGAGCCCCGGGGGGCACGGGCCGGGCGGGCAGGGCGGGCCTGGTGGAGCGGACGCGGTACGGAGCGGGGCGCCGCGTCCGGTACGGGGAACGGCGCCGGATCCGGTCCGGAGTACGGCTCGGCGACGGTCCGTTTCGCGTAACGTCGACGTTCGCGTCTGCCGCGGCGACGGCCGCCGCGCATGGGTGCATCACCCGCATCACCCGCACCACCACTCCCCCCAGGACCGGCGAACCACGTGAGCTCCTCCTCCACCACCCGGCACACGCCGCACCAGGGACAGCCGTACCCGGGTCCGGGCCGGCAGCGGACCCCGGGCGCGTACCGACTGGTGCGTACCGCGCCGGCCCCGCTGGATCCCCCTCAGCTGGACGCAGCCCAGCGGGAAGTGGTTGACCACACGGGCGGACCACTCCTCGTCCTCGCCGGCCCCGGCACCGGAAAGACGACGACGCTGGTCGAGGCGGTCGCGGCCCGGATGGAACGGGGCGCCGACCCCGAACGGCTCCTCGTCCTCACCTTCAGCCGCAAGGCCGCCGTCGAACTCCGCGACCGGATGGCCACCCGGCTCGGCGGCCGACGCCCCCCGCAGGCGACGACCTTCCACTCGTACTGCTACGCCCTGATCCGCGCCCACCAGGACGCCGAGCTCTTCGCCGAACCGCTGCGGCTGCTCTCCGGACCCGAGCAGGACCTCGCCGTGCGCGAGCTGCTCGCCGGCCAGATCGACCTGGAGAAGGCGGGCCTCGGACAGGTCGGCTGGCCCGACGAACTCCGCGCCTGCCTCACCACCCGCGGCTTCGCCGACGAGGTGCGGGCGGTCCTCGCGCGCTCGCGCGAACTGGGCCTCGGCCCGGACGCCCTCGCCCGCTTCGCCGAGCGCGTCGGCCGCCCGGACTGGAAGGCGGCGGCCGGCTTCCTCGCCGAGTACCTCGACGTCCTCGACCTCCAGGGCGTCCTCGACTACACGGAGCTCGTCCACCGGGCCGTACCGCTCGCGGGGAGCACCCGCCTGCCCGGGTACGACGCGGTCTACGTCGACGAGTACCAGGACACCGACCCGGCGCAGGTCCGGCTCCTGCACGCCCTCACGGGCGGCGGGCGCGGCACGGTCGTCGCCTTCGGCGACCCCGACCAGTCCATCTACGCCTTCCGCGGCGCCGACGTGAACGGCATCCTCGACTTCCCGGACGCCTTCGGCGGCGGGGGCGTCAAGGTCCTGGGCACCTCGCGCCGCGCGGGCGCCGGGCTGCTCGGGGCGACCAGGCTGCTCACCCAGCGCATGCCGCTGACCCGGCTCCCGTCCGAGAAGGTCCGCGCGCACCGCGAGCTGACGGCGGACCGTCCCGGCGGCCGGGCCGAGGCGTACACGTACCCCACGGCCTCGGCGGAGGCCGAGAACATCGCCGACCTGCTGCGCCGGGCGCACCTGGAGGACGGCGTCCCCTGGCAGGACATGGCCGTCCTCACCCGCGCCGCCGCCACCCTCCCGTCCCTCCGCCGCGCTCTCACCTCGGCAGGCGTCCCGGTGGAAACGGACGCCGCGGACACCCCCCTCCGCCACGAACCGGCGGTGTCCCCTTTGCTCCTGGCCCTCCGAGCGGTGGCCAAGCCCCAGCCGACCGAGCCCGCACGTGATTCGGACCTGGTTGTGGGCATGCGTTCCGCCGGGGCGGGGGGTACCTCCCAGGCGGAGCTCTGGGGGAGGGTGGGCACAACCACCCACGGCGCCGTACCGTCGGCGTCCCCCTCGACCCACGCCCCCGCCGAGCCCGAGCCCGGGCCCGACGCCGAGGCTCCGGCTCCGAGCGCCGCCCCGGCGCAGCCGGACGAGACCGCCACCGGCACGGCCACCGCCACCGCCGGCTGGCTCACCGTCGAGACCGCGCAAGAACTCCTCGCCTCCCCCCTCGCCGGCGTGGACCCCGCCGACCTCCGCCGCCTCGGCCGCGCCCTCCGCGACGAGGAGCGCGCCGCCGGCAACAAGGTCCCGCCCCCCTCCGACGTCCTCCTCGCCCGCGCCCTCGCCGAGCCCGAGCGCCTCGTCGCGCACGACCCCGCCTACGCCCGCGGAGCGCAGCGCCTCGGGAAGCTCCTCCAGGAGACCCGTACGCTCCTCGACGCCGGCGGCACCGCCGAGGAGGCCCTCTGGGTGCTCTGGAACGGCACCCCCTGGCCCGGCCGCCTGGAGCGCGCCGCACTCCGCGGCGGCCCCGCCGGGCGCAATGCCGACCGGGACCTCGACGCCGTCTGCGCGCTCTTCGAGACCGCCGCCCGCGCCGAGGAGCGCGTCGGCGGCCGCGGCGTCCTCAACTTCCTCGAAGAGCTCGACGCCCAGGACATCGCCGCCGACACCCTCACCCGCCGCCACACCCGCCCCGACGCCGTCCGCCTCATGACCGCCCACCGCTCCAAGGGCCTCGAATGGAGCTTCGTCGTCGTCGCCGGTGTCCAGGAGGGCCTCTGGCCCGACCTGCGCCGCCGCGGCTCCCTCCTCGAAGCCGACCGCATCGGCCGCGACGGCCTCGCCGAGCCCCTCACCCCCGGCGCCCTCCTCGCCGAGGAGCGCCGTCTCTTCTACGTGGCCGCCACCCGCGCCCGCGACCGCCTCGTCGTCACCGCGGTGAAGGCGCCGGCGGAGGACGGCGACCAGCCGTCCCGGTTCCTCACCGAGTTCGGCGCCGAGCCGAAGGAGGTGCCCGGCCGCCCCCGCCGCCCCCTCGCCGTCTCGGCCCTGGTCGCCGAGCTCCGGGCGACGACCGTCGATCCGGCCGCCTCGCCCGCGCTCCGGGACGCCGCCGCCCACCGCCTCGCCTCCCTCGCCGCGCTCACCGACGAGGACGGCCAGCCGCTGGTGCCCGCCGCGCACCCGGACCGCTGGTGGGGCCTGTTCGAGCCGACGCACAGCACGGTGCCGCTGCGCGACCGCGACCTGCCCGTCGCCCTCTCGCCGAGCGCGCTGGAGAACCTCGCCACCACCTGCTCCCTCCAGTGGTTCCTCGGCCGCGAGGTCAAGGCCGCGGCCCCCGCCACCGCGGCTCAGGGCTTCGGCAACGTCGTGCACGTCCTCGCCGACGAGGTCGCCTCCGGTCGCACCCCCGCCGACCTCGACGTCCTCATGGCCCGCCTGGACTCCGTCTGGGACGCCCTCGCCTTCGACGCGCCCTGGAAGTCGGCCCAGGAGAAGGCCCACGCGCGCGTGGCGCTCGAACGCTTCCTGCAGTGGCACGTCATGGACCGCGGCGGCCGCACCCCCGCCGCCTCCGAGCACGGCTTCGACGTGACCCTCGCGGCGGGGGAGTACGAGGTCCGCATCCGCGGCTCCATGGACCGCGTCGAGACCGACGAGCACGGCCGCGCCTACGTCGTCGACTTCAAGACCGGTAAGTCGGCCCCCACCCGGGACGAGGTCGCCCATCACCCGCAGCTCGCCGTCTACCAGCTCGCGGTCCGGGAAGGAGCCCTCGACGAGGTCTTCGACGGGCACCGGCCGGAGCCGGGCGGCGCCGAACTCGTCCAGCTGAGGCAGGCCGCCCCGAAGAAGGAGGGCGGCGACGCCCTGCCGAAGGTCCAGGCCCAGGAACCCCTGGACGGGGAGTGGGTCGGCGACCTGCTCGCCACCGCCGCCGGCCGTGTCCTGGACGAGCGCTTCACCCCCACCACCGGCCAGCACTGCGCGAACTGCGCCTTCCGCGCCTCGTGCAGCGCGCAGCCGGAGGGCCGCCAGATCGTCGAATGACGATATGTGCGGAGCGTCACGTTCCGTTTTGTACATCCTTTGTTCGTCTTCACGGGTCAGTCTTCGCGGCGGCCCGCATAAGGGTGCTGTGAAGACAAGCTGTGAATGAACGCTGAGGGAGTACACGCATGAAGGCCAATCGGAAGCTCTGGGTTGCGGCGACGGTCTGTGCGGCCGTGGTCGCAGGCGTCACGGGTTGTTCCCAGGGCGACGACAAGGCCGCGGACCCCTTCGCGGGCCTCACCGCCGACGCCATCGCCGACAAGGCGGTCGAGACCACGAAGGCGGCCACCGCCTTCCACATGAACGGCAAGGGCAAGACCGACGGCGACGACATGACGGTCGACCTCTCCGTCGACAGCAAGGGCTCCTGCACGGGCACGATGGAGACCGGCAAGGGCGGCAAGGCCGAGATGATCAGCACCGGCGGCGTCAGCTACATGAAGGGCGACGACGCCTTCTGGGGCTCCACCGCCGGCGAGGAGGGCGACTCCCCGGAGGAGGCCGGCGCCCTGACCGCGCTGCTCAAGGGCCGCTGGATGAAGATGCCCGCCGGAGAGGAAGGCCCCGACGCCTTCTGCGACCTCAAGACCATCGTCAAGGACATGGACGAGGACACCCCGCGCAAGGGCCTGACCCGCGGCGACGACGCCGACGTCGACGGCAGGCCCGCCGCCGTGCTGACGAAGAAGGACGCGAAGGGCGAGACCACGACCTTCTACGTGGCCAAGGACTCCGCCAAGCCGTTCATCCTCCGCGTCGTGGAGGCCGGCGGCAAGGAGCCCGGCACGGTCACCTTCAGCGACTACGACAAGCCGATCACGGTCACCGCGCCCCCGGCCGACCAGGTCGTCGACATGGCGGAGCTCGCCGGCGCCTCCTGACCCGCCCCGTCCGGTCGCGGGCACGCGCGCGTGGGGCGACCCTGGTGGACAGGGGCCGGGGAATCCGCGAGGAGGCTCGCATGGCGTCCCACCGAAAGCTCCGTGCCGCGGCCGTCGTCTGCGCCGCCGTCGCCGTCGCGGGTCCCACGTCGGCGGCGGCCTGGGCGGCACCCCCGGCAGCGGTCCGGGCGGCGGTCCAGGAGAACGCGCCCCTCCTGCCCGTGCCCGCCCCCTCCCCCTCCCCGGATCCCTTCGCGGACCTCACTCCCGACGAGATCGTCGATCGGGCGGTCACCGCCACCCAGTCCGCGACCTCTCTCCGCATGGCGGGCCGGGTCGTCTCCGAGGGGCAGCAGCTCGACATCGACTTCGCCGTCAACGAGCGCGACGAGTGCACCGGCCTGATGAAGATCGACGGCGGCACAGCCGAGCTGCGCCGCGTCGACGACTTCACGTACATGAAGGGCGACGAGGCCTTCTGGCGCGTCTCCATGGCCTCCCAAGGGATGTCCAAGCCGCAGATCGACGCCACGATCGAGCTCGTCAAGGGCCGCTGGCTGAAGATCGCCCCAGGGCAGGCGGGCAGCAGCGACCTCAGCGGCGTCTGTGACCTGCAGGGCCTCCTCGCCTCCCTGGACGAGGACAAGGCGGAGCCCGGCACCCTGGTCCGGGGGCCCGACGGCGAGGTGGACGGCACCCCGGTCGCGACCCTCGTGAAGAAGGAGACCGGGGAGGAGACCGGTACGGAGACGACCGAGCCGGAGACGACCGAACCGGGGACGACCGAACCCGAACCGGAGCCGGCCAAGCCGGAGACGACCACCGTCTCCGTGTCCCAGGAGGGCAAGCCCTACATCCTCAAGATGGTCAAGACGGGTGGCGAGGAACCGGGCTCCATGACGCTCTCCGACTTCGACAAGCCGGTCGACGTGGTCGTCCCGCCCGCCTCGGAGACGGTGGACCTGTCGAAGCTCGGGCAGGGCACGAGCGCGTGAGCCGGAGCCGGGGGCGGGGCCGGATCCGGCCTCGGCCGGGGCGACGGTGAGCGCCGCCCGCGGCCGCACTGTCAGTCGGTCGCGTTAGCCTCTTTGAGGTGACCGCACACCTCACCGACCCCGAGCAGCTCAAGGAGCTCCTCGGCATCCCGTTCACTCCGGAGCAGACGGCCTGCATCACCGCGCCGCTCGCCCCGCAGGTCGTCGTGGCCGGAGCCGGCTCCGGCAAGACGACGGTGATGGCCGCCCGCGTGGTCTGGCTGGTCGGTACGGGACAGGTCGCCCCCGAGCAGGTCCTCGGCCTCACCTTCACCAACAAGGCCGCCGGTGAACTCGCCGAGCGCGTCCGCACCGCCCTCGTCCGCGCCGGGGTCACCGACCCCGACGTCATCGACCCGGACGAACCCCCCGGCGAGCCCCGCATCTCCACGTACCACGCCTTCGCCGGACAGCTCCTCACCGACCACGGCCTCCGCATCGGCCTGGAGCCCACCGCCCGGCTCCTCGCCGACGCCACCCGCTATCAGCTCGCCGCACGCGTCCTGCGCGAGGCCCCCGGCCCGTACCCGGCGCTGACCAAGTCCTTCCCGACCCTCGTCACCGACCTCCTCGCCCTCGACGGCGAGCTCGCCGAGCACCTCGTACGGCCCCAGGACCTCAGGGCGTACGACTCCGAGCTGCTGACCACGCTCGCCGGCGCCAGGCTCAGCAACGCCGAACTGCGCAAGATCCCCGAGGCCACCGCCGCCCGCCGCGAGCTGCTCGACCTCGTCATCCGCTACCGCGCCGCCAAGCGCTCCCGCGACCTGCTCGACTTCGGCGACCAGATCGCCCTCTCCGCCGAGCTCGCCACCACCCGGCCCGAGGTCGGGGGCCTGCTGCGCGAGGAGTTCCGGGTCGTCCTCCTCGACGAGTACCAGGACACCTCCGTCGCCCAGCGGCTGCTGCTCTCCGGCCTCTTCGGCCAGGGCCCCTCCGGCCGGGCCACCGGACACGCCGTGACCGCCGTCGGCGACCCCTGCCAGGCCATCTACGGCTGGCGCGGTGCCTCCGTCGCCAACCTGGACGACTTCCCCGAGCACTTCCCGCACGCCGACGGCACCCCCGCGAGCCGCTACTCCCTCTCCGAGAACCGGCGCAGCGGCGGCCGCCTCCTCGACCTCGCCAACGGCCTCGCCGCCCCCCTGCGCGCCATGCACGCGGGCGTGGAGGCACTGCGCCCCGCGCCGGGCGCGGAGCAGGACGGCAGCGTCCGCATCGCCCTGCTGCCGACCCACGCCGAGGAGATCGACTGGCTGGCCGACTCCCTCGCCCACCTCGTCCGCACCGGCCGTGAGCCCGGCGAGATCGCCGTCCTGTGCCGGACCGCCACCGACTTCCCCGCGATCCACGCCGCGCTCGTCGCCCGTGACGTGCCCGTCGAGGTCGTCGGCCTCTCCGGCCTCCTCCACCTGCCCGAGATCGCCGACCTCGTCGCCGTCTGCGAGGTCCTCCAGGACCCGGGGGCCAACGCCTCCCTCGTCCGCCTCCTCACCGGCCCCCGCTGGCGGATCGGCCCCCGCGACCTGGCCCTCCTCGGCCGCCGCGCCCGCCTCCTCGTCCACCGGGGCGGTGACGACCCCGACCCCGAGCAGCGGCTCGCCGCCGCCGTCGAGGGCGTCGACCCGGCGGAGGTCGTCTCGCTCGCCGACGCGCTCGACACCTTCCTGGACTCCGGCGGCGCCGCCGACGACGGCCTGCCCTTCTCCGCCGAGGCCCGGGTCCGCTTCGCGCGCCTCGCCGCCGAGCTGCGCGCCCTGCGCACCTCGCTCGCCGACCCGCTCATGGACGTCCTGCACCGGATCCTCGCCGCGACCGGCCTGGAGGTCGAGCTCTCGGCCTCCCCGCACGCGCTGGCCGCCCGCCGCCGCGAGACCCTCTCGAACTTCCTGGACATCGCCGCCGGCTTCGCCTCCCTCGACGGCGAGGCGAGCCTGCTCGCCTTCCTCGGCTTCCTGCGCACGGCCGTCCAGTTCGAGAAGGGCCTCGACAACGCCCTCCCGGGCGGCGAGAACACGGTGAAGGTCCTCACCGCCCACAAGTCCAAGGGCCTGGAGTGGGACGTCGTCGCCGTCCCCGGTCTGGTCGCCGGAGCCTTCCCCAGCGCCCGCGCCCGCGAGGCGTGGACCTCGCAGCCCCAGGTGCTCCCGCACGCCCTGCGCGGCGACGCGGACACACTGCCGGGGATCGACACCTGGGACGCCAAGTCCCTCACCTCGTTCAAGAACGCCATGCGGGACCACCAGCACACGGAGGAGCTCCGCCTCGGCTACGTCACCTTCACGCGCCCCCGCTCCCTCCTCCTCGGCTCCGCCCACTGGTGGGGCCCGTCCCAGAAGAAGCCCCGGGGCCCCTCGGACTTCCTCCAGGCCCTGTACGAGCACTGCGAGGCCGGCCACGGCGACATCGAGCACTGGGCGGACGAACCGGGACCGGACGCGGAGAACCCGTCCCTGACGGAGCAGGACAGGGACCAGGCCTGGCCGTTGCCGCTGGACGGGGAGTCGTTGAATCGGAGGCGGAGGGCGGCAGAGCAGGTCGCTGCCGCACTGTGGGCCATCGTCCCGCAGGGCGGGACCGGTGGGCACAACCCCAACACCGCGGCGCCCGACCTCCCGGACCCGCACCCCGAGGACCTCTGGCCCGAGGAGGAGGAACCCCTCTGGGACGAAGAGACCCTCCCGGAGGACCTCCACAAGGACGCGGTCCCGCCTCCGAGGGAGCCCGAGGCGCCCTCGGAGGAGCCGTACGGCGACCTCACCCCCGAGGACGCGAGGACCATCGCCTCCTGGGACCGCGACCTCACCGCCCTCACCACCGAGCTCCGCCGCGCCCGCGCGACGACCCGGGACGTCCTGCTGCCCGCCTACCTCTCCGCCTCCCAGGTGCTGCGCCTCGCCGCCGACCCCGACGGCTTCGCCCAGGACCTGGCCCGCCCCATGCCCAAGCCGCCGCAGCCCGCGGCCCGGCGGGGCACGCGCTTCCACGCGTGGGTGGAGTCCCGCTTCGAGGAGCTTCCGCTGCCGTTCCTCGGCCCGGAGGAGCTGCCCGGCGGCGAGGACTTCGCGGGGGAGCCCGAGATCCTCGACGAGCGGGACCTCGACGCCCTCAAGGAGGCCTTCGCCCGCACGCCGTACGCCCACCGCTCCCCGTACCGCGTCGAGGTCCCCGTCCACCTCACCCTCGCGGGCCGGGTCGTCCGGGGCCGGATCGACGCCGTCTACCGGGACCCGGACACCGGCGCGTACGAGATCGTCGACTGGAAGACCAGCCACCACCGCACCGCCGACCCCCTCCAGCTCGCGATCTACCGGCTCGCCTGGGCCGAGCAGCACGGCCTCGCGCCCGAGGACGTCACGGCCGCCTTCGTCTACGTCCGGACGGGTGAGATCGCCCGCCCCGCCCGCCTGCCGGGGCGTGCGGAGCTGGAGGCCCTCCTCCTTGCCGGGGCACCCCCCGGCGCCGGATAGGCTCGGAGGCATGAGCGAGACCCCGGACAGCGCCGTCCACGCCGTGCGTACGTACATCGAGCAGCACCGTGCCGCCTTCCTCGGCGACCTGGCCGACTGGCTGCGCATCCCCTCCGTGTCGGCCCAGCCCGACCGGGCGGGTGACGTGCGGCGCAGCGCCGAGTGGCTCGCCGCCAAGCTCACGGAGACCGGCTTCGCCACGGTCGAGGTCTGGGAGACGGACGGCGCCCCGGCGGTCTTCGCCGAGTGGCCCTCCGACGACCCGGACGCCCCGACGGTCCTCGTCTACGGCCACCACGACGTCCAGCCCGCGGCCCGCGAGGACGGCTGGCACACGGAGCCCTTCGAACCGACCGTGATCGACGGCCGGATGTACGCGCGAGGCGCCGCCGACGACAAGGGGCAGGTGTTCTTCCACACACTCGGGGTCCGCGCCCACCTCGCCGCCACCGGCCGCACCGCCCCCGCCGTCAACCTCAAGCTGATCGTGGAGGGCGAGGAGGAGTCCGGCTCGCCGCACTTCCGCGAGCTCGTCGAGACCCACGCCGAGCGGCTCGCCGCCGACGCCGTGATCGTCTCCGACACCGGCATGTGGTCCGAGACGACCCCCACCGTGTGCACGGGCATGCGCGGCGTCGCCGACTGCGAGATCGAGCTGTACGGCCCCGACCAGGACATCCACTCCGGCTCCTTCGGCGGCGCCGTGCCGAACCCGGCCACCGTCGCCGGCCGGATCGTCGCCGCCCTGCACGACGAGACCGAGCGCGTCGCGATCCCCGGCTTCTACGAGGGCGTCACCGAGCTCTCCGACGCCGAGCGCGCCCTCGTCGCCGAGCTCCCCTTCGACGAGGACGCCTGGCTGCGGACGGCCAAGTCCCGCGGCACGCTCGGCGAGGCCGGCTTCTCCACCCTGGAGCGGGTCTGGGCCCGCCCGACCGCCGAGGTCAACGGCATCGGCGGCGGCTACCAGGGCCCCGGCGGCAAGACGATCGTCCCCGCCTCCGCCCAGCTGAAGCTGTCGTTCCGGCTGGTCGCCGGCCAGGAGCCGGCCAAGATCGAGCTCGCCGTGCGGGACTGGCTCGCGGGGCTCGTCCCCGCCGGCATCCGGTACGAGATCGTCTTCGGCGCCCCGACCCGCCCCTGCCTCACCCCCCTCGACCACCCCGCCCTCAAGGCGGTGGCCGGGGCCATGAGCCGCGCCTTCGACGGCGCCAAGGTCCGCTACACCCGCGAGGGCGGCTCGGGACCGGCCGCCGACCTCCAGGACGTCCTGGCGGCGCCCGTGCTGTTCCTGGGCATCTCCGTCCCGTCCGACGGCTGGCACGCCCCCAACGAGAAGATCGAGCTCGATCTCCTCATGAAGGGCGTCGAGACCACGGCTCACCTGTGGGGCGACCTGCCCGCCGCCCTCCACGCCGCCGCGCGCTGAACCCACACATCGATCCGGGGGAGCTGGAAGCACCTGTGAGCAACTCGAAGCACGCGTCAACGGTCGGGCCGGACCGCCCGATCTCGCTGACCGCACCGACCGGCATCGACCGGGCCGCCCACCACCGCCTCGACGAGGCGTGGCTGGCGGCGGCCTGGAGCCACCCCACGACCCGGGTCTTCGTGGTCTCCGGGGGGCAGGTGCTGATCGACGACCGGCCCGACGGCACCACCGAGCTCGTCATGACCCCGGCGTTCGAGGCCCCGGTCACCGAGACCCACCGCTACTTCCTGGGCACGGACGCCGAAGGGGTGTCGTACTTCGCGCTGCAGAAGGACACCCTGCCCGGCCGCATGGACCAGTCCGCCCGGCCCGCAGGGCTGCGCGAGGCGGGCCTGCTGCTCTCGGACCGGGACGCGGGCCTCATGGTGCACGCCGTCGCCCTGGAGAACTGGCAGCGGCTCCACCGCTTCTGCTCGCGCTGCGGCGAGCGCACCGTCATCGCCGCCGCCGGGCACATCCGCCGCTGCCAGGCCTGCGGAGCCGAGCACTACCCGCGTACCGACCCGGCGGTCATCATGCTGGTCACGGACGACCAGGACCGGGCCCTGCTGGGCCGTCAGGTGCACTGGCCTGAGGGCCGCTTCTCGACCCTCGCCGGCTTCGTCGAGCCCGGCGAGTCCATCGAGCAGTCGGTGGCCCGCGAGGTCTTCGAGGAGGCCGGCGTCACGGTCGGCGAGGTCGACTACATCGCCAGCCAGCCCTGGCCCTTCCCGTCCAGCCTCATGCTGGGCTTCTTCGCCCGCGCCACCTCCTCGGAGATAAACGTGGACGGCGAGGAGATCCACGAGGCCCGCTGGTTCTCCCGCGAGGACCTCACGGCCGGCTTCGAGTCCGGCGAGGTGCTGCCCCCGTACGGCATCTCGATCGCCTCCCGGCTGATCGAGCTCTGGTACGGCAAGCCGCTCCCGAAGCCGGGCGACGTCGTCTGACCCGTTTCGGTTCCGGTCCGAGGCCGGCCGCGCTGACCCGGACGCGAAAGCGGTCGGCGGAATCGATTCCGCCGACCGCTTTCCGGGTGCCGGTCGACACGCCGCGCGTTCGTGACCTCAGACGCCGATCTTCTGCTTGACCTGCGCGAGCGAGGGGTTCGTGAGGGTCGAGCCGTCCGGGAAGAGGACGGTCGGCACGGTCTGGTTGCCGCCGTTGGCCTTCTCGACGAACGCCGCCGAATCCGGGTCCTGCTCGATGTTGATCTCCGAGTACGCGATGCCCTCGCGGTCCATCTGGCTCTTCAGCCGACGGCAGTAGCCGCACCACGTGGTGCTGTACATCGTCACAGTGCCCTGCATGGCCTGGCGCTCCTCTTGTTCGCGGACGGGTGCCGAGAAGGAGAACGCACACCCCTGCCGTCCCATTCCCCGGATTCGTATGACCGGCGCCGCTCGCCTGTGGACAAGCCGCCGCACCGCGCTCGCCGGACCTGGCAGCATGGACAGGTGACAGCAGCAACGCACTCCACTCTCTTCCCGCAGGTCCCGGAGACGGCCGACGCGGTGCTCGACGGGCTCGACCCCGAGCAGCGCGAGGTCGCGCTGGCCCTGAGCGGCCCGGTGTGCGTGCTGGCGGGAGCCGGCACGGGCAAGACGCGCGCCATCACCCACCGGATCGCCTACGGGGTGCGGGCGGGCATACTCCAGCCCGCCAGTGTGCTGGCCGTCACCTTCACCAACCGCGCCGCGGGCGAGATGCGCGGCCGGCTCCGACAGCTCGGAGCGGGCGGGGTCCAGGCCCGTACGTTCCACTCCGCCGCCCTCCGCCAGCTCCAGTTCTTCTGGCCGAAGGCCGTCGGCGGCGACATGCCCCGGCTCCTGGAGCGGAAGATCCAGCTCGTGGCCGACGCCGCCGCCCGCTGCCGCATCCGCCTCGACCGGAACGAGCTGCGCGACGTCACGAGCGAGATCGAATGGGCCAAGGTCACCCAGACGGTCCCCGCCGACTATCCGGCGGCGGTCGCCAAGTCCGTCAGGGACGCCCCGCGCGACCCGGCCGAGATCAGTCAGATCTACGCCCTGTACGAGCAGCTCAAGCGCGACCGCTCGGTGATCGACTTCGAGGACGTGCTGCTGCTCACGGTCGGCATCCTCCAGGACCGGCACGACATCGCCGAGCAGATCCGCCGCCAGTACCAGCACTTCGTCGTGGACGAGTACCAGGACGTCTCCCCGCTCCAGCAGCGCCTGCTCGACCTGTGGCTCGGCGACCGCGACAACCTCTGCGTCGTCGGCGACGCCAGCCAGACCATCTACTCGTTCACCGGCGCCACCCCCGACCACCTGCTGAACTTCCGCGACCGTCACGCGAACGCCACGGTGGTCAAGCTCGTCCGCGACTACCGCTCCACCCCACAGGTCGTCCATCTCGCCAACGGCCTGCTCAGCCAGGCCCGCGGCCGGGCCGCCGAGCACCGCCTGGAGCTGATCTCCCAGCGCGACCCGGGCCCCGAGCCCGTCTACACGGAGTACGCCGACGAACCGGCCGAGGCCGAGGGCACCGCCCGCCGCATCAGGGACCTCATCGCCGCCGGCGTCCCGGCCGGCGAGATCGCCGTCCTCTACCGGATCAACGCCCAGTCCGAGGTCTACGAGCAGGCCCTCGCCGACGCCGGAGTGCCCTACCAGCTCCGCGGCGCCGAGCGCTTCTTCGAGCGCCAGGAGGTACGGGAAGCGGGCATCGCCCTGCGCGGCGCCGCCCGCGCCGGCGGCAACGACTCGCTCCTCGACGACGTCGAGGACCTTCCCGCACAGGTCAGGGCGGTCCTGTCGACCAAGGGCTGGACCACCAAGCCGCCCTCCGGCTCCGGCGCCGTCCGCGACCGCTGGGAGTCGCTCGCCGCGCTCGTCCGGCTCGCCGAGGACTTCGCCCGCGCCAAGTCGGGCGCCACCCTCTCCGACCTGGTCGCCGAGCTCGACGAGCGGGCCGCCGCCCAGCACGCGCCGACCGTCCAGGGCGTCACCCTCGCCTCGCTGCACGCGGCCAAGGGCCTCGAATGGGACGCCGTGTTCCTGGTCGGCCTCACCGAGGGCATGATGCCCATCACCTACGCCAAGACCGACGAACAGGTCGAGGAGGAGCGCCGCCTGCTGTACGTGGGCGTCACCCGGGCCCGCGTCCACCTCTCGCTCTCCTGGGCGCTGTCCCGCGCCCCGGGCGGCCGCGCCTCCCGGCGCCCCAGCCGCTTCCTCAAGGGGCTGCGCCCCGGCTCCGGCTCCCTCGGCTCCGTCGGCGTCACCGGCTCCGGAGGCATCGAGCGGGGCATCGCGGGCGGCCGTCGCAAGCCGCGCGGCCCCGTCCTGTGCCGGGTCTGCGGGGCCACGCTCACCGAGGCGGGCGCGATGAAGCTCATGCGCTGCGAGGACTGCCCCTCGGACATGGACGAGGGGCTGTACGAGCGGCTCCGCGACTGGCGCTCCGAGCAGGCCCGGGAGCTGGCCCAGCCCGCCTACTGCGTCTTCACCGACAAGACGCTCATGGCCATCGCCGAGCGCGTCCCGACCACCGACGGCGAGCTCTCCTCGATCGCCGGCGTCGGCATCCGCAAGCTCGACCGCTTCGGAGCCGACGTCCTGGCCATCTGCGCAGGTGGGGAGGGAGGGGCGGGGGGCGGCGAAGTCTGAGGAAAACTCGTCGCGAAAATAGTTTGCGCCTGCCCCGTCAAGCGCCATAGGTTCTTAACCACGGACACGGCGGCTTCTAAGAAGCCCTGTCTTCGTGCTGTACTTGTCCAAATAAACATGAGGGTCCGGCTCGCACCCGAGCCCTCCGAGACGCCGAGAGGAGGCGATTCCCCGTGATCAGCAACATCAAGACCAGCACCGCCGGCTTTGTCACCGCCGCCAAAATGACCGATCGCTCCATCGCCTCCGCCTGCTCGCTCGGCCTCTCCGGCGCTGCGTTCCTTGGCAGTGGTCTGCCCGTCACCGGTCTGTCCGGTCTCGGCACGCCCGCCGCCATCGAGCGCAATGAGCGACCGACCAAGGCACTGGAAGCAGTAGCAGCAGGCAAGGCCACGGCCTATGCCTTTGCCGCGACCGGTGCCGGAATCCAGCAGCGGCAGACGACGACGCACCACCACATGATGTGGGCCTTCCGTGGGCTCGAACCCTGGAGTGATCCAGTCTGATCCATGATCAGACCGGCGCCTTCAGGGCCGCGGAACCCCACCCGGGATCCGCGGCCCTTCTGTTTGTCTCCGAACGGGGATGACGGAGCGAAGGGGCCTCGGGCAGAAAACACCCGGTACCAGCCGAAAGCCCGGCCAACAGGCCGGAACGACCAGACGAGGAAAGACCACCGTGCAACTCGAAGCGCACGCCCCGTCCGTACCGCCTTCCGATTCGATCTCCCTGCCCGGCTCCACGGAGGACCACGCTTTGACCCCCCTCACCGCGCTCACCGCGCTCGACGACGCCATCGAGAACCTCGGCGTCCCCGTCCCGTGTCGCGCCTATGACCCCGAGGTCTTCTTCGCGGAGTCCCCGGCCGACGTCGAGTACGCCAAGTCCCTCTGCCGGACCTGCCCGCTCATGGCTGCCTGCCTCGCCGGCGCCCAGGAGCGTCGCGAGCCCTGGGGCGTCTGGGGTGGCGAGCTCTTCGTCCAGGGCGTGGTCGTAGCCCGGAAGCGGCCCCGTGGCCGTCCGCGCAAGAACCCGGTCGCGGCATGAGCGCCACCGGAACCATCGACCGCCCCTACACGCACGACCCCCGGAATCAGGCCCCGATGACCTCCTCCGCGATCGAGCCCATCGGCTCCGCGACCCCCGACTTCTCCACCACCGCCGCGCACACCGCGCGTCAGAACAGGATCCGCGAAATGCAACTCATCCCAGAAGCCCTGGCTCGTGCCCATATGCACGAGCGCCGGCGTGAGGCCGAGGCGGAACGCCAGGCCGTGCGCCTGGTCGCCGCCCGGCGCATGCAGCGCCGCGCCGAGCGCGTGTCGCTGCGCGCCCGCCGCGCACTGGCCATGGCCGTCATGAACTAAGGGGTTCCCACCCCGCGCCCTCAGGGGCGCCCCCGCGGGGGCCGGTCCGAACGGACCGGCCCCCGCGGTGCGTTGACCGGGCCGAGGCGCCTGTGCCGGGCTATCGTCACGAGGGTGAACGACGCCCGTATCCCCGAGGCGCCCCTCGCCTGCGCGCGCTGCGGCAAGACCACCGACACCCTCCCGCTGACCTGGACGTGTTCGGTGGAGAACGGCCGGCGCGAGTACTTCTGCGAGGAGTGCGCCCGCGCCAACATCCGCGCGATCGAGGGCCGCCTCGACTCCGCCTGGTGGTGACCGGCCCTCAGGCCGGAGCCGTCAGGAAGCGGCTCCTTCGGTGTCCGGCGCGACGAAGCCGGGCAGCCACTCCTCCAGCTCGTCCCGGAGCCGTACCGTCGCGTTGAGCTGGCACAGCACCCCGATCGTGCTCAACGTCACACGGTGTATCAACAGGTACGAGGGCGGCAGGTTGAGCTGCTTGCCCAGCTGGTGGGCGGGGGAGCGGGGATCGGCGATCCGGGCGGCCTGGGAGCGCAGCCAGCCACGGGTGAAGAGATAGGTCTCCGCCTCGGCCGGCTCGATGATCGGCAGCAGGTACTCGAGGACCGCGTCCGGGTCGAGGGCGACGGACTCCTTGACGAAGCCCTCCGCGCGGAGCAGTTCGTAGACGGTCTCGGCCTCACCGGCGAGCGTCATCCGCAGACAGACGCCGATCGTCTCCGGCAGCCCGCCCGGAAGCCGGTCCACGGTGCCGAAGTCGAGGACGCCGAGGCGCCAGCTCGCCGGATCCTCGTCCCCCTCGGCGCCCGGCAGCAGCCGGAAGTTCCCCGGGTGCGGATCGGCGTGCAGCAGGCCGGTGCGCGCGGGACCGGAGAAGAGGAAGCGGGCCAGCAGCTGCCCCGCCCGGTCCCGCTGGTCCGCCGTGCCGTCCGTGATCACCTCCGAGAGCGGGATCCCGTCCATCCACTCGGTCACGAGGACCTGCTCCGACTGGTGCACCACCGCCGGTACGACCACGTCGGGATCGTCCGCGAACACCTCCGCGTGCTCCCGCTGGGACGTCGCCTCCAGGGCGTAGTCCAGCTCCTCCGAGACCCGGTCCCGCATCTCGGTGATCAGCGGCTTGATGTCCATCCCCGGAACGAGCGGCCCGAGGAGCCGGGCGAAGCGGCTCAGCTGGGTCAGGTCCGAGAGCAGTGCCTCCCCGGCGCCCGGGTACTGCACCTTCACGGCGACCTCGCGCCCGTCGTGCCACACCGCCCGGTGCACCTGGCCGATCGAGGCGGCCGCCGCCGGCTTGTCCTCGAACTCCAGGAAGAGCTCACGCCAGTTCTCGCCGAGCCGCTCTTCGAGGACCGCGTGGACGGTCGTCGTCGGCATCGGCGGCGCCGCCTCCTGAAGCTTCGTCAGCGCCGCCCGGTACGGTCCGGCGACCTCTTCGGGGAGGGCCGACTCGAAGACGGACAGCGCCTGACCCAGCTTCATGGCACCCCCCTTCAACTCGCCGAGCACCTTGAACAGCTGCTCGGCCGTGCGCTGCTGGAGCTCGCGGGCGACCAGTTCGGCGGACTTGCCGCCGATCCGTTTGCCCAGCCCCCATGTGGCCCGGCCGGCGAAGCCGAGTGGCAACGCGGCCAGCTTGGCGGTCCGAGTGACCGCCTTCCGGGGAAGATCAGACATGCGCCCCTCCAAATCCCAGACTGCCGTGTCGCGCAGGGCTGTTACCCCGCCATTGTGTCCTGCGCGCTTCCGGCTGCCGAGGCGCGCTCCCCTTCTCCGCCACGCGCCGCCCCGCACGGGCAGTCCGGGTGGGGCCGCAGCCGCTCCGCCCGCCACTCCAACAGCGGCAGCGACACCTCCCAGCGGGCGCCCGTGCTCGCCGGGAGGTCCCCGTCCAGGAAGGCCAGTGCGTGCGCGGTGGCGAGTCCCGCCACCGCCGTGGCCAGCGCGAGGTCGCAGGCGGGCAGCGGATGCGGGGCGCCCGAGCGCCACTGGGCGAGGAGCCGGGGCCGGACGGGCTCCCGATCCGTCAGCTCCTCCTGGAGGCAGCAGGCGCAGGCCGTCCCGCCCGGCAGGACGAGCGGCCCGACCGTCCCCGTCGCCTCCAGCACCCCTGCGTACAGATGGGGTGTGCCGGTGGTGATCCACGGTCCTGCCGGAACGGGGTCGGGGACGTACGCGCCGAGACCGTCGCGCGGTGTCACCACGACGAGTGACAACCCGGGCGAGCCGCGCCCGTCACCCTGCCCGGTCGCGCCGCCCGTCGGCCCCGCGCGGGTACCGCCCCGAGCCCAGCGGCGGACCACACGCCGGGCCGCCGTCGCCCGTCGCTCGCCGACGGCCTCGGCCGGCAGCCCGCCCGGGGCGGTCTCCCACGGCTCGACCCGGCCGGAGTCCAGCACCTCGACCGTGCCCACGCCCGCCGCGGACAGCAGGGCCGCCACCATCGCCCCCACCCGCCCCGCACCCCGGACCTGGACGCGCAGGGCCCGGCGGGCGGCCAGTGTCCGCACCGCCCGGTCGGGCTCGCTATGGACGACGGAGAGCGAGGCCAGGTCGGCACGGAGCGGATCGCGCACCGTGGCCCCCGCCCCGGCACCTGCAGCGGCACCCGCCGCGGCACCCGAACCGGCACCCGAACCAGGCTTCCCGGGCCGTCCGTTCGAGGCGTCCGCGAGGAGGCCGGCCGCCGCCAGCCGGCCGAGAAGCGCCTCCAGATGCCCGTCCGGCAGACCGCGCGCCCGCGCCTCGGCCCGCAGCAGCTCCGTCCCCCGGGTGCCGTCGAGCAGCGCCAGAAGCTCCCCCGTACCCGGGTCGACCGGGCTCACCACCACCGCGTGCGCGGGGGTGATCCCGAACTGGACGCAACGCAGACTCCGCCAGGCGCGTCGCAGCGCCGGTTTCACCATCGGATGCATTTTTCCCCGCCCTCGCCCGCGACCACATTCAAGATCGACAACGGCTCTTCCGTCGTCCTGAAGCGAGAATGCCCCGCCGCCGCGAACGCCGCCGAAAGTTGTCCACAGGCCGGGGCATTAGTCATTCAAATGGTGCGGGGTGAGGTCGGAACCTTCCCGAAACCCCTCCGGAGGGAGGACTTCCCCCACGGTCAGCGGGTAACGTCGGGGCCGTGCCCGCCGACCCACAGCGCAGCGTGACCAGCAAGCCGCCCCGCGGTTCGGGGACGAGTGCGGTCGAGGTCCGCAGAAGCGCGCGACGGAGCAGAACCGTCTCGGCCTACCGCGAGGGCGACCGGACCATCGTGCTCATCCCCGCCCGTATGTCGGAGGCGGAGGAGAAGCGCTGGGTCACCGTCATGCTGGACAAGCTCGCCGCCCAGGAGAGCCGGAGCGTCCTCGGCGACCGCGAGCTCACCGAGCGGGCGCTGCACCTGTCCGACCAGTACTACGGCGGCCGGGCCCGCCCCGGCTCCGTCCGCTGGGTCACCAACCAGAACACCCGCTGGGGCTCCTGCACCCCCTCCGAGGGCAGCATCCGCCTCTCCCACCGGCTGCAGGGCATGCCCGAGTACGTCGTCGACTACGTCCTCCTGCACGAGCTGGCCCACCTCCTCGTCCCGGGCCACGGCCCCGGGTTCTGGCGGCTCCTGGAGGCGTACCCCCGCACCGAGCGGGCCCGCGGCTACCTGGAGGGCGTGGTCGCCGCCGACCGCCTCCCGCACCTTCAGGACGCTCGCGAGGAGTGACGCCGCCGATACCGGCAGCGCGCGTCTTTCCCGATTCCGTACCGAAAACGACCTGCCCTGTCTCAATGTCGCACTCAGCCGTTAGCCTGGCGCGAGCATTCGCCATTCGGGATGGGGGACGGTCGTTACGCATGGCCAGGGAATTCCAACGCGGCCACAAGGCCAAGATCAGTGATCTGACCGCGGGAACCGATCTGTACGTGGGTGTGCAGATCGCGGCTCCCGGACTCAGCTTCGACATCAGCTGCTTCGGACTCGACGCGGACGAGCGGCTCTCGGACGACCGCTACTTCGTCTTCTTCAACCAGCCGAAGTCGCCCGAGGAGTCCATCCAGCTGCTCGGTGCCCAGTCCGGTGACACCGAGTCCTTCCGCGTCACCCTCGACCGCATCCCCGCGAACATCCAGAAGCTGTCGTTCACCGCGACGATCGACGGCGCCGGCCAGATGTCCCAGGTAGGCCCCGGCCACCTGCGGATCGTGGCGGGCGGCGAGGAGGTCGCCCGGTACGCCTTCACCGGTGCGGAGTTCTCCACCGAGCGCGCGGTGATGCTCGGCGACTTCTACCTCAAGGACGTCTGGCGGTTCGCCGCCGTCGGCCAGGGCTTCGACGGAGGCCTGGAGGCGCTCCTGCGGAACTTCGGCGGCGAGGTCGCCGAGGAGGAGCCCGCGGCGCCGCAGGCCCAGGCCCCGGCCCCCGGCTTCGCCCCGCCGCAGCAGGCGGCGGCGCCCCCGGCTTTCGGCGCGCCCGCACCGGCCGCGCCCCAGCCGCCCGCCCCGGCGCCCGCGTTCGGCGCGCCGCCGGCCCCGCCCGCGCCCGTCGCGCCCGCGCAGCCGGTCCACACGGCGCCGACGATGGTGGCGCCCATCGCGCCCGCCCAGGTCCCGCCGCCCGCGCCGGCCCCCGCTCCGTACGGACAGCCGCCGCAGCCCCCGCAGTACGGCCAGGTCCCGGGCCAGCCCCCGGGTCAGTACCCCGGCCAGGTCCCGGGCCAGGCACCCGGTCCGTTCCCCGGAGGCCAGGGCCAGCCGCCGCAGCAGCCTCCGTACGGACAGGCGGCCCCCGGCCCGTACGGGCAGCAGCCGCAGTTCGGGCAGCAGCCCGCGGGCGTCCCGCAGGGCGTCCCGGCCACCGGCGCGGGGCTCGCCGCCGCGCTCGCGCCGTACAAGGAGACCGCCACCGGCGCCCGGTGGACCCCGCAGAACCAGCAGCTCATGCGGGTCGACCTGGCCATGGGCGGCGTCCCCGTCCTCGCCCGGCAGGGCTCCATGGTCATGTACCAGGGCAAGGTCGACTTCTCCCACAAGGGCGCGGGCTTCGCCGGCCGGATCGTCGGCAACGCCACCGGCCAGGAGATGCAGCTGATGCGGTGCAACGGCCGCGGCCAGGTGTTCCTCGCCGAGGAAGGCGCCCATCTGCACCCGATCGAGCTCCAGGGCGACGGCATCTGCGTCTCCGCGGAGAACGTCCTCGCCTTCGACGAGTCCCTCCAGTACGAGGTCCGTCGCATCGAGGGCCACGGCATCCCCGGCGGAGCCCTGTTCACCATGCAGTTCCAGGGCACCGGCACCGTCGTCGTGAAGACCAACGGCATCCCCGTGGTCCTGCCCGTCACGCCGACCACCTTCGCCGACTGCAACGCCGTCGTCGCCTGGTCGTCCGCGTCCCAGGTCATCCTCTCCAGCCAGGTGCGGCTCCGCCGCAACGCCTACCCGGGCCACAGCGGAGAGACCGTGAACCTGCAGTTCCGGGGCGCCCCCGGCAACTTCATCGTCGTCCAGCCCTACGAGGTCTGAGGGAGCCCGAAGTCATGAACCAGCAACTCGCGGGCTACGCCCCGACCCCCGTCGCGGCCCGGATGGAGAACCACGGCCGGACCATGCTGAAGGTCGCCATGGCCTCCGGCCAGGACCTGTACGCGCGGACCGGCTCGATGATCGCCTACGAGGGCTTCATCACCTACGAGCCCAACCCGCCCGCCGTCCGCCAGGTCGCCAAGGACTGGGCCACGGGCGAGGGCGCGCCGATCATGAAGTGCTCCGGCGACGGACTGCTCTACCTCGCCGACTACGGCGCCGACGTCGTCGTGATCAACCTCCAGAACGACTCCCTGTCGGTCAACGGCACCAACCTGCTCGCCTTCGACGCGCACCTCCAGTGGGGCGTCGAGCGGGTCAAGGGACTCGCCAAGTTCGCCGGCCAGGGCCTGTTCAACGTGGAGATCGCCGGCACGGGCTGGGTCGCGCTCACCTCGCGCGGCACGCCCATCGTCGTCGACTGCGGTCGCGGCGAGGACGAGACCTACGTCGACCCCGACGCGCTCGTCGCCTGGTCTCCGTCGCTCAAGGTCAAGGGCAAGCGCAGCTTCAAGGCCTCCTCCCTCATCGGACGGGGCAGCGGCGAGGCCATGCAGATGGCCTTCTCGGGCCAGGGCATCGTCGTCGTACAGCCGAGCGAGGACAGCACCGACCGCCTGCGGATCCGGGGCTGAGGGGGAGCGAGAACACACCATGCAGAGCCCGCTTTTCAACCACGCCGAACAGCAGAGCCAGGAGCGGTACGTCATCCAGAACCCGCAGCTCCTGCGGGTCAGCCTGACCGGGCAGGACGACATCCTCGCCCGCAAGGGCGCGATGGTCGCGTACCAGGGGCTCGTCGACTTCGACGGCGAGTACCAGACCCCGAACCAGCGTCGGGCCCGCGCCCGCACCGGTGAGGGTCTCGACCTCATGCGCTGCTCCGGCCAGGGCACGGTCTACTTCGCGAACCTCGCGCAGTACGTGCATGTCGTGGAGGTCGACCAGGAAGGCCTGACCGTCGACAGCTCCTACGTCCTGGCGCTCGACTCGACCCTCCACACCGAGGTCATCGCCGTCGACAGCCAGTACGGCATCTCCGGCTCCGGCAAGTACCAGCTCAACATCTCCGGCCGCGGCAAGGTCGCCCTCATGACCTCCGGCCAGCCGCTGATGATGCAGGTCACGCCCGAGAAGTACGTCAGCGTCGACGCGGACGCGATCGTCGCCTGGTCCACCGGGCTGCGCGTCCAGATGCAGGCGCAGACGACCAACTCCAGCGTCCGCCGCCGCCGCGGCGACACGGGCGAGGGCTGGGAGCTCAGCTTCCTCGGCCAAGGCTTCGCGCTCGTCCAGCCCAGCGAGGTCATGCCCCCGCAGCACGCGGCCATCGGCCAGGGCATCGCCGCCCAGTTCGGCGCCGGCCAGCAGGGCGCCCACGCGCAGAACCAGAACAACGCCTGGAACTGAGCACGGCACACACGTAAGGGGCGGCCTCCCATGGAGGTCGCCCCTTACGCGTACTCAGGCGAGCCGCGCCAGCGTGCCCTTCAGCAGCTCGACCACCGAGGTGTCCGCCACGCCCGCCACGTCCTCGTACGCGAACCAGCGCAGGTCCAGCGACTCCTCGCTGATCTCCGCCTCCGCGTCGGCCGGGGCCAGCGCCGCGTACTGCACGTCCAGGTGCCAGTGGCACGGCGCCGGGATCGGATGCCGGTCGAGCCGCACGGGACCGCCCGGCAGCAGGGTCAGCCCCGCGATCCCGGACTCCTCCGTCGCCTCCCGCAGCGCGGCGGCCTCGACCGTCGCGTCGCCCTCCTCGCAGTGGCCGCCCATCTGCAGCCACATGCCCAGCTTCTTGTGCAGGGTCAGCAGCACCCGCCCCCGCGCCGGATCGATCACCAGCGCGCTGGAGGTCAGATGCCCGGCCCCGCAGGGCTTGTACATGCCGTCCGGGTGCTCCGCGAGATGGTCCAGATAGACATCACGCAGCTCCGGCTGGTCCTCGTACCCGTTCAGCACGAGGACCGCGTCGTCGTACAGGCTCACTTCTTGTCGTCGCCCTCGTCCTCGGAGCGGCCCTCCGCCGCCTCGCCCAGCATCTTGTCCAGCTCCGAGAAGTCGAGGTGCTCGCGGTGGACGAAGCCGTCCGGGTCGTCCAGGTCGGTCGCCGTCGGCAGCATGTCCGGGTGCTCCCACAGCCCGTCCCGGCCGTCGACCCCGCGCGCGTCCGTGAGCGAGGCCCACAGGCGCGCCGCGTCCCGCAGCCGCCGCGGACGCAGCTCGAGACCGATCAGCGTCGCGAAGGTCTGCTCGGCCGGACCACCCGAGGCCCGGCGCCGGCGCAGCGTCTCGCGCAGCGCGTCCGCCGAGGTCAGCCGCGACTTGGCGGCCTCGTGGACCACCGCGTCCACCCAGCCCTCGACCAGCGCGAGCGCCGTCTCGAGCCGGGCCAGGGCCGCCTTCTGCTCCGGGGTGTCCTGCGGCTGGAACATGCCCTGCTGGAGGGCCTCCTGCAGCTGCTCCGGGTGCGTCGGGTCGAGCTGGCCGACGGCCTCCTCCAGCTTCGAGGTGTCGACCTTGATCCCGCGCGCGTATCCCTCGACCGCGCCGAACAGATGCGCCCGCAGCCACGGCACGTGCGCGAAGAGCCGCTGGTGGGCGGCCTCACGCAGGGCCAGGTAGAGCCGCACCTCGTCCGAGGGCACGCCCAGGTCCTTGCCGAAGGCCTCGATGTTCAGCGGGAGCAGCGCCGCGCGCCCGGCCGGGCCGAGCGGCAGACCGACGTCGGTCGAGCCGACGACCTCACCGGCGAGCGCGCCCACGGCCTGCCCGATCTGCTGGCCGAACATGGCGCCGCCCATGGAGCGCATCATGCCGATCAGCGGGCCGGCCATGGCCTGCATCTCCTCCGGCAGGACGTCGCCCATCGCCGCGCCGACCCGCTCGGCGACCGGGTCCACGAGCTGCTGCCACGCCGGCAGCGTCGCCTCGACCCATTCCGCGCGGCTCCACGCCACGGCCGTGCTCGCGCCCGAGGGCAGCGAGGTCACGCCGTCCAGCCACAGGTCGGCCAGGCGCACGGCCTCCTCGACCGCGGACTTCTCCGCGGGGCCCACGCTGGCGTCCTTCGTGCCGTCGGGGGTGCCCTGGGCCACCACCTGGCGGGCGATCTGCTTGGCCATGTCCCAGTTCACGGGACCGCCCTCGTAGCTCAGCATCTGCCCGAGCTGCTGGAAGGCCGCACCCAGATCGTTGGGGTTCAGCGAGCCGAACATCGCCGCGAAGGGATTGTCCGCGCCGCCAGGCCCGCCCATGCCGGGCAGCCCGCCGAAGCCGAACGGGTTCGCCCCGAACGGGTTGCCGGAGCCCTGGCCACCTCCGGCGGGGTCCTTCTTCTTGCCCTCGTCGCCGTTCTCCGGCTCCTCCGGCGGAAGGCCGAATCCGAATGGGGTGTCACTCACAGGTTTCCTCGGCTCGTAGGGCCGCCGGCCTCCTGCCGACGGCGACTGCCCGACCAGGGCCCGATCCACGGGCCCCGCACACCACCAGCGTAGACATCCGGGCCGGAAATGGGCTCGGTGCTCCGCCGGGCCGTGCCCTGCGGCAGGATGGACGCCACCTGGTCCGTACGCGTCATGCGTGTACGTACTGAAGACAACCGCTGGAGACGCCCGGTGAGTTCCCCAGATCCTCAGGTTCGCGGAGCGCGAAACCACTCAACCCGGTCCGCCGCGCGCGGACCCGTCGTCGCGGTCACCGGTGCCGCTTCCGGCGTCGGTGACCTGCTGACCAGGCGCCTCGCCGCGTCCGACGAGGTCAAGCAGGTCGTCGCGATCGACGAGCGCCGGGGCGAGGTCGCCGAGGCGCGGTGGCACATCCTCGACGTGCGCGATCCGGCCATCGCCGAGAAGCTGCGCGGCGCGGACGTCGTCGTGCACCTCGCCGTCGATCTCGACCTGGAGACCGACCCCGCCGCCCGAACGGCCTACAACGTGCGCGGCACGCAGACGGTCCTGACCGCCGCCGCGGCCGCCGGAGTGCACCGCGTGGTGCTCTGCACCTCCGCGATGGTCTACGGCGCCCTGCCCGACAACGACATCCCGCTCTCCGAGGACGCCGAGCTCAGGGCGACGGCGGAGGCCACCGGCGTCGGCGACATGCTGGAGATCGAGCGCCTCGGCCGCCGGGCGCCCCGCGCGCACCCCGGCCTCAACGTCACGGTCGTCCGCCCGGCCGTCCTCGTCGGCGGTACGGACACGGCGCTGACCCGCTACTTCGAGTCGCCCCGGCTGCTCGTCGTCGCCGGCTCCCGGCCCACCTGGCAGTTCTGCCACGTCGACGACCTGGTGAGCGCGCTGGAGTACGCGGCCCTGGAGAAGGTCGACGGAGAGTTCGCGGTCGGCTGCGAGGGCTGGCTGGAGCAGGAGGAGGTCGAGGAGCTCTCCGGGATCCGGCGCATGGAGCTCCCCTCCGCCGTCGCCCTCGGCGCGGCGGCCCGCCTCCACCGGATCGGGCTCACCCCGTCCCCGGCGGGCGACCTCGCGTACACCATGCACCCCTGGGTGGTCAGCGTCGGGCGGCTGCACGACGCCGGCTGGCGGCCGAAGTGGACGAACGAGGAGGTCCTCACCGCGCTCCTGGAGGAGGTCGAGGGCCGCCACACGGTCGCCGGCCGCCGCCTGGGCCGCAAGGACGCGACGGCCGCGGGCGCGGCCGGTGCGACGGTGGCGCTGCTCGGCACGGCGGCGCTCGTCCGGCAGATGCGGAAGCGGCGCGGGATCTGACCCGCGCCGGGGGGCGGGCCCGGGGGAGCGGTCTGTAGGGGCGGTCTGTAGAACCCTCCTACGGAGGGTTCCGACGACCGGTCGAAACCGCTATTCCGGGATGTCGGCGGCGTACGGCACCATGGGCGCATGGCACGCACCCACGACCATCCCGGCGAGCAGGCCGCCGACGACCCGATCAAGCTCCTCGCGATCCGGGACACCCCGCTCTCCGTGGACGAGGTCTTCCGGGCCGTCGGCGACGACGCCTCCGGCGGCACGACGCTCTTCGTGGGCACCGTGCGCAACCACGACGGAGGCGCGGACGTCGACGCCCTCGGCTACTCCTGCCACCCCACCGCCGAGGCGGAGATGCGCCGCGTCGCCGAGAAGGTCGTCGCCGACTACCCGGTCCGCGCGCTGGCCGCCGTGCACCGCGTCGGCGACCTCCGGATCGGCGACATCGCGGTCGTCGTCGCCGTCTCCTGCCCGCACCGCGGCGAGGCCTTCGAGGCCTGCCGCAAGCTGATCGACGACCTCAAGCACGAGGTTCCGATCTGGAAGCACCAGACCTTCTCCGACGGCACCGAGGAGTGGGTGGGGGCCTGCTGAGGCCGTGCCGGGAGCGGTCCCGGCCCGCAAGGCGACGCGCCGACTGCGCGTAGCCGAACGCCCGATTTGCGTAACCGGCCCCCAGGCAGCAGCGTTGATGCCACAGATGAATAGTCTGCTGGTCAACTCACTGGGGATGGGAGGTCGGGATGGCAGCGCTGGCCTGGTTGCTGATTCCGCTTTTCGCAGTCGTCGGCGCGGCGATATGGGGAAGCTGGGCTTCGAGGAACAAGACGATAGGTGACGTGGCCGAGCTCGCCGGCTACGCCCGCTTCCGGGACGCGATGGAGCGTTCCCACATCACGACCGCCGACTCCGTCGTCCAGGAGCGCGAGGCGGCCACGACGGTGAGTCCCGTGTCCACACCGTCCAGCTGACGCGGCCCGCCGGCCGCCCCCGTACGGACAGCCCCGTACGGACCGCCCCAGGGGTGCACCCACAGGCGAGTCCCGTACTGTCGTTCCATGCCACGCCGCACCGCGACGATGCTCGCCTCCACCCTGGTGTTGATCTGTCTGCTCATCGCAGGCGTCCTGATCCCGGTGCCGTACGCGGAGATGAGTCCCGGTCCCACGGTCAACACCCTGGGAGAGGCCAGGGGAGAGCCCGTCCTCTCGATCTCCGGACGCAAGACATACCCGACCGACGGTCACCTCAACATGACGACGGTCCGTGTCACCAGCGCGGACTACAAGATGAACGCCGTCGAGGCGGTCTACGGCTGGCTCGCCCACGACAACGTGGTGGTGCCGCACGACACGCTCTACCCGGACGGCAAGACCGAGGAGCAGTCGAGCCAGGAGAACGCCGAGGAGTTCAGCCAGTCCCAGGAGAGCGCCAAGGTGGCGGCCCTCGGGGAGCTGGGCATCCCGGTGACCAGCCGGGTCATCGTCGCCACCGTCGTCAAGGACTCCCCGGCGGAGGGCAAGCTGCACGCCGGTGACGTCATCAGGGCCGTCGACGGCGTGAAGGTCACCGAGCCGGGCGACGTCGCCGAGCAGGTCACGAAGCGCAAGCCCGGCCAGGACGTCGAGTTCACGATCGTCCCCGCCAAGGAGGCCGCCGAGGCCGAGAAGGCCCGTAAGGAGCCCACCGTCACGCGGAAGGTGGTCATCAGGACCGCCACCTCGGAGGAGGGCGACCGGGCCATCGTCGGCATCCAGGCCGGGACCGACCACGTCTTCCCGTTCACCATCGACATCAACCTCGCCGACGTCGGCGGCCCCAGCGCCGGCCTGATGTTCGCCCTCGGCATCGTCGACAAGCTCACCCCGGAGAGCCTCACCGACGGCAAGTTCATCGCCGGCACGGGCACCATCGACGACAAGGGGAAGGTCGGTCCGATCGGCGGCATCGACATGAAGCTCGTCGGCGCGCGCAACGCGGGCGCGCAGTACTTCCTCACCCCCGCCGACAACTGCGCGTCCGCCGCCTCCGACACGCCCGACGGTCTGACCCTGATCAAGGTGGACACCATCGACGACGCCACCAAGTCGCTGGAGAAGCTCCGCAAGGGCGACACGGCGGACCTGCCGCGCTGCTCCGCGGGCTGACCGGCCCGGACACGCACGAGGGGCGCCCGGTCGGCCGACCGGGCGCCCCCTCTTCGTACCGCCGCCGTGGACCGGCGTGGCTCAGGGCCTGGCGTGGCTCAGGACTCGAAGGTCGCCGACAGTGCCTCGGCGAGCCCGGGCACGAGGTCGGGGCCGGTCAGGACCTCGGTCGTCGTGTCCTTCTCCCGCAGCCGGATCGCCGCCTCGCGGGCGCCGCCGCGCAGCACCGCCACGGTCATCCGGACCTCCTGGCGGTCCGGGTGCGCGGCGACCCACTTGGCGAGCTGCTTCTCGCTCAGCCCCTGCGGCACCTGGGACTCGGCCGACGGCGGCAGCATCAGGCGCTCCACGGTCAGGGCGCAGCCCGCCACGGAGGAGGGCCAGGCGATCGTGCCGAGGAACTCGTCGAGCGGCTTCCCGCGCGGCAGCTTGTCCTGCTCGATGGGGGTGAAGGCGGTGGCGTCGTCGCCCAGGCCGAGCTGGGAGGCGAGCGCGGGCTCCTTGGCGCGGAGCCGTGCGGTGTCGACGAGGGCGAACAGACGGGCCGGCTGGTTCCAGCCGAGACCCGACGCGTACTCGTCGATCTCGAGTACTGCGCGGGTGAGGGGGCTCGCGGCCATCGCCGGGCCTGAGGGGGAAACGTTGGACATGACCAATATCCTGCCTCGTCTTGCCCCGAAGACGGGAACTAGGTAAAGCCTCAGTAAGTTGCACCATTGGGCTCTACGATCGCGGGGCCTGCTTTCAGACGCATCAACATCGAGGGGCGCACGTTGGCTTTCCAGATGCCGGACCGCGGCGGTAGCCCGTCCGGGCCGAGGATGAGAGTCGGCCGGCCGTCCCGGCGGGCCCGCACCCTGCTCATGACACTCGGGGTGCTGGCCGTCCTGGCCATGGCGTTCGTGATGTTCGCCGGGTTCTGGACGGACTGGCTCTGGTACCGCTCGGTCAAGTACTCGTCCGTGTTCACCACCACTCTGTGGACCAAGATCGGGCTCTTCGCCGTCTTCGGTCTCCTCATGGGGCTCGCCGTCGGCCTGAACATCTGGCTGGCGTACCGGCTGCGTCCGCCGCTCAGCGCGATGTCGCTGGAGCAGCAGAGCCTCGACCGGTACCGGATGGGGGTCGCCCCCTTCAAGAAGTGGGTGCTGCTCGCGGTCACGGTCCTGGTGGGGCTGATCGCCGGAGCCTCCGCCTCGGGTCAGTGGCGCACCTGGCTCATGTGGGTCAACGGCGTGAAGTTCGGCCAGAAGGACCCGCAGTTCGGTCTCGACGTGGCGTTCTACGCCTTCGACCTGCCCTGGTACCGCTTCCTCCTCGCCTTCGGCTTCGCCGCCGCCGTGCTGTCGCTGATCGCCGCCGCGCTCACGCACTACCTGTACGGCGGACTGCGGATCACCAGCCCGGGCGCCCGCGCGACCGCCGCCGCCACCGGTCACCTCTCGGTGCTGCTCGGCATCTTCGTCTCGCTCAAGGCCGTGGCGTACTGGCTCGACCGGTACGGCCTGGCCGTGAAGTCCAGCGACTTCAAGGCCACCGGCAACTGGACGGGCCTGCGGTACGTCGACGCCAACGCGTACCTGCCGGCGAAGACCATCCTGTTCTGCATCGCCGCGATCTGCGCCGTGCTGTTCTTCGCGACGCTCTGGCGCCGCACCTGGCAGCTGCCGGTGATCGGCTTCGGCCTGATGGTGCTCTCGGCGGTCCTCATCGGCGGCCTGTACCCGGCCATCGTGCAGAAGTTCCAGGTCCAGCCGAACGAGCAGGCCAAGGAAGCGCCGTACATCCAGAAGAACATCGACGCGACCCGCAAGGCGTACGCGATCGACTCGACGAAGCCCGAGAACTACTCGGGCAAGTCGACGGTCAAGGCCAAGGACCAGCTCCGCACGGACGCCGACTCGGCGGCCAGCTACCGCGTCCTCGACCCGAACATCGTCTCGCCGACGTTCCAGCAGCTGGAGCAGAAGCGGAAGTACTACCAGTTCCCGACGACCCTGGACGTGGACCGCTACCAGGGCAGGGACACGGTCATCGGTCTGCGGGAGCTCAACATCAAGGGCATCCCGAAGCGGAACTGGATCAACGACCACTTCACCTACACCCACGGCTACGGCGCGATCATGGCCAAGGGTACGCAGACGGACGCCAACGGCTCCCCGGTCTTCACCGAGTCCGGGCTGCCGACGACCGGTGACGTCGGCGAGTACCAGCAGCGGATCTACTACGGCGAGAAGACCGACCAGTACTCGATCGTGGGCGGCCCGCAGAAGGAGCTGGACTACGAGGAGAACGGCGAGAAGACCACCAGCTACAAGGAGAAGAGCGGCGTCAGCCTCTCCGGCGCGTTCAACCGCGCCGCCTACGCGGTGGCCTTCAGCGAGCCGCAGATCCTCTACTCGGGGGCCATCGGCGAGGGCTCGCGGATCCTCTACAACCGCACGCCCAAGGAGCGCGTCGAGGCCGTCGCGCCCTGGCTGACCATCGACGGCGACGCCTACCCGGCGGTCGTCAACGGCCGGATCCAGTGGATCGTCGACGCCTACACGACGACCAACGGCTACCCGTACGCCTCGCGGACCACGCTCGGCGACACCACGGCCGACTCCCTGACCGTCGGCAACCAGCAGCGCGCCGTCGTCGCCCAGCAGAACCAGGTCAACTACATCCGCAACTCGGTGAAGGCCACCGTCGACGCCTACGACGGCACGGTGAACCTCTACCAGTGGGACACGCAGGACCCGGTCCTCAAGACCTGGATGAAGGCCTTCCCGGACACGGTGAAGGCGAAGTCCGAGATCGACGGCGACCTGATGGAGCACCTGCGCTACCCGCAGGACATGTTCAAGGTCCAGCGCGAGCTGCTGACCCGCTACCACGTCACCGACCCCGCGCAGTTCTACAGCGGCTCGGACGCCTGGCAGGTGCCGGACGACCCGACCAACAAGGACGGCAACGCGGTCCCGCCGTACTACCTGAGCATGAAGATGCCCGGGGACACGGCGCAGCGCTTCTCGCTGACGACGACGTTCACGCCGAACGGCCGGCCCAACCTGGGCGGCTTCATGGCGGTCGACGCCGACGCCACCAGCAAGGAGTACGGCCGGCTGAGACTGCTGCGGGTCACCGAGGACGTGCCGGGTCCGGCCCAGGTGCAGAGCAAGCTCAACGGTCTGCCGGACGTCGCCCAGTTCGTCCGGGACATGAAGGGCGCCGACTCCGACATCCAGTACGGCAACCTGCTGACCGTGCCGCTCGACGGCGGGTTCCTGTACGTGGAGCCGGTGTACGCCCAGGGCCGGAACGCCCTGTACCCGCTCCTGAAGAAGGTCGCGGTGTCCTACGTGGACGCGGACCAGCCGGACGGTGACACGACCAAGGACACCACCGTGTTCGAGGACAACCTCACCGACGCGCTGAACGCGGTCTTCGGGGTGGATGCGCCGACGAAGCCCACGACCCCGCCGAAGGACGGCACCACGCCTCCGGCACCCACGTCGAACGACGCCGCGCTGAAGGCGGCCATCGCCGACGCCCAGAAGGCGTACGACGCGGGCGAGGCGGCGCTCCAGAAGGGCGACTGGACGGCGTACGGCAAGGCGCAGGAGGACCTTCAGGACGCTCTCCAGCGCGCGGCGGACGCCGGAGCGAAGCTCAAGAGCACGGGGACAAGCGGCTGACCTGAGGTTTTCCCTCCCCGCGTCGTGATACTGTGGTTTCACCGA